>NZ_CP063169.1:0-1482898 GCF_014960965.1 Ruania alkalisoli | reverse complement strand
CCTGCACGGACGCCGCGTGGCGCTCTGCTGCCGCCAGCTCGTCATTGGCGACCGCGAGCTCGTCCTGGGCCATCGGCAGCCGGCGTTCGATATCGTCCAGCTCGAGGTACACATCCGCGAGCTCGGACTCGGTGCCCTCGAGCATCGCAGCGAGCTCTTCACGCTCCGCCTCGTTCTGCTCCTGCTGCTCCTCGAGATCGTCGCGCGTATCGGCAGCGACCGGGCCGGCGAGAAGCGCGAGTGAGCACGCCAGGGCTGCGGCCAGGGCACCCCGCGCCGAACGTGAGGGACCGTGGGATCGGAACGGACGTCGTCGTGCCATGATCACACCTTCGTGTACCGGCTGAGACTGACCAGCGAACTGATGGCCGCGAGCACGATCCCGATCGCCACCAACAAGGGTGCGACTACGAGCACGTCCCCGGTGTTGACGAAGTTGACCCAGCGCACCGATTCGGCGAGCCAGTTCTCGATGATGGAGCGTACTCCCAGCCACAACCCGGTGCTCGCCAGCACGGCACCAAGCAGGGCAGCAATGGCACCTTCGAGCATGAACGGAAGCTGGATGAAGAAGTTCGAGGCGCCGACGAGCCGCATGATCGACGTCTCTCTGCTCCGGCTCATCGCGGAGAGCCGGATCGTGGTCGTGATCAACAGCACCGCGGCCACGATCATCACCGCAGCCAGGCCCGCCGCCAGGATAGTCGCGCGGTTGAGCACCAGGAAGAGCGGTTCAAGAATCGATCGCTGGTCGATCACCTCTTCGACTCCATCGCGCCCGGCCACCTCATCGGCGACCACTTGGTATAGCTCCGGGTCAACGAGGCTGACCCGCAACGACTGCTGCATCTGGTCCACGGTGATCCGCTGCGCCCAGTCCTGATCACCGAAGCGCTCCTGGAAAGCGTCGAAGGCCTGCTCCTTCGTCTCGAGGAAGACCTCCTCCACGTACGGGCTGAGCGAGTCGGAAGTCAGCACGCCCTGCAGTTGCTCCACCTGCTGCTCTGTTGCCTCACCCCCGGCGCACGTGGGGACCGAGGAGTCCGGCGGGCACAGATAGATCGAGACCTCGACGCGGTCGTACCACTCGTCCTTCATGTTGCCCACCTGCATCTGCAGCAGGACCGCCGCACCAACGAAGGTGAGCGAGATGAACGTCACGAGCACGACCGAGACGGCCATCGCCATGTTCCGGCGCAGCCCGTTGCCGATCTGCGAAAGGACGAACTGAAGTCGCATCGTGTGTCCCCCGCCCTAACGCGCCGCGCCGTAGACGCCGCGGTCCTGGTCACGCACCATCTGCCCGTCGACCAGCTCGACCACGCGCTTGCGCATCTGGTCGACGATCTCGTCGTCGTGGGTTGCCATGACCACTGTCGTTCCGGTGCGGTTGATCCGGTCGAGCAGACGCATGATGCCGACCGAGGTGGTGGGGTCCAGGTTCCCGGTGGGCTCGTCGGCCAGGATGATCGCCGGGCGGTTGACGAACGCGCGGGCAATGGCGACCCGCTGCTGTTCACCGCCAGAGAGCTCGTGCGGGAGCCGCTTCTCCTTCCCGGCCAGCCCCACCATCTCCAGCGTCTCCGGCACGGTGGTCATCACGTGGTGCCGGGGCTTGCCGATCACCTGCAGGGCGATGGCGACGTTGTCGAAGACGTTCTTGTTGTGAAGCAACCGGAAGTCCTGGAAGACACACCCGATCTGACGGCGCAGCTGCGGCACCTTCCACTGGGAGAGGTTCGCCAGGTCCCGGCCCGCCACGAACACGGACCCGTTGGTGGGGCGCTCTTCTCGCAGCACGAGACGCAGGAAGGTCGACTTGCCCGAGCCCGAGGCTCCCACGAGGAACACGAACTCACCCCGGCCGACCTCGAGCGAGACCTGGTCCAGGGCAGGGCGCGCCCCACGGGCGTACACCTTGGAGACTTTCTTGAAACGGATCACTGCGCTGCCTGGCCAGTCTTGGGGAAGGGGAAGGGCGAAACCTGGCCACTTGCAGGGTATGCAGCCAATCTGGTCCTGCCCGGGTGACACGCCGCGCGCCCGTGAGCGTGTTCCCGCGGTCACAGGCGTCGTGAGCGCGGGAACTCGGAGCACCCTCGACCCCACGCCGACCCCATCGGAATCCCGAGACCGCGGAGGAATCACGCAGGGGGATTCGAACGCGCCGAGCGTGCGGCTCGAGCAGCGGCGCGATCGGGAGGTGCTACGCGCCGGCCTCGGCGTCGAGCTGCTGGTGCTTACGCCAGCGGATCCCGGCGTTGATGAAACCGTCGATGTCCCCGTCGAAGACCGACGACGGGTTGCCCGCCTCATGCTCGGTGCGCAGATCCTTAACCATCTGGTACGGCTGGAGGACGTACGAGCGCATCTGGTCACCCCAGGAGGCCTTGACGTCCCCTGCCATCGCCTTCTTGGCCGCACTCTCCTCCTCCTGGCGCTTCAGCAGCAGCCGGGACTGGAGCACCCGCAGGGCGGCGGCCCTGTTCTGGATCTGCGACTTCTCGTTCTGCATCGAGACGACGATGCCGCTGGGGATGTGGGTCATGCGCACGGCGGAGTCGGTCGTGTTCACGCTCTGCCCACCGGGCCCGGAGGAGCGGAAGACGTCCACCTTGATCTCCGACTCCGGGATCTCGACGCTGTCGGTCTGTTCGATCAGCGGGATCACCTCGACCGCCGCGAACGACGTCTGCCGGCGACCCTGATTGTCGAACGGGGAGATCCGCACCAGGCGATGCGTCCCGGCCTCCACGCTCAGGGTGCCGAAGGCGTACGGAACCTTCACCTCGAACGTCGCCGACTTCAGGCCCGCCTCCTCGGCGTAGGAGGTATCGAGAACCGCCGTCGGGTACCCCTTGCGCTCGGCCCAACGCAGGTACATGCGCATGAGCATCTCTGCGAAGTCGGCGGCGTCCACACCACCGGCTCCCGCGCGGATCGTCACGACCGCCTCGCGCTGGTCGTACTCGCCCGAGAGGAGGGTCCGGATCTCCAGATCCTCCAGCGCGGCGCGGATGGTCCCCAGCTCTGCCTCAGCCTCGGCGAGGGTATCGGCGTCGTCCTCCTCCTGGGCCAGCTCCACCAGCGCACCGAGATCGCCGATCCGCTCGGCGAGCCGCTCCAGGCGTTCGAGCTCAGTCTGCGCGTAGGAGAGTTGGCTCGTGACCTGCTGCGCTGCCTCGGGGTCATCCCACAAGTCCGGGGCGGCCGCCTCCTCCGAGAGCTGGGCGATCCGCTCCCGCAACGCGTCCGGGTCACTGACGGCGGTGATCGAGTCGAGGATCTTGAGCAGACCCTGGATCTCTACGGGGAAGTCGGTAGCCACAAGCGGCAAGGGTACGCGATCGACCTGGCCCCGATCACGTCGACCGGGCTCACCGAGCGATCCAGGCGCCCAGCCCGCGCGTCAGCGCAGGCGCCGCGAGAGCAGCGTGCGGTAGGCGGAGAGCCCACGTCGGACCGCGTCCGGCACCTTGGCTGACTCCCCCGGCGTGAGGAGATCGACGATCGAGAACGGCAGATCGGAACCAACCACCGACCGTCGGTGACTGAACGTCTCGAACCCGAACCTGCCGTGATACTGCCCCATACCGGAGGCACCCACACCGCCGAACGGCAAGCCCGGAACGGACTGCGAGAGCGCGTAGTCGTTGCGGGCCACCCCACCGGAGCGGGTACGCGCCACGAATGTGCGGTAGTCGACGTCGTCCGGACCGAACCAGCTCGCCACCAGCGGCTCCGGCTTCTCAGCCAACTCCTCGAGCAGATCCTCCAGATGGTCATACGGGTGGACGGCGAGCACCGGTCCGAAGACCTCTTCGTGGGCGATGCTCATCTCCTCCGTCACCCCGAGCACCACCGTGGGCGGCATGATCCGCGCCGAGCGCAATGCCTCCTGGCCGCTGTCGTCCGATCGGACGGCCGTGAGCACCTGCGCCCCCTTCTCCGCAGCGTCCTCCAGCAGCGCGGTGATCCGCTCATAGGCACTATCCGAGATGAGCGTGGGCATCTCATCGCGCTCGAACATGTCCGGCACCACACGACCCCAGGTTGAGAAGACCTCCTGGACGAACGTGCGGGCGGATTCCGTCGGCACGTACACGTCTTCAGGGGCGATACACGCCTGACCGGCGTTCACCAGACGCGCCGTCGCCACTCTCGCCGCCGCGCGCCGCACCACCGCTTTCTCACCCGCCGCAGCCGGCGCGAGAACAACCGGATTCTTGCCGCCCAGTTCCAAGGTCACTGGCGTGAGGTTCTTGGCAGCCGCCGCCATGACTGCTGACCCCGTTGCCGCAGACCCGGTGAAGAACAAGTGATCGAGCGCCAGACCAGCGAACTCGCGGGAGACCTCCACATCGCCGGTCACCACCGCCACCTCCTCGACGTCGAAGGCGTCGTGGACGGCGTTCGCGAACACCTCGGCAGTGGCGGGTACGGCTTCTGACATCTTGATCATCACCCGGTTCCCGGCCGCCAGTGCGGACAGGGCCGGGATCGCGGTCAGGTTGATCGGAAAGTTCCAGATGCCCATGACTCCGACCACGCCCAAAGGCTCCGGGTGAATGGCGGCATCCAGCCCGACGGCGCTGGCCACCGCGCCGGGGACGCGGCCCCACGGGCGCCGCGGGCGCATCCAGGAACCCACACGCGCACGGGCGAGTTCGGCGTCCAACGCGAGCGTCGCGATATCCGAGACGAGCGTGGTGACCTCTGGACGATGACCGAAGTCGTTCGAGATCGCCTCCACCAGCTCGTCGGTGTGAGCCACCACGGCGTGGGCGAACCGATCGATCCGGTCGCGGCGAGTGGCCGCATCAGGAAAACCGTCCCGGTGGAAGGCGTTGCGCTGCAGCTGCAGCACCTCGGACATCGGAGTCGACGTCGCTGTGGCACTCATGCGGTACCCCTCTGGTCTGAGTTCTGCGGTGCCTCGCTGCGGCACACCTCGTTCCTCGCCGTACCTACGCGGGGGCTCCTCGACCTCATCCTCGCCCCATGGTCTGAGTTCTGCGGTGCCTCGCTGCGGCACACCTCGTTCCTCGCCGTACCTACGCGGGGGCTCCTCGACCTCATCCGTCCACTGTGCCCCGTCCGGCGCCCGTCCGCCAAACAGGATCACCATCGGCAGCCCATCTGGACTGACCACGCCCATGAAACGCCGCAGGCGTCAGCATCCGCACCAGACGTCTCAGCTCTGGTCAGTTGCCAAGGTCCACCCGCCGCGCCGATAGGCGGGCGTGCCGAGTGCGAGCACCAGCGTCGAGGCCACCATCGCAGCGACGATCACCACGCTCATCGCGGTCGCCGTCGCGCCCAGCAACCCGACCGCGGGCGCCACCATCCCAGCGACGCCGGCCTGGGAGAAGCCGATGAGCGCCGCCGCGGACCCTGCGCGCTCTCCGTGGCGCGTCAGTGCCATCGCAGAGGCGTTCGGCGGCACGAGGGCGTTGACGAAAAGCATCAGCCACAGCGGCACGCACAGTCCGATCAGACCGCCGAAACCGGTCGCGGCGATCACCAGCAGCACCACGGCCAGCGTGGTCGAGATCGGCAGTGCCAGCCGGATGAGACGAACCGGGGAGAAGCGCCGCACGAGCGCAGCATTGAGCTGGGAGCCGAGAACGAGTCCGATGCCGTTGATCGCGAACAGCAGGGAGAACTGTCCCTCAGAGAGGCCATATCCCTCGCGGATCACGAATGGCGAACCAGAGACATAGGCGAACAAGGCAGCCATCCCCAACCCGGGAAGCAGGGCGAGGGCGACGAACTGCCGATCCGCCAGCAGCACCCGGTAGGTCCCGAGCACCGACCGAGCTGATCCGGTGTTGCGTCGCTCCACGGGAAGCGACTCGGGCAGGAAGCGCCACACGATCACCAGCAGCACCACGCCGTACAGCGCCAGTGCGGCGAAGACCATCCGCCAGTCCCAGACGGCAGCGATGAGTGTGCCGAAAGTGGGCGCGAGCAACGGTGCCACCCCGATCACCAGCATCAGCCTCGAGAGCACGGCCGAGGCGTCGGCACCAGAGAGACGGTCGCGGATCACGGCCACGGCCACCACGCCGGCTGCGGCGTTGCCCATCCCCTGGATCATCCGCAGCACGATCAGCGGGGCCACATCGGCGGCCGTCAGGCACAGCAGCGAGGCGATGATGTGCACGACGATGCCCACCAGCACCGGCAGTCGCCGGCCGTACTTGTCCGAGAGCGGACCGATGAGCAGCTGCCCGAGCGCGCCACCGATCAGCGTGGCGGTGATCGTGAACTGCACCGACGCCTCGCCCGCGGCCAGATCTCGGACGACCTCGGGCAGCGACGGCAGGTACATGTCGACGGTCAGAGCGCCGAGGGCAGCCATGGACCCCAAGAGGAGAACCAGCTTGGGGGAGGTACGTCGCCGGGTGGTCGGTGGTGCCGGCGCCACCGTGCCGCGCGCATCGGTGCGGCGCACCTTGGTGCTCGGCCGAGTCGCATCGATCACCACATCCGCTGGCACACCGTCCAGCGCAGTCTGACTCGACGCAAGAGCCGGCGGGGTCACTGGCGACTCGTCAGCGTCTGGTGCCGCAGTCGGCAGTGAGACGTCATCGACGGGCAGGTGGTCGGCGCGGGCGCGAGGGGCAGCGTCGGAGGTCACGGCGGGATTCCCGGAGGTAGAGCGCGGAAGAACAGCGGGCTACACCATTCTCCGGGCGGCTCGGCCATCCGGTCGAATCGATTCGCGCCGGATTGCTGTGATACTGCCGACACCGGTCATCGGCCTGCAAAGCACGTACCGCGTGACGACCTCCTGCAGGTCGTCAGGAAGTCTTGGCGGCAGCCTTCTTGGCCTGCTTGTACTCACGTACGCGCAGCAGAGACTCGGCGTCGACGACGTCCGCGACCGAGCGGTACCCATCGAGCGCGTAGTCCCCCGCTGCTTCCTGCCATCCGTCCGGACGCACCCCGAGCTGCTTGGCAAGCAGCGCGACGAAGATCTGCGCCTTCTGCTTCCCGAAGCCGGGCAACTCCATGACTCGCTTCAACAGCTCTTTACCCGAAGCCGCCTCAGACCACAGGCGGGTGACATCGCCGTCGTAATCGTCGGCCACAATCCGGGCGAGCTCCTGGAGGCGCCCAGCCATCGACCCGGGGAACCGGTGGATCGCCGGCGGAGTCGAGCACATGGCCTTGAACTCGTCAGGGTCTGCCGTCGCGATGGCGGCCGGGTCCAGCGTGCCGAACCGGGTGAGCACTTTCCACCCACCCCGGAACGCATGCTCCATCCCGTATTGCTGGTCGAGCATCATCCCGACCAGCACGGCGAACGGGTGCTCGTCGAGGACCTGGTCGGCTGCCGGCTCATTGGCGATCTGGAATCCCACGAGCACATGATCGCACGAGGCTACGAGCGACAACAGGGACCTACACGAGTGCCCAGACGGTCAGGTGAGGACGTCGGCTGCATCAGACGCCGCCGGCCCGAACGTCAATGCTTGGCAAAGCCAGCTTTACTGGAGTCAAAGATTCCTGTGGAGATCGTCTCGGAATGATAACGATGGCCGACGGCGTCACGCGCCTCCCGCTCACCCATTCCACGAGGGCGAAGGTGACGTCAAATCCGCAGGATCACACAGATTGCTCGGTCCCCACCCGAGGGTCCACGACACACCTGCGCACGGGTGTGGTCCGTTTGAGCACTCACGCCCCGTTGCTTAGCGTGGAGTCGCATCGAAGACCAGTCGGGGTGACCCGTCCGGTACCGCGCGCCTGATCAACTTCGCCGGACGTCCGTCCTGGCGAGGCGACAGAGGGGGCCGCACCCCCAGTGCACGGGGGTTGGTGACCGGGAGGCTTGGCCTCGTCCAACCGAAGGGATCAAGATGACAATCACGACGCGACGGAGTGTCGCGCTGACCGCAGCCGCGGGGGCAATCGCCTTCGGACTGGCCGCGTGCGGCGGTGGCGACACTGAAGGTGGCAACGACGACACGAACGGCGGAAACGGCGGCGACAGCGCCGGCGGCACCCTGGCCGAGCTCCAGGAGTCCGGCACCATCACCGTGGGCATCAACGGTGAGGAGCCCTACAGCTTCCTGGACGACGAAGGAAACCCGACCGGCGCCACGATCGCCATCCACGAGGCCGTCTTCGCCGAGCTCGGGATCGATGACATCGAGGCCACCGTGGTGGACTGGGATGCCCTCATCCCGGGGCTGAACGCCGGCCGCTTCGACGCGATTTCTGCGGGGATGTCGATCCTGCCGGAGCGCTGCGAGCAGGCAGACTTCGGTGTTCCCGAGATCATGTACACGACGGCGCTGATGGTGCCGGAGGGCAACCCCAACGGCCTGGCCACCCTCCAGGATCTCGTCGACACCGACCTCACGCTCGCCGCGATGAGTGGTGCGATCGAGCAGGGCTACGCCGAGGACCTGGGAATCGCGCTGGAGACGGTCGGCGCGCCGGAGGACGGTATGGAGCTCGTCGAGGCGGGACGTGTCGATGCCTTCGCCCTCACCTCGATCTCGCTGCACGCGCTCGCCGAGCGCAACTCCGACGTCGCAGTCGAGGTGACCGATGGTTTCGTCGCAGTGGTTGACGGCGTCTCCCAGGTCGGCGCGGGTGCCACCGTGTTCCGCCCGGAGGACGACGAGTTCCGTGAGGCCTACAACGAGGCCTACCGCAGCGTGATCGGCAGCGCCGCGGACTTCGAGTCCGTGGTCGGCGAGTTCGGCTTCAGTGAGGCCGAGTACGCACCGGAGGACATCACCACCGAGATGCTCTGCGCCGGCGAGCTTCCCGAGGCTGGCTGAGCCCCCTTCTCGTGGACGCGTTCCTCGATGATCTGAGCACGGCGGCGCCGCGCTTCTGGGACGGGCTGGTGGTTACCCTCCAGCTCGGCCTAGGCGGCGCCGTCGTGGCCTTCGTGATCGCCGTGCTGCTCGGGCTGCTGACACTGAGCCCGAGCGCATGGCTTCGCGCACCGGCACGGGCAGTGGTGGAGTTCTTCCGCGGCACCTCACTCGTGGTGCAGTTGTTCTTCTTCTTCTACGTCCTTCCGCAGATGGGCCTGGATTTCGACCCGATCCCGGTCGGGATCATGGCGCTCGGACTCAACTACGGTGCCTACGGCGCCGAGGTTGTCCGTGGATCGCTTGCTGCTGTGCCCAAGGCCCAGTGGGAGGCGACGACGGCTCTGTCCATGGGCTCCGTGCAGCGCATGGTGCGCATCATCTGGCCGCAGGGTTGGGCTCTGATGCTCCCGGGTCTGAACAATCTGCTCGTCATGCTGGTCAAGGGCACGGCTCTGGCGAGCTTCATCACCTTGCAGGACGTGACGTTCGTGGCCGACGATCTCGTCCGGACGATGGGCAAGCTCTTCTCGTTCGGCTGCGCCTTTGCCATCTACTACGCGGTGAACTCACTGCTGTCCAGCGGAATGCGCGTGCTGGAGATGCGTGCCCAGCGCCGCCTCGGCCTGAAGCCGGAGAGCCGCAAGGCGGTCAAGCGCGCCGAAGCGATCGCGGGGGTGGGCTGACATGGACTGGAGCTGGGACCTGGCAGCGCAGGCGCTGCCCAAACTCCTCGAAGCCTTCCTACGCGTCACTCTGCTGGTGACCGTCGTCTCCTCGATCGGCGCAGCCGTTCTGGGCCTGATCTGGGCCATCGTCCTTCGTGAGGCACCCAAGGCGGTCGCTGCGATCGTCTTCCGCATCCTCGACATCATCCGGATGACGCCGATTCCGCTGCAGCTGGTCGCCCTCTACGCGGTCCTGCTTACCACCGATGTCTCGTTCCTCACGATCGGACTCGTGGTCTTCGCGATCCACTATTCGACCTACATGGCGGAGTCCTACCGTGCCGGGATCGAGTCCATCCGCCCAGGGCAGTGGGAGGCCGCCACGGCCTTGTCCATGTCAAAGGCCCGCACCTGGCGGGCGGTGATCATTCCGCAAGCCCTGCGTGCCACCGTTCCTTCACTCGGCAACTGGGCGATCGCGATGTTCAAGGACACCCCGTTCCTCATCATGATCTCGGTACCGGAGATGGTGACCGCCGCACGGGAGTTCGGTGGGAAGAACTTCAGTTATGGCGAACCGATCATCCTGGCCGGTCTGATCTTCCTTGCGGCGAGCTACCCGACCGCCGTCCTCATGCGCAAACTGGAGAACCGCCTTGCCACCTACTGATGATTCCCTGCAGCAGGTGCCGGGAGCACCTGCCCTGACGTTCGAGAACGTCGTCAAGAAGTTCGGCGATCTGACCGTGCTGAACGACCTCAACTTCCAGGTCGAGCGCGGTCAGCGTGTCACGCTGATCGGGCCGTCCGGTTCGGGCAAGACGACGATCCTGCGCCTGGTCATGACCCTTGAGGAGCTCACCGGCGGCTACATCCACGTCGACGGCGTTCCGCTGACACACCTCGAACGTGGCGGCAAGCGCGTAGCCCGCCGTCACAAGGACGTCGCACAGCTGACCCGCCGGATCGGGATGGTGTTCCAGCAGTTCAACTTGTTCCCGAACATGACCGTGATCGAGAACATCATCGAAGCGCCGGTGCACGTGCTCGGCAAGTCCAAGGAGGAGGCCCGCGCGCGCGGGAAGGAGCTCCTGGAGCAGGTCGGTCTGGGTGACAAGGCCGACCAGCACCCGAGCCGCCTCTCGGGTGGTCAGCAACAGCGAGTGGCCATTGCCCGCGCGCTGGCGATGGACCCGGAGATCCTGCTGCTGGACGAGGTCACCTCGGCACTGGACCCCGAACTCGTGGGCGACGTGCTGAACGTGCTGCGCGACCTGGCCGAGACCACCGACATCACGATGCTGATCGTGACCCACGAGATGCAGTTCGCCCAGGACGTCTCCGACCGGGTGCTCATGTTCGACAGTGGTCACATCATCGAAGACGCTCAGCCCGACGTGATGTTCTCCAACCCCACGCACGAACGCACGAAGGAGTTCCTGCGCGCGGTCCTGTGACGACCTCGTTGTTGTCCCCACGGCGGCGGAGCACACCTACGGATGGTGAGCTCCGCCGTCGTGGTTCTGCCAGTCTCTGTGACCGCATCGACACAGTTGGGTCGACTCGTGCAGCTGGGCGCCCCAGCTCAACGCCCCCGTGTCGACCCGGTCAGGCCCGCAGATCAACCCGCCGCAATCGCAGTGCGTTGAGGGCCACGACGACGGTGGACGCGCTCATCAGCAACGCTCCGACTGCCATGGGCATGACGAACCCGATGGGCGCGAGCACCCCCGCGGCGAGCGGCACGGCGATGAGGTTGTAACCGCTGGCCCACCACAGGTTCTGCACCATGATGCGATAACTGGCGGTGGAAAGCCGCACCACCTGCAACACCGACCGGGGATCATCGCCGGCGAGGATCACTCCCGCCGATGCGGCCGCCACATCCGTGCCGGCTCCGATCGCAATTCCTACATCGGCCTGGGCGAGCGCCGGGGCATCGTTCACGCCGTCGCCGACCATCGCCACCACCCGGCCCTCGTCCTGCAACTGACGAACCCGGGCATTCTTGTGCTCGGGGCGCACCTGCGCGAACACCTGGTCGATCCCGAGTTCCTCGGCCACAGCCTGGGCGACCGGTTCGGCATCACCGGTGATCATGACGACTCGAACACCCTCGGCGCGCAGATCTGCCACGGCCTGGCGCGACTCGCTGCGAATCTCGTCGGCGAGGGCAAGAGCGCCGATCACGGTTCCCTCGCGGCTCACGTGCAAGACCGTGTGGCCCCGCTCAGCCCACGCGACGGTCTCCGGGAGCGCGTCCGCACCGAGCTGCGTGAGCAGAGCCGGTCCCCCGACGCGCACCTCCTGGCCATCGATCTGCGCTCGGACGCCGACAGCCGGCTCCGAGGAGAAACCCGAGGCCGGCGGTAGCGTGAGGTGCTCGGCCGCCCGGACGATCGCTCGTGCCAGCGGGTGCTCACTGTCGGCTTCGGCGGCCGCAGCCAGGCGCAGCACCTCGTCGCTGTCGTCGCCGGCGACGTGCTGCACCGCGGGCTCGCCCTTGGTCAGCGTGCCGGTCTTGTCGAAGAGCACGGTGTCGATCGTCCGGGCACGTTCCAGCGCGAGCCGGTCCTTGACCAGGATTCCGGCGCGCGCGGCCCGCTCGGTGGAGATCGAGACCACCAGCGGGATCGCCAGCCCGAGCGCGTGCGGGCAGGCGATCACGAGCACGGTGATCACGCGGATCAGCGCCTGATCCGGACTCCCGAGCGCGAGCCAGACCACCGCGGTCAGCACGGCCGCGCCGAGCGCGAACCAGAACAGCCAGCCCGCGGCTCGATCGGCCAGCCGCTGCACCTTCGTGGAGGTGGACTGCGCCTCGGCGACCATGCGCTGGATGCCCGCGAGCGCCGTCTGCTCCCCCACGGCCGTGATCTGCACCCGGAGCCCGGAGTCGGTGGCGACGGTGCCGGCCACCACGGTCTCTCCCTCCCCACGCGCGACCGGAGCGGACTCCCCGGTGATCATCGACTCGTCCAGGTGAGCCCGGCCGTCGATGATCTCGCCGTCGGCGGGGATGCGCCCGCCGGGGCGGACGACCACGATGTCTCCCTGGGTCAGTTCACCCGGGGCGACCGTGACGATCTCACCGCCGTGGTCCACGCGCTCGGCCTCATCCGGCAGGAGGGAGGCGAGAGAGTCCAGCGCGGAGGAGGTCTGGGCGAGCGATCGCATCTCGATCCAGTGGCCGAGCAGCATGATCACCACGAGTAGGGCCAGCTCCCACCAGAACTCGAGGTCGTGCGGCAGGAGCCCGAGCGTGGCACCGGCCGAGGCGAGGAATGCCACAGTGATCGCCATGCCGATGAGCAGCATCATGCCGGGCGCGCGTGAACGCAGCTCCGAGACCGCGCCGGTGAGGAACGGCCGCCCGCCCCAGGCGTAGATCACCACGCCGAGCACGGCGGGAATCCACGCAGTTCCCGACGGCGGAGCGTACCCGAGCAGGTGCCCAAAGGCCGGTGAGAGGGCCACCGTGGGCACCGCCAGGGCGAGCATGATCCAGAACAGCCGGCGGAACTGGGCGACATGGTCGCCGTGTTCATGGTGGGCTTGGTGGTCGTGGCCACCCTGCTGGTGGTGGTCGCTGCGCTCATGGTGGTCATGGCCGCTCTGCTGCTGGTGATGGCGATGACCGCTGTGCTCGTCGTGACCGTGGCCGCTGGGGCCGTGTTCACCGGGTTCTTCGTGCTCGCGACCGGTGTGCATGCTGTGGTCGTGGGTGCTCATCTGCGTCCTGTCGTTCGCCATACCGTCCCGAACACGGTACCCCCTAGGGGTATTCCAGACAATGGTGGGGAGCCAGTTCGGCCGTGGCCATGGGGACTTCTCTCATTGCGGTGACAGACCCGAGCCGGGAGACTCATGCCGATGTCCTCCGCACCGCCTCCATGGCAGCACAGCGGTAACCCAACGACTCCGGATTCCGTGGCTGCCGTGAACCGGGTCATGCTGACGCGGGCGCTCGTCGACTGTGCCGCGTTCCACAGCATGATGGACATGGGACAGATGGCCTGGGCCGACTACCCCTGAGGGAGCACATGACGGACTCATCCGAATACGACCCGGAGGACCTTCCGCACTCGGCGCGCGTCTACGTCAGCGCGGGCCGCTTCGACGGTCAGGTGGTCACAGTGCGCAGCACAGCCGGTGCGGTGGAGGTGACCGGCGAGAACGGCGCCTTGGCGACGATCACCAGTGGTGTGGAGATCCTCAAGCGTCCCACTCCCGGCTCCCAGCGGCTCCGGGTGTTCGAACTCCCGGAGGTTCCGGAGTCACCGTTCTACGGGGCAGTCCGATACGACTTCCACGGCATCCCGCGCTGGGCTCGCACTGCGCGGACGGTATGGATCGTCATGCTGATCATCGCGGTGCTTACGGCGAACGGGATCTTCCTGGGTGAGATCGACCTGGGGGTCGACGCGGTATGGGCGGCGGTGGCGATCGCCGCGATCGCCGCACTCGGGGTTCCGCTCCTGCTGGAGATCCGCGCGACCCGCAAGGGCATGGCACAAGCCGAACCCGTCCATGCCGCAATCGGCGTGTTCGAGCGTGCGGGTGTGCCGATGGAGAACGAGGCGAGCGCCGGAGTGCACCGCGGGCGGTTGCGGAGTGGTCAGACACTCCTCCCCATCGTGGACTACACACTGACTCGTCTGACGCGCAGCGCTGCGATTGCCGGTGCGATGCTGAGCGGGTTCGTCGCCTACACCCTCGCTTTTGCTCCGACCGCGGCTCTCGCGTTCGGAGTCTCGGTGTTGGTCGACGGCCCGGCCGCCCGCACGGCGCGCCTCATCAGCCTGCTGCTGGCCCAGCCGGTCGCCGCGGCCCTGCTCTGGCATGTCCTGCAGTGGGGAACCGCGAAGACCCGTTTCCATCCTCCACTGAGGGAGCGCGCCGCCGCGTACTACCGGCGACCCCATCTGGGGACCGGTCTGGTCTTCGTCCTCAGTCTGTGCGCGACGGTTCCGCTCGCACTGCTGGCGCTCTAGTCAGTCACGAGAGGATCATGAGTGCTGCCGATCATCGGTCTCGTCACGACCGGGCGTATCGAGGTCGGGGTCGCAGTTCAGAGGTCGTCTGCCACCCCGAAAGCCGTGACCTCGATGACGAATCCGTCCGCGAACGGGATGATCGCCCACGGCACCAGCGGGGGCCGCACCCGCGCGGTCAGTGATACCTGCGCCGTCTGGCCATCAGGGCTTCCTGTCGGCGGAACCACGCCGAAGTCCTCGAACTCCGCGACACCGGCCGGGGCTGCTGCCAGGTAGTCGGCCACGGCGCCCTGGACGGAGGCATCCGTGAGGGGAAGGTCACCGGGATCGACTGCCGTGCCGCCGTAGAAGGATGTCTCGTCGACCGCGTCTGCCGCATCCGCGGCGAGCGCATCGGCGAGCGAGAGCAGCCGCTTACGTTCGAGGTAGATCGCGCTCACCGACACCACGACGAGCACGAGGGCAAGCGTGACCACGCCGTAGACCAGCGAGAGCAACAAGATCTGACCGTCGTCGCGGCCCTGCACCCGCCAGCGTGCGCGTAGCCGGGTCAGCAGTGTCTGAGTCACGGCAGTTCCCGGAAGTCGTCGACGGCGGTGAGCGCCTCCCCTTGTACGTGCACCTGGGTGGCAAGGGCACCAGCGAGCAACTCAGGCACGAGCGGGAGGTCCACATCAGTACTCACCTCCAGGTGCAGGTACGCACCAGGGCTCAGGCACGGGTCCTCCTGGCAGGTCACCTCGAGCGCATGCTCCCCGTCGATGGTGAAGCCCTGGTCGGCGAACGCCAGCTCCACGGCCAGCTGGGCCTGCGAGACTCCCTCGGCCATCGTGTCGGCCTGTGCGATCAGACGGCCCGCGTCCCGGGCCGCACCGTCTGCGGCGAAGGCGGCCGCCTGCACACGGCTGAGCGTGACGATCAGGTAGACGGTCGGCACAAGGAGGATGAGCGCGACCCCAAGGAACTCCACCACGGCACTCCCCCGGTCGGTGCCTGCCTGCACCGCAGCCCACCGACGGCGCAACCATCGCATCGCACGCATCATTCGGCCACCGCCCGCCCGGTCACGGCGATCACGCCCGACGGGCCGAACAACCCCAGCACGGGGATGGGCGCTCGAACGTGGACCTCGACCAGGTCGACTCCATCGATCGACCCCGTCTCGGCTGTGATATCGGAGGCATAGTCGTCGGGCAAGGTCGTCCCGATCAACTGGGCCGTCCGGTCCTGTCCGGCTGCGAGAGAGCTCTCGTGGAGGGCCGCGTACCGGGCGCCTTCAGCCGCGGCGTCGACCAGCACGGTGCGCACGTGCAGCGTCAGCGCAAGCTGGACGACGCCGAGCACGAGGGCCGTCACCAGCACGGAGACCAACAGGAAGTCGACCAGCGCCGAGCCGCGCTCGGACTCGTTCACTGGCTCAGCACGCGGTCCATCGCCGTCTCGAAGACCTGAGTGAGCGCTTCACCGGCCAGCGCCCAGATGAGGACCACCAATCCGGCCGTCATCAAGGTCACGAGCACCCATCCCGGGACGTCGCCCCGCTCCGGGTCATCGTGCAGGCGGGCGATCACCTGCGCCTTCCATCCGATCAATCTGCGTCGCATCGTCGTCTCCTTCGCTTCATGCTCGTCATCTCTCGTCGTCTCGGATCGGTGTCGTGCGGGTCATAGGGAGAGCACCGCCAAGCCTGGGAACACGGCGAACACCACCGAGATGGGCAGCAACAGGAAGACCACCGGCACCATCATCGCGATCTCCCTCTTGCCGCCCTCCTCCATCAGTGCTCGGTGCCCCACCCGGCGGGCGTCCTGGGCTTGGGCTCTGAGAACATCGGCCAGCGGCGTTCCCCGGTCGACCGCCGTCGCCACGCCTTCGGCGAACCGCGCGATACCCGGCAGGTCCGTCCGTTGCGACAGCCCCTCGAGCGCGTCGGTGAGGCTGCGCCCGGAACGGACGTCGGCGAGCGTGCGGGTCAGCTCACCGGACAGCTCACCGCGAGTAGTTCGCGCCACCCGATCGAGAGCTGCCACCGGCGCTTCTCCAGCACCCACCGCCAGCGCAAGGAGCTCGGCGATCGTGGGGAACTCGGTCACGATGCGCTTCTCACGAGCCTGAACCTGGCGGGTGAGCATGTAGTCGCGGGCGAGGACGCCGGCTAGACCGGCGAGAGCGACGAGCACCACCAACGCGGCAACCGATGTTCCTCGGGCGGCGGCCAGCACGAAGGAGAACAGCAGTCCCGCAGCAAGTCCCAGCGCGCACCAGATCACCTGCTCGGTGCGGAACTGCTCCACCGTCATTGGATAACCGGCCCGCACGAGACGGCGCCGGATACTGATCGTCGTACTCCCGAGACGTTCGAAGAAGGCCGCGGCATCGCCGATCACTGGGCGGAGCATGCGTTCCACAGTGGGGAAGGGCGTGTGAGTCGCCGGGGCTTCGAGCAGGCGAGAGGTGCCCACCTGGTCGCGCAGGTAGGGCGAGACCCGGTCGATGAGCCGTACTTGCCGCGCGGCGAGGCGCCACAGCACCAGGCAGCAACCCAGGCCGAACATCATGCCGATGCCCGCCCCGGTCAGTGAGAGGTGTCCGAACATCACCGCATCACCCGTTCGTCCTCGGGGAGCCGGCCGATGCGCACCATCAGCAGGTAGGCGCCTGCACATGCAAGCCCGCCGAGCAACAGGACCATGGCGCCGGCAGGGGAACTGAAGGCGTCGGTCGTCTGCGGCCTGGTGCTGAGCATGGCGAGGATCAGCCACGGCGATGCTGCGGCGAGCCGGGCACCGTTGACGGTCCAGGACTGCCGCGCCTCCAGCTCACCGCGTGCCCGGAGATCTTCGCGTAGGAACTGCGACAGGGTGCGCAACAGGCGCCCCAGGTCGGTACCGCCAACCTCGCGTGTCAAGCGCAGCGCCTCGATGAGCCGATCCGCAACCGGGTCGGCCAGGCGTGCTTTCAACCGGTCCAGGGAGTCGGTGAAGCGGCCTGTGGCCCGGTAGTCCTCGGCGAAGGATGTGAACTCGCCGCGCAATTGTTCCGGGCCCCGGTCAGCCAGGCTGATCAGCGCCTCCGGCAGACTCATGCCAGCTCGGATGGCCGACGAGAGGTCATCCACGACGTCGGGCCACAGTTCCCGCAAGGCGACCCTGCGCCGTCGGGCCCGGGCACGCACATAAGCCTGCGGACCCAGACCGGCCAGAACGGCGAACGCGGCGGCGATTGGAAGGGACGTCGTCAAGACGTAGACGACGCCGAGCACCACCAGGGCCAGTGCCACCGAGACGGCAACCAGACCTCCCGGACTGACTCCCGGCATCCCCGCCTGGACGAGGAGATCCTGCGCGCGGCTGGTCCGTGCTGACGGTGATCGCTGCTCGCGTGGCCAGCACGACCACCAGATGCAGAGCAACCCAGCGCCGAGCAGCAGTCCGGCTACGGTCCCCATCGCCTCAACGCCTCGCCAGCATCTCGGTGAGGTCGAAGCCTGCGCGCGCGAAGCGCTCGGGGTGCGGCGGGAATCCGTCGCCGCGGACCAGGTCACCCCCATGACGTTCGAAGACGGTGGACACCTCCACCACACCCTGCTCCACACGACCGGACAGTGCCACGATCTCACTCACCTGCCGCCGCCCGGTGTGGTCGAGGTCGAGGTGGATCACCAGGTCGAACGCTGCCGCGACAGTCGGCACTACGAACCGGTCCGAGACGTTCTCTCCGGCCAGCAAGGGCAAGGTACACATCTTCACCACGGCGTCCCGGGCCGAGTTGGCGTGGATCGTGCACGCGCCAGGGATACCCGCATTCAGCGCGATCAACATGTCAAGAGACTCGGCCTCGCGAACCTCACCGATAATGAGCCGGTCCGGACGCATGCGCAGCGCCTCTTTCACGAGGCGCCGTAGCGGGATCTCGCCGGTGCCCTCGAGATTAGGCTGTCGGCACTGCAGCGAGACCACATCTCGACCTGCGAGCTGCAGCTCGAATACCTCTTCGCAGGTGATCACGTGCTCGTTCGCTGGGATCGACCCGCCGAGCGCGTTGATCATGGTGGTCTTCCCAGACTGGGTCGCCCCGCTGACGAGCACGTTCAGCCCGCTGGCCACGGATGCGTGCAGGAACGCGGCGGCCTCGTCCGTCAGCGACCCGAGTCCGACCAGATCGGTCACGCGTCGAGCCCGGACCAGGAACTTGCGGATGTTGACCGCCCAATGACGCCGGGTGACATCCGGGATCACGACGTGCAGGCGCTCGCCACCAGGCAGACTCGCATCCACGAACGGGGTACTCAGATCCAGTCGACGCCCAGACGTGCGCAACATGCGCTCGACCAGATCGCGCACCTCCTCCTCGGTGAGGAGAGTGGTCGTCAGCTCGGGGCGCCCACGCCGGGCCACGAAGACCTGGTTGGGGCCGTTGATCCAGATCTCCTCGACCTCTGGGTCGTCGAGGTAGCGCTGCAGCGGACCCAGTCCTGAGATCGCGTCGTGGAGTTGCTTGGATGTCAGCTCCAGGTCGGCCAGCCGCGGGACCAACCCGCGCAGGGACCGGTCCTCGTAGTCTGCGACAGCATCGGCGATGAGTGTGCGCAGATCGGCATCATCTGCGGCCGGGTCGAGTCCTCGACGCCGGATCAGTTCGCGCACCTCGGACTCCAGCAACGCCGTCCCGTTCGCCATCACTCCCCCTTTACGCTCCCGCCGGCATCGATGACGTCCCCACACGCTAGCGAGAAAACGGATCTCACGGGCGTGCTTGTGGAAAAGGTCCGTCGAGTGGAACGCCCTTCGCGTCACGGCGCGACAGCGACCATGGGTTGCCAGAAACCATCCAGGCCGTCCCGCAGTTGTTGGTCAGAACAGGCCGTGCAGCTCACACCGGAACGCGGGTGAGCTTGTCCGGGTTGGCGATCTGGCGTATCGCCCGGATCCTGCCCGCGGCATCGAGATCGACCGCCACCAGATCACGGCGCGGCCCCAGCCGCACGTCGAGGGCGGATTCGCCGTTCACGTCCAGGACCGTCACGCTCGCCTGCGGGGGTGGGCGCCCAGCCGTGGCCTTCGCGAACACCCCGGCCATGAACCGGGCGATCCGCTCGGCACCGTAGATCGGATTCAGTGCGGCACGCACCCGGCCGCCACCGTCGGTCCAGAGAATCGCATCGTCGGTCAGCAGGTGCAGGATCTGGTCGATCTCCCCGGTCTCGATCGCCTGGACGAGCTCGGCCAGGACACCCGGTGTGGCAGCAGGCGGAATGCTCGCGCGGGAATCGATCTGCAGCCGGCGCTCGGCGCGGGAGATGAGCTGTCGGACCGCGGCGGGGCTTCGCTGAAGGATCTCGGCGATCTCGACGGCGCTCATACCCATCCCACGGTGCAGCACGAGCGCCGCGCGCGCTTCCGGGCTGAGCTGCTCGGCCATGTGCAGCAGCGCGATCGAGAGCAACTCCCGGTCGGCGACGACGTCCTCCGGCAGCCGGTCCGTGGCGACCGGTTCCGGCAGCCACGGGCCGGCATAATCCTCCCGCGTGGAGACGACCTGCCGGAGACGGTCGATCGATCGGCGTACACACACGGTGGTCAGCCACGCCGGCCAGATGCGGACCGTACCCTCCCGTTCCGCGCGGACCGCCGCCAGTCCCACCTCGGACACGACGTCCTCCGCGAGACCGTAGTCCCCAAGCATCCGGTAGGCGATGCCTGTCAGGCGGTGCTGCTCACGGCTCCATGCGTCGGCGGCCGGCGAGGCATGGGTCATGCGGGCCACGGTACTGCGCACCTACCGGGCTCATTCCACCGGGTGCTTGGCATCCACCGGAGGTGCCATCTCGGTGGCGATGGCGAGCCGGTTCCAGACGTTGATGGTGGCGATGGCGAAGACGATCCCACCGAGCTCACCCTCATCGAAGTGCGCGGCCGCATCCGCCCAGATCTCATCGGTGACCGTGTCCGGACCCAAGCGGGTCACGGCGTCCGTCAAGGCGAGCGCTGCTCGCTCACGGTCGTCGAACAAGGTGGGTGAGTGCTGCCAGGCGGACACGGCGAAGAGCTTGCGGAGCGGGATCGAGCGCTGGCGGCCGTCGGTGGCATGCATGTCGACGCAGTAGCCGCAGCCGTTCAGGACCGAGGCGCGCAGTTTGATGAGGTCATAGAGCACCGGGTCGACGGCCCTACGGGCATAGCCTTCCAGGCCGATCACAGCCGCGTAGCCGAGCTTGTTCGTCCGCGCCAGGTCGAGACGGGTCATGGCAGTTCCTCTCATTGTTGGTGCCACGTGGTGGTGACACCTGACGTGTCGGAGGAGAGGGCCGGAGTGTGACAGTGCCATGAGTGCAAGACCTGGGCATGGTGTGAGATCGCTGAGCGCTGGGCTGCGGAATCGGCGGGCAGTGCCGTTGACAACTCACTGCGCGGTGATGAGCAGTCACGTGCTGACTGCTCGCAACCGCATAGCACCTCATTTGGGTGCAGCAGTCGGGTCGCCGCGCATGTGCGAAGCACACCCCTCAGATCGACCCTAGGCTGGCCTCATGTCGTCCGCCGACCTGATCCGTCGCCACCTGAACGCCTTCAACAGCGGCGATGTCGACGCCCTCATGGCCGATCTCCACCCCGACGCCACGTGGGTCACCGGTGACCACGAGGTGCCGCCCGGGACCCTCCGGGAGTTCTTCGCCACCGCGATGGCCGGACTGACTCCCCACCTAGAGCTGCATCGGATCATCGACGGCGCAGGCGTGGTGGCCGCTGAGCTCACCGAGACCTGGACTCATGACGGCCAGCACAGGCAGGCCGCCTTGGTTGCCATCTTCGACCTGCGGGACGGCCGGATCGCCCGCGCAAAGATCTATCGCGAGGGGTCCGCGGACGCCTGAGCCCCTGAGCCCAGCACCGGCTCGGACCTGGGCGCTCTGAAACTCTGATCGACGAGCCCTCGCCCGTCCACCACCCCCACCGCTTGACCACACCGCAGACATCTGTCTACTCTTTCTTCACCACTTAACAAAGGAGTGAAGATTGGCTCGGACGGCGGCACGCACCGATGTGACCCGCTCAGCGGTGCTCGCACACATTGGCGCACACGGACCCACGTCCCGTGCTGAACTGGCCCGCGCACTGAGCGTCTCCCCCGCGCTCATCACCGGAGCGACCAAGCGGCTCATCACCGACGGTCTGCTCACCGAGCTGGACCACTCCCCCTCCCAGGGCGGACGCCCGGCCCGGCTGCTCGGGCTGGCGGCCGAGAGCGGGCGCGCGATCGGGATCAAGGTCGTGGCCGACCACATCACCCTCGTCGAAGTCGGTATCGACGGCACCGTCCACCGGTCCGCCACGCGCCCCTATGACGCAGCGGCCGGAACGGCGCTCAGCGACCTGGCCGGCATCACCGTGTCGTTCATCGCCGAGTGCGCCCCCGGCCCGCTGCTCGGCATCGGCGTCGGCGTACCCGGCACCGTCGACGAGCAGGACGCGGGCACCGTGGACTCCACCCAGCTCGGCTGGATGCGCGTACCGGTCGGAGAGACGCTTCGCCGCGCGGTGGATCTTCCCGTCCTGGTGGAGAACAACGTCAACGCCCTCGCCATGGCCGAGGCGCTCTACGGCAGCGGCCGCGGGCTGGGGCATGCCCTCGTGGTCACCATCGGCACCGGCATCGGTGCCGGCCTCATCACCGACGGCGACGTGCTGCGCGGCTGGCGCGGAGGTGCCGGCGAACTGGGCCACATGCCCGTCCTGACCGACGGGCCTGCATGCGTGTGCGGGAGCACCGGCTGCCTGGAGACCCTGATCAGCGAACGCGCCCTGCTGCGCCAGGCCGCCACCGCCGGGCTGCTGCCCGCGGGCGCCGAGATCGATGCCCTGCGCGCCAGCGCCGACTCCGGCGACCCGATCGCCGTGGACATCTACCGCAGCGCCGGAACCCACCTCGGCCGCACCCTCGCCGGGGTCGTCAACCTGCTCGACCCGGAGGCCGTGATCGTGCTCGGCGAAGGCGTCACCGCCTGGACTCATTGGCAGGCCGGATTCGAACCCGCCTTCCGCGCCGCGCTCATCCCGCACACCCGGCACGTGCCCGTCACGGTCGAGACGTGGCAGGACGACCGGTGGGCCCAGGGTGCCGCAGCCCTGGTGCTGTCCACCCCATTCGACGCCGTCGGCCGTTCCGGTGAGCAGGGTCGCCTCGTCCGCGAGCGCCTCGCCATCGGCGAGACACCTGCCGGCGCAACAAGCACAGCCAGCCCCGCCGGGAACGGAGCGTGAGGCGATGACTGCACCCTCCGCCGTCGGGATCTCGCGCACCACGCGCCCACTCCCGCCGCCTCGGCGCACCAGGCGCGGCAGCCGGCTGCGCTACACCCTGACCGTGCTGGCGTTCCTGCTGCCCAGCGCCCTGCCGCTGCTGGCATTCACGATCTACCCGATGATCGGCGCCTTCTGGACAAGCCTGCACTCGTGGAACCTGATCGGGGTGATGGAGTGGGTCGGACTGGAGAACTACGCCACCCTGCTCACTGATGACGCCACCCGCCGAGTGTTCGCGAACACGCTGTACTACGTCGTCGGATATCTGCCGCTGGTCTACATCGGCGGGCTCGCCCTGGCGCTGGCCCTGAACAGTCTCATCCCGGCCCGGAACCTGCTCCGCGGGATCTACTTCCTGCCGGTGGTGACCAGCTGGATCGTGGTGGCGCTGGTGTGGCGGTGGCTGCTGAACCCGTCGGTGGGCGTGGTGAACGCGATGCTCGGCGGGCTGGGGATCGATGGGCCCGGCTGGTGGACCGACCCGTATTGGGCGATGCCCTCGATCATCCTCGCCTCGGCGTGGAAGGACCTCGGGTTCGTCATGATCATCCTGCTCGCGGGGCTGCAGGCGATCCCCACCGATGTGCAGGAAGCGGCCATGATCGACGGCGCCGGGCGATTCCGGCGGCTGCTGAACATCACCCTGCCGCTGCTATCCCCCTCCACTTTCTTCGTCGTGGTCATCTCGCTGATCAACGGCTTCCAGGTGTTCGACCAGGTCTATGCGATGACCGGGGGCGGGCCGGCCGGCTCCAGCACCGTGGTGGTGCAGCAGATCTACGACCTGACGTTCCGGTACAGCTCGGCCGGAGAGGCCTCGGCGCTGTCCTGGCTGCTGTTCCTGCTGGTGCTCGCCGTAACGGTGATCCAGCTGATCGGACAGCGCAGGTGGGTGACCTATGCCTGAGCGCATCCGCCGCATCCTGCTGACCGCCGTGGTGGCCCTCGGCGCACTGGTGATGTTCTTCCCGTTCGCATGGACGGTCAGTACCTCGCTCTCGTCCGGTGCCGGACTGGACGCCACCCCGCAGCTCATCCCGGACGACCCGACCCTGGCGGCCTACCGCGAGCTGTTCGCGAACACCCCGTTCGCCCGCGTGATCGCCAACTCCCTCGGTCTGGCCATCACGACGACGACCCTTCAGCTGGTCACGAGCTCCCTGGCTGGCTACGCCTTCAGCAGGCTGGCCTTCCCGGGGCGGGGCGTGGTCTTCGGGCTGTACCTGGCCACGATGATGATCCCGATCCAGGTGCTGATCGTGCCGTTGTTCGTGCAGATGCGCAGCCTCGGCCTGGTGGACACCTACCTCGGCGTGCTGCTGCCCGGGGTGGCCAGTGCGTTCGGGGTGTTCTTGCTGCGCCAGGCGATGAACTCGGTGCCCCGTGAGCTCGACGAGGCCGCCACCATCGACGGCGCCGGACACTTCCGTATCTTCGCCCGCCTCATCCTCCCCCTCGTGGGGCCCGCCCTGGCGAGCCTGGCGGTCTTCGCGTTCATGAGCAGCTGGAACGGCTTCCTGTGGCCGCTGATCATCCTTCGCTCGGAGCACCTACAAACCTTGCCGCTGGCCCTCGCCGGCCTGCAGGGGCAGTACACCACCCAGTGGGACGTGATGATGGCCGGCTCCGTCGTCAGCGTCCTCCCCATGCTCGCCCTCTACCTGTTCGCTCAGAAGTACGTCATCCAAGGCGTCGCGGGCACCGGACTGAAGTGACATCCCGAACCCTGACTCACCCAGAAGAATCGAAGGAGATCCTCATGACCCGCACCCGCTGGATGGCTGGCGCCGGCATCGCTGCCGCGCTCGGCCTGACCCTGACCGCCTGCGTTTCAGGCAGCACCGGCGATCCGGATGACGCCACGACCGAGCCGGCCACCGACGCCGGCCCGGTCACCATCACCTACACCAACTTCATCTCCGCCGGCGGCAACGAGGAGAACCTCGACACCATCGTCGAAGCGTTCCAGGCCGAGCACGAGAACATCACGGTCGAGGTGACCACACTCCCCTACGCGGACTACTTCACGGCGCTGCAGACCGACCTGGCCGGCGGCACCGTGGCCGACGTGTTCGATATCGAGTTCGCGAACTACGCCTCCTACCAGGCCAGCGGGGTGCTCGCCCCGCTGGAGGACGTCGACACGAGCGTCTATCAGACCTCCCTCGCCGAGGCATACGCCACCGACGGCACGCAGTACGCCCTGCCGAGCTCGTTCTCGAACGTGGTGCTGTTCTACAACAAGGACCTGTTCGACGCCGCCGGCCTGGAGTACCCCACCGCGGACTGGACGTGGGAGGACGAACGAGCGGCCGCCGAGGCGCTCACCGACGCCGATGCCGGGGTGTGGGGCGACTACCAGCCGATCAGCTACCACGAGTACTACAAGACCGTGGCGCAGGCCGGTGGGCAGTTCTTGACTGAGGACGGCACCGCGGTCGCCTTCAACTCGCCCGAAGGAATCGCGGCGGCCGAGTGGCTCGTGAACAAGTCCGGCACCACGATGCCCACGGCGGAGCAGGGCGCTGGCACACCCGACTTCGACAGCGGGCTGTTCGCGGGCGGCGAGCTGGCGATGTGGCACACGGGCATCTGGATGTTCGGCGCCCTCGCCGAAGCCGACTTCGCCTGGGATATCGCCGTCGAGCCGGGTGACGCCCAGCAGGCGAGTGCCCTGTTCTCGAACGCCGTGGGCGTCTCGGCCTCGTCCGAGAACCAGGCCGCTGCCGCGGAGTTCGCCCAGTTCCTCACCAGCTCACCGACCACCGTGGACGTGCGCCTGGAGTCCGGCTGGGAGCTGCCCCCGATCGCCGATCAGGCCCAGCTGGACACCTACCTCCAGCAGGACAACCCGGCGAACCGGCAGGCCGTGTTCGACTCCCTCGAGCAGGTGGCACTCGCCCCCTCCATCGGCGACGGGCAGGCCGAGATGCAGGACATCGTCACCGAAGAGCTCACCGAGGCCGCAGCCGGGCGTAAGAGCGTCGAGGAGGCGCTCGCCTCGGCCGAGGAACGCGTGAACGCCCTCCTCGGCTGATCCCGCCCGTACCGACCCGACGCCGGGTGCCCTCCACTCCCGCGAGGGCACCCGGCGACCCCGTGGAGACATGCTGATGACCACCACTGCCCATGCCCCGCTGCTGGAGACGTCCCGCGACCTCATCACCTCCCTGCAGGAACCGAGCGGCGCCTACCCGGCAAGCCCCACGTTCTCCGCCTACCGCGGGTACTGCTGGTTCCGGGACGGAGCGTTCATCGCCGACGGCGTCTCTTCCACCGGGGAGGTCGCCTCACCTTCGGCGTTCCTGGACTGGTGCGCCCGGGTGGTCAAGGCCCATCGCACGCCGATCGAGCGGGTGGTCGCGGCCGACGCGGCCGGTGAGCCGGTGCCGCAGGAGCAGATGCTGCCGACGCGCTTCACGATGGCCGGCACCCCCGGGGCAGACGAATGGTGGGACTTCCAGCTCGACGGGTACGGCACCTGGCTGTGGGCCGCCGCCGAGCACGCCGCACGGCACGGACTCGACGTCACGCGGTGGCGGTCGGCTGCCGAACTCACCGTGGACTACCTACTCAGCTCGTGGCAGCGGCCCTGCTACGACTGGTGGGAGGAGCACGCCGAGCAGGTGCACGTCTCCACCCTGGGGTGCATCGTGGCCGGCCTGCGCGCGGCTGCCGACTCGGGCCTGGTGACTGGCACACGGGCTGATGCTGCTCGCGATGGGGCGAAGGCGGCCATGGACGTGATCACCAGCCGCGGGGTCGCCCACGGGCACCTGACCAAGTGGCTCGGCACCGACGCCGTGGACGCCAGTCTGGCAGCGCTGATCGGTCCGCTCGGGGTGATCGAGCCGGAGTCCGAGCTCGCCGCGGCCACGATCGCCGCGATCGAGGAGCAGCTGTGCACCGACGGCGGTGTGTACCGCTTCCGGGCCGACACCTTTTACGGCGGCGGCCGGTGGCCGTTGCTGTCCTGCTTCCTCGGCCTCGCGCACGCACGCGCCGGGAACACCGCACGGGCTGGCGAGCTGCTCGACTGGGCGGCCGGCACCGCGACAACGGACGGCCTGTTACCCGAGCAGGTGGACGGGCACCTGCTCGCACCGCACTACCGCACCGAATGGATCGACCGCTGGGGACCGGTGGCAACACCGCTGCTGTGGTCCCACGCGATGGTGCTTCGCCTGGCGGCGGAGCTGAAGGAGGAGAACACATGATCCGGCACCGGCCACTCGGCTCCGGGCACCCCTACGCTCACGACACCGAACAACGCTCGCCCGTGCAGCCGGTGGCTGGGGAGTCACTGCGTCTGGGCGTGCGTACCTCCGCCGAGGTCACCGCCGTGGACCTGGAGTGCCAGATCGACGACGGACCGGTCACCACGGTGGCGCTGGCACCGGTGACCCGGTCCTCTCGTGGGCAGTCCACCGACGGCGGCCACCTCGCCTCCGCGCAGGCACGCCAGGCCCGCCAGGCGGGCGGGTGGCAGACCGAGATCACCGCACCGGCCGCCGGAAGCACACTGCGTTACCGCTTCGTCGGGCACACCGCGGGCGAGGATCAGAGAACCCGGCACTACACGTGCCGGGTGGCCACCTGGCGCGACACCGCGGGCGACGTGCTGGACCTGGCGGGGGCCGCCGTCGGGAGCCTCCCCGGTACCCAGGTGCTCGACGACGGCGAACGGGTGCACCAGGTGCGCTTCGCCCTGCCGCTCGCACCCGGCGAGCACGTGACCGGGTTCGGGGAGCGCTACGACGCCCTCGACCACCGTGGCGCGTCGTTGGATTCGGTGGTGTTCGAGCAGTACAAGAGCCAGGGCGCGCACCGGCGCACCTACCTGCCGATGCCGTTCGCGCACGTCGTAGGCGGTGCGGGCTGGGGTTTTCATGTGCAGACCTCACGCCGGGTGTGGTTCGACATCGGTGAGGCGAGCCCGGACCGGCTCACTATCACTGCGGAGGTGGATGCGCCGTCGAGGACCACGCCGTTGCTGGGTGTGGCGACCTACGCGGGCGAGCCGGCCGCCGTCCTGGATGCCTTCCTGACCGAGGTGGGACGCCCGACCGAACTGCCGGACTGGGTGTTCAGGCTGTGGGCCAGCGGCAACGAGTGGAACACTCAGGCTGAGGTTGAGCGGCAACTGGCGTTGCATCGCGAGCACCGGATCCCGGTGGGCAACGTGGTGATCGAGGCATGGAGCGACGAGCAGACGTTCACCGCCTTCCGGGATGCCGAGTACGAGGTGCACGAGGACGGCAGGCCGATGCGTCTGGTCGACTTCACCTTCCCAGCGGACGGCGCCTGGCCGGACCCGAAGGGCATGGTCGACTCCCTGCACGCCCAAGACGTGCGGGTGCACCTGTGGCAGATCCCGCTGATCAAGATGCGCCCGCACCCGGTCGGTCAGGCGAAGGCGGACGCCCGGGCGGCGATCGAGGCGGATGTCCTGGTCCAGGAGGAAGCGCCGGACGGGACCCTGCGGCCGTATCGCAACCGTGGCTGGTGGTTCCCGCTCGGGCTGATGCCGGACCTCACCGACGAGCGGGCCGCCGACTGGTGGACGGCCAAGCGCCGGTACCTGGTGGAGGAGGTGGGGATCGACGGGTTCAAGACCGACGGCGGTGAGCACGCCTGGGGGTCGGATCTCGTGTACCTGGACGGCCGCCGCGGGGACGAGGGGAACAACACCTTCGCGACCGGGTACGCGGCCGCCTATGGACGGCTGCTCGAATCGTGCGGGAAGGCGCCGGTGACATTCAGCCGGGCCGGATTCACCGGCTCGCAGGCCCACGGCGCGTTCTGGGCGGGAGACGAGAACTCCACTTGGGAGGCGTTCCGGTGGTCGATGCTGGCCGGGCTGAGCGCCGCGGCGTGCGGGATCGTCTACTGGGGCTGGGACATCGCCGGGTTCTCCGGGCCGATCCCGGAACCGGAGCTGTACGTGCGGGCGATGGCAGCGAGCGTGTTCGTGCCGATCATGCAATACCACTCCGAGTTCAATCACCACCGCACCCCGTCGGTGGACCGCACCCCCTGGAACATCGCCGAGCGCACCGGGGACTCCCGTGTGATCTCCGAGGTGCGGGCACTGGTGGAGCTGCGGGAGCGGCTGGTGCCTTACCTGGCCGCCTCAGCGCGACAGACGGTGGCGACGTCTCGGCCGCTGATGCGACCGCTGTACTTCGACCACCCGGGCGACCGGAACGTGTGGGAGCACCCGGTGCAGTGGCTGCTCGGGGACGACCTGCTGGTAGCACCGGTGTTGGAGCCGGGTGCGCGCACCTGGCCGGTATACCTGCCGGAGGGGGCGTGGGTGGACGTGTGGTCCGGGCAAGCCCACGACGGCGCAGCGACGGTGGATGCCGACGTCACCCGGCGCGACAGGGTGCCGGTGTTCGTGCGGGAGGCCGCGTGGGAGGGGATAGATGAAGTGTTCTCGGCGCCAGCTGCCGAGCGGCCTGTGTAGACGAGAGGCACGACCCGTTCTACCATTGTGGAATGGTTTTCTACCATGGTAGAAGGGGTGACCGATGAGCCTGAACATCAAGAATGAACGGGTGCATGAACTAGCACGCGAGGCAGCACGGCGGGCTGGCACGAGCCAGACAAGCGCGATCGAGGCCGCCCTGGAGCAGTACCTCAGCAGCTTCGACGCGACAACGGCAGCGGCGAGATCCGCAGATCTGGACTTCCTGCTCCACGACGTGCGCACCCGCCTGCACGCGGCGGGCGCCTCCCTCTCGACTGACGATCTCTACGACGATCAGGGGCTTCCCCGATGATCGTCGACACCTCAGCGATCGTCGCGATCCTGCAAGGCGAGGAGGAAGAATCTGCCTTCCGGGAAGCCCTTGTAGCGGCCGAGCACGCCTACCTTTCGGCCGCGAACTACCTCGAACTCGCCATCGTCACCGACCGGATCGGTGATCCCGTCCTTGGGCGCAGGCTCGATGAAGTGCTCGACACGCTCGACATCACTGTCGTGGACGTCACGGCGGAGGACGCCAAGACGGCACGCCAGGCGGCCCGCGACTACGGGCGTGGTTCAGGGCATCCAGCTCGGTTGAACTTCGGCGACTGTTTCAGCTACGCCCTCGCCGCGCGTACCGGTGAACCCCTCCTGTTCAAGGGCGACGACTTCTCCCGTACTGACCTTCGCCCTGCCGCTCCCCTGCCCTGAGCCCGGCTGCGCCCGGTGTCGTCGCTCCAGCACCGGAAGGGAGACCTCGGCTATCACCCCGTCGCCCGGGGACGATATGGCCCGCCACCATCAGAACTCGGATACCGTCGGAACTACCCGACCCGGAACGTGCGATGACGAACCAGCCCTATCAGGTCCACGAGTATCGCGAGCAGACGGCGCGAGCCTATGTGAGTGCCGGCCGCTTCAAGCGGGAAGTCGTCACGGTCCGCGGCGGTCCAGGTGCGGTGGAGGTGACCGGCGCACACGGCACGATCACCACCGTCGCGGGTGAGGGGGAGATCCTCCAGCGCGGCGGCGACCAGAGGGCACGGCTGCGTGTCTTCGAGATGCCACCGACTCCGAAGTCGCTCACCTACGGGCCGGTCCGGCACGACTTCCACGGCATCCCGCGCTGGGCGCGGACGCTGCGGACCGTGTGGATCGTGGTACTGGTGCTCGCGCTGCTCACCCTGAACGGGATCTACCTGGGCGAGATCGGTGCGAACGTCCCCCTTCCCTGGGCGGCGGCCATGGTGGCGGCCATCGCGATCGGTGGGCTCCCCCTGCTGCTGAGCATCCGAGCCACTCGCCGGGGTCTGGCCGATGCCGATCCGGTCGAGCATGTCATCAAAGTGTTCGAGGCCTCGGGGATGCCCATGGAGGACGAAGCGACGGCCTCGGTCCGCCGGGGCAGCACCTGGTCGGGCGCGGGGCCCATGCCTGTCTTCGACTACACCCTGCGCCGGTTCACCCGGGCCGGCTTCGTCGGCAGTCAACTCCTTCCCGGGTTCCTCGGCTTCGTCCTCGGCTTCGCACCGCTGGCCGCCATCGCCTTCGGGATCTCCCGGATCGTCCCGGACGAGTCGTGGCGGACGGTCGCCGCGGTCGTCATCGGGATCGGTCAGCCGATCTGCGCCGCGCTGATCTGGCACCTGCTGCTCTGGTGGGTGGCGAGAACGCGCTACCACTCGCCGCTCAAAGAACGCGCCGTCGCCTACTACCGGCGGCCGCAGCCATCGACAGCGGTCTGGCTCGGCATCTACCTGCTCCTCACCGGTGCCCTGGTACTCGCTGCCTGGTAGGGCACCGCTGAATCGCGCACGCACAGGTGTGATCCAACGACGGGCCACCGAGCACGACCGTCATCTCCGGGCTCACCACAGTCTCGACCCAGCCGGGATGCCGCCGTCGCTCCAGGTCCCCGGGCGGGCCGAATCACCTCAGGCGAGTCGCGCCCGGTGCCGTCGCACCGCGGCGCGGTTCGCGCACCGTACCGAGCAGTAGCGTTGTCTGCCGTTGCGCGTCACGTCCACCACGACGGCGGAGCACGGGTCTCCCGGGCCCTCCCCCGCCGCGCATCGGCGCAAACGATGCATGCCGCGGGTGGTCAGGTGCAGGGCGGTGCCCACGCTGATCACGGCCGCCAGCACATGCGGCAAGGAGTTGCCGTCGTCGCGGTAGTGCAGATGCCACCCCTCGTCGTCGTGGTCGGTCAGGCGAGGGTAGGCGGTCACAGCGGCCATCTGAGCATTCAGGGTGGAGGCGCGGCTGTCCTCGTCCGGAGCGTCCACGACCTCCAGCCACTCATCGATCACGAGCCGGGTCCGGGCGTGGTCGTCCGGGGCTTCCGGGAACGGCTGGGTCATGCCGAACTCCCGCGTCCGGGCCTCGATACCGGCGCGGTCTGCAGGCCAGTCATTGGCGAGAGAAGCAGCCAACACCACCGCATACTCGCCGTAAGGGTTGAGATGCATAAGGGCATTACATCAGGATTGCTCCATGACCACCACACCAGCCATGATCCAGATCAATCAGCCACTCACTCAGCACGAGCACGGCTGGCATGTCGAGTCCCGCCACGGCACCACGATGGGCACCGTGCTCTACGTGCGCTGTAGCTGTGGCGCGCGTCGGGTGGACCTGCAAGGACCGGGCGAGCCGGCGCCGTCGGGGATCAGCGCGACCATCGAGAGTTGATGTCTCCAGGGGCCTGAAACTCGGGGTTGATGTCGAGAAAGGGCCGAAATTTCGGCCCCTTGCGGACCCGGCAATCGCCACACGTCGACCTAGGGCCGTTCACGCGCAGTCAGCTGCGTCCCCGGGCCCGAAACTCAGGGGTAAACCCGAGAAGGGGTCAATCATTCGGCCCTGTGGAGGGCCGGTGGGCAGAGGGCGGTGAGCGGTGAGCGGAGGGCCGGCTCGGTGTTTCGACTCGCTCCGTGAGTTCGACGCGCTCGGTGGGCCTGGCGGCCAGTCAGCCGATCAGGCAGTCCCGACCGTCCGGAACCCCGCGTTCGACATCGACGAGTCGGGAGTGTTGGAACTGCGGGCGGCGTTGCGGTACCTGTTGCAGTAGGAGTCGTGGCACAGGAACGACCCGCCGCGCATGACGCGTGCCTGCCCCTGCTCGGGACCGGCCGGGTTCGCGGCCGGCGACTGGGCGTAGTAGCGCGGGTCGAACCAGTCCGCGCACCACTCCCACACATTGCCCACCGTCTGCCACAGCCCGTACGCGTTCGGTTCGAAGGTGCGCACCGGCGCGGTCGTGAGGAAACCGTCCTCCACCGTGTTGTCGACAGGGAAGCGCCCCTGCCAGATGTTCGCGCGCCACTGCTTCTTCTCCCCCGGGAACCTGCTCCCCCACGGGTACCGCTTGCCGTCCAGGCCACCGCGGGAGGCGGCCTCCCACTGGGCCTCGGTCGGCAGCGCCCGGCCGGCCCATTGGCAGTACGCCTGGGCGTCGTTCCAGGAGATGTGCACGGCCGGGTGATCCTCGCGCCCCTCCCAGGTGGAGTCCGGCCCGTCCGGGTGCGCCCAGTCGGCGCCCTTGACCCCGAGCCACCACGGGGTACCCGCGGCCTGGCCCATGATCGCTTCCTGCGGCGCCGCGAGCGCCAGATGGAAGACCGCGGAGAACCCGAACGTCTCGGCCTCGGTGGCATATCCGGTCGCTTCGACGAAGCGTGCGAAGTCAGCATTCGTCACCGAGGTGGCGTCGATCGAGAAGGCGTCCAGGGTCACTGGGTGCACGGGCGTCTCGCCGTCGGCGTGGTAGCCGACGCCATCAGCGTCGCCCATGTGGAAGGTCTGCGCGGGCACTGGACACTGCTCGACCGTGTGCTGGTCGCGACCGGCCCCGGGCGCCACCTCCCTGCGCTGGCCCTCCACGGGCGCTCCTGGCGCCTCCCGCGCCGGTGCGCAACAGGTCTTCGGCTGGTCCACATTGTCCTCGCTCATCGGTTGCGATCCTACGATGCGCGTCTGGACCATCTCAGCGCAGTCTCACGAACGAGCGCAGTGGCGGCTCGTGGTCGTGCGTCTCGACGAACCCGAGCGAGGAGTAGAAGGCCCGTTGCTCCGGGCGGTCGTCGGTGAGCAGCACCTGCTGGCGGATGTCGCCGTAGGTTCCGAGCAGCCGGGTGAGCAACTCGCGGCCGAGGCCGGTGCGCTGGTGCGAGGGGCGTACAAGCACGTCCTGCAGGTAGACCACCGTGACGCCGTCGGAGATCGTCCGTGCCAGCCCCACCAGTGTCTGCCGATCCCGAGCCACACACACCCGGTGGGAGCCGCGCACCGCACGCAGCAGGGCGTCAGGATCACGGGTGTAGGCGCTCCACCCGACGGCGGAGTACAGCTCCACCAGCTCCTCACGGCCCAGGGTGGTCACCTCGCCCGCACTGATCTCCATACTCGCCGAGGCTATCCCTACCCGGCCAGTTCCCCGGTCGCCAGCACCTGGCGTAGGCCGCGCTCGCCCGCAGCCATCACCCGGGCATGTGACCACGCGAAGAACGGTGCGACCAGAGGCTGTGCGTGGCGCATCCACGCGCGCTGCACCTGAACGTCCCAGACGATGGTCATCGCAGTGGCGTCGCCGTCGCTGCGTGCTGACCAGGAACCGATACCGCTGAGGTCACCGACCACACGAGCACGGGCCGACCGTCCCGGGACGGAGGAGGTGATCTCGGTGCCGAACACCAGCCGGTAGCCCACGTCGAGAGTCAGCTGCACGCGCATGCCTTCGCCGGCCTCGTCCCCGGATCGCACCAGCACGACGCGGCGGAAGCAGTGCCACCATCGCGGCCACGATTCGACGTCACTGAGCACCGGCCACACCGACTCGGGTGGTGCATCGACGTGCCAGGTGGTGACGAACCGCGGCATCGGTACCTCCTGTCAGGATTCACACCTGTGAACCATGCTGACGCACGACCGCGATGAATACGATCTCAGCCAGCATTGCCATCGCGGCTCGTCCGAGCGCTCCGTCTGCCCTGACAGGGCGAATGCCCCTCAACTCGTGCGATTCTGAAGCCATGTGCGGTCGATATGCCTCGTTCCGGGAGGCGCAGGCGTTGGCGGATGCGTTCGACGTGGAAGAGATCACCGAGCGCGCCGCGCAGTTGCCGGCGAGCTACAACGTCGCACCCACCGACGGCGCGCGCATCGTGGTCGATCGCGTGCCCAAGCCGGCATCCGAGGCTCCCGACGACGCTCAAGCCCGCCAGCCGGCCCCTCCTCCACGACGAGAGCTGCACGTGGCCCGGTGGGGACTGGTGCCCGGGTGGGCGAAGGACCTCAGCGTGGGCGCGCGGATGTTCAACGCCCGCAGCGACAGTCTCGCGACCAAGTCAGCGTTCGCGAAGTCCTTGCGCGGCCGACGCTGCGTGGTGGTGGCCGACGGCTACTACGAGTGGTTGAAGGAAGACGTGCCTGGGCAGTCCAAGCCGAAGCGCACTCCCTTCTACATCCACCGCAGCGACGACGAGCCGTTGGCGTTCGCCGGTCTGTACGCCTGGTGGCCAGACCCGGCCAAGAGCCGCGATGACCCAGACCGGTGGGTGCTCTCGACCACGATCGTCACCGAGGATGCACGCGGTGGCCTGGAAGCGATCCATGACCGGGAGCCGGTTGTCCTGTCCCATGAGGCGATCGGGCCCTGGCTCGACCCAGCCATCACCACGCCGGACGAAGCACTCGCCGCCTTGACGCTGCCCACTCCCCCACTGAGCTGGTACGAAGTGGACTCACGAGTGGGGTCGGTGCAGAACAACGACGCGAGCCTCACCGATCCGGTATGAAGCCAGGCCCCACAATAGGTTCATGCCCCGGCGCGGGCCCCATCATCGAAGTCAGGCGCAGGTTCCGATCTGCGGGACTTCCGGTATCGCCCAATGGGCGGTACTGTCTCACGGACACGCGTTCAACCAAATACAATGGGGACCAGCGATGCACGCCTCCGGGGCCAGCCTGCCACGCACGACGTCCGGGATGGACGACCATCGAGTCCACGGCCACCGCCTGCTTGCGTTCGGCTCGGCCGTCGTCGCCACGACCGCCCTGATCCTGGCGGGGGGCGCCCCACCAGCAACCGCTGCCGACGGCACCTGGTACGTCGATGCCACCGCCGGAACCGACGGGCCGGACTGTGGCGAAGCCCCGGGCACGGATGCGTGCGCCACGATCGGCGCGGCACTGACGTTGGCCCCTCCCGATGACATCGTGTCGATCGCGGCCGGCGACTACGACGAGGCTCTGACGATCGCCACCCCGGTGACGTTGCAGGGTGCGGGGGCAGACGAGGTGACACTGACCAACCTCGCCCCCGACAGCATGCCCGCGGTGCTCATCGATGCGGCCGCCGGCGCGGTGACGATCGCCGACATCGGCTTCACGGACGACAACGCCATGCCCAGCTCAGAGCCGGCGATCCGGATTGCCGCCGACAGCACCGCGATGCTCTCGGGAATCAGCATCACCGGCGACGAGCTAGCACCCGCAGGCGCAGGCGTCGTTGCGGACGCCGGCAGCACCGTCACCATCGACGGCGCGACGATCACGGGAGTCGGCACCGGCGTCGCAGTGGGTGACATTGCACTGGTAGACCCCGCACCGGCGATGGTCACGATCAACTCGTCCACCATCGCCGCCGAGCTCACCGGCGTTGCAGTGACGAGGGGTGTGGCGACGATCACGGGCGGAACGGTATCGGGCAGAATCGGTGGCGGACTCTTCGGCTACTCCTCCGATGCGGCATTCAACGTGACCGGGACCTCGATCATCGACAGCGGCGACCCCTCGGGCGGGACGTTCCGCGGTGGGGTGGTGATCTACGACGGTGGCACGTTCACCGGAGAGGACGTCACGATCTCGGGCAACGACAACGGCATGATGCTGCCCGACGGTGGCGATGTCACGCTGATCAACAGCACCGTGTCCGACAACACCGGCGCAAGCCAGAGTGCTGGCATCTGGGGACGGACTGACACGACGGAGGGTGAATCCATTCCGCTCACCGTCTCGATCACCGGCACCGAGATCACGGGCCATGCCTTCGGGGTCAACGTCGAGCACGGCCAGACGCAGATCAGCGACAGCACCATCGCGAACAACGAGACCGGGGTGCAGGCCATCGCCTCGCTCGCCGAATCCAGCCTGGAGCTCACGAACAGCGCCGTGACGGACAACGACGGCGGAGCTACCGATGACGGGATACCAGGCGCTGGCCTGTACCTGGACGGTCCCGTCGATGCGGTCGTGACCGACACCGAACTCAGCCGCAACATCCTGGGCCTGTTCGCGGGCTATGCCGATGTCACGATGACCGGTGGCGTCGTGGCTGACAACGAATGGGCAGGTGTTTTCGCCGTCGAGGAGCCGCATTCGCAACGGCGGACCACGATCGACTTGACCGGCACCCAGATCACCGGTAACGGCCTCGACCCGCACCTGGGGTCCGCCTTCGGCTTCGGTGGCATCGCCCTCCGGTTCTCTGCAACAGTCACCGGACACGACCTCACGATCACCGGCAACGCCGGGGGCGCGATGGTGCAGGGCGGCAGCCTGTCACTGACGGACAGCATCATCAGCGACAACGTGCGCACCGACCTCGACGATCTCTTCGGTGTGCCGATCACCGGCTACGGCGCCATTGTTGGCCCGACGGGCTCCGACTGGCCCGGCGATATCGAGTTGGTGCGGACCGAGGTGTCGACCAATGCGCGTTCCGGCCTGCGGATCAGCACCGTCTCCAGCGGCCTCGTCCTCTCGAGCACCATCGCCGGGAACGGCGGCTTCGGCATCAGTACGGAGGCGATCGGTGACGAGTTCGGCGACATCCCCGCGGCACCACTGCTGCTCGCGGGCAGCACTGTCGCGGACAATGCTGAGGGCGGCCTCGTGTTGAGCGAGGACACCACAGCGACTGCGATCGCTTCGATCGTGCACTCCCCCGATGGCGCGCCGGCCTGCGAGGGCGACCTGTCCAACCTGACCGACGGCGGCTTCAACGTCGCCTCGGATGACACCTGCGAACTGGATGCCGACACGAGCGTTGTCGCGGACCCGTTGCTCGAACCGCTCGGTGACAACGGCGGTCCCAGCCGCACAGTGCTTCCCGGGTCGACGAGCCCGGCCGTGAACCTGGTGCCCACCGGCTCCACGGCGCCGTGGAGCGAGGAGACGATCGAGTTGTGCCCCGGTGGCGTCGATCAGCGCGGCGACGGCTACCCGCGGCTGGTGGCCAGCGCGTGTGATGCCGGCGCGGTGGAACGTTCCGGCGGGGTCATCACGGTCACGGCAGGCGACGCCACGACCTACGAGGGTGCGTTCGAGCCGGAGGTGACGGCCAGCTACACCGGCTTCTGGGACGACGACACGATCGACGACCTGGACACCCTGCCGACCTGCGGCTATGACATGGATGCCGCCACCACGTTCTGCAGCGACGGAGCGGACGACTCCTACACCTTCGAATACGTGAACGGCACCCTGACCTTGCTCGACCCGCTGGTGATTGTGACGGACTCCCTCCCGGACGGGACAGTCGGCGAGGAGTACTCGGTCACGCTGGAGGCGGACGGCGGCAACGGCGGCCCGTACACCTGGGGCATGTTCGAGGGCGACCTTCCGGCAGGACTCGACCTCGACACCGAGACGGGCGAGATCTCAGGTACTCCCGAGGCCGCCGGCGATGTGACGTTCACCGTGTTCGTGGGCGATCCCATTACCGCGGAGTTCACCCTTAGCGTGGCACCTGCACCGACCGATCCCCCCACCGAGCCGACCAACCCGCCCACCAGCGAACCGACCAACCCGCCCACCAGCGAACCGACCAACCCGCCCACCAGCGAACCGACCAACCCGCCCACCAGCGAACCGACCGATACCGATCCTGGCCAGGAGATGCCAGACACGGGCGCGAATGTGCTCCTCGCACTAGCCGCCAGCGCAACCCTCCTGGTCCTCGGCGCGGCGCTGCTGGCCCTCCGGCAGCAACGGCACCAGCGCCAGTTATCTTGACGCGACCGCCGCCCGGGCTACGTCTGACGCCTGAGGCCGGGCCCGGCTGCGTCGAACCATGACCGCGTCTGGAAGGTCAGTTGTTGATCGTGTGCAGGCATCGCCTCGCTCACACGCGTCACCGACTTCTGCGGTCAGCACACCCGAGTTGCACCGGTGCTCACGCCGCATCGTCCAACGTCATCGGCAGGATCCTGCCGGCACAGGCCACGAAGAACGCCTGCACCGGGATGCCACGCTGCCGGGCCTCCCATCGCACCGCCTCGTTCCACTCACGATCCGCGGGCGTGCGGTGGGGCGTGCCCGGCCGCTCCAGCATGGCCACCATCGACCCGCCCGGAGCGATAGTGGCGAGCGTCATCTCCACCAGCTCCAGAAGATTCGCGATGAAGACCGGATGCGGGCCCGGCTCGACATCGTCGATCGCGATCAGTTCCGGCAGTGACCGTCCGGCGCCATCGAGCAACAGCAGCCACAACGTGGTACGAGACGACTCTCCTTGGTGGATGAAGCTCGCCCATCGCGCGAGGTCGACTTCGGTCAACAACCGCTGCGCAGGTCCCACACCGAGGTCCGCAGGGCGGGTGAGGTCAGTCGGATCAGTGGGTTCTGGTATCTCCTCGTTCATCGGCCCAGCATCGAGCGACCTCCACCACCCTCGCTGCCGACCATCGGGGGGTTGTGGACACGGCTGCACCCGTGGACCTACTCACGAGTGCCTACGTCCGCCCGTGGTCGGACGACGGCCCATGCCGGGCACGCCTACGCTGACAAGATCATGACGCCTGTCGACCCACCCCCAAGCCTGCCCGTACGGCGGTACTCACCTTTCGCCGTCGATCTGGTGGCAGCATTCGTGCTGACCGGGACCCTGGGCATGCTCTCCCTCGCCATCGGGGTGTCGACCAGTCTCTCGTCGCTGGGCGCCGTCGTCAGCGTGCTCACCAGCATCGGAATGCCGATGGCACTGGCATGGCGGCGCACCCGGCCGGTGGCCTCCGTCGTCGCGGTCTACGCGATGGCCCTGGTGCACGTGCTCAGCGGTGTGATCCTCACCGCCTCCGACCTGACAATCTTCGCCGCGCTGTACGCCGTCACCGTCTACGGTCCACGCTGGGCGCGCCGCACAGCCCTCTACAGCGCACTCTTCGGATGCGCGATCGTCACCGTCTGGTTCACCACCTACAACGGCCCCTCCAGCCTGGAGGCGGCAGTCTTCAGCAGCACCACGGTCTTCGGCCTCCTCGCGGCGATGGTGCTCAGCTCCTGGGCCCTCGGCCTGGTCCGGCGTACCCGAGTGCAGCAGCGCGAGACCCTCGCCGAACGCGCCGCACGCCTGGAGATCGAGCGGGACCAGCAGGCGCAGATCGCCACCCAGGCCGAACGCGCCCGGATCGCCCGGGAGATGCACGACATCGTCGCCCATTCACTGTCCGTGGTGATCGCCCAGGCCGACGGTGGCCGCTACGCCGCCGCCCATGACCCCGAGGCGGCAACGAAGGCCCTCACCACGATCTCCGAGACCGGCCGCGCCGCGCTGGCGGACATGCGCAAGATCCTTGGCGTGCTGCGCAGCGACCAGGCCGACGGTCCGCTCACACCACAGCCGGAGTCCCAGGACCTGGAGTCGCTGGTGGAGCAGGTACGCGATGCCGGGCTCGCGGTATCCCTGGTCCGGATGGGTCAGTCCCGCCCGCTGCCACCGGGAGCGGGACTGACGGTCTACCGGATCGTGCAGGAATCGCTGACCAACATCCTCAAGCACGCCGGGCCGGACGCCCATGCGACCGTTCTCGTCCAGTGGCAGCACGCCAACCTCGTGCTCCAGATCGACGACGACGGTCGCGGTGCGGCCGCAGGCTCCGACGGCGCCGGGCAAGGGTTGCTCGGGATGCGCGAACGCGCGGGGATGCTCGGAGGCACCCTCAGCGCCGGGCCGCGCCCCGGCGGCGGCTTCCGTGTCCGGGCCGAGATCCCCGTCCCGGCCGCCCACCCTCAGACCTGGCACACTCCTGCACAGCAGGTACCGATCGGCCACGACGGCAGCGCCCAAACCGGACCGCCCGAGCAGCGCCCCACGCCCCAGAACAACCAGCAGATGGATCAGTACCGAGAGGACAACCGTCCATGACCGACGTACCACCCCCCGCACCGATCCGGGTGGCGCTAGTGGACGACCAGCAACTCGTCCGCGCCGGGTTCGCCCTCGTCATCAACTCCCAGCCGGACATGGAGGTCGTCATCGAGGCCGGAGACGGTGCGCAGGCTGTACGACTGCTGACAAGCCACGAGGTGGACGTGGTGCTCATGGACGTCCGGATGCCGCAGATGGACGGCCTGGCTGCCACCGCCGCGCTCACCGACCCGGCCGCCACCCGCGTGGGAAGCGCACCGAAGGTCGTCATCCTCACCACCTTCGACCTGGACGAGTACGTCCTGCGCGCCATCAAGGCCGGTGCCAGCGGCTTCCTGCTCAAAGACACCCCGCCGGAGGAGATGCTGGCCGCCATCCGCACCGTGCATCACGGCGAGGCGGTGATCGCACCCTCGAGCACGCGTCGTCTGATCGAGCACCTCGCGACCGTGCTGCCGGATGAGCAGAAGGCATCGGCCGCCGTCCTGGACTCCCTCACCGACCGGGAGCGGGAGGTCCTGATGCTCATGGCCCGCGGACGCTCCAACACCGAGATCGCTTCCGACCTGTTCGTCGCGGAGGCGACCGTGAAGACGCACGTCGGGCGTGTGCTGGCCAAGCTCGACGCGCGCGACCGGGTCCAGGCCGTCGTCACCGCCTACGAAACAGGTCTGGTCAGCCCCGGCACCTGATCGCCAATCCGGCCCCATCCGGCCCAGTCCGCGACGGCGGCCTGAGTGTCGATCTCGGCACGACTTTCGACAGTCAGGCCGCCCTCGCGGTCTGACGCGGGCTCGCGAGAGGTCAACCCACAGGATGACCCGAGAACCCACCCACGGCCAGACGCGCCCGCACCGGACCGGCTCCTATGGTCGAGATATGACCACAACACCACCGCCCGGTACCCGGGGCGCCGCCGTCAGTGCTGTCAGTGCCGTGAGTGCCCGCCACCTCACCAAGGTCTACGGCAGCGGAGACATCGCCGTGACCGCTCTGAACGACGTCTCCATCCAGTTCGAGTCCGGCCAGTTCACGGCCATCATGGGCCCCTCTGGCTCCGGGAAGTCCACCCTCATGCACCTGCTCGCGGGCCTGGACTCGGCCACCTCCGGGCAGGTGCTTCTCGGGGAGACTGAGCTGACCGCGCTCGGAGACAACGAGCTCACGAAGTTGCGCCGTGAGCGCATCGGCTTCGTCTTCCAGTCGTTCAACCTGCTGCCCATGTTCACCGCCTACCAGAACATCACGCTGCCCTCCGAGCTGGCCGGGACAAGCCCGGACCAGAGCTGGCTGGACACCCTGATCGACACCTTCGGCATGCGGGACAGGCTCACGCACAAACCGCACCAGCTCTCCGGCGGGCAGCAGCAGCGGGTCGCGATCGCGCGAGCCCTAAGCACCCGGCCGGACGTGATCTTCGCCGACGAACCCACCGGCAACCTCGACTCCCGCTCGGGCGCGGAAGTGCTCTCATTCCTGCGCCGCAGCGTCCGCGAGCTCGGGCAGACCATCGTCATGGTCACCCACGACCCGACCGCCGCGGCCTACGCCGACCAGGTGGTGCTGCTCGCCGACGGGCAGATCGCCGGAACCATCGAGTCCCCGACGCCGGAGTCGGTCATGTCAGGGCTGGACGCACTGCGCACGATCGATCAGACGGCGGTGGCCGGCTGATGCTCAGGCTCACCCTGCACCAGATGCGCGCCTCGGCCGGCCGGTTGGTCGCTGCGGGGATCGCGATCATGCTCGGGACGGCCTTCGTAGCGGCCAGCCTGCTTGCGACGGCCACGATCGAACGCACCACCTACAACTCGGTCAGTTCGTCCTATTCCGGTGCCGATCTCGTGGTCGTCGCATCCGGCGGTCTCACCGACGACGACCTCGCCTCGATCGCTGCGGTCGAGGACGTCGACGCCGTGCACACGATGGCACTGCTGGGAGCCGAGGCGAGCGGTCCCAGCCGCACCGAGTACGTCACCCTCGGCGGAGCAGCCCCCGACAGTTCCCTCGAATCGGCTGATCTGGCCGAGGGAGAACTCCCGACGGCGCCTGGTCAGGTGGCGCTGACCACCGCCGTGGCCGAACGCCTGCAGGTGGGTATCGGGGACGAGATCTCTTCCTCCGTGGAGTACTGGGAAGCCGATCCGGATTCCCCCGACGGCGGAACGAACCAGTCGCAGACCGCCACCTTGACCGTGGTCGGCCTGCTGGACGAACCCGATGCGTTCCTGTTCAACCGCGCCTCCGCTCTCATCGAGCCCGAACAACTGAGCGAGTTGCTCACCCTGGTCTGGGACGGAGATCCCGCACACTACGAGCTGACCCTCGCTCTGGCCGGCGGTGCCGATCTGGAGGACGTGCGAGACGCCGTCGGCGGCCTGGTCGACCCGGGTGTCCACGTGCGCACAGTCGAGGAACAGGCAAAGGTCACGACCGCCCAGCTCACCGGCAACGACCAGATCATGACCGTGCTGTTGCTCGCGTTCGCGACCGTCGCCCTCGCGGTGGCGGCCCTGGTGATCACGAACACCTTCCAGGTGCTCGTCGCCCAGCGCACGCGCACCCTGGCGCTGCTGCGATGTGTGGGAGCGGCGAAGGCGCAGGTGCGTCGCTCGGTCCTGCTGGAAGCCGCGATCCTCGGCACTCTCGCCTCGATCGCCGGGATTGCGCTCGGTAGCGGCCTGGTGGCCGCTGGGCTCGCAGTGCTCTCCACTCTCGAGCTGGAGGTACCCATCGACGCCGGGCTGACCCTCACCCCGGCCGTGATCCTCGCACCGCTGATCACCGGCGTCCTCGTAACGACGGCCGCCGCGCTGGTCCCCGCCCGCATGGCCACCCGTGTGGCTCCACTCGCCGCGCTGCACCCGATGGAAGGCCGGGACGCCCCCAGGGCCGGGCGGGCGCGGGCAGTGCTCAGCACTGCACTCCTCGTCGGCGGTTTCGGTCTGCTCGCCCTGGCCATGGTCGCGGTCCGCTCGTCCGGGTCGGACTCCGAGGACACGATCCTGCTGGCGCTGGGGGTCGGCCTGCTCGGCGGGATCGTCTCCCTCGTCGGCCTGCTCGTGGGGAGCGTGTTCGTCGTGCCTCGCCTGATCCGGCTCGTCGGGCGGCTCGCCGGACGGGGCGTCACCGGGAAGATCGCGATCGCGAACTCCGTACGCAATCCGAAGCGGACCGCGTCGACCGCGAGCGCCCTGCTGATCGGGGTGGCACTCGTGACGATGATGAGCACCGGTGCGATGTCCGCGCGCGAGACCCTCACCAACGAACTCGACGCACGGTTCCCCGTCGACCTGAGCGTGGCCACGGGAGATTCCCTCTCCGACGTGCAGATCAGCGCCGTCGAGAAGGTGGACGGAGTCACCGAATCGGTACTGCTGAGCCGGAGGGATGTGGACGCTGCGAACGAGGACGGCACCAGCACATGGCTGACCGTCGCGGCAGTCGAGGAGGGCGAACTGCAGAACGTGCTGCGCGATCCTGCCGCGGCACAGCCGGAGCCCGGGATCGTCGTGGTACCCAGTGAGATGGCCAGTTGGCAGGGCATCAAGGATGGGGATCGACTCACACTGAGCGGGTCCGGTCCCGAGGCAGGATCGGCCGAGGTCACGGTCACTGCTCGGGTGACGGGGCTGGACGGGATGGTCGCGCTGCTGGACCCGGCGACCTTCGCCGAGCTCGGCGAGGTGGCTCCCGCCTCGATGCTGTGGGCACGACTGGCCGACGATGCGAACGAACGTGACGCCGTCCGCAGCGTGCAGTCCACGCTCACCGACCTCTCGGAAACCGTGGACGGGCTGCAGGCACCGGAGATCAGCGGTGCCGCGGTCGAGCGCGCCGCCTACGGGCAGGTCGTGGACACCCTTCTCGCGGTGGTCGTCGGACTGCTCGGAGTGTCCGTCGTGATCGCCCTGGTGGGCGTGGCCAACACGCTGTCGCTGTCGGTGATCGAACGCCGGCGGGAGTCGGCCATGTTGCGCGCCCTTGGTCTGACGAAGGCTCAGCTGCGGGGCATGCTGGCCCTGGAGGGAGTACTGATCGCCGGCGCCGGAGCGTTGATCGGTGCGATCGCCGGACTGCTGTACGGCTGGGCGGGCTCGACCGTGATGCTCAGTTCCGTGGCTGAGGTCCCGCTCATGGTCCCCTGGCGCGACCTGGCCCTGGTGGCTGCTGTAGCACTGGTGGCCGGGCTGCTCGCCTCGGCTCTGCCGGCCCGGTCGGCGGTGCGCACCTCCCCGGTGGCGGCGCTCGGGGTCGAGTGAGGCCGGCGAGCTGACGGGGCGCCGGACGCCACCGGCCCGACCATCACAACGTCGAGCCGGTGGCAGGCACCCTGTCAATCCCTACTGGCAGGTGCGTAGTCCAGGGAGGTCGAGTGAGTCGATGTAGTCGACGAGGTCGATCAACGGCTGTCCCTCATGTGGTCCGATCGGCTCCGGCTTCCACCTGCTCACGGGAAGCACCTGCAGACCGGAACGGTGGGCCAGCAAGTACTTCGCGCTGCTGGGGTAGCGGCTATTGATACCGTGCTCGGCGATGCTGAGCAGGCGCTGCACCCGTTCGACCTCGGCGACCGCTTCCGACTCGTAGTTCGCACACAGCCAGGCCACCAGGTCCGGATAGATGTTCGCTGCATACCCACAGAACCCGTGACCACCCGCACGCTGCGTGCTGACCAGGGAGGAAATCTCCGCGTTGTAATGCTTCAGCGGGGTGCCCCGACTGGCCCCGATACGGGCCGTCATGGTGTCCATGCGGTGGCTTGTGTCCTTGTAGAACACGAATCGTCCAGTACTCGCGAGAGCCCTGACGGTCTCCAGGGTCAGGAGCCGCTTGTAGGGCACCGGGCATTCATAGATCCCGAACGGGACATCGGGTACATCCTCCAGCACCGTCTGAACCCGAGTGAAGAGCACGTCATCGGACTCCTCCGCAGTGGCGAGCGTTGAGGCGATGAGCACCACCGCTGCGGCACCGGCCTCCACCTGAGCCGCCGCCGCGGCAGCGATCTGCGCAGGTTCGCCACCGAGCGCGGAGGAGATCACCGGTACCCGCCCGTCAGCCACGTCCGAGACCCGACGCGTCAGCGCGACACGTTCGGCGGGCGTCAGGTCATACATCTCGCTGGAGAGCGCGACAGCAAAGATCCCGGCAGCGCCGGTCCTGATCAGCCAGTCGGTGTAAGCCTCCACCGCATCCCAGTCGATCGCGTGATCGTCCCGGAACGGGGTGAGCATGACCGGCCAGGCGCCGTTAGGAAGGAAATCCACATTCACGTCCTTTGAAAGGTTGGGGGCTTCAGCCCTTGAGGGATCCGGTCACCAGATCGAGATTCCAGTAGCGCTGCAAGAAGAGGAAGAGTGCGATAAGCGGCGCGACAGCCAAGAGGCAACCCATAATGACGAAATTGTAGACATTCGTCTGGTCCGTCCCCTGGTTCATCATTGAGTAGAAACCAACAGTCAGTGGCATCAGATCCCGCTGCGTGACCATGATGAACGGCAGCAGAAAGTTGTTCCAGATCCCAACGAACTGCAGTAGGAACACCGTGATCAGTCCGGGCGTCAGCATCGGGAGCCCGATGCTACGAAACAGGCGGAGCTCCCCCGCGCCGTCCAGGCGCCCTGACTCCAACATCTCGTCCGGAATAGCCGACATGCTAAAGATCCAAGCCAGGTAGATGCTGAACGGGCTGATCATCACCGGCAGCAGGATCGACCAGTGCGTCCCCGCCAGGCCAATGGTCGACATCAGCAGGTACTGCGGGATCGCGAGGATGATTCCCGGCACCAGCACCCCGAGCAGTACGTAGCCCAGGACGATTCGCTTGCCACGGAACTCATACTTCCCCAGCGCGAATCCCGCCATCGCGGCAATCGCGGTGGCGCCGAGCGCTCCACCTCCGGCATAGATCACGCTGTTGAGACTCCAACCCCAGAACGCGCCCCCGGCGAACTGGAGAAGTCCTTGAATGTTCTCCGCGAAGCCGCCGGTGAAACTCGGCACGACGGACGGCGTGGAGAACAGTTCCGAAGATCGTTTGGTAGCAGCGGCCACCAGCCAGTACACCGGGAACAGGCAGTACACAGCACCGAGCACCAGCACGGTAGTTGGGATCAGTCCACGAGTGCGCATCAGGCACCTCCTCGGGTGGCACGCCAGCGCGTGATCGCAAATACCAGCAGGGAGGCAAGAACGGTCGCTGCCGTCATGAGCATGGACAACGCCGATGCGCCGTAGAGGTCGTTGGTGATGAAGGCGTCCCGGTAGACCACCATCATCGGCACCCAGTCCGAACCGATCGCAGCCGAGAGCAGCACCATCGTGTTGGGTTCACTGAAGACCTGCAGCGAGCCAATGATGGTGAACATCCCGGTGAGCACGAGGCCGGGGACGATCAGTGGTGTCTTGATCCTCAGCGCCAACTGGATTGCATTGCACCCGTCTATCTTGGCGGCGTCATACAGTTCACCGGGCACGCCCCGCAGCGCCGTGTAGAGAATGACGGTATTGAATCCGACCGCACCCCAGATCGCGATATTCGCGATCGAGGCCACGATCGACCCCGCACCCAGGAAGTCAGGCGGCGGCGTACCCACGGCTGCAGCGAAATCGTGAAACGGGCTGACTCCTGGCAGGTAGAGAAAGCCCCACATGAGCGCCGCGATGACGCCGGGGACGGCATAAGGGATGAAGATGCCGATGCGGGTGACGCGTCGGAGCCTGGTGCTCTCGTTGTCCAGCATGAGCGCGAAGACCCATGCCAGCGTCAGCGTGATCGGCACGAAGATCAGCGCAAACATCAGCATCCGCCCCACCGATGGAAGCAGGTCTGGACGCGCCAACACACGCACATAGTTCTCGAGCCCGACGAACACCTCCTCCGCCACCCCGAGGCCGCCCCCGGAGATGCGCTGCCGATGCAGACTCACCCACAGCGCGTACCCCAGGGGAATCGTGAGAACACCGGTGATCATCGCCAGTGCCGGCGTGAGGAACACCCAGGGCGCCACAGCACGCCCGGTGATGCGCCGCCGTCGAGATCGTGCTGAAGCCGCTGGCACCAACATCGCTGACACAGTCTCGCTCCGCCTCACTCGACCGGATAGCCCAGTGACGCCATCTCCTCGACGACGCTCTGCTGGACGACGGTGAGTGCGTCGGCGAAGCTCGTGCCGGTTGACAGGGCTTCACTCACGGCGTTGCTGAAGGAGTCGAAGCCGAAGGCAACGTTCGGGCCCCAGGTCACCGGCACCGTGTACTCATCGATCCTGGCTGCAAGCTCGTAGTAGTCACTCTGCTCGGACATGAAGTCCGGCGGGGACTGCAGCGCGTCGATCTCGCGCCCTTCGAGCGCCGAGGGCCAGATGCTCGCGTGCTCGATGTATGCCTCGATCGCCTCCGGGGAGGTGTTCAGCCAGAGCGCGAATTCACGCGCCTGCTCGGGGTGCTCGGTCTGCGTGGTGACCACTGTTCCCGAGCCGCCCATCACGCCGGCTGCCGGTTCCGGATCCCACTGGGGAATCTCCACGGCGCGCCACAGTCCGGCGGTGTCGGGGGCGTTCTGCTCGATGAGCGGGGGTGACCAGACCGCACCGAGCCAGCTGACGAGCGTGCCATCGGCGACTGCGGCCTGCCATTCCGGGGTGTAGGTGTTCATCGTTGCCACGACGCCTTCATCGACCAGACCTTGCCAATAGTCCGCGACGCGAACACTCGCGTCACCGTCGATGTCGACGCTCCACTGCTCGCCGTCGTTGGACCACCATTGACCGCCTGCCTGCTGGGCGAGTGCAGCGAAGAGCGAGGCATCATTGGAGGGGAAGGTCGCGAGGTAGGTATCCGGGTCGTTCTCACGGATCACGCGGGCTGCTTGCGCGTACTCGTCCCACGTAGTTGGTGGTTCCAGTCCGAGTTCGGCGAAGACGTCGGTGCGGTAGAAGAGCATCTGCGGTGATGTTCCCTGCGGGACAGCGTAGTTCACACCACCGAAGGTGGTGAGATTCCATGCGGGCACTGCGGTGTCGGCTTCCCGGTCCCCCATGGCGTCCGAGACGTCGTCGGCGATCTCGTTCACCACCAGCGTCGGCAGGTTGTCGTAGGTGATGTTGGACAGGTCTGGCAGGTTGCCGCCCTCCGCCGCCGCCAGGAGCTTTGCGGTGATCTCGCCACCACCGGCTGAGTTGTTGACCTCCACCTGGATATCGGGATTGGCCTCGTTCCAGATCGAGACCACCTCCTCGATGTTCGGAGCCCATGACCAGTACTCCAGGACAACGGGTGACTCGGGATCAGGCGCCGGATCCGCGGTTCCCGTCGTGCATGCGGCCAGGGACAAGGCCGCCGTGCCAGCGAGGCACAGGGCCGCTGATATGTGGCGCCGGGAGGCTGTTCGGGACATGGAGACACTCCTTCGTGGCTTCAAAACGTTACCGGTCACATTTCGTGCTGCGAGTCTAGACGCACGAATCACGCGAGCGCAACGCCTCAGCACCGAAGCGGACTTCCGATGCGATGCCCGCACCGACCGGACGCGCGTGGATCAGGCGCGCACGGGCCCACTGGAACGGCGCACCACGAGCCGGTGCTCGGGGTAGTCGCCGGCGTGCTCTCGGCCCTCGATTGCGGCGATCAGCCGCGCCACGCTCACCCGGCCACTGCGCTCGAACTCCATCCGCACCGTGGTCAGTGGCGGATAGGTGTATCCGGACATCGACAGATCGTCAAAGCCGACCACACTCACGTCCTCGGGCACCCGGATCCCCAGCTCGTGCATCCGCAACAACGCCCCCATGGCGATCCGGTCGTTGGCCGCGAAGACCGCCGTGACGCCGCTACCCGGCAGCATCTCGGCACGGCGATAGCCCGACTCGAAGTCCCAGTCGCCCGGCCAGACCACCGGAACTGTGCCGACCTCACCCGCCCAGCGCTCGTATTCGGTCAACCGGAATTGCGCCGCCGTCCATTCCGGCGGGCCGGCCAGATGCGCGACCTGGGTGTGCCCGAGGTCGGTGAGGTGATCGAGTACGAGCCGAGCGCCGCGGCGCTCACTGGCGGCGGCGCCGTCGCCACCGACGATCACGATCGGCACCTCGATGTCGAGCTCGGCGAGGGCCGCGGCGGTACCCACGGTCGGTGAGGTGATGAGCAATCCCTCCGCACCCTTGCGGACCAGTTCCTCGACTCCGCCCGCGAGCATCCCGGGGTCCAGCGGATCGAGCCCCATCACCTCGACGATGTATCCGAGTTCGCGTGCGGCATCGCTGGCTCCTTGCAGGACCAATCCCGGATTGTGCCCAGCGATTTCGAACCCGAGCGCACCCAGCCGGTAGGTGCGGTTGGTGGCGAGCAATCGGGCAACCATATTGGGCCGATACTGGAGCTCTTCGAGCGCCGCCTCGACCTTGACGCGGTTGTACGGGCGGATGCCGCCATCCCCGTTGAGGAACCGCGCGACCGTCTGGTGGCTGACGCCAGCGCGCTTGGCCACGTCATAGATCGTCGCAGATCTCTTCGCACCCCCCGGGCTCATCGCGTCTCCTCACCCTCAGTCGGTGGACGCCACCAGTGGGCCGCCCGTGATGCAGTTCCTACCACGCGTAGGCCTCCGGGGCCGGCTTGCCGCCATGGGGGAAGGGTGCGGGGAACAACTCGTCGAGGCGCTCCAAGGTCGGCCTCTCCAACGTCACCTCGAGCGCACGCACAGCACCCTGCAGCTGGTCGCATGTGCGCGGGCCGATGATCGGGGCGGTCACCGCGGGACGTGTGAGCAACCATGCGAGCGCAACATCGGCCGGCCACTCCCCCAGTTCAGCGCAGAGCACCTCGTAGGCCTGGAGTTGCTCCCGGTGCCGTGCGATGCCCGCTTCGTTGGCACTGCCGCGGCCGGCCACATTCTCGCGCTGCTTGGCCAGCACTCCGGCCAGGAGACCGCCCGCGACGGGTGACCAGGGGACGATGCCAATGCCGAAGTGCTCTGCCGCAGGCAGCACCTCGAGTTCGACCCATCGGCTCAGCAGGTTGTACAGAGACTGCTCGCTGACGAGCCCAAGCAGACCGAGCTCTGAGGCCACCCCCTGCGCCGTCGCAAGGTGCCAGCCGGCAAAGTTCGACGAACCCACGTAGAGGATCTTCCCCTGTTGCCGCAGTACTGACATCGCCTCCCAGATCTCTTCCCACGGGGTGCTGCGGTCGATGTGATGCATCTGATAAAGATCGATGTAGTCGGTCTGCAGCCTCAGCAAGGAGGCATCGCACGCCCGCCGGATGTTCCGCGCCGAAAGACCCCGATCGTTCGGCCACTCGGTCATCGGATGGTGGAGTTTGGTCGCGAGCACGGTGCGCTCCCGTCTACTGCCACCCCCAGCGATCCAGCGCCCGACGATCTCCTCGGTCTGTCCCGCGTGCTCGCCGTAGCCGTTCGCAGTATCGACGAAGTTGATTCCCATCTCTAGCGCAGCATCCAGGATCGCGTGGGATTCCTGTTCGTTCGTACGGGGGCCGAAGTTCATGGTGCCGAGACACAGCGGCGAGACGACGAGCCCCGATCGGCCAAGTGAGCGATAGTCCATGTCGGCCAATCTACGCGGTCCTCGACCGCATTGTGACCGGTAACGTCCACGCGCGGCGGGGCAGGGAACGCGAGAGGGGTATCGCCGGGAGCGCACAGGGGACTCTCTGGACGCGTCCAGTCCTCGTGCGAGATCTGACGGGTCTGGCTAGCGTGGGCAGGGCATGCACTGACCAACCGCGCTCGAGCAGCGCCGATGGGAGTGGACGGGATGCACGACCCGAGAACGGCCTACCACTCCGGGGAGTTCCCCGGGCAGCGACAGGACTCGCCGGGCAGCCACGAGGCGATGAATCCCGTACCCGACAGTGGTGCTGAAACTTACGTCGGGCACGGGCGCCTTGCCGGCCGCCGCACCCTGATCACCGGGGCCGACTCGGGGATCGGACGAGCCGTGGCGATCGCGTTCGCCCGCGAAGGTAGCGCCCTCGCGCTCAACTACCTCCCCGAGGAGTCCGACGACACAGCCCAGACGGTCCACCTGATCGGCTCAGCAGGGCCACCAGTCGTGCAGCTTCCCGCCGATCTCCGTGACGAGAGCGCCAACACCGAGGTGGTGGCCCAGTCGCTCGATGCCCTCGGCGGGCTGGATGTCCTGGTTCTCAACGCCGGGTACCAGCACGACATCTCCGACATCACCGCTTTGGAGACCTCTGAGATACGCCGGGTGGTCGAGACGAACTTCATGGCACCGCTGATCACGATCCGCGCGGCGGCCGAGCATCTGGGCCCGGGCTCGTGCATCATCATCACGACATCGATCCAAGCGTGCGACCCCAGCCCTGGCCTGGTTGACTACGCGATGACCAAGGCGGCCCAGGCCGCCCTGGTGAAGGCTCTGGCCCAGTCGCTTGGTGAACGCGGGATCCGCGTGAACGCAGTCGCCCCTGGGCCGATCTGGACGCCGTTGATCCCCAGCACCGGATGGTCGGAAGACCATGTGGCGTCCTTCGGCCAGGACACCCCACTAGGCCGCGCCGGGCAGCCGGCCGAACTCGCCGGCGCCTACGTCTACCTGGCCTCCGACGAAGCCTCCTACACCAGCGGCTGCATCCTCGCCGTCACCGGCGGCAAGTCGCTGTAGCACGAGAGCAGCAGGACCACGAGGATAGGAGTGACATGCCCGAACGCGATGTACCTTCATCGATCAAGAATCCCGAGATGTACGAGGAACTCCGGGAGGACGGGGCCTCCAAGGAGAAGGCTGCACGGATCTCCAACGCCGCTGCCCAAGAGGGCGAGTCGGAGGTCGGGCGCCGCGGTGGCGAGGCCACCGACTACCAGGACCGCACCGTTCCCGAACTTCAGGACCGCGCCAAGGAGCTCGGGCTATCGGGCTACTCCGACATGACGAAGGACGAACTGATCGACCTGCTTCGCGACCACTGAGCCCGGATCGCGCGAGGTCGATGTTGCGCCATCCACAACCCCGGTGCGCACCTTTGGGCGGATGCCCTGGACTACGCGCATCGTGTGATGCGTGCCCGCTCTTGAACGCCATCACCTCGCCGTCGTCTCCGGTCCTGGTCTGGGCTGGGTGGTTCCGCTGGGCGCCGAACAGGCCACCGTGGGGCGGGCCGAGCATGTGGACCTGTCTGTGCCGGACCCCCTGCTCTCGCGGGAGCACCTGGGCGCCCGCGATCGAGGAGGTCGGGTCCGCGTACGTGACCTCGGCTCGGCCAACGGCACGGTCTTGCGGGCCGCGCGCAGATCCTCGCACGGGTCAGCCGAGTCAGCTGGGTCGACCGGGTCAACACGGTTGGCGCGCAAGCGGCGCCTGGGTCACCGATGGCAGTCCGCCCCGGTCGGGAGCCTAGTGATCAGCGGATCGACCGTGTTGCAGGTACGGGCCCATCCCGCGCTGCGCGACCTGCCGGAACCTGAGCAGCCCGTCTCCGACGGTCTGCTGGGACGGTTGCTGCTCCCCGTGCTGATCTCGCTGACCATGATCCCGCTACTGCTCTCCGGTGGAGGTGGTGGCTGGCGGATCCTGCTCATGCTCGCGATGCCGCTGGCCATCGTGGGGGCCGTGCTCTGGCCGGTGCTGCGCGAGCGGGCACGCCGCAGGCTCCGGCGACCCGGTCCAGATCCCGTCCCCCCTCCTCGGGTGACGTTCGCCGATCCCGCCGAAGCACTCGCGTGGCCAGGCGCAGCCCCCGGGCCCGACGAGCAGGGCTGGGAGCTCGGCAACGCCGACGAACGCGCACCGCGCCCCACCCGGCCAGGCCGTGTGCTCTCACCTCGGCATCTCCGCCTGGCCGAGGCCCTGCGGCACTGTCAACCGCCGGCAGCCGGTGAGGGCATCGCGCTCGTGGGCGAACCGGCAGCCGTGCGCGGCCTCGGACGATGGGTGGTGGCGCGTACCGCTGCCACCCGCGCCTGCGCCGTCCTCGCACCCGAGGACTGGGGGTGGGCAGCCCCGCTCGCCGAGCGCACTCCCGACGGCGACCCCTCGCTGCGGGTGCACGACCTCACCAGCACCGAGCCCTCACCGACATACGACCCCGACGCCGCTCATCTCGTGCTGGCGGCACGCGTGGCTGACGTGCCGCCGTGGTGCACCACCGTGATCGCGGTGCGCCCAGTTCACGACCGGCTGGTGAGCGAGCAGTGGGCGGAGGAGTTCGTGACCGCGCTCGCCGCACACCGGCCGGACGCCGGGAGGCTGCCGGCCCAGATCCATCTGGGCGCGCTCCTCGGCCCAGCGGAGCACACGCAGCTGCTGGACATCTGGTCCCAGAACCTGCCAGGACTGCCGGGGATCGTCGGGGCCGGTCAGCAAGGCCCGGTCGAACTCGACCTTGCCCAGGACGGACCGCACGCACTCGTCGCGGGTACCACCGGTTCCGGCAAGTCCGAGCTACTCGTCGCGTGGATTCTCGCGATCGCGCACGCGCGATCGCCCCAGGATGTCTCGTTCGTGCTCATCGACTACAAGGGCGGCGCCACCTTCGGCCCGCTCTGGACGCTGCGCCACGTCGTCGGTCTCGTCACCGACCTGGATGCGGCAGCGACCGCACGGGCGCTGGCCAGCTTGCGGGCTGAGCTGCACCACCGTGAGCGACTGCTCGCCGCGGTCGGCGCAAACGACCTGACGGGCTACGAGCGGCTCCGGCCGGACGGATCCGAGGCGCTCGGCCGTCTGGTGGTGGTCGTGGACGAGTTCCGGGCGATGGCCGATGCCCACCCTGACCAGCTCGATGCACTGGTTCGCTTGGCCGCTCAGGGACGTTCGCTCGGGATCCACCTCGTCCTGGCCACGCAGCGGCCGGGGGGCGCGATCACCGCGGACATGCGCGCCAACCTCACCACCCGGTTGTGCTTGCGGGTGCTCGAGGAGTCCGACGCCCAGGACGCGATCGGAGAGTCGACGCCTGCTCGACTCCCCCGGATTCCCGGGCGCGCGGTGCTGCGCACCGAGGGCCGGCAGGTGCTCCAGGCCGCGTGGTGCGGACCGGCGCAGACGGGCTGGTTGACCGAGCGGATCTCGCAGTTGAACGCGGCCGCCGATGCGCTCGAACAGCGGCAACCGTGGCGTCGGGCGCGCCGATCGCCGTGGGCACCGCCGTTGCCAGAACGCTGCACGCCCGCGGAACTCGCAGGCCACGCCGGATCGGCACCGGCTGGTGCCCGGTTCCCGATGCCGATCGCTCGGACCGACGTACCCGAGGAGCAGCGCTTGGGGACTTGGTACTGGCCCGGTGGCACCCTGCTGGTGTCCGGGCCGGCAGGAACGGGACGCACCACCGTGCTGCAAACCGTGGTTGAGGCGTCGCTGCGCGTAGGCACGGCGACGCACGTGATCGCAGAGGGAGCGGGCAGCTGGGACAGTGCGTCGGCACCCGCGGCCGGGACCTGGTGCGACCCGGAGGATGTGCGCCGCGTACGCCGGATGCTGGTCGGCCTCGGCCGCGGCGAAGGGCCGGCGTTGCTGGCGATCGACGACATCGACACCGTCCTGGCGGCCCTGGAGGAGACCGGAGCTCCCGGGGAAGGTGCAGAGCTGCTCGGCAACCTGCTGCGGCGCAGCCGCCGCATCGGGCTGGACCTGCTGCTCACCGCACCGGCACCAGCCCATCGTTGGGCGGGCGTGGTGGACCGCCACCTCGTGCTGTGCCCACGCGACCAGGCCGACGCTGTGATGGCAGGGGTGCCGCGAGAGCTCGTCGGCACCGGGTGGCCACCGGGCCGCGGAGTGCTGGTCGAGCGAGGTGGAGCAGTGACGATGCAGATCGCGGTGACAGAACCTGACGCCGGCGCCTGGGGCCACCCGCCCAGCCCACCCTGGCGAATCCGTCCCCTGCCCGACATGGTGGCCCTCCCCTCCGGCCCGGATCAGGGCGAGCATGACGCCGCGGACCACAGCCTGATCCTCGGACGAGGCGGCGATGACGCCGGACTCCTGCGTCTCCACCCACGTCCGGGGCAGACCTGGCTGGTGGCCGGCCCGCCCGGCTCCGGCCGCACCACCACCGTGCTCACTCTCATCACCCAGCTACGAGCGCTGGGCTGGCAGATCGCTGGGGAGCCACGGACCGTGTCGCAACCCATGGCCACGACCACAGCCACGGATGGGGTGGGGGCCGCCGTCGTGATCGACGATGCCGACCGGCTCACCAGCGGCCGGCTACCGGACGGGGCCGATGATCCACAGACCCTGCTGATCGCGGCAACACGGCCCGACGGCGCACTCACCGCGGCGCATCCGCTGGGCGCTCGGCTCCGGGAGGCCGACGTGACGATCGCCCTCGCCGGGGTGCCGCTCGGGCACCTGCCACCGGCATTGCTACGGCCACACCAGGAGCCAGAAAGCCCGCCCGGACGCGCGGTACTGCTGCATCGCGGACGCGCGACACCGCTCCAGGTCGCCATGGTGGCGGCAGCCGGCCCAGGAGAGTCAGAGGACGGCGTCGGGGTTGCCCGAGCCGGAGGTGGCAGCCAGTGAGGTCGGTAGCAGCAGACACACAGTCACCGCGATCGCGGCCGCGATCCCGGGAATGGTCAGCCACCAGGGCAACTGCGCGAACGAGGAGACGAGCACCGCGACCTGGAGCAGCTGCCAGGTGATGACCGGGCCGCGCCCCCAGCGGCGTCCCTCGTGCAACGCACGCACCGCCGCTGCGAGGAGCAGCGCGAAAAGCACCAGCACCACCAGCACACCAACGTTGATGGCGAGCATCGCACCACCAGCGAGGGCGGAGGAGACAACCCCCATCACACCGACGAGGATCAGCACGGCAGCTTCGAGAACGGCGAGCAGCAGGGCGACCCGCAGCGGGACATTGTGAGGCTCAGAGGTCGTGTCGGGCACACGATCAGGGTACGTGCTGTGACAGATCTCTCAGCGCTACCAACACGAAACTGTGACGTAACCCCTTGTGCACATTTGGGGGCTCGTGTGAGAGTTGTTCTCAGTGAAAGAGCGCGTACGGCGCGGACCACCCCACCCCTGCACGGAGTGAATCCGGTTCTAGCGCGCCCGCACGCCTGGCGAAGGAGTATACGCATGGATTGGCGTCACGAAGCCGCGTGTCTGACCGAGGACCCGGAACTGTTCTTCCCCATCGGCAACACTGGCCCTGCTCTGCAGCAGATCGACGAGGCGAAGGCCGTGTGCCGTCGTTGCACCGTCGTGGACACCTGCCTGAAGTGGGCCATCGAGTCCGGCCAGGATGCTGGTGTCTGGGGCGGGATGTCCGAGGACGAGCGCCGCGCGCTCAAGCGCCGCACCGCCCGCGCCCGCCGCGCCAGCTGACGCGACAGCCCCACGATCGAGGCTCTGACGGCCGGTCACCCGAACGGGTGGCCGGCCGTCGGCATGCTTCGACCGCGCTGATGGTCAGCTCTCCCGCGTCTCCCCCAGCCTCGCCTTGAGGATCACGGCGGTCCCCCCGGTCGGTACCGGCTCCCAGGTGATGGTGCCGTCGAGCTCGGTCGCCACCAGGGTGCGAACGATCTGTGTGCCGAGACCGTTCATCGCGATCTCGGACTCCATCCCCCGGCCGTCGTCGGCCACCCGTACCTCGAGGTGGTGACCGGACCGGTCGGCGTCGATCGTCACCGTGCCCCCGATGCCCGCGAGTCCATGCTCGACGGCGTTGGTCACCAACTCCGTGAGCACCACCGCGAGCGCGGTCGCATCAGTAGCGGGCACCCGTCCGAAGGTGCCGTTGCGGACAGTCTTGACGTGCGTCTCCCCCGAGGCGACGTCGGCTGCCAGGCGCAGCGTGCGGCCGAACACCTCGTCGAAGTCGACGACCTCGTCGATGGTCTGCGAGAGCGCCTCATGCACAGTGGCGATCGTGGCCACGCGTCGCATCGCCTCCTCCAGCGCCGACCGGGCATCGGTGGAATCGGTGCGTCTGGCCTGCAGCCGCAGCAGCGCCGCCACCGTCTGCAGGTTGTTCTTGACCCGGTGGTGGATCTCCCGGATGGTGGCGTCCTTGGTGAGCAGCTCGCGTTCACGGCGCCGCAACTCCGAGACGTCGCGCACCAGGAGCACCGCGCCGACTCGCTGCCCGTACTCGGTGACCGGCAGCGCCCGCAGCGACAGGCTCACCCCGCGAGCCTCCATCTCGGTGCGCCAGGCCGCGCGCCCCATCACCACCAGCGGCAACGACTCGTCCACCGGCGAGTTGACCTCCACCAGTGGCGTGACCACCTCCGCGAGGGTGCGGCCGACGATCTCGTCAGTGACCCCCAACCGGTGGAAGGCACTCAGCGCGTTCGGGCTGCCGTAGAGCACCTCTCCTTCGCTATTGAGCCGGACCAGACCGTCGCCCACCCGCGGAGCACCGCGCCGTGGGCCTGTCGCTGCGTTCGCCAGCGGGAACTCGCCCCGGGCGATCATGCCGCACAGTTCGTCCGCGGACTCGACGTAGTTGAGTTCGAGCCGGCTCGGGGTACGGCTCGCCCCCAGGTAGGTCTCCCGCGCGATCACGGCCAAGGTGCGTCCGGCTCGCACGACGGGAATGGTCTCCTCCCGGATCGCGAACGTGCCGTTCCAGCGCGCCTCCCGGGCCCGGTTCACGGCCTGCGCACCGCGCGCCTGCCGTAGCGTCTCCCGCAACCCGGCTGGAGCGCGCTGGCCCACGACGTCGTCGTGGTGCACGGTGGCGCCGGTGGAGGGTCGGGCGTGCGCGACCGCAACGAAGTCGTCTTCGGTGGTCGGCAGCCACAGCACCAGGTCGGCAAACGCGAGGTCGGAGATCACCTGCCAGTCGCCGACGAGGAGATGGAGCCACTCCGCGTCCTGTGTTGCCAGGTCGCTGTGCTGGTCGATCAGATCACCCATCGTGGACACGGGTTCCACTTTACGGCCGTCACGGGATCAGCCAGCACACGGGCCCGCGACCCCTGGCCGATCAGCGCCGCAGCGCCTTGCGCGCCAGGGTGTTGCCCAGCCACTGCACAGCGTGCACGATCACGATGATCACGAGCACCACCATTGCGGTGACGCCCCAGTCGAACTGGCGGTACCCGTGCACGATCGCGAAGTCCCCGAGGCCGCCGGCTCCGAGGTACCCGGCGATCGCCGAGGCGTCCAGGACGGCGACGAACAGGAACGTGAACCCGAGGATCAGCGGGGCGAGCGCTTCCGGGATCAACACGCTCCCGATGATCCGCACCGGACCCGCGCCCATCGCTCGCGCAGCCTCCACCACGCCCGGGTCGATACCGAGCAAGTTCTGCTCCACCAGGCGGGCGAACACGAACGTGGCCATAAACGAGAGCGCGAACGTGAACGGCTCGATCCCGATCGTGCTCCCGGTGACGAGTCTGTTCAGCGGTCCGATCGCCACCAGGAAGATGATGAACGGGATGGGCCGCACGATGTTCACGGCCACGTTCAGCACTCCGAAGGCGAACCTGTTCGCCAACAGGTTCCCGGGCCGGAACAGATACAGACCCAGACCGATCACCAGCCCGCACAGGCCGCCCACGGCCATCGCAATGAGCACGATGAACGCCGTTTCACCGGCCGCGGTGATCAGCAACGGGACGAGTCGCTCCCAGTCCATCAGCGACCACCCTCCACGATCGGTGCCATCGTCGGGTCCTCAAGCGGCGTACTCGCCGTCCCCAGGTCCACCACGTCGGAGAAGGCGCGCAACGCCGTCACCCCCTGCTGGATGTTGGCCGGCTTCCCGGTGAGCTCCAGGGTGAGCGAGCCGTACGGGCGCTGGGCGACCTCGGTGATCCCTCCATAGACGACGGTGGAGTCGACTCCGGCATCTCGCAGCACCTCGTTCAGCCGGGAGGTGGAATGGCCGGCATCGTCCACACCGACCGTCACCAGCCGCCCAGGATGGCGAACACGCAACCGCTCCAGCACGTCCGCCGTCGGGCGATCTTTGAGTGCCGACGCCACGAACCGGCGACTCACCGGGTGCTGCGGGGCGGAGAACACCCGGTAGGTGTCGTCCAGCTCGACCACCCGGCCATGCTCCATCACAGCCACCCTGTCGCACAGGGAGCGCACCACGTCCATCTCGTGCGTGATCACCACCACGGTGATCCCGAACTCGGTGTTCACCCGCCGCAGCAGGGCGAGCACGTCGGCGGTGGTCTCGGGGTCCAGCGCCGAGGTGCACTCGTCGGCCAGCAGGATGCGCGGATTGGTGGCCAACGCGCGGGCAATGCCCACCCGCTGCTTCTGCCCACCGGACAGCTTGGCCGGGTAGACCCCGGCCTTATCCGTGATCCCGACGAACTCCAGCAGCTCGGCCACCCGCGCGTCCCGCCTGGCTCTGGGCCAGCCGGCCACCTCCAGCGGGTAGGCCACATTCGCCGCGACGGTGCGCGAGCCGAGCAGGTTGAACTGCTGAAAGATCATCCCGATCCCGGCGCGCACCTGGCGCAGTCGGGACTCCGGCAACGTGGTCAGGTCCAGACCGTCCACCACCACTGAACCGGAGGTCGCCGGCTCGAGGGCGTTGATGAGTCGCACCAAGGTGCTCTTCCCGGCGCCGGAGTACCCGATCACGCCGAAGATCTCCCCGGGGGTGATGTCGAAGGACACTCCGTCGACCGCGCGGACGTCACCGTTGCGGGCGGTGAACACCTTGCTCGCCTCCCGGAAGGCGATGATCGGTTCAGTCATGGGTCTCCTCCACGCACGTCCTGCTTCCCCGGGCGAGCGCGCTCACCCGGGGAGCAGTGTGCCAGGACGTCACTACTGCGAGAAGTCGCTCTCGATCTGAGCGAGAATCTCCTGCAGCTCGTCGGCCGGGTTGTTCACGAACACCGCGCTCCCACCAGAGGACTCGAACGCCGCCTCCTCCACCTCGGGTGAGTGGTACAGCTCCACGAGCTGGGCGAACGTCTCGTTGTCCGCCTCCTGCGCGCTGGCGACCCAGATGTTGATGTACGGAGCCGCAGCGTCCGAAGCGGGATCGTCGGAGAAGATCGCGTCCTCAGCCACCAGACCCGCATCGGCCACGAAGTCGTTGTTGATGATCGAGGCGGCCACATCCTGCAGGGCGAGCGCCGTCTGTGCGGCGTCCACCGGAGTCACGCTCACCCGGGACTCCTCGGCGATCACGTCAGCCGGGGTGGAGAACGCACTACCACCACCCTCGAGGGTGAGCAGACCGGCCTCCTGCAGCACCAGCAGGGCGCGGGCCTGGTTCGTCTCGTCGTTCGGGATGGCGATCTCGCCGCCTTCCGGGATCTCCTCCACGCTCGCGTAGTCCAGCGAGAACAGGCTCAGCGGGTAGACGGCCGTGGCGCCGATCGGGGTGAGGTCGCTACCGGTGTTGACGTTGTACTTGGCCAGGAACTGCAGGTGCTGGAACTGGTTGAGGTCCAGGTCGCCGTCGCTCAGTCCCTGGTTCGGCAGCTGGTAGTCGGAGAAGTTCACCATCTGCACGGCGATCCCCTCGGCCTCCGCGGCCGTCTCGAACACCTCCCACTGCGGTTCGGAGGAGTTCACGACACCGATACGAATGGGATCGTCCTCGGAACCGGAAGCTGCGCCGTCGGCGGAACCTCCACACGAGGCGAGGGTGAGAGCGGCGGTCGTGGCGAGAACGGCGACGCCGACATGGCGACGGGACAGGCTGGACATGGGTGGTCCTTTCGATGAGGAGAGGGGCAGGGGTGTGCCGGGTGTTGGCAGGGACGTCGGCACGGCCGACGGCGCAGGTGGTCCCACACGCGAACAGATCAGTCGCGCATTCGCTCCGAGGCGGGTGGGATCGCGGTCATGCCGCCATCATGAACGACCGCAACCGAGGCCGACCAATTCACTCCGGTCGCGTCCAGCATCCGGACATCGTGGTGGTGCGGCGTGGTGCCGATCGGACATGCCGCTGCTGCGGGTCACGGAGCGGCGCCAGCGGTAACGTCCTGTCATGGCCCGCACGTCCCCTTCCTCCCCGGCACCGGCTGCCGGCCTCACCGCCGATCAAGTGCTGCGGTTCCGCATGGCCCGCCACGGCCTGACAGCCGCTCCTGGCACGGTCACCGACCCCGGCGATGCACCGATCCTCAACCTCGGTGTGCAGGACACCGGACCCGACGGCGCAGCCTGGGCACTGCGGGTACGCGGCCTCGACGCGAGCCTCACCGACGATCCGCGCTGCCCGTTCGCCCTGGCGTGGACGTTGCGCGGCGCCCCGCACGCCTACCGCAGGGACGAACTCGGGCAGGTGCGGCGCGCCGTCTCCCCGTTCTCCGAAGCAGACGCGGGCAAGCGCATCTTCGACGCCGCCGCACCGCTGCGCCGGGCCGGGATTGCCGTGCTCGATGCCCTCGACCGGGTCGCCAGCGAGATGCATGACATTGCCACCGCTGAGATCGTCAAGGGAGAGATGTCGGCCGAGCTCACCCGGCGGCTCCCGGAGCCGTACCTGCGCGAGTGCCGCCCCTGCCAAGCGATCCATACCTACGAGCAACCCTTCCGCCTCGCGGCTCTGTTTGCCGGCCTGGAGCTGGTTCCCGGTACCTCACCGCCGGTACTCCGCCCGATCGCGGACTGGCCCAGCAGCGACGTGCCCGGGCCCATGCGGGAGCCCGACGGCGCCAGTTCCGCACCCACGCACCTGCAGCCGATCCGGGCATACCTCTCGCTCTTCGGTACCGGGACGATGCAGGAGGTCGCGGCCTACCTGGACGCTCCTGTCGCAGAAGTGCGTGCCCACTGGCCCGAGGACGCCGTGCCAGTGACGGTCAATGAGACCGCCACGTTCGCTCTGGCCGGGAATCTGCCAGCGCTCACGGGCGACGAGGAGTCCGGGGTCGTGCGCATCCTCGGCCCCTACGATCCGTTCCTGCAGGCCAAGGACCGCCACCTCCTGGCCGCCTCGGCGACCGAACGGAAGGCACTGTTTCCCGTGCTGGGGCGACCGGGCGCCGTCGTGCGAGACGGACGGATCCTTGCCCTGTGGCGGCCCACGACGGCGAAGGGGCACCTTCGCCTACGCCTGACGGAATGGGTGCCGCTCACCCGGGCGGACCGCGGCGCCGTGGCCGAGCAGGCCACCGCGCTGGCGGACTTGCGGGGCGTGACCTTCGACGGCTTCGCCTGACCTCAGATCGCGCGGCCCAGGCTGCGCCGTAGCAGCAGCGACCCCAGCAGCAGTGCGCCGAGCGCAAAGGCGGCGAGCACCCCCAGGTGCGGGAGGATCTCCGCCACCCCGGCATCGTGGCGCTGCACCTCGGCGAACGCCCGGTACCCCCACCCGTGCGGGGTGAAGGAACTGACAGTTCGCAGCGCATCGGGGAAGAGCTCCTGCGGGAACATGCACCCGCCGAGCGCGGCGAGCACCAGGGAGAGCCCGACACCGAGACCGGTGGCGGCGCCCTCGTTGTCCAGCAGCGAACCGATCACCATGGCGAACCCTGCCGCTACAGCGGCGAACACAGCGAGCACCAGCAACGCAACCGGCAGGTTGCCCCAGGTGACGCCGAACAGCAGCGACGTCCCGGCCATCACGTACGCCCCTTGGAAGATCGCGATCGTCCATCGGCCCAGCGCCTGGCCGGCCACGACACTCCCGGTGCCGACCGGTGCGGCGAGGGTGCGCGCGATCACCCCGTTGCGGCGTGCGTCGATCAACGTGCCGGACCCGGCCAGCGCCGCCATGAACACGAAGAGCAGCACCTGCGAGGCGGCCCCGACGTCGAAACCGGTCACCCCGGCGAACGCCTGACTGATCTCGTTCACGTCCACCACGTCGACCTGCAGCGGTGGCACTTCCTCCTCAGCGGCCTCGAGTGCCTGAGTCGCAACATCCGGCGCTGCGCCGGCGCCGGTCAGTGCAGCCAGCTGCGCGCGGGTGGTGGCCAGCTCGCTCAGGGCGGTCTGCACCCGCTGCGCCGCCGTCTGCGCGCCGTTGGTGGAGGCCTGGATCACCTCCACCCGCACCGGTTCCCCGGCATCGTAAGCGGCTGCGTCCTCGGCGGTGATCACGATGGCCACATCAGCCCGGCCCCGGGCGAGGGACTCGGCGGCGGCATCGGCCGTCGAGGCGTCCACGGTCACATCGGCCGCGGTGAGCGTGGCCTGGAGATCCTCCCCAAGACTCGACTGTGCCTCGGTGAGCAGTACCCGGCCGTTGCTCGCTCCACCGCCGAACTGGGCACCGATCACCACCACGAGCAGCAGCGGGAAGATGAAGGTGAAGAAGATGTTGGACCGGTCCCGCAGGAACCGGCGCAGCTCGACTCCGGCGATCGCGCCCACGGCTCTCATCGGGTCTCCCCCCGGTCCGGGATCACGCGGGAGACCAGCAGGCATACCGCGGCGAAGGCGAGCAAGGTGAGCACTGGCCCCGTCAGGTCGCTGAGCCCGCCGCCTCCGGCGGTGATGCCCAACCCGCGGGTGAATGCGGCGATCGGGTTCACATCGAGCACCGCCCCGAGCGCGCCGCTCGCAGCGATCGGGAAGAATGCGCCGCCGGACATGCCCAGGACCAGGGCGAGGATGGTCTGCACGATGTTCGCCTGTTCCGCAGTGCGTGCCAGGCGGACCACGATGAAGGTCAGCGAGGTCGCGGCGGCCACCGCGCACAGCACCAGCACACCCACGGCGCCCACATTGCCGAAGGTGACCCCGAACAGCAGTGATCCTGCGGTCAGCAGCACCGAGGTGGCCAGGACCCCGAGAACGAACGCACCGAGTGCCTTGGCGAGCACGATCGAACCGGGCCGGATGGGCATCGACCGCAGCCGCGCGAGAGTACCGCTCTCTCGCTCGGCCACCATGGAGAGCACCCCGAAGCCGACGGTGAACATCAGGAACAGGCCCGCTTGACCGGCGATCAGCGCCCCGCCAGCACTGAGCTGCTCATCGGAGGCCGCTCCTGCCTCGGCGGTGATCGCACTTGCCGCATCCACCTCCTGCTGTGCCAACTGGGCGGCGACCTCGGGGCCGAGGCCCGCCTCGATCGCCGCGGCGGCGGAGACGCTGCGCGCGCGCATCTCGCTGAGCAGCCCATCGGTGACGGCGATCAGGATGTTCGCGGACAGGCCGGCGCTGTCACCGATCACCATCTGCACGGAGTGCTCGGTACCCGAGCGCAAGTCTTCGGTCAGGCCCGGCGGGATGATCAGACCGAGATCCGCATCACCAGCATCCACCGCGGCCCGAGGATCTTCGCTGTCGGCCACCGTCACCTGGAAGACGCTCAGGCCGGCCAGGCTGGAGACCACCACATCGGCGAGCTCGTCATCGGCGTCGATCGAGGCGGCCACCGTCACCGGTTCCAGCTCCACGTCGTCGGCGCCGGTGGGGATCACCAGGTTGAGCACGGTCATCAGCGCCAGCGGTACGGCGATGGAGAAGATCAGCACCGACTTGTCACGCAACCGCTGCTGCAGGTCCTTGGTGACGATCGTCCACACGGCACCCATCTCAGTCCCGCAGCGCTTTGCCGGTCAGGTGCAGGAAGACCTGCTCGAGGTCCGGGCGGGTGATCTCGACGTCGGCGAGCTCGAGGTGGGCGCTCGCCGCGGTCACGATGGCCGCGAGCGCAGCGGGTGCGTCGGCCGCGGTCACCAGCACCTCACCGTCGGTCACGTCGGCGCGTTCCACCCCACGCACCTGAGCCACGGCGGAGGAGGCGGCGCGCAGGTCACCGGTACCGCTCAGGCGCACCTGGTCAGAGGAGCCGAGGATCCGGATCAACTCGCTGCGGGTCCCCGCAGCCTGGATCCGTCCGGTGTCGATGATGGCGATCCGGTCGCAGAGCCGTTCAGCCTCTTCCATGTAGTGCGTCGTGTAGAGCACCGCCATGCCCTCGCCGGCGAGGGCCTCCACCGATTCCAGGATGGCGTTGCGTGACTGCGGGTCCACCCCCACCGTGGGTTCGTCCAGGATGAGCAGGCTGGGCCGGTGCAGCAGTCCGACGGCGATGTTCAGCCGCCGTTTCATCCCGCCGGAGTATTCCTTCACCGGGTCCTTGGCCCGGTCGGCGAGGCCTACCACCTCCAGCACCTCGTCCACGCGATGCTTCAGGTCTGCCCCGCGCAGGCCCTGCAAACGGGCGAAGTAGCGCAGGTTCTCCCGGCCCTTGAGATCTGGGTAGAGCGCCAGGTCCTGTGGGACCAGTCCGATGTGGCGCTTCACAGCCACAGCGGAGGGGAGCATCCGCTCCCCCGCGACCTCGATCGTGCCGCGGTCCGGGGCGAGCAGCCCGGCGATCATCGTGATGGTGGTGGTCTTACCGGCCCCGTTCGGTCCGAGCAACCCGAAGGTCTCACCGGGGCGGATGCTCAGTGAGACCCCGTCAACGGCCTTCAGGTCACCGAAGCGGCGTTCGACGCTGGTGACGACCAGCACGTCCTGCTTGCTCGGAGTGGCCGCCGCCGGACCCGACGTCGCGGTTCCTGGTTCCTCGCGCACCCGATCATCCACCATCGATTCCCCGTTCGGTCGTCCCCTCGGACTCATCCTGGCACACGCACGCCCTCCCCAGAATCCCCTTCCCTACTGGCGGAACCTCTCGTGGTGTGTGCAAGAAGCGTCCGACACGCGCCACTAGGATGCCTGTGTGCCGCATGCCGCGCTGACCGACCTGCTCGGGCTCCTGGCGCGGGTGCACGAAGGACGCTTCGTGCCTCTCGCAGGACCGCACGCTGATGACGCCCAGCTCGCCGCCACGTTCCGTCGTGCCGCCGTCCTCGCCCTGTTCACCCCGGGCCAGACCGAAGGCGACACGGAACCACCGGCCGTGGATCTCTTCCTCGTCCAACGCTCTCCGGCGCTGCGCCAGCATCCCGGTCAGATCGCGCTCCCTGGTGGTCGCATCGAGGCCTCCGACGACGGACCGACCGGTGCCGCCCTCCGGGAGACCGAGGAGGAGACCGGTATCGCCCGGCACCACGTGCAGCTGCTCGGCGCCCTCCCCCAGGTGCTCGTTCCGGTCAGCTCCTTCGCGGTCACCCCGGTCCTGGGATGGGCAGACACGGTGCCTCCGACGACGCCGAGCACCGACGGCGAGGTGTTGCACACCCTGCGGGTTCCGGTGGCACGGCTGCTCTCCCCGACGGCGCGGGCGAACGTCCTGCTCGCGGGTCACCGTTCCGCCGGCTTCCGGGTGCCGAGCGGCTGGGTGTGGGGGTTCACCGGCAACCTGCTCGACCATCTGTTCACCGAGCTCGGGTGGACCCGCCCGTGGGACCGGGCAGCAGAGCACCTCATGACGTGGGACGAGGCTCGCGGCGCCCAGCTACGCGAATGATGCCCTCCCGGTCACATCACGGCACGCCTCGATCGACGACTGGCGCAGCCTGGCCCGGGGTCAGCGACCATCCACGCCGACGGCCGTCCCGGTCGGTGAGTTCGTCTCCGCTGCGACATGTCCGAGTCGATGCATGGTGCGGCTAACAGCCTGTTCCCGCAGGACCGAAAGCAGTTCGCGTCGGCCGGAGGCAAGGACCTCACCGTGGAGCAGCGTGGCGTCGGCGGTCTCGGTGCAGGCGGCCCGCACGAGGTTCTCCTGGTAGCCGATCACGCGGATGCGCCCGGCGACCTCCCCTCGTGAGACACGGGCCTCGAACGCCTCGTCGGTCTCGGTCTGCCATCCCCAGCCGACGGCATCGAGCCCGAGGCGGGCGTCGACGACCTGCCCGACATCGGGATGCATCGAGACTTCCACCGGGACTCCTGCGCAGGCGGCAGCGAGGGCCATCCGCCCAACCTCCACCGGGACGGCGGACGCACTCGCCCGCACCGTCACCATCGGCACGGGGCGGTACCGGAACACGTTCGCCTCGGCCGCGAGGCCGGTGCGGTCGGTCTCGCGCTGGAAAACCTGATCCCGCGCCCACGCATCGCTCAGCGCCGAGACCCACAACCACTCCTGCTCGGCCGGATCGTCGCTCAGCCGCAGAATCGCTTCCAGCTGTGCACGCACGCGACGCCCCACAGCACCCTCGCCCACGGGGCGCTGCACCGTGGACCAGGTGCCGAGCTGAGCGACGTAGTTCGGCCCACCGGCCTTGGCACCCGGGCCGATCGAGGAGTGCTTCCACCCTCCGAAGGGCTGCCGCTGCACGATCGCCCCGGTGATGTGGCGGTTGACGTAGGCATTGCCCACCTCCACGTGGGCGAGCCAGTGCCGGATCTCGTCCTCGTCTAGGCTGTGCAATCCTCCGGTGAGACCGTAGCCAGTCGCGTTCTGCCACTCGATTGCCTGCTCCAGCGAGTCGGCGGCCATGATGCCGAGCACAGGGCCGAAGTACTCGGTGAGATGGAACGGCGATCCGGGCTGGACTCCGGTCTTGATCCCCGGTGACCACAGTTTGCCCTCATCGTCGCGCTGCCGTGGTTCGATCAGCCAGGACTCGCCTGGCTCCAGTGTGGTCAATGCTCGCGCCAGCTTCCCCTCGGCCGGGCCGATGAGCGGCCCCATCGCTGTGCCGAGGTCCTGGGGCCATCCCACCCGCAACGATCCGGCCGCGTCCACCAGTTGACTCCGGAACCGTTCCGAACGTGCCATCGGCCCGACGAGGATCAGCAGCGAAGCCGCCGAGCACTTCTGCCCGGCGTGGCCGAACGCCGAGCGGATCACGTCGGCGACGGCCAGGTCGATGTCGGCGCTCGGGGTGACGACGAGCGCGTTCTTCCCGCTTGTCTCGGCGAGTACCCGGGCCCCGGCCGGGCGATCGCTACGCCACCGCTCGAACATCCGAGCCGTCTCGTAGGCACCGGTCAGGATGACCGTGTCCACTCCGGGATGGGCCACCAGATGCCGGCCGATCTCGCCCTCGTCGGTGCGTACGATCTGGACCAACTCTTCCGGGGCCCGGTGCGCGGCGAAGGCAGCGTGGATCGCCTCCACGACCACTTCCGCAACACCGGGCACCTGCGGAGCCGGTTTGAGGACCACAGCCGACCCGGCGGCCAAGGACGCAAGTACCCCGCCTGCGGGGATCGCGATCGGGAAGTTCCATGGCGGGGTGATCAGCACGAGCGTGTCAGGGGTGAAGCTCAGCCCCTCGGCGTCGGCGATCTCGTCGAGCTCTTCGGCACGGTCGGCGTAATAGCGGGCGAAGTCGATCGCCTCGGAGACCTCGGGATCCGACTCGGCGACGGTCTTGCCACCCTCGTGTGCGGCCGCGGTGACCATCTCCCCACGACGGCGCTCGAGCTCGTCTGCGATCGTGCGCAGCACCGCCGCACGCTCGGCCGAGCTCCGTTCGGCCCAGCCCGGCTGCGCGAGCCGGCCCCGTTCGACGACCTCGTCGACGGCCCCGATCGAGACGAGCTCCGGGGAGGTCAGTTCCCTGGCTGGCTGGGTGACCCATTCCTGCGCCGCCCACCGGACCTCCGGCAGTGCAGGGTCGGAGTCGGTGGTGTTGGCGAAGAACGCTCCGGCCGGCGGGCGCGCGCGGCTACGGCGCGGGGTTGCCGAGACACTGCCGGAGTCCTGCACCGAGGCGCGGAAGCGTTCCTCCTGTTCGAGCATCGGGGAGTGGTCCGGCGCGTCCCCGGCGTGCGGTGCGAAGACGGCATGGATGAAGTTCTCCGGTGCCGCGTTCTCCTCCAAGCGCCGCACGAGGTAGGAGACCGCGACGTCGAAGTCCTGGGGGGCCACCACCGGGGTGTACAGGATCAAGGGGCGGTCAGATCCGACGTCCCGCGCCACCGCCCTCGCCTGCGCCGGCGCCATCCCCTGCAGCATCTCCACATCGACGGCGTCACTCACCCCCCGCGCAGTCGCCAGCTGGTGCGCCAGGGCGAGGTCGAACAGGTTGTGTGAGGCGACCCCTGTGCGGACGGCAGCGGCTACCTCCGGGCGCAGCAAGGTGTCGAGCATGCGCACGTAGTTCGCGTCGACCTCTGCCTTCGTGGCATAGGGCGCCTGCGCCCACCCGTGCAGCTCGGCCTCGACCCGCTCGATCGCGAGGTTCGCCCCCTTGACCAGGCGGATCTTGATCGGAGCCCCGCCCGCAGCGCGGCGGCGGAGCGCGAAGTCGACCAGCCGCTGCATCGCCAGGTAGGAGTCCGGCAGGTAGGCCTGCAGCGCGAGACCCATCTCCAGCCCGGTGAACTCGGGCTCGGAGCAGATGGCCTCGAAGACGCTCACGGTGAGATCGAGGTCGCGGTAGGACTCCATGTCCAAGTTGACGAACGCCGTCGGGCTCTTCCGTGCTGCGGTGCGGTACAGGGGCCGGAGCCGGTCGACCACACGCGGCACCATCGCCTCGGTATCCCAGGTGCTGAGCTGGGAGACGAGCGCGGAGACCTTGATCGAGACATAGTCGATGTCGTCGCGCTCAAGCAGCAGACGGGTGCGCGCCGCGCGGGCTGCGGCCTCCTGCTCCCCCAGCACCGCCTCACCGAGGAGATTGACGTTCGAGCGGCGCCCATGGGCACGGGCTTGTGCCAGATGGTGACCAAGCGCGGGGTCGGACGCATCCACGACGAGATGGCCCACAAGCTGGCGCAGACGCAGGCGAGCCAACGGCACGACGACCGACGGGGCAAGACGCGCGACCGCTGATCCGAGGCCGAGCATCGCCCGGTCAGGTGCAGAGAGGAATCCGCTGGCAGCCTCAGTCGACAGGCGTCCCAGCTCCCGAGCAGCAACAGTGAGATCCTCGGGCCGGGCGACCCGGTCGACGAAACGCACCGCCAGGTCGAGACCCGCCGGGTCCGCGACCAACCTTGCCAGGCGTGCCGAAGTACGACTCTCGGCCGAGGTCGATCCCGCGGACGTCGCGCCCGCCCACCGGTGGGCCAACGCCACGGCGGGATCGACGGCTGAGGTCAGGTCGGCCACGGTCATTGATCCATCTTGCGTCCCCACGCCCCTGATCGTCTCCCCGAATCGCCATGTACGTCCCTACCCATCTTCCACTGTCGGACGGGTCTGCGTTGGACGGGCGCCGGCGGTGTGCCCTACCTCACTGGACCGGAGCACCTCGCCCCGGTCCGGCGCGATCGTCAGTAGGTGGCGCGCCCGCCGGAGATGTCGTAGACGGCACCGGTGGAGAACGAGCATTTGTCCGAGGCGAGCCAGGCGACAAGTTCGGCCACCTCATCGGCACGTCCTACCCGCTTCATCGGGATGAGGCTGGTGATGTGGGCGAGCACGTCGGGCGCCGTCGAGGCATTCATCGGTGTCGAGACCACTGCGGGGGCGATCGCATTCACCAGCACGCCATACTCCGCGAGGTCTTTGCCCATGGTTTTCGTCATGCCGATCACGGCGGCCTTGGTAGCCGAATAAGCCACCATGTTCGGGTTGCCGTCCTTTCCGGCCATGCTGGCGAAGTTCACGATCCGCCCCCATCCAGACCGGATCATGGCGGGCGCGAACGCTCGGCACACGTTGAAGGTCCCATCCACGTTGACGGCGAACGTGCGCTTCCACTCCTCCTCGTCGACATCCCAGAAGGGCCTATTCGGACCGACGATCCCCGCACTGTTGATCACGATGTCGACCGGGCCAATCTCCGCTGCGGCCGCGCGTACCGCTGCCGCGTCAGAGATGTCGAGAATGACATCGGCGCCGTCAGCGACATCGACAGTGATGGTCTGCACGCCGTCGGCGGCCAGTCGCTCGACTGTTGCCGCGCCGAGGCCGCTGACCCCGCCGGTGACCACTGCTCTTCGGGTCATGTTCTTGCTCCTTACGCTCGATCGTGCTGCGAGATCGGTTCGGACACCAGCCGGCGGCCGCGATGGACTGAGTGAGTGCTAGTGCGATTCACGCCGCACCTGCGAACCGGACGAGCCGACCAGGAAGTCCAAGTCGACGCCAGTGTCGGCCTGTAACACATGGTCGACATACAGCCGCTCCCACCCGCGCGTCGGCTGCGCATAGCCGGCGACGCTGCGCGGATCAGGTGTACGCGCCGCGAGCTGCTCCGGCGTGAGCATGACGTCGATGGTGCGGGCACCAACGTCGAGGCGAATGGTGTCACCGGTGCGCACCAACGCCAACGGCCCGCCGGCGGCGGCTTCCGGCGCCACATGCAGCACCACGGTGCCGTACGCCGTCCCGCTCATCCGCCCGTCGCAGATGCGCACCACGTCACGCACTCCGCGTTCCAGCAGCTTTCGCGGCAGGGGCATGTTCGAGACCTCCGGCATGCCCGGGTACCCCTTCGGGCCACACCCGCGGAGTACGAAGACCGAGTTCTCGTCCACGTCCAGGTCGGGGTCGTCGATGCGGGCGCGGAGATCCTCGATGCTCTCGAAGACGACCGCCGGACCGCTGTGTTGCATCAGGTGCGCCGAGGCAGCCGAGGGCTTGATCACGGCACCGCCCGGTGCCAGATTGCCCCGCAGAACGGCGATACCGGCGTCCCGTTGGAGCGGTTCGGCCCGGCTCCGGATCACCTCCTCGTCCCAGATCCTCGCGCTGTCCAGACCATCCACGAGTGGGCGACCAGTGATGGTGATCGCCTCGGGGTCGAGGAGGTCACGCACCTCGCGCAGCACTGAGCGGAATCCACCAGCACGGTGAAAGTCGTCCATCAGGAACGTTCCGGACGGTTGCAAGTTGACCAGGAGCGGCACCTCGGCACCGGTCCGGTCGAAGTCGTCCAGGGTCAACTCGACGCCGAGCCGGCCGGCGATCGCAAGCAGGTGCACCACGGCGTTGGTGGAGCCGCCGATCGCCGCGAGCGCGACGATCGCGTTGTGGAACGACGCGCGCGTGATCATGGTGCTGGGGCGCCGGTCCGCACGCACCATCTCCAGGATCAACCGGCCGGTCTCGTGTGCCCCGGCGAGCAGGTTGCTGTCCACCGCAGGGGTACCGGCCAGCCCGGGCAGCACCACGCCGAGTGCCTCGGCGACCAGCGCCATCGTGGACGCAGTGCCCATCGTGTTGCAGTGCCCGCGGCTACGGATCATCGAGGACTCCGACGTCAGGAAGTCCTCAGAACTGAGCTCGCCACCGCGAGAGGCCTCACTGAGCCGCCAGACGTCGGTCCCACACCCGAGTGGGCGACCGCGAAACGTCCCGGTGGCCATCGGACCGCCCGGGACGACGATCGCCGGGATATCGACTGAAGCCGCGGCCATCAGGAGAGCCGGGATCGTCTTGTCGCACCCGCCGAGGAGCACGACCCCGTCCACCGGGTTGGCCCGGAACATCTCCTCGGCGGCCATCGCGGCCATGTTCCGCCACAGCATGGCCGTCGGGCGCATCTGGGTCTCTCCGAGCGAGACCACGGGAAGATTCAGCGGCACGCCGCCCGCCTCCCAGACTCCCATCTTCACGTGCTGTGCCACCTCGTCCAGATGAGCGTTGCACGGCGTCAGGTCCGAGGCGGTGTTGGCGATCGCAATCTGTGGTTTGCCGTCGAAGGAGTCCGCGGGCGCTCCGCGTCGCATCCAGGCACGGTGGATATAACTGTTGCGGTCCTGACCCGCGTACCACTGTGCACTGCGGGGCGCTTCTTGACTCATCGCGTCACTTTCCATTTAGTGGATCTGCGCTCTAGCATATTGAACAACACGTGGGACGAATCACCAACTCGAGGACGGCAGAGATGACTCAGGAGACGCGACTGGTCGGCACAGACCGCGTGCTGGCAGTGCTGATCGAGCTGGCCGAGCACCCGCACGGCGTCACGCTCGACGAGTTGTCCCGGCGAGTCGACAGCGCCAAGCCCACCGTGCACCGAGCGCTCGCAGCACTGCGCCGCCAGCGCCTGGCCATCCAGGATGGCCACGGTCGATACCTGCTCGGGGACGAGTTCCTCCGCCTGGCGTTCGCCCATCATGAGCAGCGCCCCGAGCACGTACGCATCGCCCCTGCCCTGGATGAGCTGTGCCGCCGGTTCGCAGAAACCGTGCACTACGCCGTCCTGGACGGCCGAGACGTGGTCTATCGCGCCAAGGTGGACCCTCCGACCGGGGCGATGCGGATCAGTTCGGTGATCGGTGGCCGCAATCCAGCGCATGCCACTGGAGTAGGCAAGCTCCTTCTCGCCGAAAGGCTGACCAGCATGAGCGAAATCGTCGACTGGATCGGAGATGTCCCGCTGGCCCGGCCTACCGATCACACCCTGACCACACCCGCAGACCTGCACGCTGAATTCGAACAGATCCGCGCCCAGGGGTTCGCGGTGGACGACCAGGAGAATGAGCCCGGCATCGCCTGCCTGGCTGTGCCCGCCAGCTCGTCGCCGTCCAGGTACCGGGGAGCGATCAGCATCAGTGCGCTCGCGCACCGCACACCGCTGAGCACGCTGATCGCGGATGTCGAGACCATCCGGGCCATCGTCGCCCGCGGTAGCGATCGCCCGGAGGAGGAGGACTGATGCGGGCATTCGTGCTGACGGCGCCGTACACCGCCGCAGTTCTCGATGTCGAAGCACCCACCGCGGGTCCGGGCCACGTGGTGGTCGATATCGCCCGCGTCGGTGTCTGCGGAACCGACCAGGAGTTCTACACCGGCGAGATGGCCTACCTCACCGACGGTTTCGCCCACTATCCACTCCGACTCGGCCACGAGTGGTGCGGCACCATCAGCGCCGTCGGGGACGGAGTCGACCCGGGCCTCCTGGGCCGGCGCACCACCGGTGACACCATGCTGGGCTGCGGCACCTGCTACCGGTGCAACTCCGGGCGGCATCATGTGTGCGACTCCCGCTCCGAGATCGGCGTCCGGCACGGCTGGCCCGGTGCGCTCGCTGAACAACTCCTGGTGCCGGCGTCGGCGCTACACCTGCTTCCAGAAACGGTGGACGACACCGCCGGCGCCTTGGTGGAACCTGGCGGCAACGCGCTGCGTGCCGTGAAGGCTGCTGGGCTGGCACCCGGCGATCGTGTGCTGATCGCCGGGCCCGGAACGATCGGACTGCTGGCCGCACTGTTCGCGCGGTCTGCCGGAGCCGAGGTACACCTGCTGGGAACCACGACGGCGTCCCTCGCGTTTGCCGCATCGTTCGGTTTCGATGGGGTCTGGAGTGCGACGGACCTACCCGAGCTTGCCTGGGACGCGGTCATCGACGCTACCAACGCCACCCACCTCCCGGCGATGGCGCTCGACCACGTGGAACCGGGCAAGCGCGTTGTCTATATCGGGGTGGCCGGGCGCCCCAGCTCGATCGACAGCCGCGCGCTCGTCCTGAAGGATGTGACCGCCGTCGGGATCCTCGGCGCCTCGGCGGGCCTAGCCGAAACGATCGCCGCTTATGCGGACGGATCGGTCGACCCTCGCCCGCTGGTCCAGGCGACCATTGGACTCGACGGCCTGGCCAAGGCGTTCGACGGAACACCGCCGGCCGGGGCTGGGCCCGGGCCGAAGCTCCAGGTCGATCCACGTTGGCGCTGAGTCTGGTCTGATCACACGGTGGCGTCTTGTGCTGCGACGGCGGCGCGTCCTGCTTCGAGGCGGGCGATCGGGACGCGGAAGGGTGAGCAGGAGACGTAGTCGAGGCCGGCATCGTGGAAGAAGTGGATCGACTCGGGATCGCCGCCGTGCTCTCCGCAGACGCCGATATGCAGGCCTGGAACGGTGGACCGGCCGCCGGCCACACCGGTGAGCACGAGTGCCCCTGCTCCGTCGCTGTCGATGGTCTCGAACGGGGAGATGGTCAGGACGCCGTTCTCCAGGTAGTCAGCGAAGAAGGCTCCCTCGACGTCGTCGCGGGAGAAGCCCCAGGCGGTCTGGGTGAGGTCATTGGTGCCGAAGGAGAAGAAGTCCGCTTCCTCCGCGATCCGATGGGCGGTCAGTGCGGCACGCGGAAGTTCGATCATGCACCCGATCGGTAGGTCGAGCCGGATGTCGTGGGCTGCGCCGACCTCGGCGAGGATCGCCTCGGCCTGCTCGCGCACCAGGTGCAGTTCGCGGACCGATCCGACCAGCGGCACCATGATCTCTGGGCGGGGGTCCTTGCCGGATTTGCGCAGCTGCACGGTGGCTTCGGCGATGGCCCGGATCTGCAGGGCGAACAGCCCGGGCAGCTTCAGGCCGAGCCGTACCCCACGTAGGCCGAGCATCGGATTGGCTTCGTGCATTCGCCGTACGGCGGCCAGCAGTGCCACGTCACGCTCGTCCACGGTGCCCTCGTCTTCGGCTCGGGCGACCTTGACCGCAAGGTCCGTCAGATCCGGGAGGAACTCGTGCAGGGGCGGGTCGATCAGCCGGATCGTGGCCGGCAGGCCGTCCATCGCTTCGAGCAGCTCGATGAAGTCCTGACGCTGCACCGGCAGGAGTTCCGCGAGCGCTGCCTCACGCTCGTCGTCGGCCTCGGCCAGGACCACACGCTCGATATCTCGGCGTCGATCACCCAGGAACTGGTGCTCGGTTCGACACAGTCCAATCCCCTGGGCGCCACGCACACGTGCCCGCCTGGCGTCCTCGGCGGTATCGGCGTTCGCCCGCACCTGCATGCGTCGTTTCGCGTCGGCGTGATTCATCACCCTGTCGACGGCGTGGATCAGTTCTGCGGTTGCTTCGTCCTCGGCCGCGGCCAGACCCGCCTCGAGCCCGGCGGCGATGTAGACCATCACAGGTGAGTCCTCCACGGGAACGTCGCCGAGGAAGACCTCGCCCGTGGAGCCGTCAATGGCGATCGTCTCCCCCGCCGTCAGCACCCGGCCAGCCACTCGCATCTCCTGCGCCGCTGGATCGACGTCGATCTCCTCGGCACCGACCACGGCACACTTACCCATACCCCGGGCGACCACGGCGGCATGTGAGGTCTTCCCACCGCGGGAGGTGAGCACACCGCTGGCCACGATCATCCCTTGCAGATCGTCCGGATTCGTCTCCCGACGCACCAGGATCACGCTCACGCCCTCGCCAGTACGCTCCAGGGCTTGGGCGTTGTCGAAAACGATCTCGCCCACTGCCGCACCCGGGGACGCCGGCATCGCCTTGGTCAGCAGCTCCCGTTCCGCGGTCGCGTCGAACTGCGGGAACAACAGCTGGGACAGCTGCGCCCCTGTGCACCGGGCGATGGCCTCATCCATGGTAATGAGATGCTCATCGACCAGCTGGGTTGCCACCCGGAACGCGGCCGCAGCAGTGCGCTTGCCGACCCGGGTCTGCAGCAGCCACAACGTGCCGCGTTCGATGGTGAACTCGATATCACACAGGTCCCGGTAGTGAGTCTCCAGGCGCCGCATCGCCTGCAGCAGCTCGCCGTACGATGTCTTGTCCAAGGACTCAAGCTCAGCCAGCGGCAGGGTATTACGGATCCCCGCGACCACGTCCTCCCCCTGCGCATTCGCCAGGTAGTCACCATAGACGCCGGAGTGTCCCGTCGAGGGATCCCGGGTGAAGCACACACCTGTTCCCGAACTCTCCCCCAAGTTGCCGAACACCATCGTCACCACGTTCACTGCGGTGCCCAGATCGTGCGGGATCCGCTCCCGGCGCCGGTACAACCGCGCCCGTTCGGTGTTCCAGGAATCGAACACCGCCTCGATCGCCATATCGAGCTGCTCGCGCGGATGCTGCGGAAAGTCCCGCCCCCGCTGCTCGCGGACGATCTGCTTGAACCGCTCGACCAGTCCCTTCAGGTCGGCGGCACTCAGATCCACATCCGTAATAGCACCGCTGGCCCGCTTGGCCTCCTCGAGCGCCTCAGCGAACAGATCACCATCGATCCCCAGCACCGTCCTCCCGAACATCTGGATCAACCGACGGTAGGAGTCCCACGCGAAACGCTCATCACCGGAGAACTCCGCCAGCCCCTTCACCGACGCATCGTTGAGCCCCACATTGAGCACCGTCTCCATCATGCCGGGCATGGAGAACTTCGCACCCGAGCGCACCGAGACCAACAGCGGGTCATGGAAGTCGCCGAGCCTGCGCCCCATCCGGTCCTCGATCTCCCGGATCGCCATCGTCACCTCGACGCGCAACTCGGGCGGAACATGACCATCCTTCATGTAGGCCCGGCACGCCTGCGTCGTAATCGTGAATCCCGGCGGCACCGGTAGACCGATCTTCGTCATCTCCGCAAGATTCGCCCCCTTGCCACCAAGCAGATCCTTCTGATCCTTATCCCCCTGGTCGAACGGGTACACATACCTGGACATGAGCACTCCACTTCTCTGCGGCGTCGGTGCGGCAGGGCTGGTTGCGACTACGGAAGGAGATCGCTGTCTGCGATCATCCCGCCCGTGAGCGGACGGGGCACATCGAGCGGTAGCTTCGCGGCGCCACTCACCGCGGAGCAATCACCTCCTGGCGTTGCCGACCCAGGCCACCGATGCCGAGTTCCATGACATCACCAGGAGCCAGCCAGATGGGCGGCTGATACCCCATGCCCACACCAGGTGGCGTTCCGGTGTTGATCAGGTCCCCTGGCTCGAGCACGAAGAACTGGCTCAGATAGTGCACGATCGTGTACGGGTCGAAGACCATCGTCGCGGTGGAACCGGACTGCCTGCGCACCCCGTTGACGTCAAGCCACATGTCGAGAGCGAGCACGTCCTCGACCTCATCGGTGGTCACCAGCCAGGGGCCGGCGGGATTGAACGTCTCGGCCGACTTTCCCTTGGCCCACTGCCCGCCACGTTCCATCTGGAATGCGCGTTCACTCACATCGTTGACCACGACCCACCCGGCGATGGCATCACGCGCCTGCTCCGGCGAGTCGAGGTAGCTGGTGCGCCGGCCGATCACGATGCCAAGCTCCACCTCCCAGTCCGTCTTGGTGGCACCCCGTGGGATGCGGACCTGATCGTTCGGACCGATGAGGGTGTTCGGGGACTTGGTGAACACGATGGGTTCGGCAGGAACATCCTGTCCGGTCTCGGCCGCGTGGTCGCTGTAGTTCAGACCGATGCACAGGATCTGGTGCGGTCGTGCGATCGGAGGTCCGAGACGTTGCCCGCGGACGGGATGCACGTCACCTCGCACGGTCCGCATCTCAACGACGTCGCGAATGCGCTCAATTCCTCCGGAGGCGAAGAAGGCCTCATTGAAGTCCCCGACGACGTCCGAGAGGTCCACGTAGGTCTCGTCCGTCACGTATGCGGCCGGCACCTCGTGGCCCGCCGGTCCGATGCGTAGCAGTTTCACTTCGTCCTCGTTTCAGCTCGTGGACACGACGGCCCGTGCCGGCACGGTTGGGCAAGGCAGTGGAACGGACGCCGATCGGGCAGCCCCGTGCCGCAGATGGAGCGCAGGCAGCCGGCACCCGATCGACTGAGCCTCGGATCACACTGTAGAGCACTGTTCCAACTACTAGACGCAATTTCCAATTATCGACATCTGGTCACCCGGGACGACATGGATCCGCAGCCCGAACCGGTGCGATGATCGGGGAATGGAACTGCCCACCTCAGGACTTCGCATCGAACGCACCGGCACCCGCCAGTACGTCGCCCGGAACGACCGCGGCGGCGAGGTGGCGATCGGCCCTCGAGAGATCGATGGGGTATTCAACCCCGGTGAGCTGATGGCTCTAGCCCTCGCTGCCTGCACGATGATGAGCGCGGACTTGCCCATCGGGCGGCGCCTTGGCGAGGACTTCACGGGCGGCGCCGTGGTGAGCACGGAGAAGGACGAGCAACAGAACCGGTACACCTCCGCAGAGGTGGACGTACTCCTGGACACCGAGTCACTGAGCGAGCGGGAGAAAGAAGCCCTCGTCCGGGTGATCTCCCGTGCAGCCGAGCAGGCATGCACGGTGGGCCGCACCTTGGCCGCGGGCCTACCGCACGGGGTGCACTTGGCCGAATCCGAACGGCCCTGACGACAGTTCGATCACAGTCCACCGATAGTGGGCATCCAGTCAGGCCGGCGCTCGTCGCGATGGAATCGGGCGTAGTAGTCACCGACCTGCTCGAAGTAGCGCTCGTACTTGTCCATCTTCTCCGGGTCCAGCTCCACACCGAGGCCGGGACCGGTGGGGACGGCGATCGCCCCGTTGACGTAGGGCAGCTTTCCGCCGGCGATCACGTCGTCGACGAGGTGGTGATAGTGGGCATCGCCGGCGGTGATCATCTCGTTGATGGTGCTGCCGGTATGGAGCATTGCGGCGAGCTCGATCCCGAGTTCCGTCCCGGAGTGCATCGCCACTCCGAGACCGAAGGTTCGGCAGATGGCAGCCAGGTCTCGCACGCCGCGAGGGCCCTCCCAGTAGTGGAGGTCGGTGAGGACGACATCGACGGCGGCAAGACGGATCGCCGGTGCAAGATCGTCGAACCGCGCGGGGAACATGTTCGTGGCGATCGGTATCCGCACCTGGTCGCGAACAGCGGCGTTGCCGGTGAGCCCCCAGGCGGGGTCCTCGTAGTACTCCAGGTCGAGGCATTCGAGACGCCGTCCCATCCGGATCGCGGTCGGGACCGACCAGACACCGTTGGGATCGATCCGGAGCCGATAATCCGACCCCAGTCGCTCTCGACATAGCTCGAGCACCCGGACCTCCTCCTCCGGCGCAAGCACACCCGCCTTGAGCTTCATCGCGCGCACACCCAGCTCCTCGGTCAAGCGTTCACACTCGTCGGCGAGATCCTCCGCCCGGGTGTCGTCGCCCCCCTGCGGGCGGTCGTAGCGCCAGAACACGTAGGCGATGAACGGGAGTTCGTCGCGCACTCGTCCGCCGAGCAGATCGCTGACCGGCCTGCCGAGCGCCTTGCCCTGGATATCCAGGCAAGCGATCTCGAGCGCGGCGTAGAGCCGCGCGTTCGAGAGGTAGTACACCGAACGCAAGACGGCTGTCTTGATCATCTCCAGGTGGAACGGGTCCCGTCCGATCACCCGGGGCTTGAGCTTCTCGATCGCTCCACGCTGGTCGCCACCCCCGACCTCACCGAGGCCGACGATTCCCTCATCGGTGATCACTTCGATGATGGTGCGCATCAGATAGCCCGGGTGGACACCGCTGCTGTGTCGCAGCATGCCAGTCGTGGGCACCGCCACCGTGCGGGCCCGTACATCGACGATCTTCATCGCTCGCATCCTCTTCGCCTCGAGTGTGCTGTACTGTTCGTCGCAACACCGCGTATCACTCTACGCAACAGATGATCGACCGGCAAGGAGCGTTGATGTCCACGTCCCCACCTACACCACGCCCGTACGAGTACGGCGTCCCCGTCGCTGACCTCATCACCCGGTACCGAGCTACCTACTCGGGGGCCGTGTACGACGTGCTCGACGAGCTCGGATACCCGCACCAGGCATTGGCCACCGACGTCAAACCCGTCGCGCAGCACTGGGTTCTGGCCGGACCGGCGTTCACGGTCAAGGGGATCCCGGACCCCACAGGGGATGAGAACCTACGCGCGCGCCGGATCGAGCTGTTCACCGCCATGCGAGCCGCCGGAGTACCAGTCATCGACGTCCGGGACTGCAGCGCGGACACCCAAGCCGCCCACTACGGCGAGATGAACGCCACTGTCGGCGAAGCATGTGGCGTGATCGGCGCGGTCGTAGACGGCGGCTCTCGGGACACCAGGTTCCTGCTCGACCGCGACTTTCCGGTCTTCTGTCGCTACCTCACCCCCGTCGAGGCCGTAGGACGCTGGAGCTACTACGACTGGCAACGAACGGTGGCGCTGCGCGGGGCGATCACTGCCACCGTGTCGGTCTCTCCAGGGGACTTCATCATGGGAGACGTCGACGGCGTCGTGGTCATCCCGCGAACCGTTGTGGTGGACGTGCTCGAGCGCACCGAGGCCCTGATCGCTCAGGAGAAAATCAGTCGCGCGGAGTTCCGCTCCGGCGAGGATCCGGTGGCCGTGTATCGACGGCACGGACGACTCTGACGGCGATGGACACCTACCTCACCGCTGGTATCGCCGGACGGACCGCCTTGGTCACCGGTGCGAGCAGCGGGATCGGGCTGGCAGTGGCGCGAACGCTCGAAGAGAGAGGCGCCACAGTCCTGCGGCATGGACTGAATGAAGACCTGATCGGTGACCTCACTCATGACCTCACGCAGACAGGTTCAGGCGACGCACTCGCCCGCGCGGCGGGCCCGGTCGAGATCCTCGTGCACTGTGCGTCCGTGCAGATCCGCACCGACTGGTCGGCCACAACAGACGCTGAAGTCGAGCGCCAGGTCCGAGCCAACCTGATCGAGAGCTACGCACTGGTGCGAGGTGCGCTTCGTCCGATGGTCACGCGGGGATACGGCCGGGTGGTGCTGATGGGGAGCATCCAGCAGCACCGCCCTCATGCGGCAATGCTCGCCTACGCAGCCACGAAGGCTGCGCAGCAGACCCTTGTCTCGGGCTTGGCTCGCGAGGTTGCGTCCGCAGGCGTCACCGTGAATACGGTCGTTCCGGGAACTATCGCCACACCTCGCAACGAGCACGCCCTGGCCGATCCCGACTACCAACGCGACGTCATCGCGCAGATCCCTGCGGGCCGCCTCGGCACGCCCGAGGACTGTGTGGCCGCGACGCTGCTGTTGTGCTCGGAATCGAGCGCCTACATCACCGGCCAACAGATCGTCGTCGACGGCGGCATGTCGCTGTGACAGGTGACGTGCGCCTCAGACCGCGCTCGCTCGCTCGACGAGGGAGGCTGCGATCCTGCGCGCACAGGAACGGACCTGAGCCGCGCGTTCAGTGATCCGATCCTCCATCCGGTAGCTCGGACCACTCAAGGCGATCGCCCCGACAACAGCGCCCTCCGGGCCACCAATGGCAGCCGCGAGCCGGGTCACGTCGTCGTGCCGATCAATGGCTGCCCACCCCCGTCGCCGAGCGGATTCCACATCGGCCTCGATCACCGCCGGGTCGATCTCATCGCCGCTGCGATCGGCTTCGCGCAGGAGCGCGCCGATCAACCGTTCTCGTTCAGGCTCCGGAAGCTCGGCGATGATGGCCCGGCCCATCGCGGTTCGATACATCGGAAGTCGGGTCCCGATCGCCGAGTGCACTCGAACGCTGCGTTCGGGCACCTCCTGGGCGAGGTAGACCACGTCGGTGTTCTCCTGAATCGCGAGGTGCACGGTCTCCTGGGTCTCATCCCGGAGCTTCGCCAGATGCGGACCGGCCACTTGGCAGAGTTCGTCGACCCTTCTGACATACCGCTGGGCGAGCCAGCCAGCCCGGGAACCGAGCTCGAACCTCCGATCCTCGCGCTGCCGGACATACCCGGCATCACGCAGGGTGGCGAGCAATCGAGAGCCGGTCGCCTTGTCGATCCCGACGGCGCGGGAGACCTCCGTCACGCCGATGCCGTCATCCGCTGCGCCGACGGCATCGAGAACGGCCAATCCACGCGCAAGCGCGCGCACCCCAGTACGACCAGAGGGCTCGCGTGGCACGGCAGCGGTCGAGGACATTGCACGACTGTGCCCGATCCGTTGCACAGTACGCAACACGCCGTGAGGTGCCGCCGAAACAGCGCAGTGTTGAGTACCTCAGGCATCGACCGGCCTCAATGAGCAACCTATTGCGCGAGGTTACTCATTGACAGCACCAGGCCATTGGGCTTGAATGATTGCCATGCTGCGCAAGCGCTTGCTTTACCGAGGAGAGCACCTGGGGACTCACGTCCACGTGACGACCATGGGGGAGACATGATCGTTAGTCCACCCGAGCCTGCCTTCGCGACAGCACTGCCACCGTGGCCAGCCCGCGATGGGCTGCGAATCACTGCGGTGCGGGCTATCGTCACGGCTCCAGGAGGCACGCCACTCGTGGTCGTGCGCGTGGACACGAACGAACCAGGGCTATACGGGCTCGGGTGTGCGACCTTCACCCAACGATGGCGCTCGGTAGTGACGACCGTCGAGGAACACGTGAGCCGGCTGGTCGTCGGCCGCCATCCGGGTGACATCGAAGACATCAGCCGCGCGATCCAGTACGGCCCCTATTGGCGTGGGGGCCCGATCAGCAACAACGCGCTCTCGGGCGTCGACATGGCGCTGTGGGACCTGCTCGGCAAGTCACTCGGCGTGCCGGTGTATGCCCTCCTCGGAGGTCGAGTCCGCGCCCAGGTGCCGACCTACACGCACGCCTCAGGCGCCACCGTGGAGGAGACGCTTGAACGTGCGGCCGAGATCATCACTGCTGGCTGGCAGCACGTGCGACTGCAGTCAGCGCAGCCAGGGCTCGGATCCTACGGCTACCCAGGAGTCGGTGGCGGCTATCCAGATGCACCCAATCCGGACGGCTGGGATGTCCGGCAGTATCTCGATGCGACCCCCCGGCTCTTCGAACAGGCCCGGGACACTCTCGGCGACCAGGTACAGCTTCTGCATGATGCGCACTCGCGACTCGACCCGAAGGAGGCCATTCTGCTCGCCCGGCGCCTCGAGCCGTACCACCTCCTCTACCTGGAGGATGTCCTCGCGCCCGAGCACTTCGGACGGCTGGACGAAGTACGCACGGCCGCCCCGATCCCGATCGCCGCAGGCGAGCTGTGCACGTCCCTGACCGAGGCCGCACGCCTGGTCACCACGCTCTCGGTCGACTACCTGCGGTGCCACATCAGCGCGATCGGAGGGTTGAGTCAGGCGCGCAAGCTGGTCGCGCTTGCCGAGTTGCACAGCATCCGGACCGCATGGCACTCGCCGCCCGACGTGTCACCCGTTGGTGTGGCTGCGAACGTCGCACTCGACGTCACCAGCCCTGCGTTCGGGATCCTCGAGTGCTACGTCTACCCGCAGGCCGTGCACGACGTGTTCCCCGGCACTCTCACACCCACCCGAGGCCACCTCGCACCTCACGAGACCCCGGGCTGGGGCATCGATCTCGACGAGGAGCTAGCGGCGCGCTTCCCGCCCACAGATTCGAGTCACGACAGGTGGGCACTTGGCGTCCGCAGCCCCGACGGCGCGCTGCTGGCACCCTGACGACGATCACCAAGCGTCCTGCCCCGCAAACACAGCGATCACGCCGGTTCCACCGCCGTTGCCGCTCCGACGGCGTCCGCGGCGCTCTCCCGGCAAACCACGCGAGGACTGCTCCGTCCAACGGCAAGGAAGTAGGGACACATGATGGGAAAGCTCCGGGATGGTGACCAGTACGACGTCGTGGTCGTCGGGGGCGGGCCGGCGGGCTATCCGGCTGCGGTGCAGGCTGCGCGGATGGGCGCACGGACGTTGCTGGTCGAGAAGAACGGGGCGCTGGGTGGGACCACGACCGTCGCGGGGGTCTACATGCCGGGCCTGTTCCACGCCTGGGGTGAGCAGATCATCACCGGCATCGGCTGGGACGCGGTGAGCCGAGCGGTCGAACGTGCTGGTGCGCAACTACCGGACTTCACGCAGTGGCAGCGGCCGCACTGGGAGCTGTCTGTGCGGGTGGTGCCGGTCATCTACGCCGCCGTGCTCGATGAGATGGTGATCGAGGCCGGGGTCGAGCTGCTTCTGCATGCGATGCTCGCCGGAGTGCAGGAGGACGAGGACGGTGTGCGCGTCACGGTCTGCAGCAAGGAAGGGCTGCGCACTGTGCATGCCCGCACAGTCGTCGACGCCACGGGTGATGCAAACGTCGTGGGCCAGCTCGGCCTCCCTCGCCAGGAGAGCTCGGATCTGCAGCCGGGGACTCTCATGGTGCGCCTGGGCGGCTATCACTTCGACGATCTCGATCTCGACGCACTCGACCTGGCCTATGACGAGGCAGTCGCCGAGCATCGGCTGGACCCTCGGGACTTCAACACCGCACGCGCGCCGCTTCGCGGCTTCCTGCGCAACCGGGGACAGAACGCCATTCACGTCACCGGGATCAGGGCTCAGACCAGCGCAGAGCGCACCGCAGCCGAGGTGGCGGGTCGGCGCACGCTCGTCCGGATTCTGACCTTTCTGAGAGCCCAGCCGGGGCTCGAAGACGTCTCGATCGAGTGGGCTGCCTTGGAGACAGGCATCCGCGAGACCACAACGATCGTCGGACAGGAGCGGATCACCGGAGCCGACTACATCAACGGCCGGCTCTGGGAGGACGCGATCAGCTACAGCTTCTTCCCAATCGACATCCATCGTCCCGATGGTGACGGAGTTGATTGCCGATCACTGGCGTTCGGAGTCGTGCCGACAATCCCGCTGGGCGCGCTGTTGCCGGTCGGCAGCCGCCGGGTCGTGGTGGCGGGACGGTCGATCTGCGGAGACCGCGAAGCGAACTCCGCTTTCCGCGTCCAAGCAAGCTGTATGGGTATGGGGCAAGCTGCCGGCGCTTACGCCAGTCTCGTCTCGAAAGCCGATCCGTCGTCGGTCTCCGTTGACGCTGTGCGCGATGCCGTCCGGTCCGAAGGCGCTACCGTCCCTGCAGATCCGGGAACACCGCACGCCCTCCACCACCGGGACGGTTGACGACTGACGATCGCATCGGCCGCTGCGCCCACACCGAGCTCGTGCCATCGCTGATGGGATTAGTTGCGCATCGCGCCCGGACGTTGATCGCATTGACATAGCAACGCACAACGTGAGATTCTCGATCCAATGCGCAAGTGCTTGCGCACAACTCTCGAAGGGTTTGACGATGACGACGACACCCAGGGCTGCAGCAGCGATCGCTGCGGCATTGACCACCGGGCTTCTGCTGACCGCCTGCTCTGCGGGCGATTCCGCAGATCCCGCTGGCTCGGACGAGCATGTGACGATCACCGTCGGCGGCCTTCCGCCGACCGAGAACGAGGCCAGCCGGGACGCGATGCTCGAGCAGGTGGAAGCCTTCAACGAGGCTCACCCGGACATCACAGTCGAGGCTGTAGAGACGAAGTTCGACGTGGAGACGTTCAATGCGCTCCTCGCCGGGGGCACCGCGCCGACCGTGCTGGCGATCCCGTTCACAGAGATCCAGACCTTGATCGAGCGCGAGCAGGTCGCCGACGTGACTGACCATGTCGCGGCGAGCGAGGTCCTCTCCTCCATCAACGAGTCGGTGATGGACCAGGTCACCGGCCCGGATGGGAACGTCTACGGCGTCCCGTACTCCGCATACTCGATGGGCTTGGTGTACAACCGGGCCGTGTTCGCTGACGCCGGGCTGGACCCCGACCAGCCTCCGGCCACCTGGGACGAGGTCAGGTCCGCCGCTGCACAGATCACGGCGAACACCGACGCCGCCGGGTTCGTCCCGATGACCATGACCAGTACCGGCGGCTGGGTACTGACCACTCTCTCCTACGCTTTCGGCGATGTGGTCCAGGAGGGAACCGGCACCGACGCCCGTGCGACGTTCGCCGACAACGGGGCCACCGCCGAGGCGTTGGAGTTCTACCGCACCCTTCGCTGGGAAGACGATTCGATGGGCGCGAACTTCCTCGTGAGCCTGGACGACTCGCGCAACGCCCTGGCTTCGGGACAGGTCGGCATGATCGTGGACGGTGCCGACATCATCAACGACGTCGTGGCCAACCGTGGGATGGACGTCGACGACTACGGCGTGACCGTACTCCCGCAGCAGCCGGGTGCCGTCGGCAACCTTGGTGGCGGAGCGATCAGCATCGTGACCGCAACAGCATCCGAGGGCGAGACCGCGGCCGGTGTGCAGTGGATGGACTGGTACTACTTCTCGCAGTACACCGATCAGGAGCAGGCCGAGTCGTGGGCCTCTGCCCGCGCGGAGGACGGCCTGAGCGTTTCGCCCCCGCTCATGCCCATCCTCTCGGAGGAGGTCATGGCGCCCTACGGTGAGTGGATCGCGCCGTACGTGAACGTACCGGCGGAGAACGTCGCGCCGTACGTCGACAACGTCCCCCAGATCACTCTGGTCCCCGAACCTCCGGTGAAGGGCCAGGACCTGTACGCCGCACTCGACCCGGTCGTACAGTCCGTCCTGACCGAGGAGGACGCGGACATCGCCGCCTTGCTCGAGCAGGCTCAGACCCAGATCAACGACCTGATCGCCGCGGGCTGATCCACGCACCTGGACAGATCAGATGATCGTCGCAACCCAGCGTCGCCATCGCGACAAGCACGCACCCGACCGCAGATCCACGAAAGTCAGGACCTCACGGACGCACCAGCGCCCGGCCCTCGCAGCCGCCCAGTGGCTACGGTCCGGCCGCTTCACCACACTCCTCTTCCTCGTGCCCCTTCTGGTCTGCTTCGGGGTCTTCTCCTGGTGGCCCATCCTCCGAGCGTTGGTGATGACCTTCCAACGGACCAACCTGATCTCACCGCCCACCTGGGTGGGTGCGGAGAACCTCCAGAGGGTACTGGCGGATCCCTTACTCAGCACTGCGGTGTGGAACACGGTGCAGTATGTCGGGCTATCGGTGCTGATCGGCTTCCCGGTGCCGATCCTGATGGCCGTGGTGATCGGAGAACTCCGCCGAAGCAGGGCCCTCGCATCAGCACTGGTGTATCTGCCGGTGATCATTCCGCCGGTCGTCGCAGTATTGCTGTGGAAGCTCTTCTATGCACCCGGCGAGAGCGGTCTGTTCAACACAATTGCAGCCTGGGTCGGCGCCGGGCCATTCGCCTGGCTGAATGACGCGGCAATGGTCATCCCGGCCATCGTCGTGCAACTCACCTGGGCGAACTTCGGGACCGCCACGGTCATCTACCTCGCAGCGCTGATGTCGATCAACACCGAGCTCTACGAGGCGGCCGAGGTAGACGGAGCCCACCCGCTCCGACGCCTGTGGCACGTGACTCTGCCGCAGATGCGGCCGGTCATGCTGATCATGCTGCTCCTCCAGCTCATCGGCGTCTTCCAGCTCTTCACCGAGCCGTACATCATGACCGGCGGGGGGCCCGCGAATCGTTCGGTGACCATCCTGATGCTGGTCTATCGCTACGCGTTCGTTCAAGGCGACTACGGCAAGGCCACCGCACTCTCGCTGTTGCTCGCCATCGCGCTCGGTCTTCTCTCTGCGCTGTATCTCGGCGCCACCCGCAGATGGAGCACCACATGACCTCGACCTCAACGCGACGTCAACTCCGGCGGAAGGAGAGCAAGCAGGACCGCGCCTCCGAGCGCACCATCCTTTCCGTCAACGACCGCCGTGATCCTCGTGTGCGCACTGTGATCCTGATCCTGAACGTGGTGGTGATCGCCGGCCTCCTGATCTCGGCGGCCGGCCCCCTCCTGTGGCTGCTGAAGTCCGCGATATCCACCTCCCAAGACATCCTGGCTGCCCCGTTGCAGTGGTGGCCCAGTGGCGTGCAATGGCACAACCTGGCCGACGCGTGGATCCGGGTGGAGATCTCCCGCTACCTGGGAAACACCGTGCTGGTGGCCGCTGGGTCGTGGTTCTTCGGGATTCTGGTCGCCACCACGGGCGGGTACGCCCTAGCGATCCTGCGTCCTCGATACGGGCCCATCATCTCGGCCGCCGTCCTCGCCACGTTGTTCATCCCCGCAGTGATCTCGCTCGTACCGCTGTACCTCACCATCCTCGATCTGCCTGTGCTCGGGGTGAACCTGCTGAACACCTTCTGGGCCGTGTGGCTGCCCTCAGCTGCGAACGCCTTCAACGTCCTGCTGGCACAACGCTTCTTCACCTCACTGCCACGTGAGCTGTTCGAGGCCGCACGGATCGATGGCGCCGGCCATCTGAGGGTGTTCGTGGCCATCGTGCTGCCTCTGTCGAAACCGATCCTCGGAGTGCTCTCCCTGCTGACCGTCATCACCGCGTGGAAGGACTTCCTGTGGCCGTTGCTGGCCCTGCCGGACCCGACGAAACAACCCCTCTCTGTAGCGCTGCCGCGCCTGCAGGAAACCGCCGAGACCTCGCTGATGATGGCCGGCATGTTCATCTCGGTGATCGTCCCGGTGGGGCTGTTCCTGGTATTCCAGAAGCAGTTCCTTCGCGGGGCGGGCCAGGCGGGGGCGTTGAAAGGATGAGCATTCCGGGCGTCGAACGCATCCTGGTCACCGGAGCTGCGGGGATGATCGGCCGCAGTGTGCTGTGGAATCTGCGCGACACGGCCGTGGCGACCACCGCCCTGGTGCTGAGCGATCCTGGAGATCTGACCGCAGACCGGGTGGTCGTCGGCAGCGCATCGGACCGCCGGACGGTCGAGGATGCGCTCGACCAGGTGGACGCCGTCATCCATCTGGCCGCTCTGGCCTCACCCAGTCTGGGCACACCGGAGCAGGTCTTCGTCGGCAATACCTCGGCCACGTTCACAGTGCTCGACGCCGCCGGCGCCGCCGGGGTGCGCCGGATCAGCCTGGCCAGCAGTGTCAACGCGCTCGGCTTGAGATTCACCCCGGTACCGGGGGCTGCGCCCGAGTATCTGCCACTGGACGCTGATGCCGTGACCTACGCAGCCGATCCGTACTCGATGTCGAAGTGGGTCGACGAGAGCACGGCGCGAGCGCTACAACGGCGATACGGCTTCGACGTCGTCGCCCTGCGGTACCCACTGGTAGGCGGGCTCGGTGACGTGCCCGAACTGGACAGCAGGCTCGAAGAGATGACACGCCCCATGGCGGCCGATCCGGCATCAGGAGCCCCTGACCTATGGTCCTACCTGGAGACGCGCGACGCGGGACGTGCTGCGATCGAAGCACTGCAGCCACGCCTTTGCGGAGCGCATGTGGTCTACGTGGCGGCTCCGAGCACGTACGTGCCGATCCCCACCGAGGACCTGCTGGACAAGCACTGGCCGCAGGTGAGCCGAGCACGACCATTCCCGGGCACCAGCGTTCCACTGGATCTCGATCCCGCCGAATCGCTGTTCGGCTTCCGTGCGAGGTACGCCCTCGGTCATGAACACTGCGGTCCGGAACAACTCAGTCAGGCGGTACAGCAGTGAGCATGAGTCGCCGGCGGATCGTCGACGTGGAGACCTTCGTGGTCTCCTCTCGGTGCGCCTTCGTCAAGGTCAGCACCGACGACGGTCTGGTCGGCTGGGGCGAACCCGTGCTCGAGGCCCGAGCGGACACAGTCGTCGCTGCCGTCGCACAGCTACGCGACCTCCTCATCGGCGCCCCCGTCGAGATCGAGCGCCTCTGGCAGCGGATGTACAAATCAGGCTTCTACCGCGGTGGCCCGATACTGGGCTCCGCCGTCGCTGGAATCGACCAGGCGCTGTGGGACCTGACGGGGAAGGCGCTCGGAGTCCCCGTGCACGAGCTCCTCGGAGGCCCGGTACGAGACGTACTGCCGCTCTATGCCCCGTGCCACGGCTCGGACATCTCTGCCCTCCGGGATCGGGCCACCGAGCTGACCGAGGCGGGCTACCGCATGGTCAAAACAGCACCGGACGGTCCGCGAGAGTTCGCCGAGACATCCGAGAGGATCCGGCACACGATGGACCGGATCACCGCGGTGCACGAGAGCGTGGGCCCGGATCGGCTCCTCGCCGTGGACTTCCACGGTCGTCTCTCGTTGCCGGGTTCGCGCGGCCTGCTAGCCGAACTCGAGGGGCTACAACTCGCCTTCGTCGAGGAACCGGTAGCCCCCCAGTACCAGCACCGGCTCGGCGCACTCTGCGCAGCCACCACGGTGCCGATTGCTACCGGTGAACGGCTCTATGACCGGTGGGAGGTCGCCCAGCGCATCGAGTCGGGTATCGCCGTGCTCCAGCCCGATCTCTCCCATTGCTTCGGAATCTCCGAGGCCATGCGGATCGCGACCCTCGCCTCGATCCATGACGTCGCGCTCGCACCGCACTGTGCCACCGGTCCGCTCGCGTTCGCAGCGTGCGTCCAGGTGGGTTTCGCTGTTCCAGAGGTGATGGTGCAGGAGTGTCCGTTGGAGTTGCACGAGCCCGGTCGGAATCCGCTGCTCCGGTTCGTCGATCACAGCGCGTTCGACGTGCACGAGGGCACTTTACGCCGTCCGCTCGCACCAGGACTCGGTGTCGAGGTCGACGAGGCCGCGGTCCGCGCGGCTGCCGCGGCACCCGAACACACTCCCCTACCGATCTGGCAACGCCGTGATGGTAGTTACGGCGAATGGTGAGTCGCCTACGCCGCGACTGGAGGCACGGTCGACTGGCCGATGATGAGGGAGCACGGCTGCACCTGCGCCCCCGTGGCGCTCTGCCCACCGGTGAGATAGGCCGCCGCAGCGGCACCAAGCTCGGTCAGCCGCGGGTCCACCGTCGTGAGTCCATTGACGTCCTGATGAGGCATCACACCGGGCCAGTTGTCCATGCCGACGATCGCGACGTCGTCCGGGACCCGCAGACCGCGCGCCCGTAGTGTCTCGATCGCACCGAACGCGATCTGGTCATTCCCGCAGAAGATGGCGTCCACGTCCACGCCACTGGCCAGCAGTCGCTCGGCGGCCAGCACTCCCCACTGTCGCGACCAGGTCCCTCCCTCGGTCAGCGACGCGACCAGGTCGAGATCCGCGTCCTGCAACGACTCCCGGACGCCTTGCTCACGCAACCGCACGGTGGCCTCCGTCGGTGCGGCCGAGATGTGCGCGATCCGCGTGCGACCGATCTCCAGCAGATGCTCGCCTGCCAGTCGTCCAGCCTGCACATAGTCCGGCAGAAACACAGCATCATCGGGATCGGTCGTGCCGAGAAACGCATACGCGACCGGGACCGGGAAGGCATCCGTCACCGACGGCAAGGCTCGGTCCGGTGTGTCGCCGACCATCAGCAAGGCGTCGATCCGGCGGGACTGCAGCTTACGAATGTTCGACGTGAGCGTCTGCAGGCTGAAGTCCGCATCGTAGAGCAACGTGGCATTGTCCGACTGCCCGAGCTCCCGGACCGCCCCGATGATGATCGGCGCCGAGAAGGTGCCGACAGCGCGCTGGCTGAGGATCCCGACGGTACGAGATCGGCCGCTCGCGAACGACTGCGCCAGCATGTTGGGCTGGAAATCCAGCCGACGCGCCGCGTCGACAATCCGGTCGCGGGTCGCCTGTGCGATACGGCCCTCGCCGCGGAGTGCGCGCGACGCCGTGGAAAGGGAGACCCCGGCGACCGAGGCCACGTCGCTCAGGGTCACCTGGGATGCGGGAGACATAACCTCACGTTACCGCAGTGCACGGCACGCAGCAGCCCATCACATCGCCGCGATGGCAATGCTTGCGCACCACCAATCGGCGCACGCCTTCTTGACACGAGGGCTCTTCTACCGACATTCTGAGTCCGTTGCGCAAGCAGTTGCGCTTCGCGATCACTTTGCGATCGCGCCGCATCATCCTTCCTGACCACCGGCGAACCGGTGGACCCGCTCAACGAGGAGCCTCGCCATGGAGACCATGCCCTACCGGCACCCGCGCGCAGCCGCGCACCCTCGCCCACGACCGAGCAATCGCCACCTACCGGCCGCCCTCGTTCTGGTGCTGGCGCTCGGTCTGGCGTTGCTGGCTCCTGCTCCACCGGCAACTGCCGATGAGAACCCAGTGGTCGTCGGGGACTTCGAGGCACTCCAGGGATGGTCGCAGTCGCAGTCGCACGGTGCAGTGGGCTCGATGGCCCCCGTGCTGACGGATGCGGTCGCTGGATCTGGTGCCCTGCAGATCGACGCAGATCTCGCCGCGGGTGGATGGGTCACCACCACCCGAGCGGACCTCGCGCTCGACGCCACGGCACTGACGTTCGGCCTGCGTTCCGAGCACCTCGAACACATCATCGTGCGCGGCAAGGACTCCACCGGACAGTGGCATCAGCAGTCCATCGCCACCGGAGCCGGTGCGACGTGGCAGGAGATCTCCGTCACCGATTTCACCTCGGGTGACGGTTATCTGCATTTCGGTGGGGCCAACGACGGCGTCTGGCATGGCGCACTGACGGCCGTCGCCGTGATCGTCGAGAACTCCGGGGTACTCGACGCCACCACTGCCGCCGTGGTCCAGATCGATGCGGTGACTGTGACCACCGCGGACGGGGAGGTCGTCGTCGGGGACTTTGAAGGGCTGGACGCCTGGACTGCGAGCCCGTCTCAGGGCGCTGAGGGGGCCATCACCCCCGCAGTGACAGATGCGCCCTCCGGCACCATGGGCCTGCGGTACGACGTCGATGTCAGCAACGGCGGGTGGCTGACCGGCGTGCGCAGCGGCCTGAACCTCGACGCGACGGCGGTATCGCTGGCAGCACGGTCCGAGCACCTGACGGCACTGCGGTTCCGCGTCCAGGACGCCACCGGGCAGTGGCACCAACAGCGTCTCGATCTGCCCGCAGACAACGCGTGGCACGAGTTCGAGATCGGTTCATTCACCTCCGGAGCCGACTACCTGCACTTTGGTGGCGCGAACGACGGCGCGTGGCACGCTCCACTCACGGCAGTATCCGTGATCGTGGTCGGTACCGACGCCATCGATCCGAGCCAGAGTGTGGTGGCATGGCTCGACGCTGTATCCGTCACAGTGAACGACGCATCTCCCGAGCCGATCGGCGTGCCGCATGTCCTCGGGGAGTTCGAATCCGGCAGCCTGGACCAGTGGTGGGGCCGTGGCTCCACCACTGCCGTCGGCTCCGTCGAGTCTGTGACGACCGATGCCGCTGCCGGGTCCGGCGCGTTGCGTGTCGAGACGCAGATTTCCGACCCGTACGGGACCTACCGCCTGAGCCGCGGCGGCTTTGCCGTGGACGCCGAACGATTCCGGGCCCAGATCCGCACAGACGATCTGAACGCCGTCCTGATCCGATTCAAGGACACCTCGAACCAATGGCATCAGCAACGGGTGTCGCTGACCGCCGACGGGAGCTGGCGCGAAGTGGTGATCGATGACTTCACCGCGGGAGACTCCTACCTGCACTTCGGCGGCGCCGACGACGGCGTATTCCACGGTCTGCTCGAAGAGGTGCGGATCCTCGTCCTCGGCTACCAGATCCTCGATCGCGACCATCCGGCGTCCTTTGAGCTGGATGCCGCAGCCCTTGAGGTGACACTGCCCGACATCGCGATCGAACCGACCACTCTGGGGAATGTGTTCACCACGGGCGACATCGTCGCCTTCGACTACGTGTCCGAAGCGGAGGACATCGCGTGGATCGTGCGGGACTTCGGTGGCAACGTCGTCGACACCGGTTCCGGAACAGCTGCGGCTCTGCAGGGCACGATCACGCTGGACCTCGATGAGCCGGGCTGGTACGACGTCGAGCTGACCGGGACCACCGGTGATGGCTCGACCGTCGAGAACCGAACCACCGTGGGCATCCTCGACCCGTGGGTCGGCCAGCGATCAGATCAGTACGGGATCGCCACTCACTTCTCCGCCGGCTGGGACACCGAGATCGCACCGCTGATCACCACGGCCGGATACGGCATGGTGCGCGACAGCGTGTTGTGGGTTGATTCCGAGGTCCAGCCCGGGGTGATCGAGTGGCCCGGCGTCGTCGAGTCCTATGCGCCCGTGCTCGAACAACAGGGCACCGATCTGCAGATGATCCTCGGGTTTGGCAACGGGAACTACGAGTCTGCCCTGCCACCGACCACCCCGGAGGGGATCGCCGCCTTCGCCGAGTACTCAGCGCAAGCGGTCCGCGACTTCGGCGTCGATCGCGTCACCTTCGAGGTGTGGAACGAATGGAACGGTGGATTCGGGCGCCCAGGCCCGGCAGACTCCCGTGCGGACACCTACTTCGCTCTCCTCGAAGCCACCTACACGGCGATCAAGGCCGAGAACCCGGACGCCGTGGTGATCGGCGCGGCCACCGTTCACGTACCGCTCGACTGGTTCGACGATCTCTTCGCGCTCGGCGCCCTGAACTACATGGATGAAGTGTCCATCCATCCCTACGTCTACCCACGCGGCCCGGAAGACGCCATGGGATCCATTGCTGCACTGCGCGATCTGATGGACTCCTACGGCCCGGTGCTTCCGCTGAACATCTCCGAACAAGGATGGCCCACCGGTGATGCCGGCAATGCGGTCACTCCCGAGATTCAGGCCAGCGTGACCGTTCGCGCGCAAGCGCTCGCGGCGGCGGCCGATATCGACCACCACGTCATCTACAACCTCATGGAGAAGGGGAACGACGCGTCCGACGTCGAGGACGGGTTCGGACTGGTCGAGTTCGTCGGCGCACCGGAAGGCTCCTACGTACCGAAGCCCGCCTACGTTGCGAGCGCGGTGTACATGCGGCAGGTGAATGGACTCGAGCAGACCGGCCACGAGAAACTCGGAACGAACACGAACGTGGTCACGTTCGATGCAGGCAGCGGAGCAGACCGCACGCAGGTGGTGTGGTCTCTCACGCCGAGAACGATCGCAGTGGCCGCAAGCGGTCCGGTGACGGTCACCACGATGATGGGCCGCGAGCAGGTACTCACCCCCGATGCCTCCGGTGAGGTCACCCTGTCGGTCACCCGAGACCCGGTCTATCTCAGCGGGGACACCGGAGCCGTCACACTCTCCGACGCCCACACCCTCACCTTCGAGCAAGGCTTCATCGGCTCCCCGACCGCCGGCGAGTGGGTAGTGGACAACACCGATGGTGCTGCGCCCACCCAGGTGGATCTCGTGATCGAGGGCACGACCTACTCCGCATCGGTGCCGGCTGGTGACTCCGCGTCCGTTCCGGTCACAGCTCCCGCAAGGGACGTCGTCGGGCAGCGTGATGTGCTCGCAACGTTGCGAGTCGGTGGGCAGGACGTCGGGATCCTCGCCGCGCCGCTGGACGTGGCAGAGCCACTGGGCATCGAGGGATCGCATGCGATCGCCGAGGATGGACTGAGCGTGCTGCGATTGAGCGTGGGGAACCGATCGACTCAAGAAGCCTCCCTCGCGAACGTCACCTGGCAGATCGAGGGCACGGGCGAGTCCGGAGCATTCTTGGAAGGTGGTGCCCTCACCCCTGGTGAACGGGTGATCGAAGAGGTGGATCTGTCAGCGCTGACCGACGGCACCACGTGGAGCGCCACAGTGGAGACCGCGGACGGATACCGCATCAGCACCCACGGCCCGGTCTACCCTGTCGGCGCACTGACACACGCGCAGTCCCACGCGCTCACCGTCGACGGCGCCATGGACGCGGCCGTCGGCGCAACGCCCGCGATCGAGCTGGGCACCGACGGTGTTCCGCCTTCGACCGACTGGACGGGCGCGGAGGATCTGGGCGGCCGACTGTGGTTCACCTGGGACGAGGACTCGCTGTACCTCACCGCCGAGATTGACGACGATGTCCACCATCAACCGGCGCACGATGACGCCATCTGGAGCGGCGACTCACTCCAGCTGGCCGTCGGTGCCGGGGCGCCGGGCGAACCGAACACCACCGGGTGGTCCGAACTCGGCTTCGCGCTCACCGACACCGGCCCGGAGGTGTTCCGCTGGCTGGCGGCCGACCACAACGATGCCGACCTGAGCGGGATCGACCTCGCCGTGGCCCGAGACGAGACCACCGCCACCACGACCTATGAGGTGGCCCTCCCGTGGGAGTACCTGGCGCCTGCCCGGTCCGAGGACGGTTTGATCTCGGTGAGTGTGGTGCTCAACGAGAACGACGGCGCGGGACGTGCAGGCTGGTACCGCTGGGGTGACGGCATCGCCAATGAGAAGGACTCCACAGAGTTCCGCAGCCTGTGGCTCGTGCCTGCCGAGGAGCCGGAGCCTGCACCACCGACCTTCCAGACGCTCCACGCGGAGCTCGACGAGTTGGTGTCGGCGGGGTCGTTGACCACGGCGGAGCAGGCTCGGCTGACCGCCCAACTCGACACCGCTGAGCGCCACGCGAGCGCCGAAAGGTGGACGCAGGCAGCCCACGCGTTGGAGCGGTTCATCAGTCTGGCTGACACCGTAGGCGCGGACGGAACCACACTGACGGCGGCCGCCGGGCAGTTGCGGGCCACGCTGGCCGACAACAGTTGACCGTCATATCCACGCGAGCGGCGACGCTACCGTAGATCGCCGATACCCGTAGGCTGAAGCCATGGCCCGCCTCCACGACCTGATCGACACCGCGACCACCATCCCGTCCTCCCAGGTGCGCCGCTACGTCGACGATCTGCGGGCCACCCATCCCGACGCCACGCCCACCGAGCTGATCGAGCTACTCAAGCGCCGCTACCTGCTGGCTGTCAGTGCGTCGGGCGGTGCCGTCGGGGCGGTGGCAGCCTTCCCCGTCGTCGGGACCGGAGTCGCGTTGACCCTGACCGCCGGTCAGGTGGCAGCGTTCATGGCAGCATCGGCCGCCCTGTGCCTGGCCGTCGCGGAGGTGCACGGGATCGCCACCGACGACGTCTCCCGCCGCCGGGCGCTGCTGCTGACCACGCTGCTGGGCGAGAACGGGCCCGAGCTGCTCGAGCACCAGCTCGGCCTGTCCACGGCGACCTGGGCGCAGGTGCTGCTCACCCGGCTGCCGGTCGCCACGGTCAAGACGGTGAACAAGACACTGCGGGGCAGGATGGCCAAGGCTGTGGTGACCAAGAGCAGTTCGGTGATGCTCGGGCGGCTGCTGCCGTTCGGGATCGGCGCCGCGATCGGCTACATCGGCGGCCGCGTGATGGGCAAGAGCCTCATCGAGGGACTGGATGCCGCCTTCGGCCCAGCACCGGCGGAGTTCGGCCGCGGTCTTGAGCACAGCGGACTCGCACTCGCCTCCGGCCAGTCGGACCTGTTCAGCGACGCGTCCCAGCTGGTCGAGCGGTCCGACCAGCCCCGACCCGCCGGAGACTGACCAAGGAGCAGCCATGCCACAGATACCAGATTCCTCGCCGGCGCCGGAGGCTGCGGCCACACCTGCCGCGCCTGGCAACCTCGTCGCACCCGACACCCAGTACGAGGACCTGCTGGCGCACGTCCTCGCCGCCGGCACCCCCAAGTCGGACCGGACCGGGACGGGGACCCGTTCAGTTTTCGCGCGCCAGCTACGCTACGACCTCTCCCGCGGGTTCCCGCTGATCACCACCAAACGGGTCCACCTGAAATCAGTGGTGCACGAGTTGCTGTGGTTCCTGCGCGGAGAGTCCAACACCGCCTACCTGCGCGAACACGGCGTGAAGATCTGGGACGAATGGGCCGACGCCGACGGCGAGCTGGGGCCCATCTACGGGGTGCAGTGGCGTTCCTGGCCCACCCCCGACGGCGGGCACATCGACCAGCTCGCCGGAGTGCTTCGCCAGTTGCGCGAGCAGCCGGACTCGCGCCGCATGCTGGTCTCGGCCTGGAACGTCGCCGAACTGGACAAGATGGCTCTCGCGCCGTGCCACACGCTGTTCCAGTTCTACGTCGCCGATGGGCGCCTGTCCTGCCAGCTCTACCAGCGCAGCGCCGACCTGTTCCTCGGAGTCCCTTTCAACATCGCCTCCTACGCTCTGCTCACGCACATGGTGGCCCAGCAGACCGATCTGGAGCCGGGCGAGTTCGTCTGGACCGGCGGCGACTGCCACATCTACGACAACCACATCGCCCAGGTGCGCGAGCAACTCACCCGGGCGCCTTACCCGTTCCCGGCGCTGCGCTTGCACCGGGCCACGGACCTGTTCTCCTACACCTACGACGACGTTGACGTGCTCGACTACGCCCACCACCCGGCCATCAAGGCGCCCGTGGCCGTGTGAACGAGGAGGTGCCAAAGATGAGCGGCAGGCGCGACCGGAGGGGGAACCGATGCTGGGGATGATCTGGGCTCAGGCTCACGACCGGGTGATCGGCAAGAATGAGGACCTGCCGTGGCACCTGCCGGAAGACCTGCGTCACTTCCGCGAGTCCACGTCCGGTGACGCGGTCGTGATGGGGCGCAAGCAGTGGGAGTCGCTGCCGGAGAGGTTCCGCCCGCTGCCCGGCCGGCGCAACATCGTCCTCACCCGCAACCCGCAGTACCGGGCCGAGGGGGCCGAGGTGGTCGGAACACTCGACGAAGCACTCGCCCTGGTGGCACAGGAGGACGCCTGGATCTGCGGCGGCGGCCAGGTGTACGAACAGGCGATCGGCGCCGCCGATGTGCTCGTGGTCACCGAGATCGACCTGGTCGTCGAGGGAGACACCTACGCCCCAGTGATCGGAGCACAGTGGGTGGCCGAGCACGGACCTTGGCAGACCAGCCGCACCGGGATCCGGTTCCGGATCGTCACCTACCGCCGCTGACACCGTGGCCCCTGATTCCTCCGGGTTCGATCTCACTGGCCCGATGCGGCGTCCACGAGGTGCCTTCGCGCGTACCGCTGCCGTCGGGGTGCTGGTGTCCGCGGCGGTTCTGGCGGCGGCCGTCGCCGGCCCGTGGCAGCTCACGCCCCGTTTCGACGCCGGTCAGGAGACTCCCAGCCCTCCGCCGGCCAGGCCGACCATGGACCTGCCCACCGCGACCGCGACCGCGACACCGCCGCCGCTCGACTCCGATCTACCCACACCGGACCTCGGCTGGCTGCTGTGGGTGGGCGCCGGCGTGCTGGCGCTGGTCCTGCTCGCGCTCCTGGTGCGATGGGTGCTGTGGTGGCGCCGTCCGCACCCTCCGGAGCCGGAGCCACCTGCCACTCTCGCCGGCACCAGGGCCGTCGAGAACGAGCCCGATATCCCGGCACTGCACCGGGGAGCGCAGGCGGCAGTGACGCAGCTGGAGCAGGCCGGGCCGCCGCGGGATGCGATCGTGGCCGCGTGGCTCGCCCTGGAGGAGGCAGCGGAGGCCACAGGCGTCCACCGTCGCCCGGCTCAGACCCCCACGGAGTTCACGACCTCGGTCCTCGCGCGTACCGGCGCCGATGAGGCGGCTGTGACCTCGCTGCTGGGTCTGTACCACCAGGCGCGCTTCTCCACTCGGGCCCCGGGCACAGCCGAGGTACGCGCCGCCGCGGCAGCCCTGACGCAGATCACCGAAAGCTGGCCCGCACCAGCCTCCGTGGATGCCGGGCCGGCCACACCACCGGGCACGGCACCGGGAGCGCACACATGAGCCAAGCCCTGGGAACCACAGGCACACGTTCTGCCAGCACCGTGAGTCGCTACCGGCGCCGTGGATGGTGGCTGGTGGCAGCCGCTGGGCTCACTGCCGCGTCCTGGGGCATCGGGGTCGACCTGCCACGGGCACTCCTGCTGAGCGCATGCGTGGCCGCCGTTGCCCTGCTCACCGGATGGTTGCCCTTCGCGGCCCGCTCCCCCTGGCCTGTTCTCCCGTACGGTCGCCGCGACGGCGCACGCCGGGACGTCTCCAGTCTCACCTGGATGCTGGCCTCACGAGGGCGCCTCTCGAGCACTGGCGCCGACCGCCTGCACCGCACCCTCACCGACGTGCTCGAGCTGACCGAGCATCAGCGCCGCCGCACCGCTGAGCAGATCTTCGGGCCCGAGATCGCCCAGTGGCTGGACGCTCCCGAGCAGGTCCCCCCACCCACCCGTGCCGCGGCTGAGAACGCCATAGTCGCGGCCGAAGCGTTGCTGCACCCCACACCGAAAGAGACACGATGAGCCAGACCGAGACCTGCCCGATCTCCGTCCCCGAGGTCGCCCGGCTGGGCGGAGACGTGCTCGCGGAGGTGAGCACCGCCGTCGTGGGCATGGCTGGGCCGCTGCGCACCGCCCTGGCGACGATCCTCGCCAGTGGCCACGTGCTCTTCGAGGACGTTCCTGGCCTGGGCAAGACTCTCGCCGCCCGCTGCCTCTCACAGGCGCTCGGACTGGAGTTCGCCCGCCTGCAGTGCACCCCCGACCTACTGCCTGCGGACATCACCGGCTCCTACGCCTACGACCCCGGCCAGGCCCAGTTCACGTTCCGCCCGGGACCGGTGTTCACCGGTCTCTTCCTCGCAGACGAGATCAACCGCACCGCACCCAAGACTCAGTCCGCACTGCTGGAAGCCATGGCCGAGCGGCAGGTCACGGTCGAAGGCACGAGCTTCCCCTTGCCTGCTCCCTTCCACGTGCTCGCCACGTCCAATCCTGTCGAGTACGAGGGCACCTATCCGCTGCCGGAGGCACAGCTGGACCGCTTCATGGTGCGTTTGGCCGTCGGGCACCTGCCTGCCGAGGCGGAAGCCGACGTGCTGACACGCCGGCTGGCGCGCCGCAGCGAGCGGGCGAGCGTACGTCAGGTGACCACGCCGGAGACCGTGCGTGCCATGCAGGCGGGGGTGGAGGCGGTCGACGTGGATCCGGACGTGGTGCGCTACTGCGTGGACCTTGCGGCAGCCACACGAGCACACCCTGCGGTGGAGGTCGGCGCCTCGCCCCGGGGATCGCAGGCGTTGCTGCTGGTGGCCCGGGCGCTCGCGGTGCTGGACGGGCGCGAGTACGTCACCCCGGAGGACGTCAAGACGGTAGCGGTGGCGGCGCTGGCCCACCGCCTCACGCTCACCCCGGCTGCCTGGGCGGCCGCGACCACCGGGGCCGATGTGGTCGCCGAGCTCCTCGACCAGGTTCCGAGCCCGGCCGCGACCGCCGGCCGGTCCGCGCACGCGTGAGCGAACGGCCCGGCGCTCGCCCCGCACAGCCCGGGCTCGCCACGGGGACGGCCGCGCTGACGTGCGCTGCGGCAGGTGCCCTGGCGCTCGTGCTGGGTCTGCTCGTCGGCCGGCCGGAGGTGGCAGCGATCGGAGTTCCGTTCCTGCTCACCTTCGCCTGGGGCTGGTTCACCGGCCCGACGGCGCCCGGCCGGGTGACCATCGAGCGGGCCACTGGCCTGCTGGAGGCAGGCACAGTCGCCGGAACCATCATGCTTGCGCCCCCGCCCGGAGCCGAGACGGTACGAGTCCGGGTCTCCTCCCCCGGTCACCGTTCGAACGAGGCGTTGCTCGCCGCTGACAGCCCGCGGCAGGTCCCAGTGGAAGTGACCACGGCCCGGACCGGCATCAACCACCTCTTCCGTACCGACCATGTGCTGTCCGGCTTCGATTCCATCACGCACACGCACGTGCATCAGTGCGGCCCGATCCCAGTCGTCGTCTACCCGGCTTCCCGCGAGCTGGCCGGGCTACCACTGCCCCCGCGGCTGCAGGGCCTGACCGGACCGCACACCTCCCGGCGCGGCGGGGACGGCGACGACGTGCGAGACGTGCACCCGTTCGTGCCCGGCGACCGGCTGCGACGGATCGACTGGCGCGTCACCGCGCGCCGATCCTACGACCCCCGCACCGGACGACTGGACAGCCTCTACACCCGGCGCACCTTCGCCACCGCCGACGCAACGGTGATACTGGTGGTCGACTCGCGGGACGCCGTCGGGCCGGACGTGTCCACCTGGGGCGGCGGGCGGGTGGCGGCCGTGGACGAGGCGATCTCGCTCGACGTGGCCCGCGAGGCGGCCACGGCTGTCGCCCGTGCAGTGGTGGCGGCCGGGGACCGGGTGGGCCTGGACGACCTGGGGCTCCGGCGACGACCCGTTCCACCAGCTGGCGGACGCCGTCACCTGGACCGGATCACGAGCCGGCTGGCGCGGATCGCACCGGAGAGCTTCCCCAGCACCCGGGTGCGCGCTCCCCAGGTCCCCGCAGGCGCCCTGGTGGTGCTGTTCTCCACTTTCCTCGACGACGAGGCCGCACGCGTGGCCCAGCAGTGGCGCGCCCAGGGCCACCGGCTGATCGCTGTGGACACTCTGCCGTCACTGCGCACCGGCACCCTGGATGCGAATGCACTCGCAGCCTTCCGGTTGGTGCGGCTGGAGCGCACGCTGCGGCTGGAACGGCTACGCCGGGCGGACGTCGAGGTAGTGCACTGGACACACGAGCGGGGCACCGCGCATGAGGTCGCGGCCACATGGCGGCTGCTCGTGCGACCGAGGAGGTGGCGCCGGTGACCAACGATGGCACTCACTCTGGCGCCGTGCTCGACTGGTTCACAGCGGCCCGAGAGCCGCGGCAACGCCCCGATCCCGTGGTGCTGGTACGTACCGGGACCGCCGTGCCCGCATGGACGTTGCGGGTGCTGGCGGCTGCGGCCCTGGCCGTGGTCGGCGTGGTGATCGCCGACGGCGCAGCCACCCTGGTCATCGCCGCGCTGCTGGCCGTCGTGGTCGCCGTGGTACCGCACGGGCCCGTGCCCGCCATCGGTGTGCTGGCAGTGGCCGTGTACCAGGTGACGCACCCGGCTGACGCCGAGACCATGCTGGGCACGCCGGAGATGGTACGCACCGCCGTCGTGCTCGCAGGACTGCACCTCATGGTGCATCTGTGCCGCCGCGCCGGCGACCTGGGACCGAAGGCAACGGTGGAGCTGGCGGCGCTTCGTGCGGGAGTGGCACCGGCGCTCGCAGCGCAGGCCGTGGCCCAGGCGTGCGGTGCACTGGCGATGGTAGAGGTCGATGGCCCTGCATGGCCCAGCCTGGTCGTGATCGGCGTGGGCCTGGTCGTGATCGCCTCGACCGGACGGGCGCTGCACCGCCGCGAACGCGCTGAACTTGCAGCCGAGCGATCCACCAGCCATGTCGACGAGACGTGGACGTGGTCGAGACTGGAAGACTGACGGTGCGCGCTTGAGACGAGGACGTGAGATGACCGAAGAGAACTGGGCCGGCTCCTACACCTACCGGGCCACGACGATCCACCAGCCGGACACGCTGAACGCGGTGCGCCGGATCGTGGCCGAAACGCCGAAGATCCGGGCCCTGGGGTCACGGCACTCCTTCCACGACTTGCCGGACTCCCCCGGCGAGCTCATCAGCATGGAAGCGCTGCCGCGTACCGTGCACGTCAACAGCGAGGATCACACGGTCACCGTGAGCGCCGGCACGCGCTACGGCGACCTCGCCACCGAACTACACCGGGCGGGCTGGGCACTCGGGGCCATGGCCTCACTACCGCATATCGCCGTAGCCGGAGCGATCGGAACCGGAACTCACGGATCCGGCGACCGCGTGGGCAGCCTGGCCGCCGAGGTGGTCGGACTCGAGCTCATCGACGCCGATGGTGAGCTGCAGATTCTGACCGCCGAAGACGATGACTTCCTCGGCGCCGTGGTGCACCTAGGGGCACTCGGAGTGCTGACCACGGTGACCCTGCGTGTGGAACCGACCTACGAGGTGGCGCAGTACGTCGTCGACGAGGTGCCGTGGGAGTACGTACTCACCGATTTCGATGCCCTCACCTCGGCGGCCTACAGCGTGAGCATCTTCACCCGTTGGAACGAACCGACGGTGAGTGTATGGCTGAAGAGTCGCGAGGGCGAGGCGGGGCTGCCAGTAGGCAAGGCGGCCGTGCGCAAGGCCCATCCGGCTGGCCGCGATCCCGTGAACTGCACCGAGCAACTCGGTGAGCCCGGGCCGTGGCAGGACCGGCTGCCGCACTTCAAGATGGGGTTCACTCCGAGCAGCGGGCGGGAGATCCAGGCCGAGTACCTGCTGCCGCGCCACCAGGCGGTGGCGGCGTTCGAGGCGTTGCGTGAACTGGGACCGATCATCGCGCCACTGCTGCAGACCTGCGAGATCCGCACCGTGGCCGCTGACGAGCTGTGGCTGTCGGGCTCCTACGGGCGGGACACCGTGGCGATCCATTTCACGCTGCATCCGGAGCCGGGCAAGGTGCGGGCACTGCTGGGCAAGATCGAGGAAGCACTCGCCGAGCTGGAAGCACGTCCGCACTGGGGCAAGTGGTTCACGATGGACCCCGATCGGATTGCCGGCATGTACCCGCGCATCGGTGACTTCCGGTCACTGGTGAGCCGCTACGACCCAGAGGGCAAGTTCTCCAACGACTTCCTGGAGCGCGTCGTCCTGGGCAGGTGAGCCTGGTCGGATGCGACGACGCCCGACATGGGCGCGACTCTGGACGAGTACGACGAAGGCCCCGATCCGTAGATCGGGGCCTTCGTGTTCTGGTGGCGGGGGGAGGATTTGAACCTCCGACCTCCGGGTTATGAGCCCGGCGAGCTACCGAACTGCTCCACCCCGCGTCGGTGAACACCACTCTACGGGGCGAACCGAGGGGGATCAAATCCTGCCGGTGTATGCCCGATCACACCAGTTCGCCGTCGAGCGCTGAGTTGCTCGGCATCTCATGCGAGAACCCCGAGCAACTCAGCGTTCGGCGGGGTGGGATCAGCCGTCCGCGGGTTCGTCGGCCGGTTCGTCCGTCGGAGCATCGGCAGGAGCTTCGCCGCTGATCTCGGCCTCAGCAGCGATGGCATCCTCCAACGCGGCCTGCAAGCGATCCTGGGCTTCGCCGTAGGCGGTCCAGTCGCTATTGGCGAGCGCGGCGTTGGAGTCCTCGATCGCCTGCCCGGCCTCGGCGAGCGCCGCATTGAGACGCTGCTGCGCGTCGGCGGGGATGTCACCGGACCCGTCATCGGTTCCGTCGCCGGACCCGTCATCTGTGCCGCCATCGGTACCGTCAGGCTCCGGTTCGACCTCGGCGTCACCTGCATTCGCTCCGGAGTCGCCCTCGAAGACCTGGTCGAGCGCCTCGTCCAAGGTCTGGGCGAACCCGATCTCATCACCGAATGCCACGAGCACGCGCCGCAGTAGTGGGAACTGGGTTCCACCGGTGGATTGGACGTACACCGGCTGTACGTACAACACACCGCCGCCGACAGGCAGAGTGAGCAGGTTGCCCGGGAGCACCTGCGACCCGCCGCGGCTGAGAATGTTCAGCTCGTTCGCCGCTGCGGTATCGGAGTCGAAGTTGTTCTGCACCTGCCCTGGGCCGGGCACGGTCACGTCACGCGGCAGTTCCAGCAACGTGATCGTGCCGTAGTCCTCAGAGATCTCCCCGGCAGTCTCACCCGGTTCCGCGTTGACCGCCATGAACCCGGTCAGCACGTTCCGTTCGTCACTGTCGATGATGAACGAGGAGGTGAGCGAGAAGTTCGCCTGCTCCTGCCCGGGCATGGCCAACGTGAGGTAGTACGGCGGCTGCGGCACATCGGCCTGCGCCGGGTCGTCCGGAATCCGCCAGAAGTCACCACCGGTGTAGAACGTCGCGGCGTCGGTCACGTGGTACTCGGTGAGCAGTTCGCGCTGGACCTTGAACAGGTCCTCCGGATAGCGCAGGTGGCTCATCAGGTCCCCGTTGATCTCCTCCATGGGGCGGATCGAACCGGGGAAGATGTCCATCCACGTCTGCAGCACCGGATCCTCCGGATCCCACGCATACAGGGTCACCGAACCGTCATAGGCGTTGACCACTGCCTTGACGGAGTTGCGGATGTAGTTGATGTACTCCGGCAGTGCCACCGCCGCGAGCTGCTCGGACTCCGTGAGGGAATCGGTGATGGCCGACTCCAGCTCCTGCCGGGCCGAATAGGGGTACTCGTTCGACGTGGTGTAGGCGTCCACGACCCAGACGACCTCACCCATCCCGTCGTCGTTGGCGTCCACGACAGCCGGGTAGGTCGAGCCCTCGGTGGTCAGGAACGGCGCGACCCGCGAGACACGCTCGACCGGGTCGCGGTAGTACAGGATCTGCGACTCGTCGGTCACCCGGTCGGAGAACAGGATCTGCTCGCTACCGAAACGGGCAGCGTAGAGGAGCTTGTTGAAGAAGCCCCCGATCGCAGGGCCACCGTCGCCGCTGAAGGTCGTGTTGACCTGCCCGTTGGGCGCCGCGTCGTCCGGGTAGTCCAGCTCCCACGGCGGGGTACCCTCCGGGGCACCCACGATCGAGTAGTCCGGGGAGTTGGGGCTGAAGTAGATCCGCGGCTCGTACTCACCGAGCACTCCCGTGCTGGGGATACCTCGCTCCATGAACTCCGGCCGACCGTCCGAAGAGATGGTGTTTCCCTGTGCGGCGACGACGCCGAAGCCGTGCGTGAACACGGTGTGGTCGTTGACCCAGGTGCGCTCCTGCGATCCTTCGAGGTTGAGTTCTCGGACGGCGATCACGGTGTCCGTGCTCTGGCCGTCAACGTCATAGCGGTCCACCGACAGCGTTTCGCGGAAGTCGTAGTACTGCCGGTTCTGCTGGAGCTGCCGGAATGTCGGGGAGACGATATTGGGGTCGAGCAGGCGGATGCTGGCCGTTGAGTCGGCGTCTTCACGCAACGCACCGGCCTCAGCCACGGTGTTCGCCTCGTACCGCTCCACCTCGACGCTATCCAGGCCGTAGGCGTCATAGGTGGCTTCGATATTGCGCTGGATGTACTCGGCCTCCAGGGACTGCGCGTTCGGGTTGACTCGCACCGACTGCACGATCGCCGGGTAGGCACCGCCGACGAGGATCCCGGACACCACCATGAGCGCCACACCGACGGCCGGCAGTCGCCAGTTGCCGCGAACCCCGGTCCACACGAACAGCAGCGCGACGAACACCGCCACGGCGGCCAGGATCGCCTTCGCGGGAAGGACAGCGTTGATGTCGGTGAAGGAGGCGCCGTCGAACCGATCGCCCTGATTGGACAGGATCGAGTACCTGTCCAGCCAGTAGTTGGCGGCGATCATCGCGACAATGACAGCGGCGAGAACGGCCGTGTGGATCCGCGCCGCACGGGTGATCCGCTCGCCGTTCCCAGCTGGCTGCAGCGCTCCGTAGAGGTAGTGGGTGAAGATCGTCGCGATCGCGGTGATGATCGCCGTGGTCATCAGGAACGAGACGATGAACCGCACGAACGGGAGCACGAAGACGTAGAACGACAGGTCGATCCCGTGCTGCGGGTCAGCCGAACCCCAGGCGTTGCCGTTGAACGCCAGCAGGGCGTTCTGCCACTGCGCCGTAGCAGCGGAGCCTGCGAAGAAGCCTGCGACGATCGGCCCACCGGTGAAGACCACCCGGCGCAGCGGCTCGAACGCTTCGCGGTAGCGGTCAAGGTCCTGCTGCTGTGGCGTCGTCGGCACGTACATCGGGCGGTTGCGGTACGCGAGCCGCAGGTTGATCCAGAGGGCGCCGCCCATCACCAGGAAGGCGATGACGAACAGAATTGCCCTGCTGAGCCACTCGGTCCGGATGACCTGGCTGAAACCGAGCTGCTCGAACCACAGCCATTCGGTCCAGAACCGGGCCAGGATCAGGAATGCCACCACGATGCCGGCGATGACCAGCAGAGTGGGCAGGAGCGGTCCACGGCGGCGTGCCCCGGTAGGGGCTGTGGGTCGGCTTGCGGCGGATGACACGAACTACACCTCGTGGTCGTCGTCGGAGTCGGTCGGCTCGGCGTGAGGAACCGGGGCGGCCGGGCACGACCACGTACGGACCCTCACTGCTACCAACGCATGAGCCGTCCATGAAGTTTCGCATACCTGCGCCCGGCTGCGACCATGTGACCATGACGTCTGAGCTGAGCGCACGTACCCGCTCCCTCGCCGTGGCCACGACCGAGATCGAACGGCACGTCGCAGGCCGTGGCTGGGATTCCGAGATCGCCGTGTTCTCGCTGGTGCGGACCAGCCAGATCCTCACCACCAGCCCCCAGTTGGTCCACGAGCTCCCCGCCGGAGCCGGCGAGGATCCCGAACACCTCACCTCGATCGAGCAGGACGGTCTGCCGGAGGCCGGAACTCTCGAGGATCTGCTGGCCCAGCTGGCGTGGCCGGAGACTGTCGACGGTGCAGCGATCGTGGTCGAGCGCATGGTCGTGCCACCGGAGGCGGAAGCGCAGATGCCGCAGGACCCGGACGAAGGGCTCGCCTTCCTGATGGCCCACCCCGCACGGCAGGACGTCCGCATCGCCGTCGGGGTGCTGCGCACCGGGGAGACCTGGTGCGCCCTGCGATCGCGAGCGAATGACTCCGATGACGCCGTCGGTGGCGGCCCGGACGCGGTACCGGGCCTCGCGCAGGCGCTCTCGGCCACACTCGCCTAGCGGGACGGAATCGCTCGTCGATCTGGCGGCGCTCCAGCCGCCAGATCGACGAGCGATTCCGTCAACAGGAGGGTAGGCCGTCCGTCTGACCGTCACCGATGGCCTCGACGGCGTCCCTCGCCTCCTCCAGTGTGCTCACGCTGACCACGTGGAGGCCGTCAGGGATGTCCTCGACAGCCTCACCGCAGTTGGCGGCTGGAGCCAGGAAGTACTCAGCGCCGTCGCGTTCGGCGGCGTACATCTTCAACGTGATCCCGCCGATCGGACCGACCGTGCCCTCCAGGCTGATGGTGCCGGTGCCGGCCACCACATGCCCCCCGGTCATCTCCCCCGGGGTGAGCTCGTCGATGATCCCGAGCGCGAACATGGTGCCGGCGCTCGGGCCACCGACGTTGTCGATCTGGATCTGCACGTCGATCGGATAGCTGAACTCGGCGTCGAGGAACACTCCAAGCACGCTGCCGCCGTCCCCGTTGCCGGTGGTGACGATCTCCAGATCCGTGCTCTCCCCGTCCCGGTCGACCTCGAGCAGGACCGGCGTTCCACCCGGCGTCGCAGCGAGCACCTCCGCGAGCTGCTGATAGGTGGTCACGGTGGTGCGCTCCGATCCCACAGCGATGCCGGTGAGCATATCCCCCTCACGCACGATCCCGTCCGCGCCCAGCTGCGGATCTGCCCCGACGATGGTCAGCTCGGCCGGCACGTCGTACCCGAGGGCGGTCAGGGCTGCGACGGTTGCGTTCTCCTGCGATGAACTCATCTGCTGCTGGGCGAGCCGGTCCTGCTCCTCGGCGGTCACGTCCGGATCGATCACAGCTTCGACGGGCAGCACCCGGCGTCCCGGGTCTAACCACCCCCGCACCACGCTTCCGGCATCGACAGGGAAACCTGGCCCGCCGGCGGTGGTCACCGTGGTCAGCAGCAGCTGCCCACTCGTCGGGTACGTCTGCGCGCCGGAGACGGTGATCAGCTCGGTCTCCTCGAGTGCGCCGAGTGCGTCGAACGTGGGGCCGGCACCCTGCACCGCATACGGCACCGGCGTGAGAAGCATGAGCAACAGCAGTCCGAGCGTGGCGAACCCGGAGATCGTCATCGTGATCGATCGCGTCCCGATCCGATCCAGTACACGCGGTCGATCAGGGGCTGGTGTGGCAGACATGTCCCCCATCATCCCCTGTCGATCACCCACTGTCGGCGGGTGCGCCCTGAGCGAAAGGCACCATATCGACGGTGCCGCATGCAGCGCGGTGTGGTTACCGTGAGGCATGGCCGACGAGAACGCGCGGGAACAGCTACGCCGGATGCTCGAGCAGTTGCTGGGGGCCGAGGGCGCCGAGGAGGCGATGCGAGCGTTCGAGGCGAGCGGGATCGATCCGGCGCAGCTCGCCGGAGCCGGGATGCCAACCGATCCTGCGCAGGTGCAGGCTGCGATGGCACAGATGCAACAGCTGATGGCCTCGGGCAACGACTCCGACAGTCACTGGCGGATGGCCAAGGACGTCGCACGTCAGGCCGCCCACGCCGGCGGCGATGCCAGCGTCAGCGCCGCCGACGCGGAGCGGGTACGGACGGCCCTGTCGGTGGCCGACCTGTGGCTGGATGTGGCGACAGAACTACCGCCGTCGGGGGGTAAGGCCGTCGCGGCCTCACGTGCGGAGTGGGTCGAGCGCACGTTGCCTACCTGGCGGGCGGTGGCCGAGCCGGTCGGAACATCGGTGGCCGAGGCGCTGGCGACTACCCTCGACGCCGGCCAGGACGGACCTGGGGCGGCGATGCCGATGGCCGGGCTCGACCTGTCAGGCATGATGCGCACCCTCGGTGCCGCAAGTTTCGCGATGCAGGTGGGGCAGGGAGCAGGAACGCTCGCGAGGGAGGTCTTTGGGGGCACCGATGTCGGTCTTCCGCTGCTGACCGAACCGGGGCTACTGCTGGTGCCGGCGAACGTGAGCGCCTTCGCGGACGGGCTGGACGCTCCGGAGGACGAGGTGTGGCACTTCCTCGCCGTCCGGGAGGCGGCCCATGCCCGCCTGTTCACCCACGTGCCGTGGCTGCGCTCTCATCTGTTCGGTGCCGTCGAGGAGTACGCCCGCAACATCGAGATCGACCTCGAGCAGATGGAGGAGGCAGTTCGAAGTATCGACCCGACAGATATGCAGCAGTTGCGGGACGCGCTCTCGGGCGGCATCTTCTCCCCGCAGCGCACTCCGGCACAGGAGCGTGCACTCCTGCGACTCGAGACGGCACTCGCGCTCGTCGAGGGCTGGGTGGAGGAGGTGACGGCCGCCGCCGTCGCCCCGCACCTGCCGCACGCCGTCCCGCTGCGGGAGATGCTTCGCCGACGGCGCGCGGCCGGCGGCCCCGCAGAGGACACCTTCCGTTCTCTGGTCGGTCTTGAGTTGCGCCCGCGCCGTGCCCGAGATGCGGCCACGCTGTGGGGGCTGGTGGCACGCGAACAGGGCGTCGAGGGTCGGGACCGGCTGTGGTCCCACCCGGACGTGTTCCCAACCGATACCGATCTGGACGCACCAGGGGAATTCCTCACCAAGCGCGCGGCGGAGGCGATCGCCGACTCCGAGATGGATGCGGCCCTGGCCGCCATGCTCGACGGGGAGGACCGGCCGGAGCAGAGCCCGCCGGCACGGGATCACCCCGACGACAGTGGCGATCCGGACCACCGCAGCGGCGAGGGCGACCCAGACCAGCGTTGAACGACCGTCTGACCCCCTCCCGGCAGAGCGACACACCGTCAGCCAGGTTCTGCGGTAGGGCAGACTGTCAAGCCTGTGTCAGGTGACCAGGTGACGACAGGCCCGCCCACGTCCCCCGGCGAGTTCAGTTCTCCTCGGTGTGGGTGACGCCGAGGAGGAATCCGCGGGCGCGTTCGGTCTTCGGGTACCGCTCGAGCAGTGCCCAGAAGTTCTCGTCGTGCCCGGCTTCGATCAGGTGGGCCAGTTCGTGCAAGAGCACGTAGTCGAGCACCCACCCGGGCATGCCCTGCACGCGGTCGGAGATCCGGATCGTGCCGGAGTCCGGGGTGCAGGACCCCCACCGTGAGCCCTGGTTGTCGACCCAGGTCACCGAGGTAGGGACGGCACGTTCATCCAGGTATCGCTCGGCAAGCTCACGAGCACGTCGGGTCAGGGCGTCCTCGTCTGGGCACCGACGGCGATCGCCTGCGGCCAGGCGGGCGAGCATCCGGCGCACCCAGGCTTCTTCCTCGGCCCGGCTGAACCGGCCGGGGATGGCGACAACCGTGCGACCGTGCTCCCGGTAGGCGGAGACGGTCTTACGCCGTCGGCTGCTGCGTCGCACCAGGACGGTGACGCCGTCGACAACGCGCGCCTGCTCACGACCTCTCACATCGCCAGCCTGGCACAGCACCTCCCCGTTTATCCACAGGTTCGGGTCAGAAGCCTTCGCGGTCGTTCCTCGTGTGGAACGCTCGCAGCGAGGAGGACGAGGATGCGACTACGACCGGGCTTCGAAGTGTTCTGGCGGCAGCCGGGGGTGAGCCAGCTGGGCATCGATCCGCGCTGCGCCATCGTGCTGGAGGGGTTGAGCGATGCTGAGCAACGACTTGTCGAGGAGGTCCCCCGTGCCCTCGACGCGTCGATCCTGCGCGAGCGTGGCAACCAGCTGGGGTTGCCAAGTCGGCAGATCCAGCGTCTGGTGGAGCGGCTGCGGAGCGCGAATCTCCTCACCGACCGGCCCCATGGCTGCGACGTAGGTCCGGACGCTGCGTACTGGCATCGGGCAGCGGTCTGCGGTGTCGAGCGACCCGCCGACCGCTCCGGCACGGTGGTGGAGGTGCGCGGGATGGACCGCCTCGGGCTGCGCTTGGCACTGATCGCCGCCGAGGCCGGTGTCGGCACCGTCCTCGTGCGCGACGGCGGGCGGGTCCGGCCTGAGGACGTCTCACCCGGTCTCTATCATCCGCGGGATGTCGGCCATCCGCGCGAGCGTGTAGCACTGTCGATCCTTCGTACGGCCGCACCCCACCTGCGGGTGAGTGCGCCGGAGGGCGTCCGGCCTGATCTCGTGGTGCTGGTGCACCGGGATGTCGTGGACCCGGTTCCGGTGCGAGCGCTGATGCGAGAGGACGTCACGCACCTGTGCGTCGTCGTCGGAGAGCTAGGACTCACGGTCGGGCCGTTGGTACGGCCAGGTCTGAGCGTCTGTACGCGGTGCCTGGATCTCTACCGGTGTGAGCACGACGACCGTTGGCCCGCGGTGGCCACGCAGGCCGCAGCCCGGGTGCCTGCTGGCCCGGAGACGTCGCTGGCCTGGGCTGGTGCGGCGCTGGCGGCGCAGATGCTGCTCGCGCACGCGGATGGTCGCAAGGTCCTGGTCGACGGATCGACGTTGGAACTGACGGCGTGGGAGCCGGTCCCGGTCGAGCGCCGGTGGCACCCGCATCCCGAATGCGGCTGCACGTCCGCGACGCTGGTGCGAGCCCACGATTGAGCACCCGGCGTGGGCGAGGGTTGCCCGCCAGCCGCAGGCAGCTACCCCCGAGCTGTGGGGCCGCCCCCAGCGCCCATGAGGACGCGGCGGCCCGCCTCACGCAGCGGAGGTGCTGCGTGAGGCGGACGGCGCGAGCTGGTCGTTCTTGCGGGGGCGGCCGCGGCCACGCTTGCGCGCCACGATCTCCCCGTCGACGAAGACCTCCCCACCCCAGACCCCCCACGGCTCACGCCGCTGCACCGCGCCGGCGAGGCATTCGGCCTTGAGCGGGCAGGAGGCACACAAGGCCTTGGCCCGCTCGACCTCGTCAGTGCGCTCAGCGAACCAGAGGTCCTGCGTGGAGGCGTCCTGGCAGGGCAGGGGTTGGTCGTCGGTGGCTGTCAGATCGACGGAAGTGGAGGGGAAGTTCCAGCCAGTCGCCGAACCACCACGGGTCAGATGGTCGAGAACTGAGGTGTACTGCACGAGATGCTCCTGAGGCATGGTGGGTGAGCCGGGAATGGGACCGGGCTTCACTCGCCGAGGTGGACCTCGAGGAACGAGTAAGGCCGCGGACCCGTGCTGGGCTCCGCGGCCTGATCTGCGACAGGAGTGGTGTCAGTTCAGATCCGGGACGGAGCCGGGGGCGGGCGCGCCGAGGGAGTTGGCACCGATATCGGTGCTGCTCCCGCCGATCACGCCGGCAGCAGCACGCAAGCGCGCCATGGTGAGCGCGCAGGTGCTGCCAGACCGGGCGTTGATCGCCGACGTGCTGATCAGGTTCTTCATCTCCACTGCGCTCACCTCCTCAGGCCTCGGGAACCGCTTCTCGCTGGCTAGGCGACGGCTCTGCTGTCTCGGAACGGGATTCAGACTACGACGCCATCCACGAACGCCCAAGTCTTTTTTCGAAGTTTCTTCAGATTTCTTTCTCAGGCCCCGTCGCCGGGGCCCTCGGATCCTCCATCGTCGCGGACGACGGCGAGAATCTCGGCGCCATACGCCTCGAGTTTGGTGGGGCCGATTCCCCGCAAGATCGCGAGCTGACGCATATGCGTGGGCCGGGCAGCGGCGATCGCGACGAGTGTGCTGTCGTGCAGCACCGTGAACGCGGGCCTGTCCAGACTCTGCGCCGTCGCGGCTCGCCAGGTCCGGAGCCGGTCGAACACCTCCGGGTCAGCGTCTTCCAGCGTCAGTGAGGAGGCGAGCGCCTCGGCACGGGCTGCCTTACCCCGGCGACGACGCGCAGGTCGCTCATCGCTGGGCCAGATGCCATCGAGGAACCGTGAGGGTCTGCGGGTGCCTCGTCCGCCGGCGTTGCGTGATCGGGCGAACGAGAGCTCGAGGTGCTCGCGGGCGCGCGTGATCCCGACATAGAGCAGCCGCCGCTCCTCTGCGACGGCGTCCTCGGTCTCGGCCATGGAGATCGGCAGGAGCCCGTCCGAGACTCCGACGAGGAAGACCGCGTCCCATTCCAACCCCTTCGCGGCATGGAACGAGGCCAGGGTGACGCCGTCGACGGTCGGGGCATGCTGGGCGGCGGCGCGTTCGGTGAGTTCGGCGACGAGCTCACCCATGTCAGCCTGCCTCGCGGCGTAGAGGTCATCGGCCAGCTGCACGAGCGCGTTGAGCGACTCCCATCGCTCCCGGACTGCTCCACGTGCTGCAGGGGCCTCCGGTGCCCAGCCGGCGCTGGTGAGCACGTCACGTACTGCGTCCGGCAGCGGCGTCTCACCCTGGCTGCGCACCGCCCCGCGCAGCAGCACGACGGCGTCACGCACCTCTTTTCGTGAGAAGAACCGTTCGCCCCCTCGCACCAAGTAGCCGATCCCGGCACGGCTCAGCGCCTGCTCGTACGCTTCTGACTGCCCATTGGTGCGGTAGAGCACAGCGATCTCGGCGGCGGGAACGCCGCTGCGGATCAGCTCGGCCGCCCGAGCCGCAACCGCGCTCGCTTCGGCCTCATCGTCGTCGTGCGCCACGAATCGCACCGCGGGACCGGAGGGTCGCTGCGCCTGCAGTTCCACCGAGGCTGCCGACCGGAATCGGCCGGCACCGGCGAGGACGGAGTTGGCGAGGGAGACCACCTGCGGCGTGGACCGGTAGTCGCGCACCAGGCGTACCACGGTCGCCTCCGGGTACCGGCGTGAGAAGTCCGTGAGGTACCGGGGGGTGGCACCGGTGAAGGAGTAGATCGTCTGAGCCGCGTCACCGACCACGCACAAGTCATCCCGTCCGCCGAGCCAGAGCTCGAGCAGCCGGTGCTGGAGCGGGGAGACATCCTGGAACTCATCGACGACGAAGTGCCGGTACTGGCGGCGGACCCTCTCGGCGACGTCGGCACGCTCTGCCAGAATGCCGACAGTCAGCAGCAGGACGTCTTCGAAGTCGATGACGTTCCGGTCGGTCTTGGCGTCCTCGTAGACCGACAACAGCCGCGCGATGGTCGTGGGATCGAATCCGGCCACCCCGCTACGGTCAGTCGCGGCGGCGGCCCGCGGGTAGTCGTCAGCGGTCACCAGCGAGACCTTCGCCCACTCGACCTCGGCGGCGAGGTCACGGATGGCCAGCCGGTCCACCGAGAGACCAAGACGTCCGGCAGCCTCACCGATCAGTGGGGCCTTGTGCTCCATGATCCGCGGTACGCCCCCGCCGATCGCACTGGGCCAGAAGTAGGAGAGCTGACGAAGCGCGGCCGCGTGGAATGTGCGAGCCTGCACACCCGGCACCCCGAGATCGCGCAGCCGGGTGCGCATCTCCCCCGCCGCTCGGGCGGTGAAGGTGACGGCGAGCACGGTCTGTGGGTTGTACACCCCGGAGTGCACTCCGTGCGCGATCCGGTAGGTGACCGCTCGGGTCTTGCCCGTGCCGGCGCCCGCGAGCACGCACACCGGGCCGGTGAGCTGCTCGGCCACGGCGCGCTGGTCGGGGTCGAGTGCCTCGAGGAGCTGGTCCGGGTCTGTCATCGCTGTCGATTGTGACAGCCGGGACCGACAGCGACGTGACCGGTCCACAACGGCATCGGTAGGCATCGGTCGGCATCGGCAGGAACAACCCAGCCGGTGCCGGGGTTGCTCCGGCTATGACCACCACGCCTGAAGCCGGCAGCGTCCTGATGTACAGCACGACCTGGTGCGGCTACTGCCATCGTCTCAAGGGCCAGCTCACCCGTTCCGGAATCGCGTTCACCGAGGTGAACATCGAGGAGGTCCCGGAGGCGGCCGCGTACGTCGAGCAGGTCAACGGCGGAAACCGGACGGTGCCCACGGTCGTCTTCCCGGACGGCACGGCGGCGACCAATCCGTCACTGGCAGAGGTCACCGCCCGACTGGCGCCATGACGGTGGCTACCGCGGCAGCGGCCGGCCGAACCACTCCTCGATGAGGCTGCATGCGATCGAGGTCGGGCGCGGCAGTCGCATCGATCCGTTCGCGCACGCCCGCGTGACCTCATCCCGGGTCACGAACTGGGCGGCGCTGATCTCGACGCCGTCCGGGGCGGGTTCACGGTCCTGCGTGCGACCGCGGAAACCCAGCATCAGGGATGCGGGAAACGGCCACGGCTGACTGGCCCGATAGGTGACCTCGTCCACCCGCACCGCCGTCTCCTCGTGTACCTCGCGCCGGACTGCCGCCTCGAGCGACTCGCCCGGCTCGACGAACCCAGCCGGTACCGAGTACTGGCCTTCGGGCCAGTGCGTCGCGTGCCCGAGCAGCAAACGATCGTCGGGATCGGTGATCGCCATGATCACCGCCGGATCCGTGCGCGGGAAGTGCTGCGAGGAGTCGACTGGGCACCGGCGCACCCACCCGGCGTCGATGATCTCGGTGGCTGTGCCGCAACGCGGACAGAACCGGTGGGTCGCATGCCAGTTCGCCAGGGCCAGTGCCGTCGCTGCCAGCGCGGCGTCCCGGCCAGAGAGCTGCCACCCGACATCGCGGATGCTGAGGTAGTTGGCACTGCTGGCGCCCTGCGGGTCATCGGTGCGGCGGGAAGTCTGCTCCGACGCCTCCTCCACGGCTGCGAGATAGGCAGCCTCCTCGTCCCGACCGAGATAGAGCCACAACGACCGGTCGGTGGCCGCCACGTCCAGGACCAGGCGAGGGTCGCCGTCGGGCTGGCTGGTGGCAGCCACACGGCCCTCACGCACATGCACTACCCGGGTGCCGGCCTGCGCACGGAGTTCACCGATCAGCTCGGCCCTCCCGCGCTGGCGGGCGTCGCGATCGATGCCGGGCCGGGCCAGGGGAAGCAGATCGGAATCCATGCCGTCAGCCTCGCACACCGCAGATCGGGCAACGCGCCGACGATCAACCAGCCCACCGTGCCTGCCTGGCCTACCGTAAGCATGTGTCCGCGACTCCTCGTTCCCCACTCGCCCTCGCTGCACTCGCGACCGTCGCGATCCCGGGCCTGGACATCGTCGCCACACGGCCACCGCGCAACCCGGGTGCGGACTTCGATGTCGTCGGCGTGCTGGACGCCTCCCGCCGCCGCTGGATCGTGCGCGCCCCGCGCCGGGCCTCCGCCGGTGCCGCCCTGGAGGGAGAGGTGTCGCTCCTGAGGCAGCTGGCTACGGCCGTGGATGGCGGTGTCTTGAGCTTCGATGTTCCGCGCCCGGCAGGCTTTGCGCCTCTGCCCGAGGGGGGACGGGCGATGGTCTATCCCCAGTTGCAGGGCACGCCCCTCGATCTCGCTTCACTCCGCCCCGGCCCTGGACTGGCGGCGCAGGTCGGGCGCGCGCTCGCCTCTTTGCACGAGCTCGATGCCACGGTCGTGGGGGAAGCCGGGTTGCCGGTCTACGACGCCGACTCCTACCGGCGCCGCCGGCTCTCCGAGGTCGACGAGGCCGCCAAGACCGGGTACGTGCCCTCGGCATTGCTACGGCGGTGGGAGCATGCGCTGGAGAACGTGACGTTGTGGCGCTTCCGGGCCACGCCGGTGCACGGTGACCTGGCTGCCGAGCATGTCCTGGTGGCCGAAGGTGACGTCGTCGCGATCCTCGACTGGTCGGACGCCCGGGTGGCCGACCCGGCCGACGACCTGGCGTGGCTGCTGGCAGCCGCACCGGAGGAGTCGCTGGACTCCATCCTTGAGGCCTACTCCCTGGCGCGCACCGAGCGCGGTGATGACCACCTCGCCGACCGTGCGGTCCTGGCCGGTGAGCTCGCTCTGGTGCGCTGGCTGATGTACGGAGTACGCGCCCGGGACGGCCGGGTGATCGATGAGGCGATCGAGATGCTGCGCCAGCTCGAGGAGGATGTCGCCGACGCTCCCCCGATAGGCCATCTGGAGCCTGTCCTAGCCGAGCCGATCGACGGTGAAGAGTGGAGCAACGGTGAAGAGTGGAACGAGGACGACCGCGACGATGCGTCCAACGTCCGTGACTCGGCCGGCCATCGAGCCGGCGTGCTGGTCGGCGACGATGCCGAGACCGGGGATCTGAGCGAGATTCGGGCGCTGCGTGAGGAGCGCCACGAGCCGCCCGGACCTGCGGGTGGGGCGATCCGGGTGGGTGACGAACGCCCGGCCAGGCGGGGAGACGACGAAACGCCGACCGTGCACCTTCCTCCGCTGACCTGACGCTCCGCTTTCATCGTCGGCACCACACCTGGGCCAGGCAGAGCTGAGATGCTCAGACGGTCTGACTGGCTTCGTCGAAGCTCAATCGCTCACCACGCGGATGAGAGGTACCCGATCCCTCGGTGGGCCCGACGTTGACGACCATGAGAGATCTCCACCCGTTCTCTGCGAAGAACTCACCGTCGATGCCGGCGTGATCCATCCCGTTCATCGGGCCGGTCGCGAGCCCGGCCGCGCGTAGGCCGACGATGAGGTACCCGGCCTGGAGCAGTGCGTTGTCGCGGGCCATGGCAGACCGCTGTTCAGGATTGCCGGCAAGCTTGTCGCGCATGCCGGGTACGTGCGGAAACAGGCGGTCCATGTGCTCGTGAAAAGCAGGGTCGTAGGCCACAACGATGCTCAATGGCGCGGCGACGACGCGTTCCCTGTTGCCCTCGGCCATGTGGGCGACCAGACGCTCCCGCGCCTGCTCGCTGCGCACCACCAGAAGTCGCATGGGCACCGTATTCATGGCTGTGGGGCCGTACTTGACCAGGTCGTAGACGGCTCGAACCTGCTCGTCTGCGACGTCGGCAGCCGCGAACTCCCGGGCTGTGCGAGCCTCGAGGAAGAGCCTGTCGGCCGTCTCGGCCTCGACGCTGAGGTGCGGAAAGGGTCGGGTCGTCGTATCGATGCTCATACTGGCGCGAACTATTGACTATTCAATGACATTCCCGAATACGAACGTGACCTCACTCACGACGGGATCGAGAGCCCGCCGAGCACAGCAGTGACGTCTTCCTCGCCCAGGTCATCGCCGCTGATGGTGACACCCTCAGCCACGTAGTAGAACGAGGCGCGGACCTCCGTCAGCGGCACGTGATGCAGCCGGGACCATGCGATCCGGTACAGGGCGAGCTGCATCTGCCGCGCCCGCGTGGACTCCGGGTCGCGTGGCGGAGAGCCGGTCTTCCAGTCGACGATGTGGACCCCGTTTCCTTCTGCGAACACCGCATCGATCCGACACCGGATCATCACCCCTTGCACGGGCGTCTCGATGTCGACCTCGACGTCCACCGGGGTGCGGCTCGCCCACTCGCTGGCGAGGAAGGCCCGCTGCATCTCGGCCAGAGCAGCATCGTCGGCGGATCCATCCTCGTCCTCGGCCCCGGGCAACGACTCCCAGTCGATCAGGGCGCGGCTGCCGAAGTACTGCTCCACCCAGGCATGGAACCGGGTACCGCGGCGCGCGTGCACGCTCGGCCGGAGGGGAACGGGGCGGCGGCGGGCGCGGCGGAACGCCTCGGCGTCCTGGGCGAGGGACACCACCGCGGACGCGGACAGGTGTGCCGGCGGCTCCGTGGTGAGGTTCCGGTTTCGCTCCCGCTCGGCCAGCAGCAACTCGGCCTCGCGCCACCATTGCTGCACGTCGGTAGGCAGCGATCCGGGCACGTCGTCCGCGCCATCGCGCCCCGGTGCCAGGGAGTCCCACCACCGCAGCCGCCACTCGCCCGTCCGGGACGGCGGAGCCGGCCAGGAGACCGCGGTGACATCGTCCTCGGCCGGGTTCGTCTCATGCGCGCTGGTCGCCGGCCACGCGCCACCGGTGTGCGCCAGCCCCACAGCGAGCACCTCCTCCAGGAACGGCGACGGACGGTTGACTGTCTTGCGCTCACCCCAGAAGGAGCCCGTGAGCAGGAGGTGGTGGCGCGCACGCGTGAGCGCGACGTAGGCGAGCCGCCGTTCCTCGTTCAGCAGGCGCTGCCCCTCGGCCAATCGAAACTCGGCGATGGCTTCCTCGACTCCGGAGTGTGTCGCGGGGGCAGCCAGGTCGAGTTCGGGTAGCGACGCGTGGTCTCCGCGCAGGGAGTACGGCAGGGAGGCGATCCCGGTGAGCCACCCGCTGCCTGTGTACGGCTTGTTCGGTGCCGGAGGCGGGGTGAACGATGGAAAGTCGCCCACATTCATCCCCACGACGGCCACCGTGTCCCACTCCAAGCCCTTGGCGGCGTGCACGGTCATCACCTGGATGGCGTGCGGATCGGGCTCAGCCTCCTCCACCTCCAGTCCACGCTCCTCGTCCTCAGCGACGTCCAGATACGTCAGGAAGGCCCCAAGGCTCGGAGCATCGGTGCTGTGGGCGAACTCCGCGGCCGCCGCTGTGAATGCGTCCAGATGGCGGCGCGCGTGGCCGGCGGAACCGCCGCTGGTCGCGAGCACCTCGATGTCGAGATCGAGGGCCTGCTCAGTGGCCGTCACCAGCTCAGGGACGGCGAGGTGGGTCAGCGAGCGGACGTGCCGAATCTGATCCGCGAGCCGGCTCAGCCGATCGCGGGCAACACTGCTCAGCGATCGACCCTGCCCGGTGCGCCACGAGTGCGGAGGCAGCCGGTCGATGGCCTCCACAAGACTGGCTAGCTCCACCGGTTCGAGGACCTCAGCCTTCTCGTCGGAGACGCTCCTCCGATCGGCTTCCGAGCGCTGGGTGGCTGCCTGCTGGCGGGCGCTGGTCTCCCACAGTGCACCGCTGCCGATATCGGCCCCGACGAGGGGGTCCTCGATGTCGCCTTCCTGCGCCCAGGCGCGCGCCTGGGCCCGGGACCACTCGGCGAGCACCCGCAGGTCGGTGGCTCCCAGATTCACACTCGGCCCGGTGAGCAGGCGCATCAGCGCGTCGCCGCGGGCGGGATCGTGGGCCACCTGCAGTGCGGCACGCACATCCGCAACCTCGGCAGTGGAGAGCAACCCGGCCAGGCCGACCACCTGGCAGGGCAGTCCCACCTCCCGTAGCGCACGCTCGATCACCGGGAACTGCACCCGTCGTCGGCACAGCACAGCAGCAGAGGAATCCGGTCGCCAGTGCCGGCGCATGAAGTCAGCGACGGTCGCCGCCTCCTCGACGGCCGTCTCGGGATAGCGGGCGTGCACGGCGCCGTCGCCGGCGCCCGGTCGGGGACGCAGCTCGACCACACCGCCCGTCCGTAGCGGGCCTGCTACGACGTTCGCGGCACGCAGCACCGCGAGGTCGTTGCGCCACGCGGTGGACAGATGCGCGGTCCGGGCCGGTTCGCCATCAGCGGCCGGAAAGGCGTCAGGGAAGTCGAGCAGGGTTCCGGCCGCAGCCCCGCGCCATCCATAGATCGCCTGGTTCGGATCCCCGACGGCGGTCACGGGGTGCCCCTCGGCGAACAACGCGCGCAACAGTTGGACCTGAGCGACGGAGGTGTCCTGGTACTCGTCCAGGAGCACCACCCGGTAGCGGGACCGCTCAGCGGCGCCGACGTCGGGCACCTGCATCGCCACAGTCGCAGCGATGCGGACCTGGTCACCGAAGTCGACCACACCATCGGTTCTCTTGCGGTCGATGAATGCCTCGACCAGATCCATCAGCTGCACTCTGGTGTGAAGCGAGGTGAGGAGCTTGCGGGCGGATTCCAGCGGACCCTTCGATCGCGATCCGGGCTCGATCTCCTTCTCGCTGACCTCGACCAGGATCCGCCGCATCTCCTCCGCCGCTTCGCGCGGGCTTCGACCATGCTCAGAGAGCTCCGCTGCGACGGCCGCCACAGCATCGATCACGGTGGTCACCGCCGAAGGCGTCTCGATGTTCCCGCCCCAGGTGTTCACGACCACCTCGGCGAGCTGGTAGCGCCCGGCGTCACCGATCAAGGTGGCATCCGGATCCACGCCGATGCGCAGGGCATGATCAGCGACGATCGCCGCCGCATAGGAGTTGTAGGTCGCGATCCTGGGCCGGTCAGCCACCGAATCCCCGATCGTCACCCCGGCCCGCTGCAGCCGTCGCAACCGCGAACGGATCCGCGCTGACAGCTCGGCGGCAGCCTTCCTGGTGAACGTCAGCCCCAGGATCTCTCCCGGTGCAGTGATGCCGTTGGCCACCAGGTACACGACGCGGGAGGCCATCGTCTCGGTCTTACCTGACCCTGCTCCTGCCACGACGAGCATGGGATCGAGGCCCGCCTCGATCACCGCCTGCTGCTCATCGGTCGGCGGCGGCTGCCCGAGCGTCTCGGCGATCCGTGCTGCGGTCCACACGATGCTCACAGCTGGAGCCTCCCGCCATTCTGCTGTGCCGGGCAGGACGTCCGCACCGGGCAGATCCGGCAGCGGGGGTTCGGCCGGGCCTCGAAGGTCGCGGCAGCCATCGCAGCGGCTCCGGACAAGACCGTCTCCTCGGCCCATCCCGGTTCCGGGTCTTCCGCGAGCGGCCGCTGCTCCCGCTGCGAGACCTTCTTGGTCCCGGCGCCGAGGTAGACCAGCGCAGCACCGTCGGAGGCTCCCTCACTATCGACGCCGCCCTCGTCCGCGCCAGGTTCTGACGCGCCCGGCGACGACTCGGCGGCCAGTGCCGCGAAAGCACCGTGCTGGACGGCAACCTGGTAGCTGCCCAGTTGCGGATGACGTTCAGCCTCCGGCTTGGACACTGGCGTCTTACCGGTCTTGAGGTCGACGATCCGTAGACCGGTCGAGGTGTGCTCGACCCTGTCGACACGCCCGCGCAGCCGCACGCCGCCATCATCGAGGTCGACCGAGAACTCGACCTCGGCGGCTACCGGCCGGTCGGCCCGTTCGGCGATGTACTGGGCCAGTTTGCGCATGATGTCCTCGCCTCGCTCTCGCTCGCGGCGTGCGACCCATCCATCTCCTAGATCGAGCTCGTGCCAGCGCTCGGCAAGTGCCGCCAGCAGCTCCGGCTCACTACCGCGCGGATGCTGGGCAGCGATCTCGTGCACCAGGTTGCCCAGACCTTGCGCGGCGGAGTCGCCTGGGCGTCCACCGTGCCGGGTCAGTGCCCACCGCAGGGGGCAGGTGGTCACGTCCTCGAGAGTGGAGGGCGAGACCGTCACAGGCTCCCCCTCTTCCCACAGCGGACTGGTCGTGCTGGGACTACGGAAGGTGGGCCACTGCCCCGGGTCGGCTCCATGAACGTGGTGTTCGGCTAGATGTGAGAGCAGCGCGGCCGCCGCACGCACGCGGCGGTCAGCGCCCACGTCACTGAGCACATCGCCACTGGACACATCACGACCGAGCACATCACCACTGGGCACATCGTGACCAGCATCTCCCGCCCCGGCCAGCGCGGGTCGCAACTCACCCCGCAGTCGCCCGACCAGCCCGCGCAGGTCCAACGGAGCCGCCACCGGCGTCACAGCGGGGAGTTCCTCATCGTCGGGCAGCAACGTCTCCACGAACACCGACGGCCGGGCATCGGTATCGAGCACGGCCGTGACCAGAAGATCCCGACGAGCTCGTGAGCACGCGGACACGAATGTGCGCAGCTCACCCTCGTAGACCTCACGACGAGCCCGGCGGAAGGCATCCACCTCGGCCCGTCCGGCACGATCAGTGGTCGCCACGTGGCGTTCGGTGGCGATATCGGCCAGCTGCGCCGCCCCCAGGAGCGTGTCCCGGATCCGCAGGTCCGGCCAGGTGTCATCCTGCACCCCGGCCACCACCACCACATCCCACTCGCCGCCGGCTGCTCCCGCCGGTGTGTGCACGGCCACCGCGTCACCGGCGTCTCCGTGCGCAGCCAACGTATCCGCTGGGAAGTCCTGAGCTGCGAGGTGTTCGAGGAACTTCGCCGGCGAGGCGAGCGTGCTGCGGTCGACGAACTGTTCCGCCGCACGGAAGAGCGCCATCACCGCGTCGAGATCGGTGTCCGCCCGATCCCCTCCGGAACCGCCTGCCAACGCCCGCCGCTGCCACGCGGACGCGAGCCCGGTGGCGTCCCAGATCTCCCAGAGCACCGTCTCCACGGTGGCACCGTCTCGGGCGAGTTCCTCAGCCCCAGCGGTCAGCACTCGCAGCACGGAGCGCACGCCACGGGCCAGCCGCTCCGGAAGTGCACTCACCGGGTCGGCGGACTCCACTGCCACCTCACTGCCCCCGTCAGGCTGCACCACAGGAGAGAACAGGTCGCTGAGCAGATCCTCCGAGAGCCGGCCCCCGCCGTCGGAGCGCTCCTGGTGCCGGAGGGCACGCCGCAATGCCCGCACCCCGACGGCGTCAAGACCACCGAGCGGGGACGTGAGGAGCGCCGCCGCATCCTGGGGCGCCACCTCCGCGGCGATCGCGCAACGCAGCGCGACGAGTAGCGGTCGCACTGCCGGTTCTTCACGCAAAGGCCGGTCCGCGGTGGCCATCGCGAGCGGAACCCCGGCCGTGCGTAGCCCCCGCCGTACGGCGCCGACCAGCGATCCCGACCGCACGATCACTGCCATCTGCGACCAGGGCACGCCATCGTGCACGTGCTTCTCTCGCAGATGGCGAGCGATGTAGGCGACCTGCTGCGCCTCACTAGCCACCAGAACCGCCCCGACCCGGGCGGGCCCATCCTCGGCCGGGGCGCGCCGCCGTCGTGTCTCGCCCATGACGGGCAACGGCTCGGTCAAGGTGATCAGGGCGTTGCGGATCGGAGCCGGGTGCCGCCATACCTGGTCCAGCACATGCGCCTGTGCTCCCCACGCGCCGTCCTGCCCAGGCGGCAACGTGGCGGTGTGCAGCAACGCCGGCACTCCGCCCCGGAACTGCTGAACAGCCAGGTCCGGGTCTCCGAGCACCGCGATCTGGCTGCCATCCTCGGCAAACGTGTCCAGCAGCCGCGCAGTGGCCAGGGTGGCGTCCTGGTAGTCGTCGTGCAGGACCAGCGACCACCTGGGCCGGGGCGCCTCCGGCACGGCCTGAGCCCACGTGCGCAGCGCGATCACCGCCTCGTCGACGATGGTGGCGGCGTCATAGCGCGCGCCACGGTCAGGTGTGGTCTGTCCGAGGGTCAGAACCTGGGTGTACTCGGTCAGCAGCTGCCCGGCCGCGCGCCACTCGGGCCGTCCGTAGTGCTCACCCCATGCGGCGAGTCCGTCGCCGTCGAGTCCCGCCTCCGCTGCGCGCATGAGCAGATCTCGCAACTCGTGCCGGAAGGCACGCAGACCGAGAGTCTCCGCACCGATCGACGCGGGCCAGTCGATCGGCGCCCCGTCACCGACGGCATGGCCGGCCAGCAGGTCGGCGAGGATCTGGTCCTGCTCCGGTCCGGTGACCAGGGTGGGTGGCGGTTCCCCGAGGTGGCTGGCCCGCAGCCGCAGGATCGCGAACGCCAGTGACGCAGGCGTCCGAACCAGGACTGAACCCGTGGTCCGCTGCAGCCGGGACGCGATCTCGTCTCGCACCTGCGCTGCACGCCGCCGCGTCGGGACGAGCAGCACCGCCTCACCCCGGCCCTCGGTGACCCAGTCGGTCAGGGTGAGAGCCGCCGTCGTGCTCTTCCCCGAACCTGGTGCACCGTGCACCACGTGGTGCCCCCCAGCCCGGATGGCCTGACGCGCGGCCTCAGCCGCGTCGCTGAGGCGCGTGACGAAGGCAGTGGTCGAAGGCACGAGACGATCACATCATGCCCCACCGACATCGGTGAATCAGGGGGCGACCCATCCGTTCGGCTGGCATCCTTGCAGTGAGATCGTCTGCTGCTGCATGACATGGGCGACGTCGCCCGCAGCAGGACAGTCCCGATGCTGGTGCCCGAGCAGGTGTCCGACCTCATGGGTGACCAGGTAGTGCCGGTAGTCGGTGATGGTCGCCTCGGCGAGGAAGGCATCGGTCGCGTTCGCCCACCGGACGGCGTTGAGCACCGCGTGGCCCTCCCGCCCGCAGGAGTACTCCCCCACCGTGCGCAACGGTGCACACATCCGGTCGGTGAGTTCGGGAGAGGCCAGCACCACCCGCATGTCCGCCTCACCGTCGGTGCGGGCGAAGACCAGATCACCCTGGTGCCCCCACCCACGGGGATCATTGAGAGTCGTCATGACGAAGTCGCCGAACACCTCGGCATCGATGGCCAGGCCCTCCTCCACCTCGACCCGCACGTCGATGGTTCGCTCGGCTTCCTGCGGTGCGTCGTCCGCGCCTGAGACGATGATCAGTTCGCCTGAGCCCGCAGCCGGGACCTCGCGGTCGAGGACGCCCGCCTCCCGATCTGCTCGCTCGGCGGCGGTGAGGGCCGGGGGAGTTTCAGGAACCGGGTCCGGCTGGATGGGATCCGGCTGAGCGGGGTCGATCGGGACACCATCGGACGAGGGCCCGGCGAGCGTGGGCGCCGGGGCCGGGGCCGGGGGCCGCTGCTGGCTCCGGCTGGCGTCGTCGGCACGTATGACAACGGGCTGGTCCATCTGCGGTGCGTGTGCGGCCACCTGCGCCATGAGCATCACACCGAGCGCCACCACACCCATAGCGGTCAGAGCCGCGAGGAGGCGAAGGGAACGCGGGAGGCGCATGAGTCCATCGTCTCATCTTCGAGGGACATACGATGGTGCACAGAAGCGAACCAATCACCGTCCCGCGGCCTGCCGTCGCGGGACATCCCGACAGAGCACGGAGAGAACGTGGACATCACCATCGGCGTCAAGCACATCAACCGCGAGCTGGCCCTGGAGGTCTCCGATGACGCGGATGCCATCGTGGCTGCCGTCAACGAGGCACTCGACAAGGCCGCCGACGGCGACTCCTCAGCCGTCCTGGACCTCACCGACGCCAAGGGGCGCCGGGTTGTCGTGCCGGTCACCTCCCTCGGATTCGTCGAGATCGGAGCGCCCACGCCGCGGCCGGTGGGCTTCGGCGCCATCTGATACTCGCCGTCGGAACTTCATACTGAATCCGCCTGGAGTTGGCGGGCGAGCCCGTCCAGCAACAGGTCGAGGGTGAACTCGAACTCGCGCTGCGAGTCGCACCAGCCGAGCGGATCCTCATCGTGATCGTGCAGTTCGGCGGCCACCATCGTCGTCAGGTGCGGGAGGCGTTCGGCCATCGCCGCGAGGTCGGCCTCGGCGGCCCCCTCGTCGACCTGCCCGCCTGAGTCGGCGGGATTGAACAGCTCCTGCGCGAAACCGAGCGCCATACTCCCCAGGCTGTGCAACGCCTGGTGCGCCAGGTGGTAGGTGAAGCCGCCACCGACCAGTACGGCAAGAATCTCCTCGAAGTACAGGTAGAGCGGCGCCGGGATCGTCGGCCGCGACCCGATCAGCCCGGGCGCCCACGAGTGACGCACCATGACGGTGCGCGCGATCAGGCACCGCCGCCTGAGGGAAGCGTGCCAGTCCTCACTCGCCGGTGACGCGGCCGCCTCGGCGAGACCGACCTCCGTCAGAACCTCTCCGACGACGGACTCCACCAGCCCGTCCAGCAGTTCCTCCTTGTTCCGCACGTGGTGATAGAGAGACATCGCCTCGACCTCCAGGTCGCCGGCAACCCGGCGCATGGTCACCGCCGGCAACCCGTCGACATCGGCGATCCTCAGAGCCGCGGACAGCACCCGGTCGCGGCTCAGTGGTGCGCGCGCTTTCCCGTCGCTCATCCGTCCTCCTTGGCTGTCGCGGTCAATGACTCCTCAGACCATTGTTGACGAACCTTACGTCGTATGGTTGCCTTACGGCGTAAGAACCACGACAGGAGATCGCCATGACCACGACCACACCGCCCGCCCTGGGCACGAACGAGGCCGACGAGCAGCGCACGCGCGTCCGGACGGCACGCATCACCGGGCTGCTCTACCTGGGCCTCGGCGTGACGGGGATGCTGGGCTTCCTGGCGATCCGCAGCCAGCTGTTCGTCCCCGACGATGCTGCTGCCACGCTGGCGAACCTGAACGCACACTCTGTCCTCACCCGATTCGGTGTCGCCTTGGAAATGGGCGCTGTCATCGCCCAGACGCTCACCGCTGTGTGGTTCTATCGCCTCTTCCGGACTATGAGCCCGTTCGCCGCGGCCGCGCTCGCAGTTTTCGGGCTGATGAACGCCGTAGCGATCATGGGAAGCGCCACTCTGCTGGCCACTGCAGCCTCAGTGGCCGCAGACCCGGGGAGCGCAATCGCCGGGGATCCCGCCGGGACGGTGCAGCTCTCCTATGTCATCGCCGACCACTTCTGGAGTGCAGGCACCCCGTTCTTCGGCCTCTGGCTGATCCCGATGGGCCACCTGGTCCTCACCTCGGGTTGGCTGCCGGCCCCGCTCGGCTGGACGCTGTTGGTCGGTGGCGCGGGCTACCTGCTGAGTGCGTTCGTGGCCTATCTCCTGCCGGGAGCAGGCACGCTCGCTGGTCTGCTCACCGTGCCCGCCACCGTGGGCGAGTTCTGGACCCTGGGATATCTGATCGCCGTCGGCGTGCGACGCACACCAGCAGCACGGAAGGAGGTGTAGCGCACACCAACGGCGGGATCGGCCCACCCAGGCAGTAGCATGGATGGCGTACACGGTTGCCCGGTCGCCCGAACAGGTAGATCACGCGATATTCGCCAGCACGGCTGGCACTGACATTCTGCGATCGGCTACCACGACCAGGTGAGACTCGTCCGCCCCGCGCAGCGTGGGCGCAGGCGTGCGGCGCGATCCACCGAGAAGCGAACAGGTTCACATCCGTGACTGACAACATCCAGACCGACGAGGCTGTCGAGAATCTCGACGCCCTCGTCAGCGAGACCGTCGAGGCCGGCGAGATCGCCGACCCGCACGCCGAGGTCGCCAAGACGTTCGCCGATTTCGGTGTCCGTGACGACATCGCCGGCGCGCTCAGCGACGTCGGTATCACCCACCCATTCCCCATCCAGGCGCTCACCCTGCCCGTGGCACTGCAGGGCCGGGACATCATCGGCCAGGCCAAGACCGGCACCGGCAAGACCCTGGGCTTCGGCGTACCGCTGCTCCAGGCAGTCATCGCGCCAGGTGAGGACGGCTGGGACGATCTGCGTGATGCGGGCAAACCGCAGGCGCTGGTCATCGTCCCCACCCGCGAGCTCGCGGTGCAGGTGGCCGGTGACCTGACCACAGCCTCGCGGCGCCGCAAGGTCCGCGTGCTCCAGGTCTACGGAGGCCGCGCCTACGAACCGCAGATCGAGGCACTCGTGAAGGGCGTCGAGGTCGTCGTCGGAACTCCGGGCCGCATGATCGACCTGCTCAAGCAGCGACACCTCGACCTCGGCAAGGTGCGCACCGTGGTGCTCGACGAGGCCGACGAGATGCTCGACCTCGGCTTCCTGCCGGATGTGGAGACGCTCCTCGCCTCCACCCCGGCCACGCGGCACACGATGCTCTTCTCGGCCACCATGCCGGGCCCGGTCATCGCGATGGCCCGCCGGTACATGACGCGGCCCACGCACATCCACGCCCACGACCCGGGTGACGAGGGTGCCACCCTCAAGACCACCCGCCAGCTTGCCTACCGTGCCCACGCGATGGACAAGGTTGAGATGCTCGCCCGGATCCTGCAGGCCGAGGGCCGGGGGCTGACGATCGTGTTCGCCCGCACCAAGCGCACCTGTGCGAAGGTGGCGGACGACCTCAACGACCGCGGGTTCGCCGCGGCGGCGATCCACGGCGACCTGGGCCAGGGGGCACGGGAACAAGCATTGCGTGCCTTCCGCAACGGCAAGGTCGACGTGCTGGTGGCGACCGACGTCGCTGCCCGCGGTATCGACATCGACGACGTCACGCACGTGGTGAACTACCAGTGCCCCGACGACGACAAGACCTACGTGCACCGCATCGGGCGCACCGGTCGTGCCGGCAACACCGGGACCGCGATCACCTTCGTGGACTGGGACGACATGCCCAAGTGGAACCTCATCGACCGCACCCTGGAGCTGGGGCTCGGCGAGCCGCCGGAGACGTACTCCTCCTCCGGCCACCTGTACGCCGATCTCAGCATTCCTGAGGGAACCAAGGGGCGGCTGCCGCGAGCGGCACGCACCCGCGCCGGGCTCGGAGCCGAAACGGTCGAGGATCTCGGCGAGACCGGCAAGGGCGGTGGCAAGGGTCGCGGGCGTGGCCACGGACGCTCCGATGAGGGCCGCGGCGGCCGGGGCGCAGGACGTAGCGAAGGCCGTGGCCGTGGTGGTGACGGACAGCGTTCGGGTGAGAGCCGCCGTCACGCGGGAAACAGCGGTGAGAACACCGGGGGTGAGGGGCAGCAGCGGCGCCGGCGCCGCCGCACTCGCGGAGGCCGCCCCACCGAATAGCACGATCCCAGCATCACGTGGGTGAGGTTGTCGTCGATCCTGGCGCCAGTATCGACGACAACCTCACCCGGACAACCATGCCGACGGTAGCGATGACCTCAGCGAGGACCCACCCCGAGGGCTTCAGCCCGCCAGCACGAACGCCCGCACCGCATCGGCGATGAGTTGCACCGCGATGGCCGCCAGCAGCAGGCCCGCGATCCTCGTCACCAAGATGGTGCCTCCCTCACCCAGCACCCGGTGGATGATGCCGGCGAACCGCATGGCCAGGAACAGGCAGAGGTGCACGGCCACGATCGCGGCCACGATCGCGGCCCACTCAGCCGCACTGCCCTCGGACCCCTGGACCGCGAGCATCGCGGCGACGATCGCACCCGGGCCGGCCAGCAACGGCGTCCCCAGCGGAACCAGTGCCACGTTCACCTTTCCCGACGGCGTCGGTTCCTCGGTCTTACCGGTAAGCAGGTCCATCGCCACCAGGAGTAGCAACAAACCGCCTGAGGCCTGCAGCGCCGGCACCGAGATGTGCAGGAAGTTCAGCAGGTGCTGGCCGAACAGCATGAACACCACGATCACCCCGAACGCCACGCTCACCGCCTGAAGCGCCGCCTTCGCGCGCTGTTTGGCGGTCATAGTGGATGTCAACGCCAGAAAGACCGGCACCGTCCCGGGCGGGTCCATGATCACGAACAACGTCAGGAACGTGGTGGCGAACAAGGTCCCGTCGATCACTGCGCTCACGGGAACAGCACCCCCAGCGATCCAGCGGCCGCAATCGCATCAAGCACGGCTTCCGACGACGTCTCCTCCCCCAGGCGGTTCGGCTTGCCGACTCCGTGGTAGTCGCTCGCCCCGGTGACGAACAGTCCCAGCTCACCGGCGAGCGCCCGCAACCGGGCCCGGTCGGCACCGGTGTGGTCGCGGTGGTCGACCTCCAGGCCGGCCAGCCCCGCATCCGCCATCTCACGCACGACGTCGTCGGCGACGATCCGCCCCCGCACACTCGCTCGCGGGTGCGCGAACACCGGCACTCCACCCGCTGCCCGCACCATCCGGACCGCCTCGACGGCGTCCGGGGCGTGGTAGCGCACGTAGTAGCGACTCGACGGCGCCAGGATCGAGGCGAAGGCGGCCGACCGGTCCGGCACCACACCGGCTGCCACGAGCGCGTCGGCGATGTGCGGGCGGCCGAGAGTGGCCCCGTCAGCCGCCTGGGCGGCGACGTCCTCCCACGAAATGTCGAAGTCGTCGGTGAGCCGGTCCACGATGGCCCGGGCCCTGCCGTCCCGGGACGTACGCGAACGTTCGAGCTCGGCGGCGAGGGGAGCGTCGCCGGGGTCGTGCAGATAGCTGAGCAGGTGCACGCTGATTCCTCCTGCCGTACAGGAGATCTCGGCACCGCGCAGCAGCCCCACTCCCGTCTCCGGCACCGCGGCCGCCGCCTCATCCCACCCGGCGGTGGTGTCGTGGTCGGTCAGGGCCACCACGTCGAGCCCGGCGGTCGCGGCCTCAGCCAGCAGATCGGCGGGCGCGGAGGTTCCGTCGGACACGCGCGAATGCGTGTGGAGATCGATGCGCACGCTGTTCAGCATACGAGACGCAGGCACAACCGCCGGGTGCCCGGCCCATCGTGCCGGCGCCGATCCGCATCGTGCGCCGGGGTTTGCGATCATGGGTGCATGGTCTCTTCCGAGGACGTCACCACGCCCACCGAACCGAGCGGGCGCGACGAGCAGGGCAGCACCGGGCAACAGCTCGCCGATCGAGGCTCGAACCGATCCCAGCGCCCGAGCTCGGACGCTTTCCGCGCCTTCATCGCCTCCGACTGGGCACCCCGTCGCCGCGACTCGCCCTCCCGGGCTGGTGTCGCCGACCATGCCCAGGGCCGCCGGGAACGGCTCAGCGACCTCTTCCCCGGTGACCGGCTGGTGCTCCCAGCCGGGCCGCTGAAGGTCCGCTCGAATGACACCGACTACCGGTTCCGCCCCCACTCGGCCTTCGCGCACCTGACCGGTCTGGGCACGGACGAAGAACCGGACGCCGTCCTCGTCCTGCACCCGGAGCTAGGCGGCGGCCACGAGGCCGTCCTGTACTTCCGCCCGCTCGCGGCCCGTGACACCGAGGAGTTCTACGCTGACGCCCGCTACGGGGAGTTCTGGGTCGGTGCCCGGCCGACGCTGGAGGAGCTGGAAGCTCGGACTGGCATACGCTGCGCACACATCGACGAGCTCGGCGACGCTCTCGCCAAGGACGCCGGTCAGGTCCGCCTGCGGGTGGTCCCGGAGGCGGACGAGGCCGTGACCGCCCTCGTCGAGTCCGTACGTGCGGCCACGGGGCAGGAGACCGGTGCCGAGGTCGTCGAGGCGCGAGCCGCCGAGGACGCTGCTCTTGCTGAGGCACTCTCCGAGCTGCGGCTGGTCAAGGACGAGTGGGAGGTCAACGAGCTCCGGCTCGCCGTGAACGCCACCATCGAGGGTTTCGCCGACATCGTCCGAGCGCTCCCTCGCGCCACCGGGCACCGCCGCGGCGAGCGTGTGATCGAGGGAGCATTCGGCGCCCGCGCCCGGGAGGAGGGCAATGGCACCGGCTACGACACCATCGCCGCCGCCGGGGACCACGCCACCACCCTGCACTGGATCCGCAACGACGGTCCGGTGCGCTCCGGTGAGCTGGTCCTCGTCGATGCCGGTGTGGAGGTCGATTCCCTCTACACCGCCGACGTCACCCGCACTCTGCCGGTCGACGGTACCTTCACCGACGTCCAGCGCCGGATCTACCAGGCCGTGCTCGATGCCGCCGACGCGGCGTTCGCCGCCGCGAAGCCTGGCCTGAAGTTCCGCGACGTGCACACAGCCGCCGTGACCGTGCTGGCGCACCGGCTCGCCGAGTGGGGCCTGCTCCCGGTCAGCGCCGAGGAAGCACTCACCCCGGATGGGCAACAGCACCGCCGGTGGATGCCGCACGGGACGAGTCACCATCTCGGCCTCGACGTGCACGACTGCGCCCAGGCTCGCCGCGAGATGTACCTCGATGCCGAGCTGGTGCCAGGGATGGTCTTCACGATCGAACCGGGCCTGTACTTCAAGGCCGACGACGAGGCAGTTCCGCCGGAGAACCGCGGGATCGGGGTCCGCATCGAGGACGACGTGCTGGTCACCGCCACCGGTGTGGAGAATCTCTCCGCAGCTCTGCCCCGGCGGTCCGATGAGGTGGAGGCCTGGATGGCCTCGTTGCGTTCCTGAGCACGTGCCGGACACCGAACCTGCCCTCCCCGACGGCGGCCCTTCCGCCGACGAGATCACCTCACCCGAGCCCGGGGGCCGGTGGGGCGGAGTACGTGGCCGCCCGCGCCTGCTGACCGCGGCGGCCGTGGGTGTACTCACCAGCGCCGTGTATGTGCTGTTCTCGGTACGGCAGTGGGCACGCTTCGAGTCACCCTCCTGGGACCTGGGCATCTTCACCCAGCTGCTGCGCGCCTATGCGGAGGTGCGCAGTCCGATCGTCCCGATCAAGGGTGAGGGGTTCATGCTCCTCGGCGATCACTTTCACCCGCTCCTGGCGCTCCTGGCTCCCTTCTACGCCGTCGCACCCTCCGGGCTGACCCTGCTGGTGCTGCAGAACGTGCTGATCGGGATCTCAGCGGCCGTGCTCACCGGGTGCACGGTCCGGCACCTGGGAGTAGGTGCCGGTTCACTCATCGGTCTCGCGTACGGACTCTCGTGGGGGCTGCAGAGCGCCGTGGCGTCCCAGTTCCACGAGATCGCACTCGCACTCCCCTTCCTGACCGCCAGCTGCGCGGCGCTGGTGCGGCGCGACCATCGGGCGGCCGTGCTGTGGGCGTTGCCGTTGCTGGGAATCAAGGAGGATCTCGGCCTGACGGTGGCGATGGTGGGCGTGGTCGCCGCGCTGCGTGGATCACGTCGGCTCGGTCTGGTAACCGCCGTCGGTGGGGTGGGGGCGTTCGTGCTGGTCACGCAGGTGATCCTCCCGGCCCTGAACCCGGACGGGGTGTGGGACTACGCCGACGATTCGATCGTGGCGACGCTACTTGCTGACCCGGGTGCCGCCGTCGGGACCTTGTTCACCGGTGCGGGCGCGAAGGCGAGCCTGGTGGTCATGGTGTTCCTGCCGACGGCGTTCCTCGCCCTGCGCAGCCCGCTCGCGCTGATCACGCTGCCCACCTTCGCGTGGCGCCTGAGCTCGGACGTGCCGTTCCACTGGAGCACCGACTGGCACTATTCAGCGATCCTGATGCCGGTGGTGCTGTGCGCCACCGTCGATGCGCTGCTGGTCCTGAGATGGCGGCGCTACGCCGCGGCGATCGGTGCGGGCCTGCTGGCACTGGCGGTGGCCATCACCACCCAGTTCCCGCTGTGGCGGCTCGCCGATGCCGGCTATTACCGTGACTCGGCCGACGTCGCGGGCGCCGAGCAGGTACTCGCGGCGATCCCTGACGGGGCGAGCGTCGCCACCGACATCACGCTCATGGCCTATCTAGCGCCCCGCACCACGGTGTACTGGGTGGGCAACGTCAGCGCAGCCGTGGGTCCCGATCCGGTCGACTACGTCGTCGTGCACACAGGCTCCGGTGTCTACGGCCAGGATCCTCCGCAGGACGTGGTCGCCTACGCGACTGCGAAGTTCCCCGGAAGCGTGTTCACCGAGGTGCTCGACGCCGGTGGGTTCCTGGTGGCCGAGCGGGTGGGGTGATCGTCCGCGAGCGGTGATGCCGGCTCGTCGACCGCAACCGGGTCAGTCGTCAGTTCTGGGTCCGTCGTCAGCTGCCGAAGGAGGGCGGCTCGGCGCCACGCTCCTGCGCCAGCGTTCCGAGCAGCTCGCGGGCCGCGGACGCCTTCTCTGCGAGGCACAGGATCGCGAAGGATCCTGCCACCACCTGAGAGGTGGAGGTGAAGTCACGCTTGCCGCCGGACATCGCATAGGCAATCACGGCGAACAGCATCCCCGCCCCGGCGCCGAGCAACAGCGCCGGAAGCAGCGCCGTCACAAGGTCCCCACCGAAGAGATACAGCAGGATGCCGATGAAGAAACCGAAGTAGGCACCAGAAGCCGCGCCCCGCAGCGCGACGTTCGGGTAGGTGCGCCGGCCCGTGATCCGCTCCACCATCTTCAGGTCGGTGCCGACGATGGTCACGGCACTCACCTGGAACTCGCGGTCCGCGAGGAAGTCGACCGCACGCTGGGCCTCGAGGTAGCTGTCGTAGGTGGCGATCTCTTCACCGCGCGGCTGCATCCCGGCCCGCGGGTCGGTCGGATTCATAGCTGGCATGGGGCAATTGTCCCCCACCAGTAACGGCCGTGTCATCCATAACGTCACCGTCGGGTCAAACTCCAGCGTTCACGCGCCTCGCCCATCTGCCCATGCGGGGCCCCGCTGACATAGGCTGACCACTGTGAGCACGACCACCACGCGGATCTTCGTCGCCCGGCTCGCCGGGATCGGCGTCTTCGACCCCCTCGGGGACCGTGTGGGCCGGGTGCACGATGTGGTGGTGCTGCTGCGGGTACGCCAAGCACCCCGCGCCGTCGGGCTCGTCGTGGAGGTCCCCGGTAAACGCCGGGTGTTCCTTCCGCTCTCCCGGGTGACGGCGATCGATCCGGGCGCCGTCATCACGAACGGGCTGCTGAACCTGCGCCGGTTCCAGCGGCGTGCGGCCGAGACCCTCGTGATGGGGCAGCTGCTCGACCGCGTGGTCTCGCTGCGGGACGGCAGTGGGGAGGTCACCATTCAGGACGTCGGCTTGGAGCAGCAGCGCAACCGCGACTGGCTGGTGACCAAGCTGTTCGTCCGGGACGAACGGCCCGGCACTGGTCGCCGCTTCTTCGGGCGTGGGCACACGTCGGTGATCGACGTCAACGACATCACGGGGCTGGCGCCCTCAGCGGCGCAGCAGGGCGCGACGGCCCTGCTCGCGACGATGGACGATCTCAAACCCGCTGATCTCGCGGATGTGGTGCACGACCTGCCCGAACGACGACGCATCGAGGTGGCATCGGCGTTGCCTGACGAACGGCTGGCCGATGTCCTCGAAGAGCTCGGTGACGACGACCGGGTGGCTATCCTCTCCGCCCTTGCCGCTCAGCGCGCAGCACAGGTGCTCGACGAGATGCAGCCCGATGATGCGGCTGACCTGATCGCCGAACTCCCGACGCACAAGGCGAGTGAACTGCTGGATCTGATGGAGCCGGACGAGGCCGAGGACGTGCGCCGGCTGCTGGTCTACGACGACAACACCGCCGGTGGTCTGATGACGACCGAACCGGTGATGCTCGGACCCGAAGCGTCGGTGGCAACGGCTCTGGCACACGCGCGCCGCCAGGACGTCACCCCCGCCCTGGCGGCGATGATCTTCGTCACCCGCCCGCCGCAGGAGACCCCGACCGGGAAGCTGCTCGGCGTGATCCATCTGCAACGGATGCTGCGTGAGCCGCCGCACGAGGCGATCGGTGGCCTGCTGGACAAGGACATCGAAGCCGTCGGCCCGCAAGCGCCGATCGGCCGGATCACGCGGCTGCTGGCCACCTACAACCTGACAGCACTGCCCGTGGTGGACGAACAGCGCCGGCTGCTCGGCGCCGTCAGCGTTGACGATGTGCTCGACCACCTGCTCCCTGAGGACTGGCGGGAGGCCGACGACGAGGTGACCGACGCGGCGATGGGGGGCAACGGTGTCTGATCGTCTCGACACGCCACGGACGAACCGGCGCCGCCTGTTCCCCCGCCGCAGGAACAAGGACGCGTTCGGCAAGGCCGCTGAGGCGATCGCCACATTCATGGGAACACCGCGGTTCCTGCTGTACATGACGCTGTTCTGCGGAACGTGGCTGGCATGGAACTCGCTGGCACCGGAGTCGCTCCAGTTCGACCCACGGGCGCTGAACTTCACCCTCCTCACCCTGATGCTCTCGCTCCAGGCGTCCTACGCGGCACCGCTGATCCTGCTGGCACAGGACCGGCAGACCGACCGCGACAGGGTCACGGCCGAGCAGGACCGGCAGCGGGCCGAACGCAATCTCGCCGACACCGAGTTCCTGGCGCGGGAGATGGCCTCTCTCCGGTTGGCACTGAACGACGTCGCCACCCGCGACTTCGTGCGCAGCGAACTGCGCAGCCTGCTGGAGGAGCTGCAGGCCGAGCGAGAGGTCCCCGCCCTGGACGAGCAGCCGGCGGGCTCAGGCAAGCAACCCCCGGGCGAGACCACGTCCCACGGTGTATCCGGGACCACACCCGCGGACGGCGGCAGCGAGTCGCGGACGTAGACTCGAGACATGTCTGAAGCGCTCATCGCACGCGTCCGCGAAGCCATGACCTCGGTGCTCGACCCGGAGATCCGGCGGCCGATCACCGACCTCGACATGGTGCGCGACGTCGTCGTGCTCGAGGAGGGCGATGCGGGTGCGGCGGTTCAGGTCACGATCGCCCTGACGACGTCCGGCTGCCCACTGCGCGAGACCATCACGCGGGACGTCACCAACGCGTCCAACGCCGTCGAGGGTGTCACGCGCACCGAGGTGAGCATGACCGTCATGACGGACGACGAACGCACTGCCCTGCGCACCAAGCTCCGTGGCGGGATGGCCGAGCCGGTGATCCCCTTCTCACAGCCGGACAACCTCACCAAGGTCTACGCCGTGGCCTCCGGCAAGGGCGGGGTCGGCAAGTCCACCGTGACGGCGAACCTTGCCGCTGCGATGGCCGCCGACGGTCTCAAGGTGGGCGTGCTGGACGCGGATGTGTACGGCTTCTCCCTGCCCCGGATGCTCGGGGTGGAGCTGCCGCCCACCAAGGTGGACGACATGATCCTCCCGCCGGTGGCCGGAGACGTGAAGGTCATCTCGATCGGGATGTTCACCGAGCCCGGTCGCGCCGTCGTCTGGCGTGGCCCCATGCTGCACCGGGCGTTGCAGCAGTTCCTGGCGGACGTGTTCTGGGGCGACCTGGACGTGCTGCTGCTCGATCTGCCCCCGGGCACAGGCGACATCGCCATCTCGGTGGCGCAGTTGCTGCCGGACGCTGAGCTGCTGGTCGTCACCACACCACAGCTCGCCGCCGCGGAGGTGGCCGAGCGGGCGGGTTCGATGGCGCAGGCCACCAAGCAGCGAGTGGCCGGAGTGATCGAGAACATGTCCTGGATGGTGCAGCAGGACGGTTCCCGCTTGGAGGTCTTCGGCGCCGGTGGGGGCCAGCGGGTCGCCGACCAGCTCTCGGAGACCCTCGGCGCCGAGGTTCCCCTCCTGGGGCAGGTGCCGCTGGAGGTGGCACTGCGTGAGGGCGGGGATTCGGGAGCCCCGCTGGTCACCTCTGACGACGACTCGGAGGCCGCGATCGTGCTGCGTGACGTGGCCCGCACGCTCGGGACTCGCCAGCGCGGCCTCGCCGGGCGCAAGCTCGCGATCTCACCCGTGGGCTGAGACTCAGATCAACCAGGCCGACCGTCGGCTCGGCTCAGGTTGCCTCGTCGTCGAATGGGGCACCGTTGGCGAGTGGATTCTCGACGACCGCGTCGGTACCGGCATCGTTCTCGGCGGCTGCATCGGATGCCGTGGTCGCCTGACCGTCGTCAATGGGATCTGTCGCGTCGTCGGTCTCGTCCTTCGTGCGAGTGGCCGTCGACGTCGCCGCGGCTGCGCCACTGGCCGCTCGACCGGCGTTGGACGCCGACCGGTTCCGGGTTCCCGTTCCGCTGGGCTTGGTCCGGGACCCGTTGGGATTCACCTCATCCAGCAGCGCATCCCGGACGATCCGCCGCGGGTCGTACTGGCGTGGGTCGAGCTTGCTGAAGTCCAGGTCGGCGTCCGGTCCGAGCTCCTCACGGATCGACTCGGTGGCTCCCCGCGCCATGTCACGCAGCGTACGCACCAGCCGTGCGAGCTGTTCGGCGTACTTGGGCAGATGCTGAGGACCGATCAGGATCACCGCAACCACTGCGATGATCAGGAGCTCCTCGACGTTCATCTGCACAGGAGCAGCCTAGCCTCAGCGAACCTGTGCCCGGTGCATGCGCGATGAATCACTCGCTCTCCTGCTCCCCGAGGGTGACCTCCACGTCACGGTCGGAACCGTCCTCACGGACAGTCAACGTGACCACGTCACCGGGAGCGTGTGCCCGGATCTTCACGATCAGCTCATCGGCAGAGGTCACCGGCTCGGAGTCGATGGCGACGATCACGTCACCGGGTTCCAGCCCAGCTTGCTCTGCGGGACCGCCCGGCACCAGCGGCGGAAGATCGGCGTCGGAGCCCTCCGGCAGGACCTGCACCCCCTCGCCCTGGTATTGGCCGTCCAAGGTGGCCCCGATGATGGGGTACGTCGCGGTACCGGACTCGATGAGTTGCTCGGCCGTCCGGCGCACCTGCGTGCTGGGGATGGCAAAGCCCAGGCCGACACTGCCGGCGGCCGTGGGTGAGCTGGCTGTCGAGGCGATCGCGGAATTCACTCCGATCACCTCCCCAGCGGCGTTGACGAGCGGGCCGCCGGAGTTGCCAGGGTTGATCGCGGCGTCGGTCTGGATGGCGTTGAGGAAGGAGGCGCCTTCCTCGCCCGGCACGCTGACCGGCCGGTTCAGCGCGCTGACGATCCCCGCGGTCACTGTGCCTTCCAGACCGAGTGGTGCACCGATCGCCACCACTGGGTCACCGACCCGCAGGGCATCGGAGTCACCGAGCACCAGCGGCTCCAGGCCATCGACGTCCACATGCAGGACAGCGAGGTCGTAGTCCACGGTCGAACCGACGACATCGGCCTCCACCTGGTTACCGTCGGAGAGCACCACGGTCACCTGCTCGGCAGTGGTGATCACATGATAGTTGGTCACGATGTAGCCGTCCTCACGCAGCACGAATCCGCTGCCCGAGCCACCGGCACCCCCGGTACGGGTACGGATGTAGACGGTACTGGGTAGCACGTCCGCTGCGATCGCGGCGACCGATCCCTCCGTGAGCTCCCGGTCCGGGGGCGCCGACGATCCGCTCGGGTCAGGCAGGCTCGCGTCGGGTGGCGTCATCAGCCTGGCGCCCCCGATGGCCCCGGCGATCAGTCCGATGAGCAGGCTCAGGAGCATCAGCAGTGCGACCATCCCTCCGGGCACGCCACGCCGACGGCGAGCGGGGACAGTGCTGAACGCCTCTGACCGCGACGAGACACCCGGTGCGGCAGGTGCTGCTGGTAGCTCCGGGGTGAAGGCAGCCGTGTCTGGCGAACCCACCGATGTGGTGGATCCGCGCGGCGGCTCGGGTGGGTGCCAGGTCACGATCCGGCCAGCAGAACCTGCAGACCGTTGGTGAGACGATCCACCACACCCGGGGACTCACCGTCGCCCAACTCGGCGATGAGCGCGTGAGCCGCGGTCGGGTCCTCGCCCGAGGAGACCGCGACTACCGATCCGCCGCACTGCGCAACCCACCAGTCGCCTGCGACGTGGAACACCTCGTGACCACCGATGATCACCGGTTCCAGGGCTGCGGTCATGGCTGGGTCGAGCACTCCGTGCTGCTCTGTCACATGGACCACACCTGCGTCACCGGCGATGTCGAGTTGCAGAACGGGGGCTCCGGCATCGGGATCATCGAACACTGCGATGTTCTCCACCCGCATCCCGGTTGGGAGCCGATCCGGGGCGGACCAGCCGGCCGCCGCCATCCAGTCCAAGACGGTCCCGGAGAGCTGCTCACGGCCTGGAGCAGAGATCCCGGCGGCGCCGGAGGACCCCACGGCACTGGAGACTTGGCTTCCGGCGAGCACCGCTGGATCCTTGAGTTGAGGAACCATCGCCGTCAGGTCATCGACCGAACGCTGCTGACCACCGAGGACGAACAGCGCCACGACGAAGACCCCCACCGAGGCGACGGCGCCGGAGAGCACCCGCAGCCGGGTGCTGCGTACCGCACGTTCCACCTCACCGGGACCGGCGAACCGGCCGGAGGTGCTGCCCGGGATGCTCAGAGCCAGCAGACGTTCGGTCAGATCGGGGCTGGCCGGGATGGCCTGAGCGGACCGTGCTGTGTCCCGGCAAGTGCGCTCCGCCTCCACCTGGGCACGGCACGCCGCGCAGTCGGACAGGTGCTGCTGTGCACGCGCCGCTCTGGTGGGCGTGAGCTGACCGTCGACGAAGGGTGAGACGAGGGGACCCAGATGGCTCACAGGGCGCCCTCCGGGCGGAGCACGGGCGCAGATTCGCCGGCACGCGGACTCGGGGCTCGGTGAGCCAGCGCCTTGCGCAACTGGGCCCGACCGCGGTGGATCCGCGACCGGACCGTTCCCATCGAGACATCCAGGACGGCGGCGATCTCCTCGTAGGAGAGGCCCTCGATGTCACAGAGCACGACAGCTGCCCGGTATTGCGGCTTCATCCCGTCCAGTGCGGCTTGGATGTCGGAGTCGAGGTGATCGTGCTCGAATCGTCGCTCCGGAGACCCGGACTCGCCGGAGGCCGGCACACGTTCGGCGGCCGGTCCCAGCGCATCGAACCTGATCCGCTTCTTCCGGCGCTGCCCATCGAGGAACAGGTTCGTGGTGATGCGGTGCAACCATCCCTCGAACGTGCCGGGCGAGTAGGAGTTCAGCGACCGGAACACCCGCACGAACACTTCCTGCGTGAGGTCTTCGGCGTCAGCGCGATTGCCGGTCAGGCGGTACGCCAGCCGGAACACCCGGTCGGAGTTGTCGCGGACGATCTGCTCCCAGGTGGGCGGCTGCCAGAGCCCGTCGGCGCGCCCGGCGTCTGAGGCCAGGTGGTCGGCGGTGGGCAGCGGCGATGTGGTGTCCATGACGGTACCCATCGTACGTTGGCAACCTGGGAACTTCCTGAGAACGCCAGGCGGCCCCGACTCCCCTGTCATGCGCCCGGTTCCCTACCTGAGCTGCCCTCCGGGACCCTTGTTCAGGCCCGTACTGGGCGCCTCCCGGCCCGTACGGCTCCTCGGCGCTACCATCGGGACACCCGTCCGCTGCTCTCGCCGCACACCCTGGAGGCCCACCATCGCTGCCGACAAGGCCCAGAGTTGGGCCTACACCGAGGACTTCCTCGTCGAGGCCGAACCGATCCAGGCCGCCCGCGGGCGTGCCGAGGAGTTGGGCGTCACGCCCGTCTCGCCAGGGACCGGTGCGGCGCTGCGCATGCTCGCGGCGGCGGCGAAGGCGCATGCGGTGGCCGAGGTTGGAACCGGGACCGGGGTCTCGGGCCTGTGGCTGCTCGAGGGTATGGCGGCCGACGGCGTGCTGACCACGATCGACGTCGAGGTGGAGCACCAACGCGCCGCGAAGGAGGCGTTCGCTACCGCGCAGGTGCGCTCCACGCGCACGCGCACCATCTCCGGCCGGGCCCTCGACGTCCTTCCCCGGCTGGCGGACTCTGCCTATGACATGGTCGTGATCGACGGCGACCCCGCCGAGGCATCCGACGACGCCGATCAGGCGATCCGGATGCTGCGCACCGGCGGGATCCTCGCCGTCACGGACGCACTGTGGCACGACCGGGTGGCCGACCCGGCCCGGCGCGACGAACAGACTGTCGCGATGCGCGAGCTCGGGCGCCGGATCCGCGAGGACGAGCGTCTCCTGCCGAGCCTGCTGCCGGTGGGTGACGGGCTGCTCGTAGCGGTACTGCGCTAGGCGGTTCCGCCAGTCGAAACCTGCTGGCGGAACCTCTCACACGCTCGGGGATGGGCCCAGGACCACCCGGCTCGAAATATTCACGTGCATGCCCTCGTTAGGATGAACTGACTGCCTGCGGGGGCCTTTCACCGCCGCAGTCCCCCTGTGCCGCCTGCCTCGGTCCCTCTTCTGCTGCGGAGCCATCCTGTGAATGCTGATATAACAACTGTGCCTGCCCAGCCGAGCCGGGCTGAGGAGATCGACCCCGCAGGCATGAAGGTGATCTGGCTGCTGTTGGCGGCAGCGTTCGTGGCCATCCTCAACGAGACCACGATGGCCATCGCCATCCCGGAGCTGAACCGGAGTCTCGGCATCCCGCCAGAGCAGGGTCAGTGGCTCACGAGCGCCTTCATGCTGACGATGGCCGTGGTGATCCCGACGACCGGATTCCTGATCCAGCGGTTCACCACGAGACAGATCTTCCTGGCAGCGATCACGTCGTTCGTGCTGGGGACCACGATCTGCCTCGTCGCACCGGGTTTCATCACCCTTCTCGCCGGCCGGGTGGTCCAGGCTGCCGGTACCGGCATCATGCTGCCGCTCCTGATGACGACCATCATGAACGTGGTGCCTGCACAGTCCCGCGGCCGCATGATGGGACGTGTCGGGATGGTCATCGCGCTGGCCCCGGCGATCGGACCAACACTCTCAGGTGTCGTGCTCGACAGCCTCGGGTGGCGATGGCTGTTCGGGATCGTTCTGCCCATCGCACTGGTCGCGATGACGCTGGGTGCGCGCTGGCTCACCAACCTCGGGGTCACCAACCGAGCCCCGATCGACGTGGTCTCCATCGTGCTCTCCGCTCTCGCCTTCGGAGGCATCGTGTACGGCCTGAGCCAACTCGGTGGTGGGCACGGTGGTGAGACGGGCGGTGCATCGAACGGCGGCGACGCCCTCCCCTGGTCCGCCGTCGCCGCGGGCGTGGTGTTCCTCGGCATCTTCGTCTGGCGCCAACTCGCTCTGCAGCGCCGCAGTGCCGCACTGCTCGACCTGCGGGTATTCACCTCACGCAACTACGTCATCGCGGTCATCATCATGTCGATCGTGGCGCTGTCGATGTTCGGCACGTTCTCGCTACTTCCGCAATATCTGCAGAATGTGGTCGGGCTGGGCGCGACCCAGTCGGGTCTGGTGCTCCTGCCGGGTTCGGTCATCATGGGACTGCTCGGCCCCCTCATGGGGCGCATCTACGACGCGCGTGGTCCCCGCACCTTGCTGGTACCCGGAACGATCCTGATCACGGCCGCGATGTTCGTGTACTCGAGCGCTGACCTGCAGACGCCGGTGGCGTTGCTGGTGTGTACGCAGATCGCCATGTCGCTGGGCCTGGCCGGTTCGTTCACTCCCCTGTTCTCTGCTTCTCTGGGCTCGCTCGAACGCTCGCTCTACTCGCACGGCTCCGCGGCGCTGAACACGTTGCAGCAGGTCGCTGGAGCGGCGGGGACCGCGCTGCTGATCTCGGTCTACTCCACCGCACTGCACGCAGGGCAGGCCGAGGGGCTGTCCGTGGCCGAAGCCGGCGCACCCGGTGCCCAGAACGCGTTCTTCATCGCCGGATGCATCGCCGCGGTCGCCGTGGTGCTGGCCTTCTTCATCACCAAGCCCGAGGAGTCGGACGCACCGGTCGCCGCCGAGCACTGAACGGCGAGCACTGAACAGCCGACCCGAAGCAGCCGGCCCTGAGCAGCCGGCCCTGAGCAGCCGGCCTCGGTGAAAAGACGTGGCGCTGCCCGGCAGGACGTGAGGCGACCTACCAGTCCAACGCCTGCAGCCAGCGCAGCAGCAACCGCGCTCCAAACCCGGTGGCACCCTGACTGACCTCGTGCTCATTCGCGGCTGCTCTGGCCGGCCCTGCAATGTCCAGGTGCGCCCACGGCTGGTCTCCGGCGAAATGCTGCAGGAACAGGGCGGCTGTGATCGAGCCGCCACCGACCTTCGGGTCGGTGGCAATGTGGGAGAGGTCGGCGACGCTCGACTCCAGAGCGCTGCGGTACTCCTCCACCAAGGGCATGGCCCACACCTGTTCTCCCGAGCGCACAGCCGCTGCTTCCAGTTCCTGCCGGAGAGCGTCGTCGGTCGCGTACAGGGCGGCGTGGCGCTTGCCGAGGCCGAGGCTCGCGGCCCCGGTCAGTGTCGCCACGTCCACGAGAGTGGACGGCTGATACTCGGCGCGCGCCCAGGCCATCGCGTCCGCGAGCACCATACGTCCCTCGGCGTCGGTGTTGCCGATCTCCACGGTGGTGCCGTCGACCATGGTGATCACGTCGCTGGGGCGGTAGGACGAGGCGCCGATCGCATTCTCGGCCAGCGGCAACACCCCGATCACCCGGACCGGCAGACCGGAACTGGCGGCACCCAGCACCGCACCGAGAACCGAGGCCGCACCGGCCATATCAGTCTTCATCGGGATCATCGCCTCGCGTGGCTTCAGCGAGAGTCCCCCGGTGTCAAAGGTGATCCCCTTCCCCACCAGGACCACCGGCGCACGATCAGTCCCGGATCCGGGGTGCTCCACGGTGACCAGCCGCGGCGGCGACACCGATCCGGCTCCGACGGCGAGAATCCCGATGAGACCGTGCTCGGCCAGCCAGCGCTCGTCCCGGACGTGCACCCGCAGCCCGTTCTCGCGGCCCAGCTCGACAGCCTGATCGGCCAGCCACTGCGGCGACTTGATGTTCGAGGGTGCCGCTGCAAGCCGGCGGCTGACGAGTGTGGTCTCGGCGGCGACGCACCCGTCGTCCACCGCACGCGGAACGTCATTGCTCGCTGCAGAGCAGATCGTGACCTGGCCGACCGGTGCCGGTTGCTCACGGCTACCGACGTAGGGCGGCACGTAAGCACCAAGCTGCACGCCTTCGACGACGGCCGTCAGAGCTTCACCCGTCATCAGATCGCCGATGGCGAGAACCACGTGCTCCCGTCCCCGCGTACTGCGCGCAAGTGCAGCACCGGCCCGACGAGCAGACCGCGGCGATCCGTCACCGATGCCGAGGAACACCAGGCGCCGGGGCAGCCCGTCCCAGACGGGCATCGACGGCAGCGTGACCGTGACGGACTCACCCGCCACGCCGCTCGCACCGGCCTCGGCAGCCCAGGCTGCCAGATCGGTCCCATACCCCGGCACCTCGGCGAGTCGCACGCCCGGCTGAGCTCCGCCGTCGTGATCTTCAGGGGCGACAGCGAACGCCAGTGTGGCCTGATCGCCCCAGTCGATCAGCTGCTGCCGGGTGAGGGCAGATGGTCCGGTGGTGGCTGTTGGGGGGTGAGGCATCCTCAGCCGGCGACGGCGGTGAGTGCAGCGCTCAGCTCGTCGGCCTCGTTCGGCTTGAGCTCGACCACGAGGCGACCACCACCTTCGAGCGGCACGCGCATGATGATCCCACGGCCCTCCTTGGTGACCTCGAGAGGTCCGTCACCGGTTCTGGGCTTCATGGCGGCCATGGGGGTTCTCCCTTATTCTTCCTCGCGTGATGCGCCCGCGCCGGTCGCGGGCGTGTCATCCCCCGCGCGACCTGGTGTGGAGCTCTTCGGTACCCATTCTATGTCAGGTGTGACGCGGGACTCCATCACATGGTCCACGAACGGGTCCGGATTCTCCCGGTCACCGGGGTAGGGATCGCCCATCGTGACCGGCCAGCGCCCGCTGGAGACGGCGGCCGCGACCACCGCGACGAGTGCGCAAACACCGAGCAGCAGCCAGCTGACCCAGGTGATCCACACGGGCTACTCCGGCCCACCGGCTCCGGCGCGAGCGGCCGCCTCGGCAGCGGCGGCCATCTCCTCACGGCGCCGGCTACGGTTGGCGCGCACGACCACGTCCACCGCTTCGGCGGGGTCGTCGGTGACATGGAGCAGGTCGAGGTCGTGCTCGGAGATCGTGCCTCGCTCGGCGAGGGTGCCACGGATCCAGTCCACCAGCCCGCCCCAGAAGTCGGTGCCCACGAGCACGATCGGGAACCGCTTCACCTTCTTGGTCTGCACGAGCGTCAGAGATTCGAACAACTCGTCCATGGTGCCGAACCCGCCCGGGAGCACGATGAAACCCTCGGAGTACTTCACGAACATGGTCTTGCGAGCGAAGAAGTACCGGAAGTTGACGCCGAGGTCCACATAGCGGTTCATTCCCTGCTCGAACGGCAACTCGATGCCCAGACCGACCGAGATGCCCTCGGCGTCATAGGCGCCCTTGTTCGCGGCTTCCATCACCCCGGGGCCGCCGCCGGTGATGACGGCGTATCCGGCCTCGACGATTCGCCGTGCGATGTCCTGTGCGAGCTCGTAGTCGGGCTCGTCGGGCTTGGTGCGGGCGGACCCGAAGACGCTCACGGCGGGACCGAGCTCGGCGAGCGCGCCGAACCCTTCGACGAACTCGGCCTGGATGCGCAGCACCCGCCACGGGTCCGAGTGCACCCAGTCCGTGCCCTGCGAGGGTTCCAGGAGGCGCTCGTCGGTCGTCTTCTCCGGGATCTGCCGGCCACGCAGCTGGACCGGCCCCTTCCAGTACTGACCGGTACGGGTGTGCTGCGGCTCGGTGGTCATGAACGCTCCTTCGTCTCGCCGGAGGGCTCGCCGGCCGGCGTGGTCAACCAGGCGGCCAGGGCGGCCGCGCAGGTACGGATCTGGTCGGTGGGGACGTGCTCGTCGTCAGCGTGCGCAAGCGAGGGGTCACCGGGGCCGAAGTTGACGGCCGGGATCCCGAGCTCGGTGAACCGGGCCACGTCCGTCCAGCCGTATTTCGGGCCCGCCTCGCCCCCAGTGACGGCGGTCACGGCGGCGAGGAAGTCCTGTGCAGCCGGGGCGTCCAGACCGGGGCGTGCACCTGCGGAGGAGTCGGTGAGTTCGATCTCGAAACCGTCGAACAACTCCCGTACGTGCTGGTACGCCTCGGCCACGGTCGCCGAGGGGGCGAACCGGTAGTTCACGGTCACCACGCACTCGTCCGGGATCATGTTGGTGGCGATGCCGCCACGGATCCCGACGGCGTTCATCCCCTCCCGGTAGACCAGACCGTCCACCTCGACCTCAGCGGGCGTGTAGGCGGCGAGCCGGGCGAGGATCTCGTGGGCATCGTGGACGGCGTTGTGCCCCTTCCACGCGCGGGCCGAGTGGGCGGTGGTGCCCCGGGTGCGGACCTCCACGCGCAGGGTGCCGTTGCATCCGCCCTCGATGCCCCCGGCGGTGGGCTCGCCGAGGACGGCGAAGTCGCCGGTGAGCCAGTCCGGGTGGGTGCGCACCACCCGGCCGAGGCCGTTCTTGGTGGCCTCGACCTCTTCGTTGTCGTAGAACACCCAGGTGACGTCGACCACCGGTTCGGTCAGGGTGAGAGCCAGGTGCAGTGCGACGCCGACACCGCCTTTCATGTCGACAGTTCCCCGGCCCCAGAGGATCTCCGCGCCCTCACGGTGGAGCAGCTGGGTGGGGAGGTTGTCCTGGATGGGGACGGTGTCCAGGTGTCCGGCGATCACCACGCGCCGGTCGCGGCCCAGATGCGTACGCGCCACGATCGTGTCACCGTCGCGGTGGACATCGAGATGGTCGGCGCTCAGCAGCAGGTCTTCGACAGCGTTGGCAAGCGTCGCTTCGTCCCCACTGACGCTCGGGATGTCGCAGATCGCCCGGGTGAGGGTGACCGGGTCGACCTCACGCGGGTCAGGCAGTGCGGCGGGGGTGTCGGGCATGGTCCGAGCCTAACCACCCGCACCCCCGGCCGGTGCACGCCACGAGGGTGGCATGAGTGTCGCAGAACAGCGGATTCTCGACACTCATGCCACCGTCGCCGGCTCAACTCGCCCATGAACTCGCCGCCTTCACGGATCTGGTCCGGGGCCGCTATCCGCGGGCGTCGTGCAACGTCCTCGCAGCCTCGGCGATCGAGCCGGACAGCGACGGGTAGACCGTGAACGCTCCGGCTACCTGATCGACGGTGAGCCGGTTCGAGATCGCCAAGGTGATCGGGAAGATCAGTTCACTCGCGCGTGGGGCGACGACCACACCACCAATCACGGTGCCCGAGGTCCGGCGGGAGAACAGCTTCACGAATCCCTCGTTGATGCCGAGCATCTTCGCCCGGGGGTTGCGCGCCAGGGGAAGCGTGGTGACGGCCCCGTCCACCTCGCCGGAGTCGATCTTGTGCTGCGCGATCCCGACGGTGGCGATCTCCGGGGCGGTGAAGATGTTCGCTGAGACCTGCCCGAGGTCGAGCGGTGAGACCGCATCCCCGAGCGAGTGCCACATCGCGATCCGGCCCTGCATCGCAGCCACCGAAGCAAGCGGCAGCACGCCGGTGCAGTCGCCGGCCGCGTACACACCCCGGACGGTCGAGCGGGAGACGCGGTCGACCTGGATGTGGCCACGCTCGTTCACTGCGACCCCGGCCTCGGCCAGTCCGAGATCCTCGGTATTGGGAACCCCGCCGACGGCGATGAGGCAGTGCGAGCCGGTCACGATCCGCCCGTCGGCAAGCTCGACCTCTACCCCGTCCTCGGTCCGCCGTGCGGACGCCGCGCGGGATCTGGAGAGCACCTCCATCCCTCGCCTCTTGAAAACCTCTTCGATCAGCTCGGCGGCGTCGGCATCCTCACCGGGCAGGACCCGGTCGCGGCTGGAGACCAGCACCACGTCGGCACCGAGAGCGTTGTAGGCTCCCGCGAACTCTGCCCCGGTCACCCCGGAACCGACAACGATGAGTCGCTCCGGGATCTCGTTCAGGTGGTACAGCTGGGTCCAGGTGAGGATGCGCTCGCCGTCGGGCTGCGCCGTCGCCAGCTCACGCGGCCTGGCGCCGGTGGCGAGCAGGACAACGTCGGCGGGAAGCTGCATCTGACCGTGCCTGGTGGTGGCGATCACCTCGTGCGGGCCGTTCAGGCGCCCGGTGCCATCGATCACGCGGACGCCTTCGCGTTCCAGCCGGGTGCGGATGTCGGTGCTCTGCTTGTTCGCGAGCGCCATGACACGGGCGTTGACGGTGCCGAAGTCGGCATCGTAGGAGATCTCCTCGTCGGCGCGGGGCCGGATGCCGAGCTCGCCGGCGCTCTCGGTGAGGGTCATCCATTCGGCGGTGGCGATGAGGGTCTTGGAGGGGACGACGTCAGTCAGTACCGCAGATCCGCCGAGGCCCTGGCGTTCGACGAGGGTGACGTCGGCACCGAGCTGGCGCGCGACGAGCGCCGCCTCGTAGCCGCCCGGTCCTCCCCCGACGATGACGACGCGGGACCCCTCCCGGGTGCTGGACCTGCCCACTCCACTGCTCTGCTCGGACGTTGCTGGTGCATCTGGTGTCGTCGTCACCCGGCCCATTGTGCCGCCTGCGCAGGTATCTTCGCTCCTGTGAGCAAGACGACGCCCGAGACCGGCACTCCCCTCGACCTTGACGACCCCGCGACCGACCCGATGGCGGCAGCGCGGCAGGCAGCTGCCGTGATCGCCGACCGCTCCGGGGTCAAACGGCACGACATCGCCCTCGTCCTCGGTTCCGGGTGGGGACCGGCGGCGGACGTGCTCGGCGAGACGATCGCGCAGATCCCGGCCGAGGAGGTTCCTGGTTTCAGCCGCTCTGGTGTTCCGGGGCATTCGGGCACGTTGCGCTCGGTGCGCTACACCGACGCCCAGGGCACCAGCCGGCACGCCCTGGTGCTGGGCGCGCGAACGCACTTCTACGAGGGCCGGGGTGTGCGGCGGGTGGCGCACGGCGTGAGAACAGCGGCGGCCGCCGGCGCCGGGATCGTGGTGCTGACCAACGGGTGCGGCGGGCTGCGTCCGGAGTGGGCGCCCGGCACGCCGGTGTTGATCAGCGATCATCTCAACCTCACCGCGACCTCCCCGCTGGAGGGCGCGACGTTCGTCGATCTCACCGATCTGTACTCCCCGCGGCTGCGAGCGATCGCCCGGGAGGTGGACGCCAGCCTGGACGAGGGCGTCTACTGCCAGTTCCGGGGCCCGCACTACGAGACGCCCGCGGAGGTGCAGATGGCCGGCCGGCTCGGGGGCGACCTGGTGGGGATGTCGACGGCGCTGGAGGCGATCGCGGCCCGGCACGCGGGGCTGGAGGTTCTGGGCGTCTCGCTGGTGACCAACCTGGCGGCGGGGATCTCGCCGGAGCCGCTCTCGCACGCGGAGGTGCTCGAGGCGGGTCAGGCTGCGGCACCCCGCATTTCGGAGCTGCTGGCCCAGATCGTGCGCCGGGCGCTGCCATGAGCGCCGGGGGCGATCACGAGGAACTGCTCACCCAGGTGCGCACCTGGGTCGAGGACGATCCCGACCCGGCGACGGTCGACGAGCTGCGCGAGTTGCTGACCTACGCCGAGGGTGGCGGGGTGGAGGAAGCCGAGCGCGAAGCCGCGCTGGCCGGCCTCGCTGACCGGTTCTCCGGCCCGCTGACGTTCGGCACTGCGGGGCTGCGAGGACGGCTCGGCGCGGGTCCGCACCGGATGAACCGGGCGGTGGTGATCCGTGCCGCCGCGGGGCTGGTGGCGTTCCTGCGCGAGTCTCTCCGGGGCGCCGCGCCCACGGTGGTGATCGGGTACGACGCCCGCTACGGGTCCCAGGCCTTCGCGCAGGACACCGCCGAGGTGGTCGCGGGCGAGGGAGGGCGGGCGTTGCTGCTCCCCGGGGCGCTGCCGACGCCGGTGCTCGCGTTCGCCGTCCGGTACCTGCGTGCTGACGCCGGGGTGATGGTGACCGCCTCGCACAACCCACCCGAGGACAACGGGTACAAGGTTTACCTCGGTGGTCGAGTTGTCACCGGCGCCGGTGAGGGGGCGCAGATCGTGCCACCGGCCGATGCTGAGATCGCGGCTCACATCGCCGCGGTGGTCTCCGTGGCGTCCGTCCCGCGTGCGGCCGAGGATGCTGAGCGCACCGGCGGCACGATCGAGGTGCTCGGGGAAGATCTCACGACGGCGTACCTCACCCGCGCCGCATCCCTCACCAGTGACGAGACCTCCGCTCCAGCCCGGGCCGGGTTGCGGATCGTGCTCACTCCCATGCACGGGGTGGGTGGCGCGCTTGCGCATGAGGTGTTGCGGACGGCAGGGTTCGGCGACGTCCAGCTTGTCCGTGAGCAGGCTGACCCCGATCCCGACTTCCCTACCGTCGCCTTCCCCAACCCGGAAGAACCCGGAGCGCTGGACTTGGCCCTCGCGGCAGCGCGCGCCGGCGACGCGGACCTGGTGCTCGCGAACGATCCGGATGCCGACCGTTGCTCCGTTGCCGTTCCCGACCCCGGCACCGAGGGTGGCTGGCGGCAGCTCACCGGTGACGAGGTGGGCGCCCTGCTTGGGGAGCAGGCGGCACGGCTGGCGTCCGGCGATGCGGTTGAGGCGGTGCTGGCCAGTTCCATCGTCTCCTCGCGGCTGCTGGCCTCGATCGCTGCCGCGCATGGGTTGCAGCACCGCTCGACGCTGACCGGGTTCAAGTGGATCAGCCGGGTGCCGGGCCTGGTGTACGGCTACGAGGAGGCACTCGGCTATTGCGTCGACCCCGGCGCCGTCCGTGACAAGGACGGCATCAGCGCCGCCGTCCGGATCGCCGACCTTGCCGCCGGCTTGCATGCGCAGGGGCGGACGATGCTCGGCGCTCTCGATGATCTGGCACGCACGCACGGAGTGCACGCGACAGCACCGCTCACGGTGCGCGTGAGCGATCTGGCCAGGATCTCCCGCACGATGGAGCGCCTACGGCAGGCGCCGCCGACCGCACTGGCGGGCTCCGCCGTCGTGAATGCAGTCGATTTGCGCGACGGCGGCGCTCCAGGCGAGCCGGACCTGCCGCCCACCGACGGGCTGCTGTATCTGACGGGGGCCGGGGACCGCGTGATCGTGCGCCCCAGCGGCACCGAGCCGAAGGTCAAGTGCTACCTGGAAGTGGTCGAACCGGTGGAGGACGGCGAACCGGTGGCCTCGGCACGCGCGCGAGCGGCCACCAGGCTGCAGGACCTCATCGCCGACGTGAGTGAGGCAGCCGGCCTCTGAGCCGGACGAGTGCCGTCTCGGACCGGTGCTATCGCCTCAGTCTCGTCGAACGGCCGGTCGTTCCACGGTGGCGCGTTCGAGCTCGTCGGGAAGGATCACCCGCTGCACGGGCAGCGCCTCCGGGTTGTTTTCACGCACCCACATCGCCAGGTGTTCACGCACATAGCAACGCAGGGTCCAGTCGGCGTCGCTGTTCACGCTGGTCACGAGCGCCCGCACAGTCAGCCGGTCCCCGGTGGAGTCGGTGACCAGGATCGAACGCGCGCGCCCGTCCCACAGTCCGCTCTCGTCGACGATCTTCTCGAAGGCCGCGCGCAGACGGGTCAGATCGACCCGCCAGTCGAGCGAGAAGTAGATGACCCCGGTGACGGTGTCACCTGTGCGGCTCCAGTTGATGAACGGCGTGGTGGTGAAGTAGGTCGAGGGCAGCACCTTGTGACGCTCGTCCCAGATGCTGACCACCACGTAGGAGAGGGTGATGTCCTCGATCGTGCTCCACGTACCGTCGACCTCGACGACGTCCCCGATGCGGATCGCATCGGTGAAGGCGAGCTGCATACCGGCGAAGACGTTCCCGAGAGTGGACTGAGCGGCGATACCGAGCACCACGGAGAACAGACCGGCCGAGGCCAGCACGGTCGCACCGATCCGCTCCACACCCGGGAAGGTGAGGAGCACCATCGCCACGGCGATCACTGCAAAGGCGACATCCACGATGCGGCGGATGAGGATCATCTGCGTCTCGACCCGGCGTCGTGCCCGATCGTCGTCGTGCATCCGCGCCATCATGTGCTCCTGCAGGTGCACCAGCCAGGCCAGGACGAGCCGTTCGACGAACCAGACGGCTGAGACGAGGATCGCGATCAGCAGCGCGTGCATCGCCACCGTCCGCAGCGTGGAGTCCTCCAGCGTCTGGGACACCGCGACGCGCACAGCGATCGAGAGCAGCAGCGCGGCCAGCGGACGTCGCATCTTCAACCAGGCGGTGCGGACGAGGCGGATCCGGCGCCCGATGCGCAGCAGCACCACGTTGGCGGCGAGGAGCAGGACCACCACTCCAGCCGCAGCGGCGGCGATCGTGATCAGGGCAACGAGCCAAGCATCCATGCCCCCGGTCTAACACATGCCCCCGACAAGACGGAATCGGCGCCCGCCGCGACCACCTCTAGACTCCGGTTCATGCCCGCGCTCTCTCCCACCGTGACCGCTGCCGCCGTCCGGGAGGCGGCGCAACGGGTCCAGCACGCTGTTGAACGCACCCCGCTGCAACGGTGGGAGCGGATGAGTCTCGCCACCGGCGCCACGGTGCTGCTCAAGCGCGAGGATCAGCAGAGCGTGCGCTCGTACAAGGTGCGGGGCGCGTTCAACCTGATGCTGCGCCTGACCGAGTCCGAGCGGGCTCGCGGGGTGGTATGCGCGAGCGCCGGGAACCATGCGCAGGGTGTGGCGAAGGCCTGCCACGAGCTGGACATCGCCGGGCGGATCTTCGTTCCTCGGACCACGCCGAAACAGAAGCTGGAACGGATCGCCGAACTGGGTGGCGAGCAGGTGACGCTGGTGCCCGTGGGGTCGACATTCGATGAGGCGTCGGCCGCGGCACGGGACTTCGCAGAGGCGGACGGTGCCGTACAGGTGCACCCGTTCGACGACGCGCGCACGATCGCCGGGCAGGGCACGGTGGCGAAAGAGCTGCACGACCAGCTGGGCCATCCTCCGGATCTGGTGGTCGTGCCGGTGGGCGGCGGCGGCTTGATCGCCGGGATGGGCACGTACCTCGCCGATGCGTGCCCGGGCACACGCGTGGTCGGCGTGGAGCCAGGCGGGGCGGCGAGTATGGCAGCGGCACTGGTGGCCGGCGGACCGGTGCGGCTGGAGGAGATCGATACCTTCGTCGACGGCGCCGCGGTGCGTCAGGTCGGTCAGGTCCCGTTCGAGATCGCCTCAGCACTGCAGCTGGCGATGACCACGGTGCCTGAGGGCAGGCTCTGCGCGGAGATGCTGGCGTTGTATCAGACCGAGGGGATCGTCGCCGAACCGGCCGGGACGCTCGCGCTCGCTGCCGTGGGCCCGGCCGGATCAGGGGCACCGGTGGAGATCCACCCGGGCCAGACCGTGGTGTGCGTGCTCTCCGGCGGGAACAACGACATCTCCCGTTACGCCGAGGTGGAGGAGCGTGCCCTGCTCCACTCCGGCCTGCGGCACTACTTTGTGATCGACTTCCCGCAGGAGCCCGGAGCCCTGCGCCGTTTCCTGGACCACGTGCTCGGACCGGAGGACGACATCTCCCTGTTCGAGTACACCAAGCGTTCCAACCGGGAGACCGGGCCGGCGTTCGTGGGTCTGACGCTCGGATCGGCGGACGGCTATGAGCCCCTCCGCGAGCGGATGGATGCCTCCGGGCTCCACTACGAGGTGATCTCCCCGGACTCGCCGTTGTTCCGGTTTTTCACCTGAGCATCGCCGCGAGACCGTCAATGATCCGTTCCACCCCGAACTCGTACGCCCCGTCGCCGTCATAGGCCGACCCTTGCACCTGACCCGCCGCCGAGCCGATGCGGGTCGCGAGCGGGTACCGGCCCGCGGTGGCCACCTGCGCGAGCACCGGCCCGTGTGCGTCCCACCAATCCTGATCACTCTGCGCAGCCGCAGCAGCTCGCGCCTGCCGGCCCGACCGGGCGTTCTCCCGCACGAAGGCGAGCACCAGCGCCCGTGCGCGGTCGGTGCTCAGATCGTCGAGCCCGAGGGGAGTGAACGCCCCCAGCTCCCACTCATAGGCTCCGACGCCACCCGGCCCGAGCGAGGGCCGGTTCAGGGCGTCGGCGTCGGTGAGCCAGGGATGTGCGGCGAGCAGGGCCAGGTGCGCGTCGGCCACCTGCCGCACCCGGCGCCGCCACCCGAGGCGGCCCCATGAGGCGGTCGGCAGCTCGCCGAGCACGTGGTCGACCATCAGTGCCAGCAGTGCCTCCCGGTCGGGTACGTGCGTGTAGACAGACATCGGGGCGATCCCGACCTCCCGGGCGAGGGCGCGCATCGTGACGGAAGTGATCCCGTCGTGATCGGCGAGGGCCACCGCGGCGTGTACGAGCTCATCGACTGAATGCCCAGGCACTGGCCCGCGCCGACGATGCGTGGGCAGGTCGTGACGCCACAGCAAGGTCAGCAAGCGATCTGGATCGGCCATGGAATAGATCCTCCCCTCCCAGCCTTCTTATCTCCGTACATCGTACAGAGATTGGAGTCACCTATGCCCATCACCGCCACCGCCCTGAGCCTGAATGTCGACGACGTCACCGCCTCGGCCACGTGGGCCACGCGCCACCTGGGGTTCGCCGAGGAGATGTCAGCCGACGGGTTCGCCTCCCTGGCCCACCCCGAAGCGGGGTTCAACCTCATCTACCTGCGCACGGGCCTGTCCACCTTCCAGCCGCCCTCGGCTGCCGGCCACGCCGATGGCCTGCTGGTGGTCTTCGTGGTGGATGACATCGACGCCGAGTACGCACGGCTGCGAGGCGAAGGGGTCGAGATCGCCACCCCGATCGAGACTGAATCCTGGGGCGAGCGGTACTTCCAGATGCGCGACCCGAACGGGGTGATCTTCCAGCTGGTGCAGTGGGTATAGACCCATGACGGCGGAGCGCGCCCGGGCGATCACGGCTCGCCCGGGCGTACGCTCGGCAGGTATGGGGCACCCGGGGGATCTATGTGGAGATCAGTATCGCGGCACCCCTCGAGCGGGTCTGGCAGTTAAGTCAGGACCCAGCTCTGCACGCCCGGTGGGCCGGGGGACGCCGTCGGGCCGATCACCTGGCGGATGCACCTGCCACGCTTGCCTCGCTGGCCGACCCGAAGGGACGCCACCGATGACGTCGATCTTCGCCCGCGCGATGGGTGACGAGTTCGAGCGCCTGCACCCGATGCTGCAGCGCCGGTTCGGTGTGGGGCTGGACTCCGGCGAGGCCTGCACGGGGCGTGGGGTGATGTGGGAGATCCGACGCGGCCCGTGGTGGACGGTCCCATTCCTGCAGATCGGCCGGCTGCGGAACATCCTGGTGCCGGACGTGGGCACGCTGGTGCCGTTCACCGTGGAGAACTACCCCTACCTGGACCCGTACGGCCGCGAGACCGTCACCGTGGTGCGCGAGTACGAGATCGGCGGCAGGCGGCGCCGTTTCGACGCCACGATGATCTTCACCGAGAACGGGATCGTGGACTACCTGGGCACGCATCAGCACCTGGCGGTGGACCTGGAGCTTCACGCCGACGAGCGGGGCGGGCTGGTCATCACCACAGATGCCCAACGCTTCTACACCGGCCCGGTCGGGTTCTCCTTCCCGATGCTGTTCAGCGGACGAGCACGGCTGCGGGAGTGGTACGACGATGCCGAGCAGCAGTTCCACATCGACCTGCGGGTGGTGAACTCGGTGTTCGGGTTCTTGTTCGGCTACCGCGGCACCTTTACCTGCGAGTGGACTCCGGCTACCGATGCACCTCAGCGGCTGAAGCCGGTACGGCACGAGGCGCGCACCTGACGCGCCGACCGTTTGCTCAGGCCGTGGGCCAAGATTCGAGGTCGGCCATCAGGTCCTTGTCATAGAGATCGACATGCGGCTGGAGCCCACCCTCATACGGAAAGTCCGGCAACGCGACATCAGTCCGGGTCTCGCCCTCGCCGGCGTTGGTGACCTTCGTGCGCACGCTCTCTACCCTCTCATCGACGCCAGCGAACATCCAGAGTGCATCTCGATCCGTCTGAGCATCCTCCGGCGCGGGATCTGAGGCGATTCCGGGGCAAGCGGGTAGCGTGTGCGGTATGAGTGAGGCCGGATACGGCGACTTCGAGTTCGAGCGCAAGTTCTTCGTGCGCACGCTGCCCACAGACCTGTGGGACGAGCCGACGCCGGACGTGATCGTGCAGTCCTACTTCCTCGCCTCCGAGGGGTACGCGCTGCGGGTGCGGTTGCAGGCGCCGGCCCCCGCGCCGCTCGCCCGCGCCGACACGGCCACCGACGCCGCCACGATCCTCAACGAACTCACCGGGCAGTGGGAGCTGTGCACCCTCACCGCGAAGGGCCCGGCTGCGGGTGGCACCCGCTACGAGGCCGAGCGCGAGCTGGACCCGATCGTGGCCGAGGAGATGGTGCGTCGCGGCGGGGCGAAGGTGATCAAGCTGCGCCACGCCGTCTGGCTCGGAGAGGACGGCTGGGTGCTGGACCAGTTCCTCGGCACGAACGCCCCGCTGGTGATCGCCGAATGCGAGCGCGAGAGCCCTGTCACGGATCTGACGATCCCGGCGTTCTGCACCACCGAGATCTCCGACGACGACCGGTTCGCCAACGAGCAACTCGCCGCCCGCCCGTACTCGGCCTGGGCGCGCCACTTCAAGTCCGAGCTCTCCACTCGTGGACCGCGCTACCTGCAGGCGTTCGGGTCGAACACCTCCGGGCACTAGCCTTCCGACCGCCGGGTGGCTGGGTTCTCTCCAGTACGCGCGTCGCACAGGACGTAGACTCGGGCGCATGACTGCGACGTCCCCCGCGCGCTCGACTACCCCGGCGCGCTCGACCAGTGGCGGCACCCACCCGGCCGCGCGCACGGCGGACCAGGTCGCTGCGGACGCGACCGCCGTCGTCGGATCGGCAGACCTGAGCAACCGCGCGCTGCGCACCTTCCTGCACGGTCTGCCGGGCGTAGATCAGGTGGGCCTGGACGGGCGTGCGGCCGTGCTCGGCACCCGCTCGATCAAGACCACGTCAAAGGCGTGGGCGCTCGACACGATCATCACGATGACCGACCTGACCACCCTCGAGGGCGCCGACACCCCCGGCCGGGTGCGCTCACTCGTCGCGAAGGCACTCACCCCCGAACCAGGCGACCCGAGCTGCCCGCGACCGGCCGCCGTCTGCGTGTACGGCGACATGGTGACCGTGGCGAAGCAGGCCCTGGGATCGGCACCGATCAACGTGGCCGCCGTGGCGACGGCTTTCCCCGCCGGTCGTGCGGGTCGAACCGCCCGGCTCGCCGACACCACCGACGCCGTGGAGGCCGGAGCCGAGGAGATCGACATGGTGATCGACCGCGGCGCATTCCTCTCCGGTGACTACCGCAAGGTCTACGACGACATCATCGCCGTCCGTGAGATCTGCCAGCAGCGAGCCGGAGAACCCGCGCACCTGAAGGTGATCCTGGAGACCGGCGAGCTCGCTACAGCAGACAACGTCTGCCGCGCCTCCTGGCTGTCGATGCTCGCCGGGGCCGACTTCATCAAGACCTCGACCGGGAAGGTCTCTCCCGCCGCCACCTTGCCGGTGACCGTGCTCATGCTGGAAGCCGTGCGCGACTTCCTCGCCGCCACCGGCGTGCAGGTGGGCGTCAAACCCGCCGGCGGGATCCGCACCTCCAAGGACGCGATCAAGTACCTGGTGGCTGTGAACGAGGTGGCCGGGGAAGCCTGGCTGGACCCCGAGTTCTTCCGGTTCGGCGCCTCCTCGCTGCTCAACGATGTGCTGCTGCAGCGTCAGAAGCTCGCCACCGGCGCCTACTCCGGCCCCGACTACGTCACGATCGACTGAGACTGAAGGCTGCTATGTCCCGCTTCGAGTACGCACCTGCCCCGGAGTCACGCGCCGTCGTCGACATCGACTCCTCCTATGGGCTGTTCATCGACGGCGAGTTCACCGACGCCGCCTCCGGGCAGGCGATGAAGACCGTCAACCCAGCCACTGAGGAAGTCCTCGCCGAGGTGGCTGAGGCCGACGAGGCGGACATTGACAGAGCTGTCCGCGCGGCCCGCAAGGCCCAAGAGAAGATCTGGGGCCCGATGCCGGGCTCGGAACGGGCGAAGTACCTGTTCCGCATCGCCCGCCTGCTGGCCGAACGCGCCCGCGAGTTCGCGGTGCTGGAGACCCTCGACAACGGCAAACCGATCCGCGAGGCACGCGATGTGGACGTGCCGACGGCGGCGGCACACTTCTTCTACTACGCCGGCTGGGCCGACAAGCTCGAGCACGCCGGCTTCGGCCCGGACCCGCAGCCCCGCGGTGTGGCCGCGCAGGTGATCCCGTGGAACTTCCCGCTGCTGATGCTGGCATGGAAGATCGCACCAGCGCTCGCCGCCGGGAACACCGTGGTGCTCAAGCCGGCGGAGACCACCCCGCTGACGGCGCTGCTCTTCGCCGACCTGGTACGCCAGGCTGACCTGCCCCCGGGGGTGGTGAACATCGTCACCGGTGCCGGCCCTACCGGTCAGGCCCTGGTGACCCACCCGGATGTGGACAAGGTGGCCTTCACCGGAAGCACCGCCGTCGGACGGCAGATCGCCCGCCAATTGGCGGGCTCACGGGTGCCGGCCACGCTGGAACTGGGCGGCAAGGCCGCGAACATCGTGTTCGACGACGCCCCCGTGGACCAGGCCATCGAGGGCATCGTGAACGGCATCTTCTTCAATCAGGGGCAGGTGTGCTGCGCCGGGTCGCGGCTGCTGGTGCAGGAGTCGATCGCGGACGAGCTGGTGGACCGCCTCAAGGACCGCCTCGGCACACTGCGCGTGGGCGACCCGCTGGACAAGAACACCGACGTGGGTGCCATCAACTCGGCCCGTCAGCTCGACCGGATCCGCGAGTTGACGCAGGCCGGGGAGGACGAGGGCGCCACCCGATGGACCAGCGACTGCCCGCTGCCGGAGAAGGGCTGGTTCTTCGCCCCGACGGTGTTCACCGACGTCTCCGCCGCGCACCGTATCGCCCGGGAGGAGATCTTCGGGCCGGTGCTGAGCGTGCTGACCTTCCGTACCCCGGCCGAGGCGGTGGCGAAGGCGAACAACACCCCCTACGGCCTCTCGGCCGGTATCTGGACTGAGAAGGGGTCGCGCATCCTCGCGATGGCGGACAAGCTGCGCGCCGGTGTGGTGTGGGCGAACACCTTCAACCGGTTCGACCCGACCAGCCCGTTCGGTGGGTACAAGGAGTCCGGGTACGGGCGCGAAGGCGGGCGGCACGGCTTGGCGCCCTACGTCAAGGGAGGGATCGGATGAGCGCGAGGAGCCCCCGAATAGGCGGCGTGAGGAACGAGGGCCTCCGGAGCGAGGCACCGCAGCGCTCAGACCAGAGGGAGTCGCGATGAGCACCACAACGGCGGCACGGGTGGACGTACGCAAGACCTACAAGCTGTTCATCGGCGGGAAGTTCCCCCGCTCGGAGTCCGGCCGCACCTACGAGGTGACCGACGCGAAGGGCACATTCGCAGCGAACGCGGCGCAGGCCTCCCGCAAGGATGCCCGGGACGCGGTGCGCGCCGCCCGGGCGGCACAGCCCGGCTGGGCCGGCGCGACGGCGTACAACCGCGGGCAAGTGCTGTACCGGGTGGCTGAACTGTTGGAGGGACGCCGGGCCCAGTTCGTGGCCGATGTGGCCGCCGGTGAGGGGCTCTCGGCGCGGCGGGCCGAGGATGCCGTCTCCGCCGCCATCGACCGGTGGGTCTGGTACGCGGGCTGGACCGACAAGGTGGCACAGGTAGCAGGGAATGCGAACCCGGTGGCCGGCCCATACTTCAACCTCTCGGTGCCCGAACCCACCGGTGTGGTGGCAGCCATCGCCCCACAGAAGTCGTCGCTGCTCGGACTGGTCTCCGTGCTCGCACCGATCCTGGTGACCGGCAACACCGTGGTGCTCGTGGCCTCCGAGGACCGCCCGCTGCCGGCGATCACGCTCAGCGAGGTGCTCGCCACCTCCGACGTGCCCGGCGGTGTGGTCAACGTGCTCACCGGCAGGACGGCGGAGCTCGCCTCTCCCCTGGCCCGACACCTGGACGTGAACGCCCTCGAGCTGGCAGGCGCCGTCGGGGCCGCCGGGGCCGCCGACCTGACCTGGGGCGAGTTGGAGGCGGACGCCGCCGAGAACCTCAAGCGGGTGCGACGGCCGGCCGGTGAGAGTGAGCCGAACTGGAAGGACGAGCAGTCGCTGGAGTCGATCCTCGCGTTCACCGAGACGAAGACGGTGTGGCACCCGAAGGGGATGTGAGAAGCCTCTTGCGGTGCCTCAGGTGATCAGTCGGATCTCTACGTCGGCGACCAGTGCCCGCTCGCGCACCGCGCCCAGTGCTGACATGACGTCGTTCTCGCGCGTCGGACCACCCCGTTGCCGTGCGACCCACTCCGCAACTGTTGGTCTGGAGAGGTCTCGCTCCAGCACCTTGCTCACATAGTCCGACATCGTCATCCCTTCGCTTCGAGCACGCTGGCGGAGAGCCGCGTGCAGCTCGTCCGGGAGGTCGTGGATGACTCCGCACCCGCGGGTACCGCTGCTCACGATCAACCTGTCCCTGAGGGTCCGCGACAGCCTCACGCCCGCCGCGTGAGATCAGCTCACGCGTGCAGCCGCGCCAGGAACTCCCGCGTCCTGGTCCGCTGCGGGTCTCCCAGCACCTGCGCCGGAGTGCCCGATTCGTGCACGCGCCCCTCATGCAAGAAACACACCTGGTCGGCGACGTCCCGGGCGAACGCCATCTCATGCGTGGCAATGAGCATCGTCATCCCCTCGCGGCGTAGCTCAGCGAGCAGCTCCAGCACCTCCCCCACGAGCTCGGGGTCGAGCGCCGACGTCACCTCGTCCAGGAGCAGCAGCTCCGGATCGTTGACCAGGGCCCGGGCGATCGCCGCGCGCTGCTGCTGACCGCCGGAAAGCTGGTCCGGGTAGGCGCGGATCTTGTCCGCCAGGCCCACGCGGGTCAGCATCTCCACCGCGGCCGCCTCAGCCTCCCGCTTATCCCGCCCGTGCACGAGGCGCGGCGCGAGGGTGACGTTGTCCAGCACGCTCATGTGGCCGAACAGGTTGTAGGCCTGGAACACCATCCCCATCCGCGCCCGGGCCGCATCGGCGTCCACCCACGGGTCGGCCAGGTCCACACCGCGCAGCTCGATCGAACCATCGTCGACCTCCTCCAGCAGGTCGATCGCCCGCAACAGGGTCGACTTGCCCGAGCCGGAGGCACCGATGAGCACCACGCAACCGTGCTCGGCGACCTCCAGGTCGAGATCGTCGAGCACCACGTGATCACCGAAGGACTTGCGCAGCCCGCTCACCCGCAGCAAAGGTGAGCCGGACGAGGAAGGAGGGGGCGCCGTCGTGCTCATCGGATGCCCACCGCAGCACCACGCGCGCCCCGCCAGCCCCGGCGAGCGTTGTACGCATCCACCGCCCGCGTCAGCGGTACCGACACCAGCAGGAACAGGAAGCCGGCGGCCACATACGGGGTGAAGTTGTAGCTCCCGGTCACCGCGATCTCGGCCACCCGGATCGCGTCCACGGCGCCCAGCACCGAGATCAACCCCGAGTCCTTCTGCAGCGCCACCACCATGTTCAGCAGCGCCGGCACCACGTTGCGAACGGCCTGCGGTACCACCACGCGCCGGGTGGTCTGCCCGCGTGTCAGGCCCAACGCCCGGGCAGCCGCCACCTGCGAGGGGTGCACCGACTCGATCCCGGCGCGGAAGATCTCCGACAGGTACGCCGAGTAGGTGAGCACCAGAGCGAGCGAGCCGAGGAACGCCGCCTGGTTCGGCAGCCACGGCAGCCGCAGCGCCGGCAGTCCGAAGCCCACCAGCAGCAGCACCAGCAGCACCGGCACACCACGGAAAATGTCCACGTACCCCACGACCAGGGCGCGGAGGGGGAACAGCGCAGCGGACGTCGTCGTGCGGGCAATCGCCAGCAGCAATCCGAGCACCAGCGAGACTGCCCCGGCGATCAGCCAGACTCGCAGATTCAGCCACAGCCCCTCGGCGATCCCGGGCAGTACGTCGGTGAACTCGGCCGGGTCGAAGAAGGTCTCCCGTGCGCGCTCCCAGCCGGGCGAGGTCACCAGCACCCACCACGCCAGGGCCGCCACCACCACGGTGCTGAGCAGTGCCACGCCGAACGAACGCCGACGGCGCCCCGCCCGGTAGGCGGCACGCTGCAGCGCTCTCTCAGACGGCTGCCAGGTGGTCATGCGGGTCGGATCAGCCGAGCTCGGGGATCCCCTCGGTCCCCAGCCACTCGCTGCTCAGTTCAGCGATCGTCCCGTCCTCCTCGAGTGCCTCCACAGCGGCCGAGACACACGAGGTCAGCTCGGAATCCCGGTCGAGCACGAACCCGAGCTGAGACGGGTCCCCCTCCTCGGGCAGCGTGCCGATCACGTCCGAGTCCGGGAAGTACACGGTAGAGGCCGCCATCGCCTGGTTGACGTCCATCACCATAGCGTCGATCTGCCCGTTGGTCATCGCCTGCATCGCCTGGCCGGCATCGTCATAGGGCACGAGCTCGACGGCGTCGCCCCACGCGGCCTCAGAGATCGGCATCGAGGTCTGACCGGCTGTGACGCCCACCCGGGCGCCCTCGAAGTCGGCGAGCGCTGCGGCGTCCGCATAGTCACCCAACTCGTCCACGACCACACCCTGGGCGGTGGTCAGGTACGGGGACGAGAAGTCCACCACCTCGGCCCGCTCCTCAGTGATGGTGGTCTGGTAGGCCGCGAAGTCGAACGGCTTGATGCTCGGGGCGACGATCTGCTCGAAGGTCACCTCTTCCCAGACCACGTCATCGACGCTGTAGCCCAGTTCCTCGGCCACCGCGTACACCAGCGCCGACTCGAATCCCTCACCGGTGGCCGGGTCCTCGCCCACGTACCAGGGCTCGTAGGGAACCGACGTTCCGACGGTGAGCGTGCCATCCGTGATGGTCGGCAGGGCGCCGGTCTCGCACTGGGACGAGGCTTCGGTGGCACCGGGGCTCTGGTCGCCGTCGGTGCTGCCGCTGGGGTCCGTGCACGCCGCCAGGGTGAGGGCGAGTGCAGCGGCGGGGATGAGAGCGCGTACGCGCACGGTGATCTCCTCGGGGTGATAGCTGGATCGCAGCGGTATCGATGAGCTGAGCTCCGATGAGCGTATGTCATCGACAGCCGCCACCTGCACGGCGCGGTGAGGTGTCTCACGCGCGCGCGATCGCCGCGGGAGACCGGCGCATAGGGCTACGCCTGCAGGCTCGGGCCCGCAAGCGAGGTCGCGTCGATCAGCCGGTGCACCGCATCGACACTTCCCTCGACGTGGAGACCGGGGGCATCCTCGAGCGCGACCCCGCCGATCACGCATGACTTCCACTCCCGCGTCGTGGCCGCGACCGTGGCGTCCACCTGCTGCGGGGAGAACGTCTTGACCACCTCCGCACCGCGCTCGGTGACCCGCGCCAGATACTCCACCGGCTCGGCGTCAGCGCGCCGGGAGTCACTCAGGTTCAGGCTCACACGCCACTCGTGCGTGAGTCCGGGAAGTGGCCGTGCATGGGCTCGCATCGCCAGGACGAGGGTGTCGGCGCTCATATCCGCATCGCGGGGAAGATCTGGGGAGGCGACCGCCCACGCTGAGAGCGCCGTATTGACCGCTTCCAGCTGATAGCCCCACGCGGTGAGCTCGTAGGCATCGGCCCGCCCCGGTCCAGGCAGCCGGTGGCGTTCGGCGATGCCCCGGGCAGTCAGGTCCTGCAAGCGCTGGGTGAGGACGGCCGGTCCGATTCCGATGATGTCCCGCTCCAAGTCGGAGAAGCGCTTGGGGCCCAGCAGCAGTTCCCGGACCACGATCAGCGTCCATCGGTCCCCGACGAGATCGAGCGCGTGGGCAGACGCACAGCCGTCGTTGTACGAACCGTACGAGCGTCGAGACACCATGACTGCATTTTACTATGACTACAGTAGTCCAAACTACAATATTCATAGTTGACTGCGGCCCCGAGCACCGAGGTGCTGCTCCCCGTGGCGGAGCCTTCCGCCCGGCGAGACTATCGCGGTGAGCAGCCGCACCCACGTACGGAGGGTCTCGGACTCGCGCGAGATGGAGCCTGCGTCCTCCCGTGGGGCATGTCAGCCGCGTGCCGCCTCGAACCCAGGAATGATCTGGTCGATCACGATCGCCTGCTTCACGTGATACGGCGCGAATGCGTTCCACGCGGCCTGTAGCGTCGCCTCCTCCAGATCGTCCAGGTCCCAGCCGGCCTCGCCGGCCAGCACCTGCATCTCGTGGGTCATCGACGTGCCGGACATGAGCCGGTTATCGGTGTTGATCGTGACGGCGAAACCCAGGTCCCGCAGCGTGCTCACCGGGTGCTTCGCGATCGTCGGCGCAATGCCCGTCTGCAGATTCGAGCAGGGGCACACCTCCAACGGGATCTGGCGGTCCAGCACCCAGGCGGCCACCTGACCGAAGGTGGCGTCCAGCCCGTCCTCCACGGTCTCGATCTCGATGTCCTCGATGATGCGCACCCCGTGCCCCAACCGCAGCGCACCACATACCTGCAGCGCCTCCCAGACGCTCTCCACACCGGCAGCCTCCCCGGCGTGCGCGGTGTAGGGCATGTTCGCCTCGCGCAGCATCCGGAACGCGCTGAGCTGGCGTGAGGGCGGGAAGCCGTCCTCCGGCCCGGCGATGTCGAACCCGACAGTCCCAGCATCACGATTGGCGATCGTGAGCTCGGCGATCTCGTCGGCGTTGTCGGCCTGCCGCATCGCCGAGAGTAAGGTCCCCACCTCGATACGCATGCCTTCCTCGGCGGCCTGGGCTACGCCGTCGGCAATCCCCGCGTGCACCGCATCGACCACCTGCTGCAGACTCAGGCCCCGGCGCTGGTGCTGCTCAGGCGCGTACCGCTGCTCGGCGTAGACCACGCCGTCGGCGGCCAGGTCGAGCACCGCCTCCTTGGCCACCCGGTGCAGCGCCTCCTCGGTCTGCATCACGGCCACGGTGTGCTCGAAGGTCTCGAGGTAGCGCACCAACGTGCCGGAGTCGGCGGCGTCAACGAACCAGCGACCGAGTTCGTCAGGGTCGGTGGCGGGCAACTCGTGCTCGACCTGCGCGGCGAGCTCGATCATCGTCTCGGGGCGCAGCCCGCCATCGAGATGGTCGTGCAGCAGCACCTTCGGCAGGGTCGCGATCACATCCGGGGAGAGCGTCATGAGGCCGAGCCTATCCGCGAGTCACCACCAGGCGCGTCCCCTCAGCCCACCAGGTTCGCCATGGCGAGCATCAGCCCCATTCCCGCCAGCACCACCACGGCACCGCACGTCAGCCGCAGCACATCCCACCGGGCGGGGGCGTACGGTCCCCATCGCCGCAGGCTGCGCAGCACGGTGGCCAGCAGGGCGAACGCGGTCAGCGCCGCGATCGCCGCGATGATCGAGTGCTCCTGACGCTGCGCGGTGAGCGAAACCACCAAGGTACCGAGCGTCACCGAGAGCACGGTCCGGTGCCAGGAGAGCATCGTGCGCTGCGGTTGCGCTCCGGAGTCTCCCTCCAGCCCGGCTGTGGTCACGGGAGTTCTCACGCCACCACCTGGTAGACCGCATACCCGGCCATCGCCAGGGCGAACAGGGCAACCGCCGCCACCAGCACCGGCAGGATCCGTGGCGCAGGCAACGGCTCCCCGAGACGCAGCGCCCGCTCGCGCCGTCGCCAGCCCGAGATCGCTGCCAGTGCGAGCACTCCACCGGCCAGGCAGGCCATCCCGGCGATGATGTCGAGCACCTCGTTGCCCTCACCGAAAGAGGCGAGAGTGGTGAGTGCGACACCACCAGCCACAAGTGTCAGACCGGTGCGCAGCCACGCCAGCGCGGTGCGCTCGTTCGCGAGAGAGAACCGCACATCAGGTTCTGTACCGACCCCGTACACCGAACGCGGACGACGGGTCTGCTGCTCCTCGGCATCGTCCCCCTCGGCGGAACGGGCCTCGTCCGGGTCGTCGTGCTCGTCGTCGTACTCGGCCGGCTCCACTCCTGCTGCCTCCCTCTCGTCAGCTTCCTATCCGATCGAGCACGATACCGGCTCGGGCCGGGCGCGATCCTTCGGGTGCCAGTTGCACGGCATCGTCGAGCACCGCCATCGCGCGGGTGAAGCGCTCCGGGGTGTCGGTGTGCAGGGTCATCAGCGGCTCCCCGGCCCTGACCAGGGCGCCGGGCTTGGCGTGCAGTTCCACTCCGGCCGCCGCCTGCACCGGATCTTCCTTGCGCGCCCGGCCGGCGCCAAGTCGCCAGGCTGCCACCCCGACGGCGTAGGCGTCCATCTCCATCACCACCCCGTCCGCGGGCGCGAGCAGGTATTCGGTGTGCCGGGCGGTGGGCAACGGTGCGTCCGGGTCGCCACCCTGCGCGATGATCATGGCCCGCCAGGAATCCATCGCCCTGCCGTCGGCGAGCGCCGCCGCCGGGTCGGCGTCGGGCCGACCTGCTGCATCCAGCATCTCCCGTGCCAGCGCGAGGGTCAGCTCGACGACATCCGGCGGGCCTCCCCCGGCGAGCACCTCCACGGACTCGCGCACCTCGAGCGCATTGCCGGCAGTCAGCCCCAGCGGGGTGGACATGTCGGTCAGCAATGCGCTGGTGCGCACGCCGGCGTCGGTGCCAAGGTCCACCATCGTTCGGGCGAGCTCACGGGCATCCTGGAGGTCCTTCATGAAGGCGCCGGACCCGACCTTGACGTCAAGCACCAGGGCACCGGTGCCCTCGGCGATCTTCTTGCTCATGATCGAGGACGCGATCAGCGGGATGGATTCCACGGTGCCGGTCACGTCCCGCAACGCGTAGAGCTTGCGGTCAGCCGGGGCCAACCCCGAGCCTGCCTGACAGATCACGGCCCCGACGTCGTCGAGCTGGGCGAGCATCTCGGTATTGCTCAGCGCCGCCCTCCAGCCGGGAATCGACTCCAGCTTGTCCAGCGTGCCGCCGGTGTGCCCCAACCCGCGGCCGGAGAGCTGCGGCACGGCCACGTCGAACACGGCCACTAGCGGCGCCAGCGGCAGCGTGATCTTGTCGCCCACGCCGCCAGTGGAGTGCTTGTCCACAGTCGGGCGGGTCAGGGCCGAGAAGTCCATCCGCTCCCCTGAGGCGATCATCGCGCCGGTCCACCGTGCCACCTCGGCGCGAGTCATCCCGCGCAGCAGGATCGCCATCGCGAGCGCCGACATCTGCTCCTCGGCTACATCGCCGCGGGTGTAGGCGTCGATCACCCAGTCGATCTGGTCGGGCGAAAGTTGCCCGCCGTCGCGCTTGGTCCGGATCACGTCGACTGCGTCGTGGCTCATAGCCTCACCTTACGACCGCCGGCCCCGAAGTCCCTCGTCGATCTGGCTGCCCGTCAGTGACCAAATCGACGACGGATTTCGATGCGCTCAGGTCTCGCGCCGGCCCCGGCCCAAGTCCTCGGGCCCGAAGGCGTCCGGGAGCACCTCGTTCATCGTGCGGATCCCGGACACCGAATCGACGAGCAATTCCGGGCCGCCGTGCTCCCACAGCAGCTGCCGGCACCGGCCGCACGGCATGATCTGCTCCCCACGCGAGTTGGTGCACGTGAAGGCCACCAGTCGCCCACCGCCACCGGTGATCAGTGCCGACACCAGTGAGCACTCGGCGCACAGGGTCACCCCGTACGCGGCGTTCTCCACGTTGCAGCCCACGACGACGTCCCCCGCGTCCGTGAGCGCCGCCGCCCCGACCGGATAGCGCGAGTAGGGCACGTAGGCACGCCGCATCACTTGCCGTGCCGCCTCCCGCAACGAGTCCCAGTCGACGGCGTCCCTCCCCATGCCGGGTGAGGTCACCTCGCCGGGAGGCTCCGCCGTCATGAGGGGTAGGCCTTCCCGGCGCCCGCCGGCGGGCGCACCCGCCCGACGAGGCCGGCCACCGCGAAGATCGTGGCGAGGTAGGGCAGCATGGCGAGGATCTCGTACGGCACCGGGGAGCCGATGTTGTTCAGCACCCGGTTGAGGGAGTCGGCGAAACCGAACAGCAGGGCCGCGGCGAGCGCGCCGGTGGGGCTCCAGCGGCCCAGGATCATCGCGGCCAGCGCGATGTAGCCGCGCCCCTCGGTGACCTCCTTGGTGAACGCGAGCCCGGCCGCCACCATCGACGCACCGCCGAAACCAGCCACCGCCGACCCGAACACGACGTTGCGATAGCGGGTGCGGTTGACGTCGATACCGACGGTGTCGGCTGCCTTCGGGTGCTCACCCACGGCCCGCACACGCAGTCCCCAGCGGCTGCGGAACAGGCCGATGTGCAGGGCCACCACGGCCGCGTACATGGCGTAGACGATGATGTTCTGGTTGAAGAGAGCCTCACCGACCACTGGAATGTCCGCCAGCAACGGGATACGCAATGCAGGCAGCTGCGGAGGGTTGTTCAGACGCAGCGGATCGTCGGAGAGCACCGTGGAGAACAGGTAGCTGGTCAGGCCCAGCACCAGCACGTTGACCACCACGCCGACGATGATCTGATCCACCCGGTACTTGATGGAGAAGACGGCGAGGATCAGTCCCACGAGGGCACCGCCGACCGGAGCAGCGATCAGCCCGACGTAGGCGTTGCCGGCGACAGTCGCCAGGACGGCCGTGAGGAAGGCGCCGGCCAGCAGCTGCCCCTCGATCGCGATGTTGATGACGCCGGAACGCTCGCACAGGAGCCCGGCGAATGCGCCGAAGATCAGCGGCAGCGCCGCGGTCATGGCCGTGCTGAGCAGGAACGGCAAGGGGAGACCGGAGGCATTCCCAGCCACCGCCCAGATCAGGAACGCGAACACCAGGCAGATCCCGAACACCACCGGCACCGCCATCGAGCGACGGCGGTTCTGCGCGGTCCAGAAGCTCAGCCCAGCCAGGGCGAACGCCACCAGAACCAGCGCCAGAGCCGCCGCGCGGGAGCCGATCACCAGGTCCGGCAGCTGCCACGCGGCGCTGGCACCGGTGAGTTCGATCGTCGACTCGAGCCCCGCCGGTGTGAAGAGCGCGAACCCGAACAACGCGAGCGCCGCCAGCACCGTCATGATGATGGGCGTGCGCCACGAGATCGGGGCGAGAAGGACGGGATCGCGCGTCGGGCGGGTAGGAGCGCTGACACTCATCGGGTGGCCTCCTTCGCACGGGCCGCGACTCGCGTGCGCTGCGGATCGGGCAGCCTGAACAGCGTCCGCACGAGCGGCGGAGCCGCGATGAACAACACGATCACCGCCTGGATCACGAGGATGATGTCGACCGGGGTGTCGGCCACGGTCTGCATGAGAGCGGCGCCCGCGCGCAGCGCCCCGAAGAGCATCGCGGCGGCGACGATCCCGCCGGAGCGGTTGCGCCCGAGCAACGCCACGGTGATCGCATCGAAGCCGATCGTGCCCGCACTACTGGCACGGAAGGTTCCCTCGACGCCGAGGATCTGCATCGCTCCACCGGCGCCGGCGAGCATGCCGGCCGTGACCATCACCAACACGAATACCCGGTTGACGGAGATGCCGGCGGTGCGGGCGGCGTGCATGTTCGCCCCGACTGCCCGGAACTGGAAGCCGATCGTCGAACGCTCCATGAGCCACCACACGCCGAGGGCGGCGAGCAGCGCGAGGGGGAAGCCCCAGTGCAGCGGCGACCAGCCACCGAGGAGTGAAGGCAACTCGGCAGTTTCGGCCACATGCGGTGCGATCGGGCGGTTGGCTTGCACGCGGTACACCGCAGTGGTGAGCAGGTACGCCACGAGGTAGGTGGCGATCCAGTTCAGCATGATCGTCACGATCACCTCGTTGGCGCCGGTGCGGGCCTTGAGGATGCCGGCGATCCCCGCCCACAACCCGCCGACGAGCACCGCCGCACCCAGGGCCAGCACCAGGTGCAGCAGGGAGGAGAAGGGGCCGGTGCCGGGCGGGACGAACGTGAATCCCACGAGGGAGGCGGTTGCGGCCCCCATCAGGACCTGCCCCTGAGCGCCGATGTTGAACAGCCCGGATCGGAACCCGACCCCGATACCCAGTGCCGCCAGGATCAGTGGGGTCGCCTCGACCATCGTCTTCGTCAGCGGCGAGATCGCGCGGCCCAGTTCGGCGACCCCGCCGCCCGTGAGCACCGTGTAGTCGAAGACCGAGCCCCGGAACAGAGCGACGTAGGTGCCGGCGATGCTCGACCACGCGGCCGAGAGCAGATCGGCGGGGCGGGCGAAGAAGTACCCGGCCGAGGCGCGCACATCGGCATCGGCCACCGCGATCAGGACCGAACTGATCACCAGAGCTGCGACGATCGCCAGGAGCGTCAGGAGCCAGCTGCCAGTGAGCATCTCGTGCCGGAACGTCGCCCAGCGCGCTTGGCTGCTCGTCGGCCCGTCATCCACCGGGTGCGGTCGCGGTGTGGTGTCCGGAACGACCGGGGTCCCACCAGCATCACCGGCATGACCGGAGTCCTCGGGCCCCCTGCCATCAGGCTCGGCTTCCGTGTGCGCTGCAGACTGCTGGAGCGCGTCCGCCTGTGAGGGTGGGACGGCGTCCGGCTTCGCGGCGTCCGGCTTCGCGCCCGTCCCTTCGGGCTTGTCATGCCCGTCGTTGTTCTCGCTCAACTCGGTTCCTCGCCCTCGACCTCGTGCATCGCCGTCGGGTGCTCCACGGCCTCTTGCCGCGCCTCCTCGGGTGGCACGCCCGCCATCATCAGTCCGAGCACGTCGCGATCGGTGCCGGCCTCGACGATGCCGACGATCGACCCGCGGTACATCACGGCGATCCGGTCGGCGATGGAGAGCACTTCATCGAGCTCGGTGGACACGATCAGCACTGGGGTGCCCGCGTCGCGCTCGGCAATGATGCGCTGGTGGACGAACTCGATCGACCCCACGTCGAGGCCACGGGTGGGCTGTGAGGCGACGAACAACCGCAGCGGGCGGGACATCTCCCGGGCAAGGACGACCTTCTGCTGATTCCCGCCCGAGAGCGTGCTGACCGGGTCGTCGATCGACGTTGTCCGCACATCGAAGGCCTCCACAGCCTCGGCTGCCTTCTGCCGCGCGACACCCAGCTGCATCGCCGGACCCTTCGCATAGGGCTCCTGGGCATACTGGTCCAGCACGAAGTTCTCGATGATCGAGAAGGAGGAGATGAGTCCGTCCTTGCTGCGGTCCTCAGGCACGAATCCCACACCCGCGCGCAGCACCTGATCCACGCTCTTACCCAGCAGTTCGGTCCCGTCCAGGGTGATCGAGCCTGCGGTGGCCTTGCGCAGCCCGAGGATCACCTCAGCGAGCTCGGACTGCCCGTTGCCCTGCACACCGGCCACGGCGAGCACCTCACCGCCGCGGATCGTGAACGACACGTCCCGCACCACCGGCGAGCCCACGGCGTCCAGGACGCTGAGGCCGGCAACCTCCAGAGCCTGCTCGTTCGGCTCGGCCGGTCCCTTCTCGACTCCGAGCGAGACATCCCGGCCCACCATCAGCGACGCGAGCTCGGCCTGGGAATCGGTCGGCGAGGCCGTTCCGACGACCTTCCCCCGCCGGATCACGGTGATCTCGTCGGCCACGGCGCGCACCTCCCGCAGCTTGTGGGTGATGAACACGATGGCCGTACCGGAGTCACGCAGCTGACGCATGATCTCGATCAGTTCGTCGGTCTCCTGCGGGGTGAGCACCGCCGTCGGCTCATCCAGGATGAGCACCTTCGCATCCCGGGAGAGCGCCTTGATGATCTCCACCCGCTGCTGCACCCCGACCGGCAGATCTTCGATCTTCGCATCCGGATCCACGTCGAAACCGAACCGCGCCGAGATCTCCCGCACCAGTGTGCGTGCCTGCTCCAGGCCGATGATGCCCAGTGGTCCCGTGGGTTCGTGCCCGAGCACCACGTTCTCGGCGACGGTGAAGACGGGGATCAGCATGAAGTGCTGGTGCACCATGCCGATCCCGGCCGCCATGGCGTCTCCGGGTCCGTGGAAAGTCACCGGTACGCCGTCGATGAGGATCTGGCCCTCGTCCGGGGTGTACAGCCCGTAGAGGACGTTCATCATCGTGGACTTACCGGCGCCGTTCTCCCCGAGCAGTGCGTGGATCCGGCCCGGTTCGAAGGTGAGGTCGATCCGGTCGTTGGCCACGAGAGAGCCGAATCGCTTGGTGATCCCGCGAAGCTCGAGCGTCATCTCGTCCCTTCCTGTCTCCTGCGGCGCCGGTGCCGTCTCGCCGCACTCTAGCCCGCATGATCGCCGCAGACACGCCTGGCCCGGGTGCGCTCGCACCCGGGCCACGCGTCACTGTCCTTCGATCAGTTGGCGCTGGGCGAGGTGACCTCGAGCTCACCGGCGATGATCTGCGCCTGCAGATCCTCGATCTCGGCCTGCAGTTCCGCCGGCACTGCATCCTCGAAATCGTGGAACGGGGCCAGGCCCACGCCACCGTTCTCCAGGGTGCCCACGTACGGCTCGGCCGAGAACTCGCCGCCGACCGAGGAGTCGATCGTGTCGTAGACCGCAGTCTGGATCTGCTTGAGCACCGAGGTGAGGATGAGCTGCTGATAGTCAGCGTTCGCCGGCTGCTCGTACCCGTCCGAGTCGACCCAGATCACCGAGACACCCTCGTGCTCAGCGGCGGCACGCAGCGATCCAGATCCCACGGGGCCGGCGACCGGGAGGATGATGTCGGCGCCGTCGGCGATGAACTGCTGGGTGGTGTTGTAGCCGTTCTCGGTGTTCGTGAAGTCACCGGTCATCGACCCGTTCTGGGCCTCCTTGTCCCAGCCCAGCGCCTGGACGTCGGTGCCGTTCGCCTCGTTGTAGGCGGCGACGCCGTCGACGAAGCCGTCCATGAAAATCGTCACCGAGGGGAACGGCTGGCCGCCGTAGGTGGCCACGGTGCCGGTCTCGGTCATCCCCGCAGCGAGGTAGCCGGCGAGGAACGCGGCCTCCTGGGTGTTGAACAGCAGTGGCTTGGCGTTGTCCAGCTCGACAGGGTTGAACTCGGCGTCGGAGAACGCGGAGTCGACAAGGGCGAAGTTGAGGTCCGGGTTCGCCTCGGCAACTTCCTGGATGGTGTCTTCGAGGGCGAAGCCCACGCCGACCGTCAGGGAGCATCCGGCCTGCACCATCGCGTCGGCGTTGGCGGCGTACTGGCCCGGGTCGGTGGACTCAGCATCGCGGACCTCGATCCCGAGATCGGCTTCAGCCTGGGTGAGGCCGTTGAATGCCGACTCATTGAACGAGGCGTCGTCCCAGCCGCCCTCGTCGGAGATCAGGCATGCGGTGAAGTCGGTGCTCTCACCACCGGTCTCCTCCCCCGCGGTGGTCTCTTCTCCGGTGGCCTCGGGCTCCTCCTCGGGTGCGGCGCCGCAGGCGGCGAGGGTCAGGGCTGCTGCAGCCACCAGTGCTGCGGGAAGGGTCTTCTTCACGTCGCTACTCCTTGTGAGAGACGGCTCGGCATCGGTCCGTCCGAGCGGCTGCCTGCGACGATAGCCCCGTACGCCGACATCTGTGTTACATGCTGAGACACAGGGGGCAGTTGTTATCGAACTGGTACTTCGCTGGTCACTCCGTGCTCCTCGTGCAATCGACGGCCGGCATCCAAGGCCACCTGCGCCAGGAACCTCGCCCCGACGCCGATCGCTCGTTCGTCCACGATGAGCTCAGGCTGGTGCAGGTCGTAGCTGCGTCCACCAGGGGCGCGGGTACCGAGGCGTGCCATCGCCCCCCGGGTCTGGGTGAGGTACCAGCCGAAGTCCTCCCCGCCGAGCGACTGCTCCGTGAGCTGCACCGCGTCGTCGCCGAGGATTGCCTCCGCCGCGTCCTCCATCAGCCGCACACTCTCGCCGTCGTTGTCCACCGGTGGTACTCCGCGCACGATCTGCACGTCCACCTCCACCCCGGTTGGGGCGACGATCTGCTCGACCACCTCCCGCAGCAGGTGCTCGGCCTGATCCCATGCGCGCACGTCGAGGCAACGCAATGTCCCCGAGATGGTGCCGGTGGTCGGGATCGCGTTCGATGCCGTACCTGCCTTGATCGCCCCCCAGGTGAGATTGACCCCGGCCCGCGGATCCAGGCGCCGGCCCAGCACTGCCGGGGTGGTGGTGGCCACCAGCCCGAGGGCGTAGACGACGTCAGAGGTCAGGTGCGGGCGCGAGGTGTGCCCCCCGGAGGAGGTGAGAGTGACCGACACAGTGTCGGAGGCGGACGTGATCGGACCGATCCGCGTGCCCACATGCCCCACGTCCAGCTTCGGGTCACAGTGGATGGCGAAGATCCGGTCGACGCCTTCGAGCGCGCCCGCTTTGAGCAGATCCAGTGCACCACCCGGCTGCAGTTCCTCAGCCGGCTGGAACAGCAACCGCACACCGGAGGGGAGCCCCTGCTCCTCGGCGAGACGTGCGAGCGCCAGGCCGGCGCCGAGCACCACGGTGGTGTGCACATCGTGCCCGCACGCGTGGCTTACGCCCCGCACCGTCGACGCAAACTCCAGGCCTGTCGCCTCCTGCACCGGGAGGGCGTCCAGATCAGCCCGCAACGCCACCCGGCGATGGCGGCGGGATGCTGGTCCCGCGCTGGTCCCAGGCGGGTCGATGTCGACGGCGAGACCCGTCGGGGTGAACCGGTGCACCTGCAGTCCCGCCAGCTCGAACAGTTCGGCGAGCCGGTCGCTGGTGCGCTTCTCGGTGCGGGCGAGCTCAGGGTGGGCGTGCACGTCTCGGCGGAACGCGATCAGCTCGTGGGCGAGGTCGTCGAGGATTGCAGTGAGCCGGCGGGTGTTGGTGTGCACCCGCCTGAGGGTACCTGCGAGGTGACCACCGCGCCGGGCGCCGGGCCCGCAGCGGTGACCTGCGCCGTCGGCGATCAGATGAGGCTTCCCCCCTCGGAGGCGAGCCGGTCGACCACGTCCTTGACCCGCTGTGCCTGGTCACGGGTCGTCACCAACAGGGCGTCCGGGGTGTCCACCACGACGGCGTCCGGCACCCCGAGGAGCACCACGCGCCGTCCGGAGGTGGGAGCCACGACCGATCCTGGGGAATCGAGGGAGAGCACGTCCTGCGGGTCACCGAGCGTGCGCACACCATCGGTACCGGTGGTCAGCAGCCGTCCGAGGGAGCGCCAGTCGCCGACGTCATCCCAGTCGAACTCGCCCGGCACCACGGCCACTCCCCCGGCCGCGGCCACAGGTTCGGCGATCGCATGGTCGATGGCGATCTTCGTCAGAGTGGGCCAGAGCCGGGTGAGGACGGCGTCGCGGTCCGTGGTGTCCCATGCGGCCGCGATCTCCTCCAGCCCGGCTGCGAGGGTTGGTTGGAGCCGGGCGAGATGGTCGAGCAGCACTCGCGCCCGCACCACGAACATCCCCGCGTTCCACCGGTAGGCACCGGTGGCGAGATACTCGGCGGCGGTTTCCGCGTCGGGCTTCTCAGTGAAGCCGAGCACCTGGTGGGCACCGGTGGCAATCGGATCGCCGACATGGATGTAGCCGAACGCCGTGGACGGCTCCGTGGCCCCGATCCCGATGGTGACGACGTAGTCCTCGGCAGCCGTGGCCACGGCAGTGCGTACGGCGGCGGCAAAGGCGGCGTGATCGGTGATGACGTGGTCGGCGGCGAAGGATCCGAGGATGACGTCCTGGCCTGGGTGGCGGCGATTCAATACAGCGGCTGCCAGCCCGATCGCAGCCATGGAGTCCCGCGGGGACGGTTCGACGAGGACGTTCTCGGCGGGGAGCTCGGGCAGCTGGTCGGCGACCGCGTCGACGTGAGGCTGGCCGGTGACCACGAGCACGCTGTCGCTGAGGGGGGCGAGCCGGTCGAGGGTGCCTTGGATCAGGGTGCGGCCGGTGCCGGTGAGATCGTGGAGAAACTTCGGGTTCCCTTGCCGCGAGAGCGGCCATAGGCGGGTCCCTGCTCCCCCGGCAGGCACGATGGCATGAAAGGACTGCGTCATCGGCCGAGCCTATCCACCCGTACCGAACTGACGGTCCTCAGCCACACCGTGCCTCATGTGGCACGGCACCGGTCACGGCCGTCGATTCCGTACCCACCCGTACGCGCCCGAGCGCTCAGGCCCGCCGCGCGCCGCTGATCTTGCGCCCGACCCAGCCGATCAGGCCGCCCCAGTAAGGCTCCGGTGGTGGCGGGAACTCGGGCTGCACCCGCCCGGTGACCGGGTCGTGCTGCCACTCGAGTGTCCTGGGATCGCTGAGGGTGACGTAGTTCGGCGTCTCGTCGAAGTGGGTGATCATCTCGTCCGCCACCTCGGGGTGGGCGGGCGCGTTCGCGGTCCACGCCGCCATGAGCAGCGTGACTCGCACCACCAGGTTGATCCACAACAGCAGGGTGCCGAGCACAGCAGCGGAGGCGAAGATCGGGTTCTCGCTGAGGTTGCCCCCGACCACGGAGGTGCCGAGATAACGCAGCGCACCGGCACCGATCGCGGCGAGCAGCGCCCCGATCACGAGGTCGTGCCTCGGGGGCCTCACTCCGGCCAGGGTGCGGAAGATCCACATGAACACGGCCCAGTCCACGAGCAGCACGATCACCAGCCCGAAGATGCGCAGCAGCCACTGCCCGGCGCTGGTGCTCTCCCAGCCGGCGAGCGAGAGCAGCCACTCACCGGCCGCTCCGGCGGCGATGCCCATCGCGGAGGTGAGGATCACCGAGAGCACCAGACCCACGAACCCGAGCACATCACGCAACTTGCCCAGCACCGGGTGCTCGGGCGGAGAGACGAGACCGAACATGGTGCGAATCGAGGACCGGAGCGCGGCGGGCACGCGGAAGGCCATGTTGATCAGGACGAGGGCGGCGACGATGCCGACGATCCCGGTGCCGGTATTGAACTCCAACTGGCTGGGGCTGATCATTCCTTCGTCGAATTCCTCGGTCCGAATCAGTCCGGGTAGCGACTCGGCCGCGGCGTCGATCACCTGCTGACGCAGCTCCTCGTTCCCGCCCAGCACTTTCATGAACGCGGTGTAGGCGATCGTGAGGGCACCGAACACCGAGAACAGCCCGGCGAACGCGATCCCGCCCGCGAGGAGGTTGCCGTTGGCTGCCCCATATCTCGAGAGCGCCCGCATCACGCGGGTCTTCTTCAGCCAGTCGATGAAGCCTGCCAGTCCGGTGTTCGTGCCTGCCATGGGTCCAGCATGTCGAAACCGGGCCGACGATGCATCTACCTGTCAGGGAAGGAACTGACAGGTGGATCGCCATCGGGCGCTCTGCGCGGCCCGCGTGGCAGGTTCCCGCCGGTGTCGTCCTGAATGTGTCCCGAACGCCGTCAGGAGGTCAGGGCGTAGGTGCACACGTCGCGCCAGACACCGTCTTCGCCATGCTCGTAGAGACAGAAGTGCGCCACGGGAAAGACCGCGTCGAACTCGGCCATGGTGTCGGCTGCCTCGTCCAGGGCGGACTCATCCACGGCATGGGCCAGGGTGACGTGCGGGTGGAACGGGAAGCGGAGCCGCTGTGCCAGCGGCCCGTCGTTGACCGCTTCTTGCAGCGCGGTGCAGGCATCGGTTCCGGTGCTGAGCTGGACGAACACGACCGGCGAGACCGGCCGGAAGGTATCGGTGCCGTTGAGTTCGACCACGAAGGGCCGCTGATCGGTGGCGATCCGCGCGAGGTGGGCCTGCACGTCGGCGATCGCGTCCTCCGGGATGTCGGTGGGAGGCAGCAGCGTGATGTGCGGGGGGATCGAACGAGCGAGCGGGTCGTCGGCACGCAACCTCGCCCTGGTGAGGCTGGCGGCATACGGCTCCGGCACAGGGATGGCGACGCCGATGCGCACATGGCCGGGTGGGACGGGGACCCCGACCGGCGGTGGAGGCACGGTTGGGTCGGGAGCGCTCGTCGCTGCCGTCTCGGACGCAACGGGGTCGCTCGCGCGTACCGTCGTCGACTGGCCGTGCGTCATCGCACGCTCCGTCGGGGACTCGGCCGGAACCTCATCGTCGTATTGTGCACGACCTCGCTGACCACTGATCCCCTCCCGCCGCCATGTCACATTGTGTGCGAACTAGTGCGAACTTGTGACACACTGGTGGCGTGACTGGACTCCCGGACCTCAGCACCACGCGCGTGCGCCGCACACCCACCACCTTGGCCGACGGCCGAGACTTTTTCTACTACGACGATTCAGAGCCGTACGTCTCCGGGGAGCAGACCCGCCGCCTGGACGATCCGCGCCCCCTACCCGACCGGTTCGCCCCGATCGAGGGCCCCGACGGGGTGACCCAGCCGGTGACCGGACCGCAGATGCGCTACGACGTGCTCACCGGCGAGTGGGTCCCGATGGCCGCACACCGGATGAACCGCACGTTCCTGCCCGGGCCGGACACCAATCCGCTGGCCCCCGCCAAGCCCGGCGCCGAGTACACCGACGGTGAGATCCCTGCCACCGACTACGACGTCGTGGTCTTCGAGAACCGCTTTCCCTCACTGATGCGCGTCCCCGGCGAACCGGACGAGACCACCCACCTCGATGGCAACGATCTGTACCCGGTTCGCCCCGCCGTCGGGCGGTGTGAGGTGATCTGTTTCTCACCGGACGCCGGCGCCTCGCTGAGCTCGGTGACCCCCACCCGGATGCGCACCATCGTGGAGGCGTGGGCGGATCGCACGGCTGCGCTGCACGCGATCGACGGCGTCCAGCAGGTGTATTGCTTCGAGAACCGCGGCGCGGAGATCGGTGTCACGCTGCATCACCCGCACGGGCAGATCTACGCCTACCCGTTCCTCACCCCGAAGACCCAGACGATGCTGCACCAGGCGGTCGCGCACCGCCAGCGCACGGGGCGCAACCTGCTCAAGGACGTGCTCGAGGGCGAACTGGCTTCGGGGCGGCGGATCGTGGGCGAGTCCGAGCACTGGGTGGCCTATGTGCCGGCGGCGGCGCGCTGGCCGGTCGAAGTGCACGTGGCACCGCGCCGGGACGTACCGGACCTGCCCGCCACCACCGACGCCGAACGCACCGACTTCGCCGGGCTGTACCTGAACCTGCTGCGCCGGTTGGACCAGTTCTTCGTCGACGCCGACGGCACGCCGATGCCGCTGCCCTACATCTCCGGCTGGCATCAGGCTCCCGTGGTTCACGGCCGGGACGATCTGCGCCTGCACCTGCAGTTGTTCTCGATCCGGCGCGCGCCCGGGAAGCTGAAGTACCTGGCCGGCTCGGAGTCCGGGATGGGAGCCTGGATCAGCGACACCACCCCGGAGAAGATTGCCGACCGGCTCAAGGAGATTGCATGAGAGCCACCGTGCATGCTTGGACCGAGGACGAGGGCGCGGCCCAAGCCCGCCAGACCTTCGCCGGCACCTTCATCGGCGAGCCCGATGGCGTGTGGTCGGCGCCAGGCCGGGTGAACCTCATCGGTGAGCACACCGACTACAACGGTGGCCTGTGCCTGCCGATCGCGCTGCCCCACCGCACGTACGTGGCCCTGCGGCGCACCGATGACGGCGCAGCCCGCCTGGTCTCCGAGCGAGAGCCCGGCGTGTGGTCGGCCGAGTTGGACGCGGTCGCGCCCGGCGCCGTTCAGGGCTGGGGAGCATATCCGGTCGGGGTGGCCTGGGCGCTGGAGCAGGCCGGGCACCGGGTTGGCGGTTTCGACGCTGCGGTGGCCTCGTGCGTCCCGTATGGATCGGGGCTGAGCTCGTCGGCGGCACTGGAGTGCGCGTTCGCGGTGGCATTCGCCGATGCGCCGGGCTGGACAGGCCCGGACGCCGGCACGGATTCCGGGCGCGTCGAGCTAGTGGATGCCTCCATTCGTGCCGAGAACGAGATCGCGGGTGCCAACACTGGCGGGATGGACCAGGCGGCCTCGCTGCGCGCCCGCGAAGGTCATGCGCTGCTCCTGGACTGCCGGGACGGGTCGGTGCGACACATCCCATTCGACCTTACTGAGGCAGGGCTGGAACTGCTGGTGATCGACACCAAAGCCGAGCACAGCCTCGTGGACGGTCAGTATGCGCAGCGGCGTGCGACCTGTGAAGCAGCGGCGGAGACGCTCGAGGTGCCGACGCTGCGGGAGATCTCGCCGGACCGACTGGACGGGGCGTTGGCCGCCCTGCCTGACGAGGAGTCGCGGAAGCGGGTGCGGCACGTGGTCACTGAGATCGAACGGGTGCAGCAGTTCGTCGCCCTGCTCGACGCCGGACGGGTTCATGAGGTGGGGCACCTGATGGACGCCTCGCACGCGTCCCTCGCCGAGGACTACGAGGTCTCGTGCGCGGAGCTCGACGTGGCTGTGACGGCCGCTCGCTCGGCTGGCGCACTGGGTGCCCGGATGACCGGCGGCGGGTTCGGCGGGTCCGCGATCGCGCTGATCGAGGCCGGTACGGGTGAGGCGGTGTCGGCTACGGTCGAACAGGCCTTCGCCGATGCCGGCTTTGGTGCGCCGGCGTTCCTGACGGCGACCGCTGCGGGCCCGGCCCACTGATCCGGGCCCGACCCGCTCCACCGGCACATCCAGCACTTCGCGTGGAATCCCCTTCCCGCCACCGAACCACACGACGGACGGCCGTGTGGTGGTTCGAGAGTTGAAAGGGGATTCCGCAGCCTCACGGCCGTGAGCCCCACAAGTCGATCGCCACGTCCACCAGTTCCACCCGGTCCAGGGTGTGCACGTCCGAGAGCGGGATCCAACGCGCCTCGTCGGTGCTGCCGTCAACCTCGTGCCGTAGTTCGCCACCGATGATCGTGGCCCCGTAGAGCGCCCGCACTGCCTTCATCGGCAGGGTGCCGTGCAGACGACGTTCGGCGGGCACATGGTGGGTGTCGATGCCGAGCAGCGGGCCCGGTTCGACCGTGTAGCCAGTCTCCTCCCACACCTCCCGCACCATCGTCTGCTCAGCGGTCTCCGCGAGGTCGGCACCACCGCCGGGCATGGTCCAGCGGGGGCGGTCGGACTCGTTCCAGAGCGCAAGCAGGATGTGTTCGCTGCCGCGGCGGGACTCGATGATCACGCCGTAGGCGGCGAACCGGGTGTCGAATTGCACGAGCCGGAAGTCTACGCGTGAACACCGCGAAGGAACGCAGCGACGTCGTGGCGCTGCGGTCGCGATCACGCGACGTCACGACCCGCATGCACCCCAAAGCCACCGTTCGGGCCGAACGTCAGCATCGCGCTCCCACTCGACGCGCTCAGCGCCGCCCGACGTCCTCGTGGGCCACGAAAAACAGCGACCATGGCTCACCGTCCGGGTCGGGCCCGACCGCCTTCGCCTCGGTGAAGAGCTCGGCAATCCTGGATATCAGCTCGTCACGGCGCTCGGGACTCAGGCGCACGCCTAGCCGGATGATTGCGGCGTCGTCGGGATCGGCCTGTGCGAACTCGTCCAGAAAGGCCTGCACCAGGACCCGGCTCTGCCCGGGCCCCAGTGGCGCGTCCCAGGACTTCCCCGTGGCTCGATAGGGCACTTCTCGCGCCCCACGCCGCCCCCGCCTCTCCGTCTCGGCAGCGAGAAACCCACGCTCGGCCAACATCCGCACGTGGTGGTAGGTGGTCGCGGGGTTCATGCCGAGCTTCGCCGCGATGTCGTTGTTCGTCAGTGCCTCGTCGAGGCACAGGCGCAGGATGCGCATCCGCAGCGCGGAGGACAAGGCGCGGGCGTCGGCGTCCGCCTCAGCACCGGGAACATCGGCCGTGGAGCCCTCGGTCATACCTTCAGCGTATCCGTCGCTCGCACACCTGCGCCGACCTTCGGGCGCCTTGCCAAAGGAAGCGGCTGGTCCCGACCGCCTCGCAAGCGGAAACCGCTCCATGGATCAGCCCGGCGAACCATACAAGTGATTGACAGTTCCCAATCACTGGCGAAGACTATCCTTATGACGAGCCCACAAGCAGGACCCGCCGCAGCAGCGGCGACGCCAGCACCCGGGCCGAGCCTGTGGCGACATCGCGACTTCCGGCACCTGTGGGCCGGCGATGCGTTCGGCCAGCTCGGTGCCCAACTCACCAGCATCGCCCTACCAGTGCTGGCCGTGCAGATACTGACAGCCACGGAATGGCAGATGGGATTGCTCTCCGCCGCCGGCATGGCAGCCTTCCTCCTGATAGGGCTACCCACCGGCGCGTGGGTGGACCGCATGCACAAGCGCCGGGTACTCATCGGCGCCGACCTGCTGCGTGCGATCGTGCTCGTGGTGGTGGTTCTGGCGGCACTGACCGACCACGCCTCCATGCCGTTGCTCTATGCCGCTGCCTTCGCCCTCGGCGGTGCGACGGTGTTCTTCGACGTCGCGCACCAGTCATACATTCCCTCCCTCGTCGGGATGGATCATGTGGTGGAGGGCAATTCCAAGCTGCAGGCGACAGCATCGGCGGCACGAATGAGTGGTCCGGCGATCGGCGGGAACCTGCTGCGTTGGTTCACTCCCGGCACCGTGATCGGGATCAACGCCGTCGGCTATCTCATCTCCGCGGTCTTCGTGTGGCGTATCAAGGCACGCGAAACGCTCCCACGCCGTGAGGACCGCCGCCCCCTGGCGGTGGAGATCCGCGAGGGCCTGGGCTTCGTGTTCTCCGAACGTTTGCTGATCCGGATGGTGGCGTGCACAGCGCTCGGCAACCTGTTCTGGGGCATCGTGGCGGCACTCGAGGCGCTCTACATCCTGCGCACCTTGGGCCAGTCCGAGGCGACGATGGGCCTCATTCTCTCCGGTGCGTCCATCGGCGGCTTGCTGGGCGCGGTTTCCGGCGAGCGTGTGATCACCTGGATCGGCGAGGCACGCATCATCCCCGTCGCCGCGCTCGGTATGGCAGTCCCGCTGCCGCTGCTTCCGCTGGCCGCTGTGCTCCCCGTTCCACCAGCCCTCACCCTGACGGCGAGCCTGTTCGCCACGATGTACCTGATGGTGGTCTACAACATCGCCACGGTGAGTTTCCGGCAGCGCCTGTGCCCACCGCGACTACTGGGCCGAATGAACGCCTCGGTGCGGTTCATCGTCTGGGGCATCTCCCCGTTCGGAGGACTGCTGGGCGGGTGGCTCGGCAGCGCCTGGGGCACCACGACAGCACTGTGGGTGCCGGTGGCGGGCACGGTGCTGGCGGCGATGCCCGTGGTGCTGTCGCCACTCTGGCGCATGACCGAACTTCCCCGCGCCGGTGAGCCGGCCATTGACTCCCTGGAGACGCCTGCCTCTCCCGAGACGCCCGCGTGAGCAGTTCGACCACGCATTCGTCTGCCCCCGTCACGTCGTGCAACCGCATCCGGCGGCCGCGTGGCCGGACTCAGGCCACGGGACTGGCTCACTCGCTCACGCTGCTCCCTCGAGTTCGTACCTGACCCGCAGCGGCGCATGGTCGGAGATCCGCTGGTCATAGGCCGGCGCCCGGTCCACGACCGCCTCAGCCGCGAACGGAGCGAGCGCGGGGCTGGCGAACTGGTAGTCGATACGCCAGCCGGAGTCGTTGTCGAATGCCTTGCCCCGCCATGACCACCACGTGTACGGCCCGTCGACGTCACCAGCGAAACGCCGCCCGAGGTCCACCCAGCCGAGCTCCGCGGTCCATCGATCGAGGTAGGCGCGCTCCTCGGGCAGGAACCCGGCGTTCTTCCGGTTTCCCTTCCAGTTCTTGATGTCACGCTCCGTGTGGCCGATGTTCACGTCCCCCGCGACGACGGCGGCCCTCCCTTGCTCAGCCAGCTCCCCCATCCGCGCGGTCACCTTGTCCAGGAAGGCGTACTTCTCCTCCATCGACGGCGTGCCCACGGTCCCGGAGTGGATGTACGTCGAGATCACGGTGACCGGCCGGCCACCCTCCCGCACGTCTGCCTCCACCCAACGGCCCACTTCACCATCGGCCCGGGCGGCTGGATCGCCCACACCGAACCGGACGCCGTCGAGCGGGAGGCGGGAGGCAATCGCCACCCCGGCCCGGCCTTTGTCGTTGGCCTCTTCGTGAGCGAGATGCCAGCCCTCTCCGAGGTAGCCCTCGACGATCTCGTCGGTGGCGCGCACCTCTTGCAGGAGGAGCACATCGGGCGAGTGCTCGGCCAGCCATGCGTCCATCCCACGCCGGAAGGCGGCGCGGATCCCGTTGACGTTGAACGTGGCGATACTCAGGGGCGTTGTCGGCATGGATCCATCCCATCACGACCCACCGACACACACCGACACCTCGCCCCAGCCCACCCATCCACAGAATTGCACGTCGATGTGGCGACCAGATCGTCGTGCAATGTCATTGCGGGTCGGCGGGCACCCGCTTCGCCCAGGGCCACCACGAACGCCGCCCCAGGTCGTGAACGACACCGGGCACCAGCAGGCTGCGCACCACGAAGGTGTCGATCAGCACACCCACGGCCACGATGAACGCCAGCTGTGCCAGGAACAGCAGCGGGATCACCCACAGCGCCGAGAATGTGGCTGCCAGCACCAGTCCGGCGGAGGTGATCACTCCCCCGGTCACTGCCAGGCCGCGTCGCACCCCCGCCCTGGTACCCAGCTGCAAGGACTCCTCGCGCACGCGCGTCATCAAGAAGATCGAATAGTCGATGCCCAGCGCGACGAGGAACACGAACCCGTACAGGGGCACGGTGGCATCGGCCCCAGGGAAGTCGAGCACGTGGTTGAAGACGATCGCCGCCAGTCCCATCGTGGCAGCGAAGGAGAGCACGTTGGCGGCCAGTAGCACCAGCGGTGCCACCAGCGAGCGCAACAGCAGCATCAGCATCACTGCGATCACCACGAGCACGACCGGAACGATCGTGCGCAGATCCCGCTCCGCGGTCTCCTGGGTGTCCAGGCGTTCCGCTGCCGCCCCGCCTACGAGCGTTTCCCCCTCGACGGCGGCCATCGCCTCCCGCAGTGCGGTCACCGTGGTCAGCACCTCCTGACTCTCGGCGGAGTCGGAGGTGATGACCTCCACGAGCACCCGGCCCTCGACTACGAGTGGTTCACCCTCCGTGGGCGCTCCCGCACCGGAGCCGTCCTGACCCGATCCTGCCTCGTCCGACCCACCCGGTGGTGATCCGCCTTGGTCCGAGTTGCCTTGGCCGGAGTCCGTGAGCACCGATGCGCTCACAACCCCAGGCACCTGCTCGGCGGCCGCGACCACGTCGGCAGCAGCCGACTCGTCCGCGACGATCTCCACCGGCTGCACCGTCCCGACAGCGAAGTGGTCGGCCAGCACTTCTTCCCCGGTGACCGACTCGGTCTCATTGAGGAAGACGTCGTTATCGCTGGTGCCCGCGGCGTCAAACGTGGGAACGAACGCGGCCAGGGCGAGCAGCGCCATCGCCGTGACGACCCACACCCGCCGCGCCCGACGGCCGACCACGTCCGCCACCCGCGCCCACAGACCGTGGGAACCTTCCTCGCGGTGGCGACCTGCGCCGTCGAGCACGGGCCTCTTGGGCCAGAACATCACCCTGGCCCTGGAACCCGGGATGAGCAGCAGCGCCGGCAGCAAGGTCAGCGCCCCGAACACGGCGGCGACGATGCCGATCGCGGCCACCGGACCGAGGCTCGCATTCGAGCCGAGGTCCGAGAGCAGCAGACACAGCAGCCCCACGATCACGGTGCCGGCGCTGGCAGCGATCGGCTCCAGCGTCGCCCGCCAGGCCGCCCGCATCGCTGCGGCGGGGTGCTCGTGGCGGGTGAGCTCCTCGCGATAGCGCGCCACCAGCAGTAGCGAGTAGTCGGTGGCCGCACCGATCACCAGGATCGAGAGAATGCCCTGACTCTGCCCGTTCAGGAGCAGCACATCCGCCCCGGCGAGCGGCACGATCACCAGCGCCGCCAAGCACAGCGAGAACACAGACGTCAGGATCACCGCGAACGGCAGCAGCGGCGAACGGTAGACGAAAGCCAGGATCACCAACACCACCGCCAGCGCCACGCCGAGCAGGATCCCGTCGATGCCGGCGAAGGCGGAGACCAGGTCGGCCGCACCGGCGGCGGGCCCGGTCACCCACCCCTCGAGCCCGGCGTCGGGCAGCGTCTGGCTCACCTCGGCGCGCAGCCGATCCACGACGGCGACCGAGACCCGGTCTTCCTCCTCACCGATGAGGTCACTGGCCGTGGCGGCGTCGAGCGAGACCGGCAGCAGCGCCGCCTCACCGTCCTCGCTTGGGATCGCGGGGACCTGCTCGGCGCTCAGGTAATCGCCGATCGTGGTCTCATCTGGCAGGTCGAGTCCCGGGATCGACTGAGCCACGTCACCGATGACCGCGAAATCCTCCCGATCGAGCGCGCCTCCGTCGGAGCGCTCGATGACCACCAGCGCAGGAAAGGTCTCGTCGACGGAGAACTCGTCGATGATCTCCGAAGCGCGGGTGGACTCGGCACTCTCGGGCAGGAACACCGAGGGATCGTTCTCCTGCACGGTGGACAGCTGCCCCTGGGCCATCCCGCCGAAGGCACCGACCGCCAGCCAGGCCAGGAGGGCGCATGCGACGAGAAGAGAGCGAAGCAGGGTGCCGCGACGCGAATTAGTCAGCATGCTTAGTATTGTGCTCACGGTGCCGCCTCCAACGCAAGCGGCAGAACGTGAGGAAGTTCCACGTCCCTCGCTGACGGCACGAGCTCGCGAAATGCCGGTCGATTGCCGGCCAACCCGGCCGTGCCAGGATGGAACCGTGCCCTACCCGTCCCCACCTGACCACGCCGAGCCCACACCGGGGCCCGGCGTTGCCGAACCGCCGGAGGCGTGGCCCACCGGACGCCTGCTCTCGGCAGCCGCCCGACGGGTCGAGCGCGCCTGGGACGCCTACCTTGCCCAGTGGTCGCTCAGCCACGCCTCGCTACCAGTGCTGGCCGTCCTCGCTGGCGGTGGTCACTCCCAGCGCGAGATCGCCGACCACCTGGGCGTCACCGAACAGACCACCAGCCGCATCATCGCCGGGCTCGAACGCTCCGGATACGTGCGCCGTTCCCCCCACCCCGATGACCGCCGCCGGCACATCGTGGAGATCACCGGCGAGGGCTACGGTGCACTCACCGCCCTCAATGTTCCCGACGCCATCGCCGGGCTCGTCACGCACGATCTTGACGACGCCGAGCTCGCTGACCTTCGCAGACTCCTCATCCGCTTCCTCGGCTGAGCACCACGGCAGACAGAATCGCTCGTCGATCTGGCGACCAGATCGACGAGCGATTTCTGCTAGGCGCCAGTCCCTACCCGGCGCTGTGCCTTACCGACCGCCGGTCCCCACCCGGCGTTCGGCAGCTTCCACGGCGTTCTTGAACAACATCGCGATCGTCGTCGGGCCCACACCACCCACACGCGGTGTGATCGCGCCGGCTACGGCCTCGCACGCCTCATCCACATCCGGGAGCAGCTTGCGCCCCTCGTAACGGACACCTCCCCCGACCACGGTGACTCCCGCCGTCAGGTGCTCCGGCTGCAGGATTCCCGGCACGCCGGCCGCGGCGATGACCACCTCCGCACGGCGGGTGTAGTCGGCCCAGTTCGGAACACCCGTGTGAACCACGGTCACGGCTGCGTTGGCCGTCGGGCGCTTCTGGGAGAGCAGCAGGGCGAGCGGACGCCCCAGCGTGGTTCCCCGGCCCAGGATGCACACCTCACGACCGGCGATCGGGATCTCGTAGTGCGCCAGCAGCGTCTCGATCCCAGCCGGAGTGCACGGAACCGGGCCGGGCATGCCCAGCGCGAGTCGCCCCATGTTCACCGGGTGCAGGCCGTCCACGTCCTTGTCCGGGTCGAGAGCGAGTAGCGCAGCATCGAAGTCGATCTGCGGCGGGGTCGGGTGCTGCATGAGCACCGCGTGCACATCGTCTGCCTCGTTCATCTCCGCGATCGCCGCCAGCACGTCCGCCTGCGTCGCATCCTGCGGCAGGTGGATGTGCGGGGACGTGAAGCCGAGCTCGGCGGCCTTGTCCTGCTTCATCCGGATATACCCGGCTGATGCGGAGTCGTCGCCCACCAGGATCGTGCCCAGCCCTGGCCTGTGCCCAGCGGCGACGAGCGCCTCGATCCGTGGCGCGAGGTCAGCGAGCACCGCCTCGGCCACCGGCTTGCCCGGCAGCATCCGCGCGGTCACTGCTGCAGCCCCGGGTAGAGCGGGAACCCGTCCGTCAGCGCCTTCACCCGTGCCGTCGCGGCCTCGATGTCCGCGCCCTGGCCGGCGGCGAGCACGGTGGCGATGATGTCGGCCACCTCGCGGAACTCGGTCTCGCCGAACCCGCGGGATGCCAGGGCAGGGGTGCCGATCCGCAGGCCGGAGGTCACCCGCGGCGGGCGCGGGTCGAAGGGCACGGCGTTGCGGTTCACGGTGATGCCGGCGGTGTGGAGCAGGTCTTCTGCCTGCTGCCCGTCGAGAGCGGACTCCCGCAGGTCCACCAGGGTGAGGTGGACGTCGGTGCCGCCAGTGAGCACCGACACCCCGGCGCCGGCGACGTCGGATCCGGTGAGCCGCTCGGCGAGGATCTGTGCGCCGGCGATCGTGCGCTCCTGTCGAGCCTTGAACTCCTCGCCCGCGGCGACCTTGAGCGCGACCGCCTTCGCGGCGATCACGTGCATCAGCGGGCCACCCTGCTGGCCGGGGAAGACGGCCGAGTTCAGCTTCTTTCCGAAGGCCTCGGCGTCCCGGGCCAGGATCAGGCCGGAACGCGGGCCACCGAGGGTCTTGTGCACAGTGGTGGAAACCACGTCGGAGTGCGGCACCGGACTCGGGTGCAGCCCCGCTGCCACCAGGCCGGCGAAGTGCGCCATATCGGTCCACAGGTAGGCACCGACCTCGTCGGCGATCTCGCGGAAGGCGGCGAAATCGAGCTGGCGCGGGTAGGCGGACCACCCGGCGATGATCACCTTCGGCTTGTGCTCGAGGGCGGCCTCGCGCACGGCGTCCATGTCCACGCGGTAGGTCTCGGGGTCCACGCCGTAGGCGGCCACGTTGTAGAGCTTGCCGGAGAAGTTGATCTTCATCCCGTGCGTCAGGTGCCCACCGTGTGCGAGGGACAGCCCGAGGATGGTGTCGCCCGGGGTGGCCAAAGCGTGCAGCACGGCGGCGTTGGCCGTCGCTCCCGAGTGGGGCTGCACGTTCGCGTACTCGGCACCGAAAAGCGCCTTGGCCCGGTCGATCGCCAGGTTCTCGGCGATGTCGACCTGCTCGCAGCCGCCGTAGTACCGCTTGCCGGGGTAGCCCTCGGCGTACTTGTTGGTCAGCACCGACCCCTGCGCCTGCAGGACGGCGCGGGGGACGAAGTTCTCGCTCGCGATCATCTCGAGGGTGTCGCGCTGGCGGCCCAGCTCCCCCTCGAGGACGGCAGCGATCTCGGGGTCGAGTTCGGCGAGGCTCTGGTCACGCAGCGGGGTGGACGGGTGCACGGTGGACTGGGTCATGGATCCTCCAGGTGGATGCATCGGCGGTTCCCTCGCGGCCCAGGCGGGCGACCGTGAGGCTCGTCTTATGCATCGCTCCCCGGTGGTGATCCACCTGCGCCAGTCGCGATGGGATCAGCCTAGCAAGAGCCGCCGACGGCGAACACCGGCTATTCACGTTCACCTCACCAGGTGGGTACCTACCCAGGCACCCTGCAGCTGGCACCCTGCGTAGCCAGGGTGAGGGCCGCCGTCGTGAGGTCCTTCAGCCGCCGACGGCGGAGCTCTCCTCCTCGCCTGCCATCCCCCCGAGGATCTTGCGCAGATAGGCGTAGGTGAGGTCGCCAGCGTTCTGGTCGTACTGGTGCTCAAACCCGTGCTTGGCGTAGAGCGAGAGGTTCTGCTTGGAGTCCTGTCCGGTGAACACCCAGACCTCCTGGGTCTGCTCGGGCAGGTAGTGCAGGACGGACATCAGCAGCTGCGTGCCGATGCCCTGGCCCTGCAGGTCTGGGGCGACAGCGAGCCGGCCGAGCAGAGCACGGTCCTCTTCGAGGCCGACCCGCACCGACCCCACCAGGCGCGAACCATCCCAGGCACCGAGGGTGACGACATCGGGACGCTCCAGATCCTCCACGAGCTCGTCGAGGGTCTGCGTGAGCGCGGGGATGTGCGGATCGTCGTAGAGCTGGGCCTCGGTCACGAAAGCGGCACGGCGCACGGTGAGCAGCTCACCGGCATGCTCGGCGTCCACGACGTCGATCTTCAGCTCATCCATGGCACCCATCCTTCCATCCCCGAGCACTCCGTGCGTACCGCATCGGGCGAGCGTGTCCACCTCGTGACCTGTGGCGCACTACGCTCGCGGATGTGATGAATGCAGCCAATCCCGAACCTGCCACCCACTGGGTACTGACCCTCTCCTGCCCGGACCGGCCCGGGATCGTGCACGCCGTGGCGGGTGCGATCGCGACCAGCGGCGGGAACATCACCGAGTCCCAGCAGTTCGGCGATCCGGAGACCGGGCTGTTCTTCATGCGGGTGCAGGTCGAAGGAGACCTGACGCAGAACGAGCTGGAGACTGCGATCGCGCCCGTGGCCGAACAGTTCACGATGTCGTGGCTCGTGGACCGGGTGGGCCGCCCGATGCGGACGCTGGTCCTGGGCTCAACCACCGAGCACTGCGTGGGCGACTTGCTGAACCGGGCGCACTCGCAGCGGTTGCCGATCGACATCGTGGGCATGGTCTCCAACCACACCGTGCTGCGGCCGCTGGCGGAGTTCTACGGGGTGGGCTTCCATCACGTGCCGGTCACGAAGGCAACGAAAGCCGAGGCGGAGGCGCGGCTGCTGGAACTCGTTGAGGAGCTCGACGTCGAGCTGGTGGTGCTGGCCCGCTACATGCAGATCCTCTCCGACGAGGTGTGCACCGCGCTGGCGGGCCGGGTGATCAACATCCACCACTCGTTCCTGCCGAGTTTCAAGGGCGCTCGCCCGTATGCCCAGGCCCACGACCGCGGCGTCAAGCTGATCGGCGCCACCGCCCACTATGCGACGGCGTCGCTGGACGAGGGGCCGATCATCGAGCAGGACGTGGAGCGGGTGACCCACGCCGACGACGTCACCGAGCTCGTGGCGATCGGGCAGGACGTGGAGCGCCGGGTGCTCGCCCGCGCGGTGCGCTGGCATGCCGAGCACCGGGTGCTGCTGAACGGGCACCGGACGGTCGTGTTCCGCTGACGCTTGAACACCGAGGGCGGTCGGTGCTGAAAGTCAGTCCCGCAGGGCGGTCAGCGGCACGACCTGCACACCGTCGTCGCGGCGGTGTGCGAGGCCCCAACCCGTGATAACGAGCAACCCCAGGAACTGACCGGTGCGTTCGTCGACGTTCTCGGCAAACCGCAGCAAGGAGTTCGCTGCGTCGTCGACTGCGCCTGGCCCAAGTTTGATCTCGACTGCCATCCACGCACCGTCGCGCCGCTGCAGGACTGCGTCTGCTTCACGCCCGGAGGAATCCCGTGCGTGGAACACTCTGATCCCGTGCCGCTGGCCATAGACGCGTAGATCCCTGACCACCAGTGACTCGAACAACTGCCCGGTGAAGTTGAGATCACGCATCAACGCCTCCGGCCCGGCACCCAGAGCAGCGACCGCCAGCGACGGGTCGACGAAGTGCCGTTTGGGCGCCTTGCGCAAGGTCGCGCTGGACCGTAGGTGCTGGGACCAGGCAGGGACATCTTCGACCACCATGAGCCGGGCAAGGGCGTCGAGATAGTCGACGACGGTCTCCCACGCGAGCACGTCCCCGCTCTCGACCACGTCCGAGGCCAAGGTGGAGATGCTCGACTCAGTTGCCGAACCGCGTGCCAACGAGCGCAACAGCTGGCGCACCCGGTTCGGGTCCCGGCGACGATCGGAGACGGCGCTGATGTCCACTTCGGCGAGGAGATCCACATAGTGCTGGATCTCGGTTCGGGCATCGGCGAGGGACGCACCCTGGACACTCGGCCACCCCCCGCGGACGAGCGCGGCGACGATACCTGCCAGGTCAGGCTCCTTGACGACGGTCGACGGGTCCTCACCTGCCAGCAGCGACCGAAGACTCACCTCGCCGCTCGACTGGCCTGACTCCCAGAGAGTCATCGGCCGCATCCGCAGTCGGGCAATACGGTCGGCCCCTGAGTGCATTCGTGCGTCCTCGACCGGCTGCGCCGACCCAGTGAGGATGAACTGCCCCTTCTGCTGGCGGTCGTCCACCGCTCGTCGTACGAAGTTCCACAGCTGCGACTCCGCCTGCCACTCGTCAAGAAGTCGCGGCGTTTCACCGGTCAGGAGCAGCGCCGGATCAACTGCCATGATCGTTTCGACCTGCGGATCCACGTCCACGCGCACCTCGCTCGAGGCTGCCCGCCGCCCGGTCTCCGTCTTGCCGCAGGCCTTCGGCCCCTCGATCAGGACGGCGCCGGAGATGCGCAGGAGGTCATCCAGCTCCTCGTCCACCACGCGCGGCAGGTACGTTCTCGGATCGGCAGCCATGGAGCGATTCTAGAGTTTGTGGACCTTCTAGTCGAGAGAATGTAGAACCGCCAGTCGAGAAAATATTGACGTCTCAGTCGAGAGTTTGTCGACTAAGGAGTCAAGAGTTGTCGATCGTCGAGTCGCGCGGATGTTGACGATGCTGGAGCTTGTTGGACCCGTCAGTGGGTCAGCGGTACAGGTCGCCGTTCGGGTTGCTACCGGAACCCGGCAAATCCGTGCCGCCCATCCCGGAGCCGTACAGACCCCCGCCTGATGCTGCCTGCGCGGCTGCCAGCTCCTTCTTCGCCTTGCGGTGCATGATGGCGCCGCGGATTCCCAGCGCGAGGCCGAGAAGGCCGAAGTACCAGGGGAACCAGAACCGGTCACCACCCTGGCTCACCGCGATGGCAAGCGACACGATCGTGATCAGCACCGCGGCTGCCGCCACTCCGAACCCGATGAGCATCGCGCCCTTCTGGCTCTTCACCTGCTGCTCTGCCAACGCCATACTGGCGCTGCCCGCCGCTTGTGAGGCGTCGAATCCGCCGGCGCCGGGGGCCACCGCGGGATTGATAGCACCAGCACCGGTGGCGGGGCTGGGTCCGTACGAACCCGCCTGACCGTACGCACCCGGCTGCCCGCTCGCGTAGGTTCCTGGCTGCCCCGCGCTGGGCGCCGGGTCATATGCACCCGCCTGAGCGTGCACTCCTGGGGTTCCCGCGTCAGCCATCCCGGGGGACGTTGCCGCACCGGGAACTCCCGAACCATGGGCGCCGGCCGTTGCAGAATCAGTGGCATCGTCCACCCAGAAGTTCCAGCCGGCCGGAGCTGCCGGCCACGACGGATCCGGCTGCCACCCTGGTGTAGGCACGAATCCAGACGGGACCTGCCAGCCGGGCGGAGGATTGAAGCGCTGTGTCATGGTGCTGACAGTACCGAGCGATACCCGCGATCCACACATCCACCCAACGGGGAGGTCTCCCCGTCGGTTCCTGGTGAGCGCTCAGTTCGGCCGGCGCTCACCACCTCATCTGCCGCAGCGATCGGTACCAGACGTGGCCCGCTTCTCGAAGGGTCCGAAATTCATGGTCGAACCCGAGAAGGGGCCGATAGTTCGGCCCGTGGGCGGGCAGGTGGAGGCGGTGGGCAGGTAGAGGGACGGGCAAGGGGAAGAGCGTGGCAGTGTGCGACTGTTCCGGGTCGCGCGACCTGCGAGGGTCGAGTCGTGTGAGCTGCCACGTGGTGGCGAAGCGCGTCAGCGGTACAGGTCGTCGTTCCGGCTGCCGCCGAACCCTGGGTCGGAGCCGCCCAGGTCAGTGCCATAGAGACCGCCGCCGGTCGCCGCACGAGCGGCTGACAGGTCCTTGCGCGCCTTCACGTAGTTGACGATCCCCCTGATCGTGATGAACACCCCGACGAGCAGGACTCCCCACAGAAACGTCGCGCGGTCGCCGCTCACGAGGTTGATGATCACCGCAACGGCGACGAAGACGATCCCCATCAACGATTGCTTGCCGGCGAGTTTCACCTTCTTCTCGGCGATCGCCAGGTGGACGCTGCCAGACACGGACGACGGGTCGTACTGGCCCGGCTGCCCGGTGTTCGGAGACGGATCGTACGGGTTCCCGTGTGCACCTGCGTGCCCTGCATCGTGCGGTCCTGCCGCACCGGTGGAAGGGGCTGGATCGTAGGCGCCACCGGCACCGTGCACCCCGGGCGAGCCCGCCGCGCGCATCCCGGGGTTGCGCGGATCCTCGATCCCAGGGCCGCCGGCGTGGCGCATACCCGGGCCAGCGGAGTACCCGGACTGACCGTACCCGCCCGCCTCTCCATATCCGCCGCCCATGCCAAACCCACTGGCCGAGCCGTAGCCGGCAGCATCATCCACCCAGAAGTTCCAGCCCGTAGGCGGCGCCGGCCACGACGGATCCGGCTGCCAGCCCGGAGTCGGTGTGAAGCCGGCAGGAACGTGCCAGCCCGGAGGTGGGTTGAATCGCTGCGCCATATGCGCACTGTAGCGAGACCCGCCGCGCGGCACACCCAGCGAAGCCGGGGAGACCTCCCCCAATCCGCCTAGCGCGAGCGCTGACACCTAGCGCGAGCGCTGAGTTGGTCGGCGTTGCGGCCCGAGACGCCGAACAGGTCAGCGTTCGACCTGCGGAGTTGAGGTCAGGCGCGCGAGAAGCGCAGCGTGCACAGCTGGAACGGACGCAGACTCAGGTGCGCCCGTTCACCGCTCGCCCGCACCCCGGCCCGCGTCGGCCCCGGCCGCTCCAGCAGGTCTGTCTCCACCGCACCCGTGGTCTCGAACCCGGCCGTGACCACGGCCTCGGCGCGCTGCCCGTGCGCCTCGTAGAGCCGCACCACCACGTCGCCGGAGCCGTCCTCGGCGAGCTTGACCGCCTCGACCACTACACCCGGGTGGTCCACGGCCAGCAGCGGTGCGACCTCACGCTCCCCACGCACCCGTCGCACCGGCAGGTTGGTCGCGTACCCAGCACGCACGGCGCCATCGATGCCCACACCGACAGCCACCGTCGTGCGCAGCACATGCCGGCCCTGATCGGCGTCGGGGTCGGGGAACAACGGCGCCCGCAGCAGCGACTGGCGCACCACGGTGATCGGGTTCCCCGCGTCGTCGGTGTCGGCATGGATGTCGTGACCGTAGGTCACGTCGTTGGCCACGGCGACGCCGAAGTCCGGCTCGCCCACGTGCACCCACCGGTGCGCGACCGTCTCGAAACGTGCGGCATCCCAGGAGGTGTTGACCGCCGTCGGGCGGTGCATGTGCCCGAACTGGATCTCGGAGGTCGCACGCTCCGCAGCCAGGTCCAGCGGGAAGGCCAGTTTGAGGAGCTTCTGCCGCTCGTGCCAGTCCGCCTCGGTGGTGATCTGCACGTCGCCCTCGGCGGCCAGTTCGATGCGCTGGGTGATGGACGACTGCCCGAACGTGCGCCGCACCACCACCGCCACCGCGTGCCCGTGCGTCTCGGTGGTGATCTCGTCGGCCATATCGAGGTCGGTCACCACATGCCGGTAGTGGGCGTCGATGTCCCAGGCGTCCCACTCGTTCGGGATGTCCCGATGCACCTGCAGTAGGTTCCCCACGCGCCCGGCCGGGATCACGTCCCGATCAGCCGCCAGATCGACCAGCGAGGTGATCAGGCCGCGTTCGTCCACGGTCACCCGCACACGGGAGTTGGTCAGCACCCAGTCGCTGCCCACGGCCTCCAGTCGCGCCTCAGCGTGGGGCTCGGACGTGGTCGCACCGCCCAGGGCAGGCACGCCCCCGACGGCGTACGGTCCGGCGTTCAGGCTCAGGTCCCTCTCCCCGTCCCTCACCAGGTGGCCGATGGCGGTCTCGATGATCGCGTTCAGCTCGGCAATAATCTCCTCGTAATGCCGCTCCGCCTCACGGTGCACCCAGGCGATCGAGGAGCCGGGGAGGATGTCGTGGAACTGCTGTAGCAGCACCTGCCGCCAGATCCGCTGTAACGACTCGGCGGGGTATTCGGCGCCCACCCGCACGGTCGCGGTACTCGCCCACAGCTCGGCCTCACGCAACAAGTGCTCACTGCGTCGGTTGCCGGCCTTGGTGCGGTGCTGGGAGGTGTAGGTACCGCGGTGGTACTCCAGGTACATCTCGCCCGTCCACACCGGCGGGCTGGGGTACTCGGTGCGGGCGGCGTCGAAGAACTCCTCCGGCGTGGACAGGACCACCTGCGGGGAGCCCTCGAGATCCGCCACCCGGTGTGCCTGGGCGACGAGTTCCCGGGTGGGTCCTCCCCCGCCGTCGCCGTAGCCGTAGGGAGCCAGCGAGGTGTTCGCGCGTCCCTTCTCGGCGTACTGCCGCTCCGCGCGAGCCAGCTCGGTGGCGTCCAGCATCGAGTTGTAGGTGTCCACCGGCGGGAAGTGGGTGAAGATGCGGGTGCCGTCGATGCCCTGCCAGTCGAAGGTGTGGTGGGGCATCGTGTTCGTGTCGTTCCAGGAGATCTTCTGGGTAAGGAAGTACTCCTTCCCGCTGGCCTTGGCGATCTGCGGCAGGGCGCCGGAGTAGCCGAATGAGTCCGGCAGCCACACCTCGCGCGGCTCCACGCCGAACTCGTCGATGAAGAACTGCGTGCCGGTCACGAACTGGCGAGCCATCGCCTCCCCGCCTGGCATATTGGTATCGGACTCCACCCACATGCCGCCCACCGGGATGAACCGGCCCTCACGCACCCTGGTGGCGATCCGCGTGTACAGCTCCGGGTAGTACTCCTTGATCCAGGCGTACTGCTGCGCGGAGGAGCAGGCGAAGGTGAACTCCGGGTCCCGGTCCATCAGGTCGAGCACGTTGGAGAAGGTGCGGGCACACTTGCGTACGGTCTCCCGCACGGGCCACAGCCAGGCGGAGTCGATGTGCGCATGCCCGACGGCGTGCACCTGGTGAGCGGACGCCGTCGCCCTGGCCCTGAGCACCCCCTCGAGGAGGCGACGGCCCTGTGCGGCGGTACCTGCAACGTCGTCGGGGTCGACGGCGTCCATCATGTCCTCCAGCGCGCGCAGAATCTGTGCACGCCGCGGCGAGGTCGGGTCGAGTTCGAGCATGAGCCCTTGCAGGGCGAGGACGTCCGCCGTGAGCTCGAAGACGTCGCGGTCCAGCAGGGCGAGGTCGGCGGCACGGAAGGTGTAGATCGGGTCAGTGCCAGCGGTGGCCTTGTCGCCCATCGGTGTGGGCTTGATCCACTGCCCGTCCGGCACGTCCGGGTTGGCCGCGGCCTCGACGAAGAGGTCGAGCTCTCGGGTGCCCGGGGCGAGGCCGAGATGCTGGTTGCGGGGCTCGAGGCCCTTGAGGATGCGGCCCTCCGGCGTCCACAAGGCGCCTTCGGCCTGGAAGCCGGGTTGCGCCGTCGTGAATCCCAGATCCACCACGAGCTCGAGCTCGCACTCCTCGGCGATCTGGTCCGCCCACTCGGTGGGCACAGCGCCGGTGAGGCGGAACCAGACGGTGCTCCACGGGCGACCCCACGGGGTGCCGGCCTCGAACGGCCGGTACTCCTGGTTTACCGCCTCGGTGAACGGCACGGGCTCGTCCGGCACCTCCCAGGCTGTGATCCCCAGAGGTTCCCGGGCGCGGTACTTCGCAGGAAGCAGGCGTTCGGAGATGAAGCGGCGCAGGCGGTGCTCGGTGCGAGCAGTGGTGTCGTGCACGGTCAACCTTCGGGTAGGACGGCATCGGCCACGCTCCAACCTAGCCGCTCGTGGAGGCCAGAACGAGAGGCACTGCCCGGCATGCGGCGAGGCCGCACCGAGAACGGTGCGGCCTCGCGCATCTTGTTGAGATCGAGCGACTCAGGAGGAGTCTGATCAGAGCAGACCCAGCCCCTTCACAGCGTCCCGCTCCTCGACCAGCTCGTTCACCGAGGCGTCGATCTTCTGACGGGAGAAGTCGTTGATGTCCAGCCCCTGCACAATCTCCCAGGCCCCGCCCTTCGAGCGCACCGGAAAGGAGGAGATGATGCCCTCGGGCACGCCATAGGAGCCGTCGGAGGGGATGGCCGCAGAGGTCCAGGAAGTGTCGGGTGTCCCGGCCACCCAGTCGTGGACGTGGTCCACGGCCGCGTTCGCCGCCGACGCCGCCGACGACGCACCGCGGGCGTCGATGATCGCCGCACCACGCTTGGCCACGGTGGGGATGAAGGTGTTCTCCAGCCAGTCCTGGTCGTCGACGACCTCGGCCGCCGGCTTGCCGGCGAGGGTGGCGTGGAAGATGTCCGGGTACTGGGTGGCGGAGTGGTTGCCCCAGATGGTGAGGTTCGCGATGTCGGAGACCGGGGTCTGCGTCTTCTGCGCCAACTGGCTCAGCGCGCGGTTGTGGTCGAGCCGGGTCATCGCGGTGAACCGGTCCGCGGGCACGTCCGGGGCGTGCGCGGAGGCGATCAGCGCGTTCGTGTTGGCCGGGTTGCCCACCACGAGCACCCGCACGTCGTCGGCGGCGCCGGCGTTGATGGCCGCACCCTGCGGACCGAAGATGCCGCCATTGGCCTCAAGCAGGTCGCTGCGCTCCATCCCCGCTCCACGCGGACGGGCACCCACCAGCAGGGCCACGTTGGCGCCGTCGAACCCGGCAGTCGGGTCGTCGAAGATGTCGATCCCGGCGAGCAGCGGGAACGCGCAGTCGTCGAGCTCCATCGCGGTGCCCTCAGCGGCCTTCACACCCTGCGGGATCTCCAGCAGGCGCAGCTTCACGGGGGTGTCCGGGCCGAGCATCTGACCGGAGGCGATCCGGAACAGCAGCGCGTAGCCGATCTGGCCGGCGGCTCCGGTGACGGTCACATTGACGGGCTGAGTCATGGTTGAGGTCTCCTCCTGAGGTAGCAGCGGCCCTCGCTGACGGCCTGAGGGCGCGACAGCGCCCGGTGGTCCCAGGCTAATGGACCTGTACCGTCTGCAGGGACGAGTAACCATGCAGGTCCGGCTCTCGGGAAACTCCCAGGTTCGGCTGCCAGGCTCGCCGCGCGATCGCGATTCGCACCCCGCATATCCGACCGATGGGAAGACGAATGTCCGCACCGGAGACCACACCCGAGCTCGCCCCCGCCGAACGGCCGTTACTGTCGCGCTTCGGTGCCGAGATCCTCGGAACGTTCATCCTCGTCCTCATCGGTTTCGGGGCCACCCTCTACGCCGGAGTGACCTCGACGCCCGACGACGGCGCGAAGCTGCTGGCCTGGGGCGCCGGAGCGATCGCGGCGATCGCGATCATCGGCCACGTCTCCGGTGGGCACCTGAACCCGGCAGTGTCGCTCGGCGCTGCGATCACGGGCCGGATCTCCTGGGCCGACTTGCTCCCCTATTGGGTGGCGCAGCTCATCGGTGGCGTCGGAGCCGCCGCGCTGTTGTTCGTGACAGTGCCGACAGCGCTCCCCGCTGCGGTCGGGCAGGCCTCGACGCGGTCGATGTTCACCCCGCTGGCGGGCGGCGTCGGCGAGAACTCGGTGCTCGGCCGGCTCTCCGACGGCGCGGTCTCCACCGACATCGTGCCGACGCTGCTGATCTCGGCGATCGCCACGGCACTGTTCGTCGCGATCGCACTGGCAGCCGGCCGCAACCTGCGCCGCGGGGCCCTCGGCGCGCCGGTGGTGATCGGCCTGGCCTACGCCGGCCTGTCGGTTGCCACCTACACCCTCACCGGCGGTGCGTTGAACCCGGCGCGTGCCGCGGCTGCGGCGATCTTCGCTGAGAACGGCGCGCTCGGCGACTTGTGGCTGTTCTGGGTGGCCCCGCTGCTCGGTGCGGCGCTGGCGGCGATGCTCTTCACCGTCTTCGCGCCCGAACCGCTGGCCGCCGACGCCGAGTGGGACGACGAGAACGGGGACGAGGACGACGATCTCCTCAGCGACGACGAGCCGGTCGAGGTGATCGCGGACGACGAAACCGTCGAGCCGACGGGTGCCGAGGGGGCCGAGGAGTCCTCCGACGCTCAAGCTCCGGAGCGCGATGACGCCTTCACCGAGGACTTCGACGTCGCCACGCTGGATGACGCGGACCTCACGTCCACCCAGGAAGACGAGGGCGAGGAGCCGGAGGGCGAGCCCAAGCAGTCCTGACCGTCACAGTCGACGGCTCTCAGCCCACCTGTGCCACATCTGGCACAGACCCGCTGAGGGCCGTCGGTTGCGTCTCTGCTCAGCCCGGCCAGGCGGGGTCGAGCCCCGTCGCGGTGAGCGCCAGCACCACGATGCCAGCACCACTGAGCATCAGGATCGCGACATCGAACGCCCGCGACCGGCTGGTGATGCCGTACGGCCCCGGCGCGGGTGCCACCGCCCGGACGAACCCGAGCACCAGCAGCTCCGCAGCGAGCACCAAGATCCCGGCGCGCACGCCCACCACGGTCATCGTCACCATCGCGCCCACGATCCACGCCAGCGCCACCCACATCACCACGTAGCGGCGCCAGTGGCCGGGTTCGACGGGCCGCCTGACGGGCCGGGAGCTGATCATCGCCAGTGAGCCTACCGCCGCGGGTAGCGTGACCGGGTGACCACACCGCTACCGCCACTCCCAGAACGTGTCCTCGTGGTGGGCGCCGGGCTCGCGGGCCTGCGCACTGCCGCCGAGCTACGCGAGTCCGGATTCACCGGACATGTGCGCATCCTCGGCGGCGAGCAGCATCTCCCCTACGACCGCCCACCGCTGTCGAAGGAGCTGCTGAGTCGCCCCGACCCGGTGTGGCTCGCCGACGACCTCGCGCAGGACCTCCTGACTCTGGCCGACGACGTCCGCCTCGGAACACGCGCCACGCGACTCGACCTGGGCGATCTCCCCGCCGTCGAGACCGCCACGGGCGAACACTTCGAGGCCGACGCCATCGTGGTGGCCACCGGATCCCACGCCGCCCTGCCCGCCCACTGGTCCGGTGTGCTCACCCTGCACACCCTCGACGACGCAGCTCGCCTGCGCGAGCGCCTCACCCCCGGCTCCCGGTTGGTGATCGTCGGGGCTGGGTGGATCGGCGCCGAGGTCGCCGGCGTCGCGGCGGACGTGGGATGTGAGGTCACGGTCGTCGAGGCCGGTCCCAGCCCCCTGAACCGCCAGCTCGGCCCCGGCCTGGGCGCCCGCACCACCCCCTGGTACGCCGCCCAGGGCGTCCACCTGCGCACTCACGCCACCGTGGCCAGCGCACGGGACGCCGTCGTGACCCTCGACGACGGAACCCGCCTGGAGGCCGACACGGTGCTGTGCGCTATCGGTGCGCGACCGAACTCGGCCTGGCTCGCGGATACTCTCCCGCTGACGGCGTCCGGTCACCTGCCGGTGGATGCCTCTGGGCGTACGGCTCACCCGGGCGTGTGGGCGGTGGGTGACGTGGCCGAGCGGGTGCACCCGGTGTTCGGGCCGACGCCCGGCGGGCACTGGTCGGCCGCGCTGCTGGACCCGGCGCGGCTCGCCCGGGCGCTTGTGGGAACAGCCGAGGATGGCCGGCCCGAGCCCGCCCCTTATGTGTACTCCACCCAGCTCGGCCACCATCTGACCGTGTTCGGGCGGCTGACCGACGATCAGGTCACCCGGGGCGATCCTGACAGCGGACCGTGGACAACGCTGGCGTTCGAAGGGGATCGGCTCACCGGTGCTGTGATCGCCGACGCCCCACGGGAGGTGGCGGCGGTGCGCAAACTGCTCGGGCGGGGGGAGTTGCCCCGGCTGGACCGTGCCCTCGCGGTGGATACGGCGGTGCCGTTGAAGAAGGCGCTCGTGGGTACCGACGAACGCTGATCAGGGCCGCCGGAGCGGAGCGCCTCCTTCTACGGCCATGTCGCACAGCAGCCGCAGAAGGAAGCGCTCGGCGGTGTCTCAGTGGGCGAAGTGGCGGGTTCCGGTCAGATAGAGCGTCACTCCGGCCTCGTTCGCAGCGGCAATGACTTCCTCATCGCGGATGGAGCCGCCCGGCTGCACGACGGCCTTTACTCCGGCGTCCAGCAGCACCTGCAGCCCGTCGGCGAACGGGAAGAACGCGTCCGAGGATGCGACCGCGCCGCGCGCACGTTCAACGTCTCCGGTGTTGGCGCGCTCCACGGCCAGCTTGCAGGAGTCGACCCGGTTCACCTGACCCATGCCAACGCCCACGGACGCGCCACCGGAAGCGAGGAGGATGGCGTTGGACTTCACGGCCCGCACCGACCGCCACGCGAAGGCGAGATCGGCGAGCGTGGCCTCGTCGGCGGCGTCACCGGCAGCGAGGGTCCAGGTGGTGGGGTCATCGCCCTCGGCGTCGATCTTGTCCGGGGACTGCACCAGCACGCCGCCGAAGATCTCGCGCAGACCGCCGCCGCTGGGCGGGGTGGCCACGGTGAGCACGCGGATGTTCTTCTTCCGGGTGAGGATCTCGAGCGCCTCGGGCGTGTAGGACGGTGCGAGCACCACCTCGGTGAACACCGGGGCGATCTGCTCAGCCATCTCCCCCGTGACCTCGGCGTTGGCGGCGATCACGCCGCCGAAGGCGGAGACGGGGTCACAGGCGTGAGCCTTCGCGTGCGCCTCGGCGATGGTGGCCCCGACGGCGATGCCGCACGGGTTGGCGTGCTTGATCACCGCGACCGTCGGCGCATCGCCGTGGTCGTGGGCGGCCCGCCAGGCGGCGTCGGCGTCGACGTAGTTGTTGTAGCTCATCGCCTTGCCGTGCAGCTGCTCGGCACCGGCCAGGCCGGCGTCACCGAAGCCGGTGGTGTAGAGCGCCGCCCGCTGGTGGGGGTTCTCGCCGTAGCGCAGCACGCTGGTGCGGTCCCAGGTGGCACCCATCCATCCGGGGAAGCCGGAGCCGTCGTCGTCGGGGGCAACCACGTTGCCCATCCAGGAGGCGACATGCACGTCGTAGGTGGCGGTGTGGCGGAACGCGTCGGCGGCGAGTGCCTGGCGCTGGGCGAGGGTGAAGCCCTCTGCCTGCGCTGCGGCGATCACCCCGTCGTAGCGGGCCGGGTCGACCACCACGGCCACGCTCGCGTGGTTCTTCGCGGCGGCGCGCACCATGGAGGGCCCGCCGATGTCGATCTTCTCGATGCAGTCCTGCTCGCTCGCACCGGAGGCGACAGTGTCGGCGAATGGGTACAGGTTCACCACCACGAGGTCGAAGGGCCGCACGTCCAGGTCCTCCAGCTGGGAGACGTGGTCGGGCAGACGGCGGTCGGCGAGGATTCCGGCGTGGATGCGCGGGTGCAGGGTCTTCACGCGCCCGTCGAGGCACTCGGGGAAGCCGGTCACGTCCTCCACGCGGGTGACGGGGACGCCCGCGGCCTCGATCGTCGACGCGGTGGACCCGGTGGAGACGAGCTCGACTCCGGCGGCGTGCAGGGCGGTGGCGAGGGCGTCGAGGCCGGTCTTGTCGAAGACGGAGACGAGGGCCCGGCGAAGGGGGATCTGGTCAGTCACGGCGTACTCCTGGTGGGTCTCGAGGGGTGGTCCGGACGCGGGGTCGCTTCCGGCTCGGGACGTGGCACCCAGGCGGCCGGTGCACGAAGTCGCTGCTGTCGGGCCGCTCCCCGGTGGTACTCCACCTCACGCCAGTCACGGCCGGGACCAGCCTACCGGGTCGACCAAGGGTGGACGCCGCTCACGTGGATGATGGTGGCTCCCGGAGTTCGTGGCGGGAGGGACATCCCAGCGTCAGCCCCGGCACAGTGGTGCACGGCTCGACGCATCTGTGTCGGTCCCGTCACCGCCCGATGATCACCCGGCGCCCCTCAACCCGCCAGCCTTCGCGTGCCAGCCGGCCCACGGAGTCCACCAGCTGGGCCCGCTCGGCCACCTTGATCCGCTCGGTGAGCGTGTCCTCGGTGTCGTCGTCGAGCACCGGTACCGCCACCTGCGCGATGATCACCCCGGTGTCCACGCCCGCATCGACCACAAACAGGGTGGCTCCGGCGATCTTCACGCCGTATTCGAGCGCCTCCCTCGGTCCGTGGATGCCGGGGAACGCGGGCAGCAGCGAGTTGTGCGTGTTCAGATAGCGCCCGCCGAACTGGTTGAGGAAACGCTCCCCTGCGAGTTTCAGGAAGCCAGCCGAGATCACCAGATCCGGTTCATGCTTCCCGACGGCGGCCGTCAGGGCTGCGTCCCAGGCCTCCCTGTCGGGGTGGTCACCCACCCGCTCCACGAAGGTGGGGATGCCTGCTTCGCGAGCAAGGTCCAAGCCCGCAGCGCTGGGCCGGTCCGCCCCGACGGCCACCACCTGCGCCCCGTAGCCGGGATCCCGGGTGGCCTCGAGGAGTGCGGCGAGGTTGGACCCGCCGCCGGAGATGAGGACGACGAGTCGCTGGGCGGGTGGAGTGCTCACGATCGGTCACCCTACCGGCGAGTTCGCAGCCACGTTCGACTCGGGGCGTGGCTCTGGTCCCGATCCGGAGTACGAAACCTCAGCCGCATTCGAATCCCGATCTGGCGTTCGAGCCCCCGAACGGGTACACGGAGCGGGATTCCGGCGTCGCAGGTGGATTCGAGTGCGAGTTCAGGCAGCAGCACGGGCTCTGGGACAATGCTCCTCGGAGAACGGACTCAAGGAGAGTAGTGCCCAACCCTTACGCGCCGCCTGACCCGAATGCGCCACCGCCGCCGGAACGGCACTGGCCACCGCGGGATGCGCAGGGACGGCCTGAAGGCGGTCCAGGTGATCAGGAATCCGGCGGCCGGGGCCATGATGAACGCGGCCCAGGCGGCACACCCAAGGAACGTCGCACTCCCACGCCGGAGGAGGCGCGCAAGGCCAGCGGATCGGTGCTGAAGTTCGGCATCTTGCTGTTCTGTGGACTGCTGGCGCTGCGTTGGCCGATCCCGTGGCAGGTCGCGGCTCCGTTGTTCTTCCTGGCGGGGATCGTCTTCGGCGTCCGCGCGCTGCTGGTGCACCGCAAGGTGGGGCTGACGGGCCCGTTCATGATCTTCCTCGCCGTCGGAGTGGCGATGGCGGGCATGCTGACCTTCAGCTCGCTCGCCCCGATTGCGGTGTGGGAGGCCCAGCTGGAGCGTCAGGAGTGCTTGGACTCGGCCCTGACGCTCGGCGCCCAGGAGAAGTGCGAGACCGAGTTCGCCGAAGCTGTGGCAGAGCGTTTCGGGACCGAGTAGCCAGTCCTACCCGCGAACCTGCTCCCACCAGGTGCCGCCTGCCCGGCGCGCGCGTGCGGTGAGCTGCCCCGCCCATGCGACGGTGCTCCGGTGTGACAGGAGCACCAGCACCAGTGCGGGCGCTCCCACCTGCCACAGCAGCGCCAGGCCCACGCTGAACGGGTCCGCCCCGATCACGGCCATCCGGCCCGGGCCAGCCGCGCCGGAGGCGAGCGCTACGAGGGTAGCCATCCCGCCGCCGGTGAGCAGGGCCGTGCCGAGCGTCGTCGCGACCGCGTCGACCAACGTCCGGGCCCGCAGCCGGCGGGCCAGCCATACACCCACAGCCACCCCGGACACGAGCCCCACAACACCAAGCACAGGCAACTGGCCGGCCAGGGAATCGGGTCCCGGGAGCGCACCCAGCACCGGCACCATCGGCAGCGGTCCGGCCTCCACACCAGACGGGGTGAACGCCGTGCCCTCCCCCACCGCAAATCCTGGGCCGAGCAAGAAGGAAGCGGCATAGACCACCAGGTTCGGCAGCGCCAGCAGCTGCGCAAGGACAAGAACGATCCCGCTGACAATGTCCGGATGCAGACCCTCGTGCAGGTCACGGACCTGGCCGAAGTTCACGACGACGGCCGTCACCACCGCCGCCGTTGCGATCAGCAGGTGCAGGGCCAGCGCCCGCCACGCACCACCGAATGCGGTCCGTATCCAGCCAGGGACCTTGGCCAGGGCTGCCAGAACGCGAGAGGGGAGGGACGCCGTCGGGAATCCGAGGACGGTGCCCACACCCGCCACGAGTGCGGCTCCCACCAAGGCCCGGTTCGCGCCGGGTAGTCCGGCGAAGACGACGAACAGCATCGCGAATGCGACATACACCGCAGCCGAGATCATGGCCGCGGGCCACCCGGGCAGACGTGCGCGACGCACCGACCCGGCCATCAGGGCAACCGCCAGGACGGTGACCCCAAGCGGGATGAGCGAGAGTTCCAGTCCGTCGAGCGAGACCGAGGCGCCGTGCCCGAGCAGCCAGGCGGCGGTCCCGACCCGGGCCGCCTCCAGCCAGCCGGCCGACCCCAGGGCGGGCGCTGAGGCTGTGGCCACATAGGTGGCGATGGCCGGCACGATTACCACCAGCCAGCTCAGGAGCACCGCCTCAGCACCAGCGAGCAGACCTCGCAGTGCCCCCTCTGGGGTACGTAGCGCGCGCCGCGTCGAGGTGTGCTCGACCACCCGGGGCGCGATACGAGGCGCATCGTGCGCTGGGGTCGGGGTGCGGGCAGGGCTCATTGGTCCCATGGTGCGGCAACGCCGCCCCGCCACGAGGGTGGCGGGGCGGCGTGTCGGTCGGATCCCGGCTTGGTATGTCAGCCGGCGAGGACGTCCCGGGCGAGCTGCGCCGTCTCGGACGGGGTCTTGCCGACCTTGACGCCGACGGCCTCGAGCGCTTCCTTCTTCGCCTGAGCGGTACCGGCTGAGCCGGAGACGATCGCACCGGCGTGGCCCATCGTCTTACCCTCGGGGGCGGTGAAGCCCGCGACATAGCCGACGACCGGCTTGGTGACGTGTTCGGCGATGTACGCCGCCGCACGCTCCTCGGCGTCTCCGCCGATCTCACCGATCATCACGATCAGCTCGGTCTCGGGGTCGTTCTCGAACGCCTCGAGTGCGTCGATGTGGGTGGTGCCCACGATCGGGTCGCCGCCGATGCCGATGGCGGTCGAGAAGCCGAAGTCCTTGAGCTCGTACATCATCTGGTAGGTCAGGGTGCCAGACTTGGACACCAGTCCGATTGGCCCGGAGCCGGTGATCGTGTGCGGGGTGATCCCGGCCAGCGACTCCCCCGGGGTGATGATGCCGGGGCAGTTCGGCCCGATCATGCGGGTCTTCTTGCCCTCGAGATAGGACCACACCTCGGCGGTGTCCTGGACGGGCACTCCCTCGGTGATGACCACCATCAGGTCGATGCCGGCGTCGATGGCCTCGATGCAGGCGTCCTTGGTGAAGGCGGGCGGGACGAACAGCACGGAAACGTTCGCACCGGTCTCGGCCATGGCCTCGGACACGGTGCCGAACACGGGCAACGTGACGTCGTTGCCAGTACTGTCCTTGTGCTCAACCGTGGTGCCAGCCTTGCGGGCGTTCACGCCACCGACGATCGTGGCGCCGGAGTCGAGCATCAGGGCGGTGTGCTTGGCACCCATCCCGCCGGTGATGCCCTGGACGATGATCTTGGAGTCAGAGTTCAGGTAGATCGACATGTCTGTATCGCTCTTTCGGGCAGTCGGGGCGGGTCAGGCGGTGGCCGGCGCGGCGGCGTGGGCCAGCTCAGCAGCCTTGTCGGCGCCGCCGTCCATGGTCTCGGCGAGAGTCACCAGCGGGTGGTTGCGCTCGGTGAGGATCGCCCGGCCCTTCTCGACGTTGTTGCCGTCCAGCCGCACGACCAGCGGCTTCGTCGCGGCGTCGCCCAGGAGGTCGAGAGCACCGACGATGCCGTTGGCGACCTCGTCACAGGCGGTGATCCCACCGAAGACATTCACGAAGACGGCCTTGACCTGCTCGTCGCCGAGGATGACGTCCAGCCCGGCGGCCATCACCTGCGCGTTCGCGCCGCCACCGATGTCGAGGAAGTTGGCGGGCTTGACGCCCCCGTGCGCCTCTCCGGCGTAGGCAACCACGTCGAGCGTGGACATGACCAGCCCGGCGCCGTTGCCGATGATGCCGACCTCACCGTCGAGCTTGACGTAGTTGAGGTCGTTCTCGGCGGCCTTGAGCTCAAGCGGGTCCGTGGCGGAGTTGTCAGCCAGGTCGGCGTGCTCGGGGTGACGGAAGTCGGCGTTCTCGTCGAGCGTGACCTTGCCGTCGAGGGCGATGATGTCCCCAGATCCGGTCTTGACGAGCGGGTTAACCTCCACGAGCGTGGCGTCCTCCGCGGAGAAGACGGTCCACAGCGTGCGCAGCACCGCGGCGATCTTCTCGGCATCCTCGGCGGGGAAGCCGGCGGACTGGACGATCTCGGCGGCCTTGGCCTCGTCCACCCCGACCTGCGGGTCCACACCCACCTTGGCCAGCGCTTCGGGCCGCTCGACCGCGAGCTGCTCGATCTCGACGCCACCCTCCACGCTGCACATCGCCAGGTACTGGCGCTCGGAGCGGTCCAGCAGGATGGAGAAGTAGTACTCCTCAGCGATGTCCGCACCGGCGGCGATCATCACCCGGTGCACGGTGTGGCCCTTGATGTCCATCCCGAGGATCTCACCGGCGCGCTCGGCGGCCTCGTCGGCGGACTTCGCGATCTTCACGCCGCCGGCCTTGCCGCGACCCCCGACCTTCACCTGTGCCTTGACCACCACGACGGAGCTGCCTGCGTTCAGCAGCTTCTCGGCCGCGGCGCGTGCCTCGTCGGGCGTGGTGGCGACCACACCGTCCAGCACGGGTACTCCGTGCTTCTCGAAGAGATCTCGTGCCTGGTACTCGAACAGGTCCACCTGCGCCTCGCCTTTCCTCGCCACACGCTGGTCCCGGATCTCGGGACGCTCGGGACTATTCCCCGAGTCACCCTACCGCGCGAAATACCTGCCGCGGGGCTCTGGTAAGCGCTATCCGGAGTCGCAACAGTGCGATGCGTCACGTCGGCGCACACTGCCCGCCGACGCGAGCTCTGCCGTCATCGGTGGGTCTACTCGAGCAACTCGTCCAGGGCGGCCTGGACGACCTCGGCGTAGAGGTACATGCCTTCCATGTCGGGGTGGATCCGGTCCGGCTGCAGGTCCTCGGGGTGCTCCACTGCGGCGGTGTACCAATCCGCGACCACCACGTTCGGGTAGTCGGCCGCGATGGCGTCGAGATTGTCGTTGGACTCTTCCACCCAGAAGGACGAGCCGTAGATGTTGACGAGCACGATCTGCCGGTCCGGGCCGAGTGCGTCAAGGGTCTCGCGCACCAGTCCCGGATCACGCACGCCCGCATTGGTCCCGGCCGCGATGACCACGATGTCCCGTACGGCATCGTCGGCAGCTGCCGACTGCACCACCTCCGCGACGGCGGGCCACTGCCGGTTCGACTCGGCATCGACGCTCATCCCTGGGAACGTCGCGGTCAGTCCGGGGGCCGCCACGTACATCATCGAGTCACCGAACCCGCTGATCCGCTCCCCGATGGGCGCGTCCGTCTGCTCCTCGGAGTCTCCCGACGGCGTCCCCTCACCGCCTTCGGAAGCCTCCTCTCCCCCGGTGTCCCCGGACTCACCCGCCGACGTGCCCTCCTCGGCACCATCCGCGTCGTCAGCACTCTCGCCGGTATCCCCTGCTCCCGCGCCGTCCTCACTGGGCGAAGGCCCGGCCTCGGGGGCGCGCTCTGTGCTGTCGCCGGTCTCACCGGCGATGGGTGGCGTCCCACCGCCGGAGGCGTCCACCACTCCGGCGGCCTCGTCCATGGCGATCTCCACCTGGGATCGGTCGGGAGCCGTGGCGACTGCCACCGAGAACAGGGCGAGACAGACCGTCGAGGCGAGCAACGCCGTCCGCGGTGCGGTGAGACGACCGGGGGCAGCAAGTGCGGCGCCAACCAGGCGCGCGCACTCACGGAAGCCGTGACGCCGCACCGGTGTCTCGATCCACCGGTAGGAAGCGGCGGAGACGGCGAGAGTGAGAACCAGGGCGGCACCGCGTTGCACCCAGCTCGCCACCGAGTCCGGCGCGGTGGGAGGGGCGAAGGCCGCGATCAGCAGAATCACCGGCCAATGCCACAGGTAGATGCCGTAGGACCGCTCTCCCACCCATGCCAGCGGACGCAGCTGGAACAGTCCTTGAATCACGTTGGGGCGGCCCGGGAGGGCGCCGAGCACAAGGGCGGTGCAGAGGGAGGCGGCGAGGATCCCACCCCGGTAGGCGATGGTCTGCGTGGGGTCGAGCCAGATCATCAGCGCGATCAGGCCGGCGAGTCCCGCGATCCCGAGCAGCACCCGCAGCCGCCGGTACCAGGCCTGGGCGAACAGGTTCGCTGACTCCCCCGCGCCACTCAGCGCGAGCGCGGCACCAATCATCAACCCGAATGCGTGGGTATCGGTGCCGTAGTAAACACGGGTCGCGTCCTGGCCGGGGGTGAAGAGCAGGGCCATCAGCAGCGCCGAAATCGCGGCGAGCGCGAGCAGCACTCCCACACGTTGGCGGCCGGTCTTGGTCACGGCCATGATCACCACGAACAGCAGCGGCCACAGCAGGTAGAACTGCTCTTCCACCGCCAGCGACCAGAAGTTCACGAACAGTTGCGGGGCGGTGGTGTTGAAGTAGCTCGACCCGGCGCCGATCTCCACCCAGTTGTTGGAGAACGTCAGCGCCCCGAGCACCTGGCGGCCGATGTTGACGAGGAGGTCGTCACCGGCGAAATAGGCGAGGCTGACCGAGACCACCACGACGGTCACGAGCGCGGGGAGCAGCCGCCTCGCGCGCCTGGTCCAGAACGAACGCAGGTCGAGACGTCCGTTCGCACGCAGTTCGCGGATCAGCAGGGTGGTGATGAGGAAGCCGGAGATGACGAAGAAGACGTCCACGCCGAGGTAGCCGCCGGGGAGGCTGTGCGGGCGCAGGTGGTAGATGAGCACGCCGATGATGGCGAGCGCGCGCACGCCATCCAGACCCTCGATCCGTCCTCGACGGAGCGCTGCCGCCGGTGCCGATCCGGCAGCGTCGATGTGCGCAGCCACGTACCGTCCTCCTCGCCTCGCACCTAGGGTAGTGCGCGGCGAGCGCAGCTCCCGGTCAGACGCAGGGCGCGTCGCGCCTGCGTCATGTCGCGTCTGCGTCGTGTCGCCCTCCCGTGCCAGGCGCGGGTCAGCGGCCTGCCTCGCGCCACCAGAGCACGAACGCCCACGCGAGCATCCCCAGGCCCAGGAGGCCGGTCACGACAGTGAACGCGGTCCAGTCCGCCACCAGGACCCAGTCGCCACCCTCGGCCCGGCAATACAGCCGCGCCGGTGGGTTCTCAAGTCGCGACTCCACGGACCAGGCGTCGATGGCGTCGTGGCATCTGTGCTCGGCGTTGTCGTTGCCGCGCCCGAGCAGCGCAACCGTCGGCCAGAGGACCATCAGTGCTAGTGAGCAGACTCCGCCACTGACCAGCAGCCGACGTTCGCGACGCCTGCTCCTGCGATCCTCGACCTCCCACGCAGCAACAGCCGACGCTGCTGGGATCGCATCAGGTCGCTGCGCTCGGGAGTCCATCGCCTCGACGCTACGTCTCCCAGACACCGCCGAGGGCCGACGTCACAGCACCCTTACAACTTCTCCACCGGCGAGTACCGCAGCAACAGCCGCTTGGTCCCGCTGCCACCGAAGTCGATCTTGGCGACGGCGTTGCTGCCCGTTCCTTCCAGGGCCACCACCCGCCCCATGCCGTAGGCGTCGTGGGTGACCCGGTCGCCGATGTCGAGCGTAGGCACGTCCCCGCGCGGCGTGGCCGAGCCGAAAGACGCGGGTCGCTCCCCCCGGGTGGTGGTCACCGCAGGACCGGACGGACCGCGCGAACCTCGCCGCCCACCTCCGGATCCACCCTGGCCGCCGAACCCGCCGTATCCCCCACGCCCGGCACGCAGGGTCGCCATCGAGGACTCCTCGCGCTTCCAGTCCAGCAGCTCCGGAGGGACATCGGAGAGGAACCGGCTCGCGGGCTGCTCGTTCGGCATCCCGAACGAGGTCCGCACCCCGGCGCGGGTCAGGTACAGCCGTTCCCGGGCGCGCGTCAGTGCCACATACGCCAGCCGTCGCTCCTCGGCGAGCTCGTCCGGATCGGCGAGCGCCCGCTGGTGCGGGAACGTGCCGTCCTCCATCCCGGTGACGAACACCGCCGGGAACTCCAGACCCTTCGCTGTGTGCACCGTCATCAGGGTGACCATGCCGGCATCGTCGTCGGGAATCTGGTCGGCATCGGCCACGAGGGAGACCCGCTCCAGGAAGTCCCCGAGGTCGCCCTCGGGCTCGTTCTCGGTGAACTCGGCCGCCACCGCATGCAGCTCAGCCAGGTTTTCCACCCGGGAGTGGTCCTGCGGGTCGTTGCTGGCGCGTAGTTCGCCCAGATAGCCCGAGTTGTCCAGTGCGGCGTCCAGCACCTCCGCCGGTGTGGCCCCGCCGTCCGCGAGCGCCCGCAGCTCGCGCATCATGTCCGCGAACCCGCGCGCGGCCGTCATCGATCGCGTGGCCAGCCCGAGGACGTTGTCGAGATCCTCGATCGCCGCCCCGAACGAGACTCGTTCACGTTCGGCGTGCGCGGCGAGCATCGCCTCGGCCCGATCCCCCAGCCCGCGCTTGGGGACGTTCAGGATGCGGCGCAGGTTCACCGAGTCGTCCGGGTTGGCGATCGACCGCAGATAGGCGATCGCGTCCTTGATTTCCTTGCGCTCGTAGAAGCGGGTGCCGCCCACTACCTTGTACGGCAGTCCGGTGCGGATGAACACCTCTTCCAGCGCACGCGACTGGGCGTTGGTGCGATAGAAGACCGCCACATCTTTCGGGGCGAGGGTCCCGGCGTCGATGAGCCGGTCGATCTCCTCGGCGATGAAGCGCGCCTCTTCGTGCTCGTTGTCGGCGACGTACCCCACGATCTGGGTGCCGTCGCCGGAGTCGGTCCACAGGTTCTTCGCGCGCCGCCCGGAGTTCTTCGCGATCACCGCGTTCGCGGCCGTGAGGATCGTCTGGGTGGAGCGGTAGTTCTGCTCGAGCACGATGGTGCGCGCGTTCGGGTAGTCGGCCTCGAACTCGAGGATGTTGCGGATCGTGGCACCGCGGAAGGCGTAGATGGACTGGTCGGAGTCACCCACCACGGTCAGCTCGGCGGGCGGGAGGGCCGCGAGGGCGCCCTCCTCGGCAACAGAACCTGCGCCGTCGGCGATCTCGGTTGTGACACCGGTGAGCTCACGCACCAGCATGTACTGGGCGTGGTTGGTGTCCTGGTACTCGTCCACCAGGATGTGCCGGAACCGGCGGCGGTAGTGCTCGGCCACGGCCGGGAAGGCCTGCAGCAGGCTGACCGTGGTCATGATGATGTCGTCGAAGTCGAGCGCGTGCGCCTGCCGGAGACGCTCGTTGTAGAGCCGGTAGGCGGCGAGCAGGTTCTGCTCGTAGGGGTTGGACTCGCTCACCTCGCCGGCGTAGCTGTCAGGATCGATCAGCTCGTTCTTCAGGTCCGAGACGCGCCGGCTGAACGCCTTCGGCGGGTAACGCTTGGGGTCGAGGTCCAGCTCGCGGCACACGAGCGTCATCAACCGCTGGGAATCGGCGGCGTCATAGATGGAGAAGGACGATCGGATCCCCAGCGTCTTCGCCTCCCGCCGCAGGATCCGCACGCACGCGGAGTGGAAGGTGGAGACCCACATCACCGCCGCACGCGGGCCCACCAGTTCGGCGACGCGCTCACGCATCTCCGCGGCCGCCTTGTTGGTGAACGTGATCGCGAGGATCTGCCCCGGGCGCGCCCGCCCGGTGGCGAGCAGGTAGGCGATGCGGTGCGTGAGCACGCGGGTCTTGCCCGATCCGGCGCCGGCGATGATGAGCAGCTGCCCGCCGGTGTGCTCCACCGCGGCCTTCTGCTGCGGGTTCAGCCCGTCGAGGAGTGCTTCGGCGGCCAACGACGGCGGCCCCTCGCTCTCCCCGGGTGTCGCCTCCGCGGGGCTAGCCTCGTCGGCAGTCCGGGAGGGCACACCGGGCAGGTGGGAGTCACCGCCAACGGGAACCGTGGCGGAGGGGAACAGGGGCAGGTCGTCGAACAGTGATGTCATCGCGACCCGAGCCTATGCGCTCGGTCCGACATCGAACGCACGTGTCCACAGACGCATCACCGTCACCCCGATCGGCCGTTCTGACGGCGCGGGCTACAGCACGAAGAAGCCGACGACCCCTGCACCAATTACTGCCGCCCAGGCGGGCACCTTCCACCAGGTCTGCGCGATGAACACCGCCACGGCCAGCGCCAGGGCGGTCGCGGAGGTCACACCTTGTGTGAACACCGGGTCGTACAACGCGGCGGCGAGGATGCCCACCACGGCCGCGTTGATTCCCAGCAGTGCGCGCCGCGCGGCCCGCACCCGCCGGAGGCGGTCCCAGAACGGCAGCACCCCGAGCACCAGCAACGCCGCGGGCAGGAAGATCGCCAGCAACGCGATCGCGCCGCCGAGAACTCCCGTTGGTCCCGCGGTGGTGCTGGCCCCGAGATAGGCGGCGAAGGTGAACAGCGGGCCAGGCACCGCCTGTGCGGCCCCATACCCGGCGAGGAAGGTGTCATGCCCGACCAGCCCCGTGGCCACAGTCTCGGACTCCAGCAGCGGGAGGACCACGTGCCCGCCGCCGAACACCAGTGACCCGGCCCGGTAGAACAGGTCCACGAGCCGGAGGGTGGGGTCAGTGGTGAGTGCTACCAGGATCGGCAACCCCGCGAGCACCAGGGCAAAGAGGCTCAGGCAGATCACCCCGGTGCGGCGCGACACAGGGAGAGCCAGGTCGCTGTCGTCGCCGGGCACCGCATCCTCCCGTGCCCGCAGCCACAGCAGCCCGGCCAGACCACCCGCTGCGATCACCACCACCTGCACCACGGTGCTCGGCACCAACAGCACCAGGATCATGGCGGCGGCGGCGATGGTAGCCCTCGGCGCATCCGGGGTGAGCGTCTTGGCCATCCCGAGCACCGCCTGGGCAACCACGGCCACGGCCGCCGCTTTCAGTCCGAGAAGCCAGCCTGCGCCGTCGAGATCTCCCCACGCGGACACGCCGTAGGCGAAGGCCACGAGCACGATGGCGGAGGGCATCGTGAACGCGAACCAGGCGGCCAGCATCCCGCCGATGCCCGCTCGGCGCAGGCCGAGCGCCATACCGACCTGGCTGGAGGCGGGGCCGGGCAGGAACTGGCACAGCGCCACGATGTCGGCGTAGGCGGCATCGGTCAGCCAGCGGCGCCGCTGCACCAGGGCTTCCCGGAAGTAGCCGAGGTGCGCCACCGGACCGCCGAAGGACGTCAAGCCGAGCCGCAGGAAGATCCAGAACACCTCACCCACGGAACCGCGCGAGCGGACTTCGGTCTCAGTTGCCTCAGTCATTGCGCCCCATGGTGCCGCATCGCGTGCCGTTGCTGAGGTAGCCGCATGAATCGGCCCATCCGCATCAGGACGTGAGCGCCTCGAGCAGATCGACCTCACCGAACGGGTCACCATCGAACACCGACCCGGTCACGCGCGCCTCGAAACGCTGCGCGGCCGCCGCGGTGAGCTCGTCGTCCAGAGCGTAGAAGAACGTCAGGGCTGCGGAAGCCTGCGCCTGCTCCAGGTAGGCCTCGACGAACCCCGTCACGTCCTCTGACTCCAGCGCAGTCGTGGAGACGTAGATGAACAGCGGCCGGCTCAGCGGCTCGTAGCTGCCATCCTGGACGCGCTCGCGCGAGGGTGCCACCCCATCGATGCTCACGGTGGTCAGCTCGTCGCGCGTCTCGGCGCTGCCGAGGTAGTTGCCGATGCCCATGAAGGCAATCGCCCCCGGGTCGTCCGCGACCCAGCCGGTGAGTTCGGTGATGTCGTCCGAGGACTGCACTCCCTCGACGATCTGGCCCGCTTCGCCGTTGACCTGATGGGTGAAGGTGGCGAACGTGCCCGACCCATCCGGTCGCCCGTAGCGGGTGAGTTCGGAGTCCGGCCACTCCGGCCGCACGTCCTGCCAGGTCTGCACACTCGAGTCCGGGGCCCAGATCGCGCCCAGCTCCTCGATCGTGACGTCGTCGGCGAACTCGTTCTGGGCATGCACCACCACAGCGAGGGCGTCCCAGGCGATCGGCAGCTCGATGAACTCCACCCCGGCGGCCTCGCAGGCGTCCAGGAACTCCTGGGGGATGGCTTCGGAGGCGTTGTTGATCGCAGTCTCACCCGCGCAGAAGCGCGCGAACCCGTCCTCGGTGCCCTCCGCCGTCACCGACACGTCCTGCCCGGCCATTCTGGCAACGTGCTCGGTGATGGGAGCCACGGTGGACGATCCCGAGATCTCGATCTGGTCGGTGGCGGACGCCTGACCCGTACAGGCAGCCAGTGCCAGTGCGGCCACACCGGCCAGCGTGGCTGCGGCAGCGCGCCGGTTCGTCGGGGTCATCGCTCCTCCGTTCCCGGGCCGCTCCGCCTCTCGTCGCCTGCGGGACGTCCGAGGGGGCGCTCGTCCTCGCCAGGGGCGGCCGCCTGCCGGCCGGTCAGCTCACGAAGCACTTCTTCGAAGAACTCCTTGACCTTCGACCAGTTCACTGTGGCCTCGGCGAGGTGGTGTTCGAGTCGCTCGATCTCGGCGTGCTGTGCCTCGTGCTGACGGCGCTCGGCCAGCTCGGCGCGGAGCCGGTTGACTGTCGCCTCGGTCTCGGCCATCAGACGCACGAGGGCCGCGTCGATCTCCTCGAGGGAACGTGGCACGTCCTCCTCGGTGAGGGGCGGGTGTTCGTCGGCCGGTTCGGGGGTGGATGGATCGTGGTCGCTGGTGGAGTTCACGATCGGCCTCTCAGAAGATGGTGGTGGCAGCGATCAACAGGCCAGGAACAACGACGAACACCCCGAGCACCCACACCGCGGCGAAGGACTTGTTCTCCGCCGATCGGCCGGCCAGCCAGGTGGCGCCCTTGATCGGGATGGCACGCAGGAACGGGATCCCGAAGATGACGGCCGTGGCGGTCAGGTTGAACAGCAGGTGCACCAGCGCGACCTGCAGTCCGAGGGCGGCGTCGACCCCGCTCAGACCGAGTGCCGCCAGCAGCGCGGTCGCGGTGGTGCCGATGTTCGAGCCAAGCGTGAATGGGTAAATCTGACGCAGTGTGAACGTGCCCGAACCGGCAAGCGGGATCATCAGCGATGTGGCCGTCGAGGACGACTGCACGATCGCCGTCACCACGGCTCCGGAGGCGATGCCACTGATCGGCCCGCGGCCGATGGCGCCATGCAGGACCCGCTTGGCCTGACCGACCATCAGGACCTTGAGCACCTTCCCGATGAAGGTGATCGACAGGAGGATGAGCGCCACGCCGACGGCGATCATCACCAGTCCGCCCCAGGGTGCGGCCAACGGCTCCGTGAGCGAGCCGACGAGACTCTCCAGCGGCGCTGTTGCCGCACCGACGACGTCCACGCTGTCGGTGTCGACCCCGCCCACCCCGGTGAGTGCACCAGCAAGCCACCCGGATACGCGCTCCAGGAAGCCTGTCGCGATCTCCAGCGGCAGCAGGATGAGCACGGCGAGGAGGTTGAAGAAGTCGTGCACGGTCGCGGCGGCGAAGGCACGCCGGAAGTCATCCTTGTTGCGGATCATTCCGACGCTCACCAGGGTGTTTGTGAGCGTGGTGCCGATGTTGGCACCCATGATGATCGGGATCGCGATCTCCAGCGGCAACCCACCCGCTGCCAGACCCACCGTGATGGAGGTCGTGGTGGAGGAGGACTGGGTGGCCGCAGTGGCGAGCACGCCCACCATGAGCGCCACGATCGGGTTGCTGGCGAAGCCGAACAGTGCTTCGGCCTGGCCGCCGGTGGCCGCTTTGAAGCCGGCCCCGATCACTCCGACGGCGGAGATCAGGACGTAGACCGAGACGACGACGGAGAGCCAGTTGACGACCGACCGCGCTCGCCCTTCAGCGATCAGTGAGTCGAACGGCCCGCGGAGCGGACTCTCAGCGACCGTGTCGGCGCTGATCTCGCCCGCAGTGAGGACCGTGGTGCCGGCGACGGGGGTCTCGGGGTCTGAGGTGACGATTCGCTCGGGCTGCTGGTGGCTCATCTCGCCAATCCCGTCAGTCATGGGCACGGTCCAAGTCAACCGGTGCCAAGGGGGTCAGCGCGCCGGCAAGACAGGGAACGTTAGATGAACATCAGGTGAACATCAGGCAAAGTGTGGCCAGGGTCTCATCTATCGGCTCCGGGCAGGCCGGATGCGCCTTGGCGACCGCTCGTGACCACGCGACTTCTCAGCTCCAGAGCACCGCGATGGCGACATTGAGCGTGGTCAGACCCGCGATCCCCCCGAGGTATCCGCGGGTCACCTTCTCGCTGTTGCGGCCGCCGTAGATGACCATGCCGGTCACCACCAGCGCGATGATGAGCTTGACGCCGATCTTGATGTTGTTGGGCTCGTTGCCTGCCACGCCCGCCGAGGCCAGGCCAACCATGACGATCCCGGCGACCAGCGCCGTCAGGATGCCGTGCAGCATTCCCTTGCTCAGCTCGGCGCTACGCATGCCATAGATCGCCCCACCGAGCACCATCGCCCACCCGATGAGGTGGAGAACCAACACAATTCCGTACACGATGTCCATGATTCTGACACTACGTCAGAACCGGTTCGTTCGCGAAATTGCTCGTCGATCTGGTCGACCAGATCGACGAGCAATTTCGAGGGTGGGGCTCGAACCTTCACCTGGCCCGGCGTAGCGCGCCGACGGCGATCCCAGCCGCGCCGAGCACGAGCACGCAACCAATGAGCGACGTGAGCCAGATCCCGGAGGCGAAGGCATCCTGAGCCGAAGCCACCAAGGCCTGCGCCTGCTCGGCCGGAAGCCTGCCGGCCACCTCGACCGCACCACCGAGGGTCTCGCGGGCCGCCGCCGCATCCCCACCAGCCACACCGTCCGGCACGACCACCGAGCGGGTATACGCACTGGTCAGCAAGCCGCCGAGGATCGCCGTCCCCAGCACCGATCCCACCTCGTAGGCAGTCTCGGAGATGGCCGAAGCCGCCCCTGCCTTCTCCGCCGGGACCAACGACAGGATGAGATCGTTCGAGAGCGTCTCGGCCGCCCCGATCCCGATCGCCACCATCGCGAAGGCCACACCGAGCAGCGTCAGGTCAGCCGATCCCAGCGCCACCAGCAGGTACCCGCTCGCCGACAGCAGCAGGCCACCGGTCACGATCACCACCGGGCGAACCCGCCGCGCCAGCCGAGCAGCCAGCAGCCCCGCCAGGACCATCCCGAACACCCCGGGCAGCAGCACCAGACTGGCCCGCATCGGCGCGAGGCCGTGCACGAGCTGCAGATCCTGGGAGGCGAAGAAGAGGAAGCCGACGAGCGCGACCACCGAGAGCAGGTTGATCAGCACCGCGCCGGAGAATCCACCGCGCCGGAACAGGTCGAGCTCGATCATCGGATGGCGCACGCGCCGCTGCCGGCGCACGAACGCCGTCAATAGGCCCAGCCCGACGGCGAAGGTTCCGAAGGCGACAATGCTCGCCCCATCCTTGGCGAAGGTCTTGACCCCCAGGACGAGCGCCACCATCCCGGCCAGGACCACCAGCACCGACACCGCATCGACCGGCTGGGCGCGCGGGTCGGCCGACTCGGGAACGAACAGCGGCGCGAGCACGAGCAACGGCACCAGCACACCTACCGCGAGCAGGAAGACCGACCCCCACCAGAAGTGTTCGAGCAGGAAGCCGCCGACGATCGGCCCCAGCGCGGCCCCTCCCCCGAAACCAGCACCCCAGACGGCGATAGCCGTCCGACGTTCCTGGCGATCGGTGAAGATGTGACGCAGCAGCGACAGGGTCGATGGCATGAGCATCGCCCCGAAGAACCCGAGTAGCCCACGCGCGGCGATGAGGGTTGCGGCCGTGGGCGCGTAGGCAGCGCCGACTGAGACGAGCGCGAAGCCGGCGGCACCGATCAACAGCATGCGCCGCCGTCCGAATCGGTCAGCTGCCGCGCCCATGGGCACCAGCAGTCCCGCGAGCACGAGTGGGTAGATGTCGATCACCCACAGCAGCTGGGTGCCGGTCGGCTGCAACGCTTCGCTGATCTGCGGGAGCGCGAAGTTGAGCACGGTGTTGTCCACGGCGACGAGCAGTACCGGGAGCATCAGCACCGCCAGGGCGAGCCACCGGCGCCGACGCGAGAGCGGCGTGACCGGCACGACCGTGCGGTCGTGACCTGGATCGACCTGGGGGTCGAACGTGAGCGACATGAATGACACCTCCCGGGCAGCGCGGGTCGGCAAGACCGGCGATCGGACGAACATTCGTTACTGTACCGGCTGGACGGTTGAGTGACGAGTGATCTCCGACACCTGGCGTACCCTGATCGGCATGCCGCCACCCCCGGCAGCACGCGCGAAGGTGCTGCACGCATTCGCCGAGATCCTCGTGACCCAGGGTGAGCGGGCCGCCACACTCGACGCCGTCGCCGATCGCGCCTCCGTCTCCAAGGGAGGCCTGCTCTACCACTTCCCGTCCAAGGACGAACTGACCGAGGGCCTCGCAGACTTCTTCGGCGACTTGGTCGCGGCCGACACCGATCGGATGCGCAACGCTGAGGCAGGTCCGGTCGACTACATCGTGCGCACCTCCGCACGCGCCGACTCTGAGTTCGAGCTCTACTACGCGGCGATCGCCATCCTCGCGCGCGGAGCACACCAGAGCGCCGCACTTGCGTTGGTGCGCGCCCAGGACGCCTGGCGGGAGACGCTGGCCGGCGCCGTTCCTGACGCACTGGTTGCCCGTGCGTTGATCTACATCTGCGACGGCCTCGCCGCCGACGCCGAGGTCAGGCGAGCCGCAAGCGTCGATCCGCTCGCAGACTCCGAGGTGGAGAGACTGGTGGAACTGGCACAGGAACTCGCCACCCGGGGCCGGTGAGGCGACCTGACCACACCCGGTTCACGGGCGTTCAGCCGACGACGGAGTCAAGCGCCTCATCGATCGGCACTTGGCCACCGACGAACGGAACCGAGACACTCACCGTGTCGGCCCGCTCGAGCACCCGGGCCGCAACCGCGGCCACGTCCTGACGCGAGATCTCGCCACGCTCCTGACTGAGGGCGATACGCCCGCTACCCGGCTCGTCGGTCAGCCGGCTCGGCTGCAGGATCGTCCAGTCGAGGGCGGTCGCGCGCAGATGCTCGTCGGCCGCCGCCTTGGCCTCGGCGTAGGGGAAGAAGGCGGAGTCCTCCGGAACCCCGTGGTCCGGGCCGGCACCGAGGTAGGAGACCATCACGAAGCGCAGGATCCCGGTGAGCTGGGCGGCGTCCATGGTGCGGATCGCGGCATCTCGGTCGACGGCGTAGGTGCGGGCCGGGTTGCCCCCGCCGACGCCGGCGGACCAGACGATCGCGTCGTGACCGGCAATCGCCTCGGCGATCTGAGTCGCGCTGAGATGCTCGACGTCGGCCACGAGGGCCTGCGCCCCGGTCGCCTCGACGTCAGCCGAGTGCTCGGGGTTGCGGATGATCGAGGTGACCTCGTCTCCACGGTCGGCGAGGATCTTCGAGAGGAGGAGGGCGATCTTGCCGTGCCCTCCGATGATGGCGATGCGACTCATGACCTCCACGCTACCTCGACGTCTGCGGCGGCTCGCCCTGGACGAGTCGCCGGTCAGCGCTGGACGAGGTCCATGCGCAGGAAGTCACGCAATCGCAACACCGACGGCGGCGGAGAGATCTCCTCCGGCACGTCCGCCCAGACCTCCTCACCCACCACCCGTGGAGCCGTCAGCTCCACCTCGCGCCCGTCCACAACCAGACGGGCGCGGCCGGCCGCGAGCACATTGCGCACCCAGTCCGACTGCAGTCCGTAGACCGGTACGAAGAGATAGCCGCCCGGGACGGGATGAGCATCCATGGGCGTGCGGTACTCCGCACCGCTGCTCCTGCCCTCGTGCACCAGCACGGGCCACTTCCCCCGGGCGATCGCCCGGGGATTGAAGAAGCGCTTGTTGATCTGTCCCCACCAACGAGGCATCGCCATGTCAGGACTCCCTTCAGCACTCACCACCTTGCCTTACGGGTGTAAGTTAGTCAAGGATGCCCGGGAGCCACGGTCGCGCTGGTGCTCGTCAGAGCAGCCGCCGCACCGCCGCCCACCGCGTGAGCTCGTGCCGCGAGCTCAGCTGAAGTTTGCGCAACACGGCCGAGACGTGTGTCTCGACCGTCTTGATCGAGATGAACAACTCACTCGCCACCTCCCGGTAGGTGAAGCCCCGGGCGATGAGGCGCATCACCTCCTGCTCCCGAGCGGAGAGCCGGTCGAGCTCGTCGTCGGCGACGGCCACATCGGTGGCCGCAGTACCGAAAGCATCGAGCACGAATCCCGCGAGTCGTGGCGAGAACACGGCGTCCCCGCCTGCCACGCGGCGGATGGCGTCCGAGAGATCGCTTCCGGCGATCGCCTTCGTGACGTATCCCCGCGCACCGGCCCGAATCACCGAGACCACGTCCTCCGCGGCATCCGAGACCGAGAGCGCCAGGAAGCGCACATCGCCCAGCAGATCGGAGCACTGACGGAGAACCTCGGCGCCACCGCCGCCCTCACCGCCGGGCAGGTGCACGTCGAGCAACACCACGTCCGGTCGCTGCTCATGCACCGTGGCCACGGCCGAGGGTACGTCGGCGGCCTCACCGACCACCACGAGGTCGTCTGCCAGTTCGCTACGGACCCCGACGCGCACCATCCGATGGTCATCGACCAGAACTACCCGCAAGCTCATGTCGTTCCTCCCGTACCTTGGCCGTCGCCATCAGAATCGTCGCCGCCGGAGCCGGAACTGCCCGAATCCGTCCCACCCCAGTCTTCTCGCACCTGATGTGGCATCCGCAGGCGCACCTCCGTACCCCTGGTGCTGTCGCTGCGGATGTCCGCACTACCCCCGTGCCTGTGCATGCGTCCGAAGATCGAGTGCCGCACCCCGTGCCGGTCCTCGCTCACCGAGTCGACGTCGAACCCCTCCCCGCGATCACGGACGTACACCTCGGTCGCCTTCTCCCCGACCTCGACGTAGATCGAGACCGGAGGGGCACCGTGCACCACCGCGTTGACCATCGCTTCCCTCGCCGCCGCCGTGAGCGCAGCCGTGCCCGAGTCAGGCACCGCATCCCCGGCCGTCACCACATCGATCTCGGAGCCGTGGTGGTCCTCAACCTCACCAGCGGCCTCGCGTAGCACCTGCGCGATCGACTCCCCGGGCTCGGGCCGGTCCGCATACAGCCAGTCCCGCAGCTCGCGTTCCTGCCCCCGTGCCATCCGGCGCACGAACGCCGGATCATCCGCCCGGGCGCGAATCAGCGAGAGGGTCTGCAGCACCGAATCGTGCAAATGTGCGGCAATGTCAGCACGCTCGGACTCACGTGCCCGCGCGGCCCGCTCAGCCACCAGGTCGCGCCACAATCGCAGACCCAGTGGAGCGAGCACGAAGGCCGTGCCTGCCAGGATGGCCAACCCAGCCAGCACACCGTTGACCACGTCACCGAGCGGCTTGCCGCGGGCCACGAAGATCACTACGCCCAGCAGCGCCAGCGCCACCCCTCCACCCACGCGGAGCAGCACTGACGTCCGTCGCACCGGCTGCCCCGTGCGGCGCTGCCGCTCGGTCACTTCGATCTGGCTCCATGCCAACGCAGCGCCGGCTACCAGCACGACCACAGGCAGCAACCAGGCGCCGCCGAACCAGTCCTGCACCTGGCTGGCCAGCAGAAGTGCTGCCACCAGCAGGAGGACGGCACCAATCACCAGATCGGATCCGCGAGTGCTGGCCGTCACGGCACGCAGTCGCGGCACCAGCCGGGTCAGCTTGGTGGGCCGGGCCTGCGCCGCCGCCTCCTGCGGGTCCCCGCCCGGCACCGTGAGCGCGAACCAGGCGTAGAGCACAGCCCCGGCACCGAACACCAGTGTGAGGATCACGAAGAACCACCGGACGGCGGTCACGGGCACGGCCAGATGCTGCGCCAGTCCGGCGCTCACCCCGAGCAGGAGCCGGCCCTGGACAGGCCGACGCAACGGGACCGCACCACGGTGCGTCCTCGGAGTCTCGGCCTGGGTCACAGCAACATCGTGGCACGCGGCGGCGCTCACAGACGCCCGTGGCCCAGCACCTCAGGGGCAGATCAGGGTTGCGACCCGGTCCGGACCTGGCCGATTCAGGGGTCGTTCAGGGTGTCCCCCGATACCGCCCGAAGCCGTGGAGGAGTTGACTCGTGGTCATGACTTCGAACTTCTCTGCCCCGCAGCCTCCACAGGCAGCGGACAGCTTCTTCGACTCGCTGCGACGCATCGGCATCTCCCGTACCGATGACCGCTGGATCGGTGGTGTGGCCGCGGGCCTGGCCCACCGGCTCGGCGTCGACCCGCTGATCGTGCGGGGGGCTCTGCTGCTGGTGACGTTGTTCGGCGGGCTGGGCCTGCTGCTGTACGGCCTGGCCTGGGCACTCCTGCCCGAGCGGTCCGATGGCCGGATCCACCTGCAGGAGGCCTTCCGCGGGCGCTTCGACGCCGCGCTCGCTGGTGCGATCGTCATGGTGATCATCGGCTTCTCCCGGGCCGGCTTCTGGTGGAGCGGCTGGGATGGACTGGTGTTCAGCGTCGGGCTGATCGCACTGATCGCCCTAGCCGCCGTCGTGGTGCTCGCCATCCAGCAAGGCCGCCGGGCAGGCCCGTCAGAACCCTCGGGTGGCCCCGCCACCCCATTCCATGACAGCGCAGGCTCGCCTCCTCCCCCGCCGGAAAGAGGCCCGTCGCCCGCCACGGCCCCGGGCAACCAGCCATCGTCAGCCCTGACTGTCCCATTCGCGGCAGCAGGCAGCCAGGCGGTCCCCGCGCCTGCGACGGTCGATGGGCAGCTCTCCGGCAGCGCGTCCGAGGGCGGTGCGTCCGAAGGCGGTGCTGAGAGCGACAGCACGGCGGGGGAACCAGCCAAACCGCTGCACGAGACTTCCGGCACCGACGATCAGGACGACCCGGCCGAGTCCAGCCATAGCGATGACACCCACCAGAGCGATTCGACCGAGAGCGATCCGAACGACACCATGAGCACCACCCACGACGACGCCACCGCGCAGTCTCAGCACCCGGGCGGCCCCGGTGGCACCACTGAGTCGATCCCGCCAACCCCGCCAATCCCGCCGGCCGGTCCGCCACAACCGCCCACTCCCCAACCGGCCCCTACCCCTCCGCCACCGCCGAAGCCCCGCGTTCCTGGGCCCGGGGCCACCCTCGTCCGTGTCACCCTCGGCCTGATCCTGCTCGTGATCGCCCTCCTGCTCGCGGCCGACTACACCGGCCTCAGCAGTGCATGGATCGATCCGTGGGCTGGTGCCATCTCCGGCAGCGGCTGGAGCGTGGAACTACTCGCGCTGGGTTCCGCCGTCACGCTCTTCGGCCTCGGCGCAGTGCTCGCCGGACTGATGGGACGCCGCTCCGGCAGCCTCGGAGTGCTGGGGACCCTGGCGGCCTTGGTCGCCGTCCCGATGGCGCTGGCGCACTCGGCGGACGTCGTGCACCGTTTCGACTGGAACGACTCCACCGCCTACAGCGACGAGACGTGGCGCCCGGGCACCGCGTCCGAAGCTGCCGACGGTTTCGACGAGCTGGCAGGCGGTGCACTCCGGGTTGACCTCCGTGATCTCGAGGGGATCACGGTGACCGATCCGGTGGAGGTCGAGATGGGTGCGGGCCAGATCATCGTCCAGGTGCCCGAGGGTATGCCGATCAGCATCGAGACCTCCGTCACCGGTGAGATCAGCACCCGGAACCTCGACGGCTGGACGGCGCAGGTCGAGGGCCGGTCCTCCCAGACAGTCGACGGTGAGTTGGACTACGGCTGGCGCTTCGGCGGGAACCGGGAGATCACCCTGAACTCTCCGGAGTCCGAGTCGCCGGAGGGTGTCGAACCCCTGCGGCTGGAGGTCGATCTCGGATTCGGCGAGATCGTGATCGAGGAGCGGTCATGAACACCGACCGGAGCACTCCGATGAATGCCGAGCAGCAGGGCGCACACCCTCAGGAGTACCTCATGAACCAGAATGTCGAGCACGAGGAGACCGTTCCGATGTCGTCCACCAGCACTGTCGAGTACAACGGCGCCGCGACGCCGGAGCCCGCCCGGGAGGGCACGCGCCTGCGCACCGTCGTGTGGGGTCTGGTGCTGATACTGCTCGGAGCGGTGGTGATCGCGATCGGCCTGGGTGCACGCCTCGACCCAGCCACCGTGTTCATCGGGATCCTGGCGATCGCAGGAGCGACCCTGCTGGTGGGGGCGCTCGTCTCCGCCGCACGTGGTCGCCCCAAGAACTGACGGCCCACGAGCTGACGGATCGGGGAGTCCGCATCCTCATCCCGAGCCCGGGAGGCCCACCGCCTCCCGGGCTCGTGCGTAGACGCGCTCGGCCCGCCCGATGACGTCGGCCCAGGACATCGGCGGCGGTTCGGAGCTGTTGTGGCTCCGGATCCCGGCCAATTGCTCCCGATCCTCGGCGAGGCGCACCAGCGCCTGGGTCGCCGCCTCGTCCCCGCGGACGAGGAACCCCTCGCGTCCATCCTCGACGAACTCGCTCACCCCGGTCCCTGCCTGCGCCACGACGGCCAGGCCTGCAGCGCGCGCTTCCAGCGCGGCGATCCCGAACGCCTCCAGCGTGGATGAGGTGAGGAAGACGTCCTGGTCCCGGTACAGGGTCGGCAGTGTCGGCCGCGGGACGCGGCCGAGGACCGTCACCACCTCCTCGGCCCCCGCAGACGCCACCTCGGTGCGCACCCCGTGCTCGGCGGGCCCACCCCCGGCCACGGTGAGGTGGATGCGCGGGCGACCTGCGCCGTCGGGCCCGAGCTGCTCGGCAGCCTCGATCACGGTGCGCACCAGTGGCACGGCACGTTTGCGCGGCGCCAGCCGTTGCGTGGCCACCACCCGCAACGGTCCGCTCCCCGACGGCGGCCGCTCGCCCCGGGCGGCCACCGCTCGCCACGGCGTCAGGTCCAGTCCGTTCGGGACCACGCTGACGTCCGTGCGGCCCAGCGCCGCGGCCACACGTTCGGCCGCCACTCCGCTCACAGCGCTCAGTGCAACCGGAGCCTGCCGCCAGCCCATGGCCCGGGATCCCAGTGCGAGGAGGGGCTCCACGCCGTCGAGCATGCAGTGCCAGGTGAGGGCCACAGGCAGGCCGAGTGCCCGTGCTGCACGGGCGCCGTCGTAGGCAAACGGTGAGACGACGCCCGCGTGCACGTGCACCACGTCCGGGTCCAGCACCTGCAGGGCGCGTCGCACGAGGGCACGTCCGCGTGGGTGGACGGGCAGGCCGAAGGTCATCGGTGAGGCCATCCGGTGCAGGCGCACCCCGGAGGCCTGGGTCACCGACTCGCGATACCGGCCCACGGTGGACTCGGTGCCGGCCTCAGCCGCGGTCGCGGTGAGCACGTGCACGGCATGGCCGCGCTGGACCTGGTGCGCCGCCAGATCCTCCACCTGACTCTCGATGCCGCCCACGCGCGGGGCGTAGCAGTCGGAGACGTGGACGATACGCACGATGCGCTCCCTCCGCTCGTCAGCTCATGCCACCGGGACGTTCACTCCCACTCGATGGTGCCCGGCGGCTTACTGGTCACGTCCAGCACCACCCGGTTGACCTCGGCGACCTCGTTGGTGATGCGAGTGGAAATACGCGCGAGCACGTCGAAGGGCACGCGGGTCCAGTCCGCCGTCATGGCGTCCTCGGAGGAGACCGGGCGCAGCACGATCGGGTGACCGTAGGTGCGGCCGTCGCCCTGCACCCCCACCGAACGAACGTCAGCAAGCAGGACCACCGGGCACTGCCAGATCTCCCGGTCCAGCCCGGCGGCAGTCAGCTCGGCCCGGGCGATGGCGTCGGCCGCGCGCAGTGTCTCCAACCGGTCTGCGGTCACGTCACCGACGATCCGGATGCCCAGCCCTGGCCCGGGGAACGGCTGACGCCAGACGATCGCCTCCGGTACCCCCAGCTCGAGCCCGACAGCACGGACCTCATCCTTGAACAACGTGCGCAGGGGCTCGATCAGCTCGAACTGCAGGTCCTCCGGGAGCCCGCCGACGTTGTGGTGAGACTTGATGTTGGCCGCGCCCTCACCGCCGCCGGACTCGACCACGTCCGGATAGAGCGTGCCCTGGACAAGAAACTTCACGTCCTCGCCGTGCTCACCGGCATCGGCGACCACCTCCCGCGCGGCCTGCTCGAAGACCCGGATGAACTCCCGGCCGATGATCTTGCGCTTCGTCTCGGGGTCACTCACCCCCGCGAGCGCACTGAGGAATCGCTCGGAAGCATCCACCACCTTGAGGTTCACGCCGGTGGCCGCGACGAAGTCCTCTTCGACCTGCTCAGCCTCACCGCTGCGCAGGAGCCCGTGATCGACGAAGACGCACGTGAGCTGGTCACCGATCGCCCGCTGTACGAGGGCAGCAGCAACGGAGGAGTCCACACCTCCGGACAGACCACAGATCACCTTGGCATCCCCGACCTGGGCGCGGATCGCGGCCACCTGATCGGCGATCACGTTGCCCGCCGTCCACGAGGCCTCGAGGCCGGCGGCCCGGTACAGGAAGTTCTCCAGCGCCTGCTGTCCCCGCTCGGAGTGCTTGACCTCGGGGTGCCACTGCATCCCGTACAGGCGGCGCTGGTGGTCCTCGAAGGCCGCCACGGGGGATCCGGGCGAGGTGGCGAGCACCTCGAACCCCGCCGGGGCCTCGTGCACCGCATCGCCGTGGCTCATCCATGTGGTCTGTGCTTGCGGCGAGCCGTGCAGCAGCGTGCCCGCCTCGTCCACCGTGACGGTCGTGCCGCCGTACTCGCGGGTGCCCGTGTGGGCGACGGTACCGCCGAGCGCCCGCGCCATCGCCTGGAAGCCGTAGCAGATGCCGAGCACCGGCACCCCGGCCTCGAACAACGCCGGGTCCACCGCGGGCGCGCCGTCCGCATAGACCGAGGCGGGCCCGCCGGAGAGGATGATCGCGGCCGGGTCTTTGGCGAGCATGTCCGCCACCGGCATGGTGTGGGGCACGATCGCGGAGAACACGTCCGCCTCGCGCACACGGCGGGCTATCAACTGCGCGTACTGGGCGCCGAAGTCGACGACGAGAACGGGCCGGGGCAGGGCAGGATCGGTGGCGGCACTCACCCGAGAAGGATAGTGGCCCCACGGGCCCGCTCGAACCTCCGGGGCCGGCGCCAGTGGCCGCGCCTCGGCAGAGGACTCAGCTCGCGCTCTGGCGCGCCTGAAGCGTCTCGGTGACCCACCGGCCGGCCTTCTGCTCCATCACGAAGGAGAGCACCGGGATCACGCCACCGGCGATGAGCAGCACGATCCGGCCGAAACTCCATCGCATCCGGCTCCACAGGTCGAAGACCGTCACGGCGTAGACGACGTAGATCCACCCGTGCACGAAGGCCACCCACGATCCGATCACCGGGCGCGCACTGCCATCGGCGTCCACCCCATTGACCTGCACCACGTACTTCAGCAGCATCTCCAGGCACAGCAGCAGGAGCATCCCGCCGGTGATGAACGCCATGATCCGGTAGCGCGTGAACGCCCCGCGGTCACGCATGTCCTGAGCATCAGCAGTGGTGGCGTTGTCCATGGCCTCCGAGTCCGTCATGATCACAGTCTCTCACCGTCGCCGCCCCGCTACCGTGGACCCCGTGCCTTCCCGTCGCGCTGCCACCGCCTGCCTCGTCGCGGTCATCGCCGCTGCCACCATCGGGCTTGCGGCCTGCCAGGAATCCGATCCTGAACGCACCGCCGCACTCGAGGCCTGGCACGCGGACCTGACGGCCTGGGAGGCCGAGCAGTCCGCCGCGCTCGCTCCCAGCCTCGTCGAGTCGGTCGACCTCACGCCCGGTCCGGCACCAGCGCTCACCCCCGTCTGGCCCGGAAGCGAGAGTCAGGACCCGGCGACAGCTGACGCGATCAACGCCGCCTGCACCACGCTGACCTCCTACGCCGAGCAAGCAGACCTCGCCCCCGGACCACCCGCCGTCCCGGCCGGACTGGAGCCGACAACGGCCGAACGTGAACAGTTCGAGACCGCCCAGGCCGCCCTGGCGGGTCTGCGCGCCGGACTGTCGGAGCCGTTGTCAGCCATCCGCAGGTATTGCGGCACCGCACCGACGCTCATGACCGCTCACGCCGGAGCCGACCTGGCCGAGGCGAACCAGGCGGTCGCCGACGCGCTACGGGTGCAGTGCCCGGTGGCCGACCTCGCGCAGGTGTGCACGGCCACGATCGACGCGGCCGAGAACATGGCGGCCGACCCCGCGGATGCCGCACGTATCCGGACCGACTGGAGCTCCGCCGTCGCCGGCTCGGGGGTCGAGGAACTCGCGGGCCTCGGCCCGCAGGAGGTGGAGCAGACCCTCGCCGAGCTGGTGGCCTCACGCGCCGACGGCGCAGCCCAGCGGGTGCACGAGGTCGCCACCGAGTTCGAGGCCACCTGGTAGGGCCCGCCCGGCACGCCGTCAGGCGGGAGCGCTCTCCTGCCGCAGGTGGCGCACCTCGTCGCGCACCATCCGCCACCACAGCACCAGCGCGAACCCGCCGAAGATCCACCACTCGGCGGCGTAGGCGAGGTTGCGCACGTTCAGCCCACCGTCGGGGATCTCGGGCGGGCCGACCGGGGTGGGGACGTCGGCTGAGGCTGAGTCCCCTGCACCGGTGAGATCCGTAGCTGCCAACCGCAGGTGCACCGCGTAGGTGGGCTCGTTCCAGAAGTTCACCAGCTGAGCCGGGCTCACCGACTCGACCACCGCACCGGTGCCGGCCGAGGGGTCGATCCCTCGTTCAGCGTGTTCCGGACTGGCGAGGAACCCAATCACCTCGACCTCACCCGGGGAAACCGCGAGCGCCGCCTCGTCGGTGCTGGGCACCCATCCGCGGACTACCGGCAGCAGCGCGTCGTCCTCGCTCACGCGTAACGCCGAAAGCACGTAGTACCCGAGCTCGCCTTCGTACCCGCGGCCCTCCACGAAGACCTGCAGGTCGGGCTCCCACTCGCCGGCCACCTCGACCCGCTGGCCGAGCTGCTCCTGCGTCAGCCCCTCCCCCAACCCCAGCACGTCCGCCAGCGGCAGCGCCGGTCCGTTCTCGCGGGCCGAGGCGGCCACCTCGGCTTCCTGGTTGCCCCGGATCTGGGCGCGGTCCAACTGCCAGGCACCCAGGCGGATGCACAGCGCGGCCCCGGCGAGCAGGATCACCAGGATCCCGAGCAGTCGCGGACGGGTCGCTGCCCGGATCCAGTCCGACAGCCCGCCGGCGCGTCCACTCGCACTCACCCGTCCAGAATACGCACCGCGGCACGGTGCCGCGGTGAGCACCCGGGACGAAGGACCCTGCCCCGGGAGCCGCCCGCGCCGGTAGCGTGGGCGAGCACGGGCAGGCTTCAGCAGACAGGAGACGAGCGGCTCATGGTGACCAGTGTCTACGTGACGTCACCCGAAGGGCACACCGGGAAATCCTCGGTCGCCCTCGGACTGCTGGAATCCTTCGTCCGGCGAGTCGGCCGGGTCGGGGTGTTCCGCCCGATCACCCGCGGCGACGCCGACAGGGACTCGGTCGTCGAGCTGCTCCTCGCCCACGACGGTGTCGACCTCACCTATGACGACTGCGTCGGCGTCTCCTACGACGACGTGCACGCCGACCCCGACGGCGCACTGGCGACCATCGTGCAGCGCTACCACCACGTGGCCGACCGGTGTGACGCCGTCGTGATCGTGGGCTCGGACTACACCGACGTGGCCGGGCCGACCGAGCTCGCGTTCAACGCCCGGGTGGCCGCGAACCTCGGTTCGGCGGTGGTCCTCGTGGTCTCCGCGGTGGATCGCGAGGCGGGTGATGTGCGGCAGATGGTGGACGTGTCGGCGGCTGAGCTGGCCGGAGCGCACGCCTCGCTAGTGGCGGTGGTCGCGAACCGGGCGCGGCCGGAGCACATGGCTGAGATCGGGGCGAACCTCGCTGACCTGCCGGTGCCGGCGTGGGTCATGCCGGACGTGCCGCTGCTGGCAGCGCCGAGTGTGCGGGATCTGATGCGGGCGACCGGCGGCACGCTCGTCACAGGAGACGATGAACTGCTCGATCGTGAGGCCGAGGAACTGATCGTCGGCGGCATGACGATGGAGCACATCCTCCAGCGCCTCTCCGACGGGGCCGTGGTGATCGTGCCGGGTGACCGGTCCGAGGTGATCCTCGCGCTCGTCGCGGCACACGCCGCCGAGAACTTCCCCTCACTGGCCGCGCTGATCCTCAACGGCGGGTTCGCTCCGTCGGAACAGACCACCCGGTTGATGGACGGTCTGCGTCAGCGGCTGCCGATCATCACCACCGATCTGGGCACGTTCGAAGCCGCCAGCCGCGCAGCCCGGACACCGGGGCTGCTCTCCACCGGTTCCCAGCGCAAGCTCGACCTTGCCCGATCCACATTCGAGCAGGCGATCGACTCCGAACGGCTGCTCGACGCCGTGGATGTGCCGCGCAGCACCGTGGTGACGCCGCTGATGTTCGAGCATGAGCTGCTCGAACGCGCCCGCGCGGACCGCAAGCACGTGGTGCTGCCCGAAGGTGAGGACGACCGGATCCTGCGGGCGGCGAGCACGCTGCTGGCGCGCGAGGTGGCGGCCCTCACTCTGCTCGGCGACGAGGCCACCATCCGCGCCCGGGCCAGTGAGCTGGGCCTGGACCTGACGGCGGCGCGGGTGCTCTCCCCGAAGGATCCCGAGCTGCGGGAGCGCTTCGCCCGCACCTACGCCGGGCTGCGCGAGCACAAGGGCATGACGGTCGAGCGCGCCCGCGAGATCGTCACCGACGTCTCCTATTTCGGCACCCTCATGGTCTACGAGGGCCTCGCCGATGGCATGGTCTCCGGCGCCCGCCACACCACGGCGCACACGATCAAGCCGTCCTTCGAGACGATCAAGACCGCTGAGGGGGTCTCGATCGTCAGCTCGGTGTTCTTCATGTGCCTGACCGACCAGGTGCTCGTGTACGGCGACTGTGCGGTGAACCCGGATCCGGACGCCGGGCAGCTCGCGGATATCGCGATCTCCTCGGCGGCGACCGCGGCACAGTTCGGGGTGGAGCCGCGGATCGCGATGCTCTCCTACTCCACGGGCGAGTCCGGCAGCGGCGCCGATGTGGACAAGGTGCGGGCCGCGACGGCCGAGGTGCGACGGCGGAGACCCGACCTGGTGGTGGAGGGGCCGATCCAGTACGACGCCGCCGTGGACGCCGAGGTGGCACGAACGAAGATGCCGGACTCCCAGGTAGCCGGCCGGGCCACCGTACTGATCTTCCCGGATCTGAACACCGGCAACAACACCTACAAGGCGGTTCAGCGCAGTGCTGGTGCGGTGGCCGTGGGGCCGGTATTGCAAGGCCTGCGCAAGCCGGTCAACGACCTCTCCCGGGGCGCACTCGTGCAGGACATCGTGAACACGGTGGCGATCACCGCCGTCCAGGCACAGGGCGAGGAGGCGTGATGGGCACCGCGGGCGAGCCCAGGACGGCGCAGCACGTCCTGGTCATCAACGCCGGCTCCTCCTCGCTCAAGTACCAGGTGGTGGACGCCGCCTCAGGTACGGCGCTCGCCTCGGGGCTGGCGGAGCGGGTGGGTCAGACCGGTGCCGTGGGGCACCTGCGCCATGAGGTGGGCGAGGACGTGCACGAACGCGAGTTGCCGCTGCCCGACCATGGTGCGGCAATGGCGGCCATGCGGGAGGCGTTCGAGGCGTTCGGCCCAGAGCTCGCGAGCGCGAATCTGATGGCGGTCGGGCACCGCGTGGTGCAGGGAGGACCGGAGTTCAGCGCCTCGGTGCGCATCGACGCCGAGGTGGTGGCAGCGATCGAGGACGTCTCGGACCTGGCACCGCTGCACAACCCTCCCAATCTGGCCGGGATCCGGGCAGCGCAGGCCACTTTCGGCGACCTGCCCCAGGTTGCGGTCTTCGACACCGCCTTCCACCGCTCCATGCCCGCCCACGCCGCCACCTACGCTCTCGACCGGGAGATCGCCCAGGCTCACCGGGTGCGCCGATACGGGGCGCACGGCACCTCGCACCAATACGTCGCACGCACCGCTGCAAGGGAACTGGGCCTGGCACCGGAGTCGGCGAACCTCATCGTCTTCCACCTTGGCAACGGCGCCTCGGCCACGGCGGTGGCAGGCGGCCGGTCGGTCGACACGTCCATGGGACTCACGCCGCTGGAGGGCCTGGTGATGGGCACCCGCACTGGGGACATCGATCCTGCGGTGGTGTTCCACCTCGCGCGGACGGCCGGGATGAGCATCGACGAGATCGACACGGTGATGAACCGGCGCTCGGGGCTGCTGGGGCTCGCCGGCAGCAACGACATGCGCGATGTCGTGGACGCTGCCGAGCACGGCGACGACGACGCCCGGCTTGCACTGGACGTCTACTGCTACCGGCTGCGCAAGTACATCGGCGCCTACACGGCCGCGCTGGGCCGGGTGGACGCCGTGGTGTTCACGGCAGGTGTCGGCGAGAACAGCGCGCCCGTCCGCGCCGGCGCCCTGCGCGGTCTGGAGAACCTGGGGATCATGCTCGACGAGGCGGCCAACAAGAGCGTGCGGCCGGGAGCGGTCTCGTGCATCTCGGTGCAGGACTCCCCGGTGACAGTCCTCGTGGTTCCCACGAACGAGGAATGGGAGATCGCGCGAGAAGCCGCGAGGGTCGTGCAGGCGATCTGAGCACAGCCGCGTTCCGGCACGTCCGAGACCTCAGGCCCTCGACGCGAGCCGCTCGCGAGCGCCCGCTGGTGACAGAGATCACACCCACTTACCATGGGCCTACGGAGGTGACCAGATGAGCCAGAGCCAGGTCACGGTGTTCCTGCGTCCGGTGGAGGATGCCGACCTCGACGCCTTCTTCACTCAGCTCCGCGACCCGGAGGCAGCTTCCCTCGCCGGCGACACCTTCGAGGACCCGAACGAACGGCAGGCGTTCAACGCTCACTGGCGCCACCTGCGCGCGGACGAGACCGCCGACGTGCGCACGATCGAGATCGACGACGATGACGAACGCCGCGTGGTCGGCCATATCCGTGGCCGCTCGGAGTCGGACGAGCACCGGGTCTCCTTCTGGATCGACCGCGCCTACTGGGGGCGCGGGATCACCACGAAAGCTCTTGGCGCCTTCCTGCAGGAAGTGCCGCACCGTCCGGTGACCGCCCGGGTCGCGCGGCACAACGCGGCAGCGATGGTGGTGCTGCGTCGGAACGGGTTCCACCTGGTCGGCGAAGAGAGTGGCTACGCCCCGGACCGGGGCCGGGTGGTCGACGAGCTCGTGCTGCGGCACAACTGAAGAACCGGGGCGTCCCGGGTCCCTGGTCCTCATGACTCACCCGCATGACTCACGCTGCCACGGGTGACCCCCGGACCCGGCCCGCCGATGTGAGCGTCGGTGGTCCGGCGCCGGCATAGGCCTCCTCGAGCTCACGGGCGTAGGCAGCGGCGCGTTCGTCTGCACGGTTCAAGAACGTGCCGGCCGCTGAGCCTGGTGGTCGAAGGGTGCGGGCGAGTGCGAGCGGTGGAAGCACGGACCCGGGCAACCGAAGCGGCGTGGTGAATCCGGGTGGCCGGGGCGGCCGAGAAAGGTAGGCATGCCCGGTCGGCGTCGTCGTCTGCACGCGATGGCCGCCGCATGCGGTGTCGGCGAACCGGGATCCATGTGGCGGCCCGCCCCGCACGCCTTCACTTCCACCCGCCACGTCGTACTCGGCCCGCGCCGACCATCCCGGGGCAGTCTTGGCGTAGTTGCACGCCTCGCACAGGCCTTGCAGGTTCGACTCCTCGGTCGGCCCGCCGCCGGCGTGGTCGGTGACGTGATCGATATGGCGGATCGGTGCGTCGCACCACGGCGTCCGGCACGTGCGATCGCGGGCCCTGATGAAGGCCGCCAGCCCCGCCGGAGCCCGACGGGCACGTGACTGCATCGCCACCAGCTCCCCGCTCGCGGGCCGAGTGAAGAGACGACGGACCCACACGCCCACCCCGCGCGTCTCGTGCGACCGTCTTCGAGAGGCATCCACTGCCCCACCCTGTTCCGCAGCCCGGGCGACGAGTTCCCGAGCCCATCGCGAGGGCACGGTTCCGTACTCATTCACGTGCGCGGCCTCGTCGGCTCCGTCCAACAGGGCCCGGTCACTCATCACCACCTGCACCTGGATCGGGACATCCTCAGCACGGGCATGCCCCGTGACCCGTTCGACCAGGGTGTCGGCCATCAGTTGAGAGGTGCTGCGTGGATCACCTTGGGCGTTCAACTCGTCCGCTCGACGGGTCAACGCCGCGTATACGGCCACTCCCTGTGCCACCGGGACCAAGGCCGTCACCTGCGCCATGACGTCCGGCGCCGGCCGGATGGTCACCCGCCGATCCGCCTCAGCCTTGGCCGCCCTTCGCACCAACGCCGCCTGGTCCAGCTGAGTCGTCAGGGCACGCGCCTCGGCAACGAACCGCTTGTCTCCCCACCCGGCGAACCGCTCGGGATCAGCACACAGTTCCGCGTCGAATGCCGCCCGGTCCTCGACGCTCAGACATGCGGACTCCCGCACCAGCAGGGTGGCGCGCCACTCGCTCAGCTCACCGCCTGCCAGCGCCGCCATCGTGTGCGGCATCTCGTTCACGAGCGCCTTACCCATTCCCAGGTACTGGCCGCCCCGCACCGGCGAGACCCGGCGGGCCAGCGCCACCTGCGTCGCCACCCCGGCCCCCTGCTGCTCGGGCGGGATTCCCACCCCTGCCCGCTCCGCACGGATCGAGGCATCCAGATCTGCCGACAGCCGTGCCTGCACCGCCGCGACCGACCCGGCCAATTCCTCCAGCTCCCGTAGGAGATCCACGCGCCCGGTGTTACCCAGAGCGGCGAGATCGGCGCTGGTAGCCGCAGACCTCAGCCCGGACCGAATCGACCGAACCGCAGCCAGCACCACGGACGCACCGGGCGCCTCGCCCGCCTCGGTTGCCGCAGCCGTCGATCTCATGGTCCACACCCTGCCACCGAGCACTGACATTCACTCTGACCTGCGGGAACGGCAAGAAGTGAGGACCTCGCTCCCCCGCAGCCGTCAGCCTCGAAGATCGAGTCAGAACACCGACTACATCCTTGTCAGCACCGGTCAGTACCGACGTTCCGTATCCCCGATGCGCACCCGCCTGTCCCACCCGCATGACAAGATCGACCCCATGCCTGGAACCAACCTCACCCGAGACGAGGCCGCTACCCGCGCCGCGCTCCTCTCCGTTGACAGCTACACGATCGATCTGGACCTGACCGGTTCGGACACCCATTTCGCGAGCAGCACCGTGATCCGGTTCTCCTGCTCGCGCCCCGGCGCCGCTACCTTCGCCGACCTGGTGGGCGCCGAGGTCCACTCGATCACCCTGAACGGCACCGCCCTGGACCCGGCCGAGGTCTACACCGACTCCCGGATCCTGCTGCGCGAGCTGGCGGAGCAGAACGAGCTGCGCGTGAGCGCTACGCTCCCCTACTCCCGCACCGGCGAGGGACTGCACCGCTTCGTCGACCCAGCCGACGATCGCGTCTACACCTACACCCAGTTCGAGGTGCCGGATGCCCGTCGCGTGTACACCACCTTCGAGCAGCCCGACCTGAAGTCGGTCTTCACCTTCACCGTCACCGCACCGCAGCAGTGGCGAGTCATCTCCAACGCACCCACCCCTGAGCCTGCCCCCGCCGGCGAGGGCACCGCCACGTGGTCCTTCCCCACCACCGAGCGGATGTCCACCTACATCACCGCTCTGGTGGCCGGGGAGTACCACGAGGTGCTCGACGTCTATCAAGGCGCACACGGCACCATCTCGTTGGGCCACTACTGCCGCCAGTCCCTCGCCGAGCACCTGGACGTCGAGACCCTGCTGCACGTCACCAAGCAGGGCTTCGCCTTCTTCGAGGAGACCTTCGGCGTCCCCTACGCGTTCGGCAAGTACGACCAGCTGTACGTTCCCGAGTACAACATGGGCGCGATGGAGAACGCCGGCGCCGTCACCTTCCGCGACGAGTACCTGCCCCGCTCCCGGCAGACCCACTCCTTCTACCAGCAGCGCGCGAACACCATCCTGCACGAGATGGCGCACATGTGGTTCGGCGACCTGGTCACCATGAAGTGGTGGGACGACCTGTGGCTGAACGAGTCCTTCGCCGAGTGGGCTTCGCACCACGCGATGGCCAGCGCCACCGAGTACACCGAGGTGTGGACCGCCTTCACCAATGCCCGCAAGAACTGGGCCTACCGGCAGGATCAGCTGCCCTCCACACACCCGATCGCCGCGGACAACCACGACCTGGAGGCCGTCGAGGTCAACTTCGATGGGATCACCTACGCCAAGGGTGCCTCCACGCTGAAGCAGCTGGTGGCCTGGGTGGGTCTGGAGGAGTTCCTCGCCGGCCTACGCGCGTATTTCACCGAGCACGCCTTCGGCAACACCGAGTTCGCGGACCTGTTGCGGGCTCTGGAAGCTGCCTCCGGCCGTGAGCTCGCGTCCTGGGCGGATGAGTGGCTGAAGACCTCGGGCGTGAACGTCCTCACCCCAGAGTTCACCATCTCCGACGGCGGAGCGTACGAGACCTTTGCCGTGCGCCAGGGGGCGTCATCGGACTTCCCCACGTTGCGCCGTCACCGGATCGGGATCGGCCTGTACGACCTGGCCGACGGCGCCCTCACCCTGCGGGAACGGGTCGAGGTGGACGTTCGCGGCGAGCTGACCGAGATCGAGGAGCTGGTGGGCAAGGCTCAGCCGGACCTGCTGCTACTCAACGACGGCGACCTCACCTACGCCAAGATCCGCCTCGATGAGCGCTCCCTGGCTACGGCGGTGGCGCACATCCAGGATTCCCCGGACTCGCTCACCCGCGCCCTCCTGTGGGGTGCGGCATGGGACATGACCCGCGACGCTCAGATGCCCGCGGCCACCTTCGTTGAGCTGGTGCTCACCGGTATCGGCACCGAGTCCGACCTGACAGCGGTCTCCCGGCTGCCCGTCTTCGTGCGAACCGCCATCGAGCTCTACACCGATCCGGACCAGCGGGAGAAGCTGCGCACCACCTGGGAAACCGGGGTACGTGACCTCCTCGCTCAGGCGGCGCCGGGCAGCGACCATCAGCTGGCTTTCGCGCGCGCCCTGGCCGGCAGCGCCGAGACCGGTGCGAGCCTGGACCTGATCGCCGGCCTGCTGGACGGGTCGGTCGTGCTCGAGGGGTTGACCGTGGACACGGACCTGCGCTGGGCACTGCTGACTGCCCTGACGCGCACCGACCGCGCCGGGGAGGCACAGATCACCGCCGAACTGGAACGGGACAACACCATCTCCGGTCAGGAGCGTGCCGGCATGGCCCGCGCCGTCCGCCCCGACGCTGCGGCCAAGGCTCAGGCATGGCGGGATGCCGTCGAGCGGGACGACGTGGCCAACGAGACCCAGCGCCAGATCGCCCTGGGCTTCGCCACGCTCGGACAGGCCGACCTGCTCGCGCCCTACCTGGAGAAGTACCTCACGGCGGCCGAGACCATCTGGGAGGACAAGGGCGTGCAACGTGCCTCGACAGCCCTGACGTCCATGTTCCCGCTCCCGCTCGTCTCGGCCGAGGCAGTGGACCGCGTGAGCCAGTGGCTGGCGACATCCTCAGCGAACCCGGCCGCGAAGCGGTACGTACGCGAAGGGCTGGACGACATGCAGCGAGCACTCAGGGCTCGCCAGGCGCAGCACTGAGCGGGTCCATACGCTAGTTCACGGCCGGTGGGTGCCAGGCACGGTCACCCACCGGCCGGTAGGTGCCACTCCCCGTTGTCAGATGTCAGGGATGCGTCATGGTGGCCACGTCCAGCGCCTGATCGAGCACCTCGGCGGTGATCTCACCCCGCTCGACATACCCGAGGTCCTCGACGGCCTGGCGGATCGTGATCCCCTCGGCCACTGAGTGCTTGGCGATCTTCGCGGCCGCCTCGTACCCGATGTGCCGGTTCAGCGGCGTCACGATCGAGGGTGAGGACTCGGCCAGCTGCAGCGCGCGCTCGGTGTTGGCCGTGATCCCGTCCACGCACTTGGTAGCCAGATGGGTCGAGGCGTTCGCGAGCAAGGTGATCGACTCCAAGATGTTCCGGGCCAGCACCGGCAGCATCACGTTCAGCTCGAACGACCCGGAGGCACCCGCGAACGCGATCGCGGCGTCATTGCCGATCACCTGGGCACTGACCATCAGCGTGGCTTCGGGGATCACCGGGTTCACCTTGCCCGGCATGATCGAGGAGCCTGGCTGCAGGTCCGGCAACGCGATCTCCCCGAGGCCGGTGCGCGGACCGGAGCCCATCCAGCGGATGTCGTTGCAGATCTTCACCAGCGAGACCGCGATGGTCCGCAACTGTCCCGACGTCTCCACGAGAGAGTCCTGGGCGCCCTGGGCCTCGAAGTGGTTCGGCGCCTCGGTCAGCGGCAGCCCGGTGCGCTCGGCGATCAGCTCGATCACCCGCGGTGCGAACCCGGGCGGGGTGTTGATCCCGGTACCGACGGCGGTGCCGCCCAACGGCAGTTCTGCCAGTCGCGGCAAGGCTGCGTTCACCCGGTCGATGCCGTTGCGGATCTGCTGGGCGTACCCGCCGAACTCCTGACCGAGGGTGACCGGGGTCGCGTCCATCAGGTGCGTACGGCCCGACTTGACGACATCGGCGAACTCCGCGGCCTTCGCCTCCAGCGAGCTGGCGAGGACCTCGAGGCCCGGCAGCAGCTCTTCGATCACGGCCTGCGTGGCGGCGATGTGGATCGAGGCGGGGAAGGTGTCGTTGGAGGACTGCGAGGCGTTCACGTGGTCGTTCGGGTGCACGTCGAGCGCCTCGGTGCTGGCGAGGGTGGCGATCACCTCGTTGGTGTTCATGTTCGAGGAGGTGCCCGAGCCGGTCTGGAAGACGTCGATCGGGAAGTCGTGGTCGAACTCGCCGGCGATCACCCGGTCCGCGGCACCGCCGATCGCCAGCGCCCGTGCCTCGTCGAGCACTCCGAGCTCGGCGTTGGCCTGCGCCGCGGCACGCTTGATGTGCGCCAGGGCAGCGATGTGGTGCCGGGAGATCCCGCTACCGGAGATCTGGAAGTTCTCCACCGCTCGCTGGGTCTGCGCTCGATAGGTGGCGTTCTTCGGGACCTTCACCTCACCCATCGTGTCGTGCTCGATGCGGTACTCGATCTCCTGCGTCATCACTGCTCCGTGGTCGGGCCTGTCGCTGCCACGCGTCAGTATTCCACCTGCGATTCGCCGTAGGTGACGCGCGGCGCCGTAGGCTGCGTACCATGCTCACGGTCGCGCTCCTGCTCGCCTCACTCGCCGCACTGCTACACGTCTACATCTTCGTTCTGGAATCGTTCGCCTGGGACACGCCCCGTGGGCGAGCGACCTTCGGCACCACCCGTGAGCAGGCGCAGGCCACCAAGGAGCTGGCCTACAACCAGGGCTTCTACAACCTGTTCCTGGCTCTGGCGACCGCGATCGGGGTGATCCTGGTGGCGACGGGCACCGGCCCCGCGGGAGCCGGGCGGACGCTGATCTATGCGGGTGCCGGGTCGATGCTCTTGGCGGCGGTGGTGCTGGTGACGAAGAATCCTGCGATGGCTCGGGCGGCGACGGTGCAAGGCGCCCTGCCCGCGCTCGCACTTGGATTCCTCACCCTCGCTCTCCTCATGCCGTGAACTAGCCGAGACGCCGCCGCCACAGTGACGTCCTAGGCCTCATAGCCCGCGGCCACCGAGGGTGCCCTCGGTGCACACGCCTCCTGTGGCGCTGTGCTCACCGGGGCGAGTAGGGCGAGACCACAACTTCCACGCGCTGGAACTCCTTGAGGTCGGAGTATCCGGTGGTGGCCATGGCACGGCGGAGCGCACCGAACATGTTCAACGTCCCGTCAGCGCGGTTGCCGGGACCGAGCAGGATCTCCTCGAGGCTCCCGACGCTGCCCACGTGCACCCGCTCCCCGCGAGGCAGCTGCGGGTGGTGCGCCTCCGGGCCCCAGTGCCATCCGCGACCCGGAGCTTCCGCGGCCCGGGCGAGGGCGGCGCCGAGCATGACGGCGTCCGCCCCGCATCCGATCGCTTTCACGAGGTCGCCGCTGCGGCCCACACCGCCGTCGGCGATCACGTGCACGTACCGGCCACCGGACTCGTCCAGGTAGTCACGGCGCGCAGCCGCGACGTCCGCGACAGCGCTGGCCAGTGGGGCGTGGATGCCCAGGGTCTGTCGGGTGGTGTGCGCGGCCCCGCCGCCGAACCCGACGAGCACTCCGGCGGCACCGGTGCGCATCAGGTGCAGGGCTGCGGTGTAGGTGGCGGCTCCGCCGACGATCACGGGGACGTCGAGCTCGTAGATGAATCGCTTGAGGTTCAGGGGCTCGGCGTTGCCGGAGACGTGCTCGGCCGAGACGGTGGTGCCGCGGATCACGAAGAGGTCCACCCCGGCGTCCACCACCGTGCGCCAGTGTTCCTGGGTGCGCTGTGGGGAGAGAGCTCCCGCGACCGTCACCCCGGCCGCACGAATCTCCTTGAGCCGGGCTGTGATCAGCTCGGGAATGATCGGCGCCGCGTAGATCTCCTGCATCCGCGCCGTCGCCCCGTCGGCCGGGAGCTGGGCGATCTCCTCCAGCAGTGCGGTGGGGTTCTCATACCGCGTCCACAGGCCCTCAAGATCAAGCACACCGATCCCGCCAAGCTCGCCCAGCTGGATCGCGGTCTCCGGGCTCATCACCGAGTCCATCGGTGCAGCCAGGACGGGAAGCTCCACCTGATAGGCATCAATCTGCCAGGCTACGGAGACTTCTTCGGGATCCCGCGTCCGACGGGAGGGCACGACGGCGATGTCGTCGAAGGAGTAGGCGCGGCGGCCGCGCTTGCCGCGGCCGATCTCGATCTCGTTGCTCACACCCAGCAGGTTACCGTCCGGCGCCCACAGCCACGGACGTCTACGCACCGGCCTGCCAGCATCCGACCTCTGGTGCGATGTCAGTACCCGGTGCCAGACTCGGCGGTGATGGCGTCACTGCAGCGGTGACGACCCGTTCCGGCAAGGAGAGTGCCATGGCACACGGCGACATCACCCACATCGACATCCCGGTCAGCGACACCGGAGCGGCGTCCCGCTTCTACGGTGAACTGTTCGGCTGGCAGATCGCCGAGATGCCCGGCTTCGAGGGCTATCCGATGTGGCAGGCACCCAACAAGATCAGTGGCGGCGGGCTGGCTCCGCGGGAGGAGGGCTTCACCCAGCCCCGCTCCTACGTGGAGGTCGACTCGATCGAGGAGACGCTGGCGAAGGTCACCGCTCTCGGCGGCACGGTCGTGATGGACAAGCAGCCGATCAGCGAGACCAGCTGGTGGGCGATCTTCACCGACACCGATGGCAACACCATCGGGCTGTACGAGGGGATCACCGAGGCTGGCTGAGGGGCCACCCCGCCCGGACCACGGCTCAAGGGCGGCCACGGCTCACGGACGCGGAGGCTATGTCAGCTGGACACCGACAACGCGACCCCGTCCAGGATGTCGTGTTCGCTCGTGATCGCCTCGGTGAGGACTCCCCCGGCACCCCGAACCTCAGCGGCCACCCGGGCCAGCACCTCGGACCAGATGAGCGCTCCACCGCCGATCACGTCCACGCGTCCCGGATGCATGAATCCGAGCGCCTCGCGCCGGGTGCGAGGCATGGCGAGCAGATCCGCACAGGCCACGCGGACGTCGTCGATGGGCAGACGGGAGGCGTTGATCCGCTCGGGCTGGTAGCTGGGCAGCCCGAGGGCGTGCGCCGTCACCGTGGTCACCGAACCCGCCACGCCCACGATCGTGCCCACCCGCTCGAGGGGCACCACCGCGGCCGCCTCGTCCAGCGCAGCCCTCACATCGACGATGGCCGAGGTGATCTGAGCGTCCGTCGGCGGGTCGTCGTGCAGGTGACGCTCGGTCATCCGGACGCACCCGATGTCGAGAGAGATGGAGGAGTCGGGCACCTGCCCACCCCCCAGAACCAGCTCGGTCGACCCGCCACCGATGTCGACCACGAGCCGGTCCGAGGCAGCACTCTCGTCAAGGATGCTGACCGCACCGGCGAAGGACAACGCGGCCTCCTCCGTCCCGGAGATGACCTCCACCTGGACACCGAGCGCATCCCGCACCCCGTCGATGAAGACAGCCCGGTTGCGGGCATCCCGGGTGGCGGAGGTGGCGACGAAGCGCACCGCCTCCACGTCGTGCTCCTCGCACAGTTCGGCATACCGGCGGGTGACCTGCAGCGTCCGCTGCAACGCCGCCGGATCGAACTCGCCGGTCCGGTCGACGCCCTGACCGAGCCGGACCACCTCCATCCGCCGCAACACGTCACTGAGCACGCCGTCAGATCGATCGGCGATCAGGAGCCGGATGGAGTTCGTCCCGCAGTCAATGGCAGCCACTCGAGTCACAGACCAAGCCTGCCATGCCCGCCGACCAACGACGGCCCCTTTCCCTCACCAACGCCGGGGACGCCGTCAGGGGCAGCGCTTCAGCAGGTGCAGCGGTCGGGACGCCAGGTCTCGGCGATCATCGCCAGGGCCTCGTCCCCGAGCGGATTGATGCCGGGCCCGACGGCGAGGGAATGGGCGACGAGCACGTGTAGGCACTTGACGCGGGTGGGCATGCCACCGGCGGAGATGCCGTCGATCTCGGGAACCTCACCGAGCTCGGCCCGGCGACGCAGGTAGTCGTCGTGCGCGCGCCCGTAGGCCGCCGCCAGTTCCTCGTCCTCGCCAAGCCGGTCGGTCATCTCCCGCATCACGCCGTTCGCCTCGAGGGTGCTGACCGCGCCCACGGCTCCTGGCGAGGTGAGATAGAACGAGGTCGGGAAGGGCGTGCCATCGTCCAGGCGGGGTCGCGTCCGCACCACCAGCGGGCGAGCGCACACGCACCGTGCCGCCACCGCAACCACTCCCCGCGGCTCGCGCCCGAGCTGCTCGGCCACCACGTCCAGGTCACCGGGCAACAGCTGTTCGTCCGTCACTGTGCTCCGCTCGTCAGTCATCGACCTCACCGGCCACCTGCACCGAGTCCCACACGGTCAGGTACCACGGGCCGGTCGGAGGCACCGAGACCGGACCCTGATCGTCGGCACCGGCCGGTTCCTCCCCGGTCACGATCTCGGGATCGACCACACGGTACGGCGTCTCGCCCGGCATCACGAATCCTAGTCGGTCCCGGGCCTGGGACTGGATGTAGACGGGATCGTTCCACTGGTCGATCTGGGCCTGCAGCTGAGCGTTGCGCTCCTGCGTGGCCGAGATCTGCGCGGCCAGGTCCCGGCTCTCCTCCTGCACCGAGACGTAGGCACGCAAGGTGGGGGCCAGCACGATGAACGCCATCAGGATCACCACGAACAGCACCAGGCCACGCACGGTGATCTGGCGAGGTTCATCGACCTCCTCGTGAACAGCACTCCCGCGGGAGCCACGTCGCGCTGTCGAGGACGTGGGTGCCGGTTTGCCGCGCGGGCGAGCCGAGGCTTGGCTCGGGGTCGAGCGTGTGCCCGATCGGGCGGGGCCGGACCCTCGTCCGCGTCCGGTACTGCCGGTGCGCGCAGCGCTCGCACGGGGTGGTGTGGTGCGTGCCGGGGACGTGCGCGATGTGGTGGCCGTGCCCGTGCCCGAGCCGGCGGACGCGCGAGTACGCGGCGCGGGCGGACGGCGGGCAGGCATGTCCCTATGGTCGCCCACTCGCCCGCCGATCCGGGGTATCGCCTGAGCGCGAGTCGCTGAGGCACGTTCGACCCGCCTCGATCCACGCCGGTCAACCTCACCTGCGCCCCACACCAGTGACGGCGGGCACCCGTGTGGGTACCCGCCGTCAGCGCGTGCCGTAGCCGGCCGCCGCATGACTACCGCAGCGTCATGCTCAGGCGCTGGCGCCCTTCCACCGCGGGAAGGCGCTCTTGCCGGCGTAGCGGCCAGCCGCATCGAGCTCGTCTTCGATGCGCAGGAGCTGGTTGTACTTGTTGATCCGCTCGCCGCGCGCCGGGGCACCGGTCTTGATCTGGCCGGCGTTCACCGCCACCGAGAGGTCGGCGATGGTCGTGTCCTCGGTCTCGCCGCTGCGGTGGGAGACCATCGCGGTGAAGCCGTTGCGCTGCGCCAGCTCCACGGCGTCCAGGGTCTCGGTGAGCGAACCGATCTGGTTCAGCTTGACCAGCAGCGAGTTCGCCGCCTTGGTCTCGATGCCCTTGGCGAGGCGCTCGGGGTTGGTGACGAACAGGTCGTCGCCGACGATCTGCACCTTGTCGCCGATCTTGGCGACGAGCTCGGACCAGGAGTCCCACTCGTCCTCGCTCAGCGGGTCCTCGATGGAGACCAGCGGGTACCGGGCCACGAGGTCTTCGTAGTAGCTGATCAGCTCGGCCGGGGTGATGGATTTGCCCTCGAACTGGTAGGTGCCGTCGGAGAAGAACTCGGTGGAGGCCACGTCCAGGGCGAGCGCGATCTGCTCACCCGGGGTGTAGCCGGCCTTCTCGATGGACTCGATGATCAGGTCCAGCGCGGCGTGGTTGCTCTCCAGGTTCGGGGCGAATCCGCCCTCGTCGCCGAGGCCGGTGGCGAGGCCGCGCTCCTTGAGCACGGACTTGAGGGCGTGGTAAACCTCTGCACCCCAGCGCAGCGCCTCCTTGAAGGAGCTCGCACCGATCGGAGCGATCATGAACTCCTGGATGTCCACGTTGGAGTCGGCGTGCGAGCCACCGTTGAGGATGTTCATCATCGGCACGGGCAGCACGTGCGCGTTCGGGCCGCCGATGTAGCGGAAGAGGGAGAGGTCGGCGCTCTCGGCGGCGGCGCGGGCAGCGGCGAGGGAGACGCCGAGGATGGCGTTCGCGCCGAGCTTGCCCTTGTTCGGGCTGCCGTCGAGGTCGATCAGGGTCTGGTCGAGGTGACGCTGGTCCGCGGCGTCGAGGCCGAGGATCTCCGGGGCGATGGTCTCGGTAATAGCGGCGACGGCGTTCTCCACGCCCTTGCCCAGGTAGCGGCCCTTGTCGCCGTCCCGGCGCTCCACGGCTTCGAATGCACCGGTGGAGGCACCGGAGGGAACAGCGGCGCGTGCGAACGAACCGTCCTCCAGGGCGATTTCCACCTCAACGGTCGGGTTGCAACGAGAGTCGAGGATCTCGCGTGCTCCGACGGCCTCGATACTGGCCACAGTGACTCCTTCACATGGATTTCTGGGACCGGCCCCGCGTCACGCGAGGTCGGCGGTGTCCACGGACTACTGTAATAGCGCGAGCGTTGCTAGGGCGCGCGAGTCTCGGCAGATGGCACACCCGGGCGCTCGGCCTGGCGCACCACGTCTTCGAGCACGCGTAGCCGTTTCCGTAGCAGCGCTTCAGCGTCCACCCCGGCAGCCACCGCATCCCGCACGACGGCGTCCAGTCGCCCTGCCAGGTCCTCACCAGGTTCGGGAAGGGGCACCTGGGCACGCTGAGCGCGGCGCACCACTTTCTGTGTGCGCGCCAAGGCGGGCATGGAGGTGGGGATGCCGTCCAGGAGCGAGGTGCGCTGCTTCTCCGCCGCCTTGAGCTGCTCCCAGCGTTCGTTGACATCCGAGGCTGTCACAGCGCTGCTCTCGCCCTGCCCGGACGCGCTGCCAGCACCCGTGCCGAACACGTGCGGGTGCCGGGAGGTGAGTTTCGCGACCAGTCCGCGAGCAACGTCGTCCATGGTGAACGGTTCTCCCAGACTCCCCTCAGCAGCGATCCGGGCGTGGAACAGCACCTGCAGCAGCAGGTCTCCGAGTTCTTCGAGCAGGTGCTCCCGGTCGCCGTTCTCGGCGGCCTCGGCCACCTCGTGCGCCTCTTCGATCGAGTACGGAGCGAGTGAGGCGTGCGTCTGCTCGGCATCCCACGGGCAGCCGCCCGGGGACCGGAGACGGTCCATCACCGCAACGGCGGCTCGCAGGGGGTCGCCCGGGACGTCGTCATCGAGCGGAACGTCCGTGGAGCGGGCCCCGCCGAACCCGGTCATGCCTGCTCTGGCGCGACGGGCGCGATCCATTCTGGCGCGGTGGCCTGGATGGTCGATCCCTGGGAAAGATCGGGATTCCAGGTTCCGTAACGGGGGCTCACCTCGACATCGAGCTCGGCCAGCTCGGCGGCGAACTCCTCGTTGATGGCCTGGGCATCCGGGCTCTGGTTCACCATATTCACGAGGAAGAGGTACCGCGCGAGTTCCATCGTCTCCGGCGAGTACTCCTCCGGCACCTCGATCCCACCCGCTTCGGCGTTCGCGGCCAACTGCTGCTGCGCCTGATCGGCGGAGATGGCGATCCCACGCTCGGCAGCGATGTCCATCAGCACGGGGGCCTGGATCATGGCCGCGAGCAGGGCTGCGGGGGCCACCCCTTCCTGCAGGAACGGGGCCAGTGTGGTCGAGGCGTCGGTCAGGTCAGACTCGGTGATCGGTTCACCGTCCACCACGGCTGCTGCGCCCGGCTGACCGGCGCACCCGGCAGCGAGCAGGGCGGCGGTGATCACGGCCACAGCGGGTGCGGCGATACGGCGCAAGCGGGACGTCATTGACACGGACCTTTCAGCGGTGTGGTTCGGCTGCTCCCATCGTAGAGCCCGGAGCCGGGGAGACGATGCATCGCCGGCGAGGCGATGCATCACGACGGCGAGGCACCAGGACCGCGGAGCGGTTCGAGCACTCTGAGGCCGTGGATCCGCGACACCCAGAGTGTCAGACCGGCCGTCACGCCAATCGTCAGGGGCAGGTCGATCAGGAGATGCGCCGGATCGACGGCACCCTGATGCATCGAGGAGGGACTGAGCGGAGCGATCACGGCCAGCGGCAGATTGTTGGCCACGTGCATGACGACGGCGAGCTCCAGGCCGCCGGTCTTCCAGACCAGAAACCCTGCGCAAAGAGCGAACATCCCCACGCTCACCTGGCCCACCACGTCGTACCCATGCCCGACGATGAACAGCGGCACGGGCAGCATGATGCCCCACACCGGAGAGCGTAGCCAGGTCCCCAGGGCCAGCTGCGGCAAGCCGCGGAACGCATACTCCTCGGCAGCGCTCTGCAGGGGCACCACCACCACCACGATCACGAGGAGTGCCGCCAGCGAAAGGTCGAGGCGCGGCATCGAGGCGTCCGCGGGCGGGCCGAGCAGGAAGGAGGTCCACGAGACGATCGCGTAGAGCGGCACGACCACCACGCCTGCGCGCAGCAGCAGCCGCCATCGCACGCACCCGAGCACCGAGTGGACGATCCGCGGCGCACCACCGCCCCACCGGCTGCCGAGCACCACGGACGGGAGGAGCAGGGCGATCATGCCGAAGGCGATGAGCATGTCGCTCGGATTGCGTGGGTCGTCGAGGCCCGGAGTCGGCTGCGGCAGACCCGGCACCAACCACCAGAGCAGCAGCCCGAGCAGACCTGCGACGATCAGAAATCCGCACCACAACGCCGCGGAGAGCAACAACGTCAGGAGCGGGCGCCACCACCGCGACGTTCGCCGCTGCAGGTGCGCAAGCCGGTGGTACGGCACAGGAGCGGGCACTGATCCTTCCTGCTGCTGGCGTGAGGCCGGGACTGGAGCCGTGACCTGACCGGTGAGGTGTGGTGTCATCAGGTCACCATGGCGCACCGCTCATACCGCGTGGATCCTCCGACAGGTTCGATGACCCGCTGGCGAACTCGTCCGTTCGGAGGATCTCGCGGCACCCAGACGATTCCTATGCTGGCGCGATGACCATCTCCGTCGCCACGCCGGTCGCCGCACCCAACCGGAGCGTGGAGCGGTTCGGACCACGAGCGCGCCGCACTGCGCGGGCGGTGCTGATCTCGTCCTGCTGCTGCGTGACGGGAGCACTCGCCTTCGTCGCGACATACGGGCTGGCGCTCGAGGAGAACGAGCCCGAGCCGGCCGCATCGATCATCGCACTGATGGTCCTCGACCTGCTGGTGGGCCTCGTCGCAGGCATCGCGTCAGGTCCGGTCCGAGGGTCGCGTTCCGGCAATCTGTTGCTCGTGGTCGCGGGCAGCCTCAGCGCTTGGAGTGTGCCCGCGAGCATGGTCGCGATGGTGCGGATCGGGGGCCGCCGCTCACCTGCGTGGGACGGCGCAGTGGTGGCGATCATGGTCGCCGGGACGTTCGCCGTGGCGTGGGTCCATCCGCTCTCCAGCGGCGAACCGCTGACATGGCGGCTGATCGGAGCGGTGGCGGTAGCCGCAGTGGCGATCGCCGCCCTGATGTGGGGCCGCGCTCGTGGAACCCGGGCCGCGCTGATCACCTCGTTGCGCCACCAGGCCGCAGCCGCTGAACGCGCCCGTGAAGCCACGCGCCGCGAGCGCGAGGCTGACATCGCTCGCGCACGTGCACAGGAGCGCAGCGCCATCGCCCGCGATATGCACGACTCGCTCTCGCACCAGCTCTCTCTCATCTCGGTCCATGCCGGCGCTCTCGCTCACCGGAACGACCTTCCACCAATGCGGATACGAGAGGCGGCACGGACGATCCACACGTGCGCTGGCGAGGCCAATGCGGTGCTTCGGGAAGTGCTCTCGACCCTTCGGTACGCAAGCCACCCGGGCTCCGAGGAGCGGGAGCGAGTCACTGATCCCCTGCCAGTGGCAACGACCATCGATGCGCTCGCGAACCAGGCACGCACCACAGGTCAGAAGGTCGCCGTCTCCTGGCGGGGGACCACGCCACACGCGCTTCAGGAGCAGTCACCGACGACGGGCACCTCGCTGGTGCGCATCTGCTCCGAACTGATCACGAACGCGCGTAAACACGCCCCGGGCGCCGCTCTCGCGTTGCGGCTGGAACTGACCGGCACCGAGTTGGTGCTGCGTGCGCTGAACCCAGCCCTAGGCTCGCAGCCGCACACGCTCGGGACGGGATTCGGCCTCGTGGGTGTCGCCGAGCGCGCCCGACTCGTCGGCGGAACGGCTCGCTGGGGCCACACCCGGCACGACCAGTTCGAGGTGGAGGTGAGGATCCCGTGGCACACGTGAGAACGGAGGAGCCCTCGGTCGAGGCACCGTCACCGATCCGCGTCCTCATCGCTGATGACGAGTCGCTGATGCGGGCAGGCCTGCGCATGCTGGTCGACGGGGTCGACGAGATCCGCGTGGTCGGTGAGGCTACCGACGGCGCCACGGCGATCGATCAGGCACGCGCACTCGATCCCGACGTCGTGCTCATGGACGTGCGCATGCCCGGTTGCGACGGCCTGGAAGCGACGCGCCGCCTGCAGAACGAGGGCATTCGTGCCCGGGTCATCGTGTTGACGGCGTTCGACACCGACGGGTACGTCCTCGAGGCCCTGCGCTCGGGTGCTGTGTCCTTCCTGCTCAAGGACGCCCAACCGGCAGAGGTGATCGCGGCGATCAAGGGCGCCGTGGGCGGGAGCCCTCAGTTCTCCGCACCGGTGCTCACGCGTCTGGTCACGTGGGCGATCGAAGCCGATCGGTCCCTGACGCCGGACTCCTCAGTGCCCTCAGTGCCCTCAGTGCCCGCAGTGCCAGTCGGGATCACACCACGGGAGTGGGAGGTCGGCGAGTTCGTGGCCCAAGGTCTCACCAACTCCGAGATCGCCGAGGCGATGTACCTGAGCACCACCACGGTCAAGACACACCTGGGTCGCCTCTTCGACAAGTTGCACGTGACGAACCGCGTGCAGCTCGCGATCCGGGTCCTCGAGCACAGCACCTGAGGGCAGCCACCCGTCGGCGCGGGCGACCGGCCACCACCGTGCCCATGCCCACACCCATGCCCACACCCACACCCCCACCAAGTAATATGGTCGTTTCGACCTTTACATCGACGCGGAGTACAGGTCAGGTGTACTCTTAACTCACCACGGCGATCAGGCGGCCCGGAAGGAGACCCCGTGCAACTCGCTGTCTCCACGGTGATCTTCGCCCTGCGCGAGCCGGATCGGCGCGCCGTTCGCCGCGCCTCAGCGGAGGACTCCCGGCCGATCCTCTCCCTGCCCCTGGTGTGCCGGGTCCGCGACCCCTATGACGGCTACTGGGCCCTACCCGGCGGTCCGTTGCGCGCGTACGAGGGCCTCACCGAGGCGGCGGCCCGCACATTGGAAGAGACCACCGGTCTGCGCTCGGCCTACCTGGAGCAGCTCTACGCCTTCGGCGATCCAGATCGATCGATGCTCGACACAACCGACACGACCCACACACCGGGAGCCGCCGATACACGAGCGGCGGGCACCCCCGAGCGCACCGCCTCCGATCGCGAACGGGTCGTCTCGATCGTGTACTGGGCACTCGTCGGCCAGGAGGAAGCCGCCCGCGCCCGCGTCAGTCAGAACGTGCGCTGGCTGGCAGCCGACACGCTGCCGACGCTGGCCTTCGATCACAACCTCATCGTCGACTATGCCCTGTGGCGACTTCGCACCAAGGTCGAGTACTCCCGGATCGCCCACGCCTTCCTCGGCGAGACCTTCACCCTCAAGGAACTGCGCGAAGTCCACGAGCTGGTGCTGGACCGCACCCTCGATCCTGCCAACTTCCGCCGGCAGGTGGAGGCGAGCGACGCCGTCGTGCCCACTGATTCCTTCCGCACGGGCGGGCGGCACCGCCCCGCACGGCTCTACCGCTACAACACCGCGATCGCGCCAGTGGACCTGGGTCCGCTGGCCACGACCACCACAGCACCGACCACACCTGAACCGACCACCCCGGCCATGAGGAGCTCCCGATGAGCCAGACCGCCTCCGTCGACACCCGGATCCAGCTGATCACCACCCAGCAGGCCCCCGGCAGCACCTGCTCTCCCGATCTGGCCCAAGGGCCGTGGGAGTTCGACCCACAGCCCGGGTACGGCCCGGGCGCCTCGATGGCGGACGAGATCCCCACCACCGCACCACGGCAGGGGGAACTGCCCGAGGAGTACAAGCGGGCCACCACCGAGGACCTGCACGAGCGCATCCGTGCCGCGAAAGCGACCCTCGGCGAGAAGCTTGTGATCCTCGGCCACTTCTACCAGCGCGAGGAGATCATCGCCCACGCCGACTTCGTGGGCGACTCCTTCCAGCTCGCGAACGCCTCCCTGACCCGCCCCGAGGCGGAGGCGATCGTGTTCTGCGGCGTGCACTTCATGGCCGAGACCGCTGACATGCTCTCCGAGCCTGACCAGGCCGTGATTCTGCCGAACCTCGCCGCCGGCTGCTCGATGGCCGATATGGCCGATATCGACCAGGTGGAGGAGTGCTGGGAGCAGCTGATGGAGGTGTACCGGGACACCACTGACTCCTCTCCCGACGGTCTGCAGCCCGTCATCCCGGTCACCTACATGAACTCCTCCGCCGCCCTCAAGGGATTCTGTGGCCGCAACGGGGGCATCGTGTGCACCTCCTCCAACGCCGCCACGGTGCTGGAGTGGGCGTTCGAGCGCGGCCAGCGCGTGCTCTTCTTCCCCGACCAGCACCTGGGCCGCAACACCGCCAAGGCGATGGGCATCTCCTTGGACCGGATGCCGATGTGGAACCCGAACAAACCCCTCGGCGGCAATGACGAGCAGGCTCTCCTCGACGCTCAGGTGGTGCTCTGGCACGGATTCTGCTCGGTGCACCGCCGCTTCACGGTGGCGCAGGTGGAGCAGGCCCGCGCCGAACACCCCGGCGTCCGGGTGATCGTTCACCCGGAGTGCCCGATGCCTGTGGTGGATGCAGCTGACGAATCAGGGTCCACCGACTACATCACCAAGGCCATCGCGGCGGCCACCGAACCCACCACCTTCGCGATCGGCACCGAGATCAACCTGGTGCAGCGCCTGGCCGCCGAGTACCCCCAGCACACCATCTTCTGCCTCGACCCGGTGGTGTGCCCGTGCTCGACGATGTACCGGATCCACCCGGGCTACCTCGCCTGGGTGCTGGAGTCGCTGGTGGCCGGTGAGGTCGTCAACCGGATCAGCGTTCCCGCCGACGTCGCCGAGCCCGCCCGCATCGCGCTGGAACGGATGCTTGCGGCCAAACCTCAGGCGTCCTGATGCGGACCATCATCGTCGGCACCGGTATCGCCGGCCTGGTGTGCGCCCTCGCCCACCCTGCTCCCGAGGACGTCCTGGTGCTCACCAAGGCCGATCCGAGGGCGTCCAACACCGATGCCGCCCAGGGCGGCATCGCGGCAGTCACCCGGCCGCCGGCCCCCGGCGACAGTATCGCCAGCCACGTGGCCGACACCCTCACTGCCGGCGCGGGCCTGTGCGACGCCGAGGCCGTGCAGACCCTGTGCGGCGACGGGCCAGACCGCATCGCCGACCTCATCGCCGCCGGTGTCCCGTTCGATCGCACCCCGGACGGGGCCCTCTCCCGCGGCCTGGAGGCCGCGCACTCGGTCGCGCGCATCCTTCACGCCGGCGGCGACGCCACCGGTGCCGGGATCGCCGGAGCACTGCTCGCGGCCGTCACCCACCGCGGGATCGAGATACGCCCGCACACCCTGGTCACCGAGCTGATCACCGACGGCGGACGCGTGCGTGGCGTACGGACTCTCACCCCAGGTGGGGCTGGGTCAGACGGGGCGGGGTCAGACAGGGTTGCAGGAGCCGGTGTGGTCCAGGAGATCCAGGCCGACGCCGTCGTGCTGGCCACCGGCGGCGCCGGACAGCTGTACCCATACACCTCCAACCCCGACGTTGCCACGGCCGACGGAGTGGCCCTCGCCGCCCGCGTCGGAGCGGTACTGGCCGATCTGGAGTTCTACCAGTTCCACCCGACCACCCTCGCCCTGCCAGGGAACTTCCTGGTCTCCGAGGCCGTCCGCGGGGAGGGCGCCGTGCTGCGGGACAGCGCCGGAAGCAGATTCATGATCGGCGTACACCCCGACGCCGAGCTCGCACCGCGGGATGTAGTGGCACGCGCAGTGGCCGATCGGATGCGCGAAACTGGTGCTCCGGTCGTGCTCGACGCCACCCGGCTCGGCGACCGGCTCGCCGGGAGATTCCCCAGTATCGACGCCGCTGTGCGATCAGCCGGCCTGGACTGGGCGCGCGAACCGGTGCCGATCACTCCCGCCGCGCACTACTGGATGGGCGGGGTCGCCACCGATCTGGCCGGGCGGACGTCGATCCCGGGGTTGTACGCCGTCGGGGAGGTGGCCCGCACGGGTGTGCATGGTGCGAATCGGCTCGCCTCCAACTCGCTGCTCGAGGGGGCGGTGTTCGGGCACCGGGCGGCACTCTCGCTCACCGACCCGACCCCCCTCAGCCACACGCCGGCGTTGGACGTCGCCGACCAGAACGAACCAGCGATCACCGCCGAGCACCCGGCAGGTGCCACGGTGAGCGGCGCCCGGGCGGACCTGCAACGGGTGATGTGGGACGCCGTCGGGCTGGGACGAGACGACGATGGGCTCGCACAGGCCGAGGAGACCCTGGCCGGGTGGACCGCAGCCGGCGCCACCGCGGGCACCGTCGCCGAGCATGAGACTGCGAACCTGCTGCTCGTCGCCCGGCTCATGGCCCGGGCCGCACGCGCACGCACACGCTCTGCCGGCGCCCACTTTCGCACCGACGACGCCCACCTGCTGGAGACCGCCTCATGACCTGGATGCCGACGCTCGACCCCGCTCATGTGGAGCAGGTGGTGCGTGCTGCCCTCGCCGAGGATGCACCGTGGGGCGACGTGACCTGCGCTGCGTTCGTTCCGTCGTCGGCCCTCGCGACGGCGCAGCTCACCGCTCGCGTCGACGGCACCCTCGCGGGGGCGGAGGTCGCGACCGAGGCCTTCACACAGACAGGTGCCACCCTCAGCTGGCGGATGGTCGACGGGACCCGCTTCCACGCAGGCGAGATCCTCGCCGAGGCGAGCGGCCCGGCAACGGCGGTGCTGCGGGCCGAACGGATCGCCCTGAACTTCCTGCAACGCCTCTCCGGTACCGCCACGCTGACGGCGGCGTTCGTGGACGCCGTGGCCGGGACCGGGGCACGGATCGCCGACACCCGCAAGACCACGCCCGGGCTGCGAGCGCTGGAGAAACACGCCGTGCTGGCCGGCGGCGGGTCGAATCACCGGTTCTCGCTCTCCGACGCGGTCATGGTCAAGGACAACCATCTCGCCGTGGCGCGGGCAGCGGGGCTCGGACTGACCGAGGCAATCCGTGCCGCGAAGACGCGCCTGGGACACACAGTGCACGTGGAGGTGGAGGTCGATCGCGTCGATCAGATCGAACCTGTGCTGGCCGCCGGGGTGGACACGATCATGCTCGACAACTTCTCCCTCGCCGATCTGCGGACCGGGGTGGACATGGTGGCCGGTCGCGCGATCGTGGAGGCCTCGGGAACCGTGCGCCTGGACACGGTGCGCGCGATCGCCGAGGCGGGCGTCGACGTGATCAGCGTCGGGGCACTCACGCACTCGGCACCGGCTCTGGATCTGGGCCTGGACGTGCGGGTGGACCCCCGATGAGGTGCAGGTGATCCGGTGATGAACCTGTACCTCGATGCCGCTGCCACCACGCCGATGCGCCGGGAGGCACTAGAGGCGATGTGGCCCTACCTGACCGGTGAGTTCGGCAACCCCTCCAGCCACCACGGTGTGGGGGAACGGGCAGCGGCCGGGCTGTCCGGAGCCCGGAGGTCAGTTGCAACAGTGCTGGGAGCGCGGGCGAGCGAGGTCACCTTCACCTCCGGCGGGACCGAGGGCGCCAATCTCGCCATCAAAGGTCTCGCCCTGGCCAATCCCCGCGGCCGGCATCTGGTGACCGCCGCGATCGAGCACGAAGCCGTCCTGGAGTCGGTGGACTACCTGCGCCGGGTGCACAGTTTCGAGGTGTCGATGGTGCCTGTCACCCGCGAGGGGGTGGTGACGCCCGACTCGTTGCGCGCGGTGCTGCGCGAGGACACCACGCTCGTGAGCGTGGCGCTGGCGAACAACGAGATCGGGACCGTGCAGGACATCGCGGCTCTCTCAGCAGTGGCCCACGAGGTCGGCGCGCTGATGCACACCGATGCGGTGCAGGCAGCCGGCTGGCTCAGCCTCGACGTGCGGGCTCTGGGGGTCGACGCCCTGTCCCTGTCCGGGCACAAAGTGGGTGCCGGAAAGGGAATCGGGGTGGTGTTCCTGCGGGGCAGGCTGGCGGTGGAGCCGGTGCTGCACGGCGGCGGACAGGAGCGCGATCGCCGTTCGGGGACCGAGAATGTCGCCGGGGCGGTGGCGCTGGGGGTGGCGCTGGCGTTGGCCGAGTCCGGGCGCGAGGAGCGGGTGGCCCAGGTCGGGGCTGCGATGGCTGCCTTCACCGCCGATGTGCTCACGCAGGTCCCGACGGCGCAGCTCACCGGAGCATCGCACGTGCGGGACGACGCGGGTCCCGCCACTGCCCCGCACATCCCGGCCGTTCCTCCCCACCCCCAGACTGAGGCGACATCGGCGCGGGAGGGTGGCTCCGCCGTCGGGAGATTGGGCAGGCTGCCGAATCACGCCTCCTTCTGCTTCCCCGGCGTCTCGGGCGAGGCGGTGCTACTGGAGCTGGAGCGGCGGGGGGTGATCAGCTCCAGTGGCTCCGCGTGCGCGGCCGGGTCGGATGAGCCCTCGCACGTGCTGCTGGCGTGCGGGATCGCGCCCGAGGTGGCGCAGACCTCGGTCCGGTTCACGGCGGGCGCGGACATCGACGTCGCAGACCTGGTGGCCGCCGCAGACCTGGTGGCCGGCTCCATCGGAGCACTCACCAGGTAGCGGCCGTTGCCTCGTTCTGTCGCCCCCGCGCGCGCCCATACGACAGATCGGGGCAACAGGGGCGACCTCGCACCTGTGGATACCCGAACTGCATCCACAGGACGCACGGCACCACCAGCCCGCGGCTCCCCCGGAACGCCATGCTGGGCAGCATGTCACGTCCGCACCCGCTCCCCGACGGCATGCGCGATCGCGCGTTCACCGTCCAGCAGGCGCTCGCGTCCGGTGTTTCAGCCGAACGGTTGCGTCGCGGCGACCTGGCCGCCCCGTTCCACGGACTGCGCGTCCCCGGTCCCCTGGATCTCAGCCTGCACGAGCGGTGCCTGGCGTACCAGGTGCTGCGCCCGGATACCTTCGTCTCCCACCTCACCGCGGCTCGCCTCCACGGACTGCCAACTCCGCTGCACACCGGCGATCACCTCGACATGGCCGTCCTCGCTCCCGCACGTGCACCACGCGGTCGTCGCATCCGCGGCCATCGGCTCCATCCTGACAACACCCAGATCCGCAGCATGCGTGGCCTGCGCGTGGCGTCCGGCGCGAGCGTGCTCCTGCAGTTGGCGGACACGCTCACCGTCCGTGAGCTCGTCGTCCTCGGCGATGGACTCCTGCGACGCAGACGCCCGCTCGCCACACCCGAGCTGCTGGCACGCGCTATCGAGGCACACGGTCGGCGACCGGGTCAGCGACGTCTCGTCGATGCCGCCCGCCTCATCCGGCCGGGAACCGACTCTCCACGCGAGACTGTGCTGCGCCTCGACCTCATCGCGGCGGGTCTGCCTGAACCCGAGGTCAACCGGGAGATCATCAACGAGGAGGGTCGGTTCCTCGCGACTGTCGAACTCAGCTATCGCGACTTCCGTGTGATCGTCGAGTACGACGGCGACCAGCACCGCACCGACAGGCGGCAGTACGAGCATGACGTCGACCGCCTCAACGATCTGGCCGAGGCCGGATGGCTCGTGATCCGGGTGAACCGGTCCCACTACCGCAGGGACCCTGCCGCGGTCATCGACCAGGTGAGACGCGCGCTGATCAACCGCGGCTGGCGCGCGTCAGACCATCCAGTTCGCCCGTTGCCCCGGTCTGTCGCATGACACCGGCCACGCCCGACAGATCGGGGCAATGCGCCGTCAACCACTCCACTTGCCGAGGCTGTAAACGAGCGTTTACACTGGTCACATGACAGGTGCGGCAGGAGGGGAGAGCGGCTCGGGAAGCACGCCCGAGCGGATCCTCGCCGCTGCCGTGCGCCGGTTCGGGATTGACGGCTTCAGTGTCGGACTGCGCGAGATCGCGGCCGATGCCGGGGTGAGCGCCGCTCTGGTGATCCGGCACTTCGGCTCCAAGGAGAATCTTCGCCGCGCGTGCGACGAGCACGTGCTCGCGCAAGTGCGCCAGGTCAAGATGGAATCGATGACCAGCGACACGCGGAGCCTGCTGGAACAACTCGCCCACATGGAGGAGTACGCACCGCTCACGGGCTACGTGATTGCCAGCCTCATCGACGGCGGCAACCTGGCGCGCGACCTCATCGAGCACATGATCGCCGATGCCGTCGACTACCTGGCCGAAGGTGAACGGTCGGGAACGATCAAGCCCAGCCGCGACCCCGAAGCACGCGCCCGCTACCTCACCTACGCAGGGCTGGGCGGCCTGCTGCTGCAGATCCGGCTCGCCAGTGACGACGGGCCACGCGACCCCGCGGCGATGATGCGTGCCTTCATGCAGCGGTCCATGCTGCCCAGCCTCGAGATCTACACCGACGGCATCTTCGCCGACAGGCGGATCCTCGACGCCGTGCTCGACGCCGGCTACGGCAACCAGCAGAGCGGCTCCGTCCCCGCTCCGCACGACGTCGCCACCGACCCACCCGAGCGAACCTGAGGCGCACCAGCGCCACAACTGCACACCGTACCGGCCAACTACCGGCCAACTGCCGGCCAGCCTCTCGCCGGTCGGTCACGACAGTGCTGCTCCCAGCACTCAACCCGGAGCACCGCGCTCCCCTTCACTCGTTGGCGACCCTTGTCGCCCACCCTTCCACTTGGAGGCATCCGATGACCGACGTCATCACCATCGAGAACCTCGTCAAGGACTACGGCCGCGTCCGCGCCCTTGACGGCCTGAACCTGTCCATCACCCCGGGAGAAGTGCACGGCCTGCTCGGGCCCAACGGCGCGGGTAAGACCACCACGATCCGTATCCTGCTCGGGCTGCTGCGCCCCACCTCGGGAACGGTCCGGCTCTTCGGTGAGGATCCGGCGGCCGAGGCTGTCGCGTTGCACCGGCGGCTGGCCTACGTGCCCGGCGACGTCGAACTGTGGCCGAACCTCACCGGCGGGGAAGCAATCGACGTCTTCACCCGGCTGCGCGGCGGGGCTGATCGCTCCCTCGTGGAATCGCTCGCGGAGCGCTTCGACCTGGATCTGCGGAAGAAGGGGCGCACCTACTCCAAGGGCAACCGCCAGAAGGTGGCGTTGGTGGCCGCACTCGCGAGTGAGGTGGACCTGCTCGTCCTGGACGAGCCGACGGCAGGCCTCGACCCACTCATGGAGGCCGTCTTCCAGGAGTGCATCAGCGAGGCGAAGGCCGCCGGAACGTCCGTGCTGCTCTCCAGCCACATCCTCGCCCAGGTCGAGGTGCTCGCCGACCGCGTTTCCATCGTGCGTGCCGGTCAGACGATCGAGACCGGAACCCTCGCCGAGCTCAGGCACCTGACGCGCACGTCCGTGACCGTGACCACCGAGCAGCCCGCCGATGCCTTGGCCGATCTGCCCGGGGTGCACGGCTTGGCCGTCGAGGACGGTCAGACGCGGTTCGAGGTCGATGGCGAGCACGTCCCGACCGTGCTGCAGCAGCTCGCCCCGTTGGGCGTGCGGTCGATCGTGGCGCACCCGCCCACGCTCGAGCAGCTGCTGCTGCGCCACTACGGCACCGGTGACGGCGTCCCTTCAGCAGGTGCAGCACGTCCGGCTGACCGAGCTCGTCCGGCAGAGCCCGCACGGGGCGACCACACGAGCGCCACCACGTCCAGGAGCGGGCGATGAGCGCCGTCGTGGGAGCCCGGCCGACCAGCCCGCAGGCGAGCAGCGGGCGTCCGTCCGGCCCGTTCACCGGGACTGGGAAGCTGCTGCGCTTCATGTTCCGCCGCGACCGGATCAGGCTGCCGGCATGGGTGATCGGCATCGGCATCTTCGTGCCGTACTTCTTCACCGCCTTCGAGACGTTGTTCCCGAGCGAGGCCGAGCTGGCCGAGCTCAGCGCGTTCACCTCGGGGCCGATGGTCGGGCTGCTCGGCGGCCCCGGCTACGGTCTCGGCGAGGGGCTCAGCTACGTCACGTTCTTCACAGCGCTCTATGTCATCTACTTCATGCTGGCAGCTGCGCTGATGAACATCCTGCTCGTCTCGCGGCACACGCGAGTCGAGGAGCAGACCGGGCGCGCCGAGTTGATCCGCGCGAATGTGGTGGGCCGGTACGCAGCGCTCACCGCAACCTTGATCATGGCCGCGATCGGCAATGCGGCGGTGACGCTGGCGGTGCTCGGCGGGCTGCTAGCCTTCGACGCCCCGGCGTCGGGATCGCTGCTGGTGGCCGTGGGAGTCGGCGCCTTCGGGATGGTCTTCGCCGGGGTCGCGTTCGTCTGTGCCCAGGTGAGCGAGTACTCGCGGGTAGGCAGCGCGATAGCCGGGGCTGTCCTCGGTGGCACCTACGTGCTGCGCGCCACTGGAGACATGTCGAGCGAGCACGGCAACGTGTTGTCCTGGCTGACGCCGTACGCCTGGTCGCAGCAGACACGGGCGTTCGTGGACGAGCGGTGGTGGCCGCTGGGAATCTCGGCGGTGGTCTCGATCGCCCTGATCGTGCTTGCCTACCGGCTCTCCGACCGCCGGGACCTCGGGGCCGGGCTGCGCGCTTCCCGGCGGGGTCGGGCATCTGCGGCGCCGTGGGTGACGAACCCGATCGCGCTGGCGCTGCGACTGCACCGGGGCGGGATCCGCGGCTGGGTGTTGGGACTCGTCGTGGCCGGGCTGGTGTACGGGAGCACGACGGGCCCGTTCGTGGACTCGTTCGCGGACATGACCGGCACGATGGGTGAGATGTTCACCACGGGTCCGGACCCCGTGCTCGGGTACCTCAACACGCTGATGGTGATGATGGTGATCGCCGTCGCCGTCTACGCCCTGCTCGCCGTGATGCGGGTACGTGCGGAAGAGCTCGACGGCCGCGCCGAGCCGGTGCTGGCGACAGCGGTCAGCAAGCAGGCATGGCTGGCCGGCCACATCCTAGTCACCGCGGTCGCCTCGATCGTGCTGCTGGTGCTGGCCTGTGCTGCGATGGGCTTGACGGCCGCGTCGAGCACCGGCGACTGGTCATTGGTCGGCGAACTGACGGTCGCGGGTCTGGTGGGAGCGCCCGCCGTCCTCGTGATCGTCGGCCTGGCATGCGCGTTGTACGGCTTCTCCCCCAGGTTGCTGCCTATCGCGACGGCGGTCGTCACCTTCAGCGGCCTGGCAGCCTTCTTCGGCGAGCTGCTCGAGCTCCCCGAGGCGCTCCTGGCAATCTCGCCGTGGCACTACACACCCGCCGTCCCGGGTGAAGCGATCACGGCAGCCCCGCTGCTGGTGCAGACCCTGGTGGCACTGGTTCTGGCAGCGGTCGGACTGCTGGCGTTCCGCCGTCGGGATCTGGTGACGACCTGACCTCAGGCTGCGCCGGGCCGGCTGCGCTCGGAAGGGCGCGGCCGGCCTGTGAGGTAGACGTAGGCCCCGGCTGCGAGCACCGTGCCTGCGAGCGCGAGCGCCCACCACGGGAACGGGGCCGGAGCCGGCGGCTGGGAGGCGATCTCTAGCGAGTCGAGCGGGGTGGGCAGCACGCGCTCGGCGGTGACGAGGATGCGGTGACTGTTGATGCCGAGGGGGGTGCACGTGACGAGAGTGACGAGGTCCTCCCCCTGCCGAGGGTACAGAGTCTGCGTCTCGTCCGGCTCGACGACCTGGCGCTCGATCACCTGGTAGGTGAGGACCTCACCGTAGATCTGGATCGTGAACGTCTCACCCACCTCGACCTGGTCGAGGTGGGTGAACAGTTCCGCGGAGGCGAGCCCGCGGTGCGCCGTCAGGACGGCATGGGTACTTGGACCGCCGACCGGAAGGGATGTGCCCTCCAGGTGGCCGACCCCGCGCAGCAGCACCTCGTCGCTGGTTCCGTGGTAGATGGGAAGGTCGACGCCGATCGACGGGATGACCAGCCGGGCCATCGTGCCCCCGTCAGCGGCTGCCAGAATCTGCTCGTACTCGGCGCCGTTACCCCGGTCGGCGAACGGCACGTTCTGACCGGCTCCCACCGTGGCAACACCCCCGGTCAGGGAGTCGTTGTAGACCCGGGCCGCGCCCAGCTGAGCGGTCTGCTGCTGCGGACCGATCACCTCGACGTCTTCGTTGAGTGCCACGATCCGTTCGGCGTGATCGGATGTCGCGAACCAGTTCGCGGCCGTGGGGACCAGCAGCAGCGCCACACCCAGCACGCACACCAGCGCCACGACGACGGAGAGCGGGCGCAACCGCCAGCCGCCGCGTCGGCCACGGTGGCGATCGGCACGACTGTGGGGCGAGCGTGGCGGCTCCGCATCGGGATCGGCGCGTTCCAACTCCCAGATCGCACTCACCGATCTCTCCCTCCACGGACGGTCAGGACACGTGCCACGAATGAGGTGAGGGAGGCGGAACCCCGGGGGGGATGGAGTTGGTCCGCCTCCCTCACCTAGCCATCGAGACTCAGCGGCGCGCTCCGCGACGTGCCAGCAGGATGGCCGTGCCGCCGCCGACGAGGATCAGGCCGATTCCGAGCGTGGTGAACAGCGCCACACCCTGGCTACCGGTCAGGGGCAGCTCGACGTCGGGGATCTTCTCGTTCGGAACCTCCACCAGCACGGCTTCTTCGATGGAGCCCACGACGACGGTCACCTGGATCCTGTCGGTGACGCCGAGATAGCGCTCGGGCGCCACGGTCTCCTCGATCCAGTAGGTACCGACCTTCAGGCCCGGGATCACGACGCGGCCGTTCTCGTCCGTGGTGAACTCGGTCGCGCCGTCCACGGCGATCGGGTCGCCGCCGGTCTCGTCGAGGTAGACCTCGAAGACCGCACCCTCGAGCCCGTCCAGGGTCTCCTCGTCGAACTTGAAGATCTCCACCGCTCCCCAGAGGGTCTCGACGGTGTTGGAGTTGATCTCGTGGTCGTTGATGAAGGTGATCGCGTCGTTGGTGATCGTGCCGTCGCCGATCGCGGTGACCGTGGTATCGAACTCGACCGTCACCGTTCCACCCGGGGCTGCGGCCAGCTTGGCCAGGCCGGAGGCGGTGAACTCGACCGTGAGAGTCCCACCGGTGGGGCCGGCAGGCTCGGTGATCGTGTAGTCGGCCGGGGCGAGGCCGATGTCCGCGGCACCGCTGTCGACCGCGCTGACCACCGTGGTTCCGGCGGTGTAGGCGAGCCGGGTGTCCAACTCGTCGACGATGCTGTAGCTGGCGAGTTCCTCGGTGCCGAAGAAGCTCGGGATGGCCGAGTCGACAGCGAAGGAGACGGTGTCACCGAGACCGTAGGCGTCGGAATCGTCGAGGCTCTTCTCGTTCTCTCCGAGAGCGTTCTTCGGGTAGACGTGGACGTCGTAGAGCCAGATCGACTCCTCGTCGACCGTGGTCGGGAGCGGGACCGTCACGATGAACGGCTCAACGGGGGCGACGATCTGGTTCGGGCCAGGTGCCGTCTCCTCGACGTAGTAGACGCCCATCGGCAGGTCGCCGAAGAACGCCGTCCCGTCCGCAGCGGTGGTCTGGCTTCCGACGACGGAGGTCGTGTGCCCGCCCAGATCGCCTCCGGCGGCGACTGACGTCGCGAGGGCGTCGGCCTCGTTCCAGCCCTCGTTGGTGGTCAGATCGATATCGGTGACCTGTGTGAGTGTGAACTCCACACCCTCCAGCGGGTTCAAGCCTGGATCCGGGATTTCGCTGCCATCGTTCGGCAGCCCTGGGTCCTCATTGGGGCTCTCGTACTTGTGGATCGTCAGCGATCCGGTGGCCTCGGGGTCGAGGTTGGGGCCTGGCGCAGCCCCAGCGGGGGCGGACAGGGCGACGATGCCGAGTACGCCCAGTGCGGCTGTGCTCACCGCCGCTGCGAGCCGCCTCAGCGGCCGGTGACTACGGGACATTCTTTCCTCCTGGGTGCGAGTGCTGCGGATGTCTATACCTGGCGCGGTACCGGTCGGACTGCCGCCGGCTCCGGAGCCGGTCATGACCTCACCCCGGCTTCCCGGCGGCGGTGCCACTGGTAGAAGACGAGCCCTGCGGCCATGACCAGGAACGTGAGACCGGCAAAGGTCACGGCGTCGGTACTCGTGCCACCGGTGAGGGGAAGGTTGACCGCCGGCGGTGCGTCGTTGACGAACCGGTAGATCCCGTGCTCACCCTGCTCCACGCTCACCGCGTTGTCGGCGACCGTCACCCACTCCGCGGCATCGGGGTCCCAGACCTGCAAGGCAACCTCGCGGTAGGCGATGGGGCTACCTTCGGCCAGTTCCTCGGTGAGCAGGTAGCTGCAGTCCGGAAGGATCTCAGCAGTGTTGTCTGCACTCTCGGTCTCGGCACCGGTCACCTCAACCACGGGGAGCTCGGCGATGCCGCAGTCCGGGGTGGCGACCAGGGTCCAGTCCTCGGGCGAGAGCACGTCGGTGGAACCGTCGTCGATGTGCTTGAGGATGGTGATCATCGCGGTGGTGTTCGTGACTGTGCAGGTGACGCTGGCGCCGTAGGCGACGGTCACCTCACCGTTGACGACCTCGACCACCTGCTGCTCGGCGTCCTCGCAGACCCACTCGCCGCTCTGCACGTAGGTGATCGGACCGTCGGACTCGCTCAGCGCGTAGGGCTCGTCAGCGACGACCGGCTGGTCCGTCACCTCCGGCGACCCGCTCGCCCCGGTGACCGTGTGGTCCTCCGGGCCCACCGCCGTCAGGGTCCACTCGCTCGGCAGCGCGCTGCCGAACTCGACGTCCTTGATGAGAGTGATCGTCTGGGTGCAGGTGACGGTATTGACGACCTCAAGGACGTTCGGATCGGGGGTGAGGGTGATGGTGTGGTCGACGCTTGCCGTCTCCTCGCCATCGATCGTGGTGACGAGGTCGCACGCCTCGGGGAGGCCGGAGACCTCCTCGGCCACGACGACCTGTGACCCGACGACATATCCGTCATAGACGGTGCCGAAGTCGGCGTCGGCGCCGTCCAGGGTGAGCTGGGCCTCGCCGACCGGCTGGTCGCCGTCGGCGAACTGCTCCCCGTCCACGACCCAGGTCTTGAGAACCTGCAGACCGACCTCGGCGGTGTTGGTGATGGTGCACGTGACGGCGTCCCCTGCGTTCACCATCACGGCCTCACCGTCGACCTCGTTGGGGGTACACACGAGGTCGGTCTGCTGGTAGCCCTCGGGACCGCCGGTCTCACCGATGGTGTACTCCCCCGGTGCGACGTGTGCCTGGGTGACGGCATCCGAGCCGCTCACGCCGCTCACGGGCGTGGGGCCGTCCGCGGTCAGGGTCCACTCGGTCGGGTCTGCCTCGCCCACGACCTCCTTGACCAGAGTGAGGTAGGTGCACGTGACGGTGTTGGTCACCGTGTAGGTGTTCAGGCCCGTGGAGAGGCTATGGTCACCGAGATCACCGGAGGGCACGTTGGTGCAGCCGGGCGGAAGCCCGGTGACCTGCTCACCGATGGTGATGACGTCCCCGGCCTCGTAGTCGGTGGTGTCGCTGTGCTCGGTGTACGTCTCGCCGAACTCGGGAGCGTCCTGCCCGGTGAGTTCCAGGGTGGCGTCACCGAACGGCTGGGCGCCGTCGTCGTAGCTCTGCCCGTCGATCACCCAAGTCTTGTCGACCTGCACCGAGGCGCAGGTGCTGGGGACGTTGAGGGAGATGGCGGGAATCCAGTCCTTCAGGGCCGCCGTGGGCGAGGGGGAAGCGCTGGAGCGGACGTTGAGCGTGCCGTACTCGCCACTGCAGCCGGCCTCGCCGAACAGGGTGGTGAGATTGATGGCCACTTCGGCGAACGCGCCGGCGTCGAGCTCGTCGTCAGCAAGGTTGAAGGTGGTGTCCTGGTTCACCTGCCCGGTGAAACCGCCCAGCGAGCCGAGCGAGTCCCAGGACGTACCGTTCCACGTATCGGCACCGACCAATGAGATGGTCTCGTTGCCCGTCTGATCGATCGTCAGCCGCAGGTCCCCCACCGAACGGTCCGGGCTCGGACCGCCGGGTAGCTGGTTGAGCTCAACCCGGTAGGCCACGGAACCGTTCGTCGCTTCCCGTTCGAAGCCGAGGAACGCAAAGACGTCCCCGCCCGAGGTGGTGGAGAAGGCGTACACATTGCCGACATCCTCCTTGCCACCTTGACCACTACCCGATCCGCCGGTCTGCCCCGCCGACCAGGGCCAGTTGGTCTCGTCAGCGCCCTGCGTGAACTGGGTCGGGTCGGAGTTGCCGTACGGGTCGGTGTAGACGGGCTGGCCGCCCACGGTGGACCAGTCCAGACCAGTTGAACTACCGGGATTGGCGCACAGGTTGCCGTCGATCTCGAACCCTGCAGGCGTCCCTACCGGCCACGCGTCACAGTCGAGCTCCAACGCCAGGGGAGAGATCTCGTTGGCGGCTGCGAGCTCCGGTTCGGATGCTGCGTCCTCCTCGGAGTTCTGCTCCTCGGTCGTGCTCTCGTCAGTCGACTCCGAGCCGCTGGTCCCGTCGGATCCACCCTCGGCCGTACCACTGGCATCCTCGGTGGAACCATCGGATCCGTCGGTCGAGGTCTCCTCGCCGGTGCCGTCCTCACCCGAGGAGTCACCTCCCGTGGAGTCGTCCTCACTCGCCGCCGAGTCACCGCCGGCATCCTGACCATCATCGGTCTCGCCATCGGATCCCGCGGTTCCCGTGGCGTCCTCGGTGGAGCCGGTCGAGTCCTCACCGCTGTCAGTGGTCTCCTCCTCGGAACCAGCGGTGGACTCGTCCGTCGACTCCGCGGTCGACTCGGTCGTCTCGGACGCGCTCGCACTCGTCGTCTCCGACTCGGCCGTGCTGCTCTCGCTCTCACCGGCCAGTTCGTCCGCCATGGCGGACGCCGCGATGGAGGCCGGGGCTCCGAGGCCGAGCGCCAACGCGACGACCCATCCCAGAATGATCTTGCGTCTCCGGCCGGCACCAGCATCGGGCATCCCTGCCGCGTGCCGCACCAACCCTGCCTGTGAAGTCACGCCTCGCACGGTTCCTCCCTGGTCCTGCATGAACGCACGTCAATTCGACCCGCCCGCGGGTTCGAAAAGGTACGCGAAATGGAAGCCGCGCACCCGCGTACTACGGAGAATGTGCGACTGCTATCTCGCTGAGCCGCACGCTAGCACCGGACCTTCACTCTGCCCATGGCTCGACAATCCGGGGGTAGATCACCCGCGGTCGTACCGAGCGCGGGAGCGCAGTCGACGAATGCTCTAGAAACGCTGCGATTTCAACGGTTCCAAGGCCCATAAGGCGAGGGCATCACCCTCGCGATCACCCTTCCGTCACCCTCTCATCACCCTGAACGGGCATTCAAATATCATCCGTTTACACCGGTGTAGACGTGGCTAAAAATGACAGGTCAGGCAATCAAGGATCACGGAATACGCACGGAAAGCGCATGCCGAATTGTGCGCGGCGTGAGGGATTTCCGGTGCTCAGGAACGTGCCGCGAGAGCCGCCGCGGCGGCGACGCTTGCATCGGGTGCGATGACCGCGTCGATCAATTCCCCCACCCACGTGAGCAGCGCCTCGTCCCGCAACGGCTGCCCGCCCACGCGTGAGGTCATCGGTGCAGGCACCAGGATCGTGCGGACGGCGGGCTTGAGCACGGTGCCCGGGAAGAGTCGCTTGAGGCGCAGCTGAGCAGACTCGGCGAGCTCAACCGGGGCGAATCGGATGTACTTGCCCTGGGAGGTGATGTCGGCCAGTCCTGCGGCACGTGCCTTCACCCGAAGCCCCGCGACGGCGAACAACCGCTCGACGGGTTCGGGTACCGGCCCATAGCGGTCCACGAGCTCTTCCCGGACGGCGTCGATCGCCTGCGCATCGGCTGCCTGGGAAAGCTTGGTGTAGGCCTCCAGGCGGAGCCGCTCGTGGCTGATGTAATCGTGCGGCACGTGCGCGTCGATCGGTAGTTCGACCTTGAGCTCGGAGAGCTCCTGCGTCTGCTCCCCCTTGAAGGCCGCGACGGCCTCGGAGACCATCCGCACGTACAGATCGAACCCGACGCCGGCAATGTGCCCCGACTGCTCTCCACCGAGGAGGTTGCCTGCTCCCCGGATCTCCAGGTCCTTCATGGCCACCTGGATCCCCGCACCGAGGTCGGTGTGGGCAGCGATGGTCTGCAGCCGCTCGTGCGCGGTCTCGGTGAGCGGCTTCTCCGGCGGATACAGGAAGTAGGCGTAGGCACGCTCCCGGCCGCGCCCCACGCGGCCTCGTAGCTGATGCAGCTGGGAGAGGCCGAAGACATCCGCACGTTCGACGATCAGCGTGTTCGCATTGGAGATGTCGAGCCCGGTCTCGACGATCGTGGTGCACACGAGCACGTCGAACCGCCGCTCCCAGAAGTCCACGATCACGCGTTCGAGCTCGTGCTCGTTCATCTTCCCGTGGGCCACGGCGATCCGGGCGTCGGGCACAAGCTCACGGAGTCGGGAGGCGGCGCGGTCGATGGACTCCACCCGGTTGTGCACGTAGAACACCTGCCCCTCGCGCAGGAGTTCGCGGCGGATCGCGGCAGTGATCTGCTTCTCCGCGTAGGCCCCCACATACGTCAGGACAGGGTGGCGTTCCTCCGGCGGGGTGGCGAGCGTCGACATCTCCCGGATCCCGGTCACAGCCATCTCCAGGGTGCGCGGGATCGGCGTAGCCGACATGGCGAGCACGTCGACGTTGGTACGCAGCTGCTTGAGGGTCTCCTTGTGCTCGACCCCGAACCGCTGCTCCTCGTCGATCACCACCAGGCCCAGGTTCTTGAAGCGGACCTCCCCGGTGATGAGCCGGTGGGTCCCGATCACCACGTCCACGGCCCCGGTACGCACCCCCTCACGCACGGCCTCGGCCTCGGCCGCGGTCTGGAATCGCGAGAGCGACTTCACGGTCACCGGGAAGCCGGTGTAGCGCTCACTGAAGGTGTCCAGGTGCTGCTGCACGAGCAGCGTGGTGGGTACCAGCACGGCCACCTGCTTACCGTCCTGCACGGCTTTGAATGCAGCCCGGACGGCGATCTCGGTCTTGCCGTAGCCCACGTCACCGGAGATGAGGCGGTCCATCGGGACCGGCTTCTCCATATCGGACTTGACCTCGTCGATACTGGAGAGCTGGTCGGGAGTCTCGACGAAGGCGAACGCGTCCTCGAGTTCACGCTGCCACGGCGTGTCCGGTCCGAAGGCGTGGCCCTCGGTGGCCATCCGGGCCGAGTAGAGCCGGATCAGCTCACCGGCGATCTCCTTGATGGCGCGGCGGGCGCGCCCCTTGGTCTTGGCCCAGTCCGAGCCGCCCATCTTGTTCAGGCTCGGCGACTCCCCGCCGGTGTACTTGGTCACCTGGTCCAGGGAGTCGGTGGGCACGAACAACCGGTCTCCGGGGTGCCCACGCTTGGAAGCGGCGTACTCGATCACCATGTACTCGCGCGTGACCGCGGACTTGCCCACCCCCACGGTGCGCTGGATGAGCTCCACGAAGCGACCCACGCCGTGCTGCTCATGTACGACGTGGTCGCCGGGCCGCAGGGCGAGTGGATCGACCACGTTGCGGCGCCGCGAGGGAAGCGTGCGCATGTCCCGTGTGGAACTTCCGGCCCGCCCTGTCAGGTCCGCCTCGGTGAAGACGGCCAGGCGGAGATCTTCTGCCACGAAGCCACGGCCGATGCTGGCCGTGGTCACCAGCACCATTCCCGACGGCGGAAGGTCCGGGTCCTCGCCGTCCCTCGCCTCGGGTCCGGCGGGAGCGATCTCGGAGACCAGCCGGGCGGGCACCTCGGCCTCGAGCAGCTGCTCGACCATGCGCCTGGCCGGGCCCGCTCCCTCGGTAACGAGCACGAGCCGCCAGCCGTGCGCCGTCAGCTCTTTCAGGTCGGCCACCGCGCGGGCGGTCTCTCCGCGATAGCCCGCAACATCACGCGTCGCCACGCTCACACCGGGAGCAGCACCGTCGTCGGGATGGTCAGCGAACTCCTCCAGCTCGGAATCACCGGTGAATCCACCCACGGCCCACCAGCCCAGGCCACGCCGGCGGGCGATGTCCCGGGTGTCCTCGAGGGTGGCGAAGCTCGCTTGGGAGAGGTCGATGGGAGTGTTGGCTCCCGCGGCGGCCGAGGTCCAGGCGGCGGCAAGGAACTCCTCGGTGGTCGCCACCAGATCATGCGCCCTGCGGCGGATCCGCTCGGGGTCGTGCAGCACGAGCAGGGCGTCGTCAGGGACGAGTTCAAGGAAGGGGACCATCTCGTCCACCAAGACCGGCGCGAGGGACTCCATCCCGTCGACGGCGATGCCCTGGCTGAGCTTCTCGAGCATCTCCGCCGCCCCCGGCAGCGTGGGCATCAGGTCGGCGGCGCGCTGGCGCACGTCGTCGGTGAGCAGGATCTCCCGGGTGGGTGGCGCCCACATGCCGTCGTCACTGATCTCGAGGGAGCGCTGATCGGCGGCGGAGAACCAGCGGATCTCCTCCACCTCGTCACCCCAGAACTCGATGCGTTGCGGGTGCGCTTCCGTGGGCGCGAAGACGTCCAGCAGACCGCCACGGACGGCGAACTCGCCGCGGCGTTCCACCATGTCGACGCGGGTGTAGGCGGCGGCGACGAGCTGGTCGACCACCCGCTCCATCGGCGCGTTGTCTCCCGCACGTAGCGCCACCGGTGTCAGGTCCCCCAGGCCGGCCACGACCGGCTGCAGCATCGCCCGCACGGGCAGGACGAGCACCTGGATCGGCGCACTCGACCCACCGGCGCCACTGGCCGGCTCGGCGGCACCTGCGCCGTCACCAGCAGGATCGGGGTGAGCGAGCCGGCGAAGTACCGCGATCCGCCGGGCGACCGTGTCGCTGCGCGGGGAGAGGCGCTCATGCGGCAGCGTCTCCCAAGCCGGGAAGACGGCGATTCCCGCCGGGTCCAGGTAGGCACCCAGCGCGGCGGCGAGCTCATCGGCCTCGCGCCCGGTGGCCACCGTCACGACGAGCGGACGGGTCCCCTGCATCGCCAACTCCGCGAGCATCGGCGCCCGCGCACCGGTGGAGGCGGAGACGTCGAGCGTGCCACGGGACGGGATCGCCTCGACCAGCGCACGCAGGCCGGGGTCGGCGCGGAAGGCGGAGAGCACACCGGTGAGAGTCATGAGATATCGATCCCGAAGCAGGCAGCACGAACGGCCCGCCACTGCCGGTATCCGGGTGGCGGGTTGCGAGAAACCACTCTACTCCGCAATGACGGACCGGACTGAGGTCGGGCATCGTGGTTCGTGGCGCCCGGAGCCGACCGCCGTCACGGGCGTGCCGCGTGCCAGCGGGTCTGGGCCCGGAGCAGTCCCTCGTTGATGAGGTCCGTGACGGCATCCGCCGCGTCGACCAACGTGACGGCGAGTTCGTCTCGCTCAGCGGCGGCGAAGTCGCGCAGCACATAGTCGGCTGCGTCCATCCGTCCGGGCGGTCTGCCGATACCGACGCGCAGCCTGAGGTAGTCACGGGTGCCGAGCGCCTGGGAGATCGATTTGAGCCCGTTGTGACCGCCTTCTCCGCCCCCCTGCTTCAGGCGGAGGGTCGAGAGCGGCAGGTCGAGCTCGTCATGGACGACCAGCAGCCGGTCGGCGGTCACGTCGTAGAACCGCATCAGTGCGGCCACGGGCTTGCCGGAGAGATTCATGTAGCTGGCAGGTTTCGCCAGCACCACCCGGGGCCCAGGAGCACCGGACGACACAGTCCCGAGCCGGCCGTCGAGGACGGCGGCCCGGGACTTGTGCGTGACGAAACCGCCCGGGACGTCCCGGGCAAGAGTGTCGAGCACCATATGACCGACGTTGTGGCGGTTCGCGGCGTAGGTGGGCCCGGGGTTCCCCAGGCCCACCACCAGCCACGGCCGGTTCACATCGGTCATCGCGCTCGGTTCAGATCAGATGGACTCGGATCAGGACTCGTCCGAGGACTCGGCGGAGGCCGCGGCCGGGGCCTCCGCAGCGCTTGCCTCGGTGTCCTCGGCCTCGTCTTCGGAGGGCTCCTCACGCGGCACGTAGACGACCACGACGGCGGTCTCCGGGTCGGTCTCCAGGGTGCTGCCCTCCGGCAGGGTCAGAGCACCGGCGCGGACGATGTCGCCGTCCTCGAGGCCCTCGACCGAAACCTCGACGTACTCGGGCAGGTGCGTGGCCTCGGCCTCGAGGCTGATGCTCGACGCCTCCAGGGTGTAGCTGGTTCCGGAGGCCGTCTCGCCCTCGACGTGGACCGGGACGTCGACGACGACCTTCTCGCCCTTGCGCACCAGGATGAGGTCGACGTGCTCGAGTGTCCAGCGCACCGGGTGCCGCTGGATGTCACGTGGCAACGCGAGCTCGGTCTGACCGTCGATGTCGAGGGTCAGCAGCGCGTTCGGGTTGTCCTTGAGGATCAGCCACGTCTCGTGCGTCGGCAGGGACAGGTGCACCGGGTCGGTGCCGTGGCCGTACAGGACGGCCGGGGTCAGACCCTGTCGGCGGGTGCGGCGCGCAGCGCCCTTGCCGAAGTCGGAGCGGACGGAGGCGGAGACGCGGTTCTCGTTGCTAGCCATGGATCTCTCTCGCAGACGGTGTGGTGGTGGGCACGCCAGGCGGGCGACAGCGAGCGAACACACCGCACGGACCAGGCCCGTCGGGGATCCGCCGCGTCGATCACGGGTGGGAGAACTCCCACCCCTCGCCGAGGCAACCGGTGCAGTCTACCCGAGCAACGCCGCAGCCGGAACCACAGACGACCTCCACGAGGCGGGCATCTGCGAGGAACTCACCAGGCGTCCGGCTCAGACGTTCCCGTCGAACAGGCTGGTGACCGAACCGTCGTCGAACACTTCCCGGATCGCGCGAGCCAGCAACGGAGCGATCGAGAGCACGGTGAGCTGCTCGAAGTGCTTGTCCGCGGAGATCGGCAGGGTGTCGGTGATGACCACCTCACGGGCCCCTGACTCGGTGAGCCGACGCACGGCCGGATCCGAGAGGACGCCGTGGGTGGCCGCGACGATCACGCTCTTGGCCCCGGCTGCCATCAGCACCTTCGCGGCCTCGGCGATCGTGCCGCCGGTGTCGATGAGGTCGTCCACGAGCACGCAGTCACGGCCCTCCACATCGCCGACCACCCGGTTGGCCACAGCCTGGTTCGGGCGCGTGATGTCGCGAGTCTTGTGCACGAAGGCCAGCGGGACGCCACCGAGTTTGGCCGCCCACTGCTCGGCCACCCGGATCCGGCCGGCATCCGGCGAGACGACAGCGGCGTTGGCGAGATCGACCCGGGTACGCACGTAGTCGGTGAGGATCGGCATTGCCCAGAGGTGGTCGACCGGACCGTTGAAGAATCCCTGAGTCTGCGCCGCGTGCAGGTCCACGCTCATCAGCCGGTCGGCTCCCGCGGTGGCGAACATGTCCGCCATCAGCCGGGCCGAGATGGGCTCACGCCCACGGTGCTTCTTGTCCTGGCGGGCATACCCGTAGAACGGCATGACCGCCGTCACCTGCTTCACGGACGCGCGCTTGAGCGCGTCGGTCATCAGCAACTGCTCCATGATCCACTCGTTGATCGGAGCAGTGTGCGACTGCAGCACGAATGCGTCGGCGCCACGGACACTCTCGGCGAACCGGACGTAGATCTCACCGTTGGCGAAGTCGTACAGCGTGGTCGGGACCACCTCGATGCCCAGTTCGTCGGCCACGGCCTGAGCGAGCTCGGGGTGGGCACGACCGGAGACCAGCACCAAGCGCTTCTCGCCGTGGCTCGTGATACCTGTCATGGTCTGGGTACTCCTCATGGGGCGGTGTCTCAGCTCGGGTCGGGGGTGTGGGAGTCGGTCTGACGGCGGCTGGCCTCGGCCTGTGCCTGTGCAGAGAACTGGTCACCGAGGGCACGTCCGGCTGCCTCGGCAGCAGGTGTGCCAGGACGGCGACTGGCCGTCCACCCCTCGATGTTGCGCTGGTTGCCGGTCGTCACGCCCAGCGCCCCTGGTGGGACGTCCCGCCTGACGACCGTCCCGGCCCCGGTGTAGGCCCCGTCCCCCACCCGGACCGGGGCCACGAACATGTTGTCGGCGCCGGTACGGGCGTAGGAGCCGATCACCGTACGGTGCTTGTTCACGCCGTCGTAGTTGACGGTGATGCTGGCCGCTCCGATGTTGGTCTCCTCACCGATGGTGGCGTCACCGATGTAGGACAGGTGCGGCACTTTCGTCCCGGCGCCGATCTGAGAGTTCTTGACCTCCACGAACGCCCCGAGCTTGCCCCGCTCTCCGAGTTCGAGCCCGGGGCGGAAGAACGTGAACGGCCCCACGGTGGCGTCGTTCCCGATCTGCCCGCCGGTGCCATGGGTGCGGGTGACGGTCGAGTTCTCGCCGATCGCGACGTCGGTGAGCGTGGTGTCAGGGCCGATGACGCTGCCGGTGCCCACGGTGGTCGTTCCGTGAAGCTGGGTGCCGGGCAGGATGGTGACGTCCGGGGAGAGCTGGACATCGCCGTCGATCCAGGTGGTCCCAGGATCGACCACCGTCACCCCGGCACGCATCCAGTCGGTGACGATGCGGCGATTCAGCTCGGCGCCGAGGGCGGCCAGCTGCACTCGGTCGTTGACTCCCTCGACGAGTGTCGGGTCCGCGGTGACAACCGCTCGCACGTCGCCACCCCGGCGGCGGGCGAGAGCGATGACGTCCGTGAGGTACACCTCGCCCTGATCGTTGGCGCGGTCGACCTCGGCCAGCGCCGACCGCAGCACACCGGAGTCCATCACGTACACACCGGAGTTCATCTCCTTGATCGCACGCTCGGCCTCGGTGGCGTCCCGGTGTTCGACGATCTTGGCGATCTGGTCATTCTCGTCGCGTACGACCCGGCCATACCCCGTGGCGTCGTCGAGGACGGTGGTGAGCACGGTGATGGCGTTGCCCTCGTCCTGGTGGGACTGCACCAGCGAGCCCAATGTCGGGCCATCCAGCAGCGGCACGTCCCCGGAGAGGATCACCACGGGCCCCGCGATCCCGCCATCGGCCGCCGCAAGCGGAGCACGCTCGTCCCGCTCGGCGAGGTGTTCGGACTGCACGGCAGCGTCCAGCGCCAAGAGAGCGCACTCGACGGCGCGACCGGTACCGGGCACCTCGTCCTGGTCGGCGATCAGCACCGAGGGCTCCAGCTCACGTGCGTGCGCGGCCACCAGATCGCGCTCGTGGCGGACCACGACGGCGAGTCGCTCCGGACGCAGCGAGGTCGCCGCATGGAGAACGTGCCCCAGCAGGGAACGCCCGGCGAGACGGTGCAGGACCTTCGGCGTCGCGGACTTCATCCGGGTGCCCTGGCCTGCGGCAAGAACGATCACGGCAGCGGGTGGCGTCAGGCTCACACAGGCCACTGTAACGGCTGAACAGGGACCCGCAGCCCGCGTCCGCGCTCTGGTCGAATCCCGCTGCGACGCTCGATTCCGTGGCAGGCACCCGGAGCGGGATTCGACCACCGGCAGAGCATCCACATCTGCAGCCACATCTGATTGAGGTGGGCTCCGCCCCCAGGATTCGAACCCGGACCACACGGCACCAAAGGCCGGCGTGCTGCCATTACACCAGGGCGGAATGCCCGCGCACGCCGGTGCGCGGGACGCATGCGAGCATACCTGCGACGTGCGGGCGGATGGCACCGGAGTGGTCGTCACGGCGACCCAGGGCGGTGTACCGCACTGCCACCTCGTTGCCATGGCACGGCATGATGGAGGCGTGAGCGAACCCACACGACGCGTCACCCGCACCCGGATGACCGGCCACGAGCGCCGCGAGCAGTTGCTGGAGGTCTCCCGGCCGCTGTTCGCCGACAAGGGCTTCGAGGGCACCAGCGTGGAGGAGATCGCTGCCCGGGCCGGGGTCTCGAAACCTGTCGTCTATGAGCACTTCGGGGGCAAGGAAGGCATCTATGCGGTGATCGTGGACCGCGAGGTCGCGATCCTGCTCACCGCGTTGACCGGATCGCTGCGCGAGGGCGGCCACCCACGGGTGATCGTGGAACGGACCGCCCTGGCACTGCTGGACTACATCGAGACCAACACCGATGGGTTCCGGATCCTCGTCCGGGACTCGCCCGTTGCTCAGGCCACCGGGACGTTCTCCTCCCTGATCGGCGACGTCGCCACCCAGGTGGAGGAGGTGCTCGCACCGCAGTTCGAGCGCCAGGGTCTCGATCCGGCAACCGCGCCTATGTATGCACAGATGCTGGTGGGGATGATCGCCCTGACGGGCCAATGGTGGCTCGACGCCCGCGCACCCGGGAAGCACGAGGTGGCCGCCCATCTGGTCAACCTCTCGTGGAACGGGCTGCAGTCGCTGGAAGCCGAACCCCGGCTCACTCGCGCGGCGATGCGACCCCGTGGACGCACCCCGAACAGGACCGAGGACGGCCACGCCTGACACGGGAGGCAGCGGTACCCGACACGGGAGGCAGCGATGCCGGATGACGAATGTTCGCGCCGACCAACGGGATCGGTCTGCGGCAGACACCGGCATAGGCGATACGTCCGAGCAGATCTCTCGATATCGAGTAATCTCGATCCATGGCCGCGGTGGATGAAGTCGACCGGATCGTCGAGGCGTGGGTCCGCGAACGCCCCGATCTCGACGTCGCGCCATTGCGGATCTTCTCGCGCATCTCCCGCCTATCCCGGCTCCTGGACCTCGCCCGGCGTTCGGCATTCAGCAGGCACGGCCTTGAGGTATGGGAGTTCGACGTGCTCTCCGCGCTGCGGCGTGCCGGTGAGCCCTACGAGCTGACACCGGGGAATCTCATCGCCCAGATGCTGGTCTCCTCGGGCACGATGACCAACCGCATCGACCGGCTAGTGCTGCACGGCCTGGTGGTCCGCACCGCGGACGCGACCGACCGGCGCGTGGTCCGGGTGCGGCTGACCGCGCAGGGACGGGACGTCGTCGACGCCGCGATGGAGGACCTGCTGCGCCGGGAAGCCGAGCTTCTCGGCGTGCTGGACACAGGCGAGGACGAGGATCTGGCGCGCATCCTGCGCAGCCTGCTCACCCAGTTCGAGGACTGACGCCGGCGAGCAGTTCGGCCAGAATCACCGGCTTGGTCACCATCGGCCAATGACCGGACGTGATGTCGACGGCTTCCAGGTGATGAGCGCTCGCCAGCTCCGGGATGTCGCCGGAGTCGATCCATCCGCGCATCTCCTCGGGGCTGAACTCCGGGCAGATCTCGATCACGGGAACGTCGAACCGGCGCTTGTCGTGCCACCGCACCTCGGCCTGAGCCACGGCCGCCGGTACCGGGACCGCGATCGCCTCCAGCCGGGAACGAGCATCATCATCCAGATCGGCAGCGTCCGGGCCTTCGAAGGGCTCCCACCCCGGGAAGGGCATCACACCATCGGCCACCGGGAAGAAGTCCGCATACGCCGATTCCTGCGCGGCGGGAAATCCTCCGATCATCACCACCTGGGACACCGCATCCGGGCGACGATCCGCTGCCAGCCACGCCAGCGTCGCTGCTGCGGAATGCCCAACGACCACCGGGCTCGTCGCCGCGTCCACGGCAGCGACCACCTCGGAGACCTGGTTCTCCAACGTGGCGTGCAGGTCACCGTCGTCCACACCTGGAAGTGCGGGGGTGATCGGCTGATGCCCAAGCTCTCGCAACCGCGCTGCGGTCTCGTCCCAGATCGCACCAGGCAACCACAGTCCCGGCAGCAGAATGATGTCCATCACAACCTCCGTCGTCATCGTGGTCATCACGCTAGCTCCACCCCCTGACATCCGCTCGGTGCGGTACCCGGCTCGCACGACGCCGGTAGCCTATGAGGCGATATGGCGCACCTTCTCGGGGCTGAAGCCCTGCATCTCGATTTCCCCACCAAGACCGTTTTCGACTCCGTCTCCCTCGGGATCAACGAGGGAGACCGCATCGGCATCGTCGGACGCAACGGCGACGGCAAGTCGTCCCTGATGGCGATGCTCGCCGGCCGTCTCCTGCCTGACTCCGGGCGGGTGACCGTACGTGGCGGGGTCACCATCGGTGTGCTCGACCAGGCCGACACCCTCGATCACGAGGACACGGTCTCCCACACCGTCGTCGGCGACGGCCCCGAGCACGAGTGGGCCCGCGATGCCAAGGTGCGCGACGTCGTCAACGGGCTGCTGACGGATGTGCCCTGGGAAGGGCGCGTGGGCTCACTCTCCGGCGGGCAACGCCGCCGAGTGGCGCTGGCGCGGCTGTTGGCTGGTGAGTACGACGTGCTCGCCCTGGACGAACCGACCAACCATCTGGACGTGGAGGCGATCACCTGGCTGGCCGAGCACCTGAAGCGACGGTGGTCGGCCAGTTCCGGCGGTCTGATGGTCGTGACGCACGACCGCTGGTTCCTCGACGAGGTGTGCACCCTCACCTGGGAGGTGCACGACCGGATCGTGGAGCCCTTCGACGGCGGCTACGCGGCGTACATCCTGCAGCGCGTCGAGCGGGACCGGCAGTCCGCCGCCATCGAGGCCAAGCGGCAGAACCTCGCCCGCAAGGAACTGGCCTGGCTGCGGCGCGGTGCGCCCGCGCGGACGTCGAAGCCCAAGTTCCGCATCGACGCCGCGAACGCCCTCATCGCCGATGTGCCCGAGATTCGTGACCCGACCACACTTCAGTCGCTCGCCGTGGCACGGCTCGGCAAAGATGTGGTGGACCTGCTGGACGTCTCCGTGGCCTACGGCGACCATGAGGTGCTGCGCGACGTGGAGTGGCGCATCGCCCCCGGCGAACGCACCGGCATCCTCGGGGTGAACGGAGCCGGCAAGTCGACGCTGCTTGGGCTGATCTCCGGCGCTGTGCAACCCAGCACCGGCCGGGTCAAGCGCGGCAAGACGGTCAAGGTGGCCACACTGACCCAGCGTATGGATGAGTTGGATCCGCACCTGGACGAGCCGGTCCGCACGGTGATCGGACGGCTGCGCACCAGCTACACCCTCGGTACGGGCTCGAAGGCGGCAGAGCTGACGCCGGGTCAGCTGCTGGAACGGATGGGCTTCGCCTCCGCGCAGTTGTCGACACCGGTCAAGGACCTCTCCGGTGGGCAGCAGCGCCGGCTTCAGCTGTTGCTGATCCTCCTCGACCAGCCGAACGTGCTGATCCTGGACGAGCCGACGAACGACCTCGACACCGACATGCTCGCGGCCATGGAGGACCTTCTGGACTCGTGGGCGGGCACACTCATCGTGGTCTCGCACGACCGCTACTTCCTCGAGCGCGTCACCGATCAGCAGTACGGGATCTTCGACCGGCGCCTGCGTCACCTACCCGGCGGGGTGGACGAGTACCTGCGGCTGCGGCACGAGCAGCAGCGTCACAGCTCTGGCTCGGGAGCGAGGTCTGCAGCGCTCACGGACTCCCCGACTCAGGCACAGCCGGGTCTGAGCGGGGCAGAACTGCGGGCCGCGCAGAAGAAGCTCACCTCCGTGGAGCGGCGGATGGAGAAGGTATCCACCGAGATCGGCAAGCGGCAGACCGCCCTGGCCGACCACGACCAGTCCGACTACGAGGGACTGGCGAAGCAGATGGAGGGCATCCGGGCCCTGCAGCGCGAGCAGGAGGAACTGGAAGAGCAGTGGCTGGAGTTGAGTGAGCATGTCTGAGACCCCGGTGAGCACTCACCACTGGCGTGAATACCCCCTGGGTCTGGCCGGCACGATCGCGCGGGACGCGCGCCGCACGCTGGTCCCGATGGCAGCAGGGTTGCTGGCGGCCTTCGGCGCGGTCTTCGCGTCGGGTCTGCTCGCCGAGGAGGGAATCCTCTGGGACGCGCTCTACGACCTGGGCATGGGAGGGGAGGTGAGCAGCGCCGTCGTGGATGCCGTGGACCAGACCACCCGGCTGAGCCTGCTCGTACTGCTGATACTCGGCTACCTGGTGGGCGCACTGGTATGCCTGGCCCTGGCGGTCCAGCGGATCTCGACCTCCCATGCGCTGGTGACGGCTGCCCGCAATGGCGCCTCGCGGGAGGCGGTGCCGGCGCCGCTGCAGGTCGAACGGGTGGTGACGGAGAACATGCCGATCATCGGGTTCCTCATCATGACGATCGGCGTGTTCGGCCTCTTCGCGCTCATGCTCATCGGGTACGCCGTGGTCGAGGGCTGGGGCGAGGGCTTGCTCGTCGGCCTCGCCTGCGGGGCGCTGACCGTTGTGGTGATTGCGGGGCTGCGTCACATCCACCGCGTGACCCTCCCCGCGCACCGGGAGCGTCGCCAGCAGATCGCGGCGCACTGGACCACCTCCGACGAAACGGCCGCCTGGTCGCACGCCCGGCGCCATGGAGTGCTGCCCGCAGCAGGGAACACCGGGAGAGATCCGCGCGTGCGGATCGGATCGCGGATCACCGGCGTGGCCGGGGCGCTTGCAGGTGCGGCGCTGCTGCTGCTGCAGGCGCTGATCGTGGTGACGCATCCGGATGCGGAGCGCTGGCCCGGCGGGTCAGCCGGCCCGCGAGCCACACTCGACGACGGGACCGAACAACTCGTCGACCTCGGCATGTGGGGATTCGCGGCCCTGATCGTGGCGGTACTCGCGGGAGCCGCCATCGGGAACGTGGTCACCGGCGCCGGGATCACCGCTGAGCGCCGGTACCTGCACCGCGTCGTGGTCGACCCGCAGGCGGCGAGACCGGAGCCGACCGTGCTGGCAGCCTACGCCGAGCACCGGTCGGTGCCGATGGCGCAGGTGCTGGCTGCTCTCGCCGGGATCGGCCTCGTGCTTGGGCCCGTGTGGATGATCCTCTCGACCGTGCCGATGGACATCTTTGCCGCATCGACGACGCTCTTCGCCGGCCTGCGGTGGCCGGCGGTGCTGATCACGGCCGTGGCAGTGGGCCTGCTGACGATCGCGTTCCTATGGACCTCGATGGTCAACCAGGCTGACGCGGAACTACGCAACCTTCTGCTGCGACGATGGCCGGTGCTCCCACGGGACACGAAGGACTCCGACGGCAATGTGCGGGCGGCACGCGTAGGACCGGCGTTGTCGGGCGACAGCACCGACGCCGCCTGAGTGACGTCGTCCTACACGTTGTCGCGGACCGGTTCGACGAGCCTGGCCCCGGGGGCAGGACTGGTGACAACGAGCACCTCGTCTGCCACCTGCTTGCTCCGCAGCTGCGAGGCCAGTTCCAGCGCGCTGGCGTGATCTGCGGCGAGTGTGGCCACGGTCGGCCCGGAACCGGAGACCACAGCGGCCAGCCCGCCGGCTGCGAGCGACTGCTCCTGCACGATTCCGACGGCGGGGCGCAGTTCGGTGGCCGCGACGGTGAGGTCGTTGACGAGAACCTCGGCGAGGCGGTGAGGTTGGCCGGAGACGAGCGCCTGCATGACTTCCTCACCCACGTCCAGCGGCTCTGGCACTGGGTCCGCCGGACGCGTTGCGGCGTTCCGCGACGATTCCTGCGCGACGGCGAGCCGGTCCCAGGTGGAGAAGACCTCCGGCGTGGACAGCCCCTCATCGAAGAGTGCCAGCACCCAGTGAAAGCGGCCCCGTGCCAGTGCCGGGGTGAGCTCGTCCCCTCGGCCGCGGCCGAGGGCGGTCTGGCCCGTGAGAGCGAACGGCACGTCCGCGCCCAGCTCGGCGGCCAGGTGCCCCAGCTCCTCGCGCGCCAGTCCGGTCTCCCAGAGCAGGTCACAGGCGAGCAGCGCGGCGGCGGCGTCGGCCGATCCACCGGCCATCCCGCCCGCGGTGGGGACGTTCTTGGTGATGCGCAGGTGCACACCTTCAGCGGTGCCCGTCGCCTCGGCGAGCAGCGCAGCGGCCCGGTGGGCGAGGTTGGACTCGTCCGTCGGCACCTTCTCGGCGTGACGACCGGTCACGGAGATCTCGATCTCCTCGGCCGGGGTGGCGATCACGTCCTCATACAGCGAGACAGCCTGGAAGACGGTGGCCAGGGGGTGATATCCGTCGTCGGCGAGCGGACCGACCTTCAGCACGAGGTTGATCTTGCCGGGGGCACGCACATGCACGGCGCCGGCGGCCGCCGCCTCACCGATCGGCTCGCTCACCGCTCTGCCTCGCGCACGGCACCACGGGCAGCGGCCACCGCAGCGAACTGGGCGATGTCGAGGCGCTCACCTCGGGTCCTCGGGTCCACCCCTGCCTCCCGCAACGTCTGCTCGGCGAGTGTCGCCGATCCGGCCCACCCGGACAGCGCCGAGCGTAGCGTCTTGCGACGCTGGGAGAAGGCAGCATCGATGCAGGCGAAGGTTGCCACCCGGCTCACCGCCACCGCCGGCGGGTCACGGCGGACCATCCGCACCAGCGCGGAATCCACGTTCGGCACCGGCCAGAACACGGTGCGGCCGATCGACCCGGCACGCGTGGCGGCCGCGTACCAGGCGGCTTTGGCGGAGGGAATGCCGTAGGTGCGCGATCCGGGGCCGGCGACCAGCCGGTCGGCCACCTCGGCCTGCACCATGACGAGTACCTCGGTCAGGGATTCGAACCGTTCCAGCAGGTGCAGCAGGACCGGCACGGCCACGTTGTAGGGCAGATTGGCCACCAGACGGGTCGGAACGGCCGGGAGCTCGGTCACCTGCATGGCGTCAGCGGTCACGACGGTGAGCCGCTGCGCGGCGACCGGTGCGTGCTCGGCGACAGTACCGGGGAGGGCGCGGGCGAGGGTGGGGTCGATCTCCACGGCGATCACCCGTGCCCCGGTCTCCAGGAGTCCAAGTGTCAACGAGCCCAGCCCCGGGCCCACCTCCAGCACGGTGTCCGATGGCGTCACACCGGCCGTGCGCACGATGCGGCGGACCGTGCCGCCGTCGGTGACGAAGTTCTGACCGAGCGTCTTGGTAGGACGGATTCCCAGGCGCGACGCCAGGGCCCGGATGTCGGAGGCTGTCAGCAGGTGGACGGTCTCGCCGGCCGGGTTGGGGGTGGTCACGGGGCGAGCCTAGTCGGCCGCGTGAAGGTCGGTCGCGACGCTCGTACCCACTCCCCCAGAAATCGCTCGTCGATCTGGCTGCCACCCTCGCCTCTTCGCCAGCGGTACCTGAAATCGCTCGTCGATCTGGCTGCCACCCTCGCCTCTTCGCCAGCGGTACCTGAAATCGCTCGTCGATCTGGCTGCTCGTGAGCAGCCAGATCGACGAGCGATTTCTGGAGTGGACTGGGCTCAGAGGAGACCGAGCTGGGCGGCGCAGTGAGGCCACTGCCCCCAACCGGAGCGGGCCTGCAGCGCCTGGGCGCGCTGAGTCTGCTCGGCTGCGGACGCCTCGGTCGGCAAGCCTGAACCGCCCACCGACTGCCAGGTGCTCAGCGAGAACTGGTACAGCCCGTAGTAGAGGCCGTTGGAGCTGACGATCTGCGGGTTGCCACCGGACTCGCACTGAGCCAGAGCCGCCCATACGCCACTGCCGGCCGAGCTCGACCCACCAGAGGAACCCGAGGAGCTGGAGCTGCCCGAGCTGCTGGACGTGGTGGGCTCCGGGGCGGGGCGTTCGGCAGTCCCGACCTCGGTAATCTCGGTGACCGGTTCGGTCGTGACCTCGTCGGAGGTCACCTTGGTGCTGACCACCTCGCCGTTGACGAGCTGGTTGACGATCTCCAGCGTGCGTTCACCGTCCTGACCGTCCTGCACCACCCGGGACTGGCCGACGTAGAGCTCATCGGTTCCACGTTCGGCGGACTCGTGCTCGATGACCTCGGTCTGCGTCTCGGTCTCGGTCGACCGGCGGGTCACCGTGACGAGGACGTCACCGTCGGCGCTGGTGACCGTGGCGTCGTCCTGCGCTGCGAGCTCGACCTCAGCGCGTAGCAGCACCTCGGCGAGGGAGACGGCGCCGTCGGCGTTCACGGTGCGTTCCTCCCCGTCGACGGCGATGACGATCTCGCCATCGACCGCCAGCGGAAGGTCGAGGTCGGCTCGCCCGTCGGAAGACCGGGACGCCACCACTGATGCCTCGCGCCCCGTGGCGGCCAGATCCTGGAGCGCACCGGCTGCGGAGAGGGCAGTGGTCCAGATGGTTCGTTCCTGGCCTCCCTCGGTGATCGTCAGCTGCTGGGCGGTCCGGACGACGATCTCGGCGTTGTCGGTCAGGCGCTCGTCGACGCCGGGCACGACCTCATCGTGGGGGCCGAGGTCGATACCGGCTTCATCGAGCAGTCCGTCGACGTCCCCGGCGAAGGTGCTGTGGCTGTAGGTCTGGCCGTCCAGGTCGATCTCGACGGACTTGTGCGCGGCGGCGATCGCGGCGGTGGAGCCGCCGAGCACGAGCGCGACCGCAGCGACGCTTCCCACGATCACCCGTCGGCGACGGCCGTGAGCGGGGGGCGATGGCTGCGCCTCGGTCTCTGGCACGTCCCAGGACTCCCCGGGATCGGCGGGGCTGGGCTCGGCGGTGCGGCGGAAGAAAGACACAAGACATCCTCTGGAGGGGGAGGGGGTTTCAGACGTTCAGCGGCACACAGGCGCCGCTGTCGGGCAGGAGGCGCAGATCAGCACCCTCACCAGGGCCCGCGACCTGTCGAATGTAACCCAATCGTTATGCAGTGGTCGAGGCGGGCGGCTGTGAGCCTGCGCACGTGGTGCTGCCGCGCGCCACGCTCGGTCGTCCGGACGCGGTCACTCCCGGCTCAGTACCAGCCCACAGACTGGGAGTGGCCCCAGGCACCACAGGGGGTGCCGTACCGGCCGGAGATGTAGTTCAGGCCCCACGTGATCTGGGTGACCGGATTGGTTCGCCAGTCCGAGGCAACCGAGCCCATCTTCGAACCAGGCAGCGACTGGGGGATCCCGTAGGCCCCCGACGTCGGGTTCTGGGCGTAGGGGTTCCAGTTGCTCTCGCGCTGCCAGAGGGAGTCCAAGCAGCTCCACTGATCGCTGCCCCAGCCACGTGCCTCGACCATCTGGCGGGCGATGGAGCGCGGGTCACTCCCGGAGTAACTGCCGCTGGGCGCTGATGACTCGCTGGAGTCCGACTCGGAATCCGACGCACTCGACGAGCTGGAGGGTGCGGCAGGCTGCGGCGCAGCCGTGCCGACGAGGATGACCTCATCCACCGGCGCCGACACCAGGATCTCGGCGGTCGTGGTCCGGGAGATCTCCTCACCGCCCTCGTACACGGCGGTGTACGCGATGACCCGTGCTCCCTCGCGGCCCTCGGTCTCGGTGCGCGTCTCCCCCCGCTCCAGAGCGGAGGTCTCGCGTTCGATGGTCTCGTATTCGAGGGTCTCGGTCTCCGTGCCGAACACGGTGCCCACGCGTTCGATCTGCACATCCGCGCCCTCGGTGGGCAGGCTGTTCATCGGGACCGAGACGTTGTCATCCAGACCGACGACGATGCCGTTCTCGATGAGAGCGTCGGCCAGTGTCCGCGCGTTGGAGGTGATGTCCACCTCGCGATCATCGACAGTCACGGTGAAGGAGACAGACTCCCCCGCCTCGTTCAGCGCCTCGCGCGCACTGTCCCCGCCACGGGAAACCTGGTTCCAGTAGTCGGTCCGGTCGACGCTGTACTGCCCGGCACCGGCCAGACTCGCCTGCTCAGCCATGTTGTCGCCGGAGGAGGACTGCGTCGCCGCAAACGCGAGCGAGCCCGCCAGGACGACGGCAAGACCGGCAGCGCCGATCGCACGACGGATGGGACGGGGCAGGGTGGTGGTGACTGGGGCGTCTGCGCGGTGGCGGGACGTGGTGTTGCTCTGGGGCACGGGGAGGGGTCCTGTTCTTGCCTTGAGCGGCCCAGGAGGGATGGGTCGCTCCCTGACCGTAACCGATTCGTGACCTGATATGCCAGATTCCGGGTCGGATCTTGCCCGCATCGTGGGATGTGTCACGACCGGCTCACCTGCTTCACCAGGGTCCGTAGAGCTGTTCCGACGTCGTCCGGACACTCTCGCAGAGCCTCTCCAGGCTCTCCTGACGCACCTCGGCGAGCACCCGTAGCGTGTGCGCGGCCAGGTACGGGGCGTTGGGCCGCCCTCGATAGGGATGTGGGGTCAGGTACGGCGCGTCCGTCTCCACGAGCAGTTGCTCAGCCGGCGCAAGCATCGCTGCCGAGCGGAGCTCCTCGGCCGCTTTGAAGGTGACGGTGCCGGAGAACGAGAGGTAGTAGCCGCGCCGCACGCACTCAGCGGCCATCTCGGCGTCCCCCGAGAAGCAGTGGAACACGGTACGCCGCGGCGCACCGTCCTGCTTCAACACCTCAAGCACATCTTCATGTGCCTCCCGGTCGTGGATCTGCAGCGGCAGGTCCAGCTCTTTGGCGAGTGCGATGTGCGCGCGGAAGGCTTCCCGCTGGGCCGCACGTCCCTGCTCACCGGCGCGGAAGTAGTCCAGCCCGCTCTCCCCCACCGTGCGTACTCGATCTACCCGGGCCAGCTCGGCGATCTCGGCGATAGCCTCATCCAAGCTCTTCTCGTGCCGGGCCTGCGGATCTGGCTCCAGACCATCGGGGGCCACCTCTCGGACGCCTGCGTGCAGGACGGCCTCGTTCGGGTGGATCGCCACCCCGGCAACGAGCTCGGGATGCTGCTGGGCTGCGTGCACGCTCCAACGGGCAGAGTCCAGATCGCAACCGATCTGCACCATCGCCGTCACCCCTACCGCGCGGGCCTGCTCGAGGTGACCAGTCAGACCAGGGTCGGGGACGTCGTCGGGAAGGATGCCAGCGATGGACTCCAGATGGGTGTGGTTGTCCACCACGGCGATCGGAAGCGGTTCGGGAGCGGGCGGGAAGCCCTTCTCGCGCTTACGCGCCATCGGCCTTCTCGCGCAGCCGCTCCAGCTCCTCGGTGACGATCGAGTCGTCCAGCTTGGTGAACACCGGGGTCGGTTTGGCGATCGGAGTTCCGGGCGCGACGGGCCGTGACTCCCACGCGGGGAAACCGGACTCACCTCGGTAGTCCCCCGTGATCACCGGGTAGTGGCGGGAGTCGTCGTCCAGATCGGTGACCTCCTCGATCCGCGGCTGCGGAGCGAAGGTCCCGCTACCCCCCAAGGTGGTGTGCACGTCCTGGGCGGAGTGCGGCAGGAACGGGGCGAGCAGCGTATTGCAGTCGCTGACCGCCTGGGTGGTGGTGTGCAGCACGGTGGCCAGGCGCTCCGGGTCGGTCTTCAGTTTCCAGGGCTGGGTCTCGGACACGTACCGGTTCACCTCGGCGACGGTTCGCATCGCCTCCGAGATGGCATGCCGCTGCCGGTTCGCCTCGATCGCGGACCCGACCGTGGCGAAGGCCTTGTTCGTGCTCGCGAGGATGTCCCGGTCAACGTCGGCGAGCTCGCCCGCCGACGGGATCTCACCGAAGTTCTTCGCCACCATGCTCGCCGTGCGGTTGACCAGGTTGCCCCAGCCGGCCACCAGCTCGTCATTGGTGCGGCTCAGGAACGACTCCCACGTGAAGTCGACGTCTTGGTTCTCGGGGCCAGCGGCCGCCACGTAGTAGCGGAAGGCGTCCGGCTGATAGCGGGCGAGCATGTCGCGCACATAGATGACCACGCCACGGGAGGAGGAGAACTTCTGACCCTCCACGTTCAGGAACTCCGAGCTCACCACCTCGGTCGGCAGCTGGAGCGAACCAAAAGTGCCAGGTTCTCCCCCACGCGAGCCTCCGCCGTCGTAGGCCAGCAGCTCGGCCGGCCAGATCTGGGAGTGGAAGGTGATGTTGTCCTTACCCATGAAGTAGTACGAGCGCGCGTCGGGGTTGGTCCACCAGTCCCGCCAGGCCTCCGGGGTGCCCTGGCGCCGAGCCCACTCGATCGAGGAGGACAGGTAGCCGATCACGGCGTCGAACCAGACGTACAGCCGCTTGCTGGGGTTGTCCTCCCAGCCCGGCAGCGGCACCGGGATGCCCCAGTCGATGTCGCGCGTCATGGCTCGGGGACGTACGTCCTCGAGGAGGTTGCGGCTGAAGTTCAGCACGTTCGGGCGCCACCCGTTGCGGGTCTCCAGCCAGGAGGCGAGGGCGTCCACGAAGGCGGGCAGGTCAAGGAAGAAGTGGTTGGACTCGACGAACTTCGGCGTCTCGCCGTTGATGCGGCTGCGCGGGTTCTTCAGGTCGATCGGGTCGAGCTGGTTTCCGCAGTTGTCGCACTGGTCACCCCGGGCGCCGTCGTAGCCGCAGATCGGGCAGGTGCCCTCGATGAAGCGGTCCGGCAGGGTGCGCCCGGTCGACGGCGAGATGGCACCCATGGTGGTCTTCTCCACCATGTACCCGTTCTTGTGCACCGTGCGGAACATCTCCTGCACGACGGCGTAGTGGTTGCGCGTGGTGGTACGGGTGAACAGGTCGTAGGACAGCCCCAGGGAGGTGAGGTCTTCCACGATCACCCGGTTGTAGCGGTCCGCGAGCTCCTGCGGGGAGACGCCTTCTTGTTCGGCCTGCACCAGGATCGGGGTGCCGTGCTCATCGGTGCCGGAGATCATCAGCACGTCGTGACCCGCCATCCGCATGTGCCGGCTGAAAACGTCCGAGGGGACGCCGAAACCTGCAACGTGACCGATGTGCCGGGGGCCGTTGGCGTAGGGCCACGCCACGGCCGAGAGGATGTGGGTCATAGACTCGATCCTAGTGGTCATGGGCCCTACCCCAGCCGCGCGTCGGCGGCGACGGCCGACATCTCTCGCTGCCGCAACTGGACTGCTCCAGGCCTGGTGCCAGCAAGGCCTGCTGTCAGTACAGTCCGGCGTCAGCGCGCCGGCTCGATGTCGGTCTGCGTGAAGCCCTCCCCCTGGTAGAGCAGGGGTACCGCGCGAGTCTTCGCCAGAGCATAGGAGAAGCAGTCACCGTAGTTGAGCCCGGCAGGATGCCTTCCCTTGCCGAACCGCTGCCAGGCAGCGTGGGCCGACCACGCCTGCTCCTCGTCCACCGGGGCGATCTCGACCTTCGCCTGCTGAAGCACTCGCCGCAGATCCTCGACGGCGTCCGGTCCCTGGCGTGTCTGGACCACCAGCGCTGCCTCGGTGATGCTGGAAGTGCTCACCACGCACGGTCTGCTGGCCATGATCGCGGCGAATCGTTCGAGCTCGGGCTCCCCCAGAACGATGGTGACCAGTGCCGAGGTGTCAACGGCGATCACGCCGGCAGACCGTGGTCGTCATACGTGATGATCTGATCGACAGGACGATCGTCCAGCACCGCTCGCGCCCTCCCTCGCTCACCGACGGCGACGAGGCTGGTATAGACCACGTCTACCTTCGGAGTCGTGCGCGCGAGCCTGTCGGTGAGTGCAGCCTTGAGGGCGGCCGTGATGGACACCCCCATCCGGTCGGCGAGCTCTCGGGCAAGCCGGTCCGTCTCCGGATCCTTGATGTTGAGCGCCATTGAGGAAGATTACTATCTTTCTTTCTTCCATGACATCTTTCTTGGCGCAGGTCCGGGCGAACTCCTCGGGCACAGGGTGTCCTGCGCACCCAGGACCTTCCGCATCAGTGCGCCCGGGTCCGTCTAGGATCGAGCGTGACACTGTAGCCACGCGCATGCGGCCCGATGGGGGCAGCATCCAGGTGGGTGGTCGCCAGGGGAGGAGATGGGCTCGTGTCCCTCGCTCGCTGCGTTCATGTGGTGACCGCTGTGGTGGCCCTGAGCGCGCTGACCCTGCAGCTGGTGCTCTCCGCTTCCGGTGCGGCGGTGCTGCTCGCGACGGAGGTGCCGCCGCTCGGGACCCGGCTGTGGCGATTGATCTCCTACTTCACGATTCAGAGCAATGTGCTCGTCGCGGTTTCGGCGGTCATGCTCGGGCTGGACCCGCAGCGCGATGGACGGGTGTTCCGGATCGTGCGACTCGCCGGCGTGGTCGGGATCACGGTGACCGGGTTGGTGCATTTCTTCCTGCTCCGGCCACTGCTGGATCTGAGCGGCTGGTCGTTCGTCGCGGACACGATGTTGCACGTGGTCGTGCCGGTGTTGTGCGTGGCGGGGTGGCTGCTGGTGGGTCCACGGTCACGGGTCGACGTCCTGGCCGTGGTCGGCGCAACGGTGTGGCCGGTTCTCTGGCTCGCGGCGACCCTCATCGTCGGCGGGATCACGGATTGGTTCCCCTACCCGTTCGTCAACTTCCGGGCCGAGGGGTGGCCCGCGGTGGCGATCACCTGCCTGGGGGTCCTCCTGCTCTTCTCAGTGCTGTTCGTGGCCGTCTGGTTCGCAGACCGCTGGTTGCGGGGCGTTCGCGACCGTAGGGTGCAGGCATGAAGCCCCTGCCTCGGTTCTGGACCGACGCCACCGGCGAGGTGCACTCCCCGGACGGCAAGGAGTTCTTCCTCACCCTCCACGGGTGGTCCACCTCGTCGCTCACTGAGGCGGCGCAGGTTGCCCGGCGGCGCCTGGAAGAGGCGGCTGCGGCGGTTCGTGCCGGGCGGGAGCTGGCCCGCGGCGGGTACTACCCCCGGGTTCCCTTGCGGGAGGAAATCCTGATGGAGGTCACCGGGAGTGACGGTGAGTTGATCGCCGCGATCACCCGGAACCGGTACGGCGCCGAGGTGCTCAACACCGACGCGGTGCTGATCGCCGATGTCGATCTTCCGTCCGGTCGGGGCATGCGGCAGGACCGACGACCCCGGCACGACCGTACGCCTCGGCAGGGCGGGCCCACCGCGGAGCCGAAGCGTGGCTTCTTCGCCCGGCTGTTCGGACGACGGTCCACATCCGATCTGATCGCCACTCCAGCGCCCTACCCGCATGGCACGCCGTCCCGCACTGCCCCGCACACGGCACCCACTGTCGCCACGGGAGCAGGTGCGGCGGCTCTGGCGACGATCGAGGCAGTGGCGGCCCGGCATCCACACTGGGGATTCCGGACCTATCGGACGGCCGCGGGACTGCGGGTGATCGTCACCGGGGCCCGGTTGCATCCCGGCAGTCCGGAGGCCGAGCAGCTGCTGCGCGAGCTGGACTCGGACCCGCTGTACGTGACCCTGTGCGCGACCCACGAGACCTACCGGGCACGTCTGACGCCGAAGCCCTGGCGCGTGGGGCACCGGGCCCTGACCGTGACGTATCCGTACGAGCGGTTCGGGCACATCGTGAACCCGTGGCTACAGAAATATGCCTCCGCCAGCGAGGGCCACGCCACCTGCACCCTCGTCTCCACCGGCGGGCCCGCCCCGGACGCGGTCGAGCAGCAGGTCATCGATCTCCACGACGAGCGGGCTCAGGCGGGGTCCGGGCTGCCGCTCGCGTGATCGGTCGCGGCCAGACGGGTGCATGCGAAACCCGCAACGCGGGCGGTCTGAGTGTCGAACAGCGCATTCGCAACGACACTGAGGCCACCCTCGCGCGGGATGCTCCTCACCGCACGCGGCGCTCAGCACCGATACCGCAAGAACAGCATGTCCTGCGCCCGCAGCATCCCGGCCAGGCGCATCGGCCGGTGCACGAGCGGCGCGTCCCGTGTCAGGCGCAGGCCATCCCCGCCTTCCAGCAGCGGGCTGAGGGTCAGGCACAACTCGTCCAGCACGTCCGCGGCGGCGAGGGTGCCGAGCAAGTGCGGGCCGCCTTCGCACAGCATCTGCGTCAGTCCACGATCAACGAGCTCGGCCCGCATCCGCACCGGGTCCACCGCGCCCTGCCCGCAGAGCACGACCTCCGCAACCTCCGCGAGCGCGGCCTGCTGCCGGCCGGGGCTCTCCCCGTGTGTCAGCACGAGCGGACGCTGAGGTGCCTCAGTGAACAGCGCTGAGCCAGGGTCCAGCGCGAGCCGGGAGGAGACGATCGCCAGCACCGGGTGATCGGCCAGCCCGCGCTCGCGGCGCCAGGCCACGTCTACCTCGCCCAGGCGCAGTCCCCCGTACCCCTCGGCGCGCAGCGTCCCGGCCCCGACGATCACCACGTCCGCCAGGCGCCGCAGCAGGTCGAACACCTGCTTGTCGGCGGGGCTGTTCAGCCCGCCGGAGAGTCCCGCATGGGTGGCAGCGCCGTCGATACTGGCGATCATGTTCGCCCGCAGGTGCGCCTCGTCCCGATCGGCCACCGAGTAGGCGGCGAGCAGTTCCTCCTCCGTGAACGCGCTCATGACACGTTGTGCCGCAGGTAGGCAGGCTCCCGCAGCCCCAGCACCGCCTCGGCCATCCGCGCCGCATCCACGGTGGCCGCCACCTCGTGGGCGCGCACGATCCGCGCCCCGCGTTCGATGCACATGACAGTGGCCGCGAGGGTTCCCCACAACCGCTCCGGGCGCTCCCGGTTCAGCGTCTCCCCCACGAAGTCCTTGTTCGAGAGCGCCACCAGCGTCGGATACCCGAGCGCGGTGATCTCCTCGAGTCGGCGCACCAGTTCCAGCGAGTGCCGCGTGTTCTTGTTCAGGTCGTGCCCCGGGTCGATGATGATCCGCTCGGCCGGCACCCCGGCCGCGAGCGCCACCTGCACCTGTGAGCTGAGGAACGCCGCCACCTCGCCGACCACGTCGCCATATTCCGGACGTCGATGGTGGCGGTGCGGCTGCGCGATCGAGTGCGCGATCACCACACTCGCCCCGGTCTCGGCCACAGCCTGCGCCATACCGTCGGTTCGCAGCCCGGTGGTGTCGTTGACCACGTCTGCCCCGGCGAGCACGCAGGCCCGTGCCACCTCGGGCCGCTGGGTGTCCACCGAGATCACCACGTCGCTGGCGGCGCGCACCGCCTCGATCACGCCGAGCACCCGGTCCAGTTCCTCCGCGGCGCTCACCTCGGGGGTGTCCGGGGAGAAGGCCATCCCGCCGATGTCCACCCAGTCCGCGCCGTCGGCAACGGCGGCCAGGCACGCGTCCACCGCAGCCCGCAGCGCAAAGGTGCGTCCGCCGTCGTAGAAGGAGTCCGGGGTCCGGTTCACGATCGCCATCACGGCTGTTCGGCGGGCGAAGTCGAAGGTGCGTGCCCCGATCTGGCGGGGAGCAGGTTTCCCGACGGCGTCCGGTGCGTGGCCGGCGCCTGGCGCCTTCCGTAGGTCGTGGGAGCGGCCTCCCGAGGCGACGTCCACGTCTGCTGAGGCTGCGCCGTCGGCCATCAGTCCCTCCCCCGGGACTTGATCCCGGCGGCGAGCCGGCGGATCACGCTGCGTGGCGCGAGCTTGGCGACCACGGCGATGCCCGCGTAGAGCGCACCGGGCACGCTGACGACCTTGCCGCGGCCGAGGTCGCGCAGGGAGGTGGCCACGAGGTGGTCGGCGTCGATGTACATCCAGTCGGGGGTGCGGCTCATGTCGATACCGGCGGCGTCGTGGAACTCGGTGCGCACGAAGCCCGGGCAGAGCGCCTGCACGCGCACACCGGTGCCGGCGAGGTTCATCGCCAGACCTTCGGTGAACTGCAGCACCCACGCCTTCGACGCCGAGTATGTACTCCCCCGGCCGGGCAACAGGGCTGCGATGGAGGCGACGTTGATGATCGCGCCGCTGCCGCGCTCGGTCATCCCGGGCACGGCGGCGCGGGTCAGCCGCAGCACGGCCTCGACGTTGACGGTGAGCTGGTGGCTCAGAGCTTCCTCGGTGGCCTCGGCGAAGGGTGCGCCGATGGACAGGCCAGCATTGTTGACGAGCGTATGCACGTCCTCGCCACGCAGTCGCTCACACACCGCGGTGATCCCGGCCTCGCTCCCCAGGTCGGCCGGGAGTACCTCCACCTCGGGCGCCCCGAGGGCCCGGCACTCGGCAGCCACCACCTCCAGCCGGTCGGCGCTGCGGGCCACCAGCACGAGGTGCAGGCCACGCTGGGCGAGGTGGCGGGCGAAGGTCAGTCCGATGCCGGAGGAGGCTCCGGTGACGAGCGCAGTGGGCATGGCACGAGCGTACGCGGCGACTACCCGGTGGTCAGCCTCGTCAGCCCCCGCCGGATGTTGCGCACCGCCTGCCCGATGCGCTGCTCGTTCTCGATGAGAGCGAACCGCACGTACCCCTCCCCGCCCGGTCCGAACCCGACGCCCGGGGAGACGGCGACGTCGCACTCGGTGACCAGGTGCCGGGCGAACTCGATGGAATCCATCTCCTGATAGGGCTCGGGGATGCGCGCCCAGGCAAACATGGTTCCCTTCGGTTTGAGGATGTCCCAGCCCACGCGCTGCAACCCGTCGTAGAGGGTGTCGCGCCGGGACTGGTAGATGCCGCTCAGCTCGGCCGGGTACTCGGTGGCCTCGTTCAGGGTGACGGTCGCCGCGATCTGGATCGGCTGGAACGTGCCGTAGTCGAGGTAACTCTTCAGCTGCACGAGAGCCTTGATGACGTCCTTGCGGCCCACGAGGAACGCCACCCGCCAGCCGGCCATCGAGTACGACTTGGTCATCGAGTACAGCTCGACGCCAACTTCCTTGCCGCCCTCGCACTGCATCAGCGAAGGAGGCTGCCACCCGTCGAAGCACATGTCGGCGTAGGCGAGGTCGTGCACGAGCACCACGTCCCGTTCGCGGGCCCAGTCCACGAGGCGTTGCAGGTCCGCCAACTCCACGGTGGACGTGGTCGGGTTGTGCGGGAAGGACAGCACGATCACACGCGGCTTGGGCCAGCCGAGCTCCCAGGCTTCCATCACCCGGTCGATGTACCCGGCGCCGTCGGTGCCGTCACCGATGGGCACCTGCCGGGCGTCCGCCCCGGCGAAGTACGGGCCCCAGATGTGGATCGGGTAGCTGGGGGTAGGCACGATCGCGGCATCCCCGGCCTGCAGCAGCACCCACATCAGGTGGCTGAAACCTTCCTTGGCACCGATCGTCGTCAGTACCTCGGACTCCGGGTCGAGCGTCACACCGAACCGGCGGTTGTAGTGATTCGCGACCGCCAGCCGCAGGTTCGGGATACCGCGGGAGGATGAGTAGCGGTGGTTGCGGGTGTTGCGGGCTGCCTCGGCGAGCTTCTCGACGGCGATCTCCGGGCTGGGCAGGTCCGGGTTCCCGAAGCCGAGGTCCACCACGTCCCGACCGGCTCGACGTGCCTCGAGCTTGAGGGAGTCGATGATCGTGAAGACGTACGGGGGAAGCCCCTCGATGCGGCGGAAGTCCATAGATCAACGCTACTGGGTGAGTGTGAGGGCGAGCAGGGTGAATGGGGAGGCACCGTGAAGGAAATGGGGAGTTCGCACCATGCCATCGACGGGTCCTGGCTGACAGGCTAGGGCTCGTGACTGGGACTTCATCGACACCGATCTCCGGGGACCCGTTCTGGTCGGTGGTACGTCAGCGCCACCGGGATGTCGACCTCGCGATCGTGGACGCGCCGGAACCACCTCGTGCAGCCGCCTCGACCGCCGTGCCTGCCAGATCCGCCGAGGAGATCGACCGGGACGTCCAGGCGCTGTGGGAGGCGCTCCTGCCGGGCGTACCAGCGCAGGCGCAGCACCGGTGGGTGGGCGATGGTCGCGACGAGCAGCGGGAGAGCACCGTGACTGCCACCACCGGGATCGGTTCGGAGGCACTCGCCTCCGCGGCCGCGACCTTGCGGGCAAATGGCTGGCAGGTGCTCCTCCCCCCGGCCGGCCTGCCCCGGGTGCTGGCCGACCGGGAGGGCGCCACGCTGGCACTCGTGCAGGTGTCGCCGGGCCGGACGGTGCTGCGGATGCGGACCCCGGCCTCGTGAGCACGGTCATGGTTCCGGAGGCCGTGGTTCTCCTGCCCGAGCCGGACGGCGACCCCAGCCAGTGCGAGCAGGTCGCCCTGGGCCTGGCCACCCAGGCGGACCAGTGCGAGTCGGCCGCTGAGACGGCCTCGCGTCTGTCCGATCTGGGCGATTCCTGGATCGGGCTGGCGTTCCTGACCCACCAGCAGCGCATCTCCAACGCTGCGGCTGAGCATGCGGGCGCGGCGCAGGTGCTGCGCGGAGTGGGCGGCGCCGTCGAGGTCTTCGCCGAACAGCGCCGTGGCCACCTGGCCGACTGGCAGGAACTGTCGGAGACCAGCGCGAATCTCGACACGCTGCGTGTGCAGCTCATCGAAGATGTCGCCGTCTCGGACGCGTCGGACGAGGATGCCCAGGACGACCTGCGGCTGCGGGCGGCAACCCTGAGCGTCAGCTACGCAGCGCTCGCGGCGGCGCAACTCGCGTTCGAGCAGCGGGTGACCGAGAGCGAGGAGGATCTCGCCGCAGCACTGGAGGCTGCCGAGTTCGACGACGCGCACTGGGCGAGTCTGTCCTTCCTCGCCCAGGTGCTTGCCCTCTCGATTCCGGAACCGGTCAGCCCGCAGGACCGGGCCGCGTGGTGGAAGAACCTCTCCCCGGCCGAGCGGCAGGCAGCGATCGAGGCGCTGCCAGAGCTGGTTGGCAACGGCGACGGGCTGCCCGCCTCGGCGCGCGACGCCGCGAACCGCATCCTCCTCGATCGTGACCTGAGCGCCCTGTCGGAGAAGGAACGACTCGGCACCCTCACCGAGGCCGAGGCGAAGACGCTCGCGAACGCCCGCGCGGCCCGCAAGGCGCTGAGCCAGCTCGACGACTTCACCGACCCCCTTACCGGAGACAAGCCCGGTGGCACCCTGTGGCTCTACGACCCGGACGCGTTCTCGGGAGACGGACGGGTCGCCGTCGCTGTGGGGGATCTGGACACCGCGGATGACGTGGCCGTGCAGGTTCCGGGCATCACCACGGAGATGGACGACGCCCCCGGCTATGCGACGAAGGCTGCGAACCTGTACGAATCGGCGCGTTACGGGGGTGACGGCTCGAGTGTGGCGAGCATGTTCTGGCTCGGATACGACACCCCGGAGAGTGCCGTCGACATCGACACCGTGACCCGCGGGCGGGCCGAGGACGGCGGAACTCGCCTCGCCGATGCGATCGACGGACTGCGGGCCTCACGCGAGGACAAGGCGCATCTGACCGTGATCGGGCACAGTTACGGATCGACCACCACCTCCTATGCGGCGACCGATCATGGGTTGGCCGCTGACAATGTGGCCCTGATCGGCAGCCCGGGCGCGGGACCGGCTGAGACCGCTGACGACTTCAGCGTGGGCGCCGACAACGTGTACGTGGGGCGCAACAGTCGCGACCCGGTGGCGCTGTTCGGCGACGAGGGTGCCTATCACAACCCCGGCGGCCTGGGGATCGACCCCTCTTCCGAGGACTTCGGCGCCACCCGCTTCGAGGCGGAGTCCGCCGACCGCGGGTGGACGTACGACTTCAGCCAGCACAGCAACTACTACGACCACGACAGCGAGTCGCTGTACAACCTGGGGCGGATCGTCGACGGAGACCCGAAGTCCGTCGTGGGGGCGGAGCACAGTCACGACCCGTGGTGGCGCACCGCGACGGATCCGGAGTTCGGGCGCGAGCCGACCAGCGATGTGCCGGGGCGCTCGGATACGGACGGCGGCGGCGGCTTCGGTGGCCGATGACGACGCCGCGGGTGCACAGTAGGAGGAGCATGCTCCACGGACGAGAGGAGTGACCATGACCACGCATCGCGCACTCCTGGTGGTCGATGTGCAGCCAACCTTCTGCGAAGGTGGCGCGCTGGCTGTCGAGGGAGGGAACGCCGTCGCCGAGCGTGTCTCGGCGTACGCCGCAGCCCACCGGGACGACTACGACCTCGTGGTGACCACACAGGACTGGCACATCGACCCGGGCGAGCACTTCTCAGACACTCCGGACTTCGTCGACACCTGGCCACCGCACGGCGTGGCCGGCACGGCCGAGGCCGAGTTGCACCCAGCCCTGGCCAACCTCGCCCCGGATGCGTCGGTGAAGAAGGGGGCGTACGCCGCCGCGTACTCGGGGTTCGAGGGCACTGACGACGGCGGGCGCCGGTTGACGACGATCCTCGCCGAGGCTGGGGTCGCCGAGGTGGACATTGTCGGGATTGCGGAGTCGCACTGCGTGAAGGAGACGGCGTTGGATGCCGTCAAGGAGGGACTGGCCACGCGGGTCATGACCGATCTGACCGTGCCCGTGAGCAAGGAACTTGGTCAGGCGGCGCGGGCGGAGATGGCCGCGGCGGGAATCCGACTGGAGCCGTCCGGCGACTGACGCTGTCCGACAACCGACCATCGGACACAGGCCGGGCAGCCCGACCCATCTCCAGCGGTGGCTCAGAGTGCCGGACGTGTGTCAAACGCCGCGCTACTCGGTCAGCAACCCGGCCCGCTCGGCCAGCACGGCTACATCCACCCGGTTGCGAGCGCCCAGCTTTGCCTGAACGGAACTCAGGTGCGTCTTCACAGTGGCCTCGGAGACGTAGAGTTCGCCGGCGACGTTCGCGTTGGACAGTCCGCGTCCCACTCCGCGTGCCACCTCGATCTCATGTTCCGACAGCGTGGCCACCAGCTCACGCGCCTGTGCACGAGCATCCCCACCGGGCTCGTCGCGGAACCGATCGAGCAGCTGCCGGGTGCTGCGCGGCGACAGGACGGCGTCGCCCGCGATCACGTCCTCCACAGCCTTGACGATGGTGTCCGGGTGGTCGGACTTGAGCAGGTTCCAGAGGTCGTTCGGTTCGAGGAGTCGCGGGGCGGCTTCGTTGATGATGACCTCCTCGCCTGGTGCTGCCCGGATCACGATCGAGTCGTTGGCTGCGCCGTGAACCTCATCAATCACCACGTTCTCGAAGCAGGCGCCTGCGGACAACTGGCCGATATCGCCGGCCTCAGTGGCGTCGACGGCGGCTTGGACCATCGAATGCGCTGCTACGCCTTCACCTCCCGCAGCACCTGCAGCCTCCGCTCCGAGGCCAGGCCCAGGTGATACAGGTGCAGCTCGTCCACGCCGGCCCCTTGAAGCTCCGCGAGGTGCCGCCGCAGTCGGTCCGCAGTCAGGTCAGGCGAGAGGAGGGTGACGTAGGCGCCGAGCCGCGCCTGCGGAGAAGGCACCCGGATCGCCGCGAGCGCATCCGGATCGCACCGGTGCCAGGCATTGCCGACCACACTGTCTGCGTCCGGCATCCACACGGCCGGTGTCCCGGCACCGGTGGCCCACGGGTCAGGGCTCGCGTGCACGGTGAGCGCTGGAAACTGCCTGCGCAGGCGTTGGTAGAGGTCGCCCGTAGAACGCCCTCGCAGGCCGAGCACGAGCTCCTCGCACTGTGCCAACGCATCCGCTGCTGCGTCAGGATCGGCCCGCACTCCGGCCCCGACGGCGTCCGCCAGCTCCGCTGTCCTGTCACCGTGGGCGTGGGCACAGTCGTGGCAGAAGCAGACCGACAGCAGCCGCTTCTGCGCCAGCTCCCAGTCCGCTCCCGACGTCTTCTCGTGCTGGTGCGCGTGGTCGATGCCGAGCTGGCCGATCGCCTCGGCCACGACATCCTCGGCCCCAGCGGCACGCAGGGAAGCCGCGATCCGCTCGACCAGGACCCCCGCGTGCGGCGAGGAGGCGCAGACGGCGTGGCGGTGCACCGTTCCGTAGACGTCCACCACCCGCGCGGTGGTTCGCCAGGTTCGTGGATCGGCATGCAGCGGTGCGATCCACGCCGCGACCGAAAGGCCGGCGCCGGCCAGTACGTCCCGCGCCCGCAGGAAGGCGTCGGGTGCCGTCCAGGCAGGCTCCTCGATCGGGATCTCGCCTTCCCCCACAGCCGGCAGGTAGAGCGCTGACCAGGCGGCGTCGATGATCTCGTGGCGGGGATGATTCGGCGTCGCAGCGCGGACGGCGTGATAGTGGGCGGCCAGTGCGACCCGGTCCGCGCCCACCGACCGGATCCGATCGACGATCCCGGGGTCGCCCAGGACGTCCCACGGGTAGAGGTAGGCGACAGTCTCCATCAGCGGTCCATCACAGGTCCGTCAGAACCGCGGCAGCGTCGGGTCGTAGGCCGGATCCACCCGCCGCATGTAGCCGGTGTCATCCCGCCTGGTACGGCCCGAGGCCACGTAGCGCTCGTGCAGTTCGGCAACCTTGTCAGCGTCCAGATCCACCCCGAGGCCCGGCCGGGTCGGCACGGTGAGTGATCCGTCGTGAATCTCCAACTGTCCGCGCGGCACGATGTCGTCCACACGGTTCCAGGGCCAGTGCGTGTCGCAAGCATAGGCGAGATTGGGCACGGCGGCGGCCACGTGGGTCATGGCTGCGAGCGAGATGCCAAGGTGGGAGTTGGAGTGCATGGACACCCCCATGCCGAGCGCGTCGCAGATCGCTCCCAGCTCCTTGGTCACCCGCAGCCCGCCCCAGTAGTGGTGGTCAGTGAGCAGGATCTGCACGGCACGATGTTCAGAGGCCGGGCGCACGTGCTCGGCCTCGACCAGGCACATGTTCGTGGCGAGCTCGGCCCCGGTCTCGGCGTGGATGCGCCCCATCGGTTCGATCCCGAGCACCGGGTCCTCGACGTACTCCAGCAGATCGCCGATCTCGGCAATCACCCGCAGCGCAGTCTCATGGGTCCAGGCGCCATTGGGGTCGATCCGCAGCGGAAGACCGGGGAACTCCTGGGCCAGCGCCCGGATCGTGTCCATCTCCACATCCGGTTCGAACACACCGGCCTTGAGCTTGAGAGATCCGAAACCATACTCATCGACCAACCGTTCCGCCTGCCGCACGATCCCGTCCGGATCCAACGCCTCGCCCCACGCGTCCGCCTCGGCATCGAGGTGCCCGGCCCACTTGTAGAACAGGTAGGCGCTGTAGGGAACCGAGTCCCGGACGGCGCCGCCCAGCAAGTCGCTGACGGGAACCCCGGCCGTGCGCCCCTGGGCGTCGAGGCACGCGACCTCGATAGGCGCGACGGCGGAGAGCTGCGCGTGGCGGCCGGCGCCAGGCTGCACGGTGCGGATCGCGTCTGCCACCGCTGCCCCGATACGGGTGGTGGCGAAGACGTCCTGACCGATCACGGCGTCCCGAACAGCCGCCCCGGCGTCGGCACCGATCGCACCAGCGCGGCCTTCCCCCACGGCGTGCACCCCGTTGGCCAGTTCAAGCTGGACGATCGTTCGCAGCGCCAGCGGCTCGTGCACTCCGGTCGAGTTGAGCAGCGGCGGGTCGGAGAACGCGATCGGCGTGATGGTCAGATCGATGATCCGATGATCGGTCATGCCGTGGGAGCTCCTCAGGCGCGGCACCGTGGCCCTCCTTGCTCGGAGCCGACGGCGGGACAACGGGACGTGTGACCACCGTAGACCGACCACTCGATACCGGTCTAACGCCAATCGCGCATGCATTGATACCTTCAGTGCATGAACATGACCCTGGAGCAAGTGCGCGCCTTCGTCGCCGTGGCTGAGGAGCTGCACTTCGGTCGTGCGGCGCAGCGGCTGCAGATGACCCAGCCTCCGCTCTCCCGGCAGATCCAGAAGCTGGAGCGCACGGTAGGGGCCGAACTGCTGCTGCGCTCCCACCGCGGGGTCGAGCTCACCGCCGCGGGCACGGCACTGCTGGCGCAGGCCCGGCAGATCCTGGCCCTGAGCGAATCCGCACCAGACCTCGCCCGCCGGGCCGCCCGCGGGCAGGCCGGAGTGATCCGCCTCGGCTTCACGGCCACGGCGGCCATCGGGGTACTCGGAGACGTCCTGCGCGACCTCGATGACCACCTGCCGGAGGTCGAGGTGGTGCTACACGAGTGGGTGAGTGCTCGGCAACTGGACCACCTGCGGGACGGGCGCCTCGACCTTGCGCTGACCCGCACACTCCCGACCGGCGAGGAGTTCTCGTCGCGGGCGATCCACCGCGAGCGCCTGGTGCTCGCCCTCCCTTCCGAGGACCCGCTCTCCAGCGCCGACGACGTCACCCCCTCCGCCCTGGAGGGACGCACCGTGATCGGATATTCGGCCACGGACGCGGCCTACTTCGACGAGCTCAGCTCGGCGGTACTCGCCGGGGTGAGCACCCACCGTCACGAGCGGTTGACGCAGGTGCACTCGATGCTCGCCCTGGTCGCTGCCCGCCGCGGCGTGGCGATCGTCCCGCGCTCGGCCACCCGGATGCATCCCGACGGCGTCACGTTCCGGGAGATCGCCGGCTGGCGCGAACCGGTGGTCCGGTTGCACGCGGTCTGGCGGTCCTCGACGTCGAACCCTGCCCTGCGCCGCGCGCTGAACGGCCTACCGTCACTGGCCGCGACCGTCGGAGCGCCCTGAACTGCCTGAACCGCCCTGGGCGTCATAGAACCAGGGCACCCACGACCCCCATACCTCCAGCGCATCACAAGATGCAGAGATTGCGTTGGACAGGTATTGCCACATCTCCTAGCGTGCGGAGCGTTCCCAGCCCACTGGACGGAGACCTCATGCCCGCGACTGATCCGACGGAACTGGCCACCCGCCTGGGCAGCGGCCTGCTCTCCTTCCCCGTGACTCACTTCGACTCCTCCGGCGAGGTGGACGAGCACGCCTATCGCGATCACTTGGGCTGGTTGGCGCAGTACCCGGTGGCTGGGTTGTTCGCGGCGGGCGGCACTGGCGAGATCTTCTCTCTGACCCCACCCGAGGTGGCCCGCGTGGTCCGCTTCGCCGTGGACGAGGTCAACGGGCGCGTGCCCGTCCTCGCCCCGGCCAGCGCCAGCACGGCGCTGGCCGTCGAGCAGGTTCGGGACGCCGAACGCGCCGGCGCCGACGGGATCCTGCTCTTCCCGCCCTACCTGATGGAGTCCTCACCCGAGGGCCTGCGCGCCCACGTCCAGGCCGTCTGCGCCGCTACCAACCTTGGCGTCATCCACTACAACCGGGCGAACGCCACGATCGACGTGGGCACACTCACTCGCCTCACCCAGGACTGCCCGAACCTGATCGGCTTCAAGGACGGCACCGGCGACGTCGAGCTCGTCACCCGCGTGCACGTCACCCTCGGGGACCGGCTCACGCTGATCGGTGGCCTGCCCACGGCCGAGACGTGCGCGCTGGCGTTCCTGGAACTGGGGATGACGACGTACTCCTCGGCCATGTTCAATTTCGCACCGGAGTTCGCCCTCGCCTTCTACGACGCGGTGCGCCGACGCGACCGGGCCGACGTGGATCGACGCCTGCGGGAGTTCGTGCTCCCCTATCTCGATATCCGCAACCGCCGCCCCGGGTATGCCGTCTCGATCGTGAAGGCCGCGCTCGGCGCTGCCGGCCGCCCCACCTCCCGCGTCCGCCCGCCGCTGACCGACCTGACCTCCGAAGAGATGGACCTGCTCCGGCCGCTGGTCGCCCAGATCACGGCCACGCCCGGGACCAGCACAGCCACCAGTCCCGCGACGATGGGAGCGACGCGATGAGCCGGACCACCACCCCGACCACCCGGCAGCCAGTCCTTGTTGCCGGCCAGTGGGAGGACGGCGCCGCCGACGAGACGCTGCACAGCGTGGATGCCACCAGCGGCGAACGCCTCGCGTCCTACGCATGCGCCGGCCCGGATCAGATCGATCGAGCCGCGCGCGCTGCGGCCGACGCCTTCGAGACCCTGCGCGCGACCTCACCGCAGCAGCGTGCCGAATTGCTCGAGGACATCGCCGCCCGGCTGGCGGGCGACGAGGAGGCGATCGTCACCGTCGCCCACACCGAGACCGGGTTGCCGATCGCCCGGCTGCAGGGCGAGCTGGCGCGCACCACCGGTCAGCTGCGCCTGTTCAGCTCGCTGCTGGACGAGGCCAGCTACCTGGACGTACGGATCGACCACGCCACGGACACGACCCCGGACCTGCGGTTCCACCGCATCCCGGTCGGGCCGGTCGCGGTGTTCGGGGCCTCCAACTTCCCGCTGGCCTTCTCCAATGCCGGCGGTGACACCGCCTCGGCCCTGGCCGCGGGGTGTCCGGTGATCGTCAAGGCACACCAGGCACACCTGGGCACCGGCGCCCGGGTGTCGGGCCACATCGCCGACGCCGTCGCGGCCGCCGGCCTCCCGGGCGGGACGCACTCGGCACTGGTGGGCCGCGGCCGTGTGCTCGGCACCGCCCTGGTGCAGCACCCCGCCATCGCAGCAGTCGGCTTCACCGGATCTCGCTCCGGCGGCCTGGCCCTGGTGGCAGCGGCTCAGTCGCGCCCCGATCCCATCCCCGTCTTCGCGGAGATGAGCAGCCTCAACCCGGCCATCCTGTTCCCCTCGGCTCTGACCGACGCCACCGCTGCCGCCTACCTGGACTCCCTCACCCTCGGGGCGGGACAGTTCTGCACCAAGCCGGGTCTGCTGCTCGTCCCGGAAGGCCCCGACGGCGACCGTTTCGTCGCCGAGGTCGCTCGCCTCCTCGAGTCCAGGGTCGGGCAGACCATGCTGACCGCTGGGATCGGTGACGCCCTCGCGGAGGCGAGTTCCGCCGTCGGGGGCCTCGATGGTGTGACGGAGGTGGGACGCGGGACGCCGGGCGGGGCCGCGACCGCGGCGGCACCGCAAGTGTTCAGCACCAGTGCCGCCCGCATCGCCGCCGATGAACGCACCCACACGGAGATGTTCGGGGCTGCAGGCCTGATCGCCCGGTACGCGGGTGAGGAGGACCTGCTCGCCGCAGTCCGGGCGCTGCCGGGGCAGCTGACCGCAACCGTGCACGCCGAGACTGAGGAGTCGCCGGTGCTGGTGCCGTTGCTGCGCCTGCTGGAACGCAAGGCGGGCCGGATCATCGTCGGCGGCTGGCCCACCGGAGTCGCAGTCGCGCACACGATGGTGCACGGCGGACCGTTCCCGGCGACCACCGATGCGCGCGTGACCAGCGTGGGCACCGCGGCGATCGATCGATTCCTGCGCCCGGTGACCTATCAGAGCACCCCGGAGGCGCTGCTGCCGCCGGCCGTTCAGGAGGAGAACCCGTGGGGCACTCCGCGCGCCATCGACGTTTTCAGCCGGTGACGATGCCGGCCGACGAGCGACCGGTGACCATCCTGCTCACCGGAGCCGCCGGGATCATCGGGGCGATGATCCGGCCCCGGTTGCTGGCCCGCGGGCACCGGCTGCGCTGCCTCGACGTGACTGCCGTGCAGGCACAGCCGGGCGAGGAGAGCATCACCGGCTCGGTGACCGATCCCGAGGTGGCAGCCGACGCCGTCGAGGGGGCCGACGTGGTGGTGCACCTCGCGGCCCATCGCGACGAGCAGACCTGGGAGGCGACCCTCGATCTGAACGTGACCGGCACCCGCACCGTCCTGGAGGCTGCTCGCGCGGCCGGTGTGCGGCGGGTGCTGCTCGGCGGGTCGCTGCACGCGGTCGGCATGCTGACGGTGGCGCAGGCAGCCGAGGATCCCGAACCTGCCCCGCACCCGGACACCTACTACGGGTGGAGCAAGGCAGCGATGGAGTCACTCGGCCGGCTGTATGCCGATCGGTTCGGGATGACGGTGGTGACCGCTCGCCTCGGGACAGTGAAGGAGGAGCCGCCCGACGCGCGGGCCCTGACCACCTGGCTCTCCCCCGACGACATGGTGCGGCTCATCGAGGCAGTCGCCACCACCGAGGCCACCGGCGGGCACGTGGTGTGGGGCTTCTCCCAGAACACCCACAGCCCTCTGCGACTCGACGCCGGGCGGGCGATCGGGTTCACACCGGTGGACGACGCAGCCGTCTTCGCCGACAGGTTCGGCACGGCGGTGGGCAAGCAGGACCACAAGCGTGGCCTCGGCCCGGACGAGCTGCTCGCGGGCCCGTTCGCTTCCGACGAGCGCCGTCCGGTAGGCAAACCCGCACCGGCGAAGCAGCGCGCAGGGCATCACAGCATGCCGAAGAAGTAATAGCCGGACCGTTGTCCTCGCCCTACCCTGGAGGTGGAAGGCGCTTCCCAGCAGACACCGCGGTCACTGGGCCCGCCCCATCACGGCGACCTACCGCACCGAGCAGGTGCGGCGCTCCCCCGCGCGACGCCGTCGAGACGTCCCCGGAACCGGGGCCGATTCACCGATGAACAAGGGAGTTCGCATGACTGAAGGAATGCAACGACGTCACTTCCTGGGCATGACAGGCGCCGTGGGCGCCGGTCTCGCGCTCGGCCCGGCCGGGGCCGCGGCCGCCGTGGACGGCCCTGGCGCCCGACACTCCATCCGACCACCGCTGCGGATGAGCAACCCCTACACCGACGACTACACCGGAAGCTGGACCAGCCTGGACACCGGCGACGTGCTCGGCTCGCATGATCTGTCGGGTATCACCTGGTCGAACGTGACCGGCGAGAATGTGCAGCAGCTCTACGACTTCCAGAGCAGCCAGACCGTCTCGAACCAATACCTGCGCCTGACCTGGAACGCCACCTCGGCGAACAAGACGGGCACCTGCCTGTGGCGCTTCAAGGACGTCGACCAGGTGACCATCGAGAACGTCTACGTGGAGAACCTCGATCCGGACTACATCACGTCCCACGTGATCCGCGTGGAGGGCGCCGACGAGGTGATCATCCGCAACTGCTACTTCGCCGGCCCGGTCGACCGTCAGCACATCTTCCTCGAAGGTGTGGCCAACATCTTGATCGAGAATGTCGAGATCGTCGGGCTCGAGCTGCCGGGCACCAACGGCCCCCGCGCAGGCGGCGGCATCATGATCAACAACGGCGCCACCAGCGGCAGCGACGACGGTGTCGACACGCCCTATGCTCGCGAGCCAGTGCAGCAGACGATCCAGCACTGCTACATCCACAACAGCTGGGACGACGACGGCAACGAGCGCAACCAGGACGGCATCCTGATCCATAGCCCGGCGGATGGCTACATCTTCAACAATGTGATCGAGAACTGGTTCCGGAACGAACCCTCCGGCGGACCGCAGGCCCATGGAATGGACTCCTCGATCGACATCGGGTTCCGCCGCGACGAGCCGCAGTTCCAGGACAAGAACGTCCGCGTGGAGCGCAACATTCTGCGCAACACCACCTTCTTCAAGACGCCCGTGGGAACCATCGGCCCGAACCGGATCCTTCTCGCCAACAACCTGATCATCAACGCCAAATTGGATGACTATCACGGCGGCGGATCGAGCACGAGTCACTACGTGCACAACACGATGCTGTGGGACATCGATCTGGCTCCGATCAGCCTGCAGTCGCTCGCTCAGCGCGGCGCAACGGGGTACTGCTTCAAGCTTGGTTCCTTCTCCGGACCGACGGTTCTAGAGAACTGCGTGGTGTACACCGAGGACTCCTCGCCGGACATCGTGTACGCCAACAGTTCCGGATCCGCCGGCAAGTGGGCGGGCTGGAGTGCCGATCACAATGCCTACGGGACCTCCACCTCGTCGACGAAATGGCTCAACAGCACGGTCGACAGCACCGTCTGCTCGACCTTCTCCAGCTGGCAGTCGACCACCGGCAACGACGCCAACAGCGTCACCGCGGCCCCCGACCCGAACTGGTTCGAGGACTACCTCGGCGGCGACTACCGCCTCTCCGGCAGCTCGTTGTGGAGCGGCGTGGCCGACACCTCGTTCGTGAACCACGCCGATCCGCACCTGCGGGTCGATCGGGACTTCAACGGTGAATCCCGCACCACCAGCAACGTCCGGCCCGGGGCGTTCAACTACAGCTGACGCCCACAGGAGCGGCCAACGCAGAAGCGCCCGGTCCAACACTCGGACCGGGCGCTTCTTGTGGATCAGATCGCGTTGAACGCCCCTGGGGCGAGGTTGCCCATGGTGCGCGGCCTGCCGTTGAAGTCACGGGTGATGCGCATCGCTATCTCAGGGTGATGCAGGTAGTCGTGCGAGGGGACGTCCGGCCAGAGGTTCTCGACAAGGCGGAAGTCCTTGCCCGCGTAGTCCACGAACCACTCGGTCTGCGGATCCTCGACCACGCTGCTGGCATCGAAGCCGGTGCCGGCCTGCCAGTCCTCGAAGGTGTCATAGCCCCATCCGGCCACGTCGTGCTTGAGCCACTGGGAGTGCATCCCGCCCACACCGTAGACCATGTGGTCCGGCCGCGCGGTCTCGATCACCTTCTCCGGGTCGGAGGAGGTGTTGGCGTACCAGGGGGAGAATCCGCCGCCGGTGCGGAACACGGTGAGCCCATTCTCCAGGTTGAAGGTGCAGCCGCCGGTGGCGCCGAACTTCCAGTGGTAGGACGTCGCGCCACGTGCTGCGAGCGAGCGGATGTCGTCGCTGGCGAAAGCGTCCAGGTCCTGGATGTAGGTGTTGTGGATGTGGTTGACCTCCTGGTCCGAGGCGTAGAAGTCGAGCTTGGTGTTGATCAGGAGATTGTTGGTCCACAGCAGCCGACAGTCGGTCTCCAGGAACGCCGGGTTCTTGTAGAAGGAGACGTTCTCCAGGATGTTGCGCTCCACCCGCATGGTCTTGCCCTGGAGGAAGTCCTCCTTGCGGCGCGCTCCGAGGTCGAACCCGGCGTCCATGTCGTCCCGGAACCAGTTCCGCACCACGTTGTTGAACACCGCACCGTCCGGGTAGTGGTGGGCCAGGAGTGCATCGCGGTTGCCGCCGATCGGCACGTCGATCCCGTTATGGAAGTAGCAGTTCTGGATGACTGCCCACTGTGGGTCCCGCGGGTGCTCGGCGCTCAGTGACGGGTTGTTCGGGTCACCATCTTCACGACCGGACTGGCCGTTCTCCAGCCAGATCCCGGCGCCGGTGCGGCCGCGATAGGGCACGCCGTCGCCGTCCACCCCGTCCAGTCCGGCGATCTCCACCCGGTCGACGAAGACGTTGGCCACCGCTTCGATGCGCAGATGATAGCTGCGCGTGGCCCCGGCGAAGTAGCAGTTGCGGAAGATGACCTCGTCGGCTCCCTCGATGAGGAAGTCGCTCCAGGTGCGGAAGTCGGGATCGAGGGACTCGATGTTGACGTTCTCGACGACGATCCGCTTGACGTTGGAGATGTAGAACAGCGACTTGTCCCACTTGGCCACATTGGAGGTGTTCCACCGCAGTCGCAGGTTGAGATCACGGATGACCACCTCGTCCTGGTCGTGGAACTCCTGCCGGAATTCCTCGCCGATCACGTCGGTCCACTCGATGGTGCCGGGGTCGTGGGCAGCGAGCACGTCGCCGGTGGGCAGGTCGTGCCAGGACCGTTTGTAGTCGTGACTGTAGAGGCCGTGCTTCTTGAACATGAGCGGGCGTCCGTCCTCACCGCGAAGCAAGGGGCCCAACGGTTCGGATGGTGGTGCCGGCTCGGCTGCCATCGCGGCCGTGGGAAGCAGCAGCGCTCCCGCACCAGTGGCTCCGGCAACGGTCAGAAAGCGACGTCGATCCATGGACAATGACATTCAGAACTCCTTTGTTCACGCAGAGTGCTTCTTCATGGGTGTGCCGACCGCAGTGGGCAGACCGGCACGAGATGCAAGGATTGCGACCTCCTTCCAGACGTGTGCGGGCAGGGGGCATCGAGGCAAGCAGGTCCTGCTCACCGGCTCAGGAGGCGGCGTCAGCCCTTGACGGCGCCGATGATCACGCCCTTGGCGAAGTGCTTCTGCAGGAACGGGTAGACGAGCAAGATGGGAATGAGGCTGACCACCACGATCGCCATCTGCAGGGCCTGCTGCGGCGGAATCACCTCAGCACCGGCGTCAACACCGACGGCCGAGCCCTCCACCACATACGTGCGCACCACCAGCTGCAGCGGCCACTTCTCCACCGAGTTCATGTACAACACGGCGTTGAAGAACGCGTTCCAGTAGCCGACGGCGTTGAAGAGGGCGATCACGGCGATCGCTGCCTTCGACAACGGCAGCATCACGGTGGCAAGGATCCGCAGCTCGCTCGCCCCGTCGATCCGGGCGGCGTCGATGAGCTCCTTGGGCACTTCCATGAAGAACGCCCGCATCAGCACCACCTGGAACCCGGAGACGAGCGTGGGCAGGATCAGCGACCAGTAGGAGTCGATCAGCCCGAGTTCTTTGATGAGGAGGTAGTTCGGGATCATGCCGGCGTTGAACAGCATGGTGAACAGCACCATCAGCAGGATCGGCCGGTGCAGCACGGTCCCCGGGCGGGAGAGTCCATAGGCAAGCAGGGCCACCACGGTCACCGACAGACCCGACCCGACGACGGTCACGCCGATGGACACCAGCGTCGCCCTGGTGACGACCCCTCCTCGGAAGATCGACTCGTACGCGGCGAACGTGGGGTTCTCCGGCCAGAGCACGTAGCCTCCGGCGTCGCGGATCTGATCGGGAGTGGCCAGGCTCGTGGAGACGACCACGACGAAAGGCACGATCACGAGCAAGCAGGCGATCAGCAGCACGAGGCCCTTAGTGGCCCGCATCGGGATGCCGGGAGGACGCGCACCGTTGATGTTGCGCAGGCGCTGCTGCCGCTGGCTGGCCGTCACGGTCGTCACTTCTGCTCCTTCTGGTAGACGCCGGCCTGGCCGAGCATGTGCGCCACCTTGTTGGCGCCGAGCACGAGGATCGTGCCCACCACACCCTTGACCAGCCCGACGGCGGCCGAGCTGCTCCAGTTCCCGCCGACGACGCCGCGGTTGTAGACGTAGGTGTCGAGCACCTCCGAGGCCTGCAGCCCCACGGCCGTCTGCTGCAGGTAGATCTGCTCGAACCCGACCGTGAGGGCATCGCCCAGGCGCAGGATGAGCAGCAGGATCACCACACCGCGGATCGCGGGCAGGGTCACGTGCCAGAGCTGGCGCCATCGGCCACCACCATCGACCGCGACCGCCTCGTATTGCTCCAGGTCCACACGGGAGATGGCCGCGAGAAAGATGATCATCCCCCAGCCGGCGTCCTTCCAGATCACCTGGGAGGTGATCAGCGGGATGAACAGGTCGGGATTACCCACCAGCTCGAGCAGCGGCAGATCGTTCATGCGGGCGAAGTTGTTGTACAGCCCACCGTTGCCGAGGATGTGCTGGAAGATCGCCACGACGATCACCCAGGACATGAAGTGCGGCATGTACAGCACCGACTGCACCACGCGTTTGACCTTCTCCCCCATGAGGGAGTTCAGCAGCAGCGCGAGCGCCAGCGGCACGGGGAAGACCACCACGATCTGGATGAGGGAGATTACCAGGGTGTTCTTCAGCGCGTTCAGGAACGCGGGGTCACCGTTGATGATGATCGAGAAGTTCTCGAACCCGACCCACGGCGCCTCCAGGATGCCGATGTAGGGCTGGTAGTCCTTGAACGCGATGACGTTGCCCAGCAGCGGCACGTAGTGGAAGAGCAGCGTCAGGATGATGCCCGGCACGGCGAGCAGCAGCAGGCCGCCGTCGCGGCGCATCCGGGTCCAGAACGTCACGTGACGTTGCTGCGGCCCGCCGGGGGCGCGCTGCCGGTCGGTTCGGCGGTCCGGCCGGCTGGCCGAACCTGGTCGGGTGGTGGTGGGGGCACTCACCTGGGGTCGCCTCCTCATCGAGGTGGGTCGGACGGACAGGGGGACGGAGGGGAGCTGGCGCTGCCCATCCGGATGACGGCACGACCGACGATCTCGCCATCGGCGAGCGCCCGGTAGGCCCGGTCGACGTCGGCGAGCGGGTAACTCGTCGTGACGGTCTCGTGCGGGCGTACCAGGTCGGCGCCCGCCATCGCGGCGACGTGCCGCAGGTCGGTACGGGTCCGGGCGCCATAGGAGCCCAGGATGCGTTGGCTGCGCCGGACCAGTCGGGTGATCTCCACGTCCGCTGTGGCTGCGCCGTCGGCGATTCCCACGGCGACCATCCGGCCGCCGTCGGCGAGCATGTCGGAGGCTTGTCGGAACGTCGACGGCAGACCGAGCGCCTCGAACACCACGTCCACCCCCTGCCCGCCGGTGAGGGCGCGCACCTGTGCCACCGGGTCACCGGAGGAGGCATCGACGACGTCCGTGGCACCGAGCCCGCGCGCTGTCTCGAGCGCGGCGCTGCTGATGTCGACGGCGATCACTCGTGCGGCGCCGAACGCGCGGGCCATCTGGACGATGTTCGATCCGACACCCCCCATCGCGACCACGGCGACGGTCTCCCCGAAGCGCAGGTCAGCGGTCCGGCGCACAGCGCCATAGGCAGTCAACGCCGCGCACCCGAGAACGGCGGATTCCTCGACGGGCAGTCCGTCCGGCAACGCGGTGACCCCGGTGGCAGGCACCACGGCGTACTCGGCGAGGCCGCCCATGGAGTACATGGCGATTTCCTCGCCACCGGCATCGTGCAGGCGGCTGTGCCCGTCGTAGAGCACGCCACGCAACCGGTTCTTGGCGAAGAAGTCGTGGCACAGGTCGTCCCGGCCACGTGCGCACGCCCGGCACTGGCCGCACGGCATGATGAATCCGCACACGACCTGCATCCCGACGGCGAGCTCGGCATGCTCGGACACGCCCGCACCGAGGGCCACGATCTCCCCGGAGATCTCGTGGCCGAGCACTGCCGGCGTCACGAAGGGCACCTCTCCACGCATCACATGCAAGTCGGTGTGGCAGACGCCGCACGCAGCCACCCGCACGAGTACCTCCCCGGCGCGCGGTCGCGGGGTCGCGATGGTCTCGACCCGCAGGGGCTCACCGACCCCGGGCAGGATGGCCGCGCGCATCGTCGGCGGCACGCCGAGTGCGCGGTACTCGTGCTCAGCCGTATCCGTCCCGACGGCGCCGGCGACGTTCTCGGTGATACTCATCTCTCCCCCTCGTCAGTCGGCCTGCGGAAACCCGAGCTCGAGTCCCGCATCGTGCGACGTGGGCCACCGGGAGGTGACCACCTTGCTGCGTGTGAAGAAGCGCACCCCTTCGGCGCCGTAGGCACGACTGTCCCCGAACAGCGAGTCCTTCCATCCGCCGAACGAGTACGGCGCGACAGGTACGGGGATCGGCACGTTGACGCCGACCATCCCCGCCTCGACCGTTCGCTCGAAGGCCGCGGCCGCGGAGCCGTCGCGGGTGAACACTGCGGCACCGTTTCCGTAGGGGGAGGCGTTGACAAGGTCGAGAGCCTGCTGAGCTGTCTCGGCGCGAACCACGCAGAGCACCGGTCCGAAGATCTCCTCGGCGTAGGCGCTCATCGCCGGCTCGACGTGATCGAGCACCGTCGGCCCGAACCAGAAGCCGTCCGGATCGCCGTCGGGGTTCACCTCGCGCCCGTCGACGACGGCCCGTGCACCGGCCGCGACTCCGGCCTCCACCAGGGAGGCCACGCGGTCGCGGTGCTCGCGGGTGATGAGCGGACCCAGATCGTTGCCGCGGCGCCCGTCCCCCACCCGGAGTGAGCGGGCGCGCTGCGCGACGGCCTCGACGAAGCGGTCACCGACCTCCCCGACGGCGACTGCTACCGAGATCGCCATGCACCGCTGGCCGGCCGCGCCGAAGGCGGCGCTGACGGCCGCGTCGGCCGCCAGGTCGACGTCCGCATCCGGCAGTACCACCAGGTGGTTCTTGGCGCCGCCGAGCGCTTGGACGCGCTTGCCGCGCACCGCAGCGCGGGCGTAGACGGCTCGTGCCACAGGTGTCGAGCCGACGAAGGAGATGGACGCGACGTCGTCGTGGTCGATGAGGGCTTCGACCGCCTCCTGCTCACCGTTGACGACGGTGAGGGCGCCGTCGGGTAGTCCTGCCTGCTGCCACAGCTCGGCCATCCGCATCGAGGCGGCCGGGACTTTCTCGCTGGGCTTGAGCACCACGGCGTTCCCGCAGGCGATGGCGATCGGGACAAACCAGAGCGGGACCATCGCCGGGAAGTTGAACGGGCTGATCACGCCGACCACACCGAGCGGCTGGTGGACCGAGGAGACGTCGACTCCTGTCGAGACGGACAAGGATCGCTCGCCCTTCAGCAACGATCCGATGCCGCACGCGAGTTCTACGACGTCCAGCCCTCGGGTGATCTCAGCCTTGGCGTCGGAAAGTTCCTTGCCGTTCTCGGCGGTGATGAGGCCGGCGATCTCGTCGCGATGCTCGAGCAGCAGGTTGCGGAAGGAGAACAGCACCCGGGTGCGCGTGGCGAGTGACGCCGTGCGCCATTGCCGCCAGGCATCGTGGGCGGATGTCACGGCACGGTCCACGGTCTGGGCATCGGCGAGCTCGACCTGGCCGATGGCGCCTCCGGTGGCGGGATCGAGGACGTCGCGGACGGCTGCGTCCGGATCGGGCGCCGTCGCCGCACCATCGACCCACTGAGTCAGTCGGTTCATGGCGATCACGCTCGCACCGGTCCGGTTGCACGGACAATGGCCAAACCTGCCGAGCAGGCGTGCATCAATGCACACCCCCGATCAGACGGGAGCGGCTGCGGCGCATCGCTTCATCGATGAGCCCGACCACAGCACGCACCCGGGCCAGGCGCGCGTGTTCGGCCGGGCTGGAGATCCAATACGTGCGCCGTACCTCCAGGTCCGGCAACACCTGGGTCAGCCGCGGGTCCTCCTCGGCGATGTAGCACGGCAGCAACGCGATCCCCGCTCCGGCGGCGGCCGCCTGCCAGTGCGCGACCACGTTCGTGGACTGGATGTTGGCCGCCGTCGGGCGGACCTCATGCAGCACGCGCAGGGGTTCGACGTTCAGCAGCCGATCGACGTACCAGATGAGTGTGTGGGCGCGTAGGTCCTCGACCGTGCCGACGGGCGGATGCCGCTCCAGGTACTCCGGCGTGGCGTAGAGCCGGAGGACATAATCGGCAAGACGGCGATGGACCAGCCGGCTGGAGGCGGGTTCCTCGAGCGTGACCGCCACGTCGAAGTCGCGCACGCTGGATCCGATGTGCTGGGTCTCGGTGACCAGCTCGACGACGAGTCCCGGATGGCGTTCCCGGAGCGTGCGCAGCACCGGTGGAACGAGGAACGCGCCGAAACCGTCGGTGGCGAGGATCCGCACGGTCCCGGTCAGCGTCCGCTCGCCGCTCTCGAGCGCCTCATGGGCCGAGGCAAGGGCAGCGTCGACCGCCTCCGCCGGGCCGAGCAACCGCTCACCGTCGGGGGTGAGTTCCCATCCCTCGCTCCGGCGGTCGAAGAGCCGCCGGCCGGCGGTGCGTTCGAGGGCCGAGATCCGTCGGCCGACGGTCGTGTGATCGACCCCGAGCAGTGCACCCGCCTGGACGAGTCGACCAGTGCGCGCCACGGCGAGGAAGACACGCAGATCGTCGGTCGATCGGATCATCGGTCACCTCCTCAGGTGTCCAGCACCATCGCATTGACGAGAGTCAAGACTCACGCACACTCCGGCGTTCGTCAGGAATCGGTACGACTCCGTTGTCGTTGCAATGTCGTGACATTCTGTGAGCGATCAGGCCCTGACAATGCGTTGTGCACAGGTGCACAACCACTGCGTAGCATTGCACTTGATAGTAGACTCTCACAAGTGCCAAGGTGGGCCACCGCCGGCGGTCGTTCGACCGGCGGACCGAGTGCCGATCGATCAAAGGAGATGTCATGGCATCGCACGTCAGCCGACGGGCAGTCCTCGGCGGAATCGCTGCTGCAGGTGCGGGCGCCGTCGTCCTGAGCAGCTGCGGGACCAGCGGGAGCGCCGACCCGAATCCCACCGGTTCCGGAAGCGGAACCACCGGGGGAAGCGGAGGCTCCGGCCTGCCCCACCACATCCCGTTCACGGGGGTCACTGCCGACTTCCCCGGCTCCCCCGACGGCGCCCTGGACGCGTTCGCGAACTACCCCACCGACCCAGTGGCCATCACCGACGGCGCACCCGGCGACGGCAACCCGATCACGGCTCTGACCTCCCCTCAGGGGACCGTGCCTGCACCGATGGGTGACAACCCGTTCTGGCAGGAGCTCAACACCCGGCTCGGATCCCAGATGGACCTCACCCTGGTCAACACCGACTACGACTCCAAACTCGCGACCACGGTGGCCGGCGGTGACCTGCCGGACCTGGTGAGCGTCCCCTACAACACCCCGGCCCGTCGTGCGGACAAGGCGGGCATGTTCAACGCGGTCGCCCTGGACCTGTCCGAGTACCTCGCCGGCGACAAGATCGAGGCCTACCCCGCGCTGGCCAACATCCCGACCCCCGCATGGGAGATGGCGAGCTTCGACGGCGTCGTGCGCGCCGTGCCGATCCACCGTGGCCTGGCGTCGAGCTTCTACATGATGGTCCGCCAGGATATTTGCGACGAGCAGGGCATCGAGGTCGACGTCACCGACTACGAGTCGCTCCTCGACCTGTGCGTGGCGATGACCCGACCGGAGGAGAACCAGTTCGCCTTGGCGCGCAACCCGATGTCCTACCTCAAGGGCATGTTCCGCGTGCCGGTCACCTGGGAGCTCAACGACGACGGCACCCTCACCCACGAGCTGGAGTTCCGGGACGAGTACCACGGGGCGCTCAACGCTGCGAAGGAGCTCTACGACGCCGGGACGTTCCACCCTGACTGGACCACCTCCGGCATCCAGGGCGCGCTGCACGACGGCTTCTATGGCGGTAGCGGTCTGATGACCATCCACAGTCACCTCGCGATCACCGCTGCCTACGCGGCGAACACCGACGTCGAAGGCTTCAAGGTCGGAGTGCTCGGCTTCCCCGGGCACGACGGCGGCGACGGCACACCCCGTCGCGGACACCCGAAGGAGGTCCACAGCCTGTGCTTCATCAACAACGACAGTGCCGATCGCGCCGAGACGATTCTCGGCGTGCTGAACATGCTCGCGGCACCATTCGGCACCTCGGAGTACCTGTTCAACAAGTTCGGGCGTGAGGGTGAGGAGCACAGCCTCAACGGCAGCAACCCGGTGGTGAACGAGGACTCGGTGAACAACGTCCGGCTCGGGCAGCAGTACCTCGCCGACGGCCCACAGGTGGTCTACATGCCGGGGCGCGAGGCCGACGAGGTCCAGGCCGTGCACGACGCGCAGGCTCAGCTCGGCGCGATCGGCGTGTACGACCCGACGTTCGGACTCACCTCCGAGACCGAGGACGCCACTGGCGCCAACTTCAGCACGTCGCTGTCCGACATGGAGAACGAGGTCATCCAGGGCCGTCGCTCGATCGCGGACTGGGACGCGCTGGTGGACGGTTGGCTCGCCGGCGACGGCGCCACCATCAAGGCCGAGTACGAGGAGGCACTGGCGAACAGCCAGTGAGCCTCGTCCACCCTGAGTCAAGGAGCATCACGCGTGTCGCACCAGCGCATCAAGGTTGGTCAGATCGGTATCGGCCACAACCACGCCTCGCAGAAGATGAACACCCTCAGGCTGCTCTCCGACCTCTACGAGGTGGTCGGAGTCGCCGAGGAGGACCCCCGATGGCTGGCCGAACGCGGCAGCAACTCAGCCTACGAGGGCGTCTCCTTCATGAGTGAGGCGCAACTGCTGGCGACACCGGGCCTGCAGGCCGTCGCGGTGGAGACCGATGGTTTCGACCTCGTCCCCACCGCGACGCGCTGTCTCGAGGCAGGGATGCACCTGCACCTGGACAAGCCGGGCGGTGAACGCTTCGCGGACTTCGCGGCCATGATCGAGCTTGCTCGGTCGAAGGACCTCCTCGTCCAGCTCGGGTACATGTACCGCAGCAACCCCGCGGTCGCCTTCTGCGTGGAGGCGGTCCGCCGCGGCTGGCTGGGAACGGTCTTCGAAGTGCACGCGGAGATGAACCGGGGCCACACCGAGGACTACCGGCATTGGCTCGGACAGTTCACCGGGGGCGCGATGTACATCTTCGGTAGCCATCTGGTGGACCTGGTGGTGTGGTTGCTCGGAGAGCCGGACCGGATCACCCCGTTCTTGCGTCCCACCCGAGCCGACCAGCCGGAGATCCTCGACAACGGCTTCGCCGTGATGGAGTACCCGTACACCACGGTCTCCGTGCGCAGCTGTATCGCCGAGAACGACGGGATGCCACGTCGACAGCTCACCGTGGTCGGTGATCAGGGCTCGATCGAGATCCGCCCGCTGGAGCCACCGGCGCTGACCCTGCGGCTCGACAAACCATGCGGTCGCTACTCCGCCGGGGTGCACGAGATCGCCTTCGAGACCCCGCGGGATCGCTATGAGACCCAACTCACCGAGCTCGCCCGTGCGATTCGCGGCGAGGTCCTCAACCCGTTCGACCTGGACCACGAGCTGGCCACGCAGCGGTGGGTGCTCGCCTCATGCGGCATCGAGGTCGACGCACTGATCGGAGAACGTTCATGAGCAGCCGCCGCGTCGCAGCGATCACCGGCGGAGCTGGAGCGATCGGTCGCGCCAGCGCCATTCAGCTGGCGGGTATGGGCTATGACATCGCCCTACTCGACGTCGACGAGGCACGTGCCGAGGAGGTCGCAAACGAGATCCGCGGCCATGGCGTCGACGCGGTCGGCGTCGCTGTCAATCTGCGCGACGGTGCCGCCATCACTCAGGCGTTCACCGCCGTCTCTGACCGGCTCGGGCCGGTTGCTGCGCTCGTCACCTCCGCGGGCGGGAGTGCCCGCAGCCGGATCCATGCCCTGCGCCACCAGGATCCTGAGGTGATCGACGAACTGCTGGAGGTCAATCTGCGCAGCGTCATCAGCTGCTGCCAGGCCGTCATCGAGCCGATGATCGAGGCCGGCACTGGTCGCATCGTGACGATCGGTTCCGTGATCGGGGTCCAGGGCAAGGCCAATCTCGTCGAGTACGCCGCCGCCAAAGGCGGCGTACTCGCACTGACCAAATCGCTGGCCATGGAGCTCGGGCAGCACGGCATCACCGTCAACTGCGTCTCCCCCGGCCTGATCCCACGGAGCCCGGTCAACCCGCAAGCCCCCGTCAAGAACTACGTCGGACGTCACGGCACACCGAATGACATCGCCCATGCCGTCGCCTTCCTCGCCTCGGACCGGTCCGACTTCATCACCGGAACCAACATCGTCGTCGACGGCGGACGCAGCCTCGGCCTGAAGGGAGACTGAGCCATGCGTGCGCTCGTGCAGGCCGACGACGGCACCGTGCTCCACCTGACTGAGCTGGAAGACCTCACCGCAGGCCCGGGCGAGATGCTCGTCGACGTCCGCGCAGCCGGAGTGAACCGCGCTGATCTTCTGCAAGTGGCAGGAAATTATCCGCCGCCTCGAGGTGCCTCCCCGCTGGTAGGCCTGGAGATCGCCGGGGTCGTCCGTGTGACCGGCCCTGGCGTGACCCGGTGGCACGAAGGCGATCGTGTGTGCGCACTGCTGCCCAGCGGAGGTTACGCCGAGCAAGCCGTAGTCCCGGAGGGCCTAGCCATGGCGATCCCGGACGGCATGTCCTTCCACGACGCGGCCGGCATCCCCGAGACGTTCGCCACCGCCTACCTCAACCTCGTCGTGATCGGCCGGCTCCAGCCCGCCGAGACTGTGCTGATCCACGCCGGTGCCAGCGGGGTGGGAACCGCCGCCGTCCAGATCGCACGTGAGCTCGGGGCACGCGTGATCACGACGTCCGGCAGCGCTGGGAAGGCGGCATTGTGCCGTCGCCTCGGTGCTGCGACGAGCCTCGACCACCACAGCGGGCCGTTCGCCGACGCAGTGCTGGATGCCACGAACGGGCGCGGCGTCGACGTGGTTCTCGACCCGATCGGAGCCTCGTACTGGGAGCAGAACGCCGCGTGCCTGGCTCCCGACGCCCGGTGGGTCGTCATCGGGGGGCTGGGCGGCTACGAGCTTCCACTGAGTTTTCGACACCTGATGGCCAAACGCATCCAGATCACGTTCTCCACGCTGCGCTCACGCTCGGACGAGGACAAAGCATCGCTGCTGCGGGGTCTAGACGACCTGATCGGCGCGAGTCTGGCGGCGGGGCGGATCGCGCCCGTCATCGACCGGGTCTATGACTGGTCCGAGGTCGCTCTCGCCCATCAACGGCTGCAGAGTAATCAGAACGCAGGCAAGGTCGTGCTCACCCTACGACCGGCCGTGACCGAGGGGAGTCACCGATGACGATCACCCGAGTAGGCCAGCGAGAGGCGACGCTCGAGAAGATCAGGACGGCCGCCGTCGCGCTCTTCGCTGAGCATGACTACAACGAGATCACCATGCAGGCCGTGGCCAAGGAGGCCGGGATCGGGGAGGCGACCCTCTTCCGGCACGTGGATCAGAAGGTCGATCTGCTCACCCTCGCCTACAGCTCCCAACTGGACGATCTGCTGAACGAGATCGACGAGGCGGACGCCACCCGAGCACTCAGCCAGGCGCGGCATTCCGGCGCACACCTGCGCGAGCGCATCCTGGCGATCTACGAGGCTCGGTGCGAGTTCTACCGCCGGCACCCGGTCAACGGCGCCCTCTACCTGGCCGAGGGGTTCAACGAACGCAACCCCGCCCGCGCGCGCAACATCGCCCAAGGTGATCGGTCGATCCGGCTCGTCGCCGGACTGATCGAGGAGGGACAACGATCCGGCGCCCTGTTCTCACACGTGGTCGCCCGGGACGTGGCCCAGAACTGCCACGGCATCTACATGCACGAGATCCAGCGCACCGCCGTCCGGAACTTCGAGCCCGACTCGATCTGGACGCGCACCCGGGCCCGGCTACTCGCCCAGCTCGACCCGCTGATCGTGGACGGCTCCCGATGACCGGCGCTGGGGCCCACCCTTCCGGCGCCATCGTCTCGGAGATCACCGTCGGCGACGTGACAGTCACCTTGTGCGATAGCGCCCCAGGTTCCGAGCCCACAGGGGGCTCAGGCGGAGCCGCCATGCTCGTGCACGGCACCGGGGGAAGCACCGCGACCGACTACTGGGCTCTCTATCCGATGCTGGCCGCCGTGCGTCGCACGATTGGCCTCGACCTCACCCCCGGGGCCCGGCCGACCGTCGACGGCCTCGCCCGCCAGGTACGAAGTGCCATCGATGGCGCCGCGGGCGGTCCGGTCCACCTGATCGGCTACTCCCTGGGCGCCGTGGTTGCCGCGAAGGCAGCGGCCGAGACGCCGGAACTTACCGCCACACTGACCCTCATCAACGGCTGGCGGCGCACCGACCGGCACCAGCAGCTGCGCAACCGGGCGTGGCGAACTCTGCTGGCCGAGGGCTCCCAGGCGTTCGGTGACCTCACGCTCGCCACCGCGCACGCACCGGTCTTCCTGCGGGAGCTGCCCGAGTACCAGCTCCAGTCGTTGTACGAACGCCGGCGGGCCCGCCGCGACCCGCGAGCCGAGCTGGAGCTGAACGCCAGCATCGACATCACCGACGCACTTGGCCGGATCACCGCCCCCACACTGGTGATCGGCTCGCGGTCCGACGCGATGGTGCCGGTGCACCACAGCCGTGAGCTGTTCGGGGCGATCGAGAACGCCCGCTACCTGGAGATCGACGCCGGCCACGCCGCCTTGAGTGAGCGACCCGCGGAGATCTTCGCCGCCATCGAAGACCACATCGGATCACCGCGCGCCGTTCCGGCGGGCACCGTCCTGCCCGGATACCAGGCGTAGTACACCCGCCGCTAGGAGAAAGATGCTGCACCACACCAACCAGGAGATGCTCGACGACGTCCAGGTGGCCATCGTCGGGACCGGCTTCGCTGGTCTCGGCCTCGCCATCCGGTTGATGCGGGAGGGCATCCGGGATCTGGTCCTGCTCGAGCGAGCCGACGACGTGGGTGGTACCTGGCGGGACAACACCTACCCCGGCGCTGCCTGCGACATCCAATCGCACCTGTACTCCTACTCCTTCCGCCCCAACCCGCACTGGTCGCGCACCTACGCCTCGCAGCCAGAGATCCACGCGTACTTACGCGAGGCAGCCTGGGACGAAGGGGTGATGCCGAAGATCCGGTTCGGCGCGGAGGTACTCGCCGCGGGATGGGACGAGGACCAGAAAGTCTGGTCGGTCCAGACGCCCCGAGGTCACGTGCGTGCACAGTTCCTTGTGGCCGCCACCGGGCATCTGAGTGATCCGCGTCTGCCGGACATCCCCGGACTGGACCGGTTCGAGGGCACGATCTTCCACTCGGCACGCTGGGACCACAGCCAATCGCTCGACTGCCTGCGCGTGGGTGTGGTGGGCACCGGTGCCTCGGCGATCCAGATCGTCCCGGCGATCGCCGAGCGCACCGGTCACCTCACGGTCTTCCAGCGCACGGCTCCGCACGTCATCCCGCGCTTCGACGAAGAGTTCAGCGATGCGGACAGGCGGCTGTTCGCCCGCATGCCCGATGTCGCGCGTGACCTGCGCAATCGGCTGTTCTGGGGCAATGAGAGCCGGTATCCGCAGCGCAGGATGGTGCCGGAGTTCCTGGAGGAGATCGAGGCGCTGGCGGACGGGCACCGCCGAGCCCAGGTGAGCGATCCCGAACTGCTCGCGAAGATCACACCGGACTACACCATCGGCTGCAAACGGGTGCTGCTCTCCAACGACTGGTACCCGGCCCTCTGCCGGGACGACGTCACGCTGGAAACCAGCGGCATCACCTCGGTGACACCCTCGGGCGTGACGCTCACCGGAGGGCAGCACCTCGAGCTCGACGCCCTGGTGCTCAGTACCGGCTTCGAGGCGACCGACCTGCCGATCGCGCACCGGCTCACCGGCCGGGACGGCGTGCTACTGGCGGACCAGTGGTCCACCGGCGGGCAGGCCTTCGCGAGCGTCGCGGTCCACAACTTCCCGAACCTGTTTCTGATGAACGGCCCGAACTCGGGCCTGGGAGCCGGCTCGGTGGTCTACATCATCGAGAGCCAGATCGACTACCTGCACGGCGCCATCGCGCACGGGCTCGAGCACGAGGTCATCCTCGAAGTCTCTGCTGAGGCAGAAGAGGAGTACGTACGCTCGGTCCGCGAACGCGCCGAGGGAACAGTCTGGCTATCGGGCGGATGCGCGAGCTGGTACGTCGATCCCCGCAGCGGGAACCTCACCACCCTCTGGCCGGACATGATGCACCGGTACCGGGCCAAGAACGCCAGGTTCGTGGCCGCTCCCTACCGGACCGTCCCGGCCTCTCCTGCGCGGGAGCCGGTGCGCCTCTGACCCAGGACTACACGTTCTCTCGTGCCCATTCAGGCTCCCCATTCACAGGATCCCTGTCATGTGAGGGCTGACGCCGTGCGTCAGTCCTCCAGGAGCACCCGCACGTCCCAGGCACCCAGCTCGAGCCTCTCCCCCGCGGCGAGACCGGCGCCGTCACCCAACAGGTCCGTCACCGCTGCCGGCAGCGTGACCGTCGCCGGTTCCCAGGACCAGTTGTGGACCACCCGCAGACGGCGGCCCTCACCGTTGGTCGCCGAGGTCACCGTGACCGACCCACCCGCGAGCGCCCGCCAGGCATCGCCCTCACCTGGGGCCGCCCACCGGAGCACGGCGGCCGCGAGCGCCGGGTCCGGAACGGTCCCCACCGTCGTCACCCGCCCCGCTCCCGCGGGAGCGGTGGTCACCGCCGGATAGGCGCCCAAAGCCCGGTGGTCGTACTCGACCAGCACCTCCGCACCGCCAGACACACGCAGGTAGTCCGCCCACGCCGTCGCCGTGGCGCCCTCGGGAACGTCCAGGCCGCTCCCCCGCACAGGCACCGGAACGGAGAGGTTCGAGAACTCCTGGTAGTCCACCCCGGCAGCCTCAGCCAACCGCCCGGGCTTAACCTCCAACCGGGCCCGGGCCTCGGCGTCGGCATACCCGGTGCGCGGCCCGAGCACCAGGTGACCACCGGCCTCGGCATAGGCCCGCAGCCAGTCGAGCAGCTCATCAGTAGCGACGTACAGCGCCGGCACCAGCAGCACCGGCAGCTCAGCGGCTACCTCCCCCGGCTCGCGTGGCGCCAGCTGCCCGTCGTGCACGATCCGCACCGGCGCGCCGGCCTCGAACGCGCCACGGTAGAACGCCCCGACGATCTGCTCGTAGCTGCTCGGGTCACCGGATCCGTCAGCCCGGGCGAGTGAGGGCTGCCCCATCAGGCCACGCTTGGACTCGTTCGACCAGAGCAATCCCACAGCAGCGTCCGGCACCAGGCCACGCAGGTGCGCCTCCGCCGTCGTGATCTCACCGCCGAGCGCGGCCAGCTGCTCATACACCCGCCCCGGCTGCTGATCGTGCGGGAGCACCCCGACCCAATACGTCTCGGTGCCGTAGTGCAACGTGTGCCAGTGCCAGTACTCGATCATCCGGGCCCCGCGGGCGATCATGGCCCACGCGACCTGACGCCACTGCCCGTCGAAGGCCGGCACGTTCGTGGCGGGCCCCCCGATGGCTCCAGCATTGGTCTCTGTCACCAGGAACGGCGCCTGCTTGGAGGAGTACATCCGGTCGGCGCTGTGGAAGATCGTCCAGGTGCCTGTGGTGGACCAACCCTGTGGCACGTTCTCGGCCGAGGGCAGCGCCAGACCATCCTGCATCGTGTAGTAGGGGTTGCCGGCGGTCACGTCCAGCGCCGACGTCAGCTCCGGGTCGTCCACCCCCGGGCGGGAGTAGGCGATACAGGTCGTCACGAACTTCTGCGACGGGGCGATCTCGCGCACAATGCCGGCCTGCCAGGCGATGAAGTCGGTGACCAGCTGCGTCTGGAAGCGGCGCCAGGCGAGGTCGTACTGCGGTTGCGCATTGCCGTCGGGCCGCCACAGATCCGCCCACGTGCTGAGCCGGTGCGACCAGTAGACCAGCCCCCACTCGCGGTTGAGGGTCTCCACGTCGCCGTAGGTGTGGCGCAGGTGATCGACGAACGCCTGGAAGATGTTCTCGTTGTGCAGCAGTTGCAGGCCGGGTTCGTTGTCCACCTGGAAGCCGATCACAGCCGGGTGGTCGGCATAGCGCCCGACGACGGCCCGGATCACCCGTTCGCTGTAGAACCTGTACGCGGCGTGCGTCAGGTCCATCTCCTGCCGCGCACCCCAGTGGTTGCGCTGGCCGGTGTGCCGCTCCCCCGCGATCTCCGGGTACTTGCGCGCCAGCCACGGCGGCACCGCGTAGGTGGGGGTGCCGAGGATGACGTCGATCCCTCGCGCCTGCGCACCGTCGAGCACCGGCTGGAGCCAGTCGAGCTCGAAACGGCCGTCCTCCGGCTCCCACGTGGACCAGGTGGACTCTCCCACCCGGATCACGCTGAATCCGGCCTCGGCCATCAGATCCAAGTCACGGTCGAGGTCACGGCCGGCATCGGTGGGGTGGTACTCGACGTAGTAGGCGGCACCAAAACGCACGCGGTCATTGACGTCGGTAGCGGGCAGGTCAGACAAGGAAGAACTCCTTCGGCAGGTGTGTGCTGGGTTGTGCTTGCGGGTGGCCGGTCGGCGCGGACGAGGAGCTACTGCTTCACACCACCGGTCCCTAGGCCGGACTGCCAGTACCGCTGCAGGAACAGGAACGCGATCACCAGCGGCACGATGGAGACCAGCGAACCGGTGATCACCATCGAGAACAACGCCTGCGATCCCGAGCCTGCCTGCGACGTGGACTGCCACTGCGCCAGGCCCACGGTGAGCGGGTACCACTCGGGACTGTTCAGCATGATGAGCGGCAGGAAGTAGTTGTTCCACGTACTCACGAGTGCGAACAGCAGCACAGTCACGAATCCCGGTGCCAGCAAGCGCGAGACGATGGTGACGAAGATGCGCAACTCTCCTGCGCCGTCGACCCGGGCTGCCTCCTGCAAAGAGGGCGGGACCGCGCCATCGGCGTACACCCGCATCAGGTACACCCCGAACGGGCTGACCAGCGACGGCAGGATCACCGCCCACGGGGTATCGGTCAGTCCCACCTTGGCGAACAGCAGGTACGTGGGGATCGCGAGCGCCGTCAGGGGCACCATGATCGAGCCGAGGATGATCGCGAACAGTGCCGTGCTGCCCTTGAATCGCAACGTGGCGAAGGCGTACCCGGCTGCGGTGGCGAGGACCGCAGCACCGAGGGCGCTGACTCCGGCGTAGACGACGGTGTTGCGGGCCCAGGCGAGAAAGATCCCGTTCTGGAAGGTGAACACGTCACCGAGGTTGCCGAGCAGACTGAAAGAGTCGGCGAACCACAGTCCGAAGGAGGAGAACAGGTCGGCGTTGGACTTGGTGGACGCCACCGAGAGCCACCACAGCGGGAGCAGGAAGTAGGCCACCACGGCGAGCATCACCACGGTGAGCAGCATGCTCGGCCGGGCCCGCGCGCCTGGGCGACGACCACTCGAGGTGGGCGTCGAGGATGTGGGAGCGGGCGCCGTCATCGGGTGGCCTCCTTCCGGGAGGTGCTGAGCTGGAAGATGTAGGAGACGACCATGATCACGAAGCCGAGCAGGAACGCGATCGCGGCCGCGTAGTTCACCTCCTGGCCCACGAAGGCCAGGTTGTAGGCGTACAGGTTCGGGGTGTAGCCGTTGCCGATCACATTCGGGGCGATGGTGCGCAGGATGTTCGGTTCGTTGAACAGCTGGAAGGTTCCGATCACCGAGAAGATGGTGGTCAGCACCAGTGCCGGGCGCAGCGCCGGGATCTTGATGGCGGTGGCGATGCGCACCTCACCGGCGCCGTCCACCCGCGCCGCCTCGTAGATCTCGGTGGGGATCGACCGCAGCGCCGAGTACATGATGATCATGTTGTAGCCGATGAACCCCCAGGTGACGATGTTCATGATCGAGAACAGCATGAAGTCGGCGGAGAGGAAGTCCGGGCTGCCGAGCCCGCTCGCCTCGCCGAGCTGGGCGAAGGGGCCGAAATCGGGACCGTAAAGATACCCCCACATGAGCGCCGAGATCACACCGGGAACGGCATAGGGGATGAAGATCGCCAGGCGCACGAACTTCTGCAGTCGCAATCGACCCGAGTCCAGCACCAGCGCGAACAGCAACGCCAGGCCGAGCATGATCGGTACCTGGATCACCAGGAACAACGCCATCCGGGCCACGCCGCCGGTGAATGTGGCGTCGCTGAGGGCGCGAGCATAGTTCTCCAGGCCCACGAACGAGGTCCCGCCGATGAGCTGCTCGCGGAACACCGACAGGTAGCCGGAGTAGCCGAGCGGCACGATCAGCATCGCGACGAACACGATCATGAAGGGCAGCACGAACAGGTAGCCGGCGCGGGCTTCCCGACGGCGGAGCGTACTGAGCGTGTTCGCGGTGCGCTGCGGAGGTGGCTGGGCCGGGGCAGGGGGTGCGGTAGACGTCATCGTGGTCTCCTTGGGCATGGGTGGCCTGGGCGGGAGCTGCGGTGGGCGGCCGGCGACCGGCCACCCACCGCCGCGCTCACTCGACCGTGAAGCCCTGGGACTCGGCGTACTCGACCAGCTCGGCCTCCCACGCCTGCAGCCCGGCAACGAGGTCACCCCGGTCGGCGATCGCACTGCCGAGGGTCTCGTTGTAGGCGGAGTAGGCGAAGTCCATGAACGGTAGCCACCCGAAGTCATCGGTGGGCACCGTCTCGGAGATCTCCGCGAAGGTGGCGTTCACCTGCTGGCCGCCGTAGAACTCGGACTCCTCGGCGAGGAACTCCTCGGACTCCAGGATGCTCAGCGAGGGCGGGAAGAGGAACTGTTCCTGCACGAACCGTGTGGCGGGCGCTTCTTCGACGTTGATCCACCGGGCCAGTTCGGTCGCCGCGATCGGATTGTCGGTCGAGGAGAGCACCGCGTCGGTGGACCCACCCCAGTTGCCGGAGATGTTCTGGCCTTCCTCCCACTGCGGCAGCGTGGAGGCGGCCCACAGTCCACTGGTGTTGCCGGCGGTGCCCTGCAGGAACACTGGCCCCCAGGCGGCCACCTGCCAGCTGGCATACTTGCCGTTCGCGAGGGCCTGGTACCACTGGTCGTTGAAGTCCGGGTCCACCGAGACCAGGTCGTCGGCGATCAGGCCTTGCCAGTATTCGACTACCTGGAGCACCTCGGGAGAGTCGAGGTCGATGGTCACGGTCTCTGCGCCGTCGTAGGCGAAGGGACGAGCCCCGGCCTGCCAGAGCAGGCCGACGAACTGGCCCGGGTCGTTGCCGGGCATGTTCGTGAGGTAACTGTCCGGCATAGCCTCGCGGTAGTCGGCGGCGGCCTGGGCGAACTCGTCCCAGGTGGTGGGCACCTCGATGCCGGCGTCGGCGAACAGGTCGGTGCGGTAGAGACTGCCGAGCGGGCCGGTGTCCTGCGGGATGCCCCACAGGCCGCCGTCGGCTGAGACCTGGCTCCACACCCAGTCCGGGTAGGCGGCGGAGAGGTCCTCCTGCAGGTACGGGGTGAGGTCGAGCAGGTCGCCGCCGAGGCGGAAGGAGGCCAGGTGCTGGTACTCCACCTGGGCGACGTCGGGGGCACCGGAACCGGCCTGGATCGCTGTGCGCATCTGCTGGTAGTGCTCGGCGCCCTGACCGACGTTGACGTATTCGACATCGATCTCGGGGTAGGCCTCTTCGAACATGTCCACCTGGTTCTGGATGTCGGGCACCCAGGACCAAAAGGTGAGTTCGGTGGGAGTGCTCATCGCCTCTTCGAACTGTTCGGCGGTGATCGCCTCGGTCTCGCCGCCACCGTTGCCGGAGTCGGAGCCGTCCTCGGACCCGCCGGTGCAGGCCACGAGCGCCAGGGCGCTCAGGGAAGCCACCACCGGGGCTGCGGTTCGGCGGAAGGGGTGCGGTTTCATGAGTGCTACTTCCTCGTAGACATCAGGGGTGGTCGGCCCGGGTGGGCCTGGGTGGTCGCCTCAGCGACCGGACGCCGGCGGCGGGGCGGTGCTCCGCCGGACGACGAGCTCGGGGGTGACGATCAGGCGGTCGTCGTGGTGGTCGGCATGGTTGGTGGCGCCTTCGTCCACCAGGGAGGTGAACATCTCGACGGCGCGGTCGGCCAGCTCTTGGAAGTCCTGTTTCACGGTCGTCAGTGGGACGGGGAGGTACTCGGCGTCGGGGATGTCATCGAAGCCGACCACCGAGACGTCCTCGGGCACCCGGCGGCCCGCTTCGGTCAGCGCGCGCAGCAGGCCGATCGCCATCTGATCGTTGCCGACGAACACGGCGGTGACGTCAGGATCGGCGGCGAGCCGGCGGCCGAGCTCGTAGCCGGAGCGGGACGTCCAGTCGCCCATCGCGGGCGTCGTGAGCGGACGGCCCGCCGCCCGGAGCGCCTGCTGCCAGGCTTCGGTGCGGGCTGCGGCGGAGTGCCAGGCGGCCGGGCCGGCGAGATGATGCACAGTCCGGTGGCCGAGTGTGAGCAGGTGCTCGATCGCCGCACGCGCTCCTGCTTTCTGATCGGTGACGGCTGCGGGAAGATGCATGCCCTCGGGCGGATCGCCGACGACGACCGCCGGCTTGCCATGCAGCTCGGTCTCGTCCACTCCCTCGGAGGTGAGCAGGCTGCCCATGAGCAGGCCGTCCACACCGCTGTCGACGAGCCGGCGGATCGCGGCGGTGACGGTCTGGGCGTCCCCGCCTTCGGCGGAGGCGATCAGCACGGCCAGACCCGCGCGGCCGGCGGCGCGCTCCAGGCCCAGCAACTCGGCCGAGGGCCCGTACAGTGCTGTGGCCGGGGTGAGGATCCCGACGGCGTTGCTGCGCTTGCTGACCAGGGCCCGGGCTGCGGCGTTGGGGCGGAAGCCCAGCTCGGCGATGGCAGCGTTCACACGTTCCCGGACGGCGTCGCTCACGTTCGCCTCGCCGCGCACCACCCGGGAGACGGTCTTCTGGGAGACCCCGGCGCGCTGGGCGACGTCGGTCATGACAGGGCGCGCGCCTGAGCCGATCGGGGCGCCGAGCCCGGAGGCGGAGACCGCGCGAGCAGAATCTCGGACGGAGTCCCGGAGCGAGTCCCCGACGGCGTCCTCGCCATCGGTTGACTGCGTAGTCACCCTGGTCATGACTACGTAGTCAACACCGCTTGAGGGAGTCCGTCAACCCCTCCCGAAATCACACGTCAATCTGGCTGGTCGCCGGGACCTCTCCCCGGGAATCACACGTCGATCTGGCTGGTCAGACCAGCCAGATCGACGTGTGATTTCGAGAATGGGGCGTCACGGCCTCGACAGCCGGCCGGGCCGCTACAGGGTGACTTCTCGACCTTGATCGGCCGAGGCGTAGCAGGCGTCGATCACGTGGGTCCGCAACAGTCCGACCTGCCCGCGCGCGTTGTCAGATCCGCTGCGCACCAGCTCGACGAAGTCGGCCACGTTGGCCTCATGCCCGGCGTCGGGGAGCATGTCCGGGACGAGGTTCGCGGGAATCCCGTCCACATCGGTGGTCACGTGGATCTGCGGGGCGTCGGGGCCCTCGACCTCGATCCGCGCACCACCCTCGGTGCCGAACAACTCCAGATAGAAGCGGTCATGGTCGACGAACTGCGCCCAGCTGGCCTCGAGCATGAGCGTGGCGTCGTTGTCGAGCCGGAGCAGGGCAGTACCCAAGTCTTCCACCTCGTACACCGTGGTGTCCTCGGCCGTCCGGGCTCCGACGCCATAGCTGCCGCCACCGCGTCCCCGTGGGCCGAACTCCGCGTAGGTCGCCGCCGATACGGTCCGCACGCCCGGCTCGCCAAGCACGTGCAGCGCCAGGTCGAGGGCGTGGATCCCGATGTCCATCATCGGCCCGCCACCGGCGGACTCCTTTCGCGTGAACCAGGTGCCCAGCCCGGGGATGCCCTTGCGGCGCACCCAGCCGGCTTTCGCGTAGTAGACCCGGCCGAGCACGCCGTCGGCGACCAACCGGCGCAGCGTCCGCGCGGGTGCGCGGTGGCGCTTGTTGAACGTAATCTCCAGGACTCGGTCGGCGCGCTGAGCCGCCTCAACCATCCGTTCGGCCTCGGCGGCCGTGGGGGCCATCGGCTTCTCGCACAGCACGTGCACCCCGGCGCCCAGGGCAGCGATCGCCATCGGTGCGTGCATCGCCGTCGGAGTGGCGATGCTGAGCACATCGAGGTTGGCCTCGGCCAGCATCGCCTCCAGGCTCGCGTAGCGGCCCGGGACGTCGTAGCGCTTCCCGAGCTCGGCAAGCAGGTGCTCCTCCATCCCGGCCAGACCAACCAGCTCCACGCCGTCCAGCGCGTGATACCCGGCCATGTGCTGCTGTCCGGCCCAGCCGAGGCCGACGACGCCAGCGCGCAGTGGTGCGTTCGCCGCCTCCTCACTCATCGGTACTGTCCGGTCTGAACCCTTCGGTGCCTCACTCCGATGCACCTCGTCCCTCGGCGCCCCTCCGTGGGGGCTCCTCGCGCTCATCGGTGCCCCTCCTGCCCTGCCTGCATACCCGGAGCAACGCGCGCGAAGTCATCCGCACTGAATCGCGGCGCGGGCTGACTCACCACATCGGGCCGCTCGAACGTCGCCCGCGGCGAGGGCGCCGCCCACAGCACTCCGTTGGCGATCACCCGCTGCACATCCGGGTGGTGATAGACGGGATACCCCTGGTCACCCGGAGAAAAGTAGAAGACCTTGCCCTTGCCACGGCGCCAGGTGCAGCCGGACCGGAACACCTCTCCCCCGGTGAAGGAGGAGATGAAGACCAGCTCGTCCGGCTCGGGGATGTCGAACAGCTCCCCGTACATCTCCTGACCCTCGATCCGGATCGGGTGCGGGACGCCGTCGGCAATCGGGTGGTCGGGCTTGACCGTCCAGACCAGCTCGGTGTCGTTGCTGTCCCGCCACTGGAGCGAGCAGGTGGTCCCCATCAGGGCCTTGAAGATCTTGGAGAAGTGGGCGGAGTGGAGCACGATGAGGCCCATCCCGGCGAGCACGCGATCGTGCACCTTGCGCACCACAGCGTCATCGACCTTGTCGTGGCCCATGTGCCCCCACCAGGTGAGCACGTCAGTGGAGGCCAGCACCTCGTCGGAAAGCCCGTGCTCGGGCTGGTCCAGAGTGGCGGTACGGACGTTCACCCTCTCGCCCAGGAGCGACGAGATCGCTTCGGCGATCGTGGCGTGCATGCCGTCCGGGTAGAGGGCAGCCATGTGCTCGGCGTCGTGGAACTCGTGGAGGTTCTCGCCCCAGACGGTGACGTTCAGCGGACTCGAGACAGTTGATTCGCGCATCGAATCAACTTACCAGGGCGAGGGCTTCCACCATGACCAGCGAGCGCCTTGATCTCCTCAGCTCGCCAGACCCGGCGCGATACAGAGCGCATGCGGGATCGAAGCGGTGGCGACGGGAGTCGGCACACCGGTGCGCGCATCCAGGCTGAAGCTCGCAAGCGTTCCCGATCGCTGGTTCGCGACATACAGGTACCCATCCGAAATCACGGCGTCCCACGGGTAGTCCCCGCCACTGGGAGCGGTCTCCACCAGGCGCGGCTCCCCGGCGATGTCGAAGGTCGCGATGGTGTTCGGCCCCCTGTTGAGCACGTAGCAGAACCACCCCTGCGGATCGAGCACCACCGCCGAGGGGTAGCACTCCCCCGCCTCACCGGGCGGTCGCGTGGACACCGGCTCACCCACCGCGCCGGTCGCCAGATCGACCGGAATCAGCGTCGCGGCAAGTTCCCCGACAACGTAGGCGAAGGAACCGCGGGCGACCATGTGCCGCGGACCAGTCCCGGGAGGAAGCCTGAGCTCACCGCGCCGGACCAAGCCACCCGTGGCCGTCAGCTCGTACCGCACGATCTGGTCTCCACCCAGATCAACGACGTAGACCTCCCCATCGGGCCCAGCCGTGGTGATCATGTGCGGGTGCGCGGCGTCCTGTCGAGGACTGCATGGGCCACCGCCCACCAGCCGCTCCGTATGCGAGGTCGGCTCGGGCGTGCCGTCCGCCCGCAACGGGAACACGCTGACGTTCCCACCTTCGTAGTTCGCGACCAGGACGAACCGCCCGCTCGGGTGCACGCTGACATGGCAGGCCACCTCACCGCCGGTCGGCTGCGATCCCAGTTGCCCCCAACCGTGCCCGGCACGTTGCCAGGCTGTCAGCGTCGATCCGAGCACGCTGTAGGCCACCTGACGCTGCGCGTCGTAGGCCAGGTACATCGCACCCGTCGACTCATCGCTCCCGGACGTCCCCGCGATCGGCGTGACATCGCAGATGTCGCCACCAGTGACGTCCACCGTGGCGACCCCCTCCCCCACGATCCCGTCGTGAAGCGCGGCACTTCCCACCAGCAGTTCCATACATCCCGTCCATCATTGGTCAGAAGATTCAAACTATTGAGCGTTGCTTCAAACAAACAGAATACCGTAGAGTCGTCGGGACAGAGCATTCGCGGTGGTCACCAGGAGGCCCGATGACCGACGACGGTCCGCGCGTCGTGGGCGCAGAACGCGTGCTGACGGTGCTGCGTGAACTCGCCCAGCGCAGCGGTGGGGCGAGCCTGGACGAGCTGAGCCAGGCCGTCGGCGGATCGAAACCGACAATCCACCGCGCCCTGGCGTCCTTGCGCAAGATGGGCTTTGCCCGGCAGGACGAGCGGGGCTCCTACCTCCTCGGGGATGAGTTCATCCGGCTCGCGTTCGCCAACCACGAGGAACGCCCGGAATACCTGAGGATCCAGCCGGCACTGCAGGCCCTGGCGCACCGGTTCGGCGAGACAGTGCACTACGCCGTACTCGATGGTTCCTCCATCGTCTACCGCGCGAAGGTCGACCCCGCCGAGGGCAGCGTCCGGCTCACCTCGACGATCGGCGGCCGCAACCCGGTGCACAGCACAGCCTGCGGGAAACTGCTGCTGTCCTTCGCCCTCACCAGTGATGATGGCGTCCGCGCTTGGGCGCGCAAGGCCGAGCTGGTCTCCCGCACGCCCCGCACGATCACCGACCCGGACCGGTTCGCCGCCGAGCTCGCCCTGATCCGCAAGCGCGGCTATGCCACCGAGGCCGAGGAGAACGAGACCGGGATCAGCTGCCTCGCGGTTCCGGTCTGGCTCGGCTCACCCACCCTTCCTTCGGGCGCCGTCAGCGTGAGCGCGCTGACCTACCGGACCTCACTGGATTCCCTGGTGGACGCGGTGGCCGAAATCCAGGAGATCGTGGGCACGCCGCGATGACCGCACCGATCATTCTGCGCGGGGGCACGATCGTCGACGGCACCGGTGCCTCACCCAGGCAAGCGGACCTACGGATCGAAGGGGCCGCCGTCACCGGGATCGGGAGGCTCCCGCAACGCCCGAGCGAGGTGGAGGTGAACGCCACCGGACGGCTCATCATGCCGGGCTTCATCGACGCCCACTCCCACGCCGACGGGCAGGTGTTCTCCCCGGAGGTGCAGCTGGCGCTGCTGCGCCAGGGAGTCACCACGATCGTCACGGGGCAGGACGGCGTCTCTTACGGTCCCGCGCACGGCGCAGCGGCCGCGTGGTCGGCGTCGTACTTCGCCGGGATCAACGGGCCCCTCCCTCAGGTGTGGTCCGACGGCGTCACGTGGGCAGAGCTGCGCCGGTCACTGACCGGTGCGGTGCGCGTGAACACCGCTCACCTGCTCCCGCACGGAACGCTGCGCTACCAGGTGGCCGGGCTCTCGCCCGAGCTGGACCGGTCTCAGCGGCACGGCCTGATGGAGTTGGTGGCGCAGGGTCTCGCCGACGGGGCCGTGGGTCTGTCGACTGGGCTGCACTATGTGCCCGGCCTGTACGCGGACGTCGACGAGCTGTCCCAGATCGGGGGGCTGCTGGCCGAGGCCGGGCGACCGTATGTGACACACATGCGCGGGTACGAGGACGAGTCCGTCGTCGGCCTGGGCGAGGTGCACCAGATCGCCGCCACCAGTGGTGTGGCCGTGCACGTCTCCCATCTGCACGGCCCGGCCAGTCTCCTCACCCGCCTGATGGACGATGCCGCTGATGACGGCGTCGATCTGACCTTCGACTCCTACCCCTACCTGCGCGGATTCTCGCTGCTGACGATCCCCCTGCTGCCCGCGGAACTGCTCACACTGGCCCCCGGCAACCTGGTGGACGCGCTCAGTTCACCCGGCACCGCGGGCGACGTGCGGCGGCACTGGGAAGCCTCGGACTACGCGGCCTTCGACAAAGCCACGATCGCCAACGCCCCGGGCTTCGAGGCGGCGGAAGGGCTCACGCTGCGGGCGGCGGCCGAGCAGGCCGGCAACGAGTTGGACTCGTTCGCCATCGAACTACTGCGAGCCACCGGTGGTGCGGTCACGGCGGTGTTCGAGCAGCCGCCCACGAACAGTGAGGCCGATATGCGTGCCCTGCTGCAGCACGAAGGTCACCTGGGCGGCTCGGACGGCATCTTCGTCGGCGGCCACCCGCACCCCCGTGCGCGGGGCACGTTCGCACGCTTCCTCGGCCACCACGTGCGCGAGCTCGGCGATTGGACCTGGACGCAGGCCGCGGAGCACCTCGCCGCCCGCCCCGCTGAACGGTTCGGGCTGGGGAATCGCGGCATTCTGCGTGAGGGTGCGGCTGCGGACGTACTCCTCATCGACCCCAGCCGGGTCACCGACCGGGCAACCTACGCCGAACCGACCCTGCTCAGCGAGGGCATCGAGGACGTGTGGGTGGGCGGAGAGCAGGTGCTCCACGAGGGCACCCTGACCGCCGCACTCCCGGGCCGAGCCCTGACCTGGGACTACTGACCACCACCAGTTGAATCACCAAGGAGAAGACGAGCATGCCTGAGTTCATCATCAGCGACGACCTGCCCACCCCAGCCGGTCCGTACTCGCACGTGGCCAGCCATGGCGACACCGTGTGGACGGCCGGGTTCGGCCCGATGGATCCGGCCACCGGAGCCGTCCCCGAAGGCATCGAAGCGCAGACCGATGCGGTCATCGACAACGTCGAACGCGCCCTGGCCGCCGCCGGCCTCACACTCGCCGATGTCGTGAAGGTCACCGTGCACCTGGAGCACCTGCACGAGCACTTCGCCGCGTTCAACGAGGTCTACGGACGGCGCTTCACCGGTACCCGCCCGGTGCGCACCACGGTCGGTTCGACCCTGATGAACATCCTGGTCGAGATCGACGTGGTCGCCGTCAGGTCCCACTGATGACGATCGGATCGGCCGGCGACTGGGCGATCGACTGGACGCACAAGAGCTTCCCGCCGTCCGGGGAAGGCGTGCGCTCCGACTCGATCGGGGATCAGGGCTGGCACGCGCTCACCGACTTCTCCACACCGCTGGCGGTGCTCCATGAGGACGCGCTCGACCACAACCAGCAGGCGATGAGCGACTTCTGCTCCCGTCACGGCGTGGCGCTCGCCCCGCACGGCAAGACCACCATGTCTCCCGAGCTCATCGCCCGGCAGCTCGCCGACGACGCCTGGGGCATGACAGCCGCGACCGCCTGGCAGGCCCGGGCCATGATCGCCATAGGCGCGACGCGGGTGATGATCGCCAACGAATGCCTCGACCCGGTCGGCTTGTCCTGGTTGGTCGAGCGGATGGCAACTGATGCCGCACTCGAGGTGCTGGTCTTCGCCGACAGCACGGACGCCGTCGGGCGCTTGGATCAGATCGCGACCCACGCCATGCGGCCGCTTCCCGTACTCGTGGAAGTAGGCGAGCCGGACGGGCGAGCGGGGGTACGAGACCACGACACGGGTATCGCAGTCGCCGAAGCGATCGCTGGCGCCGCAGGGCTGCGGCTGGCTGGGGTCGCGGGGTTCGAGGGTGTGGTTGGCAGCTCACGAACCGACGCGACCGAGGCTGCCGCCCGGGCGTTCCTGTCACGGATACGTACCCTCACCGTGGACCTGCTCGACCGGAGTCTGCTCTCGGCCGGGGCGATCCTGAGCGCTGGCGGCAGTATGTACTTCGACCTCGTCGCCGAGGAGCTCACGGGCGTTCCGGGTACCGAGGTCGTGCTGCGCTCCGGCTGCTACCTGATTCACGACCACGGCCTCTACGCCGACGCCACCCCGCTCGGCGGCCCAGAGGGTCTGCACCCCGCGCTGGAGGTCTGGGCTCGCGTGCTCTCCACCCCCGAGGCGGGCCTCGCCATCCTGGACGCCGGCCGCCGGGACATCTCCTCCGACGCCGGGATGCCGCCGCTACTGGCCCGCTACCGCGACGGACACACCGAATCCATCCCCGATGGCGCCGCCCGGATCCGCTCCTTCAACGACCAGCACACCATCGTCGAGACCAGCCACTTACGCGTCGGTGATCTGGTCAAACTGGGCATCTCCCACCCGTGCACCACGCTCGACCGATGGCGAGCCATCCCGGTCATCGACGACCAGTACCGCGTTCGCAGCGCCGTGCGCACCATCTTCTGACCCCCTCACCGATCACAAGGACCACCATGGCCACGACTCCAGTCGTCCTCATCACCGGTGCCGCCGGAGGCATCGGATCGGCGATCGCGCGCCGATTCGCCACCGACGGTGCCGCCCTCGAACTCGTCGACGTCCGCCCGGACGCCCTCGCGGAGCTTGCCGCAGAGCTCGAGAAGCACGATGTGGCCATACACACCCACACCGTCGACATCACCGACGAAGCCGCCGTCGATGCTCTCTTCGCCGAGATCAATGACCGGACGCGCGGCGTCGATGTGCTCATCAACAACGCCGCCTACGCCTACGACGAGGACCTGCTCGAGACCGCGCCTGACCGGTGGGACGAACAGGTCGCCATCGCCCTGCGCGCCCCCTACCTGTGCACCAGGGCCGCCCTGCCCGCCATGCGCGAACGGGGCTACGGGGTCGTCTGCAACATCTCCTCCGTGAACGCCTACCAGTACTACGGCAACGCCGCCTACAGTGCCGCGAAGTCGGGCCTCAACTCCCTCACCCGCAGCACTGCCGTGCGCTACGGCCGCGACGGGATCCGCGCATTCGGCATCGGCGTCGGCACCGTCATCACCCCCGGCGCCTGGGACGAACGACGCCGCCGCGATCCCGGCATCATCGACCGCGTCACCCGCTGGTACCCGGCCGGCCGCCTCGGCACGCCAGAAGACATCGCCAATGCCGCAGCCTTCCTCAGCTCCGAGGACGCATCCTGGATCACCGGAACCACCCTCATGATCGACGGCGGGCTGACAGCCGGGAACAACCTGCTCGCTGCCGACGTGCTCTCTGGCGAGAACTGAGGTTTCGGGTTAGCGGAGGACGTCGTCAACGCTGGTGGCATCGAGAACCCGGTCGGCCCAAGCATCGAGCTCCTCAAGTGTCGCGGACTCAATCCGGACGGTCTGCTCGAGTGAGAGAGGACCGAATCGCTTGACCAGCAGACGGGTCAACGTACGCGCGACCCCTTCAGCACGTCCTTCGGCCCGTCCCTGAGCGACGCCTCGTTCGAGTGTGGTGGACATATAAGCCTCCTGTGCTTCCGGCCCGAGCTGATCGAAGAACGACTTCAACTCGTCTCGTTCTGTGTCACTGACCTGGTAGGCGTACTTCATGATAGCCCCGAACATCTCATCCACCCGGGCGCGCTGCGCCAGCACCATCACGTCATCGACGAACCGCTCCAGTACCGCAGCCAGATGCTGCTCACGGGGCGCGAACATCAGCATCGCCAACACCAACCGCGCCGCCGGCGTCAACGGCGCCGCCAAGAGTTCGGCCACCTCCACGCCTGTCAAGTCATGGAGCACGAACTCATGCCGCGGCAACAACGACCCCAGCACCTCCGCCGCGGCAGGGTCATACAACCCCTCCAAACTGTCCGGCGCGTTCCACCGGCGCTGGCCCTGGTAGACAACCACGGGCACCACCGCCGGCAGCCTCACCGGACCGTCCCCATCATGCGGCTGTCCCGAGCGCCCTCGGCGCCGAGCGCCCAGATGACGACGCCAGATCCGGGTGACATACTCCAGGATCCGCAGCGGCATCAACGGATCAGGGCTCGACTGATGCTCGATCAACACCAGCACATGCGCCGGATCGCCGTTCAACCGGGTGCTGAACAACAGGTCGGTGTACAGCTCGCGCAACTCCTCATCGACGAGCGCCCCGGGCTCGGGCCGCAGCCCCGCCAGATCCAACCCTTGGGCGAGCTCGGGTGCCAACGCTGCAGCCAGCACCGACGCCGCATTCACCGGCTCCCCCACCACCTTCCGGAACACCGCATCATGCGGGTTCGGATGCTCACCGCGGTTCTCCATCCGTGAACCGTAGAACCAGCCACACCCACTCTGCTGAAGTCACCTCAGTGGGTTGTGGACAACCAGTCATCGGGGCCGTGTCTCACCCACGCGAAGGACGCGACCAGGACCGACGATGGTGGCTTGAGTGTCGAAATCTTGCCGATCCACGACACACAGGCCGCCCTCGTGGTCACGAGGAAGCAGCCGGCACCGCAACGCTCGCCACCGACCGTCCCACCGTCCCGTCCGCTGCCCGCTCGACGGCGTTGTACAGCACGGCCGCACCGTCCGGCGTGAAGCAGGGGTGCGGGTGGAAGGGGTGATCACGCACCTGCGTCCGAGCGAGCTCCGTCCGCGCCCCGGTGGCGAGGTCGACGTGAACCACTGAGCTCAGCCCAGCGGCACCGGCCCAGCCGCGCCCGGGCGCGCCCTCCAGGCCAGTTGTGTCGACCACCACGGCCCGGCCGTCGCGGCTGATGCCGCAATGCCAATCCCGGTCGGCCCGCGAGACCAGCACCGGTACGCGCCCGTCAGCGTGCACCAGGTAGACACCGCGGGGACCGACGGGACTGTCACCGTAGGCGACCACCACGGCCGCGGCGTCGTGGAATGCCCACCGTTCATGGCCAAGCCACACGTGCCCACCAGCGTGCCCATCAGGCTCGGCGAGCCGACTCTGATCGACCACGTTCACGCCGTCGGGAGCCGCTGTGGCATGCCACGCCCACACACGATCGGACACGCTCCCGGCCGAGCCCTCGTGGGAGTAAGCGACCCACGCCTCGTCGTGCGGGCAGTAGTGGGCGTGATTGGCATACCACCCATGGCTCACCACCAGCCGGGACCGGCCGGTCCCGCGCTCGACCTCAAGGATCTCGCTCACTCCCGCGCGGCGCCGGACGATCAGCACCCTGGCGCCGTCGCGGGAGATGCTGCACAGCCCGTCCAGCTCCCAACCCGGCGGCACCGCGTACACGACGTCCACATCTGTGCCACGCAGGTCCCGGGCGATCACGCGCCCACCCCACGAGCTCACCAGGACCTCGGCGTCCAGCGCGACATCGAACCAGAGCACCGCCCCGGAACCCACCTGCGGAAACCACTCCGGACCGATCAGTACTTCGCTCGCGCCACCGCGCAGGTCCACTCCGGCGATCCACGGCTGCGGCCCGTAGACCCCGAGAGCGACACAGCGACCACCGCCGTAGAAGCCGTTCGCGTGCGGGTAGGTGAGGTAGGAGTTCCGGAGGCCCACTGTCGACGCCATCACCGCACACCTGAGCCCGTACTGCTGACTGGGGCGTCGAGCTCGTCGAATCCGCACATCTCGAGGCCATAGGAAGCCGCTTCCTCAAGCACCTGCACGAGCCGCTCCGGGTGGACGTGATGGTGCTCGCTGAATTCGGCGATGTCGTGGGCGTACAGCACCAGCACGCCACCGTCGTCTGCCAGGGTGCGTAGCAGTGCCGAGAGAACGCCGGCATCGTCGACATGGGACGAGGTCCCACGCCCGGTATCCCAGCCGCGGGCCGGCAGCACCCGCTGGGAAGGAACCTCCGCCGCGATGGCCCTCCGCGCACTGGCCAGGTCGAGTCCACGCTCCCCGCCACCCCGGAGCCGGTCGAACGTGCCCAGCAACGTGTGATCGCTGACGGCGTCCCGCCGGCTGTTCGGGTAGGCGAAGGTTTGCGCACGGGCACCCAGGGCGCGGAGCGCCTGCACGCTCGGGTCGATCTCGCGCCGCAGGTACTCCGGCGCTCCCCAGGCAGCGATCGTCTCATCGGCGTTGCGGTGGCGAGCGCCGTGCGAGCCGACCGTGTGCCCGGCCCCCAGCAGCCGGCGGAGGCCGGCCTGCTCGCGCTCGTCGAGCAGGTCGGCCTCCACCACGAAGAAAGTCACCCGGGCGCCGGCGGTCTCGAACGCTGGCAATGCCCGCACCCAGCTGCCGATGTTCCGGTCATCGAACGTGAGCAGCAACCGTGCAGTCATGGTCTCCCCTGGTCTGCAGCGGCCGACGGCGGACGGTGAGTTCCGCCGTCAGCCTCCTTCTCATGTGTCCGGCTCGAGCGGGCCGGACACCATCGGTCAGGCGGAACCGTCCAGCCCGACGATCTGCACCGTGCGGAACTTGCTCGGATCCTTCGGCGCACCACCGACACCGCTGCCCCACTCGATGTACCCGGAGCGGGCATCGGCGCCGACCACGTCACCGTCGGCGTCGTTGACCAGGAACGACAGACCCCACACGCCCGCAGGCGGACCGTCATAGCCAAGAGAAGCCCACGGGATCGTCAGGTCGTAGGTGGTGGTGCCGGCTGTCTCGTCGCGGACGATGTCCGCCTCGGCACCGGGAGTGAGACCGGCACTCTGACCGGCCGGCGGGCTGAAGGTGTACACGATCGGCCCGTCGTCGTACAACGAGGCAGCGATCTCCACCCGTTCACCGCCCAGCACCGTGGGGAAGAGATCGTAGGTGTTGAACTGGATGGAATCGACCTGCCAGCTCAGCGCCGGATCGGCCCGGTCGGCCAGGTGCACGTCGTCACTGATCCTCGCGTGCATCACCAGTGCGTCAGCGGTGGAAGTGAACCGCAGATCACCGCCGAGGTCCGCCGCACCCTCGCGCACGCCACCCCGGATCGAGCGCCACTGGCCGATGTCGTTCAGGTCGATCGGGTCCAGTGTGGGCGCATCGGCCGGTTCGATGGGCGAGAAGCTCACCGCGCCCTCGTCGGTCTTCACCTGACCCGACGCCGTGACGGTCACGTCGTATGACTGGTTGGTGAACAGGCGCGCGTCAGCGACCGGTATCAGTACCGTGCCGGACTCACCCGCGGGCACGTCCGTCACGTCGGTCTCGAGTCCTACCGCACCACCCACGGACCAGTCGATCTCCTCGATCGGAAGCGCCGCCGTCGTGGAGTTGTTCGCGATGGAGACCTCCAGCGCGTACTCGAAGCCGCCGTCAGTAGAGGCGATACGAGGCCGCACCGATACCTCGAAAGGTTCAATCACCTCGGTCATGGCACGCACCCGGGTGCCGGCATGCTGTGTCCACGGCCGGCCCCGGTCCTGAGCGCTGGCAATGTCGACAGTGATCTCCCGCTCGCCGAGCAGCTCCGTGGCCGGAAGCATCACCGTGGCCTGCCCGCCCGGGCGCACCCGCGCCTCCTGCTCGACGTCGCCGACGCCGACAAGCACCGTCGGCGGCAACGGGCCAGGGCGGCCAAATGACACCGTGACCGGCACCTCGTTGCCCTGAACCACCTGTTCCGGAACCTCTACCTGAACGGGCGCGCTCGCCGAGGCGATCTGCACCTCGCCACCGACGAACACCGGGGAGCCGGTGAGCTCGAGGGTGTAGTCCCCGGCGCCGATCTGCTGCTCCTGGCCGAACTGGTCGGTCAGGGTGAACCCGTCGGCGGAGGTGACGGTGACGTAGTCGCTGCCGGTGCTCCACATGACGCGGTTGGTGTGCTCCCCGTCCGTATAGGGGAAGGAGTAGGCCGAGTCGGAACCGAGGTTGTCTCGGTCACCCTGCTCGAGCCCGAGAGTCTGCCGGATCAGCGTGGCATGCGAGACGAATCCGGGCTTGGGCGTGATGCCGTGCACGGCCCCGTACTCGTAGCCCTCCACGCTCGGGCAGATCCACTTGTAGCACGAGGTGGCGTCGGCGCGGTTGATCAGGCCGAAGTTGTTCTCCCGTTCGCCCGGATCGAATCCGTCATCGTAGAGGTCATACCAGATGTGCTCGTCGACGCCGGCGGCCTGGGCGAGCACGAGCGCGCGGATCGCCTGGTCGGCCTGCTGCGCCTGAGTGGATCCGGCGGTGTGGGTGGGGTGCCCGTTCTCGGTGACCCGGATCGGCATGTCCGGCGCCTCCGCACGCACCATCTGCACCAGCTGCGGCAGGTTGTCCATCAGATCCGTGCCCTCTTCGGGCGGGGTACCCGGACCATTCTCGGCGTACCCGTAGTAGTTCACGCCGTAGGTGTCGATGAGGTCGAGACCACCCTGGGCGATGAAGTCCTCGGCCCAGGCGAGCTGCACGCCAGCGGTCACCGGAGCGATCACGTTCGCCTCGGGATCCGCGCCATGGATGGCGGCCGAGGTCGGCTCGAGGATCTCCAGGTAGCAGGCGGGCGTGAGTCCGCAGGAGCCGTTGTTGAATCCGGAGGAGTTGTACTCGTTGAGGATGCCCACGTCGTGGGTGATGCCGTTCGAGGAGTAGTACTCCGCCGTGGCGCCGGCGTAGGCCGCGAAGGCAGCGATCGCCTCGTCGCTGGCGGGGGTTCGGCCGTCGTCGTAGAGCGAGTTCTTCAGACCGGCGTTCCACATCGTGTCGATGCCCCGGCTGTTGAGCTCGGTGGTGACACGCACCCCCTCTTCCTCGAAGCCGTAGACGCCGAGCTCCCGCTCGATCGCACCCCAGGTGGTGGCCTGGCGGCTGATGCCATACCCGGCGAGCTCCATGGCGTCGATCAACGCCTCGGTCTCGGCATCCGGCTGCCAGCCGCGGTGGAACTGGGCACCGAAGGTCGCCTCGTCGCCGTCCCAGCCCTCGGGTGGAGCCTCGAGCACGGCCAGGGAGGCGTGCCGGGTGACGGGTTCACCGTTGATCGTGGCGGTCACGTCAATCGTGTAGTACCCCACACCGAGGTGGTTCAGGTCGATCGACGCGTCACCGCTGGTGACCGCGGTGGTCCCGGTCTCCAGGGCGACACCCTGGGAGTCGTTCAGCTGCCAGGTCACCTCCTCCGCCGGGGTGGCCACCTCGATCGCGGCCTCGCCCGTACCGAAGATCGTGGAGGGGCTCATGATCGCCAGGGACTGCAGCGCCGCCAGCGGGGCGTCGGTGAAGGAGATCTGCACGCCGGAGAAGCAGACCGGTGGCATGTTGCCCTGAGCGGCCTTGACGTTGAGCCGGAAATCGTAGCCGTTGGAACGGTTCGCGAAGTTGATGTTGTTCAGCTCGAAGGACGTGGTCCGCCAGGTGTGGGTGTCGGTGAGCTGCTGATTGCGAGAGCCGGTCCACGGATTGGACGTGGAGTCGTAGTGGATGTCGAACCCGCCGGTGCCGACGTCGTAGTAGTCGACGGTGATGACCGCCCGGGTCGCGTCCTCGGGGATCACCTCATCGGCCACGTCCACGTAGGCGTAGCGCACGTAAGGGTCGTTTTGCATCTGCCAGCACTGCACACCATCCACCGTGGTGGTCACTGCTGCTGGATCGGTTTCCCGATCGCCAGGCCGCACACGGTCGACCCCAGTGAGCTCGGGCGACGCTGTGAAGGTGGCCGTCGCATCGGGAGCGATCGCCTGGGCAGTCGGTGCCACCGATCCCAGGGATAGAGCCACTGTTGCCGCCAGAGTGGCGGTGGTCAGGCCCGCGATAGCGGGCCGGGTTCGTCCTCGAGGACGCATGGTGTCTCCTACGTTCGACGTCACTGTCTCGAGTCTGCGAGAAAGCACTTTCGCATACTCTTGATGGCGACCATAGCGCGCAGGGCGCCGCGTGTACAAGCCCAGCAGCCGTGGAGAGGTCACCGGCCCACAGGGGCGTCAGTAGTTGCGAGGAAGTCCGGGCACCCTGGCGTCACCTCTCATCGAGCACGACGGCGGAGCACCCGCCGCTCCGGCAGGTCACCGGCCCACAGGGGCGCCCCGCCGTGGTGAGCCGGACGCGAGTACGGCGGGCCTACGGGCGCAAACCATCTCGAAACGCCGACACCAGTGCGCGCTCGTCCGGGAGACCCTCCCGGTCCTCCTGGGAAAGCTCGTACCGGCTCACGGCAATGGGCTGGTTGGTTCCCGCCAGGGAGTAGCGCACCACGGTGTCGCTCTTGTCGGCGACCATGAGAATGCCCACCGTGGGGAGATGTTTCTCCGGCAGTCGTAGCCGGTCATCGATCACAGAGACATAGAAGCCCAGCTGGCTCGCGTGCCCTGGTGCGAACCGCTCGGTCTTGAGCTCGATCACCACGTAGCGCAGTTGTTCGACATGGAAGAACACCAGATCCGCATAGAAGTCCGAACCGTCCACCTCGAAGTGGACCTGCCGGCCCACGAAGGCGAATTCGTGCCCCAGTTCGCGCAGCGTGTCCACGATGCGTGACGCGAGGCGATCCTCGAGCTCCCTCTCTCTGATATCGCTGTCGCCAGAAAGGAAGTCGAGCGCGTACGGATCCTTCGTCAACTGCTGCGCCAGGTCCGAGTCGGGCGAGTCCAGCGCCGAGGAGAAGTTCGTCGGGGCAGCTCCCTCACGCTCATGCAGACGCGTCGAGATCTGCGCCGCCAGGACCGGACGCGACCATCCGTGGTGAACATCCTTCGCCGCATACCACTCGCGAAGATCCTGATCGTCGAGTTTGTCGAGCATCTCGATAACATGCCCCCACGGCAGTTGTGCAACGGGTCGTTGCACAACTACGGCCTCTTCCGGCCACGCCTGGGCGAACGACCGCATGTAGTGCAGATTCCGGCGCGAGAACCCCTTCATCATCGGGAACTCGGCACGTAGGTCAGCGGCCAACTGCTCGAGCACCTTCGCACCCCATCCATGCTCTGCCTGACGTTCGAGGATCGTCCGCCCGATGCGCCACCACAACTTCAGAAGCTCGGTGTTGGCCTGACGCTGAACCCGCAGGCGCGCCCCATGGACCTCGCGCTTGAGTTGTTCGAGTGTGGCCGCGTAGCCGTCCGGCACCAGTGACGTCATGCGGGCCGAGCGTACGGATCCGCGCCAACACGTGCGGCGCGGTGATCCAAATCTGTGGATATCCGGATATCCACTGCTCGTCCGCGCCTCAGGCGACGGAGCTCGCCCCGACCACCAGACTCACCGGAAGCCGGTGTACCCCGGGATCGTTGCGCCCCTCGACCACGTATTCCGCAGCCGCGGCACCGACAGCGGCGAGCTGCGGGTCCACCGTGGTCAGGTGGCTCCGGCGCCGCGCGACGACGCCCTCCCAGTTGTCCACGCCGACGATCGCCACGTCATCCGGGACGGAGAGGCCACGCGCGAGCAGCACCTTCTCCGCCGCCTCGGCGATCACGTCGTTGGCACAGAAGAGTCCGTCGAAATCGACGCCTTCCTCGAGCAGGCGCAGCATGGCCTGCTCGCCCCACTCGGCCTTCCAGTCCCCTCCGCTGGTCTGCTCCCCGGCCACCTGCACCCCGGCGGCGGCCATCGCCTCATGGAAGCCACGCGTGCGCTCCGTGGCAGGGGCATTGATGTCCACACCGATGTGGGCGATCTTTCGGCGCCCGATCTCCAGCAGGTGCTCGGCCGCGACGCGACCGATCATCTCCCCATCCGGCATGAAGATCGCATCGCCACTGTCGTCCGTGCTGGCAAAGGCATAGGCCACCGGCACCGAGAAGTCCTGGGTCACCGACCGCAGCACATGTTCGGGCCCCTCACCCAGGATGAGCAGCCCGTCGATGCGGCGGGCGAGAAGCTTGCGGACGTTCGCATTCAAGGTGGCGATGTCGAAGTGGGCGTCGTAGTGCAGCGCCGCCTGCTCGTGCCGCCCCAGGAAACTCGTCGCCCCCACCAGGATCGGCCCGGACCAGGTACCGACGGCGTTTTGCGTGAGCAACCCGACCGTGCGGCTGCGTCCCAGAGCGAAGGACTGCGCGAGCGCGTTCGGCCGGAAGTCGAGCCGCTCAGCCGTCTCGACCACCCGCAGGCGGGTCACCTCACCGATTCGGCCGCCGCCGTTGAGCGCCTTGGACGCTGTGGACAACGACACGCCGGCCGCGGCGGCGACATCGCTGAGCGTCACGTTCTTCCGAGCTGCCATGACGCCATGCTAGCGACTACCGGGTATCCGGTTTCGCACATGCGACCTCCCGCGGCCTTCATCACGCATGAGCCTCACAACGGCGGCACAGCCCTACCGCACGCACGGCGCCACGGTTTCCTCGAGTCGATCACGAACCCTCCAACGACTTGACAGCAGCCGACCCCGCTCCCCATACTCGTGCGAAAGCGCTTTCTCATCGTCGGTTCCCGGACGGGCGACACCGAGCAACACGCGGCTGTGGCACCGACGGCGAAGCCGACATGATTCATGAGCGCACCCCCACCTGAGAGAGGTTTCAACGATGAGGCTGTCCCGACGCTGTGTCGCCACCGCGGCACTGGGCACCACCATGGCGCTGGCGCTCGGCGCCTGCGCCGGCACCGATCCGGAAAGCGAGGGCGACCCCGCCGACGTCGACACCGACGCGCCGGTCACCATCACGGTCGGCAACCTGGCTCCGACCGAAAACCCCGAGTCTCGCGAGAACCTGCTCGCCATGGTCGAGGAGTTCGAGGCCGACCATCCGAATATCACGGTCGAGCCGGAGGAGACCACCTGGTCCTCCGACACCTTTATCCCGATGCTGCAGGGCGGCACGCTACCGACCACGTTGGAGATCCCGTTCACCGAGATCCAGGCCCTCATCGGCAGGGGCCAGGTCTACGACCTCACCGACCTCGTGGCAGGCAGTGAGGCACTCTCCCAGCTCGACCCCTCGATTCTGGCCACCGTGCAGGACTCCGATGGCAACATCTACGGCGTGCCCTACCAGGCCTACACGATGGGATTGGTCTATCACCGCGGGCTGTTCGCCGAGGCCGGGCTCGACCCGGACAGCCCGCCGACCACGTGGGAGGAGGTCCGAGACGCTGCACAGCAGATCACCGAGAACACCGACGCCACGGGCTTCGCCACCATGACCACCGACAACACCGGTGGGTGGACCCTCTCCACTCTCTCCTACGCATTCGGCGGGGGGATGGAGGAGGTGGACAGTGACGGCAACGCCACCGCGATCTTCGCCGACACCGGCGCCACCGCCGAAGCGCTGGAGTTCTACCGCACCCTGCGCTGGGAAGACGAGTCCATGGGGGCCAACTTCCTCATGAACCAGGACGACATCATGAACGACCTCGGTGCCGGTCAGCTGGCAATGACGGTCAACGGTGCCGACTCCTACGGCAACCTGGTGGTCAACCGCGGGCTGGCACCCGAGGACTTCGGTGTGGCCGGACTGCCACAGTCCGAGGATGCGCTCGGCACGCTCGCCGGAGGAGCCATCGCCATGGTCAGCCCGAATGCCACTCCCGAGGAGGCTGCGGCAGCGCTGGAGTGGATCGAGTTCGTGAAGTTCCAGCGCTACCTGAACGAGGACGCCGCTGTGGAGTTCGCCTCCAGCCGCGCTGCCGACGACCTCCCCGTCTACCCGCCGCTGCTGCCCGTGCTCGGTGGTGACGTGGAGGAGCAGTACACCGAGTGGATCGCCGAGTACATCAACGCGCCGGTCGAGCAGTTCGAGCCCTACACCTCCACGATCGCCGACATCCCGCTGGTACCGGAACCCCCGGTCAAGGCGCAGGAGCTGTACGCCACCCTCGACGCCGTCGTGCAGGCTGTGCTCACCGAGGAGGATGCGGATATCGACACCTTGCTCTCGGAGGCGCAGACCAGCGTCCAGCAGCAGATCGACGCCGGCTGATCGCCGGGTGGAGGCTGGGCGCAGCACGCCCAGCCTCCACCGTTGCCCCTCATTGACGAGAAGGTTCCCCTCATGTCCGACCTGACGGCCCACGCCACTTCACGCGGGCGTTCCGCCACGACCACCCCCGACGGCGCCGCTTCACCTCGCGGGATGTCCGGCACCCGCGGGCTGACTCGCCCGCGCTCGCGCACCCCGATCACCTGGGTGCGCCGTGGCGGGCTCAGCACGCTGGTGTTCATGCTCCCGCTGCTCATCGCGTTCGGATTCTTCTCGTGGTGGCCGATCCTGCGCTCGGTCATGATGAGCCTGCAACGCACCAACTTCGTCGGAGCCGCCGAGTGGATCGGCTGGACCAACTTCATCAACGTCTTCAACGATCCACTGCTGGCCACCGCCGTCTGGAACACCACGCAGTACACGTTGGTCTCGGTGCTGATCGGATTCCCGGTCCCGATCCTGCTGGCGATCTTCATCGGCGAGCTGCGCCGGTCCCGGCCGGTGGCCAGCGTCCTGGTCTACCTGCCGGTGATCATCCCCCCGGTGGTGGCCGTGCTGCTGTGGAAGCAGTTCTACGCACCCGATGCGAACGGCCTGTTCAACCAGGTGCTCGGCTGGTTCGGTGCAGGACCACTCGGCTGGATCAACGACGTTGACCTCGTGATCCCGGCGATCATCGTCCAGGCCACCTGGGCGGGGTTCGGTGGCACCACGATCATCTACCTGGCTGCACTGCGCTCGGTGCAGACCGAGCTGTACGAGGCAGCCGAGATGGACGGCGCGAAGATCTGGCGGCGCTTCTGGCACATCACCCTCCCGCAGATGCGCGGCGTCATGCTCATCATGTTGCTGCTGCAGCTGATCGGGGTGTTCCAGATCTTCGCCGAGCCCTACATCATGACCGGCGGCGGGCCTGCCAACCGCAGCGTCTCGGTGCTGATGCTGATCTACCGCTACGCCTTCATCCAGGGTGACTACGGCAAGGCCACCGCGCTCAGCCTGCTCCTCGCCCTGGCTCTCTCCCTGCTCTCCGCCCTGTATCTGTGGGCCACCCGGCGTTGGAGCCAGACATGACCGCCACCAGTTTCCGGGCGCGCCGACGCGCCGATGCCGCCGCATTCGCCTCCGAGCGCTCGATCCTCTCGGTACACGACCGCAAGCAACCCGGTGTGCGAGTCGGGTTGACTCTCCTGTCCATCCTGGTGGTGGGCACGCTCGTGCTGATCTCGGCCGGCCCCCTGCTGTGGCTGTTCAAGTCGGCTGTCTCGAGCACACAGGACATCCTGCGCGACCCGTTCGGGCTGTGGCCCAGCGGCATCCAGTGGGGCAACCTGTACGACGCATGGACCCGCATCGAGTTCGGCAAGTACCTGGGCAATACGGTGTGGATCGCCGTCGGATCCTGGTTCTTCGGGCTACTGGTCGCCACCACCGGCGGCTACGCGCTCAGCGTGCTCAGGCCTCGCTACGGCAAGGTCGTCTCCGCACTGGTGCTGGCCACCTTGTTCATCCCGGGTGTGATCAGCCTCGTCTCGTTGTACCTGACCGTGCTGGATGTGCCATTGGTCGGGGTGAACCTGTTGAACACTTTCTGGGCCGTGTGGCTGCCTTCGGCAGCAAACGCCTTCAACGTACTGATCATGCGCCGGATGTTCGACGCCCTCCCCCATGAATTGTTCGAGGCAGCGAAGATCGACGGCGCCGGACCGTTCCGGATCTTCGCATTCCTGGTGCTGCCGATGTCGACTCCGATCATCGGGGTGGTCTCGCTACTGACGATCGTGCAGGCGTGGAAGGAGTTCCTCTGGCCGCTGCTGGTGCTACCGGACGCGGACAAGCAGCCCCTCTCGGTGGCTCTGCCCCGGTTGCAGGAGACCGCTGAGACCTCGTTGATGATGGCCGGAATGTTCATCTCCGTGATCATCCCGGTGGCCCTGTTCCTGCTGTTCCAGAAGCAGTTCCTGCGCGGCGCCGGCCAGGCAGGAGCGCTCAAGGGATGAGTACGAATCCGCCGACGGCGGCCCATGCCTCGCCGCCTCGGCACGCCCTGGTCACGGGTGCGGCGGGCCTGATCGGCCGCGCCGTGCTCCGGCACCTGCGCGCCTGCGGGATCCGATCGACAGCGCTGACACTGACCGATCCCGGCGATCTCGGCGATCTCGGCGCCGATCGCGTGGTGGTCGGCGACGCCACTGACCCGGCCCCCGTCGCTGACAGTCTCACCGGGGTGGACGCGGTGATCCACCTCGCGGCGATCCCGGCGCCGTCCCTGGCGAGCGGGCCTGAGGTGTTCGGGATGAACACCCGTGCCACCTACACCGTGCTGGACCTGGCCGGCCAGGCCGGGGTGCGCAGGATCTCGATCGCGAGCAGCATCAACGCCCTGGGAATCCGGTTCAGCGCCGATCCGGCGGCCGCTCCCGCCTATCTGCCGCTGGACTCCGACGCACCGACGATCGCCGCCGACAGCTATTCCCACTCCAAGTGGGTGGACGAGGCCACCGCCGCTGCCCTGGCACGACGGCACGGCTTCGACGTCGTCTGCCTACGCCTGCCACTGGTGGGTGGGCTCGGTGAGGTCCCCGAGCTGGACGACCGGCTCCTCGCCGATGCGAGCCGAATCGCCCGGGACCCCTCCGCGGGAGCCCCGGACCTGTGGCTCTATCTGGAAACGCGGGACGCCGCGGCGGCGATGGCGGACGCCCTCTCACCTCGCGTCCACGGCGCGCACGTGGTGCACGTGGCTGCGCCCCAGACCAGCGCCCCCTACCCCACCGAAGACCTGCTCAACCGGTACTGGCCAGGGGTGGAACGCCGTCGGAAGTTCCTTGGCCGGACCGCACCGGTGGACCTGACGGCCCCGACCGAACTGTTCGGATTCGCGCCCCAGCACCTGCTACCCCCGGACCTGCGGCTTCTTCCTGACCCGATCGCAACCCCCCTGAACTGCTGAGGATACAAATGCCTGACAGCCCTGCCCCTGCCTTCCCGACCGTCCTGCCCCCCTGGCAGTCCTCCGGCGACGTCCGCATCGCCGGGGTGCGCTGCATCGTCACCGCACCGGAGGGGATGCCGGTCGTGGTGGTACGGGTGGACACCACTGAACCCGGTCTGTACGGGCTCGGCTGCGCCACCTTCACCCAGCGGTACGCCGCCGTCGTGGAGTACGTCGAGCAACACCTGGCTCGTCTGCTGATGGGTCGCGATCCGGGCGATATCGAAGACATCGGCCGCTCGGCACACCTGAGTGCGTACTGGCGAAACGGACCCGTGGCGAACAACGCCCTCTCCGGGATCGATATGGCCCTGTGGGACATCCTCGGCAAACAGGCCGGGATGCCGGTCTACCGGCTGCTCGGCGGCCGGGTCCGCACCGCCGTGCCCACCTACACGCACGCCTCCGGCGCCACGATCGAGGAAACACTGGCCAAAGCCCGCGAGTTCATGGGCGCCGGCTGGCAGCATGTGCGCCTCCAGGTGGGTCAGCGTGGCATCGGAACCTACGGCGCACCCGGCGTCGCAGGCGGCTACCCGGGAGCGGCCAACCCGGACGGCTGGTCGGTGACCGACTATCTCGCCCGCACCCCGGAGCTGTTCGCCCGCGCCCGGGCCGAACTGGGCGAGGACGTGAACCTGCTGCACGACGTCCACTCCCGGCTGACGCCGAAGCAGGCCGTCATCCTGGCCCGCTCGCTGGAGCCATACCGGTTGTTCTTCCTCGAGGACGTCCTCGCCCCGGAGTACTTCGACCATCTGCCCGAGGTGCGCGCCGCCTCACCGGTGCCGATCGCCGTCGGGGAGCTGTGCACGTCGCTCACTGAGGCGGCGCGTCTGGTGACCGGTGGCGGGGTGGATCTGATCCGCTGCCACATCAGCGCCATCGGCGGGTTCACGGCCGCCCGCAAGCTCGCCACACTCGCCGAGATGCACGGGGTGCAGACCGCCTGGCACTCCCCCGCCGACGTTTCCCCGATCGGTGCCGCGGCGAATGTGGCGATCGACGTGACGAGCCCGGCATTCGGAATTCAAGAGTGCCATGTCTACCCCGAGGCGGTGCACGAGATCTTCCCCGGAACCCCACGAGTGGAGGACGGCTACCTGCGACCGAACGAGGCGCCGGGATGGGGTATCGACATCGACGAGAAGGCTGCCGCCGCCTTCCCTCCTGTCCTCTCCCGCCACGATGAATGGGCGCTCGGGGTACGCGGGACCGACGGGGCACTGTTCGCGCCATGAGCACCGGGTACTCCATGCCAGCCGCTGATCCCGCCACAGCAGCGCGGATGGGCGAGGCCGATCTCCGCATCACGGCGGTCGAGACCTTCCGGGTCTCGGACCGGTTCCTGCTCGTCAAAGTCAGCTCCGACGCCGGGATCGCCGGCTGGGGCGAGCCGATCCTGGAGTCCCGGGCCGAGACTGTCGAAGCGGCCGTACGTGAGCTGGCTGACCTGCTGATCGGCGAACCGGTGCAGATCGGGCGGCTGTGGCAGCGGATGCACAAGTCGGGCTTCTACCGCGGCGGACCGATCCTGGGCTCGGCGGTCGCCGGCCTGGACCAGGCGCTGTGGGACGTGCTCGGCAAGGCCCTGGGGGTGCCGGTGCACGTGCTGCTCGGCGGTCCGGTGCGCGAGGTGTTGCCGTTGTACGCGCCCGCGAATGGGGCCGACGATGCCGCCCTGGCCGGCCGCGCGCAGGAGCTCATCGAGGCCGGCTACCGGATGGTGAAGACCGCACCGGAGGGCCCGCGCGACTTCCTCGAGACACCGGCGCGGCTACATGCCACGGTGCGCCGGTGGGAACAGCTCGCCGAGGTGATGGGACCGGATCGGACGTTCGCGATCGACTTTCATGGCCGGGTCAGTGCGGCGGACGCGCGGGTGCTGCTGGCCGAGCTGGAGCCGTTGCGGCCGGCGTTCGTGGAGGAGCCGCTGCCACCGGAGTTCCAAGGTGAGCTGAGTGCGCTCACGGCAGGCACCACGGTGCCGATCGCCACCGGGGAGCGACTCTACGACCGGTGGGAGGTGGCCGGTGTGATCAACTCCGGTGTGCGGGTGCTGCAGCCGGATCTCTCGCACTGCTTCGGCATCTCAGAGGCAATGAGGATCGCCGCCGTCGCCTCGTTGCGCAATGTCGCTCTGGCCCCACACTGCGCCACTGGTCCTGTGGCCTTCGCCTCGTGTGCCCAACTCGGCTTCGCCGTCCAGGAGGTCATGGTGCAGGAGTGCCACCTGGAGCTGCACAACCCTGGTGCCGGGACCTTGGCCCGGTTCGTGGACCCGGCCTCGTTCACGTTTCGCGACGGCGCCCTGGTGCGGCCGAGCGCACCCGGTCTCGGTATCACCGTGGACGAGGATGCGGTTCGAGCCGCGGCTGCCGACCCGCAACGGCACCGGTCGCCGGTGTGGCAGCGCACGGACGGCAGCTACGCGGAATGGTGAGGGTACTGTGATCGATCAGCAGAGGACAGACGGGGGCAGCACAGCCGAGGCGAGTTCGCCCACCCCCATGAGCACCACGGTCGGCGTTCCCCGTGCGATCCCTATCGAGAACCTGCGCGAGCACCTGCTCTCGGCGGTGCTCGCCTACGGAGACCACGCCTATGACCCAGCGCTCGGGCTCCTGCGCGAGTGGGCCGAGCCCAACCCGATCCATACGCGCATCGGGAATGCTCACGCCCACCGGTACGTCCCGAGCGGCTACTACGCCCTCGCTCTGCTGGAGGCCGGGCGCATCGGTGACGCCGAGGCTGTACTGACAGCGTTGGCCACCGGGCAGGACGCCGACACAACATCGCCCACCTACGGCCTGTGGGGGTACTTCGCCGAGGAACCGGTGGCGCGGATGGTGCCACCGGACTGGAACCAGGCCGACTTCAACGGGCGCACCCTGGCGATGGCGCTCCTCCGGCACGGCGACCGGCTCTCCGGCGACGTGGCTGCGGCGGCGCGCTCCGCCGTCGGGCATGCGGCCGTCTCGATCCGCCGGCGGGAGGTGCACCTGGACTACACGAATATCGCCGTGAAGGGCACCTACGTGACGGCCGCGGCTGGGCTACTGCTCGAGGACGCGGACATGACCGCGTACGCCGCGGACCGCCTGCGCCGGTTGGCCGCCCGGATCGACCGAACCGGCACCTTCGCCGAGTTCGCCAGCCCCACCTACTGGCTGGTGGCCGCAGAAGGTCTGCAGGCCATGGCCGAGCTAGGGCTTCCTGACGGCGGTCTGCTGGCCCGGGTGCAACACCGCCACTGGGAGCACCTCGCCGTGCGCTGGAATGCGGGGATCGGCCAGATCGCCGGTCCGATGTCCCGCGCGTACGCCGACGACGTCACGCATCTTCCGGCGCTGGCGGCCTATCTGGCGCTCGCTCTGGCAGAGGCGGCCGGAGGGCCGATGCCCGGGCATGAGCAGGTGACGCTGCCTGAGGTGAGCACGCCACTGGTGTGGCCGGTGCTGTTGCACCCGCGGGTTCCCGAGGATCTGCTGGGTCATTTCGCACCGGGAGCGCGGCACCAGCGTGAACCGGGGCGTCAGCAGCCCTCTCACCACCAGCACCGCGAGCTCGTGGTGCTCCGCGATCCAGACACCGCACGGGAGCAGGCCGGCAGTTCGGCGCTGGACGAGCAGGTGGCCACCTCATGGCTGACGCCCAACTTCACGCTGGGGTCGATCAACCAGTCGGATACGTGGCTGCAGCGGCGGGTGCTGCTCGGGCAGTGGGTTTGCGGTGGCGCAGCCGGATCGAGCAGGTCGAGCAGGTCGAGCAGGTCGAGCACAGTGCGGTTGCGGGTGCTGCGCGACGGCGAGGACGTCGCGGCAGGGTCGTTCTCGTCGGTGCAGGAGCGCGATCGGGTGCTGTGGGCGGTCGGCCTGGCGCTTCCCGGCGGAGACCGGCATATCCACCTGGACATGCTGCCGGCCGGGGAGCTGATCCCAGGCGACCGGTTGTCGGCGGTGTTCGAGGTCAACGCGGCCGACTCGCGGTGGTTCGCCGGTGAGGAGTCGTTACACGACGGGGATGCTGTGCCACCAGGTGAGGTGGTGCAGGTGGTCGCAGACTCCGTGGTGATCGAGATCGGCGTCGCCGCGATGAGTATGGGTGGTCGCGTGGTCCGCTCCGGTGATCGGCTCGAGGTCGTTCTGCGCGCGGGCGACGGCGGGCTGGATGTGACCGGGCCGCTCGCCGCTGTGGGGACGCTGCGGATGCGGGAGCGTGTGCGCGGCGATGCGGATGAGGTACGGGGTGCCATTGCGACGGAGCGCGCGGACCCGATCGAGGTCTCCTGGGCGCCCACCACAGTCACGTCGCGCTGGCCCGGCTCCGGCGACGAGCGCGAGCTGAGTCTGACAGCACGCAGTGTCGTGGGCACGCGGGCCGAGCACGCCGAGGCGTTCCGGTCGACGATCGCAGGTGTGCCGGCACCCGCGCCTCACCTCTCGGACGACCTGCTGGTCCGTGACGACGCCACCAGCGAACGGACCGGCAACACGACCAGCACACGGGCCACCCGCATCGGGGCCATCGACAGCCAGGAGGACGGATCGTGACGGCCGAGCAGTATGACGTGGTCGTGGTCGGTGGTGGACCGGCTGGTGTTCCGGCGGCCATCCAGGCGGCCCGGTTGGGGGCACGCACCTTGCTGGTGGAGAAGAACGGCGGTCTTGGTGGCACCACCACGACGGCCGGGATCAACCTGCCGGGCCTGTTCCACGCCTGGGGAGAGCAGGTGATCGCCGGGATCGGGTGGGATCTGGTCGCCCGCACGATCGAGCTCGCCGGGTGGGAGCTGCCGGACTTCACCGACTATCACCGGCCCCACTGGAAACTGCAGGTCCGGGTGCCGATCCCGCTGTACGCGGCGGTCCTGAGCGAGGCGGTCGCGGCCAGCGGTGCCGAGCTTCGCCTGCACACCATGGTCGCCAGCGCCGAGCGCACGAGCGGCGGCTATGCGGTGCAGCTGTGCGGCAAGGAGGGCCTCACCCGGGTGAGCGCTACCCACCTGGTGGACTGTACGGGGGACGCGGACGTCGTCGGGATCCTCGGGCTGCGGCGCCGCCGCAACGAGGCGTTGCAGCCGGCCACCCTGACCATGCGCCTGAGCGGCTACGACATGGAGGACCTGGATCGGGCGGCCCTGGAAGCTGCGTGCCAACGTGCGTTGGACGAGGGTGAGCTGCAGCCAGCCGATCTGGGAGCCAAGGGCGCGCACGTGATCATCCCGTTCCTGGCCAAACGTGGCGAGAACGCGATCCACCTGCCGGGAACTGACGGCGCCACCAGCTCCGGGCGCACCGACGCCGAGGTCGCCGGTCGATCGGCGATGCTACGCATCGTGCGGTTCCTGCGCCGCCAACCCGGGCTGGAGGGAGTGCAGGTGGAGTGGGCCGCGGCCGAGGTGGGCGTGCGCGAAACACACACGATCGTCGCCAGGCGGCAGATCACCGGCGGGGAGTATCTGGCCGGCACCACCTGGGAGGACTCGTTGTGCTACTCCTTCTACCCCATCGACATCCACCGCCCGGACGGTGACGGCATCGCGAAGACCTACCTGAGCGAACCCACCGTGGCCACCATTCCCAGAGACGCGATGATCCCAGTGCAGGACGCCGGGATCATCGTGGCCGGACGCTGCATCGACGGCGACCAGGACGCAAACTCCGCCTTCCGGGTCCAGGCCACCGCCATGGCCACCGGACAGGTCGCCGGCGCCACCGCCGCCGTCGCTGCGAGCGCCGGGACAGACCTCGCCCACGCCCCGCTGGACCAGATCCGACGGGAACTGCGAGCCCACGGAGCGATCGTGCCCCATAAGCCCGCGAATGCGGCCTGAGTGTCGCTGCGCAGCTGATCCCCGACACTCAGGCAGCCCTCGTCGGGTCACTTCACGGGTCGGCCCCGGAGAACTGATCGACGTTGTACACCCATCGGCCACCGCCGGGTCACTGCTCGGTCATGAGACCTTCCTAGCCTGAGCATCTGCGAGGCCATTCACGGCCACGTCGTGCATCCAGATTCATGCACGAATCAGTACCTGCTCGGAGGAGTCCGTCTTGTCCCTGCTCACAGCACCACCGAGGCGCTCAGCGCCGGGCCGACGAGGCCTCGCCACCCTGCTGGGCGCGATCGTCGCCGCGCCGTTGGTCACGGTCACCCTGAGCACCCCCGCCCACGCATCGAACGCCGACCTCATCGAGTCCATGAACCTCGATGACTCCGGTCACGCGGTGATCACCTATCAAGACCATCGCACTGTGGCCCCAGGCGTGGACCTCGTGAGCGTGACGCGCATCGAGGACGAGGGCCGCCTGGACATGGACATTCTCGTGGCCGACCTCGGATCCGGGCAGGTCCGCGCCGACTACATGTACCCCGGGGTGGTCTCGGACGCCGTACCCGTCTCGCAGATGATGGCGGAGAACGGAGCGGTCGCCGCGGTCAACGGCAGCTTCTTCGACATCAACAACTCCAACGCCCCGCAGGGGATCGGCATCTCCTCCACCGCCGGGATCGTCACCGTGCCCGACGGCGCAGGCGACCAGCCGGTGGTGTTCACCACCGATGGTCGCGGGAGCATCGCACCGGTCGAGTACACCGGCCGCGCCGTGTTCAACGGCGACCTCGAGATCGAGATCTCCGGAGTCAACACCCCGATCCTGCAGTCCGGGAACGTCGCGCTCTTCGACAGCCGTTGGGGCGACTACACGCGCACCCGCGCCGCAGGTGAGGGTGCGGTCGAGGTGGCGATCGACACCGACGCCAACACGGTCGTGCAGGTATCCGAGGGGGCCGGCACAGGAGCAGTGCCGGCCGGCGTCGTCTATCTCGCGGCCCGTGCAGGAGATGCCGCGGACGCTCTGCGCGAACTGAGCGCCGGCGACACCGTGGAGATCACCCAAGATGTCACCTCCACCGCCGGCGAGATCGCCAGCGCCATCGGCGCCAATCACCTGCTGCTGGAAGACGGAACTGTCCAGCCCCACAGCGACCAGAACCTGCACCCACGTACCGGCGTCGGCTTCACTGACGGCGGCAACACCATGCTGCTGGTAACGGTCGACGGACGGATGCAGACCAGCCGTGGGCTGAGCCTGACCCAGTTCGGCACCCTCTTCGACCAGCTCGGCGCCGACGACGCCGTCAACCTCGACGGTGGCGGTTCCTCCACCATGTCGGTGCGCGAGCCCACCACGGAGCCCAGCGAGCGGTCGATGAGCACGTTCAGCCTCGACCCGAATGTGCCCAACACTCCGTCGGACGGGTACGAGCGCCCGGTTCCCAACGGCATCGGCCTCTTCGTCGAGGAAGGTAGCGGCATCGTCGACCAGTACGTCGTCCGCACGCAGATGGACGCACCGGAGACGGCACGGGTGTTCCCCGGCCTGCACCGCACGCTCGTGGCCCACGGCGTGGACGAGATGGGCACCTATATCCCGGACACCGCCCCGGAGTGGACGGGGTCCGGCTCAGCCAGCGTGACACCGGGCTCGGCCAGCACAGCAACGGTCACCGGCAACGACGCCGGCGAGGCCCAGGTCACTGCTGCGACAGGCGATGCCAGCGGCACCCTCGACATCACCGTGCTCGGCCAGTTGCAGCGTCTGAGCACCTCCGAATCAGCGCTCCAGCTTCCCGACCGGGCTACCGCTCGCGAGCTGACCATCTACGGCCACGACGATGACGGCTTCCGCGCGCCCATCGAGGCTCAGGACATCACCGTGGAGGGCGACGAGGACAGGACCTTCATTCTCGAACCCGGTGAGCACAGCACCTACGTCGTCAGCTCCGACGCTGAGACCGCCTCGGCGCGGATGACGTTCACCGTGAATGAGACGAGCATCGACGTGGCGTTCACGGTGGGTTTCGAGGAGCGCATGGTGTTCGACTTCGAGGATGTCGACACCTGGCGCACCACCGGTGCTCGGTCCACCTCCTCGGCCGACCCTGCCCCGGGCGCAGGCCACGACGGCAACGGTGCCGTGGCGCTGACCTACGATTTCTCCCAGTCGACCGGCACCCGGACTGCGAACGCGCGGCCGGAGGCCGATCATCCCGGCTACGAGGTTCCGGGACAGCCGAGCGAGATCACGCTGTGGGTGCGTGGCGAGTCCAGCAGCGGCGCCAACGCGGAGACCTACGTCGGCTATTCCGACGCCGATGGCGCCTGGAAGTACATCTACGGCCCCGCCCCGGAAGGCACCGAATGGCAGCAGATCAGCTACCCGGTCCCCGAGGGGACGCCTTACCCCATCCGGATCCGGATGGTCAGTGCCTACGAAACCTCGGGCGCGCAGTCGTACACCGGCACGATGTGGTTCGACGATCTCACCGCCCAGGTTCCCCCGCAGGTCGAGCTGCCCAGCGAGGAGCTCCTCACCGATGACGTGATCGCCGAGACCGGCGCCACGGCCGATGCCCCGTTGCGGGTCGCGGTCATGTCGGACGCCCAATTCGTGGGGCGAAACCCGGACAGCAGCATCGTGCAGGCCGCCCGTGAGACTCTCCAGGAGATCGTGGCGGCAGAGCCTGATGTGCTCATCATCAACGGCGATCTCGTCGACGAAGCCGCGACCGAGGACTTCGACCTCGCCCGCGAGGTCCTGGACGACGAGCTCGCCGGGGCCGACTTCCCCTGGTACTACGTGCCCGGGAACCACGAGATCGCCGGTGCGCCGATCGACAACTTCGTCGCCGAGTTCGGGGACACGTTCGGCACGTTCGACATCGACGGCGTCCGCTTCATCACCCTCGACAACTCCCCCTCGCAGTTCTCCCACAACGTGGATCAGCTGCACATGCTGCAACGCCAGCTCGACGACGCAGCCGCCAACCCGGAGATCGACGCGGTCGTCGTGGCCCAGCACATGCCGATCGACGACCCACTGCCGGAGCGCGCCAGCCAGATGAGCAACCGGCTCGACGCCGAGGACCAGCGACGCTGGCTGCAGGAGTTCACCGAGAGCTCCGGCAAGCCCGTCGCGCTCGTCGGCGCCCACGTCGGAATCTTCCACGCGAAGACCGAGGACGGGATCCCGATGCTCATCAACGGCAACTCCGGCAAGAACCCCACCACGAGCTCGTTCGGCTCGTTCACGGGGTGGACGATGCTGGGCATCGACCGGGAGGCAGCACAGGAAGGCCCGGTGGCGCCCTGGATCGAGGCCGAAGTCATGACGCGCGTGCAGGAGATCGACCTCGGCATCCCGGGCGACGGCCAGGAAGAGGCCCAGGACGAAGCCGCGGTCCAGGCACTGGCTGCGCAGGAGACCACCCTGCTCGCCGGTGACGTCCTCACCCTGGAGCCGAGCATCACCCAGGACGACACCCGAGTGGTGCCCGTGGCGTGGCCCATGAGCCACTCCTGGACCGGGTCCGATGGTGTCTGGATCGGTGACCCGGCCCAGGCTCCGGCGCACGCCGTACTGGCACTCGACCCCGCCACCAACGAGTTGCACGCCCTGCGGGCGGGTGAAGCCACTCTGACCCTCGCGGTCAACAACGCCACGCAGTCCCTGACGGTCACGGTTGCCGGGATCACCGGCCAGGTGCCCACGATCGACGGCACCCCGCAGGCAGGCGAAACGGTCACCGCCGAGGCGGGCACCTGGGGTCCGGACGGCGTGACGTTGGCCTACCAGTGGTTCGCCGACACGGCGATACTCGACGGCGCGACCGACCCCGCCTTCACCCCTGGTGAGGAGCAGGTGGGCCGGACGTTGCGGGTGGAGGTCACGGGAGCTCATCCGGACTACCCGTCGCTCACGCTGACCAGCGCCCCGAGCGCACCCGTGGCACCCGCCGAAGTCGTACCCCCATCGTTGGAGCTCTCCATCGACGAGGTCCGCGTGGGCGAGTCGCTGGAGATCACCGGCCGCAACTTCTCCGCGCTGGCCGATCTCGAGATCCGGTTGGAGCCGGACAATCTCATCATCGGCGAGGCGACAGCGGGCGAGGATGGCTCCTTCACCACCACGGTTACGATTCCCGAATCGGCCACCGACGGGCTCGCGACCATCCGCGTCGCCGATCCGGGCACGATGCTCGAGGCCTCGTCCGCGCTGATGATCCTCCCGGCTGCCGGCGAGGAGAACCCGGGCGGAGAGGAAACCCCCGGTGGGGAGGACGAGACGCCTGGTGATCAGACGCCGGGCGGAGAGTCCCCGGCGGTGAGTCACCGGGCAGCGATCAGGAGACCCCCGGCGGGGACCAGCAGGGCGGGCTGCCCACCACGGGTGCCGCCGGCCTGATGGGCGTCACCGGCCTGGCTCTCGCGCTACTCCTCGGCGGAGTGCTCATCCGCCGCAGGATGACCGCCAGCTAGTGCGATCACATGGCGGGGAAGGTCCCACAGCCTTCCCCGCCATGTGTGTCGTGCCCGTCGTGCGCGCGCCGGCTTCACCGCGCCCGCAACGCCGCTTCGTACAGCTCCCGTTTGCTCACCCCGACCGAATGGGCAACTGCGGCCACCGCCTCCTTCAGTCGCTCTCCCGTCGCCACCCGTTCCAGGACGGCGTCCACGTAGTCCTCCGGTCGGCTCACCTCGGGTGCAGCACCGGTCACCACCACGGTGAGTTCTCCCCGCATCTCACCCCCGGCCCATTCGACCAGCTCCGCGAGCGGGCCCCGGCGTACCTCCTCGTAGGTCTTGGTCAGCTCCCGGCACGCCGCGGCCTGGCGAGCGCCCCCGAACACGCCGGCCATCGCCGTCAGGGTGGCCTCGATCCGGTGCGGGGACTCGAAGAAGACCATGGTGCGCTGCTCGGTCGCGAGGGCGGTGAGCACGCGCTCCCGGTCCCCCGCCTTGCGGGGAAGGAAGCCCTCGAAGCAGAACCGGTCACTGGGCAGACCGGAGAGTGCGATCGCGGTGAGAACGGCACTCGGGCCGGGGGCCGCCGTCACGGGGACGCCTGCCTCGGCGGCGGCGCGCACCACCCGGTAGCCGGGGTCGGAGACGGCGGGCATGCCGGCGTCGGTCACGACGAGCACGATCTGCCCGTCCTGAGCAGCCTGCACCAGTTCCTCACCCCGGCCGGCCTCGTTGTGCTCGTGGTAGCTGACCACCCGGCCGCCGATGGTCACCTCGAGGCGGGCCGCGAGCGCCCGCAGCCGCCGGGTGTCCTCCGCGGCGATCAGGTCGGCTGAGGCGAGCAGACCTCGCAGCCGCACCGAGGCATCGTCGGGATCACCGATCGGGGTTGCGGCGAGGACGATCGTTCCGGGGCGGATCTCGGTCGGCACGCCTGCCAGTGTGCCGCATCGTGAGGCCGGGAGACTCACGTGCGCGTCACGGCACCGACATCTCGTCGAGTTGTGCTGTCAGTGTGCGACAGCGGGCATGGGCTGCGTCGATGAGGGTGGCGACGAAGGCGCGACTCGCATCGTCGAGCTGGACTTCGCCTGCAGCCTGGCTGTATGCCTCGGCGAGCCCACTCACGAGGTGTCGCGCACGACGCACAGCCTCTTCCTCGTCGATCCCGATGGCGCGGGCTTCTCGGAGAATGTGCCGGGGCCGTATCTCAGCCACCTTGTAGCGCTTGCCGTAGGACATCGCGAGCCTGGCCCTGCGGTCGTTGAGGGAAGGGTAGGGCAGAGCGGTCGTGAGGTCGTAGAGCGGGGCAAGCCGGGGTCCACGCACCTGGTCGTGGAGCAAGGAGTAGTTCTTGGCATGGCCGTCCGTCCCGAGGGCGGCCCAGTTGAAGAGGGTGGCATCGAAGATCGCAGCGATGCTCGATCCCGCGTCTCGCCCCCGTGCCTGGCGGATGGCGTCGACGATCTGCATGAGACCGGGCCCTCCTTCGGATTGGTACTTCCGCGCCGGATGGACCCCAAGCGCCTGGGCGAGGTCTTCCTGGTGGAGGCGGACAACACCGTCGGCCCTCCGACGGCGGTCATAGCGTTCGACGACGACCACCCGTTCATCGTCGAACTGCTCCACGCGACTGTTCGCGACACTCAGACCGAGCAGCGATGCGGCACGCATCGTCAGGTGCTCATTCAGATCACCCTGGTCAAGTCCGTAGATGCCCGGCTTGACGATGTGGGTCGAAGCAGAACGCCCTGTCGGCACCGCCCAGCTACGTCCAGTCCAGGTGAGGGCAAACTTCGACTGAGCGCCCGCCAGCGAGAAGTAGCCGCCCACGTGGCCAGGCAGCAACCAGTTGCTGGGATCGGCTCGAAGGGAGCGGATGTGTTCGGCAAGCTGCTGCTCGCTGATCCTCTCCGCGCCCGCGGGTGCGGAGAGGATCGCATCATCGTGTTCGGAGAGTTGTACGGCACCCGCGGCCTCGAGCCCTACATGCGTCAGCAGAGCCATGGGGTTTCGGGGGCTGACCCCGAACCTGCTACCCCACCGCTGGAGCACCGCGTCGTTGTCAGGCAGGAGGTTCCAGAGGAAGTTGATCGGCGCGTCGCCGCGGTGCTCGCGCCGCGATTTCAGCATGGAGAGCGAGAGTTCTAACCGCCTGGCGGACCTTCGCCATCCATCGTCGAATGCGAACGCCACTCCCGCCGCGTGCCGCTCGAACCAGCCCACTCGGGTGCCGTCGAGGTAAGCGGTCAGATGCGCGCTCACGGCACTGGGACCTGGATGTCGATCTCGAGCTCCAAGACCTCGGCGAGACGCGTTGCGTGCTCGATCGTTGCCGTCTCGGCGTAGCCGTTCTCGAACCGGACCACCCACTGCCTGGTCATCCCGATGCGCTCGGCGAGCGCAGCCTGGGTAAGTCCGAGGTCGCGACGACGATCCCGCACGATGTTGCTCCAGTCATCTGGGGTGACCGCCAGCATGTGAGCCCTCCGTGTCCGCCAGATCTGACATTGGCTCCGATGTCCGTCAAGTCTGACATTGACTCCGATGTCCGTCAAGTCTGACATTGGCCGTCCCGCACGCGTCTGTGCTACACGACTTTCGTGCTACACGGTTGCGAGCCCATGCTGGACCTATGGCGAATGTGACCATCACCGTCGACGCGGACACACTCAAGCGCGCAAGAATCCGAGCGATCGAACGCGGCGAGTCCGTGAACGCTTTCCTGGCTTCGCAGTTGCGCAGGTACGCCGATGCCGACGACGCGATCGCCCGCCAGCGAGAAGGGACCGCGGACTTGATCGAGGCAGGTCCTCGTCGAGTTACATGCTGTGTTGACCCGGAAGCTGCGCGTCTCACGTCTCGACGCGGCACGGGCGATCGAATCGATCCACTACCCCGTCGTTTCCACAGACGAGGCACTGGTCGCCCGCGCCGCGCACACCGCCACGGAACACTCTCTGTCGATCTTCGATTCCCTGATCGTGGAGAGCGCCGCATCGGTGAGCGCCCGCGAACTCTGGACTGAAGGTCTCAGCACGGGTTCGACGATCCGTGGCGTCGCCATCGTCGACCCGTTCCGCATCCACCACACGTGATCCACGAGTGACACCACAACGGCCAGCGACCACCGAACCACCTAGACTCAGGTAGGTGAGTCCCGAGCGCGCGCCAGATGCTGCGCTGGACGCACCCCCGCAGGCCGTATCAGCCGCCACCCCGCCTGAGCCCCGCGTCAGCCGCCGCTGGTGGCACCCGCGCGAGGTCGACCTCACCGGGCGGTCGGCCGCCGAAATCGAGCAGTCCCTCACCGACCGGCTCCTGAACCCCGCCACCGGTTCTCGCCTCTGGGGGTGGATCGGTGCCCTGCTGGTCACCGCCGTCGCCGGCGTGCTGCGCCTGGTGCACCTGGATCGCCCCGCCCGGTTGGTCTTCGACGAGACGTATTACGTCAAGCAGGCGTACTCGTTGCTCACGCTCGGCTACGAGGGCGACTGGAACGAGGAACCGGACGAGAATTTCGCCGCGGGTGACTTCTCCGACCTGCGCACCGAAGCCGACTACGTCGTCCATCCCAGCGTCGGCAAGTGGATGATCGCGTTCGGCATGCGCCTGCTCGGAGCGGAGACGCCCTGGGGATGGCGCATCAGCGCCGCCGTGATCGGCACTCTCTCGGTGTTGCTGCTGGCCCGGATCGGCCGCCGCCTGTTCTCCTCGGCGCTACTGGGCTGCACCGCGGCCCTGTTCCTGGCGGTTGACGGCGTCCACATCACCATGTCGCGCGTCGCGATCCTCGACGTGTTCCTGCAGTTCTGGATCCTGGCCGCCTTCGGCGCCGTCCTGCTGGACCGCGAGCAGTATCGACGAAGACTCGCCGCTCGTGCCGCTACTGAACTGGCCTCCCATGGCAGGTTCCGCGACCCGTGGGGGCCGCGTGTGGGCATGCGCTGGTGGCTGCTGGTCGCCGCCGTGTGCCTGGGCCTGGCGTGCGGGGTGAAGTGGTCGGGCATCTACGCCGTCGCCGTCTTCGGGATCGTCGTGGTGGCCTGGTCGATCACGGCCCGCCGCGCCGTGGGTGCACCGCTGTGGTTCGGCGGCGGCGCGCTCCGCGACGGCATCCCCTCGTTCCTCGCCCTCGTGCCCACGGCCGCCGCCGTCTATGTGCTGACGTGGCTGCCGTGGTGGTTGAATCCGAATTCCTACAACCGGCAGTGGGCCACCGACGTGAACGCCGCTGCGCAGGCACCGCAGCGCACTTGGATGCCGGACTGGCTCAACTCCTGGTGGGAGTACCACCTGAAGATGTGGGACTTCCACAACGGCCTGGTCTCCGAGCACACCTACATGTCGCACCCGGCCGGGTGGCTGATCCAGTGGCGACCGACCTCCTTCGCCTGGCGTGACGTCGAGGACGCCACGTCGATGGACCTGTGCGGCGCCGAGCGCTGCGTCGGGGCGATCACCTCGGTCGGCAACCCGATCGTGTGGTGGGGGGCCGCACTGGCGCTGCTGCTGGTGCTGTGGGCGGCGTTGCGCCGGGGGGACTGGCGCGCCTGGGCGATACTCACCGGCTACGCAGCCACCTACCTGCCGTGGTTCGCCTACGCCCACCGGACGATCTTCACCTTCTACACCGTGGCGCTGGTCCCGTTCGTGGCCCTGGCACTGACATTCGCGATCGGTGCGCTGCTCGGCTCACGCGAGCTGCCGTTGCGTGAGCGCCGCCCGGGGATCTGGACGGCCGCCGCGATCGTGATCCTCGCCGTCGTGGTGGGGGCGTTCTACTGGCCGGTCTGGTCCAACCAGTGGGTTCCGTACTGGTTCTGGCGGTTGCACATCCTCCTGCCGAGCTGGGTCTGATGCGCCGCCTGCACGCGGCGCTCGGCAGCAGTGGCGTGCTGCTGGTGGCGATCCTGCTCGCCGCACTCAACCTCCGGACCCCGCTGACGGCGTTGCCTCCGGTGGTCACGCAGGTCTCGGACGAGCTTCACCTCACCGCCGCAGCTGCCGGGTTGCTCACCGGAATCCCGGTGCTCTGCTTCGCGCTCACCACACCGGCTGCCGCTGCGCTGCTGGGCAGGATCTCCCTGCGGTCCGGGGTGCTGCTGGCGCTGCTGCTCATCCTGGCCGGAACGGGCGTACGGTCGGCCGACCTGGGTGGTGCTGCCACCGCATTCGCCGGCACGGTGCTCATCGGCCTGGGTATCACCACGGCAAACGTGGCCGTGCCGGCGATCACGCAGCGGTCGTTCCGGAGCCGGGTCAGCACGGTCACCGGGATCTACACGGCCACCATCAACGCCGGCACCATGGTCTCGACCGCCCTGACGGCGTCCCTCGCCCTCAGCCTCGGCTGGCGGTGGGCGCTGCTCAGTTGGGGGCTGCTGGCGATCGTCGCGATCGCGTGGTGGTGGCGGGTTGTACCGCCGGAGGGTCCGGCGCCGGACGCGTTGCCGCGATCTGTCGGCCCGCCAGCCAACCAGGCGACAGATCGGGGCAACACGCGCACCCCCGCGGAGGGAACACCGACCGCCGAAGCGACCACGCCCGGGCGGGATGAGACACCGGGGGCAAGCGACGCCGTCGGGAACCGGAGCGTGCTGGCCGAGAAGTACACATGGGCACTGTGCGCGATGTTCGGGATGCAGGCCTCCAGCTACTACGGGCTGACGGCGTGGTTGCCGTTGATCCTCTCGGACCTGGCGGGGGTGTCGATCGCCTCGTCGGGGGCGGCCGCATCGCTGTTCCAGGGGTTCGCCGTACTGGGCAGCCTCGGGGCGTCGGTGGGCATCCGGTACGCGGGCCTGCGGGCGAGCTTCGTCGGGATCGCCGTGGCATGGCTGTGCCTGCCAGCCGCCCTGCTGCTGATTCCGGGGGCCTGGATGGTGGGCGTGAGCCTGGCCGGTGCGGCCCAGGGAGCGAACTTCGTGCTGGTGTTCACGCTGATCGCTCGACGCTTCACCCAGGTGAGCCGGGCGCGGAAGGCCTCGGCCACGGTGCAGTCGGTGGGCTACTCGATGGCTGCCGTGGCACCCACCCTGGTGGGCGGGTTGCACACACTCACCGGCGGCTGGCAGGTTCCGGTGGTGATCGTGGGGTGCGCGCTGACGATCATGACGGTCATGGGGCTCCTGCTCACCGGGTCACGGACGCCACGAGCCTGACGGCCGACAACCAACCCACCGACAACCAACCCACCGGGGGTGAAGTTGACGTCGGTTATGCGCGGATAATCGACGTCAACTTCACCCCCGGCGAGGAATCGGTCGATCACCGGCGGGAGGAATGACGACGGCGCCGCCGCAGCCGAAACTGCAACGGCGCCGTGCGTAGCTGCCGACCTGGCCGACAGCTGGGTCCGTGACCTACTCCAGCCCGAAGTTGGACGTGTCCGGGTCACCGCCGTAGCGAGTACCGGCGTCGATGCCCGCGATCGCGGTCATCTCGTCGTCCGTGAGAGTCAGCGCGGCGGAGGCGAAGTTCTCCGCGATGCGCGAGGGGGTCACCGACTTGGGGATCACCACGTTGCCCAGCTGCAGGTGCCAGGCCAGCACCACCTGTGCCGGGGTGGCCTGGTGCGCCTGCGCGATCGAGGCCAGCACGGCATCCTCCAGCAGTCCGTGCCCGGACCCGAGCGGGGACCATGCCTCGGTGGCGATCTGGTGGGATGCGTTGACCTCCCGCAGCGCGCCCTGCTGCAGATAGGGGTGCAGCTCCACCTGGTTGAGCACCGGCACCTCTCCGGTGGCTTCGATGATCTTCTCCAGGTGTGGGGCGTGGAAGTTCGACACACCGATCGAGCGCACGCGGCCGGAGTTCTTGAGCTCGACGAACGCCTTCCAGGTGTCGGTGTACTTGTCGGCCTTCGGGCACGGCCAGTGGATCAGGTAGAGGTCGAGCACGTCCAGGCCGAGCTTGTCCATCGAGACGTCGAAGGCCCGCAGGGTCGAGTCATAGCCCTGCTCGCCGTTCCACAGCTTGGTGGTGATGTACAGCTCGTCCCGGTTCACACCGGAGGCGGCGATCGCCCGGCCCACGCCGGACTCGTTGCCATAGATGGCGGCGGTGTCGATCAACCGGTAGCCGACCCGGATTGCCTCCTCAGTGGCCACCTGAGCCTCATCGTCGGGTACCTGCCAGACGCCGAAGCCCAGCTGGGGAATCGTCGTACCGTCGCGCAGGGACAGGTCAGGAATCTCGATATCAGTCACGTGGCAACGCTAACAAGGCTGCCCGGTCCGTGCACGATCCCTCGCCGACGTCTCACCATGGCTGCCCACACCTCGTCAGCCGAAAACCTCGGGACTCGGGTGGAAGGCAAGACCCCGCTCACGCCACAGCTGCGTCTGTGCCCGCACCCGGGAAGCAAAGTCGTCGAAGTCCCTGTTCTCCTGTGCGCTCCACGCCACCTCCGCCGCCGCAGCCAGGCGCGGCAGCAGCATGGTGTAGAGGTCGTCCTCGGTGACGATCGTCTCGGTCCAGATGGCCGCTTCCACTCCCACCACAGCATCGGCGGGCAGGTCGGGTGCGTACTCGAGCGGGTCCCACTCGTAGGTGTCGCGGGTCTCCACGTAGCCGGCCCAGTGCAGCCCGAGCGGGTAGTCCTCGTGGTACTGCATGTCGAGGTAGACGCGGCTGCCCGGGCTGAGCACCACCGTCGCGCCTTTCTCGGCGGCGGCCACGATCGGCGCCGGATCCTTGGTGGAGTCCCACAACTGGATCAGCGCATCGCCGGGCAGCCCGGCCACGGCGGCCTCACCCCACAGCATCGGCGACTTGCCGGTCTCGGCCACCACGCGGGTGAGCAGCTCGATGAAGCCGGCATACTCCTCACGGTCCATCTTCAGCACCTCATCCCCTCCCACGTGCAGGAACCGGCCGGGCGTGAGCGCGGCGACATGACCGAATACCTCGGCCAGGAACGGTGCGACTGCCGGGTTGCCGAGGCGCAGCATCGAGTTGCCGACCTCGATGCTCGTATCGACCGGGGTCGGATGCCCGGTCTCGGTGAGCTCTCCGATCGCGTGCATGGCGGCGTTGGTGTGACCGGGCATGTCGATCTCGGGCACCACATCGATGCCCCGCTGCCCGGCGTAGCGCACCAGGTGGGAGTAGTCGTCGCTGGTGAGGAACCCGCCCGGGGCGCCACCGACCGCCGTGGCTCCGGAGATGTCCGTCAGCTCCGGCCGGCCCGGGATCTCGATCCGCCATCCCTGGTCATCGGTGAGGTGCAGGTGCAAGACGTTCAGCTGGTACAGCGCCATCAGGTCGATCACCCGTTCCAGCACGGGAACGTCGAAGAAGTGACGGGCGATGTCGACCATGAGCCCGCGGTATCCGAACCGCGGACCGTCGGCGATCTCCACGGCGGGAACCACCCCGGCCGGAGCGCCCGGCAGGTCGAGGTCGCGCAGCTGCACCAGGGTGACGAGCCCGCGCAGCACCCCCCGCTCAGCGCCGGTCACCTCGATCCGATTCTCCCTCACGCGCAGCGTGTACTCCTCGCCCTCCCCTGGCTCCACGGAGATCACGACGGCGCAGCTCGCCCCGCCGAGATCCGTCTCCTCGGTGAGTGCCAGCCCGAGCATGCCGGACGCATGTCCGGCCACACCCGGGGGTGCTACGAGAACAGCGCCGTCCAGGGCAACGGATGCTCCGCCGTCGTGGAGCTGGACGTGGCGGGGCAGGGGAACGAGCGGAAGCGGCACGGTGGGAACTCCGGGGGCGAGAAGGGGATGACGGTACTCCCACGCTACTTCGTAGCCGGGCGTGAGAGTGACTCCACCGATGCACCGACACCTCGTTCGACCTCCGCGCGAGCAGAGGGCACCTCAGCCGGCGGCTCGTCCCACCTTCCAGTAGCCGGCGAAGGTGACGTTCTGTTTCGCTACACCGCGCTCGCGCACGAGGTGGCGCCTGGCCCCGGTGGCGACTGCGGACTCTCCGACGGCGAACGCATAGACCTCGCCGGCGGGAAGATCCATGCCGGCGAGTACCGGTAGCAGCACGGTCCCAGGATCGGTGTCCGGGTCGCGTTCGAGCCAGTGCACCTGCATCCCGGGCGGGGCATCGAGCTCCTGCCGATCAGCAGCGTCGTAGAGCTCGATCATGGCGTGCCCAACGGCGTCGCGGGGCATGTCCCGCAGGATGCCGGCCACGGCGGGCAGGCCGCTCTCGTCGGCCACGAGCAAGGTCCAGTCGGCTGGTACCGGCTTCCAGCCGCAACCCTGATCGATGAAGGCGGCCTGAGTTCCGGGTTCGGCGGACGCAGCCCACGGCCCGGCGATGCCCTCGGTGCCGTGCACGAGGAAGTCGACGTCCAGCTCCAGGGATCCCGGCCGGAACGCACGCACGGTGTAGCTGCGGATCACCGGGCGAGTGCCTTTCGGCAGTGCGAGGTACTTGAGGTAGCCGCCGATGCCGAACCTGCTGGGCAGATTGTCGAAGCGATCGTCGTCGTGGATACCGATCGCCAAGCGGAACCACTGGTCGAAACCCTGGTACTCGAAGTCGGCCAGCGCCGCTCCGGTGAAGGTCACCCGGGTCATGTGCGGGGTGATCCGCTCCCGGCGCAGCACCTCCACCTGGATCAGGCCGGAATCTGCATGGGTCACGGTGATGTTGCTCAAGGCGGTCACCTTCAGGAGTCGGAGAATCCCGACGACGCGGGAAGTTAGGTAAGGCTCACCATATCTCTTGTGCGGCGTGCGGGGCTACCCCGCCGGCACGCACGACCTCGTACGCTGGGCTCATGGCTGACGAGCAGGGCACCTACGTGGAGCCGGGCAAGGAGTACACCCGGGACACCCGCTACATCGAGACCCGGATCACCGCCGACGGCCGGGACGGCTATCCGGTCGAGCCGGGGCGGTACCGGCTGGTCGCCGCGCGCGCCTGTCCGTGGGCGAACCGGGCGATCATCGTGCGCCGCCTGCTCGGGCTGGAGGATGCGATCTCGATGGGGCTATGCGGCCCCACGCACGACGCACGCTCCTGGACCTTCGACCTCGACCCGGGCGGCGTGGACCCGGTGCTGGGGATCGAGCGGCTGCAACAGGCCTACTTCGCCCGCACCCCGGACTACCCGCGCGGGATCACAGTGCCGGCGATCGTGGACATCCCCAGCGGGGCCGTCGTCACCAACAACTACCCGCAGATGACGCTCGACTTCTCCACCCAGTGGACTGCTCACCACCGCGACGGCGCCCCGGACCTGTACCCCGAGCACCTGCGCGATGAGATCCATGACGTCGCTGAGGTCGTCTACCAAGACGTCAACAACGGCGTCTACCGGTGCGGCTTCGCCGGCTCGCAGGAGTCCTACGAGAGGGCCTACGACCAGCTGTTCTCCCGGCTGGACTGGCTCTCCGAGCGCCTGGCGACCCAGCGCTACCTGGTCGGGGACACCATCACCGAGGCCGACGTGCGGCTGTTCACCACGCTGGCGCGGTTCGACGCCGTCTACCACGGCCACTTCAAGTGCAACCGGTCCAAACTCAGCGAGATGCCGGTGCTGTGGGCCTACGCCCGCGACCTGTTCACCACCCCCGGTTTCGGGGACACAGTCGACTTCGCCCAGATCAAGGAGCACTACTACGTGGTGCACACCGACGTGAACCCGAACGGCATCGTCCCGAAGGGTCCGGACCTGGCGAACTGGCTGGAGCCGCACCACCGCGAGCAGCTCGGCGGCCGTCCGTTCGGTGACGGCACGCCGCCGGGACCGGTGCGCGAGGGGGAGCGGGTGCCCGAGCACGCCACCCCGTTGCGCTGACCCTCGCGCCGCTGCGTCAGGAATCGACGGGAATACTGCCATCCAGTTCAAATAGAGCACGATGTGGCAGTATTTCCGTCGATTCTTGACCGCACCCGACCGGGCCGACTTTGTCGACCCATCACAGCGGCGGGCCCGCTAGGGTGCTGCGTGCGGCCTGCGGGCCGCTCCCTGGGGGCCGACGACGGAGCGCGACGTGACGAGACCTTGCACCGCACCTGCACCCGCCACGGCATGGCGGGCCTGCGCCGTCCTGGTGCTGGCCTTGCTCCTGGTGGGCCTGCCGGGCACCCCAACGGCGAACGCCGCCGAAGGGCTCACCGAAGAGACCCACGCGCGCTACGTCGTCGGCGAGGAAGGTGCGCTCACCGCCGAGGTGACCACGACGATCACGAACGTCACCCCGGACCAGGGAGCGCAGTACTACTACTGGACCGACTACGGCATCGGCGTACCTGCCAGCGCCACGGATGTGCAGGCCGTCAGTGGCGGAACGGCACTCACGGTCCGGATCACTGCGGACGAGGCCGATCCCACCCACCACTGGGCGCGCGCGTCGTTCCCACCGCTGCGGTACGGGCAGAGTCGCACGATCGAGTGGAGCTACACGATCGCGGGGGCGCCGCTGCGCTCGGAGGAGGTCACCCGGGTGGGCCCCGGCTACGCCGTGTTCGTGGCTCAGGCCATCGGCGACGAGGGCTCGGTGAGCGTAGAAGTGGTGGCACCCAGCGGTCTGGAGCTGCACGCGGCCACCGAGCTCGACTCCGAGCTGCAGGGCCAGCACCGGGTCTACCGGACCGAGGAGTACATCGACGACTGGGGCGTGTGGACGCCGATCTCGCTACGTGACCCGGACCAGTCCGAGACCGTGGAGGTCCCGATCGGTGGCGTGGTGGCACTCGACGTGCAGAGCCTGCCTGGGGACGAGGTGTGGCGCGACTTCGCCGTCGAGCGGATCGAGACGGGGATGCCGGTGCTCGAGGAACTGGTGGGCAGCCCGTGGCCGGCCGAGGTGCGCACTGTGCGGGAAGACGTCTCCCCGCACGTGATCGGGTACGCCTGGTTCGACGGGTGGGGCGATGAGATCGTCGTGGGCGAGGACCTCGACGAGGTCACGCTCTACCACGAGCTGGGACACGCCTGGTTCGCTCCCCCGCAGTTCAGCGGGCGTTGGTTGCAGGAGGGGCTGACGGAGGAGACGGCGCACCGCACCATCGAGCGCCTCGGTGGGGAGGGCGAACGCAGGCCGAGACCGGACCGGGACGGCGACCATGCGTTGCCGTTGCTGGAGTGGAGCGGGGCTCATCAACAGACCGAGACCGACTCCTACGGCTACCCGGCCTCCGCAGCCGCGATCCAGGACGTCTTCTCCGACGCCGACGATGCGACGTTCACCGCCGTGGTCTCGGCGGCCTATGCCGGTGAGAGCGCCTACGAGGAACCGGGGTCGCAGGACAATCGCGGCGCCGTGGATTGGCGGCGTTTCCTGGATCTGGCTGCCGAACGTGGCGGGCTGGACGCCGAATCGGCGTTCCGGACGTGGGTTGTTGCCTCCGAGCAGGCCGCTGATCTGGACGTCCGCGCTGAGGCCCGGGCGCAGTACGCTGCCCTCGATCACGGCCACTGGCAGGCGCCGTTCGGGCTGCGTACCGAGATGACTGACTGGGACTTCGCTGCGGCGCAGGAGTCGATGGCAGCGCTGACGCCGGTGGCCGCTCATGCCCTCGCCGTCCAGGTCGCGGCCGATGAGGCTGGACTCGACGTACCCGAGCAGGTGCGCGAAGGCTACGAGGAGGCCGAGTCCGCCGAGGACTATGCCGCGCTCGAGGCCGCCCTCCCCCGGGCGGCAGCGACGATCGGGCAGGTCGCCGAGGTCACCCAGCTCGTGGCGGCCGAACGTGACCCGGTCTCCGAGCTCGGCGAGGCAGTGCTGCGGATCGAGACCGTGACCACTGCCGCAGCCGGGGCCCTCTCGGTCGGGGACATCGACAGGGCAGGGTCGCTGGCAGAGGCCGCCGCCGAGCGTGCCGGGTGGGCCACGCTCACCGGGGCCGGCCTGGTCCTGGCAGCCGTGCTGGTCCTCGGGCTCATCGTCGGCGCGCCGCTGCTCGCGCACCGCCGTCGCGCCACACAGGTCCCAGCCGTCGCCGCAGAATTCCCTGGGGTGGGTGAGCCGCGAGACGTAGGCTGACCGGCATGTCCGCCACCCTGCACGTCTCGCGGCTGGGGGCGGCGTTCGGCGCCCGCCAGCTCTTCGACGACCTCACGTTCACGATCGCCCCGAGCGACGTCTGGGGCCTGGTCGGGGCGAACGGGGCGGGCAAGTCCACACTGCTCTCCGTGCTCGCAGGTTCCACGACGGCGGAGGTCACCGGATCCCTCACGCTTACCCCACCACATGCGGGCGTGGGCCTGCTCGCGCAGGAAACCGAGCGAGTTCCGGGCGAGAGCGTGCGCGACTTCCTGGACCGGCGCACCGGGGTGGCCGAGGCCACCCGGGCGATGGACGCCGCCGCCGAGACGATGGCGACGAACCACGACGACGGCGCCGCAGCTGATGCCTACGCCGTCGCCCTGGACAGGTGGCTGGCGCTGGGCGGAGCGGACCTGGCCGACCGGACCCCCGCCGTCGTGAATGATCTGGGCCTGAACGCGAGCCTGGACGCGCCGATGACGTCCCTCTCCGGCGGGCAGGCGGCGCGCGTGGGCCTGGCGGTGCTGCTGCTGCAGCGCTACGACCTGCTGCTCCTCGACGAGCCCACGAACGACCTGGACCTGGACGGGCTGGACCGGCTCGAACGTTTCGTGACCCAGACGCGGGCGGCGCTGGTGATCGTCAGCCACGACCGGGAGTTCCTCGCACGCACCGTCACCGACATCGTGGAGCTCGACAGAGCCCAGCAGCAGGTGAGCGTGTACCGCGGTGGGTACGAGGCCTACCTGGCCGAACGGGAACTGGCGCGGCAGCGGGCACGAGAGGCGTACGAGGAGTACGCCGACAAGGCAGCCGGGCTGCGCTCGCGGATGCAGACGCAGAAGGAGTGGGTGGACAAAGGCGTACGCAACGCCCGCAAGAAGGCCACGGACGGCGACAAGCACATCGTGCACCGGGCAGTGGCCCGCTCGGAGAAGCAAGCGGCGAAGGTGGGCCAGTCCGAGCGGGCGTTGGAGCGCCTGGAGAAGGTGCCCGAGCCCCGCAAGGAGTGGGTACTGCAGATGTCGATCGCGGCGGCACCACGGTCGGGCTCGGTCGTGGCCACACTGGATGAAGCGGTGGTGCGGCGCGGTGACTTCACCCTCGGTCCGGTCAGTGCGCAGGTCATCGCCGGGGACAGGATCGTGATCACCGGGGCGAACGGGTCGGGCAAGAGCACGCTGCTGGCACTGCTGCTGGGGCGCCTGACCCCGGACGCTGGGCGCGCCTCGCTGGGCGCGTCGGTGGCGGTCGGGGAGGTCGACCAGGCGCGCGGACTGTTCGACGACGCGATGCCGCTGGCGGAGGCGTTCGCGGCTCAGGTGCCCGACTGGCCCGAGGCAGAAGTCCGCACGCTGCTGGCGAAGTTCGCTCTCGGAGGCGATGCGGCGTCACGGCCAGGGAATGCCCTCTCCCCCGGAGAGCGCACCCGGGCCGGGCTTGCCCTGCTGCAGGCGCGTGGGGTGAACCTGCTGGTGCTGGACGAGCCGACGAACCACCTCGACCTGCCCGCGATCGAGCAGGTGGAGCAGGCGGTGGAGAGTTTCACCGGCACGGTCCTGCTGGTCACCCACGACCGGCGGATGCTGGCCACTGTGCGTTCGACGCGGCGCTGGCACCTGGAGGCAGGGCAGCTCACCGAGGACTGAGTCACCGGATTCGTCCCGTGCGCGAGACGTCACGTCGCCGTCTCATGGACCGCTGCCGCTCACCTGCTGTCGAGGCGCCCGATCGGGTCGAGGCTGTCGCTGAACGCGGCACGGGCGGCCGGCCAGCTGCTCGCATCGACGTGGAGAGCGGTTCGCAGATAGGCGGTGCTCATCCGCTGGATGACGGCGACGCGCTCCGGGTTCTCGTCGGTGGTCTCGGCGACTTCGTAGCCGACGATCCCGCCAAGCGCGTGCTCGGCACCGTAGAAGGTGAGGAGGTCGGTGGCGCCAGGGCTGTAGGTGTACGCATCGGTGAACCAGTCAGGTCCGCGGCTGGACATCGCGGACTGATCGTGGTCGCCCGCGATGACAAGGGTCGGCGTGGCCATCTCCTGGAACGAGGGGCGCATAAACGGGAAGTTCGCCTGGGCAAACGGGTGCAGGTCGTCACCACCGAGCCCGGTCGCAGCGAACAGAATGCCCGCGCTCACGCGGCTGTCGGACATGTCCTCACCGACGTGGCCGGCTTCATCGACGATCCGTGCGCCAAGGAGCGACTGGGCGGTGTGCCCGCCCCAGGAGTGACCGGTGGCGGCGACGCGGGTGCGGTCGATGCGGCCGGCAAAGCCGGGCAGAGCAGCTTCGATGGTGTCGAGTTGGTCGAGGATGCGGGTGAGATCCGCGATCCGCTCGGTCCAGATCGTCGGGAAAAAAGGATGGTCGAACCCGAACCCGTTCCGGCGCGAGTCCAGGTGTGTCGGCTGAATCACCACGAACCCGCGGGAGGCCCAGAACGCCGTGAGCGGTGCGTACCCGTCGAGGTTCCACCCGTTGCCGTGGGAGAACAGCACGACGGGGAGATTGGTGCCGGTCGCCGGGGCGGACACGCGCACGTTCAGCGGGACCGGACGGCCGGGGGCGGACAGTTCGACGGGAGCGACCGAGATGACTGGAGCGCCGGTGCCCACGATGCCGTCGAGTGCGTACACGATTGATGAGGTCATACGAGTTCCCTTCACAGGTGTGATCGCTCTGCCATACTGGTTTCGGAGCGCCGTTCCCAAACATTACGGAACGTCGCTCCGTAATGCAAGTGCGTCGCGTCAGGTACGCGTGGAGGAACTCATGACTGAGGGACAGAGAGAGCAGTCGAGCGATGCACCGGCCAGGCCGGTGGGTCGCCCGCGTCAGAGCAAGCAGGCACTGCTCGACGCAGCGGCAGCGGTGTTCGTGACGTCCGGGGTCGACGCTCCGGTACGGGAGATCGCCGCGAAGGCGGGCGTTGGCGTGGGGACGATCTACCGTCACTTTCCGACACGTGCGGAGCTCGTGGTTGCGGTGTACCGGCACCAGGTCGAAGCATGCGCAGACGCTGGCCCGCAACTGCTCGCGCAGAGTCCCACGCCCGAGGCGGCCTTGCGGGCGTGGGCGGCGCTGTTCGTGGAGTTCCTGGTCACCAAGCACGGGCTCGCTGGCGCACTGCAGGGTGACAACTCCGAGGCCGATGCACTGCACGCCTACTTCGTCGACCGTCTCGTCCCGGTCTGCGGCTCACTCCTTGAGGCGGCGCTCGAGTCACGCCACGCCGCCGCATCGCACGTCGATGCGTACAACGTCCTCAAAGGGATCGGGAACCTCTGCATCGGCGCTGCAAGCGACTCCCGCTACGAGGCCGCCACGCTCGTCCAACTACTCATCTCGGGCGTGCTCGCCCGAGGAGACAGGAATGAGGGTGTGCAGGAGTAAGGGTGTCAGGAGTCCGCGCGACCCACCAATGCCCCTGCCGTCCCGGCGGGCGCTGAGCCCTCCTCACCGAGCAACTCCCGCAGTTCGGACCTGGTGGAGACTCCCAGCTTGCGAAAGACGGACGCGAGCTGCTTGGACACCGTGTTCACTGAGACCCCATTGGCCGCAGCGATCTCCTTCGAGGCGAACCGGCGCGCCGCCATCTCGGCCACCTGCAACTCCCGTGCGGTGAGCACCAGGGACCGGTCAGGACCGGCACGCCACAACGCGGCCCCGGGGTGCTGGGCGCGCAGTCGCTCCGCAGTCGCCCGGAACCGGCGCACCCGCAGCTCACCGAGGTCGGCGTCACCGTCGGCCAGACCGAGCCAGGTATCGATCGTGGTGACCACCAGGCCGAGTTCGCACGCCTCGTCGGCCACGGTGCCCAGCGCCTCGACGTCGCCGGCGCGGACCGCCTCGACATGGCGTTCGAGAATCTGCAGCAGGCCGCCACCGGCGGCTGCGTGCGCGGCGTGCAGCACCGCAGCCGCATCGTCCAGCCGGCGCCCGCACCGGACCGCACAGTGGGCGAGCATCCCGGCGAAGTAGGTGTGCTGCACGGTCAGCAGCCACTGGGCAGTCTCGACGAGGAGGTCCGCCGCCTGATCGGGCCGGCTGTCGGACTTGGCCTGCCAGGCCTCCGCCCACGCCCGCAGCATGACCACCTTGGGGTCTCCACCCGCAGCCTCGGGGACGGCATCGAACGCACGAACGGACTCCGCCTGGCGGGCGGTCGCGAGCGCGGCCGCCCCAGTGAGCGCCTGGGCCGCGGGGAGCAGTCCCGCGGGGTCACGCCAGGCCAGGTGCTGGGCCGCGGCAACGGCGAGCTCGTAGGAACGCTCAGCATCCGCCGAGAGAAGCTCGACGAAACCCAGCGCGTACTCCCAGGTCCCGACAGCCTCGGGTGGCAGCTCATCGGACGCACTCAGCAGGGCTTCAAGCCGGCCGCGGGTAGCGACGACATCACCGGTGAACGACAGGGCCATCACACCTGCGAGCTCGCCCAGCATCGCTCCGCCCGGAGTGGCTAACAGAACGTCAGCGGGTACCCGGCGCAACTGGTTCAGCAGTTGCCCGGTCTCCTGCAGCGGACCGGCGATCACGCCACCGACGGCCAGGGTGACCAGCCCCATCGCCTCCTCGACACCACTCGCCGCTGGAACCGGTTCGAGGGCAGGGGCCGCGGCGCTCAGACCCGCCACCGAGGCCCAACGCCCTGCGGCCAGCTGCAAGGAAGCCTGCTGGTCCGGATCCTTGACCACTGCGAGCGCCTGCCGCAAAACGGCAAGCGCCGCCGGAGCATCGTGATGGCGAAGTCCGAGGTGGTTCGCCAGCGCCCACGCGACCAGCGACCGCTCGGCCGGTGTCTGCGCCCGCGCCTGCGCCGCCTCGAAATAGGAGTCTGCCTCCCTGGTACGGCCCAGCACGGAGCACGCCTGGCCGGCGATCCGGAGTGCGCTCGTGCAGGCGTCGTCCTGGGAGAGCACGGCCTGCGCCGCGCGAAGCGCCAGGTGTTCGTCGGAGGCGGCCAGAGCGTGCTCAGCCAGGAGCAGCACCGCCTCCTCGTCCATGGCGTGGCCGAGATCGAGGGCGAGCAAATTCGCACGCCGGCCAGCGTCCGGGCGTGCGGCTGCAGCCGGCGATCGCAGCACGTCGATGGCCTCCGCGGTCAAGTCACGCCACAGCGCAGCCGAGGATCGCGACCGCAGATACTCCCCGTCCAGCGAATGGCTCGTCCGCAACCACCCGTCGATGGCAGGCCCGATCACACCGGCGCGGGCGAGCGTGCGGCGGGCCGCCGGATCGATCACCTCGGCCGGGCACTCGCCCGCAATGGCGATCAGGGAGGCCGCCTCAAGCGCCTCGTCGTCGAGCGCGTCGAACCGCACACCGATCAGTTGTGCCAGGCGTGGGGTCAGCGCTGGCTGACCCTGCAGGTCCCAGCCGTGCTCGGTCAGTACCAGGCGCCCGTCTGCCTGGCTCCCGCGCACGATCTCCCGCAGGTGGAGCGCGTTGCCCTGAGCCGCCGTGAGCACGGCGGCACCCGCCGCGGGAGTGAGCACTCCCCCGGCATACTCAGTGGCGAGTCCGGTCGCCTCGTCGTCGCTGAGCTCAGCGACACTCGCCTGGACCAGCTCGCCCCGGTCGTAGAGATCATGGACGGCGGAGGGCACCGTGTCCATCGACCTGGCAGTGAGCACGGCCTTCACCCGGGAGGTGCCTACCAGGTGCGCCACCACCCACGCCGAGGCCTCGTCCAGGTGAGCGACGTCGTCCACCAGCAGCACAGTGGAGGAACGGTGCCGGGAGAAGGCATCGATCACGGCGATCGGTGAGCTCAGCGTCGTCGCCGGTAGATCGAGCACTCCGGCGAACACACCCAGCGGAATGTCCCGGCCGAGACTGTTCGGCGAAAGCAACGGCGCGGACCTGCCCTCCTCGGAGAGCACGGCGGCCATGACTCGCAGGAGGTGAGACTTGCCGATCCCCGCGGGGCCGGTCAGCAGCACCGCTCGCTGGGTGACGAGCGCTTCCGATATCCGCCCGGCACCGTTCGAGGTGACCGTCAAAGCGCCCCGCACACCATCCCCTCCCACCCGTCGCAGACGATGGTCAATCATTGACCATCGCCGTCTCGCCGACCCCAACCTATCGTGTTCGACACCCGTGCAGTCGAAGCTCTCAGGAAGGGTCACATGTCCGTTCGTCACCGAGGAATCAGGCGGCTACGCCTGGTTCTGGCAGCCCTGCTCCTGCCCGTCGCGGCGCTCACCGGTGCCACCGCGGCCCATGCTGCGGATACCGTCGAGGTTGACGGCGTCACCTATGAGCTCGCTGTCGAGGGGAACCCCGGGGCCGGCGCGGTGGCCGTCTCCTACTCGGAGGCCACGAACCCGGCCCATCCGGACGTCGCCCTGCAGGACGAGGTCACGATCGGCGGAAACTCGGCTCCGGTGGTGGAGATTGCGCAGGCCGCATTCCGCGACACCGACATCGCATCGGCGACGCTGCCTGCCGGCCTCACCACCATTGGCCCCTACGCGTTCGGGATGAACGATCTGACCGAGATCGACCTTCCGGAATCCGTCACCAGGATCGAAGGCTACGCGTTCATCAGCAACAACCTCACCTCGGTGGACCTTCCCGAGCTCGTGTTCCTGGGACAGCATGCCTTCCGCAGGAACGCGCTGACATCGGTGACTCTACCGGAGACGCTCACCACCCTCTGGGACAAGACGTTCTCCCACAACAATCTGCAGACGCTCACCATCCCGGCCTCGATCACGTCCCTGGGGGCGGGGGTGTTCGGAGACAATCCGGATCTGGAGAACGTGCTCTTCCTCGGCGCCGAGCCCAGTACCGGTGACAGCCCCTTCGCCAGTGAACAGAGCGAGACGAGTCCGCAGATCGAGCACCTATGGCGCGAAGGCGAGGGCCAGGCAGCCAGCGGCGGCTTCACGTGGCCGACCTGGCATGAACTGGCAACCTCACCGTACGTCGAGATCCAGTTCAGCGACCCGACGGCAGGGACACCGATGCCGGCACCGCTGTTCCTCCCGCTGAGCGAGCTGACCGAGGGAACACTCTGGACCACAGTGCCCGAGTCGCTCCTGCCTTCTCCCGCACACTCCGACCTGGAGTTCACCGGGTGGACTATCGAGGACGCCGGGACGCAGGACGACGCGCAGGCGTGGTCTGCCGGAGACCCGATCTACGGCGACGCCACACTGACCGCAGTCTGGGAGCAGCCCGCTCCCGAGTTGGCCGCGATCGTCGTGCACGCCTCGGCCACCGAGGTCGACGAGGGAGATAGCGTGACGCTCACTGCGGAGGGCTTCGACGCCGACGGTCTCTCCCTGGGTGACGTCACGGCCGAGACCACGTTCACCTCCGACGTGGCCACGGACGTGGTGGACGGTGACCAGGTCACATTCCCGACGGCAAGTGCGCACACGATCACCGGAACGCACGAGACCCAGCTGACGGACGCCGTCGTGATCGAGGTGATCCCCACAGCTGTGGAGCCCGAGCCCACCCAGACCACGGATCCGACGCCCACACCGGAGCCGACGCAGAGTCCGGAATCCACCGAGACGACAGGTACCACCGGCGACACGCTCGCCGCCACGGGCGCCACGTCACAGCCGCTCGCGGCGGCCGCCGGGCTGACGATGCTCGGGGCCCTGCTGCTCGTACTCGCTCGCCGGCGCGTCACCACGATGACGGAGACGGGTCGATGAGTACGCGCTCCCTCCGCCGGACCGGTCCGTCCGCGGCCGCGCTTGCCATGGCGGCGCTGCTGGCTGCGTGCTCCGACGCCGCACCGGCTCAGGAGCCGGGTGATGACCCGGCCGAGGGTAGTGCTGTGGCCGAGGACTCCGGCGAGGGTCCGTCCGAGGACGCCGATCAGTCCGGGGACACGGGGCAGGATGAGGACGAGCCCGGCACCGCAGCGGCGGGCGGCTACCTCGACGTCCTCCTCGCCGACAGCCTCCACCCTGACGTCGACGCCGCCGAGCCGGGTAGCGCCTACATCGAGTTCGCGAGCGACCGGCTCGACTTCGACGACGTGGAGTGCCGGATCGAGGACGTCCCCGACGCCGGCGTCTTCGAGGTGACAGCCCAAGGAGAGACCGCGCTCGGCCGCGCCGAAATGAGGTGGAGCCGCACGATCGGCTCCGGAGTCGGCTGGGCGTGGGAGGACGAGTACGTCAACCTCTCCCTCGTCGGCGGCACGGCAGAACGCGAGTTGAACAGCAACTCCATGGTGACCGCCCAGCGTGACGAGGGTGGCGACACCGAGTGGCTGTCGGGCAGTGGCACCACCCCGCTGGTCCGGCTGGTCGGAACCGAGGCGACCGCCGTCGGATCGTTCGACGGAACGCCCGGCTCGGAGGACCCGTTGGTGGGCGACTTCGTGGCCGCCGTCACCTGCCCGTGAGAATCCTGAGGAGACCATCGATGCGAACCACCACCGCGCACCACGCGCCGGCAGCCGCCCTGATCACCGGGCTGGTACTGAGCGTGGCAGCCTGCACCTCCCCTGCCGCTGACTCCGGTACCGACGAGCCCGCTGGCACCGAGACGGAGAGCACGGAAGATGCGGATGCTCCGGCTGCGGATGAGCCAGCAGCAGAGGATGCTGGGGACGAGCCCACCGAGGAGGCCGGCGCGGGCCAGGACGCTGCCGGGGCCGTCCTCGGCCTCGTGACCGTCGACGATGTCCAGTACGAGATCACCGAACTGCGCAACTGCGAGCCGCTGCAGCAGGAGATGGTGGAGCGGCAGCTGGAGCTCCAGGGCTTGGGCGAGCACGACGGCGAGCGGATCCAGATCGACGTCTACATCGAAGAGATCGCCGGAGCGCCGTATAACGACGTCGCATGGTCCGGACCCGAAGGCGTGTTCGGCGCCCCGGAGAGCGTGGACGAGGTCACTCTCGATGCCGGTGGCACCAGCGTGCGCGGTGTGGCGACGTTGCAGGACGCCCTCACCCAGAGCGAGACCGTGACGGTCGATTTCGATCTGCCGGTTCCGGCCGAGACGATCGCCTGCCGCTGACCAATCGGGGGCCTGGCCGGCGCGTGGCGGGCTGAGATGCTACCCGGTGCGGTCGGGCGAATCGGAGGTCGCCCGGTCGAGCGGGTCGGAGGCGGTCAGCATCCGCCAGACCGTCTCCGCCGTCCCCTCATACTGCTCGGCATAGAGGTGCCGGAGGGTGGTGAGCGCGGCAACCGTCTCGGCCAGCAGGGCCGGGTCCCGGCCGGACGGGACCAGTCCCTCGTCTTGCGCCTGGATGATCAGATCGATCAGGACCCGCCGCCAGAACTGGTGGCGCTCCACGGCCATCTGCCGGGCGACGCCGTCGTGGCCGAGCGCGGCGAGCAATTCAGCGAGGAGCTGCCGGTTCCGGCGGCGAGCCTCCGGCTCGTCGATTCCGGCGAAGACCAGATCGACGAACTGCCGCAGTGTCAGGCTCTCGGGCAGGTCCGTGATGGGCGCCGACTCCACGGCATAGGCGTCAAGGATCAGATCCCGCTTGGACGGCCAGCGCCGGTACATCGTCGCCTTCGAGGCGCCGGCAGCCTTGGCGATGGCATCCATCGAGACGTTCCCCAGGCCACGCTCGGTGATCTGGTCGAGGAACGCGTTCAGCACGCGGTCACGCACGGTGGGATCGGGGCGGGAACCGCCACGAGATCGCGTTCCGCCGGTCATGGCCCTCAGTCTGGCACGTCCGATCCGAGCACCGACCGGCGCCGCACCAGGAGAACGCTCGCTCCGGCGGCCAGGAGCAGCGCCGTCAGCGCAGCCATCGGGAATGCCGGCGAACCGGTGCTGGGGAGGTCGACCTCCCCCGTGGTGCTCGTTCCCGGCGCGTCGGGGTGGTCACCGGTCCCGGTCGGGTGCGAGTCGGTGGGATCAGGATCGGCGGGATCGCTGGGCGAGGGATCGCTGGGCGAGGGAGCCTCGGCGGGCAGCACCTCGATGATGACCCGCGCCTGCGCACCGACTGCCTCGATCTCTGCCGCCTGTGCCGCGCTCCCCGACGGAGAGGGCGCCGGTACGCCGTCGGAGACCGCGAACACGAACTCGTCGGTGCCGGCGAAACCCTCGTCGCTGCGGTAGGTGAACGAGCCGTCCTCGGAGAGCTCGAGAGCGCCGTGCTCGGGCGGCGTCGCCACAGTGAAGGCCAGCGGGTCGCCGTCGACGTCGCTGGCGTGGCCGGTGAGATCCTCTTCCAAGGCCTCACCAGCGACCACCTCGAACGCAGCGTCGGTCGCGGCCGGTGGGTCGTTGACCGGAAGCACATCAAGGGTGACCGTCGCGGGGGCGGTGGTGTGGCCGGCTGCCGAGGCGGTCGCGGTGAAGGAGGCGGTGCCCCAGAAGTCGGGCTCCGGCGTGTAGATGAAGGAGCCGTCCGGCTCCAGATCGAGAGTCCCCTGCTTAGGTCCGCTCACGACGGCGTAGGTCGCCTCAGGCGCGGCCGTCCCCGAGGTCAGCAGTGCCAGTCCGCCCGGCAGCGGCATCGTGAGCTCGGTGTCCTCGGGCGTCATGAAGCGCCCATCCTCGACGGTGAGGTCGATCTGGGTGGTCACGGATACCCGCCAGGAGCTCACAGCACCGTCGTCGTAGTCCCAGAGGTCGTCGACACGTAGCGTCCAGGGCCCGTCGGCAACCAGATTCTGCCCGGCGAACGCCTCGCCGAACGTAGCAGCTGTTCCGGGTTCCTCGGACTCGCCGAGGCAGACGGTGGGCGCGAACCGGCCAGACCCGAGCTCGACGTCACTCGGAGCCGCCGGAGCGCCATCGGCGAACTCGATCACGCGGTCCTCGACCTCAAACCCGCCCCTGCCGCAGTGACGTAGCAGCTGGACAGACCGCGACCCGTTCTGCAGGGTGACGATGAGGTCCGTGGGGTAACTGTGCTCAAACCCGACGAGCGTCGCGGAGACGTCGACGATCGAGGCGGGCGCGAGGTCCGGGGCGTGCGGGTTGTCGGGATCGGTCATCGTCAGGCTCTGCTCGACCGAACCGGAGCTGGGGATACTCAGACCGCGGCCGTCGTCGGCAACGTAGGTGCGCAGGTTCGGGCCGGGCACCCCGTCGACGACGACGACCACGGTGGTCATGGTGTCGGTGGTGTGAATGTCGAACGTGTCCACTCCGGCGAAGTCCTCCGCGGGGCTGTAGGCGAAGCTTCCGGTGGCATCGTCGAAAGTCACCTCACCGGCGGTGGCCTCGTCGTCGATCGAGGCGATCTCCTCCACCGGGGCGTCGATAGCGACTGAGGTGGAGGAGCCGTCGACGTACAGCGGTGTCTGCGGCCTCGTGCGGAAGACGTGCGGCGCCGGATCGGTGGCGGGCGCGACGTCGCCCTCGTCGAGAGTCACCAGCCGTAGGAGCCATCCGGCCACTGTCCCCTCAGCCCCCGGGCCGTCGTCGTACAGGTAGAACTCCCAGTCACCGTCAGCGGGTGTGGCCATCAGCGGCTCGAAGCCCACATCGGTGATCTCGCCGATACCCGGCTGGGCGCTCGTGGGGAAGATGCAGCGCTGGGGCGCGTAGGTGCCGCTGGTGAGTTCACCGGGCGTTCCGGTGAGGCCATCCGGGAGGGGGACGCCGCCGTCGGCGAAGGTGATATCGCCCGAGATGGAGTAATCGTCGCCGCAGTTGTCGGTCAGTGTGGAGGCCGTGCCATCCGGCGTTTCGACCGCGGCCATCACGTGGCGCAGCAGCTCATGCTCGAACCCCACCAGGGTGATCTCCGCCTCCGCGACCACCTGCGCGCCGCCGTCGACATCGATCGCGGTCGAGGTGGGCGAGGAACCGATCGAGCCCCCCACCCCGAGCTCGAACGGGGTGGTCGAGGCCGCGATCCGGGTGGTGCCGCCCTCGACCCCAGAGGGTGCGACTGTGAGGTCGACGGTGAACGGGGTCCCATCGGAGTCAGTGCCGCTGAACACATCGGGGCCGGAGTACCCAGCGTCCGGGGCGTAGGTGAAGCCGCCAGCGCTGACGTCGAGACTGAGGCTGCCGTGGCTGGGTGGCGCGGTGACCGTGAATGGCGCGGTCAGGGTGGGACGGTGGTAGAGCAGTGAGGCCGAGGCGTCGACGACGAGCGGGTTGTCGAGCCCGGTGGTGTAGGCGATCCGTGGCGCCTCGCCGGTGACGAGATCGAGCGTCCAGCTCTCGATCGATCCGGTGGCGGCCGCCGACTGCGCAGTGAGGGTCCAGGTGCCGTTCGGGTCCTCGTCGACGAGGGCGGTCAGATCGGTGGGCAGAGTTCCAGTGCAGGCGGTGGGGGCGATGGGCTGGATTGCGGTGTGGAGGAAGGCGTACTCGGTGAGCGGCGTGCCCTTAGCAGCGAAGCGCAGGTCGAGTTCTGTGACTTCGAAGCTCCCTGAACAGGATCCCAGGAGCCCGATCTGGGTGCCGGCCGGTGACGTCAGGCTCATCTCGAGGTCGCCCGGGTTGGAATGGGCCAGGTCCGAAACTCGGATCTCGACCGAACGGATCGAACCGCTCGCGCCTGTCACGTCGACTGTCGCCGAATCGGCGGCACCTCCGGCCAGCGCGATCCCCTCCGCCGAGGATTGGGAGACAACAGTCTCGGCGACCGCGTCGCTGGCCGGCGCCGTCAGCAGGGCTCCCGCCAGCGCAGCCGTGGCAGCGACGGTCAGCGTCTCGCGGGATCGGCGGGATCGGGCGGAGCCGGGCGCGGAAGGGGGCACGACAGATCGCGTCATAGCGGGCACGCTACCTCAATTGAACGAAACCGTACAGTTTCATCGTTCAACGAATCGTTCACCGCACAGCAGGTCCTCGTCGATCTGGCTAGTCCCGCCAGTCCGGGAAGTCACCCAGGCTGTCTCTGGTGCACCACCACGACCGCCGCCCAGCCACAATGACGAGAAACGTCGGCGTGGCCCAGCGACCAGATTGACGAGCGATTGTGCTAGCGGCTGCGCTCCAGCCGCACCACCACCGACTTCGACGCCGGTGTGCGGGAGGTCCTGGCATAGGAGTCCACCGGAACCAACACATTCGTCTCCGGGAAGTAGGCGGCGATGCACCCGCGCGCGGTCGGGTAGGCCACGGCGCGGAACGCCTCCGCCCGGCGTTCGGTCCCGTTGAACTCGGAGATCAGGTCGACCATGTCCCCATCGGCCAGCCCTCGCTCGGCGAGGTCATCGTCGTGCACGAACACCACCCGCCGCCCGCCGGTGATCCCCCGGTACCGGTCGTCCTTGCCGTAGATGGTGGTGTTGAACTGATCGTGTGAGCGGATCGTCTGCAGCAGCAACCGGCCCTCGGGCACCCGCGGGTACTCGAGTGCGTTTGCCGTCATCACCGCTCTCCCGCCAGGAAGTGCGAACGAACGGGTATCCCGCGGCGGGTGCGGCAGCACGAACCCGCCCGGCTCGTCGATGCGCGACTCGTAGTCCTCGAAGCCCGGCACCACGCGGGAGATGTGGTCGCGGATCAGCCGGTAGTCGCCCTCCAGCGCTCGCCAGTCCACCTGAGGCACACCGCCGGGGCGACTCGCGTTGCCAGCGGAAGGGCCGCCGTCGGGAAACACTCGCTCGGCGAGCCGGCAGACGATACTCACCTCGGAGAGCACGTGCGCCGACGGCGGCTCCAGCCGCCCGGACGAGGCGTGCACCGCGCTCATGGAATCTTCCACGGTGACCCGTTGCGGACCACTGGCCTGCACGTCCCGGTCCGTACGTCCGAGCGCGGGCAGGATCAGTGCCCGCCGCCCCGTGATCACGTGCGACCGGTTCAGCTTCGTGGATACCTGAACCGTGAAGGCCATCCGTTGCATGGCAGCCTCAGTCAGCGCGGTGTCCGGGGTGGCGCGCAGGAAGTTCCCGCCCATCGCCATGAACAGCCGCGCCTTGCCATCACGCATCGCCTCGATCGCGGCCACCGTGTCGTATCCGTGCTCACGCGGCGCGATGAAGGAGAACTCCCGATCCAACGCCGAAAGGAACGACTCGGGCATCTTCTCGAAGATCCCCATGGTGCGATCACCCTGCACGTTCGAGTGCCCGCGCACCGGGCACACGCCCGCTCCTGGCTTGCCGATGTTGCCCTGCAGGAGCAGCACGTTCACCACATCGCGCAGCGTGGCCACGGCGTGCGGGTGCTGGGTGAGCCCCATCGCCCAGCACACCACCGTGGCGTCGGAGCCGATCAGCCGGTCGGCCAGTGCCTCGATCTGCGCGCGGGTCAGCCCGGTAGCGGTGAGCACGTCGTCCCAGTCGAGGTGACGCACATGGTCGGCGTAGGCGTCGAACCCAGCAACCGAATCGACGAGGAATTCGTGATCAAGGGCGCCGGCCTCGATCAACAGAGCCCCGAGTGCTTGGAACAGCGCCTGGTCCCCACCGAGGCGGATCTGCAGGAAGTCGTCCGCCAGCCGCGTGCCTCGGGTCACCCCCCGCAGGCTCTGCGGGTTGTGGAACGTGCCGAGCCCGGCCTCGGGCAGTGGGTTGATGGCAACGATCACCGCCCCGCGGGCCTTCGCCTTCTCCAAGGCGGAGAGCATCCGAGGATGGTTCGTACCCGGGTTCTGCCCGGCCACCAGGATCAGCTCGGCGTTCTCCACATCGGCCAGACTCACGGACCCCTTGCCGATGCCGATGGTCTCGGTGAGCGCCGCCCCGGAGGACTCGTGGCACATGTTCGAGCAGTCCGGCAGGTTGTTCGTCCCCAGGCCGCGGACCATCAGCTGGTACAGGAACGCCGCCTCGTTGGAGGTGCGGCCGGAGGTGTAGAAGATCGCTTGATCAGGTTCGCCGGCACCCAGCTCCTCAGCGATCAGGTCGAAGGCGTCGTCCCAGGAGATCGGCCGGTAGTGGGTGGCACCCTCCTCCCGCACCATCGGGTGGGTCAGGCGACCCTGCTGGCCGAGCCAGTAGTCATCTCTCTCGGCGAGATCGGCAAGGGAGTGCTCGGCGAAGAACGACGGCGGAACGCGCCTCCTCGTGGCCTCCTCGGCCACCGCTTTGGCCCCGTTTTCGCAGAACTCTGCGGTATGTCGCTTCTCGGCTTCGGGCCAGGCGCAGCCGGGACAGTCGAAACCGTCGGTCTGGTTCACCGCGAGCAGCGTCTTCGCGGTGCGCACCGGCCCCATCTGATCCAGGGCGGATTCCATCGCGTGCAGCACGCCAGGCACTCCGGCGGCCGATTGCTTCGGGTTTCCGACCCGGAGTTCCGACTCGTCGATCCCGTGCTCTGGTGCTCGTGCCATGGTGCCTCCCGTACCGTTGCCGTGAGCCTAACGTCAGGAGGTAGTAGTGGCCCGGGTGAGCACGCGGCACCGTACGCTCCAGATCCAGGCCGACGGACGCCGTCGGGAGCGCACCGAATACCTCGCAGGCGAGCAACCGCTGGAGATCCGGGTGGGCGGGCGCTCGCTCGCGGTGACCATGCGCACGCCGGGGCACGACTTTGAGCTGGCAGCCGGGTTCTGCGTGAGCGAGTCGGTGGTGCACGCCACTGACCAGATCGCCCAGATCTCGTACGGCCCGGGCGTGGACGAGCACGGGCAGGCGACCTACAACATCGTGGACGTGACGCTCGCGCCCGGGGTCGCGCCGCCACCGGCGAGTGCCGAACGGTCGGTGTACACCTCTTCCTCGTGCGGCATCTGCGGGACGTCCTCGATCGAGGCGGTCACCAAGGAGTCGGCCTTCGCCGCCCTCGACGGCGACCCCTCCCAGGCGCGCCTCTCACCTGAGGTGCTCCTCACCTTGCCGGATGCGCTGCGCGCCGGGCAGTCACAGTTCGAGCGCACCGGTGGCACACATGCGGCAGGTGTGTTCACCGCGGGCGGCGAGCTGCTGTGCCTGCGGGAGGATGTGGGCCGGCACAATGCCGTGGACAAGATCGTGGGCTGGGCGCTGCTGGCTGATCGGTTGCCGCTACGGAGCACGGTGCTGCAGGTCTCGGGCCGGGCGTCCTTCGAGCTGGTGCAGAAGGCGCATCTGGCGGGAATCGAGGCGCTCGCAGCGGTCAGTGCACCGAGCACACTGGCGGTGGAGCTGGCGCAGGAGTCGGGCATGACGCTGATCGGGTTCTCGCGGGGGGATCGACTGACCGTGTATGCCGGGGCGGAGCGAATCGCACCGGCCGTTCGCTCCCCAGGCGGCCCGGGCAGACCGGGCACCCCCGGCGCCCCCGAGTAGGTGCCACCAGACGTCGTCCTGTACGGCGGGAGACGACGATCCGTGACACCCGGCGCTCGGCGACTATCGGGTACGCGTCACCTCACGCCCGGTGCGCCTCGATCGCCGCCGCCACGAAGTAGGCCCACTCGCCGCTGAGAGCGGCCGGGATGGCGGCCCAATCCTTGAACTCCTTCGACCCTCGCCCCGGAGCGAAGCGGGTGGCACCCGGCAGTTCCATCGCCTCAGCGAACGCCGCACTCCCCTGGCCGAGCCGGATGCCGAGCATGCCGTCGTCCAGGCAGGCGATCATCGTGCCCTCGAAGCGCAGCATCGGCCGGCCCATCATCACACCGCGCGTGACCTCAGTGACGTGGTCCGCGAGCGCCTCGAAGTCATCCAGACCCGCTCCGGCGAACCGCGCGCCGGGCCGCGGGTCTGCGCTCGGTTCATCGGCGCCGGTACTGTCTGGTCCCAACTCAGGTGGCTGCTTGCGTGGCATCGGACTCCTCGGCGGGCTCCGCAGGCTTCTGAGCAGGATCCGCCTCCTCCTCGGCGGACTCCGCTGGCGTCGACTGTACCCGCCCGGCCAGCAGCACCACCGAGCATGCCCCGAGCACCACACCCGCGACGATGAGCAGCACCCGGTAGTCCACCACGGTCACCAACGCCGCACCGGCGGCGATCGAGAGGATCTGTGGCAGCGTCATCGAGATGTTGGTCGCCGCCGCGGTGCGGCCCTGCAACCGAGGCGGCGTGAGTCGCTGCCGCGTGGTGATCATGGCGACCATCATCCACGGGATCACTGCCCCGGCCACGAGGATCGCGACGACGGCCACGGGCAGCAGGGGTAGTCCCACGACGTCGACCGTGAATGCCACCGATGCCAGCCCGACGACCGCCAGCGATGTACCGACGGTCCGGGCCGGGCCCCACCGCCGCAGCACCATCGCCGACGTCACACCGCCGAGGATCGCACCGGCCCCCTGCAGGCTCATCAGCACCCCGAAGAACGCCGGATCCATGCCCAGCCCGTGCTCGACCACTTCGAACAGCACGGTGTCGAAGAGCCCGATCACCCCGAATGCGGCGGCCACCACGATCACCATCCGCAGCAGCAGCGGCACCGAGCGCAGGTGCTTGAAGCCAGCGACGGCGTCCGCCCAGAAGGTGCTCCGCTCGCTGTCGGGATCTGACTCGACCACCGGAACCGAGGCGATCAGTGCGGCGGTGATCACCAGCAGAGCGGCCACCCCGAGGCCCAGCGCAGGGCCGCCCCAGAGCACGTACAGTCCGGCTCCGATCGCCGGGGTGAGGATGCGTAGACCGTTGTCGACCGTAGAGAGCATCGCATTGGCCGAGTCGAGCTGATCATCGGGCAGCAGGTCACGCAGCAGCCCCGACTGGGCGGCGCCGTTGAGCACGCCGAGCGCGCCGTAGAGCAGCGTGACGGCGTAAAGCAGCCACAGCATCCCCGGGCCGTCGATCAGCACCAGCGAGGCGGCGCCGCCGGCGGCCACGAGGTTCGCCGTCACGATCAGCGGCTTGCGGCGGACCCGGTCCACGAGCAGCCCGAGCAGCGGCGCCAGCAGCGAGGGAAGCGCGAGGGCGAAGAACACCAGTCCCGCCGCACTGGAGGATCCGGTGAGATCCTTCGCCCACACGGCCAGGGTCAGGAACAGGGCGCTGTCGGCGAGGTTGCCGACGGTCCAGCCGCCAAGCAGGCGGCGGAAGAGGCGGTGCTGCAAGAGCGTCTTCATTGGTCGTCCTTGTCGGTCGTGTCGCCTTCGGGCACAACGCCTTCGGCCACCTGGGCGGGTTCCACCAGGTAGGTGGCCGTGAACAGGCGGACCGGGCGGCCGCCGTCGGGGCGCAGTTCGGGCTGGTCCCAGCGGGGCACGTACTCGTTCACGATCTCGCCGATCCGCTCGGAGATCTGCGCGGCCTCCTCGGGAGTGAGGAAGAGCGTGGCACCCGTCGTGCTCAATGCGTTCTTCCACCCCGACGGCGCAGCTCGCCCGGCCGCACGCCGCAACCGTTCGGTCTCCCACTCCAGGAAGGAGGACTCCAGGGCGCGCCCGGCGAGGTCACGTTCGGAGCCGTCGCGCTCGCCCGCCGACCAGGACTGCTCGATATCGATCACACGCCACGGGCGATCCCGGCCGGTCACACCTTCGACCCGCTCGATGTAGCCGTGCTTGGCCAGGGTACGCAAGTGGAAGGAGCAGTTCGCCGGCGTGGAGCCAACCAGCTCCGCGAGCTCGCTGGCCGTGGCGGTGCCCTCGATCGCGAGCCGCTCGAACAGCTCGATCCTCAGGGGGTGGGCGAGGGCGCGCATGGCACCGGGGTCGTTGATCCGCATACCCCGACTGTAGACGTGCAACATATCTTTCGCAATAGTTCTTTCACGTTGCCGGTCCGTCGCCTCGCAGCAGGCCTCCCCGACGCCCGGGCGCGCCTCCACGGGTGGACGCTGGGTTCTGCGGCATCCGCCTCCAAGTGCCGCAAACAACCAGCGTTCGCACCCGTCGGGCACGGAACCACTGTCCAGCCCGGGTCGTAACATGTAACATCGAAGGATGGCAGTCAGGGAGCGCGTGTCCGAGTACCGGCGCCGCATGCGGGAGCGCGGCTACCGGCCGGTGCAGATCTGGGTGCCAGACGTCCGCAGCGAGGTGTTCGCAGCCGAGGCAGCACGCCAGTCGGCCCTCGTCGCCCAGGCAGATGCTCACACCGACGATCAGGAGTTCATCGAACAGGTCTCGGTCGACTGGGACGAGGAGTGAACCGCGGCGAGATCTGGACCGTGGCGGGCGGCGTGTATGCGAGCAAGCCGAGGCCGGCCCTCATTGTTCAGGACGACGCGTTCGCCCAGACCGGCTCGGTGACGGTGTTGCCATTAACGACGTCCCTGACCGATGCACCATTGCTGCGGCTCCGGTTGCGATCCGGCGAGGCGGGCCTCACCCGGCACAGCGACATCATGATCGACAAACTCACCACGGTGCGGCGATCCAGCGTCGGCACACGCGTGGGCCGCGTGAGCACCGAGCGCCTGGTCGAGATCGAACGAGCGCTGATGGCGTTCCTCGGGATGGCTCGCTGACGTCGATCACCACTCTGGCCCTTCCCGGGCCAGCACTCATTTCGTGGCCAGCAGGCTCACGCTCTTGACGCCATACGTCTGCGTGGCCCAGGGCGAGCCGGCCCCCGGGGCACAGCACCCGGGCCACTTCGGCGAAGACCGCCGCCTTGTCGGGCGCCGACGACGGTGACGGCGACGGTGACGGCGACGGTGACGCCGCCCCTCTCGAAAATCAAACGTCGATCTGGCTACTGATGGCCAGCCAGATCGACGATTGATTCTCGCTCGAGGAATCGCTCGTCGTTCTGGTTGTCGCCTCCCGACAACCAGATCGACGACGGATTTCGTGAGGGGGTGGGCCTGCCGCCAGATCGACGATCGATTCCAGAGGGCGGTCCCGTTTCGGGGCGGAGACTCTGCGGCCGAACCGGCGGGCGGAGAATCTGCAGCCAAACAGACAGGCCCCGCTGCCGAACAGGCAGGGCTCAGCGGCCGAGCACGCCCCGCAGGAAGTCCTCGGCCGCCGCGGGAAGCCGGGCACCGCGCCGCCAGACCGCGTGCAGGTGCCGTCGCAGATCCACGTCCGGCACGTCGATCTCCACGAGGCGACCGTCGCCGAGCTCGGCCCCCACCGCGAGCGCCGAGAGCACCGCGGGATACCCGCCCGAGGCAACTTCCACCTTCACCGCGGCGTTCGAGTCGAGCTCGAGTACCGGCTGAACCGGCTCCCCCAGCGCCCGCGTGAGCGCATCCCTGGTTCCCGACCCGTCCTCGCGTGAGGCCAGCGCCATCCCGACGAGTTGGTCGCGGGTGAGCGGGCGGCGCCGCCGGGCCAGCGGGTGCTCCGGACCGACCACGAGCGCCAGCCGGTCGGTCCCTACCCGCCGCCGGGCCAGGTCCGAGGGCACGGCGGGCGATTCGATGAATCCCAAGTCGATCTCCCGCGAGCGCAGCGCCGCGACGACATCCGCGGAGTTCATCACCCGCAGCCGCACCGGCCGCCCCTCGCTGCGGCGCCGGTAGGCGGCCAACCACGCGGGCATGAGGTACTCCCCCACGGTCTGGCTCGCCGCGACCACCAGCTGCGCGTCGTGCTGGGAGGCGAGCGCCCGGGCTCCGGTGACCAGCACGTCAGCGGACTCGACGACGGCTCGCGCCCAGTCGGTGACAGCCCTTCCGTCGGGTGTGAGTTCAGCACCCCGGCTGCGGCGTTCCACCAGCTCCAGCCCGAGGCGCCGCTCCAGGTCCTTGATCCGCGCGCTGGCCGAGGGCTGACTCACCCCGGCGGCGCGTGCAGCGGCCGAGATGCTGCCACGATCTGCCACCGCGACGAGCAGGCGCAGCATGTCGAGGGTGACATCGTGCGGCGCCGGCATAGCTTCAGCCTATATCCATCTAGGGATCCGGTAGGTAGTGGATGCGCGTTGGCACCGGCAGCATCGAGAGCATGGCACCACCGACCCCACCACCTGGCGCGAACGCTGAGTTGCTCGGCGTTCAGGCGCGCGACGCCGAGCAACTCAACGTTCGGCCGGCGGGGACGGCGGGGATAGTGGGCCGGGCGGGCAGGGGGCCGGTGCTCACCGCAGTCCTCCTCTGCGCCGTGCTCACTGCTGCCGCCACCCTGGCGGGCCGGGCGGTCCCGCTGGTCGGTGCACCAGTGCTCGCCGTGGTCGCGGGCGCCATCGTCGCCACCGCGGCGGGGCCTCGCCGCCGGCACGCCTGGGCGCCCGCACTCCCGGTCGCGAGCCGGTGGGGGCTTCAGGCCGCCGTCGTCCTGCTCGGGGTACACCTCTCCCTCGGTGAGGTAGCCGCCGTCGGGAGCCAGGCCCTGCCCGTGACCATCGGAACGTTGCTGATCTGCCTGGGGGCCGCCGTCGGGCTGGGGCGCCTGCTGGGTGTGGACCGGGACCTGCGCACGCTGATCGGGGTGGGTACCGCGGTCTGCGGAGCCTCGGCGATCGCTGCAGTCACGCCCGTGCTGCGCCCGGCCGGGGCCACGGTGGCGTACGCGCTGAGCACCGTGTTCGTGTTCAATATCGCCGCCGTGCTGGCCTTCCCCGCACTCGGGCACGCGTTGGGACTAAGCGACGAGGCGTTCGGGGTGCTCGCGGGCACGGCCGTGAACGACATGTCCTCAGTGGTCGCTGCGGCGGGCAGCTACTCCCCCGAGGCTGCGCACACCGCGGTGGTCGTCAAGCTCAGCCGGACGCTGGCCATCATCCCGATATGCCTCGTACTGGCCGCCGTGGTCGCCCGCCGTGATTCCCCCACCGCTGCGAGGCGCCCGGTGTGGCGGTTAGTGCCGTGGTTCCTGGTCGGATTCGTCGCCGTGGCGGCGCTGAATACGCTGGGCCTGATCCCTACTGACATCCAGGCCGCGAGTGCACAGACCTCCACTGTGCTGATCACGGCAGCTCTGGCCGCGATCGGGCTGGCGACCGACCTGCCCGCGCTGCGCCGCACCGGCCCGACGCCGCTGGTGCTCGGCGGCGTGCTGTGGCTGGTGGTCACGGGTGCGAGCCTGGGGTTGCAGGCATTGTTCTGATCACCGCGTCTGATCACCGTGCGGTGAGTTCAGCCTTCAGCGTCGCGTCCAGTTTCCCGACGGCGGTGCGTAGCGCCGGCCGAGGAAGGTCACCTCGGCACCGGCGCAGGAACGCCACGACGGCGGCCTCGTCCTGCACGCTCACCTCGCGAAGCGCCACACCCACCGACGATGTGACATCCGGCTCCAGATCACGGGCGAGAGTCTCGGCGATGCGCAAAGCGTCGGCGACCTCGCCGTGCCGGACGAGCCAGAACGTCGCAGTGATCGCCGAGCGTCGTTCGTAGGTGTGGGGCGATGCGGCGAGGGTGTCGAGGATGCTGCGATCGGAGCGGGTGAGCAGCCAGCCGCCGATCACCCGGGGCGCTGCCCGGTCGACGAAGTCCCAGGTGTCGAGCATGTCGTGATGGTCGAGATAAAGCCGCGCAAGCTCGGCTCGCTGGTCGTCGGTCAGGCGCAGGCGGGCGCGGAAGTCCAGGATGCTCACGCCGACCATCCGCACCTCGTACCAGGGGGCTCGCAGCAACCGCGGCACGTCACCCAGGTCGATGTCGCGGTAGGTCTTGGCGAGGTCGAAGACCGTCTTCATCCGCACCCCGAGCGGGCGACTGCTCCCGCGCAGCCGGCGGGCGATCTTCTCCTGCTCATTCTCCTCGGCGTGGGCAGACAAGAGCGCGACGATCTCGTCCGGTACTCGCTCCGACATCCGCACCTCCTTGCGCAGAGTGTAAGAGGCCGCCAGGAGGGCGATGCCTGTTGCGCGGCAGCACCTGCTGGCGAACCCTCGAGGGCCACCGCCGAGCCAGTCGAGGCTCGAGCTCCGTCCGGTGCTAGCCGCACCTGGTGGACCGTGCGGTGACAGCAACCGAGGATCCGGCCAGGATAGGAGGCAGCCACCCGGCACACCGCCCGGGTCGATCGAGAGGTGAGCCGTGCCCGAGCCAGCGTTCGTGGGGGAAGGACGCTCCGCCGTCGTGACGGGCTTGCTCGAGGCCTACGACCGGATCCGGGCGGGCGAACCGGCGCAGTGGATCGCGCTCGAGGCGCCCTCTGGCTGGGGCAAGACGCGTCTGCTGCGCGAGCTCTACCGCCAGCTGGCGGCGCATCGGCAGCCGGAGCCGCACTACTGGCCGGGCGATCTCTTCGGCGCGGAAGTTCCCGAGGAGGTGGGCGCGCGGCGCAAACGTCTCGTCCCGGAGGTCGAGCACACCCCCGGCAGCCTCCCGGCCTTCATGTGGTGGGGGATCGCCTGCTCACTGCGGGGTGGAGTCTCCTCGGCCTCGCTGCGGCACGACCTCGCACAGCTGCAGGCGCACGCTGACTACCTGGAGGACGCCTGGCGCCACGTCGCACCCAGGCACGGGCGATGGCGATCGGGCCTGAAGGATCTCGGTTTCGCGGCGGCGGACGAGGCGGCGATGGAGGTGGCTGGCACGGCGGTCGAGGCGGTGGTGGGGGCAGCGATCCCGGGTCTGGGGCTGGTGCGGTGGCTGGGCGAGCGCGGAGTGGCAGGGGTGCGAGCGGCGGCCGAGCGACGGGAGCGGCTCGACTCCAGCGAACGAATCGCCGCCAGTGATCTCGTGGCCGAGACCGCGGCAATGGTTGACCGGCTCGCCGTACCGGAGCTGCCCGTGGTGATCGTCGTCGAGGACCTGCATGACGCCGACGCGGGCCTGGCCGACCTGCTCGGATCGCTGGTGAGCGGGACCGCATCGGTGCTGGTGATCTCCACTTCGTGGCCGGGGCGCACCGAGGATAACGAGCACGTCCGGCGCGCCCTGACCGCTGCGGGAGACCGGGTGGTGCGCCTGGACCACCGGAGTGAGCGGGCACCGCAGCCGTTCGGAGTCGATGCCTCGCTCGCCGCGCTGGACCCGGCGGCGCTCGAGGCGATCGTGCGCAGCCACTACCCGCAGGTGGAGCAGCGGACAGCGGCGCACATCGCCGGACGCTACCCGAACCCACTTGCCCTCGAACTGTTCTGCCAGTTGCCGCGGGTGCGCCGCCGTGGCCGGTCGGGCGAGCTGCGGCTCGACGCGGCGACGATCGCCGAGGCGCCAGCAGAGATCCGCGGACTGTACGCCGAACTGTGGCGCGAGCTGCCGGAGACGGTGCGGGAGGCGCTCAGCCTGGCGACCCTGGGTATCCCAGTACTCCTGGACGCCACCACCGGAGCCGGCGAGTGGAACACCGACCTGCTGCTCGCCGCGCTACGCGAGCTGGACTGGCCGTCACTGCCGGAGATCGCCGAGGCGCTGCACACCGGCAGCGACGCCTACTCCTGGGCCAGGTCGGTGAGCACCATGCTGCACACCTTCACCGAGCGGGACCAACGCGAGATCGCTGCCGAGGACGACACGTTCCTGTTCGACGAGGACCGTACCGAGGTGCGTACCGCGATCGGGGCGGCGCTGGGAGCGTTCCTGACCGAGCATCTCACCGGACTGGAGGTCGCCGAACGGCACCATCTCGCCGATCTCGCTGCGGTGCTGCACGCTGAGGGGTTCCTGCGCGATCCGGACGTACTGGCCGACGCCATCCGCCCGGCCGCGGAACTGAGCTGGGACGATCAGCGCGACCTTCCGCGATATCTTCGGCTCCTGACGCGGGTGATCGAGGCCGGCCCATCTCCGGACCGGCTGGCCCGCGCCCATCTGCTGCGCGGGCATGCCTTCCAGCTCAGCGGCCGGCTCGTCGAGGCGCTGGCGGACGCCGAGGCAGCGGCGCACGCGCCTGGCGCTCCGGAGTTGTTCGACCTGGAGGTGCTGAACCTGCGGGCCCAGGTGCTGACCGGGTTGTACCGCACCGACGATGCGGTCCGCGCCCACCAGAAACTGGCCGCGCGCATGGAGCAGGTACGCGGTGCCGCGCATCCGGACACCCTCGCCACCCATGCGACGTTGGCGAGCGCCCTCTCGCAAGCGGGGCGCGGCGAGGAAGCCGTGGAGCTGATCCGGCGGACCGTCGCGCTCGGCACGCAGCATCTCACCGGCGATGACGGCCTCCTCCTCGGGATGCGCGGAACCCTCGCTGCCCTCCTCGGTGACCACGGGCATACCGAGGAGGCACTCTCGCTCCTGACCGCCCTCGAAGCGGACTGCGTACGAGCCCTCGGTCCCGAGCACCCCCGTACCCTCACGGTGCGGCGCAACCGGGCCGCCGGTCTGCACATGGCCGGTCAGCACGAGGAGGCAGTGGAACTGCAGCGTGCGCTACTGGTGATCCACCACCAGGCCCTCGGACCTGACCACCCCAGCACCTTCCTGCTGCGCCGCCAGCTCGGAAGCGCGCTGGCAGAGGGTTCAGACCCCCAGGAAGGTGTCGACGTGCTGACGGCCTTGCACGCCCGGGAGGTGGAGGTGCTCGGGTGGGATCACCCCGACGTGCAATCGACCCGGCGGCTCGTCGCCGAGATCGCACTCCGAACCGGTGACGCCGCCACCGCCGTCCGGCTGCTGGAGCGGCACGTGCAGGACTGCGAGCGCATCTTCGGCGCTGACTCGCTCCCGCTGCGCACGGCACAAGCGAAACTGGCGGCGGCGCTCACCCACACCGACCGGGCCGCCGAGGCGACGCCGCTACTCGAGGACGTCGTCCGTGCTCTGCACACTCTCACCGAACCTGGCTCTGAGCAGATGTTCCACGCCCGCCAGTTGCTCGGGCGCCTGCGGGCGGAGACAGACCTGGGCGCTGCACAGGAGCACCTGCGCGCCTGCGCGCAGATCGCGATCACCCGCTGGGGAGCCACGGACCCGCGCACGATCGACGCTCGTGACGATGTTGCCCGCGTGCTCCGTGCGGCGGGCCGCCTCGCCGAGGCGCTGCACGAGTGGGAACAGATCGCGGGTGACCTCACCGGCCACGGAGTCGATCCGGAGATCACCGGGTACCTGGAACAGACGCTGGCGGAGGTCCGAGCCGAGCTGGACTCACGAGGGGCGTGACGCGAGCCGCTGGCTGATCCACGTGTCCACCAGCGCGTGGAAGGCCTCCGTCCGGTCCCGGCGCACGCAGTGCCCAGCACCCTCGATCACCTCGATCTGCACCCGCGGGTTGCCGATCGATTCGATCTCGGCCATCTGCGAGTGGTCGATGATGACCCCCTCGGTCCCGGTGACGATCAGGGTCGGCATGGCCAACCCGGCCACCAGCTCTCGCCAGGGTTCCGACGGCGCCACTCGCCCGAGCGCGAGGAAGTCACGGTCTGTCTTGGCGTGAGCCTCCTGCCAGGGTGCGATCTCGGCAGCGGGCCAGACCGGGTTCGGTTCTCCTCTGCCGGCGAGGAAGGTCTGGCCGCGTTCACGCTCCTCGGCGCCGGTCAGGTCCCGCCAGGCCGGGTCTTCGAGCACGAGCGATCCGACGAGGTCCGGACGGCGGAACGCCACTGCCGCGGCGGTGGCACCACCCATGGAGTGGCCGATCAGCACGACCGGATAGACCAGAGTCTCCAGCAGGGCGATCACCTCATCAGCCATCGCGTCCACCGGCCCGATGTCGAGCTCGTCGGGCCGGAACCGGTCTGAATCCCCGTGCCCGAGAGCATCCGGGGCCACCACCCGGTAGTCGCGCTCCCACCGGGCGACCGCATCTGCCCAGCACAGGCCGGAATCCGTAATCCCGTGCAGGAGCACGAGGGCCGGGCGATCGGTGGTTCCCCAGGAGTGGACGGCGAGGCGTGTCGTCATGCCCGAGAGTGTAGGGCTGACCAGAACCGGACGGACCGGGATGAAATCGACGGACATACTGCCATGTGTTGCGTATGCAGGCCCAGGTGGCTGTATTCCCGTCGTTTTCGTCCGGTTGCAGCACAGGCCGTCCTAGGCTGAGCAGGAAACCCGGAGGTGCATGAGATGACTGAGCCAGCACACCAGCACGAGCACCTGGACGCCGTGCTCGCCGAGCTTGCCGCACTTGAGGACCCGACGATGCGGGAGGCCAACGAGGCCCGCGGCGACGATCACGGGGTGAATCTCAGCAGACTCCGCGCCATCGCGAAGCGACTCAAGACCCAGCAGGACCTCGCACTCGCGCTGTGGGACACCGCTGACGCTGCGGCGCGGCTACTCGCCCTGCTGATCTGCCGCCCGAAGGCGTTCGAGCGCGAGCAGCTCGATGCGATGCTCCGGCAGGCTCGCCCACCGAAGGTGCATGACTGGCTCGTGAACTACGTGGTGAAGAAGAGCCCGCACTTGGAAACGCTGCGGCAGGTGTGGATGGCCGACTCCGACCCGGTGGTTGCCAGCGCCGGGTGGGCGCTCACTGCGGACCGGGTGGTGAAGCAGCCGGAGGGACTCGATCTGGACCACCTGCTGGGAGTGATCGAGGTGGAGATGGCGCAGGCCCCGGACCGCCTGCAGTGGGCGATGAACACGTGCCTGGCGCAGATCGGGATCACTCATCCCGGCCATCGGAACCGGGCAATCGCGATCGGTGAGCGGCTGCGGGTGCTGGAGGACTACCCCACCTCCCCCGGGTGCACCTCCCCGTATGCGCCGGTGTGGATCGCCGAGATGGTGCGACGCCAGGACGCGTCGTAGGTTTTGTTCTCATGAACCTCACCTTCACCGCGCTGACGCGGGCCGACCTGCCGTTGCTGGGCCGGTGGCTCACGGTGCCAGCGGTCGCACGTTGGTGGGCCGATCCGTCCGATCCCGCTGCTCTTGAGCGTGAGTACGGCCCTCGCATCGACGGCCGCGATCGCGTCCCCACCTGGATCGTGCACCTCGACAACCGGCCGATCGGGCTCATCCAGTGGTATCGCTACTCCGATGAGCGCGAGTACCTCACCCAGATGCGGCAGATCGTTCCTGTACCCGGGGACGCCGTGTCCATCGACTACCTCATCGGGGAGGAGTCGGCGCTCGGTCGCGGCGTCGGGCCGGAGATGATCGACCGGCTCGTGCGTCAGCAGTGGGCGGTGCACGATGATGCCGGTGACGTCGTCGTGGCAGTCCATGCCGATAACACGCGCTCCTGGCGGGCGTTGGAGAAGGCCGGGTTCAGTCACGCTGCGGACGGTGAGCTCGACCCGGACAATCCCATCGACGACAGGCGGCACCGCATCATGGTCCGCCGGAGGATGCACCATGAACCGTGAGATCCCGGTACAGCTGGCGCGCGGACGACGCCGGCAGCGGCAGTTGCTGGGCGGATCCCCTCTGAGCCCGGCCGAGGTGGTCGAGCGCGCTGTCGCGCTCCAGGGTCAGGATCTGCCCGCCGTGCTGCGGGCTATCGCGATCCGCTCGCGCCCGGGCACCACCGTCGACGACGTCCGGCAGGCTTTCGATTCCGGTTACCTGGTGCGGTCCTGGCCGATGCGAGGCACGCTGTTCGCCACCACACCGGGGCACCTCGCCACCCTGCTGTCCCTCACGGCGGAGCGAACGCACAGGGCGACCACCCGCCGTCGGGAACAGCTCGGCCTGGACGATCACACGATCGGTCGGGCACGCGACCTGCTGGCCGAGGCGCTGCACGAGCGCCCACGCACCCGTGGCGAGGCGATGGAGCTGTGGGACACGGCGGGAATCGCTACCGCGAACGGGCGCGGCTACCACCTGCTGATGCACCTGGCGGTCGACGCACTGATCCACTGGGGCCGATTCGCCGAGACCGGCCACCAGCTACTCGAACTCACCACCACCTCCCGGGAAGCGGATCCGGACGCGGCACTGGCCCAGGTGATCCGAGGCTACGTCGCCGCCCGCGGGCCGGTGACGCTCGCCGACCTCGCGTGGTGGACCAAACTGCCGAAGACACAGCTGCGGAAGGCCGCGGCCACGGTCGAGGACCTGATGGAGGTGAGCGTGGACGGCACCGCCTCCTGGATGCTCGCCGATGATCAGGAGCCAGGCCATGAGGCACACGCCTGCGACCCGGGCGACGACGCTACTCCGCAGGTCGACCTGGTCCCCGGTTTCGACGAGTGGATCCTCGGCTACGCCGACCGGTCCCTGGTCGCGAGCCCGGAAGCGCTGCGTGCGCTCGTGCCGGGCGGCAACGGGGTGTTCCGGCCGGCGGTGCTCGTCGACGGCGTCGTGGTGGGCACCTGGAAGCCGCCTCGGAAGTCGGGTGGTGCGGTTCTGGAGCTGGTGGAGAAGGTCAACCGGGGCACCCGGGCGAAGATCGATGTGGCGGTCGAGCAATGGCCACACGAGACCCGGGCGTGACACAGAGTGTCTGCCTGAGGCGCCGTCACTCCTCGCCGAACGAACGCTCGTGCGCGTAGCGAATCTGATCGTTGCTGACGCCCTGCGGCACCATCGGCCACACCATCGAATCGCGACTGACCACGAAGTCGATCACCACCGGCCGATCATGGATCCCGAGTGCCGTCTCGATCGCGGCGTCGATCTGGGCCTCGCGCTCCACCCGCAACCCCACGCACCCGTACGCTTCGGCCAGACCCACGACGTCCGGGATCGGAGCCTGCCGCTCAGGTCCCAGGTCACTGTGGGAGTACCGCTGCCCGTAGAACAACGTCTGCCACTGCCGGATCATCCCGAGCGAGGAGTTGTTGATCACGGCAACCTTGAGGGGGATGCCTTCGATGGCGCAGGTCGCCAGTTCCTGGTTCGTCATCTGGAACGACCCGTCACCGTCGATGGCCCACACCACCCGCCCCGGCGCGGCGACCTTCGCACCCATGGCCGCGGGGATGGCATAGCCCATCGTCCCGGCGCCACCTGAACTGAGCCACGCATAGGGGCGCTCGAACGGCAGGAATTGCGCGGCCCACATCTGGTGCTGCCCGACGCCGGTCGCGTAGATGGCCTCGGGACCGGTGAGGTGGCCGAGCTGCTGGATCACCTGCTGGGCCGGGATCCGTCCGTCACTGGCAGGCGGGTAGCCGAGCGGAAAGTCACGACGGAGCCGGTTCAACTCGTCCCACCACGGCACCAGGCTGGCTCGGTCGGCCGGTTCGATGCTCCGAACAGCCTGTGCCAGTTGAGGCAGTGCCGAGCGCACGTGAGCAACGATGGGGGTATCGGCATGGCGAACCTTGGAGATCTCGGCGGGGTCGACGTCCAGATGGACCACGCGCGCCTGCGGTGCGAAACTGCTCCGGACGCCGGTGACCCGCTCGTCGAATCGTGCACCGACGGCGATCAGCAGGTCGGCGCGTTGCATTCCCAGCACGGCGGGGACCGTTCCGTGCATGCCGGGCATTCCCAGTGCGAGCGGATGGGAATCGGGGAAGGCGCCACGGGCATTGAGCGTCGTCACCACCGGGGCACCCACTACCTCGGCCAGCTCGCGCAGCTCGTCTGCGGCCCGTCCGCGGACGACACCCCCGCCCACGTACAGTACGGGCCGGTGCGCTCCGGCAATCTCCTCCGCAGCCCGTCGCACCTGGGAGTGGCGGACGCGACCGCGCTCGGGATGGTCGGGAGGGTTTGACGTCGGCCACGCGAACGGCGCAGTCTCCTGCTGCGCATCCTTGGTGATGTCGACGAGCACCGGCCCGGGCCGGCCGGCGGTGGCCAGCGAGTGTGCGTGCGCGAGAACAGTGGGGATGTCCGCAGCATCGGTGACCAGGAAGGAGTGCTTGGTCACCGAGAGTGTCATGCCGACGATATCGGCTTCCTGAAAGGCGTCTGTTCCGAGCACATGGGAGGAGACCTGACCGGTGATCACCAGCAGTGGCACCGAGTCCAGCTGGGCGTCCATGAGTGCCGTGACGAGATTCGTCGCGCCGGGGCCGCTGGTTGCCATCGCGACACCGACCTGACCGGTGGTGCATGCGTAGCCTTCGGCCGCATGCCCGGCACCCTGCTCGTGGCGGACGAGCACGTGCCGGATCCGGCTCGAGGAGAGCAGCGCGTCGTAGGTGGGGAGGATGGATCCGCCGGGAATCCCGAAGACGTCGCGCACCCCGAGTCGCTCCAGGGAGCGCACGACCGCTTCGGCGCCTGTCATCATCGTCCCGTCGGGGACGGCAGGAGGTAGGTGGACCGGCCGACGCCGGGACGAGCGCAAGGATGCAGACAGGGGCACAGACACGAAACACTCCTGGACACGAGAGACACACGTCTCGCGCTGGCACGGAGTCCGCACGAGACCATGGGACGGTCGCTGGGCTCAGAGTGATCCGGATAGGAACGGCCCTCACCGCTGGCGCACGACTCGGAAACGAAGTCCGTCCACACGCCCGACGCGGTTGCGTCTGCCCAGGATCTCTTCGGGTCGAAGGAGGCTGGGCTTCCCGCAGGCTAGCAGATCTGATCGACTCCTCGGCCAGCATCCTGTGCGCTCTGCGAGCCTCACACCTCTCGCTCATGGAGCCGGACGAGCGCAGCCAGGCCCGGACCGGTCTGTGTGGCCAGTCTGTGCTGCACGGCCTGCAACGCCGGCGAGCTGAGTCCAGCGGGTACGCGGGCTGGGTTCAGTGCCACGGTGTGCGCCCAGGCGGCAATGTCCGGCTCCGCACCGAACGCCATCGCCGATCTCGTTCCATGAATGTTCGTTCTCACCCAGTCCGCCGGTGTGCTCGGGTAGGGCGAGGAGGGGCACACCTGGTTCTTCGCATCGTCGCCGACCCGGGTGGCTTCGATGTAGCCGATGAGCGCCGCTCCGAAGCACGGGAACCCGGCCCGGGTCGGCTGAACAGTGATCGCATCGCGCCCCCAGATCGGCATCGACGATTCATGGCGTAGCCCGTGCGCTGCGCAGTGCACGACCAGAGCGTCATCGTGGACGTCTACAGCGCCGCCGTCGAAGTTCAGCCGCCCTCGCTCCACGCGCCGCAGGCGCCCGCGCCGGACCACGTTCTCGATACTGCGCAGCAGGTCCAGCTCCCACGTGGCCAGTGTGGGAGCCCGCGCCATCGTGGGCGTGAGTGCCCGGTTGATGGGCATCATCACGCCGGCCTCTTCGAGTCGGAGGAACAGGTCGTCGACCGACCGCGCGGCCACCGCACTCTCGAAGATGTCGGCCGCCATACCCAGGAACACGTCCGGATCTGGCTGCACCTTGGCGCGATTGAGCATCCACGGTTCACGCGGCCGCACCCAGCAGATCGCCTCCGGGTCGACGCCTTGGCCGAGCAACCAGATCACGGCATCGGTGGCCGTCTTCCCCGACCCCACGATGACGTACTGGCTCGGAGCGTCGTCCACTCGCGGGAGATCGTTGACGGCCACGACGCGAACCTGGTCGGCGACCTCGAAGGGCGGCGGGGTCGTCGCTGGGATCTCGGGGGCGAGATACCGTGCGTCTACGATCCGGCAACGCTGCGACACCTCGTACCGGGTGCCGTCGCACGTGAGTACGCGCCGGTCCCAGTCGTAGTGGCTACGGGGAATGAACCGCACCTGTCCGGACGCGACGAAGCGATCGTTCAGTACTGACTGGTAGTAGGCGCAGATCTGCTCACGGTCTGCCCGTTCGTGCAGTCCCGTTTCGGGGCCCTGGGTCTGACGGCGTCCCTCACCGAGGAGTGTCGAGGCCACCCCGTAGAACGAGGAGGCCTGATGCAGGCGTACGAACGGGTAGGCGTCCAACCAGTGCCCGCCGGGGCCGGGGCGTCGGTCCACCAGCGTGACGCTCGCGTCACTGTGATCGATCAGCGCATCGGTGAATGCCATACCCGCGGCGCCGGCGCCAACGACCAGGTAGTCGCTGTCCACCTTGCCCATGGCCTGCTCCTTGCAGCCGGGCCTGGGTGCACCCAGACCCTCATATGCAGCCTAGCGCGACTGCGGATTCGCGCATCTGCGACCGCTCATCTCGGCTTCTGAGCTACGTCAGGCCACCACCGGGTCGGCGCGGTGGCAGGCGGTACGGTGTCCGTCCGAGGACTCATGCTGGAAGGACTACGAATGGCCGAGCGGGTGCGCTTCCCGAGCTCGACGGGACCGACACTCGCGGGTGTGCTCGACGTGCCCGAGGGCGAGGCGCGAGGATGGGGGATCTTCGTGCACGGCTTCACCCTCGGTAAGGACTCCCCCGCGGCCGTGCGAATCTGCAGGCAACTCGCCGCCGAGGGCATCGGGATGCTCCGCTTCGACGCCCTGGGGCTCTCCGACTCCGAGGGCGACTGGGGCGACGGATCGTTCACGGTGAAGGTTCACGACACGGTGGCGGCCGCGCGATTCATGGCCGAGCGTGGCACGCCGGTCTCGGTGCTGGTGGGCCACTCCTGGGGTGGTGCGGCCGCAATCGCCGCCGGCCGGGATGCCGACGTGGGCGCCGTCGTCAGCATCGGGGCGCCCTCGGACCCGAGCAATGTGGAACGTCACTACGACGCAGTGGTGGGCCGCGCCTGCCAGGACGGCAGCGCCGAGTGGCTCATCGGAGGGCGGGCACTGACCCTCAAGCGTGCCTTCGTGGAGGATGTGCGGAGCGCGGACCTGACGGACAAGGTCAGCACCCTGGACCGGCCACTGCTCATCATGCACTCCCCCATCGACAACACCGTCGGCATCGACAACGCCAGCGAGATCTTCCGGATGGCCCGCCATCCGCGCAGTTTCGTCTCTCTGGAGGGGGCCGATCACCTGCTGACCGAGCCCGGGCAGGCTCAGCGCGCGGCGCGGATCGCGTCGGCCTGGGTGGAGCCGTACCTGCGGTAGCCCGCGATCACCTCAACGTCTGCGCGCCGATCACCGAGAGCAGCTGCAACTTCTCGTGGCTCTCGCTGCCAGGCACTGCGGTGTAGACAAGCACCCCGTGCGACTGGTCCGGATCGAGCAACCGTTGGCAGATCAGTTCCAGCGAGCCCACCTCCGGGTGTACGAATCGCTTGATCTCGCGGGGACGGATGCCGACCTCGTGCCGGTCCCACACGTTCCGGAACTCCTCACTGCTCGCAAGCAGCAGATCCACGAAGTGAGCGGCGCGAGAGCCGGGCCCTCGCAGGGTGGCGAGCTCACGCAGGCCGGAGCAGTACATGCGGCTGAGGAAGTCGTGATCCTCGGGGGCATAGATCGACCGAGCCCCCGAGGTGGTGAACCACCGGTAGCCGAGACTCCGCTCGGGACCGGTGAACCGCGTGTTGTCGCCGACCAGGGCCACGCTCGCAGGTGTCTGGCGGAGCGTCTCCCCCAGTTCGGTGGCCACCTCGGCCGGAGTGTCGGTGAGGCGATCGAGGATCCGCAACACCCCCGGGGTGACGTGCTCGCTGGGACCCTCCCGCGAGGGCGCGTTCTGACCGGCGAGCCGGAACAGGTGGTCGCGTTCGGACAGCGACAGGTGCAGGCCCTGAGCGATCGCGGCGAGCATCTGCGGTGACGGGTGCGGACCCCGCTGACGTTCCAGCCGCGAGTAGTAGTCCGTCGACATGTGGCACAGGGCCGCGACTTCCTCGCGCCGGAGTCCGCTGGTCCTGCGTCGCGGGCCACGCGGCAGGCCGACATCCTCAGGTTGCAGCGCCTCGCGGCGCCGACGGAGGAACTCCGCGAGGCCTGTGCGGTCGATCATGGTGACTCCTTCGGGTGCGTCCTGATGTTTGTACCGCGAACCGGGCTCCCGCAGCCACGGATCACCGATCCCCCTCCCCCCGCCAGCCTGGGATCACCAGGCCGTGGATACACCCGGACGACCCGGCGAGGATCAATCGCATCGATCCGCGAACGAGGAGCACCCATGGCACGGCGAACCGTCGACATCACGATCCCTGACCTGACCGGCAAACGAGCCCTCATCACGGGCGCCAGCGACGGGATGGGCATGATCATGGCGAGACGGCTCGCCGCAGCCGGCGCCGAGGTGATCATGCCGGTACGAAACCCGCGCAAGGGGGACGCCGCCGCGGCACACATCCGAGACCAGGTGCCTGGAGCGAGAGTCTCGCTCCGCACGCTCGACCTGTCCAGCCTGGACTCGGTGAGGGCACTCGGTCAGACGCTCCTCGCCGAAGGCGAGCCGATCCACCTGCTGATCAACAACGCCGGCCTGATGACCCCGCCGGACAGGCAACTCACCGCCGACGGATTCGAGCTGCAGCTCGGCACGAATCACCTCGGACATGTGGCCCTCGTCGGGCAGATCCTTCCACTGCTGAGAGCGGGCCGGGCCCGGGTCACCTCACAGGTGAGCATCGCCGCCCGTCGCGGGACGGTGAACTGGGACGACCTGCAGTTCGCCCGCAGCTACGACGGACGGAAGGCATACAGCCAGTCGAAGATCGCCTTCGGCCTGTTCGGTCTCGAACTGCAACGACGCAGTCAGGCAGGCGGATGGGGCATCACGAGCAACCTTTCCCACCCGGGGGTGGCTCCGACGAACCTGCTGGCCGCGCGGCCGGAGATCGGCCGCAGCACCGACACCACGGCGGTGCGTCTCATCCGGTGGCTCTCCGCCCGCGGCATCCTGGCCGGCACACCGGAGTCGGCCGCCCTGCCCGCACTGCTGGCGGCCACCTCGCCGAAGGCCGGGGGCGGGCTGCTGTACGGACCCGACGGCCCCGGCCACATCGGCGGCGCGCCCACACAGCAGTCGTTGTACGCCCCGTTGCGCAGCGAACAGGACGCGGCGCGGATCTGGCAGGTGTCCGCTGAGCTGGCGGGCGTCAGCTTCCCCTCATGAGCCGGCGACGGCGGCCCCTCCCACTCGTGTGAGCGCACCAGCCGTAGGTGCTCACCGCTCGTCAAAACAGCGGCCACGGGACCGCAGGCGCGTCCCCTTCCGGGGGTGGGAACGTGCCGGTGGCAAGCAGTCGCTCGCATCGCGCGGCGAGGGCCTCGAGCTCCGGCCCGCTCAGCAAGGCACGGAGCGGCTGCCCGAGATCGCCGCTCAGCCCCGAGACCACCCGCTCCACCCCGGCGATCTCGCCGGAATCGAGGGCTTCGCCGATCCATCCCCACAGCACCGTCCGCAGCTTGGGCTCGGTGTGGAAGCTGACCCCGTGGTCCACGCCGTGCCGGTGACCGTCGGTAGCCGGCAGGATGTGGCTGCCCTTGCGATCGGCATTGTTGACGAGCACGTCGAAGACGGCGATCCGGCGCAGTGCGGGAGAGTTCTCGTGGATGACGGCGACGCTCTGCCCGCTCTCGTCGCTGCCTTCGAGCACGGTACGCCAGCCCTGCGGCACCGCGGCCGAGGCGACGACGTCCACCGGATCCTGCTCCGCATCCGGCTCCTGCCACAGTTGCACCATGCCGGGCCCGAGCGGTCCGTCACGCACCCACGTGCGGGGGACAATCCGCCACTGAAGGACCTCGGAGACGAGGTAGGCCGCTACTTCACGGGAGGCGAGGGTCTGGTCCGGGAAATCCCACAGTGGCCGCTCGCCGGCGACCGGCTTGTAGACCACGCGGACGTCACCGATCCTGCCGACGAACGTCGCGTTGGAGGCGACGGTGATCCGCCCCTCAAGCGTCAGCTCCCCGGCCTGCAGGTCCTGCTCGTCGAGTGCGATCGGGCTCTCACCGGTCATCGAGCAGGTTGCAGACGTGTCCGTCCGGGTCGACCGGGCGAGCGCAGAGCGGGCAGATGGGGCGCCCGGCGAGCGCGACCTCGCGCGTGCGCTGCGCGAACGCTCGCGCGGTGCCGACCGGGATCCGCACGCGGAGCACCTCGCTCGGCTCGTACGCTGCGTCCTCATCCGAGTCCACGTCACCCTCGTCCGAGACCTCCAAGGCGAACGCCTCGATGACGATCTGCGCCGTCCGGGGGTCCCAGCCCAAACCCAGCGCTCCGGAGCGGAAATCTTCCTCGACGGGCTGCTCCAGGGGGTCGGAGTCGACCAGTTCGGCCGGCACGTCCTTCGGGGCGGTGGCGGGGTGGTCAGGATTCTGCGACACCTCGTCGAGCAACTCGTCCATCTTCTCGGCGAGCAGGACGGACTGCTCCTTCTCGAGCGCCACGCTGGTGGAGCGGGCGCCGTGTCGGACCTGCAGGTAGAAGGTGCGTTCACCGGGGCGACCGACGGTCCCGACGACGACGCGATCGGGCCAGTCGTACTCATGGACGAGAGTCGGCATGGCGACCAGTCTACGAGGCGGAGCTTGCGCCGTCGTGAAGGCCTGCGCTCTCGCGCCCCGCCTCGCGCCCGGCCCCGCCCCCGACCGGCGCATCTGCCACAGGTGCGGCCGAACGCAACCACGTCAGGTCACCGAACTCGGTGTTGGTCGAGACCACATCCGGCCGGGCGGCGCCGTAGCGGACCACGGAGATGGACGCCGGCCCCACATTGAGGCGTTGGAAGAGGTCGAGGTGCATACCCAGCGCATCGGCGAGGACGGACTTGATGATGTCACCGTGGCTGACCACGGCCCAGACCGCACCTGCGCCGTGCTTCGCCTCGATCTCAGCATCGCGGCGCCGGATGGCGCCCACCGCGCGGGCCTGCATCGCCGCCAGTGACTCGCCCCCGGGGAAGACGACGGCGGAGGGCTGACTCTGGACCACCGGCCACAGCGGCTCCTTGACGAGGTCGCCCAGCGACAGGCCCTGCCAGCGCCCGTAGTCGCACTCGGTGAGGGCTTCGTCCAGGCTCAACTCGAGATCGTCCTGCTGCTCCAGGAGAGTCCGGGCGGTCTGCACGCACCGCTCGATCGGACTGGAGACGACCTCCACCAGGGGAACCACGGCGAGCCGCTGCGCGGTGCGCTCGGCTTGCTCCCGGCCGAGGTCGTCGAGAAGTACACCTGGCGTGCGACCGGCGAGGACGCCGTCGACGTTAGCGGTCGAACGTCCATGCCGGACGAGGATGACGGTGGCCATGGGTGCAGCCTAGGACCCGGCCTGTGCGCCGGCGGCGCGGGTCTCGTCCCAGCTCGTCTGCAGCGCCTGCACGAAGACCTCCAGCGGCTGGGCACCCGAGACTGCGTACCGGCCGGCGAAGACGAAGAACGGCACGCCCGTGACGCCGATTTCCTGCGCCTGCCGCCGGTCCGCCTCGACGGCATCGGCATGCTCGCCGCTGGCCAGGGCCGCGAGTGCGGACTCCCGGTCGAGCCCGGTCTCGGCGGCGAGGTCGCCGAGCACCTGCGGGTCGGCGATGTTGAGCCCGTCGGTGAAGTAGGCCCGGAACAGGCGCTGGATCATCTCGCGCTGCCTGCCGTGGGCGGCGGCATGATGGCTGAGTTCGTGCGCCTTCCGGGTGGTGACCGCCGCCGCCCGGTCGAAGCGGTAGTCGAGTCCGAGCTCCCGCCCCCGCGCTGCCACCTGCTCGTTCATCGCGGCCGCCTGCTCGCGGGGGATGCCGTGCTTGCTGGAGAGCAGCTCGTCGACGGAGACCGGGACGTCGCTGGTCAGGTCGGGCATGAGGAGGAAGCTGTGATACCGCACCTCGACCGGCCGGCCGAAGTGCTCCAGCGCCTGCGTGAGCAGCGCATCGCCCATGTAGCAGAACGGGCACATGACGTCACTCCACACGTCCACTGTGAAGCCGCCCGTCGGGCCGTGATCATCTCCCGCGCTCATCTGCCCCGCCTTCCTCGAGTCATGACGCCACTCTGACATGATCGGTCCGCCACCGGCGTACATGGCAGGCAGGAGAGGAGCAGCGTGACCGAGGTGAACGAGTTCGGCCAGCCCGTCGGCGACGTGGTCCGGGATTGGAGTCCGGCGCACCGCCCGGCGGCCGGAACACTCCGCGGCCGGTACTGCACGCTGGAGCGCCTCGAGCCTGCCCGGCACGCCGACGATCTGTATGACGCGTACGCCGCTGCCCCCGATGCTCGGGACTGGACGCACCTCGGAGTCGGCCCATTCACCGCTCGGGAGGACTATCACGACTGGGCACAGGGCGTGGCGAGCAGCACGGACCCCCGGCACTACGCCGTCGTGGACAACTCCACCGGGCGTGCCCTGGGCACGCTGGCGCTGATGCGCCACGATCCCGCCAACGGCGTGATCGAAGTGGGGTGGGTCACCTTCTCCCGTGCCTTACAGCGCACCTGGGCGTCCACCGAGGCGCACTACCTCCTCATGCGGTACGTCTTCGACGACCTCGGCTATCGCCGCTACGAGTGGAAGTGCGACAGCCTGAATGCTCCCTCGCGCAGGGCCGCTGCCCGCCTTGGCTTCAGCTACGAGGGCACGTTCCGGCAGGCGGTGGTGGTGAAGGGACGTAGCCGGGACACGGCATGGTTTTCTCTCACCGACGGCGAGTGGCCCGGTGTGCGCGCAGGTTTCGAGGCGTGGCTCGATCCGGGCAATGCCGGCGACGGCGGCCGGCAGCTCTCCCCGCTCCGGACCCGGGTGTAAGGAGTCACCGGTCTGGGCGGACCAGTCCGGACTCATAGGCGGTGATGACCATCTGGGTGCGATCGCGCAGCCCCAGTTTGCTCAGGATGCGGCTCACGTGGGTCTTGACGGTCTGTTCGGAGACGAAAAGCTCACTCGCGATCTCGGCGTTGGAGTAGCCGCGGGCCACGGCGCCCATCACCTCGAGCTCACGCTCGGTGAGTTCGCTCAGCTCCGGGCCCGGCCCGGAAGGGCGGTGCGGCCGGGCCGCATAGTCGGCGATCAACGAGCGGGTCACTCTCGGCGAGAGCAGTGCCTCGCCTGAGGCGACCACTCGCACCGCGTGGATCAGCTCTTCGGGAGGCGAGTCCTTGAGCAAGAAGCCGCTGGCACCGGCGCGCAGGGCGGAGAAGATGTACTCATCGGCATCGAAGGTGGTGAGGATGACCACGCGTGGCGGCGTACCGGGCATGGCACCAATGGCACGGGTGGCGTCGAGGCCACTGACCTTCGGCATGCGGATATCCATCAGCACCACGTCCGGCTGGGTACGGCGCACCAGATCCGTGATGCCCAGCCCGTCCTCGGCGGTGCCGACCACGGTGATGCCGGGCTGAGCGTCGAGCAGTGCAGCGAATCCCGCGCGAATCATGGACTGATCGTCAACGATCGCCACCCGGATCTCCCGCTGCTCGTCCGCCGACGTGCCGGGTGAGGAATGAGGGAGCATGGTCCCAAACTATCGGCGCACCGGCCGGCGTGCGGCGACCGAAGCAGAAATCCCTCGCAGGTAGGGGCGGATTGGCTCCCACGAGGGACGCGACGTGAGACGAGGTGACCATAAGGTGCCGGGAATGGACGCGCAGGCACCACCCACTCGACTCTCGCGGCTTGGCCGCGACTACCGCTACATTCTGCCCGGGCTGCCGTTGGCCGTGGTGAGCTTCGGCCTCTTGGTGCCGTTGAGCGTTCTGTCGATCGGCACCTTCGTGATCTGGTTGGGCGCGCTGCTCATGCCGATGACGTTGTTGCTCGCCACCAGCATGGCCGATCTCTCCCGCAGCCGGCTGCGGGACTGGGGCCGGCCGGTGGCGCGGCCACGCTACCGCCCGACCCAGAAGAGCGTGACCGGTCTGATGCGGGTGATGACCGATCCACGCCGCTGGCTCGACCTGGTGTTCGAAGCGATCATCGCCTTCCCGTTGCGGCTGATCACCTTCGTTCTCGCGGTGACCTGGCTGGGTGTGGCACTGGGAGGCCTGACCTCCTGGTTCTGGAAGCTCTTCATTCCCGGCGAGCAGAGTGAGGGCACCGGCTGGCCACTGCTGCTGGAACTCATCGCCCCGGAGCTCGCGCCAGAGACCGCGCTGGGGATGTATGTCCTCGATTCGGTGATCAACCTGCTGATCGGCGCGGGTGCGCTGATCAGCCTGCCGTGGGTGGTCCGCGGGATCGCCCGGGCGGATGGGCTGATCACCCAGACCATGTTGGGCGGAGCACCATCGGCGGCGAGTTCAGGGCGGTCCTCGGGCAATCCGTACGCAACCCCGTCCTTGGCGATGGGCGCGAACGGGTGGGCGTGGGTCGGCACCGGCTTCACCGCGGTGATCCTGCTGGCCGTCAACTGGCCGGTGCTGGCCAGCGTGCACGGTGTTCATCCGGCGATCGCGATGGTCCTGGCGCTGACCCAGAGCGCCGCCCTCGTGCTCGCGGTGCGCTGGGCAGGTGGCGCGGGTTCGGTCATCCTGCTGTCGGCGCTCGGCACCATGCTCGCCACGGCGAATCTCACCGGAGCAGACGTTGCACCCCACGGCCCCTGGCCGTGGCCGGTGACGACCTTGATCGCCTATTGCCTGGTGATCGTGGTAATCGCGCTACGCCACCATTGGCTCTGGGCCGCTGCGGTCTGGTCTGCAGGAGCCGTACTGACCGTGGGAGCCTTCCTGGTGATCGCTGGGGAGATCCCCGACGGCGGACTGGCCAACGGCATCGTGCTCGCCTCGGTCAGCGCGGGGCTGGGGATGCTGGCGATTCTCGGGCGCCTGTGGATGCGGAATCTGGGCCGGGCCGAACGGGCCGAACGTGTCAGCGCCGAGGAGTTGCAGCGCCGCCGCGATCTCGAGGAACGCAACCGGATCGCCCGCGAGCTGCACGACGTGGTCGCACACAGCATGTCGGTCATCAATGTCCAGTCCACGACGGCGCGGTACCGCAAACCCGGCATCCCTCCGGAGATCCAGCAGGAATTCGACGACATCGCGGATTCCTCTCGCCAGGCCCTGAACGAGATGCGCGCCCTCCTGGCCCTGCTGCGCACCGGCGAGGTCCCCACCGCTCCGGTCCCCACCGTGGCTGATATCCCTGACCTCATCGAGGCCACCCGCGCCTCCGGTGCACAGATCAGCTACTCCGGCCCGGACACCGCGGTCTCCCCGGCGGTCGGGCTAACGGCGTTCCGGGTGGTCCAGGAGGGGCTGAGCAACGCCCTGCGGCACTCCCCCGGTTCCACGGTGGACGTCACCGTGGCGACCGAGGCGGGCGCCGTCACCGTGCAGGTGCTGAACTCGGAGCCAGTCTCCGATGAGGAGAACGCCCCAGGCTCAGGGTTGGGGCTGGCAGGCATCCGTGAACGCGTCACCACCGTGGGCGGCACGGTCGAGGCGGGTCCGCGGGCCGAGGGCGGATACCGGCTGTATGCACGGATTCCGGTCAACGGCGGCTGACTGACCACCGCGCTCCCCTACCTGAGTAGGGGAACGAGAATGGCTCGTGCGGGTGACGCGCCGGGTCGAACCCGGTTCCTAAGGTGCCAGACATGACGACGATCGACACCCTCGCGCCCCCACCGGCCCAGGCTGCCCCACGCCGGGCAGCGCGCGTGAACCCCGCCAAGGACTTCCTGGAGTTGTCCCGCCGGGTGAAGGCTTCCGGTCTGATGCAGCGCCGCCGCGGCTGGTATGCCCTGCGAGCCACAGTGCTCGCGGCGGCCTTCGCTGGCGCCGTTGCACTGCTGCTGACGCTGGGACAGAGCCCATGGCAGCTCGCCGTGGCCGGGCTGTTCGGTGTGCTGCTGACTCAGGCAGCGTTCTTCGGCCACGATGCGGCACACCAGCAGGTGTTCAGTTCCTCCAGCCGCAACGAGTGGCTCTCGCGGGTCATCGCGAACCTGGTGGTCGGGCTCAGTCACGGCTGGTGGGCCCGCAAGCACGGCAAGCACCACGACCGGCCCAACACGATCGGCAAGGATGGGGACATCGCGACCGGGGCCTTGGTCTTCAACCCGGAGGACGTGCACGAACGGACCGGGATGATCGGGTGGATCACCCGGCGGCAGGGGTGGCTGTTCTTCCCGATGCTGACGCTGGAGGGCCTCAACTTGCATGTCAGCGCCGTCCGCACGTTGGTCGAGGAGCGGGAACTGAGCTACCGCCGGATCGAGGCGCTGTTCCTGGCGATCCGGCTGCTCGGATTCCCGGCCCTGGTGATCGTGACGCTGGGACCGTGGTGGGCACTGGCGTTCCTCGCCGTCCAGCTCATGGTCTTCGGGGTGTACATGGGCGCCAGCTTCGCCCCGAACCACAAAGGTATGCCGCTGCTGGCCGAGCGCGACACGATCGACTTCCTGCGCCGTCAGGTGCTCACCTCCCGCAACGTCCGCGGAGGTCGTCCGATCTTCTGGGCCATGGGCGGGCTGAACCACCAGATCGAGCACCACCTCTTCCCGCGGATGCCGAGCGTGAACCTGCCGCTCGTGCGGCCGATGGTGCGCGAATATTGCGCCGAGAAGAACATCCCGTACACCGAGGCCGGTCTGTTCGAGTCCTATGGGATCGTCATCCGGTATCTCAACCGGGTCGGTCTCGGTGAGGCGGACCCGTTCGAGTGTCCGCTGACCTCGCGGTACCGGCCGTTCTGAGGAGCGAGGATCAGAACGCCTTGGCCACCTCCGCCGATTCCATCGGCTGGGAGAACATCGGGAAGTCGTAGGTGATGGCGTTGTCGTGCTCCTCGACCGACGTAGCCGCGACGCAGTCGGTCAGGGTGATCACCCGGTAGCCGTTCTCGTAGGCGGACCGCATGGTCGACTCCACACAGCAGTTGGTGAGGAATCCGCCGAGGATCACCGTGGTGATGCCCTTGCTACGCAGGATGAAGTCGAGGTTGGTGCTGGCGAAGGTGTCGAGGCCGCGCTTGCCCTCGATCAGGATGTCGCCCTCGACGGGCGTGAGGTCGTCGACGATCGCGGCGCCCCAGGTGCCCTTGACGAAAGCGTTGCCGTCGACGACGCCGGCGAGGATCCCGTACGGGTGCTTCGTCAGCTCGCCGTAGCCGGGCGCGAACGTGATCGGGGCGTGCATGATCGTGCAGCCGGCCTTCCGGGCGGCGTCCACGAAGGCCGTGGTCTTCGGGAGCATCTCGGTCTTGTCCATCACCGCCGAGACGGCGTCGTGCAGCACGCCGCCGGGTGAGGTGAACTCGTTCTGGTACTCGATGAGCACGACGGCGGTGGTGGCGGGGTCGAGAGTGAGCTGATCGGACATCGTGGCACCGGTGCTTTCGGTCGATCGGTTCGGAGTGGACGCGACTGGGTGAGCGGCGTCACATCCATCGAACCACTCGTGCGCAACCGCAGCAACGGGTGCGTCACAAACGCCGCGTGAACACACCGGTCGAGTGAACGCACCGGCTGGAAGCTGCCACGTTCGGGCCACGCCGGGCTCAGCACGGGAGACGTCTCAGTCCGGAATCTCTAGAGACATCCAGGACGGCATGTCGTGAGACACCTGTCCGGGTTGTCCTGGACCAGCACTCCGTCAACCCCGCTTGCTGCAACAGGCAGCCCGACGAGACATTCAGATGATGCCGCCGGAGGTCAGCCAGTGCTTGACCTGGTGAAGTCGATTGCGGATCTCGCCGTCACCCAGGATGGCGGCGGGGCCGGCCGCTGTCAGGGCAATCGCGTGCCCCTCGTGGTCAGGCAGCCGGATTGCCGCGCTCACATGGTCCGGTCCGGCCCACCTCCGCAGGATTAGCACATCGTCGGTACGAGCGCCCCTCGCCCATGCCAGCACCATGGCCGGGTCCGCCGGCACCTGCGCAGTCGGGCGATCCCATCCGAACGTCCGTCGGGAGCGCTCAAGCGCCGCGATCGCATCTTCCTGGCTGTCCTCCAGCGCAAACAACAGTCCGGGCGAAGACAGGTGCAACGGGTAACCATGCCCGACGAATGGCTTGGTGCCAAGGCTCAACCCGGTCTGAGCGAAGTAGAACAGCGATCCACGCCATGCGAGACAGAGCGAGAGCATCAGGCCGCCGAACAGCCGAGCTGCGCGCTCCATCACCAGTTGCGGATCGGTCGCCAGCGGGCAATGCCTGGCGGCATCAAGGCCCAGCGATAGCAGCCCCAAGTCAGGCGCATAGGACCGGTACGACACCCGCCGCACAAAGCCGCCGTCAACCAGTCCTGCCAGCGTCCGGGAGATCGACGTCGGGTGCATCCCACTCAGGCGGGCGAGTTCGCTAGCCGAGACCGGCCCCTCTGCCCGCACCAGCAGCCGTAGCAGGCCAAGCCCTCTGAGCAAGGTCGATTCCGCCACCTACACCACCTCACTATGCGTCCAGCGCACAGTCTGACAGCCAACCTGCAGAGAGCACAGACCGACTAGCGGCCGCATCCGCCCGGACGCAAGATGGCCGGCACACAGAGACGGGCGCCGCCGCGACGCCCACGACGGAAGGGCAGATGAATGCCGGACAAGACCAGCACGACGACCCCGTTCGCAATCAGTGGTGTGGTGCCATCGGTGGCGGTCAAGGCGGACCACCTCCCGGTGCGAACCGAGACCGGCATCGGGGCGTTGATGCCGTGGGCGGGACGGCTGTGGTTCGTGACCTACGTCGCGCACAAAGCAGCAACCGGTGGCGGGACCGGGCTGTTCAGCCTCGACGACGGCTTCACCCTGCTCAAGCACCCCGCGAGCGTAGTCGGCACGTACGCCAATCGACTGGTGCACAAGGAATCGAACCAGCTCTTCATCGGTCCCCACGTCATCGACGTTGACGGCAACGTCACCACCATCCCGGAACTGATCGATCACCGGCTGACGGCGACGGCGCGTCACTTGAAGGATCCGGAAAACAAGGTCTACGTACTGGGCATGGAAGGCGAGTTCTTCGAGGTCGACGTGCACACCTTCAACGTCACCCGGCTGTTCGATCTGCTCGATGAGCTCGACGTGCATGGCTACCCGCACTTCAAGGATGCGATCACGCACAACGGGCGGGTCGTAGTGGTGAACAACTCCTACTTCCACGATGACTTTGATCGTGGGTTCTCCGACGGTCGGCTGGCAGAGTTCGACGGCGAATCTTGGCTGATCCTGGAACGAACTCAGTTCAATACCCTCGCCACGGCGAACGGTATGGGCGAGGCCACGTTCGCCGTCGGGCAGGACCGGGCATCGGCGTTGTTGCACGTGCACCTCCCCGAGACAGGATGGCAGGCATACCGGCTGCCGAAGTCCACCCACACCCAGGACCACGCCTTCACGACCGAGTGGCCCCGGATCCGTGAAGTGGAGTCCGAACGGCTGTTGATGGACGCCTCCGGCATGTTCTACGAACTGCCCTCCATCACCTACCAGAATGCGGTCTGGGGGATCCGCCCGATTGCCTCGCACCTGCGCGTGGTCGGCGACTTCTGCTCCTGGAACGGCCTGCTCGTGCTCGCGGGCGACCAGACAACACCAATCCACGACGCCAATGCCCACGCAGGGCAACCACAGGCCAACCTCTGGTTCGGCAAGACTGACGACCTGTGGAGCTTCGGGAAGCCGCAGGGGTGGGGTGGACCATGGTGGGAAACGCACGTGACTGCCGGGACGCCGTCGGACCCGTATCTGATGACGGGTTTCGAGCACAAGTGCATGCACCTGAGCCACGGGGCCGACGAGGCGATCACCTTCGACGTCGAGATCGACTTCATGGGTACGGGCCAGTGGCACACCTACACTCGCATCACCGTCCCGCCGGGCGGGTATGAGAACCACGTGTTCCCCTCCGGATTCAGCGCCCATTGGGTGCGGCTCGTCGCAGGTACGGACTGCACGGCCACCGTCCAGCTCACCTACTCCTGAGCACGGCGGGCGCCGCCGACTTCGGAACGGGCCGGCGCTATGGATGGGCGTCAGGATCGGCCACGCGACCCGGTTGCGAGACGGCGTGGAGGTTCTTCGTGGGCGTGTTGACGGCGCTCACCCCGGACAACCTCACGCTAGACGCGGCCGACGCCGTCGGCGGCACGCCGTCCTCAGACCGTAGCCGCGACCGAGCGTGCCATCTCCTCGATGAGGCTCCGTGCCCGCTGCTGCGCCCGCACAGTGTCAGCTCGCAGGTCATCGGGACGTTCGCAGAGCTCCCGCAACCACGACAGGACCGCAGGTGTGCCGTCGCGCTCCAGCTCCACCATGGGCATGCCGAGGTCGGGATACATCTGCCCCTTGATCGTGTCCGTGGGCTGGCGCAGGTACAGCGCCGGCGTGCCGCACACGGCGGCCAGCAGCGGCGAGTGGCACTCTGCCGACAGCACCCCCGCAGCGCGGGCGTAGACAGCTGCCGCTTCGGTCAGCTCCCAGTACCGGTCGAGGTGGTGCACATGGCGTTGCACATCGGGCGGGTAGCCGTGGGCCAGGTATCGCTCCCCCACCTCGACCTCGTGGATCATCTCGGGGCAGATGAGTACCTGTCCGCCGCCGTCGCGCACCCATGCGGTAATCGCCGCCCGCAGCGGCAGCATGTCGGCTTCGGTGTGCAGTGCATTCACCGCGTCACGCCGCCAGTTCTCCGGACGCGCCGCGACACCCTTCTCCGGGATCCGGTGATACGGGGTGAACCGCAACCGCGGAAGGACACAGAGGAAGTCGCCCTCCCTCAGGCCATAGGCGGCGCTCACGTCACTGGCCGCGTCCTCGTCGTGGCGATCGTGCACCAACGTCGCATCGGGGCCGAATCCCAGCACCGGGCTCGCGACGTTCTGCCGCCGCAGGAAGCGCGCGGAGAGCGAGTCGCGGCAGTACATGAACGCCGAGTGGTCGAAGACGTCGCGCTCGGCACCCAGATACGACTCGGGCAAGGTATCGATCATCACCGCCTGCTCATCCAGCGTGGCCGGCTCGGGAGCCTCCCACGGATCGACCGTGATTCCGAAGAACCCACTCGGTCGCTCGCTCTCACGCTGCCAGGCGCGCAGATCCGCGCGGCACACCGGCCCAGGTCCCGACCCGTGGACGAGGACGTCAGCTGTGTCCCAGGCGTGGGCCAGTTCCGCAGTGTCCGGTCGGCCCGCCTCGTCCAGCGCACCGTCCACCACCTGCACATCTGGGAAGTGCCGGCGGAACATCTCCCGCTCGCGCTCCCCCAGCACCCGGGGCCAGAACACCAACTCTGCATCAGGCGCCGCGTGCTGGAATGCCCGCAATGTCCGGGGTGAGTGCGCCACATCGCCGATGTTCACGGTCTGCCATCCCGAACGGAGCAGGACCTTCGCCGGCATCAGTTCTCCCCGGCCAGCGCCCACACAGCAGCCTCGTCGACCTCGACCCCGAGTCCCGGGCGGTCCGAGAGCGCGATCGCCCCATCGGTGACCGGCGCGTCCATGAACCACGCGTCCATCAGCGGCCTGGACTTCTCCACCGTCCCCGGTCCGAACTCCATCGCCAGCACGCGCTCGGCGCTGGCTGCGACGTGCAGCCCTGCAGCGTAGGCGAGCGAGGTCGCCATTGAGTGATGGGGGGCGATCGGCACGTGGTGCGCCGCCAGCGCTGTCGCGATGGAGGCACCCTCGCTGATCCCGGTACGGCCGATGTCGGGCTGAGCGATCTGCATGGCGTTCCTGGTGGCCCAGTGTGCGAACTCGAACCGGTTCCGCATCGCCTCCCCGACCGCCACCGGCGTCGCCATTCCCGCGGCCAGGAACTGATGCCCGTCGATGTCCTCGGGGGCCAGTGGCGCCTCGAAGAACCAGACGCCGCGCTCGTCGAACGCACGGCCCAGCGGCCGCGCCGTCGCCACGTCGTGCACCCAGTGGGTGTCCACGGCCACCTGCACCGACCCATCGAGCGCGCCCTGCACCGCATCCACCGTGGCGAGCACTCCAGCAGGTTCCATGCTCAGGTGCAGCTTCATCCGCCGGTGTCCGTCGCGATAGCCCATGACGGCGCCCCTCGCCTTCTCCTCAGGGCTGTCACCGGGCACGGAGGTCAGGTAGACCGGGACGGCGTCACGATAGGCGCCGCCCAGGAGCGCGTGCACAGGTTGACCGAGGGTCCGGCCCCACAGGTCCCACAGCGCGATGTCCACCGCTGCCACCGCATCCATGTGGTGGCCGGACATGTGGCCGCGCTCGCGCATCGTCTCCTGCATCCGGAAGGTGAGCGGAGCCGGCGGGCCGGCAACCGTGCCGATCACCATCCCGGCGAGCAGCTCGGTCACGATGGCCGCGGGCGCCTCAGGCGTCACGGGGGTCAGCGCCTCACCCCAGCCCACGGCATGGTCTGTGGCGATCCGCACGAGCAGGATCTCGTCGTGGGAGGGGTAGATGCTGCGCACATGCGGGGCACTGCGATAGCGCTCCGGGGGCGCTCCCTCCTTCGGTAGGCGGACGATGAACGCCTCCACGGAGCGGATCGTGTCAGCTCTTGACGGCACCGGCGATCCCTTCGACGAACGTCCGTTGCAAGAAGAGGAAGAGAATCACGATCGGGATCACACTGATCGAGGCACCTGCTGCGAGACCCGTCCAGTCCGTGGTGTCGGTTCCGAAGAAGTTGTACATCCCCACACCGAGGGTACGCAGGTCGGGACGGCCGAGGGTGAAGACCAGCGGAACGAAGAAGGCGTTCCAGGAACCGATGAAGCTCATGAGCACGACTGTCCCGGTCACCGGCTTGGCCAGTGGTGCCATCACGGAGACGAACGTCCGCAGGTACCCTGCGCCGTCGACCCGCGCCGCTTCACCCAGTTCTTTGGGGACGCCGCCGAAGAACCCGACGTACAGCAGGACGGGCACCACTAATCCGGGTGCTGCCTGCGCGAGCGCGGCCCCGAGCAGACCATTCTGCAGCCCGAGCGCGTTGACCAGCTCAAAGACCGGGATGATCGTGTAGCCGTGCGGGATGAACATCGCGGCCACTAGCACTCCCATCACGATCTTTCGGCCGGGCAGGTCCTTGGCGGAGAGTGCGTACCCGGCGAGCGAGGCCGTGACGACGGTGATCACCAACGCGGTGATCGCGAAGGTGAACGTGTTGCCCGTGTACTCGCCGAAGCGACCGATGGTCCAGGCCCGCTGGAAATTGTCGAACGTCCAGTCCTGCGGCCACAGGTGGAGACCGCCGAGGAGCATCTCCTGACGTGACTTGAACGACGCCGAGATCATCCACAGGAATGGGTAGACCCACAGGAAACAGAACGGCAGGAGGAACAGGTGCCACCAACGGATCCGGCGCCGGTCTCCACTGGCTCGCCCCCGGTTCGGTCGTGGCGGCGGCGCCGTCGGATCGGTGCGGACGGTCGTGCTAGGACTCACGATGGTCACGACGCGCTCCTCCTCAGTCGCCCGGCCAGCGCCGGGCTCTGCATCAAGGTGATGATCAGCGTGAACAGGCCGAAGAGCACGCCCACGGCACAGGCGAAGCCGTATCGCGGTGCCGCCATCTCCGCGTCGAAGGCGTAGCGGTAGATGTAGGTCGGCAGCACGTCGGTGGCGAACACCGGTCCGCCGCCGGTGACCGCTTGGACCAGTTCGAACGTGTTCAGGCTGCGCTGGAAGGTGAGCAGGAAGATCACGACGGCGATCGGCATGACAACCGGAAGGGTGACGTTGACCAGCTGTTGCCGCGCGCCCGCACCGTCGAGCCGGGCCGCCTCATAGAGGTCCTTCGGCACGGTCTGGATCGCCGCCAGCCAGTAGATCAAGGTGATCCCGAAGCCCTTCCAGATGTCGATCCCCACAAGCGTGGGCAGGGCGATGTCCGGATCACCCAGGAAGTTGATCGGTCGATCGACGATGCCGAGGGTCAGCAGCGCTTCGTTCACCACGCCCCCGACCGGCGCGAGCATGATCGCGAGAACGAGACCGATCACCGCCGTCGTGGCGACCACCGGCAGGAACAGGGCCAACCGGTACAGGTTGCGCCCGCGTAGCAACACGCTGTTCAGCAGGAGAGCGAAGCACAGCGCGAGCGGGAACTCCACCAGCAGGGCGCCCAGGGAGAACACGAACGAGTTCCAGAAGGCGTTCCAGAAGGAGCTCGCCTGCAGTGCCTCGGCGAAGTTCCCCAGGCCAACCCACACCTCGGGTGGGCCTACCCCGTCCCAAGCGAAGAAGGAATACCACCACGACGCCACGATGGGCCACAGGCTGAAGGCAGTGAAGAGCACGACCAGCGGTGTGAGGAACAGCCACCCCCACAGCACCGCGCGGCGGCGTCTGCGCCGCCACGACGGTGTGCGCTGGGCCGGCACTGCTGTCATCGATCGCACCTGATCATTGGCTCCGGGTCCAGTCGGCCAGCGGGTCGTAGTCCTCGAAGGTCAGCAGGTCGCGAATGTTCGGGACGTCCGCTTCCGCTTCGACGAGCAGCTCCTCCACGCGCTGGTCGATCCCCTCGGCCAGCGGCCGGAAGTCGACGTCGTTGATGACCGCGTCCTTAGCCACGTCGATCGCCCGGAGCTCGGGGTCACCGGTGATCGCCGCCCAGAAGTCCTCGGCACCCTCAGCCAGGAGCTGCGGGTTGGGGACGGTCCTCAGCGTCTCGGCGGACACGTCGAGGATACCCGCCTGGTCGGGGTTCTCCCGTGCTTGGTCCTCCCAGGCGATCTGGGATGCGGTGAAGGAGCCGAACTCCTCGTAGTAGGCGCGGTAGAAGTCGATGGAGGCCAGGAAGTCCATCAGCAGCAATGCCTCCTCCGGGTGCGCCGATTCCGAGGACATGCTCCAGATGGGCTGGAAGGCCGCACTCCGAGGCGAGTATGCACGGCGGCCACTGTCCGGTACCGGGATCGGAGCAAGTTTGAGGTTCATGTCCGGAGCCAGTTTGCGCGCTTCGGCCACATGCCAGGTGGCCGACGGGTACATGGCGAACCGCCCCGCGGCGAAGTCGCTGAACGCGGGGCTGGCGCCTTCGACCTCCCAGCCCGGGATGATGACGCCCTCGGACTGCAACCGCCGGAACATCTCCACCAGCTCCACCAGCGTGTCATCGGCCAGGTGCGGGCTCCCGGTCGTCAGATCGAGGTTGGGCAGCGTGCCGTACGGAGCGGACCCGTACATCATCAGGTCCAGGCGATCGGGGTGGAGCCCGAACACCTGGCCGTTGCCCTCCTCCGTGATCGCACGGGCCATCTCCTCCATCTCACTCCAGGTGGCCGGCGGGGCGTCGAAGCCGTACTCGGCGAGGATGTCGGCGTTGTACATCCACAGGGCGGTCGGACCCCAGTCACCCCACACGAGCGGCACGCTCATGAGATGGCCGTCGTAGTGCAGACCCGAGGACGCGGGCGCGAGTGAACCCTCCGCGAACCGGGAGGTGAACTCGTCGGTCACGAGGTCATCGAGTGGCGCCGTCCAGCCACGCTCAGCAAATCGCGTCAGCGCAGGCGTGCCCTGGCAGCGGAATACATCGGGTGCCTCACCCTGCTGGAACATCAGCTCCAGCGCGTTCAGTTGCTGGTCGGCCGGGTTCTCGATCACGTTCACCGTGATCCCCGGGTTGGCTTCTTCGAAGAGATCCATCTGCGCCCGGTAGAACTCCGAGGCTCCTGGCGGATCCGGAACCAGGGCGAGCGTCAGTTCGACACCAGAGCCGCCATTGCCGCTGCCGCTCGACGTGGGCTCCGGATCCGAGCCACCGATCAGGTTGCAGCCTGCCGTCGTGGCCACAACCCCCGTTCCCAGGAGAACCGAGCGCCGAGTCAGGTCACCCGCTCCATGCTTCTTGTTCATCACACAACCTCTCTGTTGTCGCGAGTCCACGTTCAGACGCTCCCAATTCGGGATGTTGTGATCATCGTACACACACTTTGGTTGGTGTATCTACTATATGGTTGAGACAACCTAGTGAGCGTTCTTCGATGCGCATACTCCCGTCAATGAGGAGACGAGATGCACTCTCAGTCCATGGCCGGCGTGATCCCGGTGCTAGCTACCCCCTTCCATCCCGATGGCAGCCTGGATCGCCGATCACTGAACCGGCTGGTCGAGTTCCAGGTCGACTCGGGGGCTGCTGGCGTGGCCACCTTCGGGATGGCCAGCGAGACCTTCACGCTGACGGCGACCGAGCGCCGGCAGATCCTCAGCGACGTCGTCGCGAGCGCTGGTGAGCTCCCGATCGTGGCCGGAGTAGGCGCGACCGGCCTGTCACAAGCCCGCGAACAGCTGCGCGACGTGGCAGACCAGGGCGCACACGTGGCCATGGTGCTGCCACCGTTCATGGTGACTCCCTCGAGCACACAGCTCCTGGACTTCTACGGCGCTCTCGCTACCGACGCCCAGGCCGCAGGTATCGAGATCATGGTTCAGGACGCACCTGGCGCCACCGGCGTCGCCATGTCGGCCGAGCTGATCGCCGACCTGGCCCAACTACCCGGCATCACCAGCGTCAAGGTCGAGGCATCACCCACCCTGCCGAAGCTGCTCGATGTTCAGCGCGCGATGCCCGCCGAACCGATCACCGTGATGGGCGGTCAGAATGCCCAGTTCTTCCTCGACGAACTCGCCTGCGGTGCCGCCGGGACGATGCCGGCATGCGAGTTCACCGACCTCCTCGTCGAGATCTACCGGGCGTGGACGCAGGGAGAACGTGCACAAGCACGGTCCCACTTCGCCCTCATCCTTCCCCTCATCGTCTGGGGGCTCCAGTCCGGGCCGGCCTGGGCCATCCACAAGGAAGTGCTCCTCGAGCGCGGGATCATCAGCGCAGCGACCGTTCGTGCGCCGGCACGCACACTGCACCCACAGATGCGTACGCTGCTGCACGAGATCCTCGCCCCGCTCCCCCTCACACCAGTCAGGAATTAACGTCCATGCGCGCAGTCGTCGTCGGATCGAGCTCGGACACCGCGCAACAGATCACCGATCAGCTCGCCGCCAACGGGGCCCAGGTCGTCGGCATCAACAAGGATCCCTACGATCGGCCGGCGCTGACGGCGTCGGTGACGGCCGACATGTCAGATCCTGAGCAAGCCGTCGACGCCTTCTCCCAAGCAGCTCGGATCCTCGGTGGGATCGACGGCGTCGTCACCGGGCTCGCCTTCCAGCGTGGAGGCAAACTCCACCAGACGAGCGCGGAACGCTGGCGTGCGGTCCGTACGGGGACGCTGGACGCCACCTTCTTCACTCTGCAGGCAGCCATCCCCCACCTACGACAGTCGAGCTCCGTCGTCGCCATCTCGTCGGTGAACGCTACGGTGGCGCACCCGGGCAACTCGGCCTATGCCACCGCCAAGGGAGGCGTGACCACGATGATGCGCCAGGCCGCGCTGGAGTACGCCCCACGCGGCATCCGGTTCAACGTGGTGGCACCGGCCTTCATCGAACGGGATGAGAACCTGCCCGACGACGTCGCGGCCGGGTACCCGATGGGCCGGATCGTCACCGCAGCAGAGGTGGCGGCCGCCACCTGCTTCCTCCTCTCGCCGGCCGCTTCGGGCATCACGGGCGTGGTTCTCCCCGTCGATGCCGGCCTGTCGATCGCCTCGCCGTCGGCGTTCCTGCGGGAGGGGATGCGCACGCGCTGGCTGGAGGACGACTGATGGCCACAGGCGACTACGGCCGCGGCAGTTCGTCTCCGGGCCTGATCGAGCTCGTCACGACCTGGGTATGCCGCCTCGTGGCGCTCAGCCTCACGTGGCTTGCCCAGGTGCTCGCCGGCGCTGTCATCGCCGGGATCGCCCCGGCCACGCTCACCCTGTACCACCAGGTGCGCCTAGGCCTGGACGATCAGGTACTGCCGGGCTACTACCGTCGGTCGTGGCACTACTGGCGCAGGCACTTCCTCGCCGCACAGAAGCACCTGCTCCTTCCCCTGGTGACCGTGGTGGTGCTCCTGTTCTATCTCCGGCTGGCCGCTGGCACTCCGGTCGCCGCTCCTGTCACTGTCGTGAGCGCGGTGTATCTGGCGTGGCTCATGATGCTGCCTGCCTGGATGATTGCCGACGGCGTCCCTCACGCCGGGCAGATGCACGTCACCACGTCCTGGGGCCGGGCATGGCAGCTCGTGGCGATCGGCGCGCTGCCGTGCCTCGTTGCGGCCGCTGTCGCCGCCGGAGCAACCGCGCTGCTGATCTGGTACTTGCCCGTGGTCGTTCCGCTCGTGGCGCCGGCGGGCATCGCCACGTTGGCCAGTATCGCGGCACAGCGCGCCATGGAACGTGCGAGGCGTCTCGGGCGGACACACTGAGGCCGCATCAGGCGCTGAGCGCTGAGAAACCCAACCCCGTCGACACGTGGTCTGCCTGCTCGATCAGCAACGCGGAGAGCTCATCTGCCCGCTCGGGCAGCCGAATGGCCGAGAGCGGGCCAGATACTGACATCGCTGCCACTACGTTCCCTCCCCTGTCGCGGATCGGCACCGCTACGCACGCGCGTCGAAGCGCGAGTTCCTCGTGCTCCACCGAGTACCCCTGCTCACGGACGCGCTCCAGTTCCTCGAGCAGAGCCGAGAGCGTGGTGATCGTGCTGGCGGTGTACTTCTCGAACGAGCTGCCGAGCGCCTGGCCGATCTCTTCAGGTGAATCGTCGAGTAGAAGGCACTTGCCGAGAGCGGTCGCGTGCAGCGGGCCACCTCGGCCGATCAACGTGGCCGATCGCGGCGCTGCCTCCCCCTCGAAGTTGCACAGGTAGAACAGCCGGTCGTCGTAACGCTGCGCGACGTTGACACCGAGACCGAGTTCGGCCGCCAGCCTTTGTGCCACCGGCCGCGCTTGATGGTGGACGACATTCTGGTTGAGAGCAACCGCTGCGAGGTTCACCACCTGCGGGCCGAGAGAGTAGAGACCGCTCCGGGTGTCGTGGCTGAGGAAGCCGAGGCTGAGCATCGCCGACACCATGCGCGAGACCGTGGACTGGCCCAGCCCGCTGCTCGCGACCAAGTCCGCGATCCGCTGTTGCGGATGCTGCGGGGTGAAGGCCGAGAGCAGTGAAAGCGCACGGTCGATGCTCTGAGCCCCTGGCATCTTGTCGCGGTCAGTCGTCTTCGCCATCACGCCCTCCTTCGTTCGCGCGTACGCAGCCACGCTAGCACTCGCTGAGTTCGAACATTCAGCATATGCATTCACCATTCGCATTTGGGCTCACGGCGACACGCGCGTCCCGAGGCGCCCGCTACCGGTCACCACGGAATCGTTCACACGCGATTGGTTGCTACATCCACATCATGATGCTTAGATAGCTGATTGTGGATCACGCATCTTGGATGCGCGGTTGACTCCGCATTCACTACGACGGCGCAACGGTCACTGACGACCGAGAGGACCACTGACATGACCAGCACCACCGACCGCTCACCCGACCACACTGGCCCGAACCGCAGGCAGATGATCGGCCTCCTCATCACGGCGGGAGCACTGCCGGCGATCGCCGACGTCGCGTTCGCGCCGTCGGCTCGAGCAGACGTGGGGGCGCTGGATCAGCTCGACCTCGATGCGCCACTGCGGGACCTCGACAAGCCCGGCCTGCACTTCGAACGTTTGGAGTCAATCGCGGGAGCGGACCACCGGATCACCTTCTACCGGGCCACATGGGACGGACCCGACGGCACCCGCCCCGGAGCCATCGTCCGCGACATCGACGTGCGCAGCGAGAGTGGTTGGATCACCGCTTCTGGTGAAAGTCAGCGGTTCGACGACCAGTGGGTGGTGGTCGCGGGCGAGCCGGAACTGCTCGCTGGCGGCAACTATTACCCAGCCGGTTCCTCGCATTGGCTCGCCATGGAGTCCTTCCAGCTCCTGGACGAGACCACGGCTGAGCTAACCGCCTGCGTCCAGGACGTCCTGGAGCTGACTGTGCGGTGGACGATTACCAGCACCGGCCCCGAGGCGCAATGGTCCCTGCACGTGCTCCAGGACGCCGCCTACGTCGTCGGCTATCAGGCGAGTCCGCTCCACGCTGAGGACGAGGTGACCGAGGTGCTGTGCGGATCGCGCCAGCATGCACGAGCGATCGGCCCGGCAACGGCACTCAAGGCCTGGGAGCTGTTCGCGCCGATGGCGCTCCTGGAGTCAGCACGCGAGAACGTGCCGGTCACCACCGGTGTGCACATCCCGGCCGACGTCCTGGAGTTCGAGCACGGCCGGTTCCTCGGCGAACATGACCAGCCGTTCGCCATGAGCCTGCGCAACGAGTCCGAGGCTGTGCAGACCATCGCCTACGCTCCGCCAGGAGGGGACCGCTCCATTCTGAACGCCGGAGACCGGATCGGATACGCGTTCGGCATCGTCGCTCAGGCAGGATCGTTGTATGACACGCAGGTTGCGGTCTCGCGCAGCGAGTATGGCTTCGACCGGTACCGCAAGAACGTCTACGACACGTCGCTGACCGACACCGTTCACAACATCATGGACCTCATCGCCATCGAGCCGGATGGGGATGATTCCGTCGACTTCGTCCCCTCAGTCTCCGGCTGGTGGAACCGCGGTAAGGGCTTCGCCAACATCGAAGGCGACCAGCAGGTGCGGACGTCGACAGCAAGCGTCGTGCTGAGCGCCAACCTGCTTGCCTCCCGGCCCGAGGAGGCGGAGGACTTCTGGAACCGTCGCGCCAGGCCACTGCTTGAGCACATCATCTCCCGGCGCGATATCGGCCACACGCCGAAGGCCGGCTACGGCTACTACTCACCCCTGTGTGGCTGGGTCGGCGATGCCAATACGATCGTGCCGCTGTGGGAGCTGCTCCGTGGCCAGTCGGCAGGCGTCCATGCGATCGCGCTGGAGACAGTGCGCCGGAAGTACCCATTCCAGGGACGTACGCCGATGAACATCCCGATCTCGGCGTACCTACTCACCCGCGACGAGGCGTGGCTGGCGCAGGCGGTCGAGGTCGGCAAGTGGTACGCGCGCCGCAACATCGAGACGCCTTACACCGAGTACGCCGGAACCCGCAGCTTCGGGTACAGCTACGTGAAGGCCTGGCTGGAGCTGTTCGTGATCTACGAGCTCACCGGCGACACCGAGCTGCTCGACGCTGCCCACCGTGAAGCCAAGCGGTTCATGGGCCTCTTCGAGATCCGCCCCGTGCCCGACACGTCGATCACCTCGCCAGTGGGCGAGGCGATCGACGACATGTACTACAAGTGGGTGGATAGCCCGGGACTGCCTGACTATCCCCGCGAGGTGCCGATCACCGAGGAGAACGTCGAAGCATGGATGGCATCGACGACCGGCCTCACCTTCGAACAGCTCAGCACCTTCCTCATCAACCCGGGCGGCGGATTCACTCTGAATCCGATCTGGGCGCCGTTCCTGCTCCGCCTGGCTGAGACCGTCGGAGACGACTTCATCCGCGACATGGCCCACAACATGGTGGTCGGCCGGTTCACCAACTACCCCGGGTATTACAACCGGCAGTTCATCACGGCCCCGATGCGCCCCGAGTACCCGATCGAAGGTCCTCCCGGAACCAGCTGCATCTACTTCCACCATGCCCCCGCGCAGCTCGGACTCGCACTGGACTACCTCCTGAGTGAGCACCAGACCCGCTCCGGCGGTCAGATCCAGTTCCCGTCCGCCTTCGAGTGCACGTTCGTGTACTTCCGGCTCCGGACGTACGGTCACAAGCCCGGCACGTTCTACGGCGACGAGAATGTGTGGCCCTATCTCCCCAAGGGAATTGTCGACGTTGACGACGCACAACTGAACTGGCTCACGGCCGTCTCCGACGAGGCGTTCTACCTCAGCCTGACGAACGAGAGCGATCGCAATCAGGGTGGGCGCGTCACCTTCGACCCAGAGCTGACTGGGATCGATCCGAACCGTCACTACGAGGTCGAAGTCACTCATGACAATGGTCGCCCGCGGCCGGGGCGGATCGTGCGCGGCAGGCTCAACGTCCGCGTCAGTGCGCACGGAATCACCGCGATCAAGGTGCCAGGAGCCGGGCGTCTCCAGCCCTGGCACCAGGAAGCTCAGACCCCCGACCGCAGCGGAGTCAGCTACCACTTCGACGACTTCGACGGCGGCGGTGGCAGTACCAGGGACCGGGTCCGCGCGATCTCACTGCCGCGTCCGGACCGCTCCGGATACGACGTCTACATCCAGAGCAGCGCCAGCGACGGCAGTGACGTGCAACTGGAGTACCGCGTGGACGACGGCGACTGGACCGCAGTCCCGGAGAAGGTCTACCCGTACGAATGGACCGTACCGGTGCACTCCCTGACGTCGAGCTTCAGCTATCGCGCCACGGTCGATGGCGACGCGCGCCCGGAGCGGCATCTGCACCTGCCTGCCACCGTCACGGGGGAACTCCCCGCAGGACAGAACGTCGGCGGCGATCTGCTGCTGCGCCCTTCCACCACACCAGGCGATCCGTTCACAGTCACCGCACGTGTGCGGAACACCACCGCGGACGTCATCGAGAACGTCGAGGTCCTCGTCTATGCCCGCACCGGCTGGGCCGTCGAGCCTATTCAGCCAGCACCCAGCGAGATCGGCCCAGGTGACGTCGTCGACGCAACATTCCACGTGAGACCGCCTGCCAACGCCACCTCCGGGGAATACGCCGTCACCGGCCGCGTGCGCTGGAACGGCGACGGCGATCAGGTGCTGACGCCTGGCTCGATCACCGTGTTCCCCCCGATCGACATGATCGCGTGCGACATCAGTGAGGCCAATCTTCTCGGGCCGGGCGCGAGCACGACCGTGCAGCTGACGTTGATGAACCGCGGCCCACTCGAGCTCACCGGCACCACGACGCTGGGACTGCCCACGGGCTGGACTGCCGAGCCGGCAGAACAGGAGTGGGCGATCGACGGCCGCACCCTGGAGGAGTTCACCTTCACCGTCACTGCCTCCGGAGCCGAACCCGGCTCGGGAGGAACCGTGACTGTTTTCCCAGGCGCGGACCTGGAGCCAGTCAACATCGCAGTCGCCGTCGGCAACCCGAACGATGTGATCATCGGCCCAGACGACCCGGGCTATCGCGAGTCGGGGAACTGGCTCACCTCCAGCCTTGACGGCCCGGACGGCACGTCCTCACGCTACAGCCCGGAGGGGTTGTACGGCGGGCAGATCACCTGGTCCCCGACGATCGCAACCCCCGGGCAGTACACCGTCTCAGTCTGGTATCCCAGCAACAGCCAAACCTCCGAGGATGTGCTGTTCGAGGTCGTGACGCCTGACGGCGTCCACGAGCATCACGTCAATCAACAGGAGGATGCCACCCAGTGGAGAAGCCTCGGTGTCTACTCCTTGGCGCCGGAGCAGCCGGCATCCGTCGTCATGACCGCCATCTCCGGGCTCTACACGCGCGCCCACTCGGCACGCTTCACGTTGGCCGGTGAGGCCGGCCCGCCCCAGGTGCACGTCACATCGGCTCCGGTCCACGACGACGCCAGCAGTTCCGCCTCCGTGACCGCGACCATCACGGCTGTGGATGCACCGCTAGCTGACGCGCCCGTCACGGTCGCGCTCCCAGACGGATGGACGGCCGAACCGGCCGAGATCAGCGTGGATGCCGAGCTCGGCCAGAGTGTCGACGTGGAGTTCACCGTCACGCCACCCGCCGGCGCCACCATCGATGCACTCTACGAGGGTGCTGTGAACGTCTCCGGAGGAACGGACCCGTTCACCGCCGAGATCGGATCTGCGGATTCGGCCAGAACGGTGTGGGACAACCACTCCGACAACTACGCCGAGGTCGGTACTTGGTACTCGAGCTCGCTTCCCGGGCACGACGGACGGCGCTCCCGTTGGGCACATGGCAGCGCTGACGACCGTACCGGCACCTGGACGGCAGCGGTCGGCGAGACAGGTCGCTATCTGGTGAGCGTCTGGTACGGCACCGATGGAAACACCACCCGCGGCGCCACCTACGAGATCACGCTGGCGGACGGGAGCACCACCCGCGTGCAGGTCGACCAGCAGTGGCGTGCGAACACGTGGCGGCCACTCGGGTTCTTCGACCTCGACCCCGCAACCGCCCTCGTCCGGCTGCGGTGCACTCAGGCCGGACACCATCGCCTGAACGGTGTCCAGCTGAGTCGGGTCGAGTCGTGAGCGGGACCGGACTGTGAGGAGGAGGCGATGACTCTCGACTCCCGTGACTACGACGTCGTCGTGATCGGTGGCGGGCCAGCCGGGTGCCCGGCCGCGATACAGGCGGCTCGGCTGGGTGCCCGCACGCTGCTCGTGGAGAAGAACGGTGCGCTCGGCGGCACCACAACGATGGCCGGAGTCTTCACGACCGCACTGTTCCACGCGTGGGGCCGGCAGGTGATCGCCGGCATCGGTTGGGAGCTGGTGACGCGGTCACTGTCCCTGGCAGGCGATGACCTGCCGGACTTCACCGATCTGGAAGCCCCGCACTGGATGCACGCGGTGCGCGTAACCCCGGCGATCCATGCGGCAGTGCTCGATGAGGCTGTGCTCGGCTCCGGGGCCGAGCTCCGGCTCCACACCATGCTCGCGGGAATTGAGGCCACCCGTACCGGCTGGCGGGTGTCGCTGTGTGGCAAGGAGGGCGTTCACGATGTCACCGCCGGGATCGTCGTCGATGCGACGGGCGACGGGAATGCCGTGGCCCACCTCGGCTTGACGCGCCGCAACACTGACGAACCACAGCCGGGCACGCTGATGGCGCGACTGAGCGGGTACGAGCTCGCCGACCTGGACGTGCCGGCGATCAATGCCGCCACCGTCGCAGCGATCGAGTCCGGGGAACTGCTCGCCACGGACTTCTCCAACGCGGAGAATCCGGCGGGGCAGTTCCTGAAGAACCGGGGCGCCAATGCGATGCACGTCGTCGGCATCGAGGCCGCTACAAGCGCTGAGCGCACCGCGGCTGAGGTGGCGGCGCGCCGTACGTTGCTCCGCATCGTGACATTCCTCCGCAGGCAGCCGGGTCTGCAGAAACTCAGGGTGGACAGCTGGTCGCCAGAGGTGGGGATCCGCGAGTCGGTCGTGATCGATGGTGAGGTGACGATCAGTGTGGAGGACTACACCTCGGGCCGCGTGTGGCCAGATGCCGTGAGCTACAGCTTCTTCCCCATCGACATCCACACCTCTGACGGCGCCACCACCCGGGTCCGGAAGCTCACCCAGGGGGTGGTGCCGACGATCCCGCTGCGTGCACTGATCCCCCGCGGGCAGGGGCGGCTCCTCGCAGCAGGCAGGATCGCCAGCGGAGACCGGCAAGCAAACTCCGCGTTCCGGGTCCAAGCCAGTTGCATGGCTATGGGCCAAGCCGCCGGGGCAGCAGCCGCGCTCGCCACCATGGCCGGCACCACCGTGCCTGAGGTACCGATCGAGAACCTGCGCGACACGCTCCGCGCCCATGGCGCGATCGTTCCTGTGAGCGCAGAGGACGTCGGATGAGCCGACGACCACCACTGGTGGAGCTAGGGGGATTCGAACCCCCGACCTTCTCATTGCGAACGAGACGCGCTACCAACTGCGCCATAGCCCCAAGGCAGTGCCCAGAATAGCACTTCCCGGGCGCCCTGCTCACATCGCGCACGGTCGTCCCGAGCCCGGGTTGGGCGCTCCCCGCTGACGTGCAGCGTGGGGCATCACATCACCCTGTTGGAACCCTTCACAGAACCAAGGACGGATCTGATGAGTCACGACGACACCCCCCGATCACCATCCCGCCGGTCCCTGGTCGCCGGCCTCGCAGCGACCGGCGGGCTCGCCGCCCTACTCGCCACTCCAGCCGAAGCGGCCGCTGATCCACTCACGCGACGACTCTTCGTCGAGGATTTCCGGACTGCGTCCGACCAGCAAGCGTGGGAGGACGCCGTGGCAGCGTGCCATGCCCTCACAGGCGGGGCGCACCTGATCGCCAGTGCACCCACCTACGACTTCACGGCACCGATCGATCTCACCGGGCTCTCGAACGTCACCATCGAAGGCCTGGGTGCGGACACGACCACCTTGCGTGCTGACCCGTCGCTGACCGGCTCCCTGACCCGGGTGTTCTTCATCGGCGGCAGCGCCTCCACCCGCAACATCACGTTCCGGAACCTGGGCTTCGACGGTGGCATGACCGGGGAACCCTCCGGTCACGCCCGGGATGGCGCTCAGCCGCGTCCGTTCCCCTCGGACGGCTACCTGCGCACCGGCATCTTCGCCCAAGGTCCGCACGCCCCCACCAGTCCTACCCTCGGTGAGGTGAACGGCATCACGGTCGAGAACTGCCGGTTCTACGGTCTCGAACACCTTCCGGTGCATGTCAACGGTGCCCGCAACGTCGCCGTCCGAGACACCTACTTCCGTCGATGCAAAGACGTCGGGTTCACGTTCTGTCACTCGGTCCAGTTTCACCACAACCGCATCGAGTGGTCAGCCGACAACGGGGTCTCACTCTCACGCGGTTGTCGCGAGGTGACGTGCTCGGGCAACACGATTGCCGGATCGTTCTTCTCCGGGATCTTCGCAGGCGGCTTCGGCGACGACATCGGACCGAGTCATCTCGCCATTGTCGGCAACACCGTCAGCAACTCCGGCATCGGCGGTATCGAGCTGACCCGTGGCACGTGCGACACCCTCGTCCAAGGCAATGTGGTCGAGGGTGTGCTGCGCGGCGTCGGTACCTGGAACAGCGATGGAAACGGCCCGTGGTACGGGGTGGGCATCATGATCTCCGGGATGCCACTCAACCACAGCTCGTCCTTCTCCTCCGGAGATCAGGGTGACTACGAGCAGCTCGCCGAACGCCACGTGATCGTGGGAAACCTCGTCCGGAACGCGGAGCGATGCGGGATCCTCTTCCACGGGACGGACCACCTCACGGTGCTGGGCAACGGCGTCCACAACCCCGGCTCCGAGTACTACATCGACGGCGTCACGCCCATCCCTGACGACGCCACCTACCGCAACGTCGGCATCGGTGCGTTCGCGCCTGCAGCAGGCAGCAGCACCAACACCACCATCATGACGAATCAGATCACGGACAGCCGTGGCGGCGTGATGACGTACGGGATCATTCCTCGCCAGCCATCCACCGGCATGATCGCCGGGAACGTGATCGAGGGTGCCGCGCAGACAACTCCCGAGGGCTTTCCAGCACCAACGCATTCGAGCGCATCTCGGCCCGCCGCGAGTGCGTTCCCGCCCGGATCGTCCATCTTCGACACCACGACGAACTCTCCGTTGTGGTCTGATGGCTCCACCTGGCGCGATGCTTCAGGCTCCCCCGCCTGAGGGGTAGGGACTCGCTCCTCGCGTCCCTACTGCCCCACAGCCCGTCGCCGCTCCAGCACGGCCTGCAGGTCCACCGACGGCGCAGGCACGGCCCGGCCGGCCCCACCTGCAGTTGAACCACCGCCGGAACCCACCTCGGCACCAGCGCTCTCCGCGGGAACGGAACCCTCCGCCGTCGGGGCCTCCGCGCCGGCCCCGGGCTGCGAGAAGTCTTCGACCACGGGCTCACGCCGGCGTGCGACCGGCTTCATCGTGTACATGGGCGCCGGCACGGGCACAGGGGTCCAGCCCTCGCCGGCGGGGATATCTACCCGACGCTCCTCGGCTTCAGGTGCATGCTCGGCCATCAGCGCACCGGGATCGAGTTCGATCCGCAGACTGGAGGGCTTGGCCTCGGGCTGCTTGGGGCGCCGGGCGGCGCGCGTCTGCTCGGCCTTCCGGGCTCGTTCGATCTCGGCAGCCCACCGGGCGTCGGCGATCTTCGCCTGGGCGGCGGCACGCCGTCCGAGGACGAGCACGCCACCGAACGCGACCGTGGGTACGATCCCGGCCACCACGTTCACTGGCGTCAGGCCGACCACGGTCCAGCCGGCGGCGGTCAGGGCGAGCAGCGCGAGGGTGAGCACGAGCCGGCGCTTCGCCGCGGCAGCACGACGGCTGGCGGCAGCGGCGCGCGCGGCGCGGGCTGCAGCCGCACGGCGCACATCCGCGGCAGCGGGCCGCGCAGCGACGGGCGAGTGCATCGGTCTGTCCTCCTCGGCCGCGGTGCGGTGCAGGAATCCGCGGCTCGTGCTCATAGGTGTCGGTGTGGGTGGAGCCTCACCGGTACGGGCCAGCACCCGCAGCCCCCCGGAGAACCTGTCGGTCACCCGCGAGTCCACGACGACCTGCCTGGAACGGATCGCGGTCGGAAGCAAGTATCCGAAGATCATCACCGCGATCGCCAGGGCGACCCATCCGGCGAACTCCACGATCTGAACGGTATGTCCAGCGCGGCCCCGATCCGCTGATCAGCCGCGGCGTGTCGGTCAGCGACCCCGCAACCGGGCCGCCAACCCCTCCCCTACCTCGTCCCGGTTGAGCGCGAAGCTGCGGTGGTCGGCCCACCGGCCCTGGATGTGCAGGTAGCCCGGCCGCAGCCCTTCTTCCCGGAACCCGAGCTTGGCGACCACTCGCAGACTGGCGGCGTTCTCGGGCCGGATGTTGATCTCCACCCGGTGCAGCCCGAGCCGGAACCAGCAGAAGTCCGCGGCCATCGCCACCGCCAGCGGGGTGATCCCGCGCCCGGCCACGTGCTCGGAGATCCAGTACCCGATGGTGGCCGCCTGCAACGAGCCCCGCACCACCCCGGCGATGGTCACCTGCCCGACGATCTCGCCCCGGTACTCCATGACGAAGGCGTAGCCGCTGCCTTCCTTCGCGGCCCGCGCCTGGTCACGCACGTATTGCCGGAACGTGGGGCGATAGGTGGCTGGCTCCGGGGAGGTGGCCTCCCAGGGCGCCAGCCACGCGGCGTTACGACGGCGCAGCGCCTCCCATGCGCGCCGGTCAGCCCGGCGTAGTGGCCGGAGTCGCAGCTCCCGGGCCACGAGTTCCAGCTCCACCTCAGCTCTCCAGCACCAGGCAGTGCAGCTGGGCCCCTGCCTCGACCGTCGTGACATCCTCTGGCACGACCGCCAGTCCGTTCGCCCGCGACATCGCGCTGACCGACAGCCGACCGGGGACTCCCACCGGGGTCGCCCGGTAGCCGGTGTCCGGGCTTCCGAGCACCGTGACCGGAACGAACTGGCGCCGCCCGGCCGGGGAGTCCCAGGCCTGCGTGACGGCGGCCGGTACCGTCGGGCGGTACCGCTCGCTGTGCCCGGCCATCGCCAACAGGGCGGGCCGCACGAAGACCTCGTATCCGACCTGAGCGGCCGCAGGGTCGCCGGGCAGGCATATCACCGGAGTCGAGGTCCCACTTGTCTGGCCACCGATCACCCCCACGCCGAACTGCCGACCCGGCGCGATGGCGACGTTGTCGAAGCGCACCTGCCCCAGCTGTGCGAGGACCTCCTTCACGGTGTCGTTCCCGCCGTAGCTCAGCCCCCCGGTGGTGATGACCACATCGGCCCGCACGAGCTGATCCTCCAGCGTCTCGGCCAGGCGGGTGCGTTCGTCCGGTACGGCCGCCACCCGGAACGTCGCACCACCGGCGTCCTGCACGGCGGTGGCCAGTGCGTGGCCGTTGGCGTCGAACACCTGCCCGGCACTGGCTCGCCGTCCCGGTTCGGTGAGCTCGTCACCCACCGAGACCAGCACCACCCGTGGGCGCGGGTGGACGGCAACCCGTGCCCGCCCCAGCGCAGCGAGCAGGGCGATCTGCCGCGCACCGATGCGCTCCCCCGCCGCGATCGCGATCTCTCCGGTGCGCAGATCTTCCCCTTGCCTGCGCACGAAGGAGCCCGGTGCGGGACCGGAGCGCACGTGCACGGCCGCACGACCGCCGTCGGTGTCCTCCAGCGGGACCACAGCGTCAGCCCCGCCCGGCAGCGGCGCCCCGGAGGCCACCTTCAACGCCGATCCCGTCACCACGCGGTGGTCGTCCACCGATCCGGCGACGATCTCGTCGAGCACCCGCAGGGTGACCTGCGATTGCGGTGTGGCCCCATCGACGTCCCGGCTGATGACGGCGTATCCGTCGATGCCGGCGAGGTCGCGCTCGGGCAGGTCGCCACCGGCAAGGATGTCCTCGGCGAGCACACATCCCACGGCGTCATGGAGCACCACGTCGAGCGGCGGGAGCGGCTGCAGGAGGTCCAGCACCGCACCGAGGTGCTCCGAGACGGTCTTCATCGCTGGGCCGTCGTCATCGCGATGCCACGTACCCGCGCAACCAGTTCAGGAAGTCCTCACCCAGATCCTGGTGGTCGGCGCCCAGCTGGACGACAGCCTTGAGGTAGTCGAGCCGGTCACCGGTGTCGTAGCGCCGTCCGCGGAAGATCACTCCGTGCACACCGCCACCGGGTCCGGGCCGGCCGGCGAGCTCGGCGAGGGCGTCGGTGAGCTGGATCTCCCCGCCGCGGCCGGGTTCAGTGGTGCGCAGCACATCGAAGACCTCGGGGTGGAGGACGTAGCGTCCGATCATCGCCAGGTTGGAGGGGGCGTCGGCAGCGTCGGGCTTCTCGACCATGTGCTGTACACGCACGATGTCCTCGCTCTGGGAGGCGAGGTCGCCTGTGAGGGCACCGGCCGGAACAGGCTCGACGGCGGCGCACCCGTACAGATGGATCTGGCTCGGCTCGACCTCCATCAGCGCAATCACCGACCCGCCGAGGGCTTCCTGGACGGCGATCATCGTCGGCAGGATCGGGTCGCGGGCGTCGATGAGGTCATCCCCGAGCTGGACGGCGAAGGGTTCGTCGCCGACATGCGCGGCGGCGGTGAGCACGGCGTGGCCGAGCCCGAGCGGGGCGCCCTGGCGCACGAGATGCACCTGTGCCAGCTCGGAGGAGGCCCGCACGGCCTCCAGGCGTGCCTGGTCCCCCTTGGCTTCGAGCACCCGTTCCAGCTCGGGCGCCGAATCGAAGTGGTCACCGACCGAGGACTGCCCGCGACCGGTCACGAGCACCACATCGGTGAGTCCGGCGGCCGCGGCTTCCTCCACCACGTACTGGATCGAGGGCGTATCGACCACCGGCAGCATGACCTTCGGGATCGCCTTCGTCGCCGGCACGAACCGGGTGCCGAGGCCTGCCACGGGAACCACTGCCTTTGTCACTGCGCTCATGAGGCCCACGGTATCGGTCCGTCTGGCGAGATGTGTCAGCCTCATGCTCACCGGTCCCTGGCGAACGGGGTCCGAGGGTGCGAAGGTAGAGGCATGTGGACCCTCTCACCCAGCCTCCCCGACGCGGCCGGACTGGAGCTCGAGGACGCGAAACAACTCGTCCGGGAGGAGGTACGCCGTCACCGTCGTGACCGCCCCGAGCGCGAGCGCCGGGAAGCTGCGGACGCCATCGCCGTCCACGCCCACGCCCTGCTGGACGGCGTCACGACCGTGGCCGCCTACGCTGCCCGGCCCGCGGAGCCCGACACGGGGCCGTTGCTGGAGGTACTGGGAGAGGCCGGTGTGGAGATCCTGCTGCCGGTCCTCGGCCCGGGACTGACCCGGGACTGGGCCGCCTACCGGGTTGGGGACCCGCTCGCCGAGCGCGCCCCCGGCCGTCCGCCGGAGCCGGACGGTCCCGGACTCGGTGAGGCGGCGGTCGCGCGGGCGGATCTCATTTTCGCCCCCGCTCTCGGGGTCGACGACCGTGGAGTCCGGCTCGGGCAGGGTGGCGGCTGGTACGACCGCGTACTCACCCACGCACGCCCTGGTACACCGGTGATCGCGGTGGTCTTCGACGATGAACGGTGCTCTGACCCGTTGCCCTCAGCTCCGCACGATCGGCCCGTGGACGGCGTCCTGACACCCTCGGGTGTGGAGTGGCTGCGGCGCTGAGGTACTCAGCAGCACCGACGCTCAGCCGCATCACGCCGGGTACAGTCGCGCGTCAGGGTCGCAGCGTGAGCCGCTGCTGTTCTGCCGCTTCGACCGCGCTCCTGCTGAAGGGCCAGGGATACGTCTCCCCAGCTGCCCAGGCCTCGTACTGGTCGCCGTAGTGACCTGACGCCCGATGCCCGGAGCTGCCGGTGAGGTTCACCCACGTCGAGGCGTCCAGATCCGCCATGTCGACCACCATCCGCATCGAAGGAACCGCGGTCACAGCAAAGTCCGGGTAGCCCTCGGTCCAGGCGTCGGCGCGCCAGCCGTTGGCATTGACGATCGATGGCCCGCCACCGAGTTCGGCAGTAGGCAAGTTCATGTAGTCGGCCACGATCGCGGGTGCGGCATCGCCTCCGAGCACCTCGTGGGTGGGGGTCAAGGTGTGGACCCCGCCCCAGCGCCAGTCCTGGGGGTCCTTGCCCAGGGAGACGGTCAGCTGGACCCGGGCATCGATGAGCGCCTCGCCCAGGACCTCGTCGCGCTGCTCCACCACGTTCAGCGTCGCTCGGTCGTCCCACCACGGGCTGTCCTCATCCGCGAGGAGACCGCGGACCGCTTCGATCCACCGGCTGCCACCACTGGGACGGTGGTCAGCAGGGAGCTGGTCCCAGAACGTCAGCCGCAGGAGGTTAGCCCAGACGGAAGCGAAGTACGCGGCGGCGGCGGAGTCGGTGTCGTTGACGTAGTCCCAGTCCTCGAAGAGGTCCAGCGCCTCGTTCACGAAGTCCGCATCGAGCTCGGAATCGGCGAAGTCCTCGTCAGCGAATTCGATGTCGCGCAGCACCGGCACCAGCATCTCGGCCGCAGGGTCGGTCTCATCGGCCTGGATGAGCGCCATCTCCTCGGCGCCCACGGGACCGGTCTCCACCATCTCGGAGATCCGGTCGTAGATCTGCTGCGCCCGGTAACCGTACGCGAAATCGCTTCCGAAGTCGGGATACCGCTCGGGAGCGAGCACCGGCTGGTTGGCGGCCACGATCACGCCCGAGTCCGGATTGATCACGGAGGGCAGATCGGCGGGATCCAGGTACCCCTGCCAGTCATAACGCGGATCCCAGCCCGGTCGCGGCCACGACCCGTCGGCGGGCACCACGCCGTCTTGCACCTCCTCGCGCACGGGGATGCGACCCGGCGCCTGATAGCCGATGTCACCGGCGGTCGTGGCGAACACGATGTTCTGCGTCGGCACCTCGAACAGGGCGGCCGCGGCGGCGATGTCATCGGCACCAGCGGAGGTGTTGATCGCGAACACCGCGTCCATGGTGCGGCCCGGTTCCAGCGCCGTCCAGGAGAGCGCCACCGCGAAACCGCCGCTGCCTGGCGGTGGTGAGATCTCCGGGAGCGGCATCTGGCCGGCTTCCCGGGTCGAGGTGAGCACGTCGGAGACGATCGGACCGTGCTCGGTGGATCGGATCGTCAGCTCGATCGGCTCACCCCCGTTGACCTCGATGGTCTCGACCCGTTCGGTGAGGCGCTGACGCCCACCGTCGTACAGGTAGGTGCCGTCCGGGTAGGTGCGCTCCAGGAAGAAGTCGCTGCTATCGGCGGTCAGGTTCGTCAGCCCCCAGGAGAGATCCGCGTTGTGACCGATGATCACCCCGGGCATCCCGGCGAAGGTGAATCCGCTGACGTCGAAGGGGCACTCCGGGCCAGTGCTGCGGCAGTGCAGCCCAGCCTGGTACCAGATGCCAGGGACGGACGGACTCAGATGCGGGTCGTTGGCCAGCAGCGGCAGCCCGGACTCGGTGTGTTCGCCGGAGACCACCCAGGAGTTGGAGCCGATACCGTCGCCGCTGCCGAGCGGGTGCGGAACGGCAGCGAGCGCCGAGAGCGTGGACTCCAACGCTGCAGTGGCGTCGGTGGTGAGCACCTCGGTGCTGGTGGCTCCTCCGGGCGCCGAGGCATCGGCGTCGGTACCGGTACTCGCTGTGGAATCGGCGTCCGCGGCGAGTTGAGCATTCGCCTCGATCTCGGCGGCGGTCGGCAGGATGGGCAGGTTCCGTTCGGCTGGATACTCCGGGAAGAGCTGGGCAACCATGTCCACGTCACCGGTCTGCCCGTACGCGGCGGCCCGTTCGAGTTCCTCACCGTAGTTGCCCACGAGATCCCAGGCCATGGCCTTGAGCCAGGCGAGGGAGTCCACCGGGTGCCATGGTGCGATGTCCTCAACCTCGACCTGGAGACCGAGCACGGTGTACTCGAGGGCGAGGCTGCTGGGCGAGCGCTCGGCGAGGTAGGCGTTCACCCCGTCGGCGTAGGCGGTCAGGTAGGTGCGGGTCTCGGGTTCGAGCAGGTCCCATTCCTGCTCGGCCACCCGCCGCCATCCCATCGTGCGGATGACCTGATCGGCGGTAATGGCGCTCTCGGCCGGTCCCACGAGCTCGGCCAGGCGCCCTGCCGTCAGGTGGCGCCGGTAGTCCATCTCGAAAAACCGGTCCTGAGCGTGGACGTAGCCCTGGGCCATGAACAGGTCGGTCGCGGTGTCGGCGTACAGGTGCGGGATGCCACGTTCATCCCGAATCACCTCGACGGCGCCACCGAGCCCGGGCAAGGAGGCGGTGCCCCCGTGGTCGGGCAGCGGGCGGCGCACGAAAGTGAAGGTGGCCACCGTGGCGACGACCAGTGCGATCACGAGCACGACTGCCAGGCCGAGCCCTGCTCGGCGGAGCACTGTTGTCCCAGACACCCTCCCGAGGGTAGCCGCCGGAACCTCGATCCGCGCCGAGGCACGGGGGCGGAGGGCGAGCCGCTAGCACGCTGGTGGGCGGCGGTCGAGGGCGGGTGAGGGTTCGGCGTAGACTATGGCGTCGGCCATCTTGGGCCGGCCCCGCTCGAGTCCCGGAGGACCAGGTGCCCACCTACGCCTACGCGTGCTCGTCCTGCTCGCACGCTTTCGACATCTACCAGTCGTTCAGTGATGACGCGCTGACCGTGTGCCCGTCGTGCAATGAGCCGACCCTGCGTAAGCAGTTCTCGGCTGTCGGCGTGGTGTTCAAGGGGTCGGGCTTCTACCGCAACGACTCCCGGTCCGGCAGTGAGAGGTCGGGGAGCACGAAGTCCAGCTCGTCTAGCTCCGGTTCGTCAGGATCCTCGGAATCCGGCTCGTCGGGCTCAAGCTCGTCGGGCTCAAGCTCGTCGGGCTCAAGTTCCGAGAAGTCCTCGAGCTCATCCACTCCGGCGAAGGCCGCCTCCACCTCGTCCTGAGGCGAGCGGGCGCCCGCTCGCCGATGCCGGCCCGCTGCGGCCCCGTCCACAGCCCGGGGCCTTCGGCCGTCACCGCCTGCTCCGGCGTCCTAGCGTCGGACCATGACGACGTCCCCTCGCCTTATCGGAGCGCTGTGGCGCTTCCGCTTCGTGCTGGCTGCCCTCTGCCTGACCGCAGCCGGTCTACTCGTGATGTCGGAGTTCCGGCCCGCGCAGCCGACGGGCACGGTGACGGTCGCCGCCCGGGATCTTCCGGCCGGGACCGTGCTCTCCGCGGCCGACCTGCGATCCGAGCCCGCACTCGATCCGCCGTCGGCCGCGCTGCCGGCCGAGGCGCTCATCGGTGCCACACTGGTCGCAGGGCTACCGGAGGGCATGCCCGTGGCCGAGACCCTGCTGGTCTCCCCCGGCCTGGTGGATGCCGCCCCCGCAGGAACAGTGGTGGTGCCGGTGACCCTGGCCGATCCACAGCTGATGGCACTGGTGCGGGTCGGTGACAGGCTCCGGCTCTACCAGTCAGCCTCCTGGCAGGAGTCGACCCAACTCCCGGATGGCACGGGCAGCGATCACGGAACCGAGCTCGTCGCGGACGACGCTCTTGTCCTGGCTCGTCTGGACGAGACCGGCGACGCGAATGGACTGCTGGACATGACGGCTTCGGAGTCCTCTGGTGTCGTTGTAGTGGCCATCGATCCTGAGGCCGCTACTGTGCTGTCCGGTGCCAGCGCTCTCGCTCCGGTGCGAGCGGTCGTGGTACCGGGGGATCAGCCATAGCAACGCCGAACAGATTGGTAGCTCGCCATGCTGCAGGGATTCAAGGACTTCATCTCACGCGGGAGCGTCGTCGACCTCGCCGTCGGCGTGGTCATCGGTGCCGCTTTCGGTGCCGTGGTCACGGCGCTCGTCGAGAACGTGCTCAACCCGCTCATTGGTGGGATCTTCGGTCAGCCGAACCTCGACCGCATCTGGGTCATCACCATGCGCACGGCGGAGCAGACCGGCACTGAACCGACCGAGATCCTGATCGGTGCCGTCCTGACGGCACTGATCAACTTCCTCCTGGTCGCCGCCGCCATCTACTTCGTCGTGGTGGTGCCGATGAACAAGCTCGCCGAGCGGCGCGCCCGCGGCGAGGAACCGGAACCGGTCGCCCCCGCCGAGGACGTCGCGCTCCTCACCGAGATCCGGGACCTGCTGGCGACGAAGACCTCCTGAGCACACCTGGTGAAGGGGGCTTGTGAACGGGGCCATAGGCAGGCCTCGTGAACCGGGCATCCTGGCCCGGCGCCCACAGCAACAGGCGGTCAGGACCAGTGCGGCGGGACGTCGCGAAGGAAGCGCTCGTCGTCCGAGCGATCCGGTGTCCCGCCGTCGTGTCCGTCTTCGCCGCGCTGGGCGCGGTCCTCACCGGACTCAACGAGCCGCCGGTCCACCAGCGGTTCGGGGCCGGTGCCGGGGTGAACTGCGCGGCGATGGCGCCGCCGTGGCCGCTCGCTCGTAGTGTCGTCCCCGTTCGGGCACTCACGCTCGGGCACGGTCAGTCCTTGCCCTCGCGGTGCCGAACCGACTCGTCGCCGGTCTTCGAGTCCTGAGCCGGCTCACCCACGGCATCCTGCTCGCCACCGGCTGACTCCTCCCGGGCGAGCCCGGATCGGCGCACCGCCGCCGAGAGCACGGCATCGACGTGGGTGCCGCGCTTGGCGATCCCCAGCTCGCTGCGCAGCTCCTCCCGCAACTCCTCAACCGTCCGCGGTGTCCCGTCGGAGGAGATCCACGTCACCAAGGAGTCGAGCTCGTCGTCGCCATAGCGGCTCAACGGTTGCCCTGCGGGAACGTCGGGGCGTTCACCACGTTCGTCTGCGCTGTCGTCCGCGTGCTCGGATCCTCCGGAGGCAATACCTGCCTGCACGTGCGCATGCACCTCTGACGCTCCGGCCTGGCCGACCATCGCCACACCCCTGGCCGAGGTGGTCACCGCGGACGTGGTCGCCACCGAGGGTGCTGCTGCCGAGGTGGTTGCCAGCGGGGAACTGCCCTCGTCGCTGGACTCGTCCCAGCGGAGCGGAGGCGCGGGCCGTTCCTCGGGCGGGATCCCGGTGCGTTCGGAGACGATCAGCTCGAGCTCGTCGGCGATCTTATCGGCCTCACCTTGCGGATCCATGAAGACGGCGGAAGAGTACACGGTGCACACCTTCCACCCGCGATCGACGAGGCGTTCCACCCAGTGCCGGTCACGGCGACGCAGACTGGGCTCAGCCATGTAGTCCTCATCGTCGGTGAGCACGGCCAGCAGCAGCTCCTCGGGCAGCGCTGGGTGCCCGACCGCCAGCGGGATGCGGATCCCGCCGGGGATGCCGTAGCGCGGCACTACCGTGAGCCCGCGCCGCCACAACCGCTCGGCCAGGTCGAGCAGCAGCCGGTCCACCCCGAGCTCAGGGTCCTCCTGCGGGCGCTTCATCTGCCCGGCTGAGGCCATCTGCAGCAGGTCCCGGAGCATCTGCGAGCCAGGGGCACGCACCCGCTCCGGATCGAGGTCCTCCGGAGCCAGGCAGCTGACCACTGTCAACCGGCTACGGACGGCGTCCAGGGCATCCACGAGGAAAGCGACGCCGTCGGGACCGGAGATGGCACCGAACCGGTGCAGTACCCGGCCGTGCGGGGTCTTGCCGAACCCGAGCGTAAGCACGATGGCGTCACGTCGCATCCCTGCCGCGGACTCCACGTCCACCACGGTGAACGCCTCCGGGCGGGACTGGTCGAAGAACGCCGACATGCTGGCGCTGCCCGCGGCGACCGAGAGCACCGACTCACGCACCCGGTCCGCGTGACGGGTGTTGAGTGCGACGACCGCCAGGGACTCTTCCGGCCGGCTCAGTGCATGGTCGATCACCAGGTCGACCACCCGGTCCACCTCAGCCTGCACACTCTCGACCACATCGGCACCCGGCACCGGCATCCCGGTGCCGTCCACGAGTTCGAGACGCACGCCACTGTGACCGGGAGGGGTCGGAAGTGGACGGACGGCCTCGTCGTAGCCGTGAGCGGACAGGAACGCTGCGACGTCGGGGTCCTGCCGGCCGCGGCCGGGGTGCAGGGCCAAGGTCGGCAGCCACGACAGCTGCGGGATCACGCCACCGGCACCACCGCGGCGCGAGTCACCGACCACGACAACCTGCTGAGATCGCGCGATCGCCGAGATCACCTGCTCGGTGGGCACGTGCTGCACGGCATCGAGGACCACCAGGTCGACGGTGCGCTCCGGCGGCAGCACCTGCGGCACCACCATCGGCGGAACCACCCACACCGGCCGCGGCGCCCAGGCGACCTCGCCGTAGGTCTCCAGCAGGTCTTTCAGGTCGGTGGCTCCGCCCCGCACAGCGCGGTAGAACTCTTGTGCCCGTGTCCGGTCGTGAGCGATGGCGGAGCGGACCCGCTCACGCACCTTCGCGAGCGCAGGCGCCGTCAGGGAGACGGTCTGCTGCCGGTCGGCCTCCCGCAGGGTGAGGGCGGCCTCCTCCAGCACGGACGTCTCCAGTCCTGCCAATGCCGGGTCCTCGGCGAGAATCTCCTCGAGCACGCTCGACCACCAGGCGAGGTCGAACTCCGCACCCACGAGCGAGGTGGGCACCCGGCGCTGGGTGAGGTCGGCGAGCAGATCGTCCAGGCCCAGGTCGCTCAGGTGCGCCAAGACGGCGGCACGTTCGGGAAGCTGCCGCAGCGCGACGTCGTCAGCGCCCAGACGAGCGACCCTGGTGGCCAGTTCCTCCAGCGGCACCTCGGTGAGGGTGCGTCCGCCGAGCGTGGCGCCCAGGACCGGATCGAGGTCGTTCACGAGGCCGGCAATCTTCGCCTCGGTCCGGGTGATCTCGGGCATGCCCTCAGGCAGCCGGGGCCATCCGCCACCTGCACAGTGCCGGCGCCACAGATCGCGCCGCTCCTGGACGTCGATGAGTTCGGCGTGGAGGTCGCCGACGGACCCGCCGGGGCGTAGCAGGTCGCGCGCCTGCTTCTTCAGGCGGCGCCGCACACCCCAGCCCATGGCGATATCGTGCTGCGCCCGCCAGGAACGTGTTCCGGTCGCGGCAACCATGTCCGAGGCCGACCGTTCGAACACCTGCGGGGTGAAGACGTCCAGGGAGGAACGGATACCGTCCAGCAGCAGCAACTGTTCGGACCACTGCTCCAGGGTGGTCGCCTCGTCGAGCCCGGTCTGAGCAGCAGTCCGGGCGATCTGGGCGCGGAGGTCGGGCAACAACTCACCCAACTCGCGCACACGCTCGAGGGTGGCGGTGGCGTGCTCCGCGGATGACAGTCGCGCACCGAACCAGGCGGTGTCGGCCGCACGCAGGCGGAACGCGCCGAGTGCAGCAGCCCGGGCCAGCTCTTCGCGGGCGTGCTGGCGATCCTGCTCGGACATGGACCGTACCGCCCGCGTGGCCACCCGCACCTGAGTGCGCGGGCCGGGACGCTGGGAGGTGAGCTCGGCGAGCGCCTGCAGCGCATCGTAGGCGGAGGCATCCCACGGCGCCCGAGCCGCGTGCAGCGCGGTCAAGTGGTCGCTGAGATCCCGTCGCGCCTGGCGCAGCCGGGCACGCTCGGCAGCACGGGTCTCGGTATCGATCTCCGGCTCGGGCGGGTTCAGCCCGTCGATCAGGCGTGCCGCCGCGGTGCTCGGCCAGCGTGGGTCGTTGCTCAGATCCAGCGCCAGGTCGCTCACCCCGGCGCCACGCATCGCGTCCAGGAGCGCCTGGCCCGCGCGCCGGGTCCCGGGCACGTAGAGCACGCGACGCCCGTCGGCGGCAGCCTGTGCGACGACGGCGGCCATCGTGGCGGCACTGTCGGTCCCCGGCGGAGCGTCGACGAGCAGGTGACCGCCCGCAGCGACAGCGTCGAGCACGTCCTGCTGGCCGGGATCGAGATCGCCTACCCCGGCTTCGTCGTCCGGATCACGATCCTGGGGATCGGGCTCGGGCACATCGGTCGCCACAGCCGCCCGCGCACCCTCCACGCCGGCGAGCGCCGCGACCACGTCGTGGGTGGCCAGCTCACGCTGCTGGGTGTCCAGATCGTCGGCCAGCGCCTGCCCAGGGTGTACGAAGGCTCCGACCACGATGCGGGGCTCGAGACGGAACCCTGGCAGCGCGGCGCCCAGCTCGGCGATCCGCTCCAGCGCTGGGCGTGGGGAGAATCCATGCGCAGTCGTGGTCGATCCCGCAACTTCGGAGGCATCCACATCAATACCGGCGGCCCGCAGGTCCCGCACGAGGAGGCTGTTCACTTCCACCGCCGGGTCGATCTCCAGGTCGATCTCGGCATCGGATCCGTGCACCCGCACCCGGACCGGACGCAGCAACACCGGCGCGTGCACCGTCCGCGGGACGATGTCCTCCGGCTCGGCGGTCAGCGCCGGGACCGCGGGCACCGAACCAGGATCGAGCAGATCGACGTCGTCACCCGTGCGATGGTGCGCCAGGTCGTCCGCGTCCAACGGGCGTGCATCCGCACCGGCAGGCTCCCCTGCAGTGGTCGACTCCCATGTCGCCACGCCCATGGCCACATAGGTGGGGGCGACCCCGAACCGTTGCGCGAGTTCCTCGGTACGGGCCACCACGACCCGCGCGCGGCGGCGCGCTTGGGTGAGAGCCGATCCTTCTCGCACCAGATTGCTCAGCGGGGTGCTGCGACCGGCGTACAGCTGGGCGATACCGGAGGGGTGGGCGGCGGTGAGCTCCACCATCGCCTCCCCCAGAGCATTGACATCCCACAGCGCGCTGCCTCCGACGAGGTCGGTGAGCCTGCCACGCCAGGTGGCCACGGCTGCGGCGACCTCCCGCTCGCGCGGGGTGTCGTGCGGTTCTGAGGCGTCCAGCCGGCCCGTGTCTGGGGTCGGCTCATCGGTGGCACGGGTGCCACCGGGTCGGGGCAGGCGGACGGACCTCACGCACCCACGCTAACGAGAATGCGTGCGTTCTCCGCGCTGACCCGCCGCTGAACACCCATCTCGTGATGCGCACCGGTCACCGGGGCGCCTCAGAGGGGTCGAGCTGTCGAACGAGATCCTCCACGGCGGGCCTGTGCTCGACACGGCAGATGGCCACCAGGTCATCCAGCATGGCGCGCATCCGGGTAGGAACCTGCACGGAGCCGGAGCCGTAGTGGACGATCTCGCTCACGGCAAGGCGCAGCAGGGTCTCCACATCAGGAGGCGCGTGCACCACACGCAGTGTGCCGTCGCCATCGGTGATGTACGGGCGGGCGTCCGGCTGCTGAACGAGCGGGCGCAGGATCCGGTGAAGTTCGTCGATCACCTGAACGGCCGTCGTGGGGTCGTTGATCCCGGGCGAGAGGGCGCGTTCGGCGATGTCGACCAGCTGGCGGATCCCGAACGCCGGGTCCTGGAGCATGCTGCGCTCGGTGGCGAACGCGAACGCTGACCGCACCCGGTTCTCGGCGGCCGTGACCTCATCGCCGCCAGCCGAGTCCACTGACCTGCCCCAGATGGTGGCGAGCGGCTGCTGTTCGGCGCGGAAGTCACCCACGGCGATCTCGCACGCCACGATCACATCGAACTCGGTCGCAATCGCGAGCAGCATGGCGTAGTCGATGGAGACCAGGTGGCCGTGCCGTGAGCCCATGTGCACCGGGTGCCGGGGCTGGTCGGGGTCGGGCGCCCAGGTCACCGACTCGTCCGGCTCGGCGTACTTGCCGGTGACGTGCTGGTCCTCCCCCGTCGGCTCGGGCCGCATCCCTTCCACCAACCGTACGGTGGTGTCCCCGATATCGGAGATCACCTGTGAGACCTGGATCGCGGTGGTGATCTCGCGGATGAAGGCGATCAACGAGATCAGGCTCAGCCCCACCAGCAGCAGCGCCAGACCTACGGAGATCTGCGGCACGAACGCTTCCTGGTCACCATCAGCGTTGCGCACCGCACGCAGCACCGTGAGGGAGAAGATGAACGAGGCCGCGAACACCCCGAGCGTGATCTGGGTGACCCTGCTGTGCAGGAAGTTGCCGAGCACCCGGGGACTGAACTGACTGCTCGCCAGCTGCAGCACCACCATCGTGATCGAGAACACCAGACCAGTCACGGAGATCATCGCGCTGGCGATCGTGCTGAGCACGCTGCGGGCACCCTCGGGGCCACCATCGAAGATCTGCGGCAAAGAACCTGCGAACGCGCCCTCGATCTCAGGCATCGCCGCGCCGAGGAGCACGGCCGCCAGGCAGATCGCGAGCGGAACCGCCCAGAACGGTTGCCACAGCCTGGCCCAGGGTCCGGCCGCCCGGATCGCGGGCACCCCCATCGGCGTCACGCGGTGCACGTCCGGGGAGGGTCGTGGTCCAGCCATCGGGCCATCATGCCGCACCAAGCGCCTCGGTGCCCCCGGCGCGAACCGTCGCTACGCCCCTCGGCGAATCCCGCGTGGGCACACGGCGCAAGCGCCTCGGTGCCCCCGGCGCGAACCGTCGCTACGCTCCTCCCGAATCCCGCGTGGGCACACGGCGCAAGCGCCTCGGTGCCCCCGGCGCGATTCGAACGCGCGACCTACCGCTTAGGAGGCGGTTGCTCTATCCCCTGAGCTACGGGGGCGGACCACCGAAACCCTACCTCGCCCGCGTGCCAGCGCGCGAAACTCGCTCTCGCGGTCCGACGCCGGCCGTGGGACCGTAGCCCGGTGACCTGCACCACTGCCTCCCGGGTACTCCCCGGGTCCGCGACCGTCGTCTTCGACCGCCTGACAACGCTCCCACTGCACGAGTCGCTGATCCCGTTCACCCGCATCACCGCCCGCCCCGGCCCGGCCCAGGTCGGTGACACGATCGTGGCCGTGACCGGCCGGAGGTTCCGAGACGTCATGCTGGTCACCCGGGCAGACCCTCCCGACGGCGCACCTCACCCCCGCCCAGGCGTGGCCACTCTCGAGAAAGTCGGGCCGGTGCTGCTGGGCTCGGCCACGATCCAGGTCACCCCGCTGGGTCCCCGAACGTGCCGTGTGGACTGGACCGAAGACGTTCACCTGGCTGGACCGCTGCGCCTGCTGCACCCGCTCCTGGCCCCCGCCCTGCACCTGATGACCGCTCGAGCGCTGCGGCTGGCCGAGGACGCCGTCGGAACGAGGAGACGATGACCACCCTGGCACCCAACTATCACCCGCTGGACATCGAGATCGCCCACGCCGAGGGCGCGTGGGTGACCGACACTGCAGGTATCCGGTACCTGGACTGCCTGGCCGGCTACTCGGCCCTGAACTTCGGGCACCGCCATCCGGCCCTGGTCGCGGCTGCTCACGCACAGCTCGACCGCCTCACCCTCACCTCACGCGCGGTCAGACACGAGCTGCTGGAACCCTTCGCGCAGGCCGTGACCTCCCTGACCGGCACCGAGATGCTCCTGCCCATGAACACAGGCGCCGAGGCGGTGGAGACGGCGATCAAAGCGGCCCGCAAGTGGGGTTACGACGTGCGCAGCGTTCCGTCCGACTCCGCAACCATCGTCGTCGCAGAGGGCGCCTTCCACGGGCGCACCACCACGATCGTGTCGATGTCATCCGATGCGGAGGCGCGTACCGGGTTCGGTCCATACACCCCGGGCTTCCGAATCGTGCCGTACGGGGACGCCGGTGCCCTTGCCGCGGCGATCGACGAGACGACGGTCGCGGTACTGCTGGAGCCGGTGCAGGGCGAGGCAGGCGTGATCGTGCCCCCGGAGGGCTACCTGGCGGCGGTGCGAGAGACGTGCAACGCGCAGGACGTGCTGCTCATTCTCGACGAGATCCAGTCAGGGCTCGGCCGTACCGGAGCCATCCTCACCCAGGATCTCGCTGGGATCCGAGCCGATCTGACGACGCTGGGCAAGGCGCTCGGTGGCGGGATCGTCCCAGTATCGGCGGTGGTCGGGCGCGCCGACGTGCTCAGGGGGCTGACACCGGGCACGCACGGGTCGACCTTCGGGGGGAACCCGCTGGCGTGCGCCGTCGGTCTCGCCGTGGCGGAGTTGCTGCGTTCGGGGCTCTTCCAGAAGCGGGTGGCCGCGCTGGCGCCGGTGCTCGCGGCCCGCGCCGACCAGCTGCTGCGTTCCGGGCATGTGCGGGCGGTACGCCAGATCGGGCTGTGGCTCGGTGTGGACGTCCTCGCGCGCACCGGGCGGGAGGTCAGCGAACGGATGGCCGCGAACGGCGTGATCGCGAAGGAGACCCACGATCACACCATCCGGCTGGCACCACCGCTGTGCGTCACCGAGGAGGAGCTGCACCTGATGATGGATGCGCTCGCACGCGCGGTCGCGCCCTGACGACGTCGGTCAGTGGCGCCGCTTCCATCCCATGGCAATCGGCGGCAATCCCTCGTCCTGGATGCGCGTGGGCACCACCAGCACCGGGCAGGCAGAGTGGTGCAGCACTTGCTGGGACGTCGAGCCGAGCAGCATGCCGGCGAAGCCACCGCGCCCGCGGGTGCCGACCACGACCAGGTCGACGGCTGTGGAGAACTCCGACAGCAACTCCGCACCGGAGCCGTCGAGGGCGTGCCGGCGGACGGTCAGTTCGCGCCCCTCCAGCGCCCGGTCCACGGTGACGTTCAGACCCTCGGTGACGTCGGCCAGCACGACCTCACGGTCGACGGCGGCAGGGAGCCAGCCGAGCAGTCCGGCGCCGGCGCCGATCGGCACGCCGACGACCGCGGTAAGTTCTGCGTCCCACACCTCGGCCTGCTCGATCGCCCGGTCAAGGGCGACCTTCGCCGAGTCCGATCCATCCACCCCGACGACGATGCGCCGGATCGGCAGCGGGGGCTCGCCGTCGTCCTCGTGCAGCGGAACCACCACGGTGGGGCAGTGGGCATGTGCCGGCAACGCCGAGGAGACGGTACCGAGGATGCGCTCGGCGAACCCGCTGTTACCGCGGGTGCCGACCACAGCGAGGCACACCTGCTTGGTGAGGTCGACGAGCACACCCGCCGGATCACCAGTCTCGAGGGAACTCGTGACGTCCACACCACGCCCGCTCGCCCGCGCCACAGCCTCGTCGAGCGCAGCCTGGGCGCCATCGCGGATAGCGGTGTCGTCAAGCGTGGCGTAGCCACCGTCCAGCGACGCAGCCGCGAAGGTCGGCAGAGCGTAGGCACACACCAGGTGCAACCGCCAACCCACTCGTCGCGCCTGGGCCACAGCCCATTCGAGGGCATTGAGGCTCGCAGCAGAGCCGTCGACACCTACGAGGACGACCTGTTCGTGTTCCATGACCTCTTCCACCCCCGACCTTCGCGGACCTTGGTGGGTCAATTGTGCATGCTCTGACCGGGCTGCGCCTCCGCCGCCCCGCACGGCGTCACCAACTGGGACCCGACGACGAACGGGCCCGCTCCTGGAAGTCCAGGAACGGGCCCGTTCGGGAGGTCTGTTCTCAGCCGACCACGCGGATAAAGGACGGACTCGAGTTGTAGATCGGGCCAGCAGTCAGCGGCGTCCCGGGGTTGCGAGCCGCGATGTGCTGGTTGCCACCGAGGTAGATTCCGACGTGACCAGGCCACCAGACCAGGTCGCCCGGGAGCGCCTCGGAGGCCGACACACGGTACCCGGCACCGGCCTGCGCACCGGAGGAACGCGGCAGGGAGATACCGACCTGGGCGTAGACGTACTGGGTGAACCCAGAGCAGTCGAAGCCGGAAGGAGTGCTACCGCCGTAGACGTACGGCGTTCCGACGTAGCGGTGCGCGATGTCGATGATCTGGGCGCGAACACCGGAGACATCGGTCGTCGGCGCCGGGGCCGCGGCGACCTCGGTGCGCTCGGCGCTCCGGGATGCCTGCGCCGTCGTGGTCGTCTCACGCTCGTAGGTGACGGGCTCGGGCTCGGGCTCCGGCGGCGGCGGAGGTGGCGGAGCCTCGGCGGAGACCTCAACCTCGGTGCCGAGGCTCCAGGAGATGTCAGCCGCGACGGTGACAACCTCGGAGACGGCGATCGAGTCGTCGTCAGCAACGACGGCCGACGCGAGGTTCGCGGTTCGCACCGGGACAGTTCCCGGAGTCACCGGACCCGCGATCGCCGCAGAGGCGCTCAGTCCGAGGATCACGCCGGAGGAAGCCACGGCTGCTGCCGTACGCCGTCCCACCGGGCCACGGACGGCCTGGCCGAACGTCGTGAGGGGGGTCACGGGGCGCTGCGCTGCGCGGTGCCGCGCGCGATCAGTGCACTGGGTCAATTTCGCTTGCCTCTCCTGCTGCCTACGAGGTGAGCTGTCGGGTTCGGGTGGGAGTTACACCCGGTCCGCCGGTCTTCCGGTGGACTTCACCCCGAGGTGCAGGTGCACCGGGAAGTGGGTCCCCCGCCCCTGTCACGGGTATGTCGTGACCCCAGACAGTGACAGGGTTAGGCGTCTGTCCGAGGTACTCGTCGAAGGAGGGTTTCGTCGAGCGGGACACACACTACCCCGACGATCACGGGAATGTCACATTCCGGTCACGATTGTGACATGAACCACAGATCGAGGTCGTGAGGGGCCCACGCCCAGGCGCACGGTCGCGCGCTTACACCGGACGGACGAAGACGTGCTTGGCGACGTCCTCACCGAGCTCGAGCACCACATCAGAACCGTTCCGCGCGAGGGTCACCAGCCCCCGCTCCCGCTCCACCGAGACCTGCACACCGGGCCCTACGCCCGCCTTCTCCAGCTCGGCGAGCATCTCGGTGTCCACCTGCAGCGGCTCCCCGAGCCGGGTGATCACGTACTCCGCGCCGGCCGGCACATCGGTCAGCCAGGTGCCGAGCTCAGCCTCGGGGCGCGCCTCCCCGAACTCTTCCAGTCCCGGGATGGGGTTGCCGTAGGGGTCGAAACCGGGATGGTCGAGCAACGCGATCAGCCGCTCCTCCACCTGCCGGCTCATCACGTGCTCCCAGCGGCAGGCCTCCTCGTGCACGTGCGGCCAGTCCAGCCCGATCACGTCGGTCAGCAGCCGTTCGGCGAGCCGGTGCTTGCGCATCACCCGCGTCGCCCGTGCCATGCCCTCATCGGTGAGCTCCAGGTGCCGGTCGCCGGTCACGACCATCAGACCGTCCCGCTCCAGCCGCGCCACGGTCTGGGAGACCGTCGGCCCCGAGTGCCCTAGCCGCTCCGCGATACGCGCTCGCAACGGCACGATGCCCTCTTCGATCAGTTCGTAAACCGTCTTCAGGTACATCTCCGTGGTGTCGATCAGATCGCTCACGAGCCTTCTCCCCATCGCCTGCGCCCACACGTCCTGCAGGCCACATTACTGTCCCAGCCGCCCTTGACCACACCAGATCGTGACCACCGCCGGGGCACAGATAACCTGAGCGGTATGACGGCTCCCGCACCGATCTCCTCGGTCGACCCCGAGCGCGGTCTCTACTTCCGTGGCCGGGACGTGCGCGATCTCGTGGCCCGGGGTGGGTTCGAGGATGTCTGGGGGCTGCTCGTCGACGGTGCCGAGGGGCGCGCGCTTCCGCCCGCCGAGCCGTTCCCGCTGACAGTACGCACCGGCGATCACCGGGTGGACGTGCAGAGCGCGTTGGCACAACTCGCCCCAGTGTGGGGATTTCGCCCGATCGGCGAGGTCGATCGGGATCAGCTACGCAGCGATCTGGCGCGCGCATCGGTGATGGCGCTGTCGTTCGTTGCCCAGTCCGCGCGCAACGACGACCTGCCGGCCATCGGCCAGCGGCAGGTGAACACGGTCGAGGGCACGGCGCGCCGGTTCGTGATGCGCTGGCGCGGTGAGGTCGACGATGCCCACGCCCGGGCGATAGACGCGTGCTGGGTGGCGCTGGCCGAGCACGGCCTCACCTCCTCCACCACAGTGGCCCGGCAGATCGCCCGGACGGGTGCCGACGCAGCCGCGTGCCTGTCCGGTGCGGTGGCCGCGGTGAGCGGACCGCGGGGCGGAGGGGCCGCCGTCCGGGCACTGGCGTTGATCCGCGAGGCCGAACACACTGGCGACCCGCGCGCCGTGGTGGAACGGACTCTGGACGCCGGCGCCCTCTACGGGTTCCACCAGGACGGCTACCACGGCACCGATCCGCGAGTGGAGGCGCTGCGGGAGGTTGTCCGGAGCCTCGGGGCACCGCGCCTGGAGATCGCCGACGCCGTCGCTCGCGCTGGGTATGAGGCCCTCGCTGCGCGTGGCATCCGGCCCGCCGCCGCCTACGGCGGTCACGCCCTGTTCTGGGCGAGTGTGCTCCTCGACCTCGCCCAGGTGCCGCCTCCGATGTTCACCGCGATGATCGCCTGCGGCCGCGTGGCCGGGTGGAGCGCCCACATCTTGGAAGCACATGACGAGATGGCAACGGTGAGATGATCGGCTCACCGCACGAAGGGATCCCCATGACGACGCTGGCCCTGCCCACCGAGATGCTGCCTGCCGACGGACGGTTCGGCAGTGGGCCGAGCCGGATCCGTCCCGGTCAGTCCGATGCGCTCGCCGCTGTGGGGACGACCCTGATGGGGACCTCCCACCGGCAGGCGCCGGTGCGCCAGTTGGTCGCCCGGGTGCGCGAGGGGCTGCGGGAGCTGCTCGATGTTCCCCAGGACTACGAGATCGTGCTCGGCAACGGCGGCTCGACGTTCTTCTGGGATGCCGCGACGTTCGGGCTGATCCGCGAGCGGTCCCAGCACGTGAGCACCGGTGAGTTCGGAGCGAAGTTCGCCACGGCCGCCAGGCGCGCCCCCTTCCTCGCCGACCCGAGCGTTGTCACCGGCGATCCGGGGACGCTGGCTCGGCCTCAGACTGAGGACGGTATCGACGCCTACGCGTGGGCTCAGAACGAGACGTCTACGGGTGTGGTCGCCCCCGTCGAACGGCTGGACGACGCCGAGGCGCTGATGCTGGTGGACGGCACGTCCGCAGCCGGCGGGCTCCCAGTCGACCTGCACCAGTGCGATGCCTACTACTTCGCCCCGCAGAAGGGACTGGGGTCCGACGGCGGACTCTGGCTGGCAGCCCTCTCCCCCGCGGCTCTGGCACGAGTCGAGGAGCTGGCCCAGCGGTGGGTTCCCGAGTCCCTCTCACTGACGGCGGCCGTGGAGAACTCCCGCAAGGAGCAGACCCTCAACACCCCGGCGATCGCCACGCTGGTACTCATGGCCGAACAGGTGGAGTGGCTGCTGGCGGGCGGCGGCATGAGTTTCGCTGCGAGTCGCTGCGCCCGGTCTGCGTCGATCCTCTACGACTGGGCGGAGCGGTCCGAATACGCGACGCCCTTCGTCACCGACCCGAAGGCACGCTCGAGCGTGGTGGGCACGGTGGACTTCGCGGAGACCGTCGACGCCGCCCGGGTGGCGTCGGTGCTCCGGGAGAACGGGGTGGTCGACATCGAGCCCTACCGGAAGCTGGGCCGCAACCAGATCCGGGTAGGCATGTATCCCTCGGTCGACCCCGAGGACGTGGCCGCCCTGACCGCGTGCGTGGACTACGTGGTCGAACGACTGTGATGCGTGGCCTGACCGACCGGGTCGCCCTGGTCACCGGCGGTGCACACGGCATCGGGCGCGCGATCTGCGTGCGGCTCGCCGAGGAGGGGTGCCGGGTGATGGTCGCCGACGTGGACTCCCACGTCGCCGACTCCACGGCCACCGAGATCGGCGGCCACGCCGTGACCTGCGACGTCACGCGTCGCAAGGATGTGCACGCCGCCGTCGAGGCCACGCTAACCGCGTACGGGCGCCTGGACGTGCTGGTCCCGAACGTGGGCGTGGCGGCGCTCGACTCCCTGGAGACCCTGGACGAGGAGGGATGGCACGCCCAGGTCGATCCCACCCTGCACGGGGCTGTGCGCACCATCCAGGCGGCGATGCCCGCACTGCTGGAGTCACCCGGGGGAGGCAGGATCGTCGCGACGGCGTCGGTGAACGGGATGGGCGCCGTCGGAGGCATCCCGTACTCGGCCGCCAAGGCCGGGCTGATCAACGCGATCGCGAATATCGCCGTCTCGCACGGGCCGCAGGCACGGAGAACGACCGGCGCCGACCACGGGTGGGTGCGCGCCAACGTCGTAGCCCCCGGCACCATCCTCACCCGCAACTGGACCGAGCAGGGGCCGGCGCAGGAGGCCATGCTGGAGCGGATCACGGCGGCCTACCCGATGGGCCGGGTGGGCCTGCCGGAAGAGGTGGCGGCCGCCGTCGCCTTCCTCGCCTCGGATGAGGCGTCCTGGATCACCGGGGTGACGTTGCCGGTGGACGGCGGGCTGATGACCGGGCCGTTGACGCACATGATCGAGATGGGCTGGCCGGACCCGAGCTAGCCGAACACGCCGAGCTCCCCCAGGCCGCGCAGCAGCCCCAGCCGCCAGGAGGTCAGCAGCACGGCGGCCGTGACACCGAGGGCCACGAACGCCACCGCGGCGTCGGCCCAGCGCAGGTCCGACGGCGCAGCGATGGTTCGCGACCCCGCCCCCAATCCTCGGGTCTCCAGGGCGATCGACATCCGCTCACCCCGGCGTAGCGAGGTCACCAGCAGCGCGAACGCCGCCTGAGCCAGCGCCTTCGGCCGGGCGGACGGCCCGCGGCCGGTGTGCTGAAGCCGCCGGCGAGGGTCGCGGGCGGCTTGGGCCGAACGGATGGTGCTCCACGTCTCGGGGAGCTGCTCGAGGAGCCGGTATCCAGCGAGGACGGCGTAGGCGAACCGGCCGCTGAGACGCAGATGCTGGTGCAGGCTGGTCATCAGGCGGGCGCCATCGGTGGTGAGCACGAAGGTGACCGAGACGATCCCGATGAGCAGGGTGCGCATCGCCAGGCCGGCACCGATCGTCAGCCCTTCGGCGGAGATATCGACCGCGAGCAGCCGGGCGATCGTCTCCCCGTCCCGGGTGGCTGCGTTCACCATCAGCAGGCTGAGCGCGAATGCTACGAAGGGCACGTGTGCCCGTAGCAGCGTGGCGGGCGGGATCCGGCCGGCAAGCACCGCTGCAGGCCAGGCGAGCAGATACAGCGCTGCCGGGGTCACGGGGTCCACGACGGCGGTGATCGCCAGGCACACCACGAGCACCACGAGTACCTTGACGGTGGGGTCACGCCGGTGCAGGAGGGAGTCGGCCGGCAGCGGGCGGCCGAACGCGGGAGAACTCATCGATGCACCCTCCTCATCGCGCCGACGGGACGAGGTCCGGGTATCGCGACGCGTCATCACGTGCGAGCTCGGCGAGGGCCAGTTCGTCGAGGGCGTCGAGCAGCGCGGGCAGGCGCTGCGGGTCGCCGTGGACGTCGGCGATCCACGCCTCCAGCAACGGTGGCAGACGCAGACCGGCCCGGCCGAGCACATCCGGAGTCAGGATGTCGGCGGTGGGACCGGACGCCACCGGGGCCCCGTGGGCCAATAGCAGCACCTGGTCGGCGAGCGAGGCGACCAGGCGCAGATCGTGGCTGACCAGGACCACCGCTCCCCCGCGGCGGGCGATGCGGCGCAGCTGGTCCGCGACGGCGAGCGTGGTGCGACGGTCCTGGCCGAACGTGGGTTCATCGGCGAGCAGCATGTCATCAGCCATGGCGCCCATCGCGGCCAGTGACAGGCGGCGCTGCTGCCCCCCGGAGAGGCGGAACGGATCGCGATCAGCCACCTCGGCCAGACCGTAGCTGGCAAGGATGGCATCGGCGCGCCCGTCGCGCGTGTTCCCGGATGTCTCATGCTGCAGTCCGAGTTCGATCTCCCCTCGGGCGGATCGGGCGAGGAACTGGTGCTCGGGGTTCTGGAACACCATGCCCACCCGGCCCGTGCCACGCACCCCGTCGGCCGGGAGCAGTCCCGCCAGGCCGAGCAGCAGGGTGCTTTTGCCGGAGCCGTTGGCGCCGAGCACCGCCGTGATGGTGCCGGACCGCACCTGCAGATCCACCTGCCGCACCACGGCACGATCTCCTCGCCGGACCGTGACGTCGTCGGCACGTAGCAGCACCTCGCCCGGCTCCCGGCACCCATCTGCCGGCGCTGAACCAGCCGCAGCCGAACCAGCCGCAGCCGACCCCGCGGGCCCCAACCGGGGCCGTGGGAGGCTCGCGTCGAGGGCCCGCAGCCCGTACCCGAGCGACTCACCTGAGACTGCTGCGTCGGGCTGAAAGGGTGCACCTGCGAGCCGGCGCAGTGCGCGCGCCACCTCCACCCCCGCCGGTACCCACGTGCCGGTCCCAGCGACGTCCTCGGCGGCCAGCAGATCGACCGTTCGCCCAAGGGCCGCCACACCCCCATCGGGTCCGAGCAGCAGACTGCGCTCAGGGAGTGCACCGAGCTCGTCCAGGCGGTGCTCGATCAGCAGGCTCGCCTCCGGGAGGCCGGCGAGCAGCCGCCCGATGTCGCGGGCCGCGACCGGGTCCAGCAGTGCGGTCGGTTCGTCCAGGAGCAGCAACTCCGGGCGGGCGACGAGGGCCGCCGCGAGCGCGACCCGTTGACCCTCACCTCCCGAGAGCTCACTGGTGCGGCGACCGGCGAGGTGCCCGGCGCCCACCGCTGCGAGCGCCGCCTCGACTCGCGGACCGATCTCCCCGGGCGGTACCGCCCGGTTCTCGAGCGCGAAGCCCACCTCGTCCACCACAGTAGGCAGGCAGAGCTGGTCGGCCGGATCCTGTGTGAGGGTGGCCACGTGACGGGCCAGCTCGGGAACCGGCGTGGTGCGCGGGTCCTGACCGCACACCTGCCAGCTCCCGGTGACGTCGGCCTCGATCGTGCCGGGCACGACCCCGGCCAGTGCGCGTAGTAGCGAGCTCTTGCCCGATCCGGACCGGCCGAGGACGAGCAACCGCTCGCCAGCGGCCAGGTCCAGATCGACACCGTGCAGCACCGGCGCATCGGCACGGGGATAGCGCACCGACGCCTCACGCAGTTGAAGGACCATGGCTCAGGTGGTCTCGGAGGTGCCGGCAGAGCCGGAGGGGCTGGTCGCACGCTCTGATTCCCGAGCCGCACGCCCGATGGCGTAGTTGTCAAGCACCCCGGTGCGCAGCAACGCATCGCCGATGACCTTGGCGAGCAGACCGCACAGGATGATCCCGGAGGCGAACTGGAAGCCGACGCGCAGGGCGAAGAAGTCCTGCCCCATCCATCCGAACCGGACCATCCCGAGCGCCAGGTTCGCGAGCGCCGCCGTGATACCGGAAGCCACGAACACCCACCAGCCGTACCGCCGGTAGCGGGTGGCTGTGAACGCCACCTCAGCACCGGCGCCCTGGATGAGACCGACCAAGATCAGCATCGGCCCGACCGGGGAGGCGAGGAAGACGACCTCCACGATCGAGGCGACGATCTCCACCACGATCCCGGCCCCGGGCTTGCGCACGATGTACAAGGCGAGCGGGGCCACCACCATCCAGCCGCCGACGAGAACATTCTGCGCCAGGTCACCGAGCGGGCCCATGGCCACCTGCATCCAGCCCCACACCTGCACCAGAGCCCAGTAGAGGAATCCGAACACCACCGCCAACACCGCCAGCAGGACGAGATCGTGCAAGGTGACCGGACGCCGTCGGGGGGTCTTCGCGCTCATCGGCGCCTTCTGGTCTGAGCCCTGCGGTGCCTCACTCCGCCGACCCTCGTCCCTCGGACCGACTCCGTGGGGGCTCCTCGCGCTCATCGGGCACCTGCCTGGCCGCTCGGGGAGTTCAGCGAGACGGTCACGTGCGTGGTCACGTGCCGCACGTCGGTGCCCACCAGGAGCCAGCCGGCGACGACGGCGCCCAGGACGTCGGCAAGGTCACCGTCCAGGCGGGTCACGTAATGCTCGGAGCCGGTGAAGACGCCCAGCTGCTTGGCGTGATCGATCGCGGCGTAGATCCCGGCCATATGATCTGTGCCCTCGTCGTCCAGCGGGTAGAGCGCCCAGTGGGCGCTGGCGTGGATACCCGTGGCGGGCACATTGCGCAGGATCTGAGGCACCTGCGGGGCGTACGCTCCGCCGTCGGCGATCTCGCAGGCCACCTCCCCGGGGCACCCGCGGGAGAGGAGCACGTGGGCGACCGTGTGCACGCCCGAGCGGCCGGCATGCGCGATCGCCTCGGTGAGGTAGGCGAGGATGCGGTCCTCGCGGCCGCGGACGTGGGTGGAGACGTCGTCGGTGCTGATCGTCAGGCCGGTGGAGTCGGCGGCATCCAAGGCGCCGAGGATGACGTCGATGAAGGAGTCGGTCATCGGGTGCAGCGAGAAGCGGGCGCCGATGCCGTAGGCGTCCGGGCTTGGCGCGGCCACTGCCGCCGCTGCCGGGGCCGGAGGTGTACTCGTGTGGGACATGTGGGTCCTCCTCGTGGATGGACCCCCGAGGACGCGACAGCGTGAGTACCCGCGCATGGCGACGCCGATACTCCATCTGTGTGCCCAACTCCCTACGCCGGTGCGAACCGGGTCAGGTTCCTCGGGTCTGCGGCCGGTGTACCGACCGCACTCTCAGCGCCAACGCGCTCCCCGGGGGCTTGTCACCGACCACCCTAGTGCACAACCGACCAACCACGGACACACCCGGCGTCGGTCCAGCAGCGACATGGCTGAGCCGGCACCACGTCAGTGGCGCGGAGTGGTGCCCGTCAGCCTCGCCGGTGTACGGCGGCGCCGCGCAGCTCGGCCTGCCGACCCGCGCGCCGGAGGTGCGGCGGGATCGGCGGAATCGGCTGCCCGTTCAGGCGTGCCCACCTCCTGGGCGCCTCGTTCGGGAGTGACCGGATCAGGTGCACTGGCTGCAGCTACGGCGGTCACAGGCTCTGACTCGACTGGCTGGACGGGCTGGGACGGGTGGGCGGGCTGGGACTGCCTTCTCGCACTGGACCGCTCGCCGGCATTGGTCAGCTGCAGGTGCGGCCGCTTCCCGATCCGGTAGCGCACCTCGACCTCCCACTTGCGCCCCGCCCACACTGCGGCGCCGGCAGCCACGACGAAGGCGGCAATGGCGCCGACCCCGATCGACCAGCGCGGCCCCCAGGCGTCAGCGATCCATCCGACCAGGGGTGAACCGATCGGGTTGCCGGCGAAGAGCACCACCACGTAGAGGCTCATGACGCGACCGCGGAACGCGGGGTCAGTACTGACCTGGATCGCGGCGTTCGCCGAGGTGAGCATCGTCAGCGAGCTGAAGCCGGCGGGGATGCACGCGAGCGCGAACAGCTCGTAGGTGGGTGCGAGCGCGAGCAGAGTCGCCGAGATCGCATATCCGAAGGCCGCCATGATCACCACGCGCACGCGGGGGCGCTTGCGACGAGCCGCCACCAGGGCGCCGGCGAGAGAGCCGAGGGCGAGGATGGATCCGAGCAGACCGTACTCGCCCGCATCACGGCCGAACTCCACCTTCGCCATCACGGCGGACGTGAGCTGGAAGTTCAGGCCGATGCCGCCCACCACGAACACGACGATCATGATGAGAACGATGTCGCTGCGGTGGCGCACGTAGGCGACCCCTGCGCGCAGCTGTCCCTTGGCCCGCGGGGTGCGGGGCACCTGACGGAGTTCACTCGTGCGCATCACGAGCATCGCGGCGATGGTCGCCGCGAAGGAGACCGCGTTGATGAGGAAGACCCAGCCTGGCCCCACCACAGCGATCAGCAGACCGGCGACTGCCGGGCCGATCATCCGGGCAGCGTTGAACGAGGCGCTGTTCAGGGCCACCGCGTTGGGAAGCCCCGACGCGGGCACCAGCTCAGCGACGAATGTCTGCCGGGCGGGCACATCGAAGGCACTGGCGATGCCGAGCAACAGTGCGAAGACGTACACGTGCCACAGTTCGGCCTGACCGAGCAGCACCAGAAGGCCGAGCGCGGCGGCGAGCAGTCCCATCGCTCCTTGCGTGGCCAGCAGCAGCTTGCGCTTGTCGAGGCGGTCGGCCAGCACCCCGGCGTAGGGGGTCAGAAGCACTGCGGGTACGAACTGCAGTCCGGTGACGATGCCGACGGCGATACCGGAGTTGTCGGAGAGCTCGGTGAGGACGAGCCAGTCCTGTGCGATGCGCTGCATCCAGGTGCCAACGTTCGCCACGAGGGCGCCTGCGAACCAGAGTCGGTAGTTGTACAGGCGCAACGAGGCGAACATTCTGCTCACTGGGTGGTGATCCTCCTCAGGATCTCTTCGGCATCGGACAGGGTCTGGCGTTCCGCGGGCGTCAGGGCGGCGAGCCGCCGCGAGAGCCACTCGTCCCGACGGCGCCGGGTCTCCTTGATGTAGGCGCGTCCGGCGTCCGTCGCGGTCACGAGCACCTGGCGGCGATCGGTGGGGTGGGCCGTGCGGGCCAGGAGTCCCGACTCCTCAAGTCCGCGGATCATCCTGGTCATCGAGGGAGGCTGGACGTGCTCTCGCGCCGCCAGCTCCCCGGGGGTGAAGGGACCGTTCGTGACCACACCGCCCAGCACTGCCCGTTGGGCCTCACTGAGATCCCCGGCGTGCTCCGCCCGCAACTTGCGCGAGGTCCGCAGCAACGTCGTCCGGAGCCGGGAGGCGAGGCCACCCGGCGGTCGTGGCGCACAGGCGCTCTCTGGTGCACGCTCAGTTCCCATTGCGGCACCTACTATAACTCGTTACTTTTGCTAAGTAAAGACCTGGCGCTACGGCGCGCACCCGTTCATCCGCAGAGAGTCTCAGAACGGCGGATCGTCACCGGACTGCTTCACGATCCCCACCGGGATGGTGGTGCCCTCGCGCTCTCGCCGGTACCGATGCCCGGTCGGCGTGACCCACTCGAACAGGCCTGGTTCCGGCTGCGTCACGGTGAAGTCGCCGTGAGTCTTGATGAGGTGGTCGCGCACGCAGAGTGGACCGAGGTTGGCCACACTAGTGGGACCACCGGCGTCGAAGGGCACCGTATGGTCGAGCTGGCAGAATCGCGCCTGATGGCCACATCCGGGCCGAACACATGTGCCGTCCCGCGCCCGGACCAGTTCCGCCATCCCCGCGGGCGGTCGATACCGGGCGCTCCCGACATCGACGACCGTTCGACTGACGGGGTCGGTGACGAGTCGTCGCCAGATGCCGCCGGCCGCGATCGCTCGCGCCGCGGTCGGGGTGATGGGCCCGTAGCCCGAGAGCATGGGGACATCGTCGAGCCGGATCGAGTTCACGTCGCCGCCACAGGCACAGGGAGCGCCCGCGCACAAGCACTCAGCGGCATCGGCATCGGCGCCGCCACAGGCAAGGCCACCCTGGAGGTGCTCGAGCGTGACGACCACCTGGATCTCCGGGCGCCGTCCGCCGACCACTCCGAGCGCCGCACCACCATCACGCACACCAGTCCCCGCCAGGCTCCGATCAGCATGCCCGGCAGGTGCGCCACCCGCAGCGGTTCGTCCATCAACTCGCACTGCATCACAGGCACCATCAACCCCGAAGACCCCGGAGGCCAGGGCACGCGAGCCGAGTCCAGTCAGCGCGTCGAAGCGCAGCTGATCCAGTGTCCGCGGATCCCCTTGCGCTTTCGCTGACCGAGCCGTCGACTCCAGGGCAACGTCCAAGGCGAGCACCTCGGCGGCCGGGCCCTCCACGCGCAGGGAGGCGACGCCGTCGGGAAGAGCCTGTGGCCTACTGACGTGCCGATCGGAACGCCGCGCCTGCGCACGAACCTCAGCCTCGGCCGGATCGACCGCGATCAGCGCTTTCGCCACGTCAGAACGCAACTGGGCCACCGTGCGACGCGGGGCTCGCTCGATCACGGCCTCCTCGACGGCCATCGCCACCTGCCACGAGACCCCCTCGAGCCCATCGGCGATCACCGCAGCCCGCGGGAGGTCGATCCAGCCGAACTTCAGCGCTTCGCCCGTCCGCTCCAGGGTGCGCAGCAACGACCGGCCGCGCTGGACCAGCTTGCGACCCTCCCGCTTGGTGCCACACAGCCGGAGTGCGAGCTCGTCCCCCGTCACGTCGCTCGGACCCTCGGTATGGCCGGCCAGATCCTCGGGATTCATCGCCGGCCGCTGCGCCAACTCCGCGGCAGCATGCAACGCGACCTCCTGCACACGGGCCTCGACCCGGCGCGCTGCGGCCACGACCTCCACCAATGTCGCCTCGTCGACTGCTTCCAGGTCGAGAAGATCCAACCTGTCCAGCAGCGCACCGCCGGGAAGCTGGACCGCGAGCTGCTCGGCGAGCGACAACTGCTGGTGCTCGACGAGGAGCTGAACACACCCGGCTACCAGCGCAGAGTCGGACGCAGCGTCATTCACGCGCCCCACCCACCTCGCATCGTCGAACATGCGTTCCATTCTAAGCGAACGCCTCTCACCTGGCAACCCCAGATCCGGTTCGTTCGACGACATGGCCACACCCGCTCGCGACGGTGTGCCACTCCCCTTGCGCCCGTACCCGAACCTGCCTGAACCTGCGACTCAGCCCGCGACCCAGCCGAACAGAGCAGCCCACTCAGCCAGCCAGCGACTGCAACGGCCCCCGCACGAAGTAGAGGATGAACAGCACCGCCGTCACCCACATCAGCGGGTGCACCGCACGCGCCTTCCCGAGCGCCACCTTGATCACCACATAGGCGATGAAACCAGCGCCCATACCCGCCGTGATCGAGTAGGTGAACGGCATCAGCACGATCGTCAGGAACGCCGGGATCGACACTTCGGCGTTCTTCCAGTCAATCCCGCTCACCTGCGTCATCATCAGGAACCCGACCACCACCAGCGCAGGAGTAGCGGCCTCATACGGCACCATGTCCACCACCGGAGCCAGGAACGTCGCCAGCAGGAAGGCAAGCCCGGTCACCACTGACGCCAACCCGGTGCGGGCCCCATCACCCACACCCGCGGCCGACTCGATGTAGGAGGTGTTGGACGAGACCGACCCTGCCCCACCGGCCACGGCCGCCAGGGAGTCCACCACCAGGATCCGCCGGGTTCCGTACGGGTGCCCGTCGGAGTCGAGCAGTTTGCCCTCACTCCCCACGGCCACCATCGTGCCCATGGTGTCGAAGAAGTCGGCCAGCAGGAGCGAGAACACCAGCAGCACCACAGTGACAGCGCTGATCTTCTCGAAGGACCCGAGGAGGGAGAACTGACCCAGCAGGGAGAAGTCAGGCAGGCGCACCCAGGTATCCGGCAGCTCCGGGCTGTTCAGCCGCCATCCGGTGGAGTTGGGTGAACCGTCCGCGTTCACCGATCCACCCACATGCGCGATCGCCTCGATCACCACGGCCAGCACGGTCCCGGCAATGATCGCGATCAACAGCGCACCGCGCACCTTGCGTAAGTGCAGCACGATCGCGAGCAGCAGTCCCACCACGAACACCAGCGCGGGCCAGCCCGCGAGCGAGCCCGCCACGCCCATCTCCACGGGGGTGGCGAGCGAGACCGGGATGCGCACGATGCCGGCGTCCACCAACCCGATGAAGGCGATGAACAGCCCGATCCCCACGCTGATCGCCGTGCGCAGCTCCTTCGGCACCGCCCGGAAGACCGCCTCGCGGAAGCCGGTCAGCACGAGCACCAGGATGATCAACCCTTCGATCACCACCAGCCCCATCGCATCTGCCCAGGTCATCTCCGGCAGGACCGCGATCGAGAACGCCACCACGGCATTCAGGCCCAGCCCGGCCGCCAGCGCGAGCGGGAAGTTCGCCACCAAGCCCATGAGGATGCTCATGACTCCGGCGACGAGCGCCGTGGCAGCCGCCACCCGTGCCACGGCGAGTCCTTCGTCCCCTCCGATGAACGAGCCGGAACCATCGGCGACGGTACCGATGATCAGCGGATTCAGGACGATGATGTAGCTCATCGCGAAAAAGGTGACCAGTCCGCCTCGGATCTCCCGCCCGAGCGTCGAACCGCGTGCGGTGATCATGAAGAATCGGTCCAGCAGGCCAGTCGCCGTCGCGGCTCTCGTGGAAGAGGTGCTCATGTGCCGTCATCCTGGCAGAAGCCTGGCCGGAGCAGAACACCCTGTCCACCACCCCGCGCCCACACTCACACTGACCCCACACCCACTAGGATCGACCTGTGCCAGAAGCCCCGAAGGAGCTCGTCCCGGCGAAGGTGAACGCGAAGGCGCTGTTCCTCGTCGGGACCACCGCGTGGCTGATCGCTCTGCTCACCCTCGGCGTGATGCACCTGGCCGAACGCTCCCCCGACGGCCGCTATGCCTGGGTCGCCGTCGCGGGGATCGCACTGGGCGCGGCCGGGTACTGGTGGGCGCACCGTGTCCACCTCATCGACGATCAAGGAATGTCTGAATGAAGCTGCTGGTTCCGAGTTCGATCCCGCTGCAGGTCCACGCTCCCGACGGCGTCACAACCGTGGTCTACGACGTGCACTCGCCCATCCCGGACGAGCACCGCGACGCCGAGGCGATCGTGGTCTGGGGAAACCCGGGAGAACGGCTGCGTGCACTGCCCGGCGAACTGCCGGATCTCGTGTGGATCCAGGCGCTCATGGCAGGCACAGACGCCGTCGAGGCCGCAGGTTTCGATCCTGCGATCACCCTGTGCTCGGGTCGCGGTCTGCACGATGCGCCGGTGGCCGAGCACACCCTCGCCCTGCTCCTGGCCGCCGCTCGCCGGCTCGACAAGGCGGTGCTCGCACAGGCCGACTCGACATGGCGCGCGTGGGAGGACGTCAACCAGCCGTTCGGGGCACCTGAGCATCTGAGCACCCTCTCCGGGGCCCGGGTGCTCGTGTGGGGCTTCGGGGGGATCGGCACCCGCCTGGCGGGCTACCTGACGGCGTTGGGCGCCCAGGTCACGGGCGTCGCCACGACCGCGGGCGAGCGTGAGGGCTACCCGGTGATCACACCGGCCGAGCTGCCGACGGCGCTGCCACAGACCGATGTGCTCGTGAACATCCTTCCGGCCACACCGGCCACCACCGGAGCGGTCGGGACCGAGGTGCTGGACGCACTGCCCCGACACGCCTGGCTCGTCAACGTCGGCCGTGGCGCCACCGTGGACGAGCCGGCGCTGCTGGCGGCACTGGAGTCCGGATCGATCGCCGGAGCAGCGCTCGACGTCTTTGCAACCGAACCGCTCCCGGCCGACTCACCGCTGTGGCAGGCGCCGAACATGATCATCACCCCGCACTCGGCCGGAGGGCGTCCCGAGCGCCCTGAGCGTCTGATCGTCGAGAACCTGCGCCGCCTGCGAGCAGGGGACGAGCTCCTCAACGTCGTCGCCCGCTGATCCGCCCGTTCAGATCTGTGGAGCCGATCAGACCTCTAGCGAGACGCCGACCCTGGCACCGTCGGGCACCGTGGCGCTGACCAGCACCATCCGGCCGCGCGACCCTACCTGGACCTGACCGGCAGGGACCGGCACAGTGTCCCCGGCTTGCACCGCCACCCGTCCGCCGGCGTCCACCCACCCTGCCTCATCCAGGGCGATCACGTCCGCCGCCGTGCCCATGCTCATCGACGCCTCCCCCACCACCTGCACGAGGTCCACATCCTCCAGCGGCGGGAAGCGCAGCACGCCCCCGCGCAGCACCCCAGGGACCAGACGCCCCGGGCCCACCCGCGGTGCGATCCGCTGCAGCACCTCCTGGGTGGGGACAGGTTCGAGCGAGAGTCCGACCGTGATCGGACGTCCCCGCGCGGCCGCCACGTGCAGCGCCCGGCCGGCGAGCAGCCCATGCACCGCGCCGGGGCTCACGTCGAGCACGTCCCCCGGCGCGAGGAGGTTCTCGTGCAGGAACGTCGTCACCAGCAACCCGGGGTCGTCCGGGTGGTGCCGCGCCACCCCGAGCAGCCGGTGCAGCGCCGGGTTGCCCGTGCACTCCGCGGCGGCCGCCGCCACCCGCCGGGCGAGGGAGATCTGGGCTGCCCGGCCGGTGGCGAAGATCAGGCCGAGCGCGTAGAGCAGCGCCTCACCCTGATCCGGGCGCCGCAGCACGGAGATCACGTCCTCGAGCCCGTGCACGCGCAGCAGTTCCAGATCACTCGCCACCTCGGCGGGGTCGCGGAATCCGGTCAGCACCGTTGACGCACTCGCGGCGACGATCCGCACCGGCCCGTCCTGGCTGCGACGCAACTGCAGCGGGAGCGGGTGGTCGGCTCGCATCCACCAGGACCGGCTCGTCTCGTCGGCCCGTGCTCGCCCGCCGGCGCGAGCGACGGCTCCGCTCTCCCGCTGAGCGCGCACCCTCATCGCCTGCCCCCTTGCTCGCCCTGTCATCGGCGTCGTCTGCTCGTGCAGGATCGCCGTCGCAAGCGAACGGGACGTTGCCGATTGTCTACGAGGCGGTGAACCTTGTACTCGGAGCCGCTCCGGAGTCGCTCGGAGGGCTTCCGGCGGCTGCCGTATCGGCGGCGAGCATCGCGCCGTAGGCTCCAGCCCACACACCCAGCGCCGCCGTGCGGATCTCCGGCAGGCGGTGGAAGGTGGCCGCACGGCCAGCCGCCTCCACGGCAGGATGAACGGTCCACCGGGGGGACCGGGCGAGCCCACCTCCGACGACGATCACCCCCGGGTCCAGCAGTGCGCTCGCCTGCAGGATCGCCCGCGCGAGACCATCGGTCGCCCGGGCGAGCACAGCCTGGGCGGCCCTATCCCCGGCCTCGGCTGCCATGACGACGTCCCTCGCCGTGGCCGTACTGCTCGCCGGAGCCTGTGCGCCGGCCCGCTCCTGCTCCCAACGTCGCCCGAGCTGGCCGCCGCCGATGAGCGTCTCCAGGCACCCGACCTGCCCGCAGGAACACGTGTGCGGTGCGCCGACCGCCACGTGACCGATCTCGCCCGCACCCCCGTGGGCACCGGCGCGGACCTCCCCATCGACCACGTGCGCGCCCGCCACACCGGTGCCGAGCGCGATCACGAAGACGTCGCGTGCGTCGCGGCCGGCGCCGAGTGTGGCCTCGGCGATCGCCATCGCGGTCCCGTCCTGCACCGCCACCCCGGGGATCCCGACCTGTTCGGCCAGCCCGGCCGCCGGCGCGAGGCCGTCCAACCAGGGCATGTTCGTGCTCCGGCCGACCACCCCGGTGCCAGGGTCCAGCGTGCCGGCGATGGTCAGGCCGAACCGGCTCACGGACCGATCGGTGGTCACCTCTCGCACGGCGTCGGCGAGCGCCGCCAGGCGCCCGGTCGGCACGCTGCGACGGTCGAGCACCTCCTGCGTCCCGGAGTCCACGAGCAACAACTTCGTGCGGGTACCGCCGTAGTCGATGCCCAGCAGTGCGCTCACCGGCTGCCTCGTTCCGCGCCGCTCCCGGCCACCTCGGCCCGGAGCCGTGGTGCGGTCTCGAAATCGTCGAAGGGGAACATCGGCCGCTCGATCCGCTCATGGGCAAGCCGGGCGATGTCCTGATCCACCGGGCCCGGTGTCAGCGCCAGTGTCCACCCCTGGGCCACCTCGTGCAGTGTGGGCTCCAGATAGCCGATCTTGGTGATGATCAGATCCGCCTCACCGGGATCCAGCCCGAGCCGGGCGAAGTCGTCGGTGGCGTGAAATGCCTTGCGGAACTCGGTGACGATCGCGTGCACCCCACCGGCGCGGATCACCGCCACCCGTCCCGCCACGGGGTCGGTGTACAAGCCGTGCAGGATGCCGCGCACCCGCACCGGTCCGCTGACCCGGTCGTCCACCCGGGCTCCCACTGTCACGTCGACGGCGTCCCCCACCTGGCGTTGGCACAGCTCACCGATCGCGTCGGCGTCGAAGACGGAGGCCACGTAGGTGAGGGGAAGGTCGTGCGCGGGGCGAGGGACGCCGTCGTGGGATCCCACGAGATCAGCTCGCTCGAGCACCCGGGTGAGGGTCCAGGTAACGTCCCCGGACCCACCGGCACCGGGGTTGTCGCCGGAGTCGCTGATCAGGTATGGCCGCGCGCGGCCGGCGGCCCGGTGCGCCAGCGCGGCATCGATCGCCTCGTCCAGGCTCCCCGTGGGGCCGACGAACTCGAACTCCTCGCGCACGTCCCACAGCGCCTCGGCGAGTTCCTCGGCCGACGCCGCCACCATGGCCTCGTCATCCCCCGTCACGATCACCGACGCGTGGCAGCGTGGCTCGTCCGCCCAGGCATACCCGATCCAGATCGAGGCGTCGGTCACGCCCGCACGTCCGGTCACCGCGGGGATACGGCCGTACAGGCTGCGGGCAGGTTCGACCCGGGTGGAGGTCTGCTCGCCGGCCAACAGGATCGGCACCCGAACCCAGGCACGTACCGGGCGGTCGTCCCGACCGATCCACGCCAGCAGGTCCCGCGCCGACCGCTCGCGGGTCTCCCAGGCGTCCTCGTGGGGGGCCATCCGGAAACAGGTGGGCAGGTCCACCTCGTGGAAGAACCGCTCTGAGATGTTCCCATGCAGGTCCATCGGGGCAGCGATCAACGGCTCCGGCCCGACGGCGTCCCTCACCGCCGCCACCAGGTCACCTTCGGCATCGGTCATCCCGACCACGCTCATCGCCCCGTGGATATCGAGGTACACCGCGTCCAGCGGCCCCTCGGCCACGACCTCCCGCAGCCCCGCCACGATCCGGTCCCGCAGGTCCTCGTAGACACCGGCGAGCACCTGCCCGCCGGGGATCGCCTTGGTGACGAGCACGCCGATCCAGGTTGCGCCCTCCCGTAGCTCGCTGCCCGGGGCGAGGAAGGGATACCGGTCGAGCACCGCCGTGCCTTCCAGGACCGGGAAGTCCCGGTAGCCGGCCCGGTGAGCCGCATAGGCGCTGGACTCGATGCCGATCCCGGCGATCGCGATCCGGGGGCGACGGCCCGCCTGAGGCGGGTGGTTCATGGTGTGTCCTCTCATCGGCCCTGTCGTCATCGGCCGGCGATCCCGGCGGTCGCGATGCCCTTCACCAGGTGCTTCTGCAGCACGATCACCAGGATCGCGGTCGGGATCATGGAGATGATCGAGGCCGCCATCTGCAGATCCCAGCGGGTACCGAACTGTCCCGAGAAGGTGGCCAGGCCGATCGGCAGTGTGCCCAGGTAGCCGTAGTCGTTGACCACGATCAACGGCCACAGATAACTGTTCCAGAAGCTGATGAACGTGAACACCGTCAGCACCGCCACCGCGGACCGGGCCAGCGGCAGGATGATGGAACCGAACGTGCGCAGCGGACCGGCACCGTCCACGCGTGCGGCTTCCTCCAGCTCGTAGGGAATCCCACGGAAGAACTGCCGCATCAGGAACGTCCCGAAGGCGGTGAAGGCGAACGGCAGGATCAGCGCCTGCGGGGTGTTCACCCACCCCAGCCACTGCATCAGCTGGAACATCGGCACCACGAGCACTTCCTGCGGCACCATCAGCGTCACCAGGAACAGCACGAAGACCACATCCCGGCCACGCCAGCGCAGTCGCCCGAACGCATAGCCGGCGGTGGTGGAGACGATGTTGACCACGATCGTGCCGGCGATGGCCACGAAGAAGGAGTTGCCGATATAGGTCCAGAACGGCCCGAACCGGAACACCTCCACGAAGTTGCCCCACCGCACTTCGTCTCCCACCAGCGTGGGCGGTACCGCGAAGATCTGGTCATTGGGCTTGAGCGCCGAGAACAGGGCGTAGATCAGCGGCACGGCGAAGATCACGGCGGCCAGCACCACGCAGACGTAGGCGACCACCACACCGGCGGTGACCGGCTGCTTCTCCTTGCGCGGGGGAACCACGCCTGCAGGTGCCACCTGCTGCTCGCCCGGGCGGGCTGCGGCGTCGGCGATCACATCAGACCTCATAGTGGACCCACCTCTTCTGCGCGGAGAACTGCAGCGCCGTCAGGCCGATGATGATCGCGAAGAGGATCCAGGCGGCCGCGGCGGCCAGGCCCATCTGCTGGAAGGTGAAGGCCTGGTCGTAGATGAACATCACGATCGGGATGGTGGCGTTGCCGGGGCCACCGCCGGTGAGCAGCTGCGGCTGGGCGAAGACCTGCATCGAGGTGATCATCGTCATCACCGTGGTGAAGAAGATCGCCGGGCTCAGCAGCGGCAGGGTGATCCGGGAGAACATCCGCCACCCCTTCGCGCCGTCGATGCGAGCGGCCTCCAACACCGGTTCGGGGAGCTGCTCCAGCGCCGCACAGAAGATCAGCATGTTGTAGCCCATGCCCTGCCAGACGGACATGACCACCACCATCACCATCGCCCATTGCGGGTGGCTGAGGAAGCTGGGCAGCTCGATCCCGAACATCGAGGTGGACAGCCCGTTGAACAGCCCGTTCGGCTGCAGCAGCATCTTCCACACCAGCACGTTGGCCACCATCGGGGTGACCACCGGGATGAAGAACAACACCCGGAACACCGCCCGGCCCTTGATGCGGGGGCTGAGCAGCAGCGCCAAAGTCAGCGATACTGCGAGGTTCATCGGCACGAACAGCAGTGTGAAGATCGCCGAGTTGCGCAACGACGGCCAGAAATCCGGGTGGCGGGTGAACAGGTCGACATAGTTGCCGCCGCCCACGAAGGTCCGGTCCCCCCACGCGGGCCAGTCATAGAGGCTCATCACGATCGAGAGGATCACCGGGGCGATCGTGAACACGGTCAGGCCCGCCAGGGCCGGGGAGATGAACCCCAGCGCCTGGCGGGACTCGATCCGTCGCAGCCTGCTCTGTCCGCGCCTGAGCGGCGCTGCAGATGCTCCGGTCGCTGTCATCAGATCAGTCGCCGAACTGGCTCTGCGTCTGCTCGAGCACGTCGGTCATCGTCGACTGACCGGTGTAGACGGTCACCAGGTTCGGCTGGATCGACTCGTTGACCTGGGCCCAGTCGTCGGTGGAGCGCTGCCCCTCCAGGCCGGTGAAGACGGCCTCGAACGCGGCCTGCACCTCGTCCTGCACACCCTCGTCGAGGGACTCGAAGTACAGCGGCTGGGAACTGATGCGCGCCGGGTAGCTGCGACCCGAGGAGGCGATCTGGTCCTGCGCCGCTTCACCCACGAGCGAGCCGAGCACCTGCAGCGCCGCCTCCGGGTTCTCGCAGTCGGCGGAGATGCCATAGCCCGAGCCGAGCACCAGACCCAGGCGCTCACCGTCGACGGAGGGAATGTCGACCATGCCGGCGGCGAAGCCGGCTTCGTTGTTCAGGTAGCTGGAAGCGTTCCAGGTGCCGTCCACCGCCATCGCGACGTTGCCTGCCTGGTACTCCTGCTCACCCCAGCCGGTGTCGGAGGCCGAGGGCGGGAGTGACCCGTGACCGTCGGCGGCGATCGAGGCGTACCACTCGGAGGCCTCGAGGAAGGCGGGGTTGGTCAGGTCCAGCGCGCCGGACTCGTCGACCGGCTGCACGCCGGCGTGGGCGATCGGCAGGGCCATCCACTGGAATTCGCCCATACCCATGCCGAAGGCGGTGCCGTCGGTACCGAGTCCGTCCAGCGCGGCGTCGAAGTCCTCGAACGTCCAGCCGGCTGCCGGCTCGGGAACGCCCGCGTCGGCGAACATGTCCTTGTTGTAGTAGACGAGCATCGCTGCCACGTCGTAGGGGATGCCGTAGAGCTCGCCGTCGTAGCTCATGATGTCCAGCGATCCCTCGGTGAAGTCGGCCGGGTCGATCCCGGCGGTCGCCAGCTCCTCCTCGCCGAGCGGCATGAACGCCTCGTGGTAGCCGGAGAGGCGCTGGCCGTTCATCGAGGTCACGCACGCCACGTTGCCGGAGGCGAGGTTGGTGGTCAGCTTGGTGAAGTAGTCGTTCCACGGGGCGTGCTGGAGGGAGATGTCCAGGTCGGGGTTCTCCTCCTGGGCGATCGCGAGCTGCGCCTCGAGCGCTTCGATGTCGGACTCGCTGCCGGCCCACATGTCCCAGGTGATCGAGGCGCCGCTGCCAGTGTCATCGCCATCGCCGTCGCTTCCGCTGCCACTTCCCGACTGCGTCCCGCAGGCGCCGAGGGCGAGTGCCGCACCGGCAGCGGTCATCGCTGCCAGAGATCTGGTGATCTTCATCGTTCGTCCAATCTCGTTGTGGATGGTTTCTCGTGGTGGGTCAGTCCTCACGCGTCCGGCGCGAGGAAGAGCTCGATGACGGGAATGGCCACGTCGGGCCGCGTCGTCGGCAGGTGAAGGGTGAGGGTGCCCGGTGCCTGGCCGCCCGGTTCGGTGTTCCACGCCTGCTGATCAGGGTCGATCTGGCTGGCGCGCACCTGGGAGCCGTCGTGCAGGAACCGCGCGAAGCTCACCTTGTCGGCGAGGTCAGCGAGGTGCACATGACCGAACGGCCAGGTGAGCAGGTGCAGGTAGAGGCGATCGCCACGGCGGGTGAGCACGGTGCCCGACGGCGCCTGGTAGCCGGCGGCACCGGCCCCGATCACGGACCGCTCGTGCAGGCGCATCCACTCCCCGAGTGCCTGCAACGAGACCTGGTCACGTGGCGGGATCCCACCGCGCCCGTCAGGTCCGATGTTCAGCAGCAGGTTGCCGTTCTTGGAGACGGTGTCGACCAGCATCCGCAGCAGCAGATCGGGGGACTTGATGTCGAGGTTGTCGCGGTCGTATCCCCAGGATCCGTTCAGGGTCTGGCAGGCCTCCCACATGACCTCCTCGCCGTCGCGCGTCATGGGCTCATCGGGCTGGTACTGCTCGGGGGTGACCACATCACCGGGGATCCACAGCCGGTCGTTGACGATGATGTCCGGCTGCAGCTCACGGGTCAGCGCGAGGAGCCCCTCGGAGTCCCAGTCCTGCGGGCCCTTGCCGGCCCATCCGTCGCGATCGTCGACGTAGGTGAAGTCGTAGAAGAGGTAGTCGATACGGCCGTAGTTGGTCAGCAGCTCCCGCACCTGGCCGTGCAGGTACTCGCGGTAGCGGGCCATGTCTCGGCCCTCGTTGAGCTCGCGGGCGTCGGGCCGGTCGCGCAGCGGGTGGTGGTAGTCGATGGTGAAGTCGGGGTGGTGCCAGTCGATGAGGGAGTAGTAGATGCCTACCTTCAGGCCCTCGGCCCGAAATGCCTTCACATACTCGGCCACGATGTCCCGCCCGAAGGTGGCCTTCGAGCTGTAGTCAGTCAGAGCCGAGTCGTACATGGCGAAGCCCTCGTGATGCTTCGCTGTCAGGACGGCGTAACGCATGCCGGCCGCCTTCGCCGCCTTGGCCGTGGCGACAGCATCGAACAGGTCGGGGTCGAAGAACTGCGCGTTCTTCTCGTACTCCTCGGGTGAGGTGCGTTCGTGGGTCATGACCCACTCGTGACGGCCGAGCAGGCTGTACAGGCCGAAGTGGATGAACAGACCGAATCGGTCGTGGGTGAACCAGTCGTGCGCGGTGACCATCGTGCGGGATGCTCCTTTGCCCGGGTGGGGAGTACGTCAGAACTTCACGTACTTCATACGCTAGACATCCGATGTTCTTCCTGTCCATGCATGAAGTGTCACAACAAAGTTACGTTTATTTCGCACGAAGTCCGTAGGAAGTCGCTACGCTGGTCCTATGTCTCGACGGAAGAGCACCACTGCCGCCCAGGACGAGATCTTGATGCTGATCGGATCCGGCCGGGCTCGATCGCGACGCGAGCTCGCGGAGGCGCTCGACCTCTCACCCTCAACCGTCTCCCAGCACGTCCAGGCGCTCCTGACGGAGGGGCACCTGGTCGAAGGGCCGGCCGGGGAGTCCAGCGGTGGCCGCCGCCCCCGGGAACTGCGCCTGACCGACCGGGACGAGTACCTCGGCGCGATCGACCTCGGCGGCGGGCACGCCCGGATCGGACTGGTGCGCCGTGGCGCCGGGATCGTGGCGACCACCGAGATCCCCGTTGATCTGACCGAGGGGGCACCGGCTGTGATCGACGCAGTCGCCGCCGGGCTGACGACACTCGCCACCGGACCGGCCGTCGACGGGCAGCTCGTCGGTGCCGGGATCTCGCTACCTGGACCGGTCGACGTGACCCGCCGTACGGTCGAGAGTCCGTCCCGGATGCCCGGCTGGCAGGGTCATGACATCGGAGGTCTGCTCGAGCAGGCGACCGGAGTGCCGGTCGTCGTGGAGAACGATGCGAACGCGATGGCCCTCGGAGAACACTTCGCTCGCACCGAACGAGTCGAGCACTCCGTCACCGTGAAGGCGGGCACCGCGATCGGAGCGGGCATCGTGGTGCACGGATCGGTCTACCACGGCGCCGGCGGGGTGGCCGGAGACATCACCCACACGCGGGTCAGCGCCGCGGGTGAGACGCCGTGCTCGTGCGGCAATCACGGCTGCCTGGAGACGGTCGCCTCCGGGTCTGCGCTGGTGCGGTTGCTGCGTGAACAGGGCTATGACGTGACGACGACGGCAGACGTTCTCGACCGCGTGCGCGACGCCGACCCCGTCGCCACCACCCTCGCCCGGACCGCCGGTCGGCAGCTCGGTGAGGTGCTGTGCGCCGTCGTGAACTTCTTCAACCCGGGGGCGGTCTACCTGGGCGGAGCGCTGGCGACGCTGGAGCCGTTCGTCTCCGCGATCCGCAGCCAGCTCTACGCCGGGTCGCACCCGATGATGACCCGGTCACTGGTGATCGAACCGGCGCGCCTGGGTGCCGATGCCACCCTCACCGGTGTGGTGCGAATGCTCGACGAGTCGTTGTTCCGCCTCGGGCGCTGAGCATCCTCACCTCAGAGCCGGGTCATCGATCGTCACGACGGCCGATCGCGCCCGTGTCAAAGCCGATCGCAGCACCACCAGACGTGGGTCGGGCAAGTCGTACAGCTCCCGCCGGGGCAGGTCGGCCATGAGGGTCGCGGGACTGCCGGCTCGGGAACTGCCAGCTCGGGAATTGCCAGGACCCGCACCTGCGCCGGGCAGCTCGGCGAGCACCGCCGAGGCCAGCGCCTTGTCCCCGCCCAGCACGAGACCGCCCAGCACGAGACCGTTCAGCGCGAGACCACCCGAACTGACATCGCCCTGCCCGGGGTCGTCCCGCCACTGCCCCACCAGCTCCTCAACCACGCCCGCCACATGCACGACCAGCGCATCCGCCTGGTTGCCGCGCCGCCGCGCGAACCGCTGCTGGGACCACCCACCTGCCGCGGTGCGCGACTGCACGTACCGCCGCCCGGTGCGGTGCCGGACGAGCCGGTCACCCTGGCTCAGGCCGACCGCCCATCCGCCACGGCGGATCAGCACGAACGCACAGGCCGGCGGCCCCGCAGCCCAGTCGGCCAGGGAATCCCAGCCGATCAGGCCGGTGGGCGATGGCTCCGGCCTGATCCCGGGCCAGGCGGTGACCTCCGCCCAGGCGCCGTCCGGGGTGTCCAGCCGGACGCCGTCGGCGGTGACCTGCGCGGTGGCCCCCGGGTGCCGCGCGGCGAACCGCGCCATCCAGCCGGGCAGCCGCGCCGCACCGATCTCCAGGCGGCGGCTCACCCGACACCTGCCCGACGGCGGGTGGTCCGGTTCGCGTGCACGCTCCAGCGTGGCACCCAGCGCCACAGCGCCAGCACGGCGAGCAACCCGATCCCGCCGGTGGCCGCGATCCCCGCGGCGAGGGAACCGAGAGCGGCACCGGCAGAGACGACGAGCGGGCCGGTGGCCATCCCGGCGTCGGAGTAAAGCCGCCAGACGCCGAGGAACTGTGGGCGGCCGTGCTCGGGGGCGGTATCGGCCGCCAACGTCATCAGCACACCTGAGCCGATCCCGTTACCCAGCCCCAGCAGCACGGCGACGATCCCCACGGTCACGAGTGCGTCGGTCAACGGCAGGAACAGCATCGCGATCCCGGTGACGAGCATCGAGGGGATCGCGATCCACAGCCGGCCCATCCGGTCCATGATCTTGCCGGCCGGGTAGAACAGCAGCATGTCGACGGCTCCGGCAATTCCGAAGATCATGCTGGTGACGGCCGGGGAGTAACCGAGGCTCTCCGTCCACAGCGGCAGTACAGTCTGCCGGGCTCCGCGCATGGCGCCCACGAGCACGACGGCGACCCCGAGAGTGAGGAAGATGGCACGCTGATCACGCAGCACAGACCAGGTGGAGGCCCGGGGGCGGTCAGGGGTGTGGTGGCGCGGCGTCTCGTGCGGGGCGCCGCGCCAGACCACGAGTGCGGACAGCAGCGAGGTGCCGGCAGCGAGCCAGTAGGAGGGCGCCGGGTCGGGGCGTCCCAGTACGAGTGCGGCACCGAGGAACGGGCCGACGAAGATCCCGATCCGGCCTACACCGCCGAGCGAGGACAGTGCGCGGGCACGCTGCATCGGCGGGATGACCTCGGTCAGATAGGCCTGCCGGGCGAGCCCGTACACGGCGGCGGTACCTCCGGCGACGAGCACGCCGGCGCCGAGCACCACGAGGTTCGGCGCGAGGGCACACGCGGCCAGGGCGACCATCGCCACCGCGGAGGAGCCGATCATCGTGGCACGTTCACCGAAGCGGGACGTGACCGCGCCGGCGGGCAGGTCGGCGAGGATGTGACCGACCGGGATGAGAGCCGCAAGCAGGGCGGCGGTCGCGCCATCGGCTCCGAGTGCGGTGGCACTGACGACGACCATGGGCGTCATCGCACCGATACCGACACTGAAGAGCAGGGCCGGCAGATACACCCCGCGGATCAGCGGGCGCAGCGCCTGGCCCTCGGCGGTGGAGGAACGAGGAGTGGCTGACGGTGACCGGCCCGGAACACCAGACCGGTCACCGCGAGCCGGAGGTTCAGATGACTTCTTCGTCTGCCCCGTTCCCTCCACCCTGGATCGTGAATCCGCCGGCCGTGACCGGTGCATCAGAATTAAGTGTGGTCGCCCCGGCTGCGACGGGTGCTGCAAGCAGCAGACCGATACCCGTCACGACAGCTGCGATCGTGCGACGTGCCCTCGAGTTGCCCTTCATGGGTCCATCCTCTCGTCACGGCACCGACTCCCGAACGCCGATGCCCGAGTTCCCAGCGTAGCGAGGGTTTGGCCGGTTGGTCAGGTGGAGAATTCAGGAGCCGCTCGGCGAGGCCGTCTCATCCGCGATTTCCTGGGCGGCCTCAGTCTCCTGGGTGGCCTCACTCTCCTGAGCACCCCCGGACTCCTGAGACGCCTCGGGCTCCGGGGCGGCCTCGGGCTCCGGGGTGGCCCCGGAGACGTCCGTGCTCTCCACCACGTCGATACCGTGCTCGTTGACGACGAGGTCACTCTGGGACCACTCGTGTCCCTGCGGCGTCACATCCGTCTCGGAGTGCGCCCCGCATCCGTGGTCGAGGGAGACGACCTTGCCGTCGTCGGGCGACCACTCGTTGGCGCACACCCCGAAGAGCTGGCCGAGCGAGCCTGCCAGAGGCACGACGAAGCCGCATGCCGCACAGGACTTCCCGGCGACGCGCGCGCCGCTGGATTCCGGACCCTGAGAGCCGTGGTACCAGCGGGTGGCCGCAGCATCGAGTGCCTTGGCGTTCATCACCCGGTCGCGCCCCAGTCCCAGTTCGACGATGGCGAGCCGGTCCAGCTCGGGCTCGCCGGTGGCGACGTATCCGCGCTCGAGCCGCTCGTCATCGGCCACATGCGGGAGCCGGTCGGTCGGGCCGAGGTCACCGGGGGCAAGACGCTCCGACCATGGCAACCACGCGGGCGCGAGGAGGGAGCCGTCGCCGGGCAACAGCCCGCTCTCGCACACGGTCGCGGTACGCGAACGAGGCGCTCGCGAGACCGAGACGTACCAACGCCAACCGAGGTAGCCGGGCATCGTGGCCGCGAACCAGTGGATCCCGAGCCGCTCGGACTCGAGTTCGAACCCGAGGTGCTCCCCCACACCGTCGGTGGTGGAGCTCAGCGCCTCCCGCGCGACCTCGACCGCGCCTTCGAGCACGGCGTCCTTGGTGGAGCGTCGGCTCGAGGGCGCCTTTCCGGTGAAGGTGACGGTGCTCATGAGGTGCCTTCCATCGGCGGGTGCGGACTCGTCGCGCGAGTCAGGGTCATGCGTCGAACTCGTCGGCAACGGCTCGCAGCAGCTTCGCCAGACGTGCCGAGTCCGCCGAGTCCGGGTACCGCCCGGAGCGCAGCCGGCCGCCGGCCTTGTCGAGCCACTTGATCAGGTCCTCCACGATGGGTGCCATCTCGTCGGCGGGGCGCCGCTTGGCGCGCACCACCGACGGGACCGGGTCCAGCAGGGTCACCGACAGCGCCTGCGGGCCGCGGCGGCCGTCGGCGACACTGAACTCGACACGGCTGCCCTTGCGAGGCGCAGTGACGTCGGTGGGCAGCGCCGAGGCGTGCAGGAAGACTTCGCCGCCGTCATCGGCGGCGATGAAGCCGAAACCACGGTCGGCGTCGAAGTACTTGACCTTGCCGGTGGGCACGAGAATGTCCTGACTCTTGACGGGATCGAACGAACGGGCGCGCCCTGGGCGCACCCGTACACCGAGTTTACCGGCCGGGAGCGGGCCTGGGCGACCTGATTGAGACGGGTCCTGATCCGCCCGGCACTCCGTGGGTCCGTAGACTGGGCAGGATGTCCACCGGTGTGTCTTCCGCGCCCGATCTCGCCGAGGTCCTGCGTTCCTGGGACGACGCCCGGATCGCCTCACTGCTGCGCCACCGGCCGGACCTGGCCTCCCCGCCGCCAACGTCGATCACGGCGCTCGCGAGCCGGGCGACGGCGCGTGGTTCGCTCGCACGGGCCCTGGGCACGCTCGACTCCCCGACCTGCGTGGTTGCCGAGGCGCTCGTGCTGCTGCAGCCCGGCTGCACGTCCGAGGCGGTCTCGTCCGCCGTCGGGGCCGAGGCTGCGCCGTATCTCACCATCCTCACCGAACTCGCCCTGGTGGTCTCCGACGGCGGAACCTTCCGTCCCGTACCCGGGCTCGCTGAGGCCGTGGGCTCCCACCCGCTCGGGTTGGGTCCGCCGCTGGGTGAACTGTCGGTGCGGGCGGATGCGGGCTGGCCGACCACGGCACACGCTCTGACCGAGACGATGGCCCGCGCACCGGACGGCGCTCGGCGGATGCTGGAGGCCCTCACCTGGGGGCCACCGGTGGGCACCGTGGCCCACGACATCCCGGCGGCGGCCCGGTGGCTGCTCGATCATCATGTGCTCGTCCGCCGCTCAGGCACGGAACTGGTACTCCCACGCGAGGTCGGGATCGCCGCCCGGGGCGGCCGGCTGGTTCGCGGGCTGCAGGGGGCTCCCCCGCTGGCCGAGGCGCCCACCCGGGGTGAGGAGACCGTGGCCGCGGAGTCGGTGCGCGCCGCCGAGACCCTGCTCGGTCAGATCGACAAGGCGCTGACGGCCTGGGGCCAGGAGCCGCCACGGGTGCTGCGAGCCGGCGGGGTCGGGGTACGCGAGCTGCGGCAGCTGGCGAGCCGGATCAGTGCGACGTCGGAGCGCGCGGTGCTGGCGGTGGAGCTCGCCACCATGCTTGGACTGGTCGGGCGTATCCACGACGACGACGGGACTGCCTGGGCACCGACCGTGGCGGCCGAGGAATGGGCCGGTGAGGAGATCGGCGAGCGGTGGGCGGATCTGGTGCTCGGCTGGATCGGGTGGCGGCGTACCCCCTGGTTGGCGGGTACGCGCGATGACCGCGGGACGCTACGGTCGGCGCTCGGCCCGGCACTGGAGCGTCACTGGGCGCCGGTGTTGCGCCGTCGGGTGCTGGCCGCGGTGGCGGCATGGCCGCCCGGAAGTGCGCCGGAGGTGAGCGCCGTACGCGAACGGCTCTCCTGGTTCAGTGCACGTTCGGTTCCGCCCGAGACTGCCGTGACGGCGGTGCTCGCCGAGGCTGGTGCGCTCGGGCTGACAGGGGCGGGGGCGGTCACCGAAGCCGGCCGCGCTCTCCTCGCGGCGTACGGGGATGAAGCGGAACGGCCCAGCCCCGCCGACTACCAGGATGAGCGCGCCCAGGTGCGCGAAAGGTTGGCGCAATCGTTCACCGCTCAGCTACCCCCCGCCGTCGAGGATCTGATTCTGCAGGGAGATCTGACCGGGATCGTCCCGGGGCGGCCGGGACGGGCACTGGCGGAGCTGCTAGCCGATGCGGCGGAAGTGGAGAGCCACGGTGCCGCGGTGACGGTTCGGTTCACCGCTGGCAGCATCCGGCGGGCGCTGGAAAGGGGCGACACGGCACAGGAGTTGCTGGAACGGCTGCGCGGCGTGGCCCGGCAGGTGCCGCAACCGCTGGAGTATCTGGTGCATGACACGGCACGCACGCACGGGCAGGTGCGGGTGGGTGCGGCACGGTCCTACGTACGGGTGGACGAGGCGACCGCCGCCCGGCTACTGGGGGCGCCGATGCTCGCTGGCCTGGGGTTGCGGGCGATCGCTCCGACGGTGCTGATTGCCCGCGCCGAACCGGGTGAACTGGTGGCGGCGCTGCGGGATGCGGGCGCGAACCCGGTGCTGGAGGCCGCCGACGGCACGGTGGTGGCGGTGCCGGTGAGCCGGGCGCGAGCGCCACACCCGGCGGTGGACCCGGACTCCCAGGACGCAGCGGACGGGCCGGACGCCACGGATCTGGATGAGACCGTGCGGCACATGCGCACCGGGGAGGAGCGAGCCCGGCGGCTGCTCGCCGACCGCGGGACGGACGTTCCGGAGCCGCCACAGGTGCTGGAGGCGCTGCGGGTGGCGGCACGCTCCGGCACCGAGGTGGAGCTCGTGATGGCGGGACCGCGTGGGGGGACGGAGTCGCGCACAGTGCAGCCGCTGACCGTGGACGGCGGATGGGTGCGGGTGCGGGACGTGCGGCGTGATGCCGAGATCACCGTGGCGCCGCACCGGATCGTGGCGGTGCGGCCCGTGTGAGGGTCGCGCAGAGGTGAGAGAATGATCTGATGCCCGATGGCCCCCTGATCGTCCAGTCCGACAAGTCCCTGCTGCTCGAGGTCGACCACGAGCAGGCTGGCGCGTGCCGGCGCGCCATCGCCCCGTTCGCCGAACTCGAACGCGCACCCGAGCACATCCACACCTACCGGCTCACCCCGCTGGGGCTGTGGAACGCCCGCGCCGCCGGCCACGATGCCGAGCAGGTGGTCGACACCCTCATCCAGTACTCGCGCTACCCGGTGCCGCACGCCCTGCTGGTCGACATCGCCGAGACGATGTCCCGGTACGGGCGGCTGCAGTTGATGGAGCACCCCACCCACGGGCTCGTGCTGCACGCGCTGGACGTGCCCGTGCTCACCGAGGTGCTGCGCTCCAAGCGCACCGCCGGCCTGGTGGGCGCGAAGGTCGACGAGACGACCGTCGTTGTGCACCCGAGCGAGCGCGGCCACCTCAAGCAGGTGCTCGTCAAGCTTGGCTGGCCGGCCGAGGATCTTGCCGGCTACGTCGACGGCGAGAAGCACGCCATCTCCCTCAACACCGGTGATTGGTCACTGCGCCCCTACCAGGAAGAGGCGGTGGAGACCTTCTGGCACGGCGGAAGCGGCGTCGTCGTGCTTCCCTGCGGGGCGGGTAAGACGCTCGTAGGGGCCGGGGCGATGGCCCAGTCCGGCACCACCACCCTGATTCTGGTGACCAACACCGTCAGCGCCCGGCAGTGGCGCGATGAACTGGTGCGCCGCACCTCCCTGACGGCGGAGGAGATCGGTGAGTACTCCGGCTCCCGCAAGGAGATCCGGCCGGTCACCATCGCCACCTACCAGGTGCTCACCACCAAGCGGAAGGGCGCCTACCCGCACCTGGACCTGCTCGACGCCCGCGACTGGGGCCTCATCGTCTACGACGAGGTGCACCTGCTGCCCGCACCGATCTTCCGCATGACGGCGGACCTGCAGGCCCGCAGGCGCCTCGGCCTGACCGCCACGCTGGTACGCGAGGACGGGCGCGAGGACGAGGTCTTCTCCCTCATCGGCCCCAAGCGCTACGACGCCCCATGGAAGGACATCGAGTCCCAGGGCTACATCGCCCCCGCCGACTGCACCGAGGTACGCCTCGACCTACCGCACTCGGACCGGATGGCGTATGCGATGGCCGAACCGGAGGACCGGTACCGGCTGGCTGCGACGGCATCGGCGAAGACGGCGGTGGTGCGCGAACTGCTGAAGAAGCACGCCGGGGAGCAGACGCTCATCATCGGCCAGTACATCGACCAGCTGACCGAGCTCAGCGAGGCGCTGGACGCTCCGGTGATCACCGGCAGCACCACCGTGCCCGAGCGGCAGCGGCTGTTCGAGGCGTTCCGCACCGGTGAGCTGACCACACTCGTGGTGAGCAAGGTGGCGAACTTCTCCATCGACCTGCCCGAGGCGGCGGTGGCGATCCAGATCTCCGGGTCGTTCGGCTCCCGTCAGGAGGAGGCGCAACGCCTGGGCCGGGTGATGCGACCCAAGGCCGACGGGCGGACCGCGCACTTCTACGCCATCGTCACCCGCGACACCGTGGATCAGGACTTCGCCGCCCACCGGCAGCGGTTCCTCGCCGAGCAGGGGTACGCCTACACGATCGTGGACGCGGTGGACCTGCTGGGGTCGGGGGCCTGACCGGTCAGCACGGATCGTACGATCTCCCGCAACATCGGGCCCTCCCGCTCTGCGGTGAACGCGGGATCGGTGGCGATCTGCTCCAGGAAGCCGTCCATCAGCAACCGCACCCAGGAGACCAGCCGCTCGACCTGCAGATCGGTGCGCACCCGGCCGCCCTCCTGCCCCTGAGCGAGGATCTGCGTCAACAGCTCGCGCTGGGCCCGTTCGTCGGCTCCGAGTGCGGCCGCCACCCGCGGCTCGGTCATCACCGCTGCCACAGCACGGACAAAGCCACCCAGACGTGGATCGCTCGCATCTTCGATCTGCTGGTCGACGATCCGCAGCACGGCCGCCACCGGGTCCTCAATCCCCTCAACCGCTTCTCGGAGCCTGCGGACATCGTCGGTCCCCAACTCCAGGATCGCCAGCAGTACGTCTACCTTGGTCGGGAAATAGTGGAAGAAGGTGCCCGACCCGATCCGCGCCTGGCGGCAGATCGCGGCCGTGGTGGCGCCATCGTAGCCACGGGCGGCGATGACGGTGAGGGCCGCATCGATGATGTGCAGCCGCCGTTCCTCATGACGTTGCGGGTCGACGGTCCGTGCCACGGCTCGACTCTCCCGCCCGGCGGACCTGCACCCGGCCCTCCCGGTAGCGCACCACCAGATCCGCCTCGCGCAGCGCAGATTCGGCCTCGGCCCGCTCCTTGCCCTTGCGGCGCACCTCCTGCCACCGGCCGATCAACCGGTGCTCGGCCGCGGTGAAACCTGGGCGCCCATCCATCCAGCGGTGATAGTCCGCCTCGAACGGGTCCTCCTCCTGCCACGGATAGTCGTACTCACGCAGAGTCCGCACCAGCCTCGAACGGTCCAGCGCCTCGGCATTCAGCCGCACCAGTGCACGGCCACCCGAGTCGAGCACGACGACGTCCCTGCCGTCCGGATGGACGCTCGCCACGTCCGTGCGTTCGATCCACCCCTCCCGGCCGTCCTGGCGGTACTCCAGATGGTCGGACGCCACGGTCAGCTCCAGGGCCTCGCGCACGATCGTCATCGCGAGGAGCACGCCGCCGACCACGCCGAGCAGCACGCCGATCGGGATCGACCAGGACCACGGCAGGCCGGCGATCACCTGCAGCAGGCCCGGCGTCGGCAGTGGCGAGCGGTCGAGCAGGTCCACCAGCCAGGAGGCCAGTGCCGGTCCGCCGAGCCCGAGCCCGATCCCGGGCACCATCACGGCGACTCCGAAGCCGGCCGCCACGGCACGCGGCTGCCGCAGTGTTGTCTCATTCATACCGCAATACTAGAGCACACGCTCTAGTATTAGTCCAGGGGTCGCAGGCAGACGCCAGTCACACTTCGAGCAAGTCCGACACCTCGCTGGTCGTGACCGCCCGGTCCAGGATCACGGCATCCAGACCCACAGCGAGTCTCTGCCCGGACTCCATGATGATCGGCCCGTCCCATGCGATCGCCGGACCTGCCGCGACGTACTCTCCCAGCCGCACGTGCCACGGCACCGGCTCGGATCCGACCTGAGTCAGCACCACCGACCACGGACGCTCGCCGTGGCATCGGAGCACGAGCCACGGGGTGCGAGCCCCGTGCGGGTCGACCCCGCCCGCCGTGAACGCCTCGACGCCTTCGGCATCGGCGAAGCGCCAGAAGATGCCGCCGTAGCCGGCATCGGCGCGACCGCTGGCATGGGGGCTCTCGATCACCACCCGCCCCGGGGTCGCCGTCAGCTCACTGCGCCACCGCAACCGCCAGCCGGCATTGTCGGCGAGCACCTGCGCCGTCAGGACCCGCTCCTCCTCCAGTTGCACGGCGCCATCCTCGGCGTGCCAGCGCAAGCGTTCGGTCAGCTCGGTTCCCGCCACAGTGGCGTCATGGCCCAGCTGCGAGCCGTGGTTGGGCAGCAGCACCGGGCCAACATCCCGCACGTGCGTACGGCCTCCCCAGTAACTCGTCCCGTTCACCAACGGCACCGCGAACGAGAGCCCGTGCTGATGCCGGTGCAACGGTGGACTGGCAGCGGTCAGGGGAACTCCCGCCAAGGTGTAGAGGGGGTGCAGATAGGGGCGGGGCGAGTACAGATCCGGCATCACCGGCCGCCGCTCATACCGGGCAAGCACCGACCCGGCGAGCTCGAGAGTCGCGGCCACATCCTCGTCGCGGTGCCACGCGAAGGGCGCCGTCGACTCCTCCAGCAACCGCGGCTCCACGCTCTCGCGCGGGACCAGGCCGATACTCCCGCGTTCGGCCAGCCTCGGCGTGAACCGCAGCACCGGCAAGTCCGTGGCACCCTCCAGCACCCGCGTGAGCTGGTCGAAGGCGAGCCGGCCCAACTCGGTCTGTGGCACGGCCATCGTCGTCAGCGGTGGGGTGGAGTACCGGGCGAAGGAGATGTCGTCGAAGCCGGCGAGCGAAAGATCCTGCGGGATGCGTACACCGGCCTCGTTCAGCTTGCCAAGCAGGCCGAAGGCGATCACATCGTTGTAGGCGATCACTGCGGTCGCCCCGGAGGCCAGCACCGGCCCGAGCGCGGCGGACCCGTCCTCGATGGATCCACCGCAGGCCACGACCTCCACGGCGACTCCCGGGTTCTCCCGTTCCACCGCTCGCAGTGCGTGCACGCGCGCCGCATTCGTCAGGCTCGCTGCCGGTCCCGCGAGGTACAGCAGCCGCCGGTGCCCCAGGTCGATCAGACGTTCAGTGAGCAGCCGCACGCCCGTGGCGTAGTCCACGATCACCGACGGCGTCGCCCCGGCCTCCGCCTCCCGGTTCACCAGCACCACCGGTTGCGTCGCCGCCAGCACCCGGTGCAGCTCCGGTGCTGACATACGCGGCGAGCACAGGATCAGCGCATCGCATCGACGCCTGGCCTCGATCGCCAGTTCGGCCTCTCGGTCGGGATCCTCGATGCTGTCAGTCACCAGCACCCGGTACCCCTCGGCGGCTGCAGCGCGGTTCACGCCACGCAGCACCTGCTGGAACATCGGGTTCGAGAGGTCGGGCATGAGCAGGGCCACCGTATGCGTCCTGCCCAACGAGAGACTGCGCGCCACATTACTGGGCACGTAGTCCAGCTGGCCGGCGGCCTGGCGGACCTTCTGCTCGGTCTCCGCGGTCACCGACGGGTGCCCGTTGAGCGCCCGCGAGACCGTGGCTGAGCTGACCCCCGCCAACCGAGCCACGTCCGCGATCGTCACGCCGACCCGACCAGCCATGGCCCCAGCGTATCCGCGGCCGGCGCCACTCACGCCGGAGACCTGCCTGCGATCAGCCCGCCGCGGCATCAGGGGTACTCATTTCATCCCCGTGGTGGCGATGCCATTGATCAAGTAGCGCTGACCGATGAAGAAGAACCCGATCACCGGGAGCAATGAAAGCACCGACATCGCGAACATCGGCCCCCATGCGCTCGACCCCTCGGCGGCGATGAACTGGCGCAGGGCGAGCGGCACGGTGAACAGCTCCTGGTCCGTGAGGTAGAGCAACGGACCGAAGAACTCGTTCCAGCTGGCGATGAACGTGAAGATCGAGACCGTCGCCAGCGCCGGGACCGTCAGCGGCATGATGACCGACCAGTAGGTCCGGATGGCACCACAACCGTCAATCTTGGCCGCATCCTGCAACTCCATCGGCAACGCCCGCATGAACTGCACGAGGAGGAAGACGAAGAACGCATTCGTCGCCAGGAATGCCGGCACGATCAACGGCAGATAGGTGTTGATCCAGCCGAGCTTGGAGAAGACCACGTATTGCGGGATCAGCACAACGTGCGAGGGCAGCAGCATCGTGCCCAGAGTCAGTGCGAACATCATCCGCCGGCCACGGAAGCGCAACCGGGCGAAGACATAGGCCGTGATCGAGCACGAGAACACGTTCCCGACGATGTTCGCCACCGCCAGCAGCAGCGAATTGAACAAGTACAGCTGGAAGCCGTGCTCGAGAGCGTTCCACCCGGTGCCGTAGTTCGACCAGTCGGTGGCGGCCGGGATGAGGCCGGTATCGCTGAACACGTCCCCGCTAGGCTTGAAGGACGCCGAGAGCATCCACAGCAGCGGGTACATCATGAACAGCCCCAGGCCAAGCAGCACCACGTGCCGCAGGAACCGGGTGGCCGGGGTGCCGGTGAGCTCTTCGGTATAGACCGCATCGCTGCCGAGCTTCTGGGTGATCGCTCGCCAGGTGCTCCGGGCCGTGCGGGGTGCGGTGAGCTCAGTCATTGTAGAAAACCCAATACTTCGAGACGAGGAAGTTGATCGCGGTGAAGATCGCGATCACCACGAACATCACCCAGGCCAGTGCAGAGGCATAGCCCATGTCGAACTGCTGGAACCCCTGCTGGTACAGGTACAGGTTGAAGAACAACGTGGAGTCGGCAGGGCCGCCTGTGCCACCGCTGAACACGTACGCCTGGGTGAAGGTCTGCAGCGACCCGATCAGCCCGAGCACCAGGTTGAAGAACAGCACCGGGCTCAACAGCGGCAGCGTGATCGAGACGAACTGCCGGACCGGGGTGGCGCCGTCCACCGATGCCGCCTCGTAGTACATCCGCGGGATCTGCCGCAACCCCGCCAGGAAGATCACCATCGCGGCACCGAAGCCCCACACGCTCAACGTGATGAGGGTGACCAGCGCCCAGGAGGGGTCCGAGGTCCAGCTCGGCCCCTCGATCCCGAACCGGGCGAGGAACCCGTTGACGATCCCGTCGAAGCCGAAGATCGAACGCCACAGCATCACGATCGCGACGCTTGCGCCGATCAGGGACGGCAGGTAGAACGCCGACCGGTAGAACTTCAGGCCCCGTACGCCGCGGTTCAGCAACAGGGCCACCCCGAGCGCGGCCACCAGGGAGACGGGAACCGCGATGAAGGTGTACCGCAGCGTCACCTCCGCGGCGGTCATCGCCTTCGGATCGTTCACGAACGCCACGAAGTTGTCCCAGCCGACGAACTCGGCCGGCTGCAGCAGGTTGTAGTCGGTGAAGGCCAGGTAGAGCGAGACCCCGAACGGGATCAGGGTGAACAGCATCCCGATGACCCACGGGATGAGCATCACGTAGGCGGCGTTGTCCTGCCCGGCCGTGCGACGCCGTCGGGAACGCTCTGCTGGAGCGGCAGACGTGCGCGAGCGAGGCGGAGCGGTGAGCGTGACCATCGGGCTCAGCCCGCATCCTCGAGGGCCGCGCCGGCCTGGCTCATGAACTCCTCGCCGGCCTGCTGCGGGCTCATCCGCTCGAATTCGACCTCGGTGGACAGGGACACGAGGATGTTCTGCACCTCTCCCGCACCGGCCGGCTCCATCTCGTACGGCGCCAGCTCCTCTTCCTGCAGCGCCACCGTGAAGTCGACGAACTCCTGGGCGTCTTCGTCGAGACCGGTGGAGACCTGCTCGGCGACTTCGGCGTTGATCGGCACCCCGAGCAGCGTGGAACGGGCCGCGAAGGAGTCCGGATCGTTGGTGAGGAAGTCGATCAACCGGGCCGCCTGCTCGGGGTGCTCGGATGCCTCCGCCTGGCACCACAGCAGTGTGGGCGTCACCGTGTAGCCGGGGCGCGGGCCCTCGGTCTCACCGGGCAGCCGGCGCAGCACCAGATCGCCGCCCATCACGGAGTTGTAGTCGCCGAAGGTGTTCGAGGGGATGATCTGCGAGGCGATGAAGTCCCGGCCCAGCGGCGACTGCTCCACCGAGGTGCCATTGTCCTCCAGCGAACCGGGAGGAGCGAAGGCCCCGGTCGAGCGCATGTCGGTGATCAGCTGGAAGTACTCGGTGATCGTCTCGGCGCTCACCCCGAGCGTGCCGTCGGTAGTGAACAGATCCTGCCCGTGCTGACGCGTGTACTGCGTGATCGTCGGCAACCACGGCACGTAGAAGCCGGCACCGTGCACACCGGTCGCGTCGTAGATCTCGGCGTTGAACTCCGCATAGTCCGCCCAGGTCCACGTGCGGTCGTCGGGAAGTTCCAGCCCAGCATCGGCAACGATCCGCGTGTTGTAGATCATCGCGATCGCCGTGGAGCCGGTCGGCACCGCGTACTGCGCTCCCTGGTACTGCCCCTGCAGCAGCAGACCGGAGTTCATCGTGGAGAAGTCGAGCTGGTCCGAGCCGCTCAGGTCGGCCAGCACGCCGCGGGTGGCATACTCCCCCAGCCATCGTCCGACCATGAACATCACGTCCGGCGGGTCGCCGGCAGCGAAGAGGGTGTTGAGCTTGTCCTGGTAGCTGCCCACATCCATCCACTCGAGCGAGACGGCGATGTCAGGGTTCTTCTCGGTGAAGGTGGCGAACTCCTGCTCGTAGCGTTCGGCCTGGCCGGCGTCTGCCCACGCCATCACGGTGAGCTCGACCGCGTCCGAGCTCGATCCACTGCTGTTCGAACCGCAGGCGGTGAGCGCTCCCACGCTGACCGTTCCGGCGGCGGCGAGGAATCCCCGCCTGCTGAGCTGAGTCATCGTCGACTCCCTTGGTTCATGGTCACGACATCGTGAAACCGGTTACTTGCTGATGACCTGACGGACTATAAACCAAGACCACCCGTTGATGGAACCGCTTACATGAAACTGACGAACCCGCTAGTGTGCTGAGCGGAGCACCGATGCCACCGACGACCGGACACACCGTGAACACCGACAGCACCACACCCACCGAACCGACCCGCCCGCCAGAGCCTGCCGAACCAGCCGATCTAGCAGGCCTGTCCGGCCTGTTGGACCTGGCTCGATCACAGGGCCCGCTGTTCGGCTCCGACGAGCCCTCGGGCGCTCAGATCCGGCAGCGGCTGATCGACACCCTCGGCGTGTGGACCGAGCCGGCGCCGCCCGAGGCGCAGGAAGTCGCGGCCTGGACGCGGGACGGCGTCACCGGGGTGGAGCTGGAGTGGGACACCGGCGTCGGGCCACCGGCGCGCGGACGGCTGCTTCGCCCCGCCGGCGAGACCGGCCCGCTCCCCGGCGCCGTAGTGTTGCACTGCCACGGCGGGGTGAAGTACATCGGCAAGGAGAAGGTGGCCGACGGGCCCGATCCCGCACCACCGGCGATCCGCCGGATCTGGGACGACCTGTATGGCGGCCGTGCCGTGGCGGACGATCTCGCCCGCCGTGGGTATACCGTGCTGGCGCACGATGCCTTCGGCTGGGGCAGCAGGCGCATCCCGGTGACGGCGATGCCCGCCCGCACGAGGGCCGTCGCCGAACTGCAGCTCGCCCAGGCGGAGGCTCACGCGCGGCGAGCAGGGCGCGAGGTCAGCGAGACCGAACGCTACGACGCCCACGCCGGCCCGCACGAGGATGCGATGGCCAAACTGCTGGGCGTGCTGGGCACCTCCTGGGGCGGGATGGTCGCCCGGGAGGATCTCATCGCCGTCGATCTGCTCGCCAGGCGAGCCGATGTACGCGACGGAGGGGTCGCCGTCCTGGGCCTCTCCGGCGGGGGCGCACGCGCCGCCCTGCTGACAGCGTTGAGCGACCAGGTGCGAGCGGCCGCCGTGCTGTGCATGATGGCCGCCTTCGAGGAGATCCTCGACGGTTTCGTGCACACCCACACGTGGATGATGATGAACCCGGGGATCGGGCGGGTGGCGGACTGGCCCGGCATCGCGGCCGCAGCCGCCCCACGGCCGCTGCTGGTGGGCTACGGCGAACGCGACGCACTGTTCCCGGTCGCGGGCATGCGCGCCGCACACGAGCACATCGCCGCCCGATACGAGCAGGCGGGGGCAGCATCGGCCTATCGCGGGGTGTTCCTGGATGCGCCGCACGCGTTCGTACCCGAGTTGCAGGCGCGCGTGTGGGAGTTCCTGGACCAGACGATGCGTTGAGCGTGCGTCAGAGGCCGAAACCCGCCGCACTCACCTGCCGGCGAAGCTGCGCGGTGAACGCGACTGCGACCTGCTTGGCCACCATCGCCAGGGCTTCGCGGTGCGTGTCATAGCCGGCGGTCAGCTCCTCGGCGTCAAGGCCCTCGTTCACGGCCCAACGGCGCATGATCTCCTCGTCCGCCTCCGGGTGGAACTGCAGACCCAGCGCGCTACGGAGCCGGAACGCCTGGTAGGGGTACTGCAACGAGGACGCGAGCCATGTGGCGCTCTTGGGCAGCACGGTGATCGCATCGCTGTGCATCGCAGGCACCGGCACATCCCGCCCGATCGTCTCGACAAGGGGGCCGAGCACCGGATCCTTGTACGCGTCGGGGCGCATCCGCACCTCGACCACACCGCGTTCGGGTCCGACCGGCGCCGCCACCTCGAGTTGACCGCCGCCGGCGAGGGCGAGCATCTGGGCGCCGAGGCAGATCGCCAGGGTGGGGACGTCTCGATCGACAGCGTCTGCCAGCAGGTCACGCACCGCCGGCAACCACGGGTGCTCGGCATCGTCGATCGCAGCCATGGTGCCGCCAAGCACGATGAGCGCATCGATCTCGGCAGCGGCGGGCAGCGGGTCGCCGGCGTCGGGGCGCACGAGGCGCACGTCGACGTCGGCCAAGGTCTCGGCGAGCAGGCCCAGCGGGACGTCGTCCTGATGCTGGATCACCGTGACCACCGGAGTGACGTGTTCGGGGGAAGGAGTCTGGGGCACGGCAGGCAACATAACTCCGGATACCAGCACAACCCAATCGGCTCGTGATAGCGGTCACAACGCCGTGTTCGTGCGGCGCAGCACCGACGTGGTGAGACCTCCCCTGCGGACGTCATTGCGCCGGCGCTGCCGAACGGCGAAGATCGAGGAGTGAACCGCACCATCTCGCGCCTGCTCGCCGTTGCCGCCTCCGCCGGGGTCCTGACATTGCTGACGGCGGCGCCCGGGCTGGCGGAGGAACCCTTCCGTGTGGGAAGTCACGTGGAGGACCGCACCTCTGACGCGGTCCTCTCGACGAATGCGGACGACGTCGAGGCCGCCACCGAGCGACTTGCCGCAGAGACCGATCTGGACCTGTTCGTGGTCTACGTGGACTCCTTCGACGGGTCGACCGCGCAGACCTGGGCGGACGAGACGGCCGTCATGTCCGACCTGGGGGTCAATGACGCGCTGCTCGCTGTCGCCGTCGAAGACCGCGCCTACTCCTGGTCCCTGGATCAAGGCTTCCCGCTCACCGACTCCCAGGTCCAACGGGTCGCGGCCGACGCCGAGAGCTACCTGGCCTCCGACGACTGGTCCGGGGCCGGCGTCGCGTTCGCCGACGGGCTGCGGGAGGAGGCGACCGGGGGGTCCGGTGGATCGGCGATCTGGTGGCTGCTCGGTGGCGGCGTGGTCGTCATCATCGCCGTCGTGGTGCTGCGCTCCTGGTCGCGCTCGCGCCAGCGGGCAGGCGCGCCATCCCGCGGCGACGCGCCCGGACGGCCTGGCACGCCACCACCTCCGCCGGATTCACTCGAGGCACAACTGGCGCGGGTACCGTTGCCAGAGCTGGAGCAGCGGGCCGGCTCGGCCCTGGTTGCCCTCGACGACGCCGTCCGCAGTTCCGAGCAGGAACTCGCCTTCGCTGAGGCTCAGTTCGGGTTGCAGGCGATCCAGGAGTTTCGTTCGACACTGGACGGTGCGAAGAAGCAGTTGGGTGAGGCCTTCGCGACGCAGAACCGGCTCGAGAGTGCCGCTTCGGCGACCTCAGAGGCCGAGCGTCGTGCACAGCTCATCCGCATCCTGACCCTCTGCGACGAGGCGGACCAGGCACTGGACGACCAGGCGGAAGGCTTCGCCGAACTGCGCAACGTGCAGGCCCGCGCCCCGCAAGCGCTCGACGAGATCGAGCAGCGCGTCCAGGAGATCACCGACACCATCGGCCCGGCCGAGCACGCGCTCGGCCAGCTGCGTGCCACGTATCCAGCCACGGCTCTGGAGTCGGTGGCCAAGGCGCCCGACCAGGCACGGCAGCTCCTCGCGGCCGCGACAGAAGCGGTGCGAGCCGGCCGCGACCGGCTCGCCGAGGAGGACCGCAACGGGGCGGTGGCCTATGTGCGCACCGCCGAAGACGCACTCGGCCAGGCCGTGGCACTGGTCGAGTCGGTGCACCACGGCAGCCTGCAGCTGGCCGAGGCACGCTCGAAGCTCGACCCCGCCCTGGCCTCCATCCGGGCCGACCTGGTGGATGTGGAGCGGCTCGCCGGCCACGACTCGCGGGTGCAGGGACTGCTCCCGCGAGCGCACACCGCGATCGAACAGGCCGAGGCAGCCCGCGAGAGCGGGGACCCGATCGCCGCACTCGCGGAGATCACCGGAGCCGAGGATGCCCTCGACGACGCCCTGGCACCTCACCGGGAGGAGGCCGAGTCCCGCCAACGCGCGGCAGCGAAGATCCCCGCCGGGTTGCAACGGACCGAGGATCTCATCCGGCAGGTCAACGCCTACATCGAGACCCATCGCGGGGCCATCGGCCCGCAAGCGCGCACCCGGTTGGCCGATGCGACAGATCTGCTCGGGCAGGCGCGCTCCGGTCAGGAGTCGGATCCGGCGCGCACCATCGAGCGGATCAACAGCTCCTGGCAGGCGGCCTCGCAGGCACGCGATCTCGCTCATGCGGACGTGCGCCGCTGGGAGGAGAGCCACCACGACGGTGGCTTCGGCGGCGGTGGATACGGTGGCCGCAGCAGCTACGGGCGGCGCGGAGGATCGGGCGTCGATGTCGGCTCGCTGATCCTCGGCGGCATACTCGGCCAGACGCTCGGGGGCGGTCGCGGCAGTGGCGGCGGGCTCGGCGGCTTCGGGGGCGGGTTCAACGGCGGCTTCGGCGGCAGTCGCTCGCGCGGTGGCGGAGGAGGCTTCGGCGGCGGTTTCGGAGGCGGCGGTGGCCGCGGACGAGGAGGTGGCGGTCGCTTCTGAGAGGACATCCACCCGAGACGATCTCGGGAACTCGCACGTTGAACATCACGAGACAGACCCCGACTTTCACGCGAAAGGACCGTCCATGACGGAGAAGCAGACCATCCTCGGCCGGATCGCCCAGCTCACCCGGGCGAACATCAACTCCCTGATCGACCGCGCCGAGGACCCGCAGAAGATGCTCGATCAGCTCGTGCGCGACTACACCAACAACATCGCCGAGGCCGAGCAGGCCGTGGCTCAGACCATCGGCAACCTGCGCCTGGCCGAACAGGACTACAACGACGACGTAGCCGCCGTCCGCGAGTGGGGGAACAAGGCGCTGGCCGCCTCCCGCAAGGCCGACGAGATGCGCCAGGCGGGGAACGCCGCCGGAGCCGACCGCTACGACAATCTCGCCAAGGTGGCGCTCGGCAAGCAGTTGGAGTTCGAGCGCGAGGTCAAGCAGGCCGAGCCGATCCTCGCCTCCCAGAACGAGGTCGTGGAGAAGCTGAAGAACGGCCTCGCGGTGATGAAGGACAAGCTCGGGCAGCTCAAGGTGAAGCGGGATCAGCTCGCCGCACGCGCCAAGTCCGCCGAAGCGCAGGCAAAGGTGCAGGACGCCGTGTCCTCGATCAACGTGCTGGACCCCACGAGCGAGCTCTCCCGCTACGAGGAGCAGGTGCGCCGTCAGGAAGCCCTGGTGGCCGGACAGGCAGAGATCGCTGCCAGCTCGCTCGACGCTCAGTTCGACGAGTTGGAGACCGCCGGTGACACACTCGAGGTCGAGGCGCGCCTGGCAGCGCTGAAGTCGGGCGGTCCAGCCGGGCAGATCGGCAGTTAGGCACGCGCCGCTGACGTCACCCGGGGCGCTTCGCACCCCCTCCCGAAATCCCTCGTCGATCTGGCTGGTCAGGTGGCCAGCCACATCGACGAGGGATTTCTTCGTGGGGCGGGTGTCGATTGACGTGCTGAGGGCACGTGTCGATGGCACCGCCTGCGCTGCGCACTACTGTGGGTCCATGTCGCAGACTCCGGACGGCCCCCGCACGTACCTGCTGGTGGACGGCGAGAACATCGACGCCACCCTCGGGATGAGCGTGCTGGGACGCCGACCCAACCCCGACGAGCGGCCTCGTTGGGACCGGATCACCGAGCACGCGCGCTCGCGCTGGGGCAATCCGGTCACGGCGCTGTTCTTCCTCAACGCCACCAGCGGCCAGATGCCGATGAGTTTCGTGCAGGCGCTGCTCGCGATGGGCTACCACCCGATCCCGCTGTCGGGCGATCCGGGCGAGAAGGTCGTCGACATCGGTATCCAGCGCACCCTCGCCGAGCTGCGCTCACGGCCCGGTGACGTGCTGCTGGCCAGCCACGACGGCGACTTCCTCCCCCAGGTGGAGGACCTGCTGGACGGCGAGCGCCGGGTCGGGCTCATTGCCTTCCGGGAGTTCGTCAACCTGCAGTTCGCCGAGCTGGCCGACCGCGGCCTGGAGGTGGTGGATCTGGAGGATGACATCCACGCCTTCACCGTGCCGCTGCCGCGTGTGCGCATCATCCCGCTGGCCTCGTTCGACCCGGCGCGCTACCTGTAGCAGCCCAGTCGACCGGTCCACGGGCCCGAAGATCAGGGTCGACCCGGCTCAGGGGTCGAATAATCGGCCCATGAACAGGGTTGACCCTCACTTTCGGACCCCTTCTCCTGGAATCGAGCACCGCGACGTAGGCAACTCCCAGCAGCTTCCCAGGAAACATCCAGGCATCGCGCGCAGACTGGAGCCATGAGCACAGCACAGGACACCTCCGCCGAGGCGCGGCTGCTGGTGGTCGACGACGAGCCGAACATCCGCGAACTGCTCTCGGCCTCCCTCCGGTTCGCCGGCTTCGAGGTGAGCGTCGCCGCCGATGGGCAGGAAGCACTGCGCCTGGCGCGCGAGTGCGACCCTGACCTCATCGTGCTGGACGTGATGCTGCCCGATCTCGACGGTTTCGCCGTCACCCGGCGGCTGCGCGAGAACGGTACCCACGTTCCGGTGCTGTTCCTCACCGCCAAGGACGACACTGGCGACAAGGTGGCCGGGCTGACCGTCGGCGGGGATGACTACGTGACCAAGCCCTTCAGCCTGGACGAGGTGATCGCCCGGATCCGCGCGGTGCTGCGCCGCGCGCAGACGGCTGCGGCAGCCGAGGAGGAGTCGATGCTGCGGGTCGGTGACCTGGTGATGGACGAGGATGCGCACGAGGTGCGCAGGGCCGGTGAGGAGATCGACCTCTCCCCCACCGAGTTCACCCTGCTGCGGTACTTGATGCTCAATGCCGGTCGGGTGCTGTCGAAGGCGCAGATCCTTGACCACGTCTGGGCCTACAACTGGGGTGGCGACGGGGCCATCGTGGAGTCCTACATCTCCTATCTGCGCCGCAAGGTGGACGCCCCGTTCGCCGAGTCTTCACCGTCCGGACCGCTGATCCACACCAAGCGCGGCGTGGGGTACGTGCTCCGTGAGCAGTGAGGCCCAGGACGAGCCGGCGCCGGAGCCGGCCCAGGAGCCGACACACGAGCCTGCCCAGCAGCGCGAGACCGTCCTGACGCGTATGCCGCTGCGGGTGCGCCTCGTGCTGATCATGGTGACCCTGCTCGTGGCGGCACTCGTGGCCACCGGCGTGGTGACGATGACGTTGCTCAAACAGTCCCTGATCGCCCAGGTCGATGACAATCTCGACAACGCCGTGCAGCTGCTGGAGAACCGTGGCCCGTTCGACCCGCAAGACGAGCGGGAGCAACCGGTCACGACGTACTACGTGCGCGTGCTGGCCGCCGACGGCTCCACGTTCATGGACATCCCCGCCACCACCGGGACCGACGCAGTGCCGGACTTCCCGTCGGTTACCTACGATCAGCTCGACACCCTGGCAGGCAAGACCCAGACCATAGGCTCGGTCGAGGGCACCTCGACGTGGCGGATGGTGCTGCTGCGGGGGTTCGTCGGCCAGGACACGCCCGTCACCGTAGCCGTCGCCCTCCCGATGGACGATGTGACGGCGACCCTCGCCCGGATGCAGTTGTTCACCCTGCTCGTGGGCCTGGGCGTGGTGACCCTTGCAGCCGCCGCCGGGTACGTCGCCGTGCAGCGTTCCCTGCGCGGGTTGCGAGACATCGAGGACACTGCCGCCGCCGTGGCCTCCGGAGATCTCAGCCGGCGCGCCCCGGTCGCCCCGGACACCACCGAGGTGGGCCGACTGGGGATGTCCTTCAACGCGATGGTGGCGAACCTGGAAACCTCCTTCGCCGCACAAGCGGCTTCCGAGGCGCGGATGCGACGCTTCGTCTCCGATGCCTCGCACGAGCTACGCACACCGCTGGCCTCCATCCGCGGCTACGGGGAGCTGTACCGGATGGGCGCTGTGCCGCCGGCGGAGCTGGCCACCACGATGGGTCGGATCGAGAGCGAGGCGATCCGGATGGGATCCCTGGTGAACGACCTGCTCGCCCTCGCACGCCTCGACGAGGGCCGGGACCTGCGTCGCGACGAGGTGGACCTGACGGCGATCGCACGGGACGCCGTCGGGGACCTGAAGGCTCTGGATCCCTCCCGCCCGGTGGAACTGCTCGCCTCCGGGCCGGTGCGGGTGACCGGCGACGCCGACCGGCTACGGCAGGTGGTGACCAACCTCATCGGCAACGTGGTCCAGCACACCCCTGCCGGCACGCCCGTCGAGTTGCACACGGGCACGATCGACGGCGATGCGATGCTGGCGGTCGTCGATCACGGCCCGGGCGTGCCCACTCGAGACGCCAACCGCATCTTCGAACGCTTCTACCGGCCCGACACCTCCCGCACCCGCTCCTCCGGCGGCTCCGGACTGGGCCTGGCGATCGTGGCAACCATCGTGGCCGCGCACGGCGGAACCGTCGCACACCAGCCCACACCCGGTGGCGGGGCGACGATCACCGTGCGGCTCAGACGATCAGCGACGCCGGCGTGAACCGGATCGGGAATGGGTCGGCGACCTCGAACCCTTCCTCACCGATGGCGCGGGCGACCTGGCGGAACGCACCCTCGGCCAGGGCCCATGCCGTCACCGACGGCTCGTCCGGGTCGACCACCCAGTAGTTCGCACAGCCAGCGCGTTCGAGCCGGTCCTTCTTCAGCAGCAGGTCGATACCCCGGGTCGAGGGCGAGAGCACCTCGATCGCCAGCAGCGGTGCCGTCGGGAGGTCCCGCGCCGTGAAGGCCTCCCGCTCGGCGACCAGCAGGTCCGGCTGCATCACCGTGTCGTCAGCGAGTGCCACGTCGAAGGGCGCAAAGAGGACCTCGACCGCGTCCGTGGCAGCCGCGCGCAGCACGAGGTGGAGGTTGCCCAGGGCCCGCTGATGAATGTGGCGCGGCGCCGGGCTCACGATGAGGACCCCGTCGATGAGCTCGTAGCGGTGCCCATCATCGGGATCGAGCGCATCCAGGTCGGCGCGCGTGAGTGGCCGTCCGTGCGGCAACCCGGGCGCCTGCGTGGTCATAGCAGTCATGGTAGTCAGTCCCTTCGGTCATGACAGCATGAGACCGCGCGCCACCCACAACCCGGGCGGACCGGTCCGCCCGGGTTGTGGACAGACCGGCATCTACCCGGCCCCGACGCTCACCCGCCCCGGATCCAACCGCACCCCCACGGCCGCCCCCGCTTCCAGACCCGGCGCCACCTGCGCCGGGTCGACGTCGGCGAGCAGTTCCGCACCGTCGGCATGGATCAGGCGCGCCCGTATCCCGCCCGCGGCGGGTTCCAGCCACCGCACTCTGGCAGGCACGCCATCACCCTCACCGGCGACCACAACGGCGGCCGGCGGTACACGCACGGCGCACCGGACGCCGTCGGGAATCTCCGCCGGCACCGGCCCCCACGCCGTGTGCACGATCCCGCCCCGGGCGAGCCCAGGCACGAGTGTCACACCCATCAACGCCGCAGTGAACGCAGTGGCCGGGGCCGCCAGCACCTGCGCCACCGGGCCGTACTCGACCACCTCTCCGTCTCGTAGCACCATGATCTCGTCGGCGAGCAACGCGGCGTCAAGGATGTCGTGGGAGACCACGACCGCTGTCGTCCCGGTCTCACGCAGCTGATCCCCGAGCAGCTGGCGGATCTCCGGTGCGGCCTCGGCATCCAGGGCGGCCAGCGGTTCGTCCAGCAGCAGCACCTGCGGCTGCGCGGCCAGCGCCCGGGCGAGCGCCACCCGCTGCCCCTGCCCGCCGGAGATCGTGCCCGGCCGCCGGTCCGCCAGGCCGGCTAGCCCCACCCGTTCCAGCCACCGGCCAGCCGCCTCCCGGGCCGGCCCCCGGCGCACCCCCGCCGCCCGCGGACCGAACGCGACATTCTCACGCAGGCTCAGATGGTCGAACAGCAACGGGTCCTGGCCGAGCAGCCCGACCCCACGCCGCTCGGGCGGCACGTGGAGACCGTCCCCGGTCAGCACCCGCTCTCCCAGCCGCACCGATCCGGATGTCGGTCGCACCAGCCCCGCCAGCACCTGCAGCAGGGTCGACTTCCCGGCCGCATTCGGCCCGACCACCGCCAGCACCTTCCCGGCCGGGACCATCAACTCGACGTGGAGCCGGAAGCCGGGCCGCTCCAGGCTCACCTCGGCGCGAAGTTCGCTCACCAGGCCTCCCGACGGCGCCAGTCACGCAGTCCGATGAGGATCACCAGGGCCACGATCACCAGCAGCACGGCGAGCGCCAGTGCGGAGTCCCGACTCACCCCGGCACCGTTGAACGCGGTGTAGATGGCCATCGGGATGGTCTGCGTGCGCCCAGGCGCGTTCCCAGCCACCATCGCGGTGGCACCAAACTCCCCGACCGCCCGCGCGAACGCGAGCACCGTACCCGCGATCAGCCCCGGCATGGCCCGCGGGAGCGTGATCCGGCGCAGCACCGTCCACCGGCTGGCCCCGAGAGTGGCGGCCACCGTGGCGGCACGCCCGCCTGCCGTGCGCAGGGCCCCCTCGAGGGAGATCACCAGGAACGGCAGCGCCACGAACGTCTGCGCGAGCACCACCGCCGCCGTGGTGAACGGCACGGAGATCCCGACGGCGCCTGTTGCCTGCCCGAGCCAGCCTTGCCTGCCGAACAGGTACAGCAGGGCGAGGCCGCCGACGAGCGGCGGCAGCACCAGAGGAAGTGTCACCAGCACCCGCAGCGCGGCGGCCACGGGGCTTGGAGCGCGGGCGAGGACCAGCGCGAGCGGCACCCCGAGAATCAGGCAGCACCCGACGGCGACCAGTCCGGTCCGCAGGGACAGGCTCACCGCGGCGAGTGCTTCCGGTGACGTGAGCGCCTGCGGCGCACCCGCCCAGTCGACCCGGGGCAGGAGTGCCAGCAGCGGGAGGGTGAGCAGCGCGACCGCGAGGACGGCGGGGGCCAGTAGCAGCGGCGGGATACGACCACCCGCCTCACGTGCCGGGCGCACGGCGTTCACGGGAGCGCTCACGGGGGTCCGAACCCGTAGTCGGCGAGCACCGCGGTGCCGCGTGCGGAGCCGAGCAGTTCCACGAACTCGGCACCGGCGGGGCTCGCGGTGGTCAGCGTGGCGGCCGGGTAGCGGTTGACCACCTCCTCGGCACGCGCCGGGACGATCGCGTCAAGCTGGTCCTCGCGGGCGGCGACGTCAGTGGCGTAGACGAGGGCGGCCTCGGCTGCACCGGAGGTCACGCGCTCGGCGGCTGCGGTGACGTTCTGCTCGAGACTGAGGGGATCCAACTCAACCTGGTTCAGCTGCAGCAGCGTGGCGCCGGCGTCGCCGCAGGGCACCTGGGGTGCGCACAGAACGGTGTCGACATCTGCGAGATCGGTCAGGGAGGCGATGCCGGCAGGGTTCCCTTCGGGGACGGCGATGACGAGGGTGTTGGTGGCGACGACATGAGGCTGGTCGACAAGCCCGGCTGCGGTCAGGTCGGCCATGGTGGTCTCGTTCGCGGTGACGATGACGTCGGGTGCGGCACTCTCGGTGATCTGGGTGACGAGGGTGGAAGACCCGTCGAAGACAGCGGGTTCGACGCTCACCTCGGAGTGGTCGGTGGCGTACTCGGCGAGCAGGTCGCTCACGGGCCCGACCAGGGAGGCGGCGGCGTAGACGGTGAGAGATTCCGCTGGTTCGGGCGCCGCGGCGGTGCCGCACCCGGCCAGCCCAAGGAGACCAGCGGCCAGGGCGGGCACGCCGACGGCGGCGAGCCTGCGCCGTCGTGATGTCATCTCGGCGCCTCGACGATCACCGTGGTCGCCTTGACCACGGCGGCAGCGCGGGAGCCGACCTCGAGGCCGAGATCACGCACGGCCTCCGAGGACATCAGAGAGACGATCCGGAACGGCCCGCACTGGAGTTCCACCTGCGCCATCACAGTGTCGGTGGTGATCGCCGTGACGAGGCCCTCCAGCCGGTTCCGGGCGCTGGAGCCGCCGCTCTGCCCTGGCCCAACGGGCACAGCGGCTCGCTGCTGAGCCCACCGCGCGAGTTCCTCCCCCGGCACCACGGCGCGGCCGGCGTCATCCGTGGCGGCGGGAAGGTCACCGGCGTCGATGCGGCGGCGGACGGTGTCGGCGCTGACGCCCAAGAGAGTGGCAGCTTCGCTGATCCGATAATGCGGCATGGGAGCCATGCTAATCGCCGCAGGTGCGCCACGCGGCGGCGATATCTCACGAACCTGAGACAGTCGACTCTCTCATCCCGTCAAACCGTGCAGGCACTCCCCGAGGAGTGCGTGCAGGTCGCGACGCTGCGCAGGGTCCAGACCACCGACCATGCGCGCGTCCACGTCGTTCACCACGGTCCGGGCAGGATCGAGCGCCGCACGACCCGCCGTCGTGATGCGATATGGCCGCGCCCGGCCCTTGCCCGGCACGACCTCCACCCAACCATGAGATTCCATTCCTGCCAGCAGCACCGTCATCGCCTGGCGGGAGATGAATGCTCCCCGCGCCAGGTGGGCACTCGTGGCGGAGTCCGCGCGGTCGAGAACCTCGAGGCAGGCGTACTGCGCCACGGTCAGACCGAGCGGGCGTAGCACTGCTTCCATCTCGGCGCGCAGCGCGGCGTGTACTCGTTTGAGCAGGTAGCCGGTGACGCCCTCCAACGATCCTTGACTCATGTCAATATTCTGACATACGGTGATGTCAATACATTGACACACAAGGAGTGAGACATGACCGGCTTCGACTTCATCGGCCTGCAGGTGCGCGACCTCGCCCGATCGGCCGACTTCTACGAGACTCATATCGGACTGCCGCGAGGCACGCAGCGGCCCGGAGCGGTGGTCTTCGAGACCACCCCGATCCCGTTCGCCGTGCGCACACCCCTACCCGGCACGGATCTCGACGCGGGACCGGCAGGGCTCGGCGCTGCGCTGTGGCTGGGCGTCGACGATCCGCAAGGTCTGCACGACCGTCTCGTTGCCGACGGTGTGGAGATCGTGCGCCCGGTGGCACCAAGCCCGTTCGGCCTGCACTTCGCCTTCCGCGACCCGGACGGGTACGTCATCACCGCACACGAGGCACAAGCAGCCTGAGGTCCTGGGTGAACCGCGTGCCTGGATGTGCAGGAAGTACCTGTGGATGGCGTCAGGACCGGCGGCTGGAGCCTTCGTACTGTGCAGGAATGGTCTCCCAGGCGCTGCAGGACTGGCGGGGCGTTCGGCGCGGAGCAACGTGGTTCACGACTTCGTCAACAGCACGGGATTGGCCTGGCGTACCGTCGGGTCATGAAGATCACCAAGGATTCCGTTGCCCTCATCTCCGGTGGCGCATCCGGCCTCGGCGAGGCCACGGCCCGCCGGTTCATCGCCGACGGCGCCCGCGTCGTCTTGTTGGACCTGCCCACCTCCCGCGGGGCTGCTCTGGCCGAGGAGCTGGGCCCAGCCGCAAGCTTCGCGCCCGCGGACGTGACGGACGAGGGGCAGGTCAGGGCCGCCGTCGAGCAGGCGACGCGCCTGGGAGAGTTACGGGCCGCTGTCTGCTGCGCCGGCGTGGCCACCCCGGGCCGGATCCTCGGCAAACAGGGGATACTCCCTCTCGCCGACTACCGGCGGGTGGTGGAGATCAACCTGATCGGCACCTTCGCAGTGCTGGAGGCCGCCGCGGGAGCGATGGCCAGCAACGATCCACTGGACGGCGACCGCGGGGTGATCGTGATGACCGCCTCCGTGGCCGCCTTCGACGGGCAGATCGGTCAGGCGGCGTACTCCTCCTCCAAGGGCGGGGTGGCAAGCCTGACGCTGCCGGCCGCGCGGGATCTGGCCAGCCTGGCGATCCGGGTGATGACGATCGCCCCCGGAGTGTTCGAGACGCCGATGATGGCTGGGCTGGGTGAGGAGGTGCGGGCCTCGCTCGAGGCGCTGGTACCGCACCCCGCACGCCTCGGCCGGCCCGAGGAGTACGCCGACCTCGTGGCACACATCGTGGCCAACCCGCTGCTCAACGGTGAGGTGATCCGCCTGGACGGTGCCCTGCGGATGCCGCCGCGGTGAATCCAGGGCATCTGCACCCACGACGCCCCGTCACACGCTCACTGACGCAATCGACGGCCCTCAGCGAACCTGTGCCATATCTGGCACAGCATGGCTGTGGGCCGTCGTCTGTGTTCGCACATCGGGCGGAACCGGCCGGGCTACCGTAGGACCATGCCGCTACCGCCGCTCGTCGAACCGGGTCCGGCGCTCAGCCGCGCCGAGACGGACCGTCTCTCCCGCCACATCCTGCTGCCCCAGCTGGGGGAGATCGGGCAGCGCCGGCTCCGCGGTGCCACAGTGGCCGTCGTCGGCGCCGGGGGCCTCGGCTCCCCGGCGCTGATGTACCTGGCCGCTGCGGGGGTCGGCACGCTGCGGATCATCGACCACGACGTGGTCGAACGGTCCAATCTGCACCGGCAGATCGCCCATGGCGTCTCCGACCTGGGCCGGCCCAAGGTGGACTCGGCCGCCGCCACTCTGTGGGAGCTGGCGCCGGACTTGACCGTCGACCGCCGAAACGAGCAGCTCACCGCCTACAACGCCGATGCCCTCCTGCGCGGCGCGGACGTGGTGCTCGACGGCACCGACACGTTCGCCACCCGGTACGTGGTCGACGACGCCTGCGCACGGCTCGGTCTGCCGCTGGTGTGGGGGTCGGTCCTGCGCTTCGATGCGCAGGTCTCGGTGTTCTGGGCGTCTCCGCCGCAGGGCCGGGACCCCGTGCGGCTGCGCACCCTCTTCCCACACGAACCCGGCGAGGGTGAGATCCCCTCATGCGCTGAGGCCGGCGTACTGGGTGCCCTGTGCGGTCAGGTGGGTGCGGTGATGGCGCACGAGACGATCAAGCTGATCGCGGGGATCGGGGAGCCGCTGCTGGGCCGGGTGCTGGTGCTGGATGCGCTCAACGCCCGGTGGACCGAACTGCCGCTGCGCTCGAGCGCCGATGCCCCGAGCCCCACCGCTACCGCCGCCGCACGGCCCGCCCCGGGCACCGCTGAGCCCCCTGGCACCGCTGAGCCCCGCCCAACCCCACCCCCGATCGCCCGCCTCACCCCCGCCGAACTCGACCGCCGTCTCACTGAACGGCGCCACCGCCGCGACGACTTCATCCTCCTCGATGTGCGTGAGCCTGAAGAGTACATGCGAAGCTCCATCCCCGGTTCCCGTCTCGTTCCCCTGGCTCGCGCCCTCACCGAGGCCGGCCGGGGCGAGATCGGGGACCCCCCGGAGGTGATCGCGTACTGCGCCTACGGACCGCGCGCCGAGCAGGCCGCCACCAACCTCGCCTCCCACGGGTACACGGTGACCGTGCTTGAGGGCGGCATCGCCGCCTGGGAGAGCCGATGACCCGGACGGCGGCCCAGCATCGCCACCTCATCCTGGCCGACGTCCAGCCGCTGCCACCGCGCACCCTGGACCTCGCCGGGACCGGCGGCCTCGTCCTCGCCGAGGACGTCACCTCCACCACGCCGATCCCCCTGTTCGACAACTCCGCGATGGACGGGTACGCCGTCCGCGCGGCGGAGCTGGCCGGCACCAGCGAGCAGCGCCCGCGCACCCTGGAGGTCTGCGCCGACATCCCCGCCGGCGCCACCCGGATCGCCCCGCTCGTCCCGGGTGCTGTCGCGCGCATCATGACCGGCGCCCCGCTCCCCGAGGGCGCTGATGCGATCGTGCCAGTGGAGTACTCCGACGGCGGAACCCAGCATGTGCGCCTGACGCTCGCCCCCGAGGTGGGCCGGCACGTGCGCCACACCGGCGACGATCTGAGCGCCGGTGAGGTGGTGCTGACCGCCGGCACCACCCTGGGCGCGCGACAGGTCGCCGCCGCGGCCGCCGCCGGTCACGGCCGGCTTCGGGTCCACCCGCGCCCCCGGGTGGCCGTCATCTCCACCGGCAGCGAGCTCATCACCCCCGGCACCCGGCCCGAGCACGGGCAGATCCCGGACTCCAATTCGTACTTGCTCGCCGAGCTGGTGCGCCAAGCGGGCGCCGAACCGGTGCGCATCGGTGCCGTCCCCGACGACGAGGTCGCCTTCGCCCGCCTGATCGCCGAGACCAGTGGCCAGGTGGATGCCATCATCTGCTCCGGCGGCGTCAGCGTCGGCGCGTACGACGTGGTCAAGGCCGTGCTGGCTCCCGAGCCCCGGATGTGGTTCGGCCCGGTGGCGATGCAACCCGGCAAGCCGCAGGGATCCGGTCGCCTGCGCGACGACACGCTCATGTTCACCCTGCCGGGCAACCCGGTGAGCGTGTACGTCTCCTTCGAGGTGTTCGTGGCCCCCGCGCTGCACCGGCTCGCTGGCCGCGTGGTTCCCGAGGAGATCCCGGTGACGGCGGCCCGTGCGTGGCGGGGATGGACCTCACCTGCCGGGCGGGAACAGTTCATGCCCGTGCGGGTGGTCACCGCGGCCACCGGTACCGATCCGGTCGAGGTCGTGAAAGTCCAGCCTGCGAGCGCCCGCGGGTCGGGATCACACCTGGTGGGCACCCTCGCCTCGGCCGATGCGCTGGCGCGTGTGCCGGCTGATGTGACCGAGGTACACGCCGGAGACATGATCGAGCTGTTGGAAGGAACGGACCGATGACCGAGGCCCCCCGCTTCGCCCACCTCGACGACGCCGGCCATGCGCGCATGGTGGACGTGACCGAGAAGCAGCCGACTGTCCGGTCAGCGACAGCCGAGGGACTGGTGCGCTGCGCGCCGCACGTGGTCGCGGCCCTGCGCGAGGGGTCGGTACCCAAGGGTGATGTGCTCGCGGTGGCGCGGGTCGCCGGCATCGCGGCCGCGAAACGCACTCCGGAGCTGCTCCCGCTGGCGCACGTGATCGGTGTGCACGGCGTCGTGCTGGACGCCGAGGTCACCGACGAGGGAGTGGCGTTGCGGGCGACGGCCCGCACGGCGGACCGCACCGGGGTGGAGATGGAGGCTCTGACGGCGGTGAGTGTGGCGGCGCTGAACGTGCTCGATATGGTCAAGGGTCTGGACAAGGGCACCTCGATCGAGGAGGTCCGGCTGGTCGCGAAGACTGGTGGGAAGTCCGGCGACTGGCACCGGGCGGAGTAGCCCGATGTCCGACGGCAACCCCACCCCTCGGGCTGGTGCGCCGGCCGCGGTGGTGAGGGACGCCGTCGTGCTGGCCGGTGGGCGGGCCTCCCGCCTGGGCGGGGCGGACAAACCATCGCTGGTGGTGGGCGGGCAGAGCTTGCTGCACCGGGCTCTGCGCGCGAGCGCTGGGTCGCGGCGCACCGTGGTGGTCGGGCCCGAGCATCACGCGCTGCCGGACGGGGTGCTCCGCTCCCGGGAGGAGCCGGCGTTCGGGGGTCCGGTGGCCGCGCTGCACGCCGGTCTTCGCGCCCTGGCGGACGTGCCGCCACCCGCATCGCCCGGGCCGCCCGGGCCGGCGGGACCGGCACCGTGGGTGCTGCTGCTGGCTGCCGATCTACCCAAGGCTGAGGAGGCAGTGGCCGACCTGCTGTCCGTGGCGGCGGAGGCGGGGGCCAGCATGGACGGGGTGTGCTTGCAGGACCCGGAGGGGCGCTGGCAGTGGCTCGCCGGCCTCTATCGCCGGGCGTCGTTGCAGAGCGAACTCGACCGGTTGGGCCGGGTGGAGGGCGCCTCGCTGCGGCGGCTCCTCACACCCCTGCGTCTGCGCGCGGTCACGAGTACGGCCGGGCGGGACGTGGACACCGAGGAGGATCTGCGGGCGGCGCGATCGGCCCCGGGTCTGGCAGACTCGGCACCAGCCCTTCGGCAGCGGAGAATCGAGGCACGCGATGAGCACTGACCTTCCCCCGATCGAGGCCCTTCCCCCGATCGAGGCCTGGGTGCAGCACGTCTGCGCCGAGCTGGACGTCCATCCGGGCCTGGTCGATCTGCGACCGCTACTGGACATGACCCGCGACGTCGCGCACCAGGTGGATCGTCCGGCCGCACCGGTGACGGCGTTCATCGCCGGGATCGCCGTGGCCTCCGGCGGTGACGCGCGGGTCGTCGCGGAGCGGGTCAGCGAACTGGCCCATGCCTGGACGAGCGAGCAGCAGGAGGTGGACCGATGACCGAGGTGCGCTACTTCGCCGCCGCCGCGGAGGCCGCAGGCCGGCACGGGGAGTCCCTGGCCGCGAACACCATCGGGGAGCTGCGGGCGCTGATGGTCGAGCGGCACGGTGAACAGCTGGAGCGAGTGCTCACCCGGTGCTCGTTGCTCGTCGACGGGGTGGTGGCCGAAGATGCGACCACGCTGGAGGAGACCGACGTGGTCGACGTACTGCCACCGTTCGCGGGCGGCTGAGCCTCAGGCCAGGGCAGCCGCGATCGGGCCCCGCACGGCCTCGAAGATCTCGGGCGTCGCCGCGGCGACCATCCACCCGGTGAGCACCCGCGGGTCGTAGGCTGCCCCGTCGAGACGTCCGACATACCCACCGACCTCGCTGACCAGCAAGGAACCGGGCGCGTGATCCCACGGCCAGTCCTTGCGGAAGGCGAGATAGTCAACCGTGCCGGTCACGAGGTTCGGATAGTCCACCCCGGCGCACCACCAGGACTCCCGCATGGCGGGCAGTCCGGCCGGTGCCGCCGACCCGCCGAGCACCGACGACGTCGCACCCCGCAATCCCGCGGGCCCGCTCTCCCGGGCGATCGGTGCCACCCGCTCGCCGTTGCGGTAGGTGCCGGCACCCTTCTCGGCGACCCACGCTACCTGGTGCTCGGGCTGCCAGATCAGCGCCCGCACCACCTCCGAACCGCGCAACTCGGAGAGCATCACCGCATGATCGGGGGAGCCGTTCACGAAGTTCTTCGTCCCGTCCACCGGGTCGATCGTGAAGCTGTGCTCGGCGGCGGCAAACGCCTCCAGCAGGCTCGGATCGGCAGCCGTGGCCTCCTCGCCCAGGATCAGGGCGTCCGGGTAGGCCGCCTGCAGTGCCCGGGTGAGAACCACCTCCGACTCACGATCGGCGACGGTGACGAGATCACCGGGGCTCTTCTCGATCACCTCCTCGCTGGCGAGGGCGCGGAACCGCGGGGTGATGACGGTTGCGGCCGTCTCCTTGAGCAGATCGAGCAGAGCGGCAGAGTCCATGCCCCTAACCTGCCAGAGCGGCTCGGGTTGTGCGGGGCCGTCTCACCGACCGGGTCGCTCCGTCACCGGGCGTTCAGGCACCGTCCGCCTCGGCGAGCCACGCGCGCACCATCGCAGCCTTCTCCCAGCGCCCCATCAGCCGGTACGCGAGTTCCCAGTCGCGCGGATCGGAGAGCCAGAGCCCGCGCCATCGGCGGAACGGGCGCACCGGGATCGGCACAACCTGGCCCTGGTCGCGGATCGCGAAGTCGACCATGATGTCGATCTCCCGACCCGTTCCTGGGTCGGTCAGCTCGAACAGCGTGCGGGTGGCGAACCTGGTGCTGTCGCCGGCCACCTCCTGGACGGAAAGGCCCAGCCCCTCGGCCACACCGCGCACCAGGTCCGGGGCGACGTCGGTGAGGAGGTCCCAGTCGTTGACCGTCACGTCGAGGCCGAGCGCGCGCAGCAGACCGGATCCGCCGAGCGCCACGGTGCCATGGGCGGCCAGTGCGTCATGGAGCTGCGGCAGAACGCCCAACTCCGGCGGCGCCTGCGGTGCGGGAGCCTCAGCCACCGATCGCACTCATCGGCCGGTCCGGCTGCAGGAAGCCCGGATCGTCGATCCCGTGGCCCGGCAACTTGCCGGCGATGCACCGGTGCATGAGCGCGGCCACATCATCGTCACTCCCGCCGGAGCGCAGCACCGTCAGCAGGTCCGACTCTTCCCGCGCGAACAGGCAGTTGCGCAACTGACCGTCGGCAGTGATCCGGACCCGGTCACACGCCCCACAGAACGGTTTCGTCACCGACCGGATCACGCCGACGGTGGTGGGGCCGCCGTCGACGAGGAACCGTTCCGCAGGCGCCGCCCCACGCCCGGGAAGCGGAGTGAGCTCGAACGCCTGCTCCAGCTGCGCCAGGATCTCCTCCCCGCGCACCATCGCTACCCTGGACCAGATGTGCCCGGCATCCAGGGGCATCTGCTCGATGAACCGCATCTCGCACCCGGAGCGGGCGGCGAAACGTACGAGGTCCACCAACTCGTCATCGTTCACGTCCCGCATCGCCACAGCGTTGATCTTCACCGGGTTCAGCCCGGCCGCGAGGGCCGCATCGATCCCGGCGAGCACATCGTCGAGCCGGTCGCGGTGGGTGAGTTCGTGGAAGCGTTCCTTGCTCAAGGTGTCGAGGCTGATGTTGACGCGCGCCAGACCAGCATCGGCGAGATCGGCGGCCACCCGTGGCAGCGCCATCCCGTTCGTGGTCATCGAGACCTCGAGCTTCCCGGTGGATCCCTCGATCGCTGCCATCCGGCGCACCACGTCCACCGCATCCTGGCGCAGCAGCGGTTCCCCGCCGGTCAGCCGGACCTCCACGATGCCCAACGCTGCGGCCACCTGGGCCACTCGCACAAGTTCATCGGTGGTGAGGATGTTGTTCTTGCTCAGCCACGGCACACCCTCGGGCGGCATGCAGTAGGCGCAGCGCAGATTGCACTTGTCCGTCAGGGAGATGCGCAGATCCCGGTGCACGCGTCCGAAGGAGTCGACCAGGGGCCGGGCGAGGTGGGCGGAGACGTTCACGGGGCTACTCGTGCTCACGGCGCCCCCACCCACGTGTGCGATCCGTCCGCCAGCACCTGCTTCTTCCAGATCGGCAGTTCGGCCTTGACGGTCTCCACCAGGTCGCGGCAGGCGTCGAACGCGTCCGCCCGGTGGGCCGACGCCACGCACGCCACGATCGCTACATCCCCCACGCCCAGCTCACCGGTGCGGTGGCTGACGGCGACCCGCACCTGGCCGTATCGGTCCGCCACGTCGGCGGCGATCCGCTCCAGCGTCTCCTGCGCGTCTGGATGCGCTATGTACTCCAGCAGCACGACGCGTCCGGCCGCATCCGGGCTGTGGTCCCGCACTGTCCCGACGAAGCAGGCCATCGCACCGTCCGCAGGCCCGGTCACGGCATCCTGGTGGGCGCCCACGCCCAACGGTTGCGCGCAGATCGCCGCGCGGACCACCGGCGCGTCATTCAACGTCGAACTCACGCGTGATCGCCCCCGTCCAGCTGATCAAGAAGGTGACGGATCAGCGGCAAGAGCACGCGTACGGCCGAGGTGACGCCCCCGACGGAACCGGGCGCGTTCACGACCAGGGCATGCCCAGCCACCCCTGCGAGCCCACGGCTGAGGACCGCGGTGGGGACGTCGTCGGCGTCCTGCCTGCGAATCTGCTCGGCGACCCCGGGAAGCAGCCGGTCCAGCACGCGGGCGGTGCCCTCCGGCGTCAGGTCTCGCGGTGAGACCCCGGTGCCGCCCGTGGTCAGCACCACGCGGGTTCCCCGGGCCAGTGCCGATCGGATGGCGCTCTCGACCGTGTCCTGTCCGTCCGGGATCAGCACCACAGGTGCCACGTCGTAGCCTGCCTCGGCGAGCATCGCAGCAGCCGCAGGCCCTGACCGGTCCGCCCGCTCCCCGCGGGCGCATCGGTCCGAGACCGTGATCACGGCGGCCGGAACAGCTGCTGACATGGTCCCAGCGTAGTCGCGGGTGGGCCGGCACCCCGCTGGCGCAGATGACATGGCGGTAACAGTTGGCGCCTGGCCGCCTCTCCTGGGTCCGAGAAGCGGCGGCGCGGGTCTACGATGACGTGAACCTGTTCTCCGAATGAGGAACGTGAGCGCGATGGGCGTCGTTGACGCACCGGGATGGGTACTCGCGGCATGGCGCCGGAGCCTGGAGGCCGTCGGCGCGACGGCCGACCGCGAGGCGATCGAGTCCTGCGGTGAGCGGTTGATCGAGCGTTGGTCAGATCCCAGCCGGATCCACCACAATCTGAAGCGGCTCATCGGGGTGCTGGCCCGGGTGGATGAACTCGCTCCCGAGACTCACAACCCGGATGTGGTTCGGATCGCGGCCTGGTTCCACGGTGCTGCCTTCGACGCGGCCGCCCGCCAGGCCTACGCCCACCGCGGCGGTGTGGACGAGATCGCCTCGGCCGACCTGGCCCGCGCGGAGCTGACAGAGCTGGGCGTGCCCAGTGACGTGGTCGACAGGGTTTCAGAGTTGATCATCGCCATTTCCCGGCATGCCGCACCGAAGGGCGATATCGACGCCCAGGCGCTCTGTGATGCCGACCTCGGCGGGCTGGCGTCCGAACCGCAGCGCTACCAGGCGTATCGCCGCGAGGTGCGCGAGGAGTACCGGCACATCCCGGACCGGGACTACCTGGAGGCCCGGCTGGCGATCGTGACCAAGCTGCTCGGCCGGAACAATCTGTTCGCCAGCCCGCTGGCGCAGTCGTGGGAGGACGCCGCGCGCGAGAACCTCACTGCCGAGCACGACCGGCTGACCGCTGCACTCGCCGAGATCCCGGCCGCCGGTAGTGCCGATGCCGAGGCCACACTGGCCGAGGAGGAGCGGACGGATCTCGAGGACCACGACCGCCCGGTGCCCGTTCGTGCGGAGACCACACAGGAATCCGAGCCCGAACAGAGGTCTGAGCCCGAGGAGACGCCCGACGCGGAACGGACGGCAACCCGCACCGATCAGAGCGAGCAGGTGGACGACCGCTCGGATTCGGGGACAGTACCGTCACTGAGCCGGCCCCCGAAGATGCCGGCCATCAAGTACGGGCGGCGCGCTTCCCGCCAGTGACGCAGGTGGCCCGGCGGATGCGTTCGCCCTGACCTGCGTGCCGATACATGCGTGCCGATGCAGGTGCGTCCACAACCCTCACGACGACGCACCTCGCCGCTGCGCCCCTGTTGCCTAGCCTCCGAGTACCGGGCGCGCACAGGGCCGCCTGGAGAACGAGGAGGACGAGATGGCACAGTTCCAGGTGGACAGCGCGGAGGTGGCGCGGGCAGGTGCGAGCGCCCGGGTGTCGGCGGCGGCGATCCGTACCGAAGTGACGAACATGATGCGGCACCTCACCTCGCTGCAGAGCTCGTGGCACGGGAGCGCCTCGGCCTCGTTCACGGCGCTCATCACCGAGTGGCGTGCCACGCAGCAGCAAGTGGAAGCATCGTTGGAGCAGATCTCGCTGGCGCTGGACACCGGTGCCCGAGAGTACGAGGCGGCCGAGACCACGAACACGAGGCTCTTCGCCCGCTGAGCGGGTCGGCTCGCCCCGGATCTACGCTGAGGAGGTGGCCATCCTCATCGACCCGCCGCTGTGGCCGGCACACGGCACCTGGTTCTCACACCTGGTCTCAGACGCCTCGCTCGCCGAGCTGCACGCGTTCGCCGCAGCGGCGGGGGTCAGCACCCGGGCCTTCGATGCCGACCACTACGACGTGCCCGCGCGGATGCACGACGATCTGGTGACGCGCGGCGCAGTGAGCGTTCCGGCCGGGGAGCTGATCAGGCGGCTACGGGCAAGCGGGCTGCGGATCCCGGCACGGCAGCGCCCGCACTACCGCCGGGCTGCGCTGCTGAGCCGCTGGGAGCAGATGGTGCCCGAAGCCGCGCCGGGCACGGCCGCGACCCTGGGGAACGACCTGCTCGACCGGTGGGAGGAGACACATCGCAGTTATCAGACGAGTGCGCACCTGCTGGATGTGCTGGAGGCGCTGGACCTCCTCTGCGTTCCCAGGAAGGCGCCGCGGCCGGTGCTGCTCGCTGCCTGGTTCCACGACGCCGTCTACCGCGGCGTCGCCGGTGTGGACGAGCAGGCGTCCGCCGAGCTGGCACAGTCCACGCTGGCGGGGGCCGGTCTGGACCGCACGGAGATCGACGAGGCGGTTCGCCTGGTGCTGCTCACGCGGGACCACTCCCCCGGGCCCGGCGATACGCACGGTGCGCTGCTCTGCGATGCTGACCTGGCGGTCCTGGGCCGGGACGAGGCCGGCTACGCCCGCTATCAGCGGCAGGTGCGGGCGGAGTACGCCCACGTCACGGACGCGGACTGGCGGACGGGTCGCTCCGCCGTCGTGAAGCACCTGCTCGCTCAGGAACCGCTCTTCCGCACGAGGGTCGGCGCAGCACGATGGCAGGCGCAGGCACGCGCCAACCTCAAGGCGGAGCTGCGCGGGCTCTGAGCTATTCGGAGTTGCTGGCGGCCGGCGGAGAACGGTGCCGGCAATGCGAAAGCCCCCGGCTCCGCAAGGGAACCGGGGGCTTTCGACAGGGTGCTGAGCTCAGCAGCTTAGGCGGTGCTGGCTTCTTAGAAGCCTTGCCCGCCCGGGCTTCTTCCTCACACTCAGTTTCGGCCGGAAGCTCGTTCCTCGCTCCCAACCTCCACGACGTGTGTCGTCAGAAGCCCATACCGCCCATGCCACCCATGTCGTCGCCACCAGCCGGTGCGGCCGGAGCCTTCTCCGGCTTGTCGGCCACGACGGCCTCGGTGGTGAGGAACAGCCCGGCGATGGAGGCCGCGTTCTGCAGAGCGGAACGGGTGACCTTCACCGGGTCGTTGATACCGGCGGCGAGCAGGTCCTCGTACTCGCCGGTCGCGGCGTTGAGGCCGTGGCCGGTGGGCAGTCCGCGCACCTTCTCCACGACGACGCCGCCCTCGAGACCAGCGTTGACCGCGATCTGCTTGAGCGGAGCGTCCACCGCGATCTGCACGATCGAGGCACCGGTGGCCTCGTCGCCGTCCAGCTCGAGCTTGGCGAAGGCGAGCGCAGCAGCCTGGATGAGCGCGACGCCACCACCGGCGACGATGCCCTCCTCCACGGCAGCCTTGGCGTTGCGCACCGCGTCCTCGATGCGGTGCTTGCGTTCCTTGAGCTCAACCTCCGTGGCGGCGCCGGCCTTGATGACCGCGACACCACCAGCGAGCTTGGCCAGGCGCTCCTGGAGCTTCTCGCGGTCGTAGTCGGAGTCGGAGTTCTCGATCTCGGCGCGGATCTGAGCCACGCGTCCGGCGATGGCGTCGGCGTCACCGGCACCCTCGACGATCGTGGTCTCGTCCTTGGTCACGACGACCTTGCGCGCGGTACCGAGCACCTCGAGGCCGACGTTGTCGAGCTTGAGGCCCACGGTCTCGGAGACGACCTCACCACCGGTCAAGATGGCGATGTCGTTGAGCATGGCCTTGCGGCGGTCGCCGAAGCCCGGCGCCTTGACGGCAACGGACTTGAAGGTGCCACGGATCTTGTTGAGCACGAGGGTGGCCAGGGCTTCGCCCTCGACGTCCTCGGAGATGATCAGCAGCGGCTTGCCGGACTGAATGACCTTCTCCAGCAGCGGCAGGACCTCCTTGACGTTGGAGATCTTGCCCTCGACGAGCAGGACGTAGGCGTCCTCGAGCACCGCCTCCTGGCGGTCCTGGTCGGTGACGAAGTAGGCCGAGAGGTAGCCCTTGTCGAAGCGCATACCCTCGGTCAGCTCGAGCTCGAGGCCCAGCGCCTGGGACTCCTCGACCGTGATGACGCCTTCCTTGCCCACCTTGTCGAGGGCCTCGGCGATCAGCTCACCGATCTGCGGGTCACCGGCGGAGATGCCGGCGGTGGCGGCGATCTGAGCCTTGGTGTCCACCTCGGTGGCCGAGGAGAGCAGCTGCTCGGTGACGGCGTCGACAGCCTTCTCGATGCCCCGCTTCAGGGCGATCGGGTTGGCGCCGGCGACGACGTTGCGCAGGCCCTCGCGCACGAGCGCCTGGGCGAGCACGGTAGCGGTGGTGGTGCCGTCGCCCGCGACGTCGTCAGTCTTCTTGGCGACCTCCTTGACGAGCTCTGCACCGATCTTCTCGTAGGGCTCCTCGAGCTCGATCTCCTTGGCGATGGACACACCATCGTTGGTGATCGTGGGAGCGCCCCACTTCTTCTCGAGGACGACATTGCGTCCCCGCGGGCCGAGGGTGACCTTGACGGTGTCGGCGAGGGCGTTCAGCCCACGCTCCATCCCGCGACGGGCCTCCTCGTTGAAGGCAATCTGCTTAGCCATTGGCGGTTCGATCCTCCGGAACTGGCTTTCGGTTTCGGCCGGCGGGACGCCCGCGACGGACGACGTCGATCCGATGCGTTCACGTCACGCACCGGGTCGGCGCCTCGTCTCGCTGACCACAGTTGTCACTCTCAGTGCGAGAGTGCTAATGCCATTATTGGCACTCTCGGGTCGAGAGTGCAAGATGCGGACTGAATCAGGGGGCGAGCGAGGGCACCGGGAGGGAGAACCGCTGCGAGAGTGCGCGCCGGGCGGCGTGCCAGCCGGCCATCCCGTGCACCCCTGGTCCGGGTGGCGCCGACTGCGAGCAGAGGTAGACGCCCGGGATTGACGTCGCATACGGGTCCAGCGCGGGCCGGGGCCGTGCCGCCATCTGCCATGTCGAGAGCGCCCCGGCGGCGATGTCTCCGCCCACGTAGTTGGCGTTGTGCTCGCTCATCCGGGATGCCGGGGTGCAGCGCGCACTCACGACGACGTCCCTGAAGCCCGGCGCGAAGCGTTCGATCTGCGCCGTCACAGCCTCCGTGACGTCCACACCACTGCCAGCCGGCACATGCGCGTACGCCCAGCCCGGGCGCAGCCCCCCGACCTCTCGTGCCGGATCGGAACCGGTGGGGTCGGAGAACAGGATCATCGGGCGCTCCGGGACCCGGCCGGCAGCAACGTCGGCCTCGGCACGGGCCATCTCCTCCCGCCGCCCGCCGACGTGCACGGTGCCTGCGCGACCCACGCGCTCATCAGCCCACGGCACTGACCCGGAGAGCACGAAGTCCACCTTCGCGGCTGCATTGCCATAGCGGAAGCGTTCCAGCGCATGACGCACCGACGGGCGCATCCGGTCGCCCCAGATGCGGACCAGACCGGCCGGCGAGGTGTCGGCGAGGTAGGCGCGAGCACGAGGGAGTTCGTGCCAGGCTGTGACTTCGTGCTCGGTGACCACACGACCACCGTGGGCCTCCAGGTCCGACACCAGGGCCGCCGTCAGGGCACCGGAGCCGCCCACGGGGATCGGCCAGCCGACGGTGTGCGCCAAGGTGGCGAGCATGATCGAGGTACCGGCGGCCGCCGGACTCGGGAGAGTGGAGATCGCGTGCGCGGCGACTCCTGTCAGCAGCGCTGGGGCGAGATCCTCACGAAAACGTAGATTCCATGCGGGGCTTCCTTGCTCCACCAGTCGCACTGCGGTCGCCGCCATCGCTGCGATCCCGCGGATACTCAGCGCCCCGGCGGGCAGTTCGCGCCGGTTCCCGAGTGCGAGAGCGGTGAGCAGTTCCGCGTTCTCCACCAGCGGGGCGAAGAACCGCCGCCAGGCCGTCCCGTCGACGCCCAGCTCAGCCACGGTCCGTCCGAGTGAGTGATAGGCAACCGCAGCACGGCCACCGTCCAGTGGCTGTGCGTAGGAGATCTCAGGGCTGACCAACTCGACGCCTCGTGCGGCGAAGTCGAACTCCCGGAACGCCGGGCTGGCCAGGGCCAGGGCGTGCACAGCCGAGCAGATGTCGTGGCGCAGACCGTCGGCCAGGGGTGAAGCCAGCGTGCGGGCTCCCCCACCGGCGACCGGCTGCGCCTCCAGCACGGTCACCTCGAGCCCTGCGCGGGCGAGGGTGACCGCGGCCGTCAGTCCGTTCGGGCCGGATCCGATCACGACGGCGTCCGTGCTGGTGCGCACCATGCCTCCAGTCTGCCTGGTCGTGGGTGAGGGCGGGGTCAGTGCGTCACGCTGGCGCGTTCCCGTGCGGATTCATCCGGAGGGTCGGAGTCTGCGCCTTCGGGTTCTTCTGGCGGACTTTCGTCGGTCTCACCGTCCTGGTCGCGTGCGCTGCGCCAGGCCCCGGTGATCCGGTCGGCCAGCCTCCGCCAGGTGACGTCCCGGATGAAGATCGCGTCGATCGCGATCATTGCCAGGGAGAACCAGGGCAGCCCCATGAGGACGGCGATGCCGATGTGGAAGGAGGTGATGCCGAAGAGCGCAATCACCCGGGAGGGTCGCCACAGCAGTGCGAGCGGGAAGATCATCTGCAGGATGATCGAGCTCCAGGAGATGATCGTGACCACGGGCGCCCACGCGGTCAGCAGGTCACTGAGCTCTGGCCAGGACCCGAAACGCACTGTCTGCAGCGGGTTGTAGATGGCGTACCCGTGCTGCCACGGCGCTCCCCCGGCCTTGAAGAGGGCACCGGAGGCGTAGACGAAGCACACGTGGCAGGTGACGGCGACGAGTACGAGGTTGTGGCTCAGGTTCGTCAGCCATGCGGGCGCCCACGGCTCACCGTTCCAGGCACGGCGCAGCCAGGGTCCGGTCTGGGCGTCGGTATCAGCGCGGCGGCGCGCATCCAGTGACCACCGGCCCGCGGTGTCGGCGAACAGCAGTGCCAGCAGGGTGATGCGGAACATGTTGTCGCCCTGATCGCCCAGGGTGTCGTTCATCTCGATGAACGAGGTCCAGGCGACGAAGAAGATCGGCAGCACGATCTTCATGCGCCAACCCAGGGTCACGAGGATCGCGAGCCAGGCGAGCGCGACGTAGAGGATCGTGAAGGACCAGTCGTTCAACGCCACCCGGTGGAAGATGCTGAACAGCGGGATCTGCGGGAAGTCGCTCAGCGGCTGGGCTGCTTCGCCGTTCCAGACCGAGCCGCTTCCGAAGGCGTAGTAGCGGGTGCGCCAGTTCGTGGCAAGCAGGCCCAAAGCGGTCAGTCCGAGGAGGATGCGGGTGACGGCGAGTCCGTATCGGGCACGCTTGGCACCGACGAGCCAGTTCTCGGTCCAGGTCAGAGTGCGGTGTACCAGCGAGGAAACAGCACCGTAGAGATCGCCGACGAGTGTGCCGGTCGCACGGGCACTGGTGCGAGCAAGGGTGCGGGCGCGGGAGGTCATCGGGTGGACTCCTCGACGGCCGGGCGGAAGATCTCGGCGAATCGTTCGCGCGACTGACCGGGATACTCGATCAGGCCACGCCAGCCGGTGACGTAGGGCTGCACAGCCGGGCGTTCGGCGTCGGGCTCGTTGCGCTGCCCGTAGGGGACGACGTTCTGCCGGCTGACGACGAACTGCACTAGGACGACGTCCTCGCCCCACATGGCGTAGGCCACCTGGGTAGCATAGGCATTGGCGAGTTCCTCGGCTTGCATGTACTCGGCGACGGCGCCGGCGTTGTCGTGTGAACGCAGCGCAGATTCCAGCCGCGGACGCCAGTCGTTGCCGTTGTAGTAGCCGAGCGCGACGATCTCTTCCTGTTCGTCGTTGAGGTCGAGGTAAGCGCCACGGAAGGTGCTGGCCACCTGACTGGCCGTGATCGCCGCGCGCGGCGGGAAGAGGTTATGGGTGAGCATGTCGAGCTCGGCGGCCGTTGCATCGACCCATTCGGTCTCGATCTCCTCACCGTCTCGGTTGAGGGTGGCGCGAACCTGGAGACGGTAGTCCCCATTGATGGGCTCGGGGGCAAACACGCTCCAGCTCTGCCCGTGCATCGGGATCATGTACCGGTGCAGGAGGTCGCCCGGGATCACCTGACGGAGTCCGGAAGCGGGCGCGATCCACAGGAACGTGGCGAAGATGTGGAAGGCGGTGAACAAGACCGCCGCCACCACCACGGCCCGCTTGAGCCTGCTGAGCGGTGTACGGACCGCACCGTCGCCGGCTGGGTCCACCGCAGGTCCTTCCGCGACTGCGTCGGCGTCAGCCGCCGCATCCTTGCTCGTCATATCAGTTCGTTCCCCACCGGGCCATCGTGCTGCAAGAACAGTCAGCGGACGAGGTTCGGTCCCGGAGCGTCTGTGCGCTCCGGGACCGAACCCTCATTCTGTGCTCATCCGCAGATGCAGATCAGCGCACTGTCGACCGCCGGTTGCCGGTCAGCAGCAGGCCAGCTCCGAGGCACATGAGCGCCGCGGCGATCAGCCCGAACAACTGGTCGAGCTCGGCACCGGTGTCCGGGAGCGACGGGCCGCTGGCCTCAGTCACCACGAAGTCGGTGTCGAGGTTCTCCGCCAGGATCTCACCGGAAACCTCGCCGACCATCGTCACGTGGTGATCACCGAGCTCGAAGTCAGCGTCGATCGGGAAGGTGAACGTGACGTCACCGTCCTCGTCCGCCGTGGCGGTCAGGTCGAACGGGGTGGAGTTCACGGTCGCAGTGACCGACTCACCCGGCTCGAAACCGAAGCCGTAGGCCTCCTGCTCCACACCGGTGTCACGCACGATGCTCTTGTAGAGAACCGTGGCGCTGAGGTCACCGGCGTCTGCGTCGGAGTCCGCGTCGCTGGACGGGTCCGCAGCAGCAGCCGCCGAAGCATCCGCGTCGGCCGAAGCCGCCGCCGAGGCGTCAGTGGAGGAGTCCGCCGTGGCCGCCGCGTCAGCCGCCGAAGCAGCCTCCGAAGTGGCGTCAGACGTCGAGTCCGCCGAGACCGCTGCAGAAGCATCCGCGTTGGTGTCGGAGCTGTTGTCCGCGTTCGCCGCCGCCTCTGCAGCCGCAGCAGCCGAGGCATCCGGGTCCGTGGTCGCATCCGCCGACGCATCCTGCGAGGCGTCGGTGTCAGCAGCCGTCTCCGCCGCCGCAGCCGCAGTCACGTCGGTCGCAGCCGAAGAGTCCGTCGTGTTGTCGGCATACGCCGCCGCCTCTGCAGCAGCCTCTGCCGCCGCGTTGCTGTCGTCGTCAGCGTCCGCCGCAGCAGCAGCCGACGCCGAGGCGTTGGTGTTCGTGTCCGCATCCATGGAGGAGTCCGGGTCCGTCGAGGAGTCCGGGTCCGTGGACGAGTCCGGGTCCGTGGACGAGTCCGGGTCCGTCGAGGAGTCCGGGTCCGTCGAGGAGTCCGGGTCCGTCGAGGAGTCCGGGTCCGTGGACGAGTCCGGGTCCGTCGAGGAGTCCGGGTCCGTGGACGAGTCCGGGTCCGTCGAGGAGTCCGGGTCCGTGGACGAGTCAGCGTCAGCCGATGCCGCGACAGAGGCGTCGGTGGAGGAGTCCGCCGTGGCCGCCGCGTCAGCCGCCGAGGCAGCCTCCGAAGTGGCGTCCGAGGTCGAGTCCGCCGAGACCGCTGCCGAAGCGTCCGCGTTGGTGTCGGAGGTGTTGTCCGCGTTCGCCGCCGCCTCTGCCGCCGCAGCAGCAGAAGCATCCGGGTCCGTGGTCGCATCCGCCGACGCATCCTGCGAGGCGTCCGTGTCAGCAGCAACATCAGCCGCAGCAGCCGCGGTCACGTCGGCCGCAGCCGAGGAGTCCGTGGTGTTGTCGGCATACGCCGCGGCTTCAGCCGCAGCATCGGCCGCTGCATTGTTGTCGTCGTCCGCCGTCGCGGACGCGGCCGCCGACGCCGAGGCGTTGGCGTTCGTGTCAGCGTCGCCGCCGTCGTCAACGGTCGCACGGACCGAGGAGGAGGCAAGGTCGATGCCCGTCTCGGCACCAAGCCCCGGGAGGACATCGATCGCCAGGGCGCGGACCGTGAAGGAACCGTCACCCAGGTCGCCGCCCGCTGCGTTGATCGGCTCCTCGGTGGGCTGCTCGTTGATCGTGATCGTGAGCAACTGGCTGAGCAGCGGGTCGAGCACGTCGAGCTCGCCGATCACGCCAGACAGGGTGGCCTGCAAGACGCCCACCACGCCGAGTGCTGGTGCACCGTCGGAGCCATCCGGGTTCAGCAGGCCGTCGAAGGCGTCACCGATAGTAGTGAGCGCACCCAGGATGACTGGCTCGATCAGGTCGAACAGCCCGTCCGCCTCTAGAGTGACGTCCGGCAGGACCGGCAGGTCCACGGTGACACTTCCCGTGACATCCAGAACGGGGTCCGTTCCCGTCAGCCCAAGGAAGTCCCCAAGAGACCCTGCGAGTGTGACCCCTACGTCGCCGGTCAGGGTTCCAGCAAGCGCGTCCAAGGTCGGGTCGAGTGTCAAGGTGACGTTGGTCCCGAGGATCGCATCGTCAACCGCCTGAACGATGTCGTCAAGCAAGTCATCGAGGAGGTTCGTGACCCCGATCTGCACCTGGTCGATCTGGGCAGCGGTCAGCACCTGCGTGTTCGGGTCCAGCCCATTCAGCCCGCCTGGGTGCAGCTGCTCCAGGTCGATGGCGATCGTGCCGTCGGCGAGGTTGATCGACACCGCGCCGTCACTGATCGAGTCGGTCAGAATGCCGTCCGTGACTCCGGTGAGGTCGACACTCGCGTTGAGGGTTGGCGAGCCAAGATCAATCTCCAGAACCGTCGGGATACCAACGGACCCGAGATCAATGGCATCCAACAGGCCCTGAACTGCTCCATCCGGCCCAAGAGTGCCGTTGACCGCGTCCTCGGCGGTCCCCACGGTGTTCTGGACAGTCGTGCTCAGGTCTCCGACCAGCGGGCTGCTGATGACGACCTGCGCATCGGCGATGAGGTACTCGCTCGTGACGTTGTCACCGTCGGTGACCTCGGCGCGGGAGGCGATCGCTCCGAGCTCGAGGCCCACCTGGTCGACGATCTCGTCCGTCAGACCGTCCACGCCCAGCTGGCCGAGCAGTGCTGTCAGGTCAACGGTCGCTACGTCGGAGTCGCCACCGGCGTCAGCGTTGATCGCACCGTCGGCGCCGAGCGCACCAGACGCAGCGATGGACGACTGCCCATCGAGCGAGGAGGCGTAGCCGTTCAGCAGCCCCGCTTCGGCGCCGGGACCGAGGTCGAGCAGGCCATCGTTGGTGCCATCGCCGATCAGCGGGATGTTGACACCGCCAACAGTGATGTCAGCGAGGCCTTCCAGGACGGACACGTCGAGATCAGCGTCGTTCGGGCCCGGTTCGCTGGTGAAGCCGGACTCGGTCCGGACCGCGTCAACGACGCCGAGTCCGAGCGCGTCCAGGTCGATCAGTTCAGCGAGCGCCTCACTGTCATCGCCCGGCGCAGCAACCGCTGGTGACAGCGTGCCAGAGAGGCCGACGGCCCCCAGTGCGACTGCAGCGACCATGGCGGTTGCGCCGGCCAGCGGCCGCTGCCATGCGGTGCGCGCTCGTCTGCGCGCGACATGCTTTCTCTTCTGCACGTAACTCCCCCGAGCCATTTGTGTGCGTGGTGCCCGTCACCCCGATCGGGGCTCGTGGCCTTTGCAGTTGGATGCCGCCCCGTGAACAGACGGCGACAGCCAGACTCTACGGACGTTCAAGGTGTATGTCACCTCACAAATGTCACAAATCGATAACGTCTCAGATCCTGAGCGTGGCGCGCTGGACGCGTCGACAGAGGATCCAGGTGTGCCTCCGGGATACGCTCGACGCTATGTCCGGACGCCCGCTGCCCGTCGTCTGCGGCACCGTTCTCGTGGCTGCGCTGATCGCTGTCGGACTGCTGACAACGCCGCAGACCCGCGCCGACAACGTCAGCCTTTACCACGAGGGAATCGGCCTCACCGCCGCGGGAGCGCTCGCCACCATCCCCACCGGCGAGACCCCCCGGTACCTCGCCGGCACCCGCGTCCTCGCCCCGGACCCGGGCGCCAACGAGGACGCCATCGCCGCCGCCGAGCATCTCGCCGAGGAGACCCGCACATGGCTCGCTGCGGGAACCCTCCCGGGAGCCGGCACCCCGTTCGCCGACCTCGGCCACGACGCCCTACTCGACCTGCACGCACTGCTGCGCGGAGGCGGAGGGGCCATCGCCGGCGCCAGTACGGCCTGGCGCTACGTCTGGCCCCGCGATGCCGCCTTCATCGCCGCGGCACTCAGCGCCACCAGCCACCACCACGACGCCTTCGAGATCCTCGACTACCTCCAGGCCGTCCAGGCCCCAGACGGCTCCTTCCACGCCCGGTACACCGTCGCCGAGCAACTCCCTCCAGACGACCGCGGCACCCAGACAGACGGAACCGGCTGGGGACTATGGGCTCTCGCGCAGGCGACGGACACCGTCGGGACCGACCGCGAACGCGACGCGCTGCTCACCCGCTTCGCCCCGCTCATCGAGCGTTCGACGACCTTCCTGCTCGCCCAGGTGAGTGACCGGTCTCCACTGCCTGCGCCGTCGTCGGACTACTGGGAGCACCGCGAGACCCAGGTGACCCTCGGGACCGCCGCACCGGTACTCGCGGGCCTGGAAGCTGCCGCGCGACTGCACGACCTGCGCGGCGACACCGGAAACGCCACCCGCAGCACCGCGGCAGCAGAGGCGCTGCGGGAGGCCATCACCGAAAGGTTCGGCACCTTCGGCTACGGTCGCTATCCAGGCCGATCCCTGCAGGACGCCGCTGCTTCCTTCGTGCTGCCACCGTTCGTGGCCGAGCCGCTCCCGGGTGCAGCCACCGCGTGGCGGGCCTCGATCGAGACGATGACCCGCCCCGGAGGCGGGCTGGCGCCGGGGGCCGCATGGCCGGAGACGCAGTACTCCTGGACTCCGCAGACCGCGCTCTACGCCTGGACCGCAGCCAGCCTCGGCGACCGCACACGCGCCATCGAGATGCTCGACTGGCTCGACAACCACCGCACCACCACCGGCGCGATCCCTGAGAAGGTCGGGCCCGACGGCGCACCGGCCGCCGTCGCCCCGCTCGCCTGGACCTGCGCGCTCGTGCTGCTCACCCTGGTCGCCCTCGAACAGAACCCCTGACGGCGTCCCTCACCATCTCCTCAGCCGAGACCGTTCGTCAGCCAACGAAGTCAGGACGCAGCACCACATAGATGCCGTTCGGCGCCGCCGCCGCATCCTCGACCAGGTCGGTGATGCCCAGCTCGGCCCCGATCGCCTCCGCCTCAGCAGCGATCTGCGCGTCGCGGTAGTAGATGGTGGTCGTCGCCGGCTGACTGTAGGCATAGTCGTCGGCCACGACGTTCGTCCACCCGGCCGCGGCCAGAACCCCCTGGTTCTCTCCGGCGAGACCCCCCACACCAGCACCGTTGAGCACCCAGACCGCGGTGCCGAAGTCAAGGTCGGCCGGCTCGTCCGTGGGGTCGGTCTCGTCGTCGGTGGGCTCGTCGGTCGCGTCACCATCGCCGGCGCCGTCGGCGTCCGTCTCGGACTCGCCCTCCGCAGGCTCCTCGGTGGGTTCCGTCTCACCGCCGGTCTCCGACGAGCTCACGCTCGCGGTGGGCTCCGGATCTCCACCGGTATCCCGGGAGACCGCCTGCACCACCACGAACGCCAGCAGCGGGGCCAGCACCAGCACCACCAGGAACGGCAGTGCCTGCCGCCACCACGGCACCCGCGCACGGTGCACGCCCTCGGGCGTGCGCTCGGCACCGAGGGTGTCGAACTCGTCCTCGTCGTAGGGGTAGGAGGGGTCCGGGTTGCTCACGACAGGCAGGCTAACCCGTCAGCGGGCGGTCACAGCTCGTGACCGAGACGACGCGCGGAGCGCTCCCGCTGACGCACGCTACGCATACGCCGCAGGCGCTTGACCAACATCGGCTCGGCCGCGAGCGCAGCCGGCTCGTCGATGAGGGCGTTCAGGACCTGGTAGTACCGGGTGGCAGACATGTCGAAGAGTTCGCGGATCGCGCTCTCCTTGGCGCCGGCGTACTTCCACCACTGCCGCTCGAAGGCGAGGATCTCGGCATCGCGTTCACTGAGCCCGGACTCGACCGTACTGCTCGACGTGGGGAGCGGTTGCGCTGCCGCCATCGGTCCTCCTCGTGTGGTCGTTGTGCATCGGACATCTGCAAACTGACGGCCATCCTACGGGCAAACCACACCCGTGTCATTCGCCCTCGCCGCACCTCGGTGTGATAATCGCGCGGCACCGTCGCACCCGCCCGGGAGCCTGCAATCTCTTACGCTGGGCCGGTGGAGACGACGCCAGCACCCCCGCACCGCCCGCTCACCGACCTCGTCGACCCGGGATGGGCCACAGCCCTGGCGCCGGTCGAGAGCGACATTCACGCGATGGGCGACTTCCTGCGAGCCGAGATCGCCGCGGGGCGCGGGTACCTCCCGGCGGGTGAGCATGTGCTGCGGGCCTTCACCCACCCGCTGGAGCGGGTGCGGGTGCTGATCGTCGGCCAGGACCCCTACCCCACGCCCGGGCACGCGATGGGCCTGTCGTTCTCGGTACAGCCGCACGTGCGGCCGATTCCGCGCTCGCTGCAGAACATCTTCCGCGAGCTCACCGAGGACCTCGGTGTGCCGGCCCCTTCGACCGGCGACCTCACCGCCTGGGCCGACGCCGGGGTACTGCTGCTCAACCGCAGCCTCACCGTGCGACCGGGCGAGCCGGCCTCCCATCGCGGCAAGGGGTGGGAGCGCGTGACCGACGCCGCGATCCAGGCCCTGGTCGCGCGCAACCAGCCGCTCGTGGCAATCCTGTGGGGACGCGATGCCCAGTCGTTGCGCACCCTGCTCGGCCAGACCCCGATCATCGCGACCACCCACCCGAGCCCCCTGTCAGCCTCGCGAGGGTTCTTCGGCTCACGTCCATTCTCCCGCGCCAACGCACTCCTGACCGAGCAGGGTGGTGCCCCAGTGGACTGGACCCTCCCCTAGTGGGGCACCTCCCAGGGAGGTGACCGGTCGCCGTCGGGGCGGCAAAGACCTGGCGCGAGGGCACCGTCCGGGATAGGAAGGACGGGTGAGCACCTCGAGCCCGACTCTCCCGTGGCGCCGGTACGTCGCAATCGGCGACAGCATGACCGAGGGACTGTGGGACGAGAACCCCCACCGCCCCGGCGAGCTCGGTGGGTGGGCCGACCGGCTCGCTGCCGCGATCGCCGCACGGCAGGCCCAGCACGGGGTGGAGCCGCTCGAGTACGCGAACCTCGCCGTCCGCGGCCGTCTCCTCGACCCGATCCTCACCGACCAGCTGCCCCGCGCCCTCAGCGCCGAACCCGATCTGATCTCGATCGTGGGCGGCGGTAACGACCTGTTGCGCCCCGGGGCAGACCCGGACCGGCTCGCCGTCAGCCTGGACCGCGCCGTCCGCACCGCTCGCCGCACGGGCGCTGACGTGCTGCTGGCCACGGGGACCGATACTCGCAATGCGGGACTGCTGCGCCGGATCCGGCCCAAGGTCGCGATCTACAACGCGCACATCTGGTCGATCGCGCAGCGCCATGGCGCCACCGTGCTCGACGTCTGGGGCCTACATCCGTTACAGGACTGGCGCATGTGGGCGCAGGACCGGATCCACCTCAGCAGCCTGGGGCATGCACGGGTAGCCGACGCCGCGCTGGTCGCGCTGGGACTGGCGCCGGAGCACTCGAACTGGCGTGTTCCGCTGCCGCGCCCGCCAGTTCGCCCGGCCGCCGAGCGGCTCCGCGCGGACGCAGAGTGGATGGCCCGCGACGTGTACCCGTGGGCGACCCGCAGGCTGCGGGGGCGCTCCTCCGGTGACGCACACCTGCCCAAGCGACCCGAACCTCGTCCGGTGTCCTTCCCCGACCAGGAGGAACACTCCCATGCCTGACGCGCACGGGTTTGAGTACACCGTCCACGGCAGCCAGGTGCACATCACCCACCACGGGCGCTCCGCCGTCGTCCTCCGTGGCAACCGCGCGGCGGAGTTCGTCGCCCGGGTGGAGCGCGAAGATCCCCAGGAACTGATGGCCCGGCTGACCGGCAACTACAAGCGGGGCAACGAGCGCACCGCACGCAACCATCCCCGGAATCAGCGCAGACGCGGCATATGAACTGACGCTGCGCCGTCGGGACGGCCCAATAGCGTCCGCTGGCGGGCTCGGCCCCGACCGATCACACTGGTGGGAGCATCCGAGGAGGCCCTCATGTCGCAACCGGAGGTCACCGCGCGGGAAGCCCGCCGGGTGGCCGAAGAGGCACGCAGCAGCCAATTCACACACGCCTCGTTCGCACGAGAGCTCTACCTCGGCCGGTTCCGGCCCGAGGTGCTCTGGCCGCACCCGGACGAGACAGCGCCACCATCAGATCCCCGGGCGGAAGCGTTCCTGACAGACCTGCGCACCTATCTCGACGAGCACGTCGACGGAGCGCGGATCGAGGCCGAGGACCACATCGACGACGAGGTACTGGCCGGGCTCGCCCGGATCGGCGCATTCGGAATGACCATTCCACGCGAGTACGGCGGTGCGTCCCTCTCGCATGTGGACTACAACCGCGCACTGATACTCGCGGGGAGCGCGAACCCCAGCCTGGGTGCGCTGCTCTCGGCCCACCAGTCCATCGGGGTCCCCGAGCCCGTCAAGGTGTTCGGAACCCCGGAGCAGAAGGAGATCTACCTGCGGCGCTGCGCCGAGGGCGCGATCTCCGCCTTCCTGCTCACCGAACCCGATGTGGGATCGGACCCGGCGCGGCTGCATGCCAGCGCCAGCCGCACCCCCGAGGGGGACTACCTGATCGACGGGATCAAGCTGTGGGCCACGAACGCCGTGATCGCCGAGGTGTTCGTGGTGATGGCCCGGGTGCCACCCGATCCCGACGGCCGGGCCGGTGGGATCACGGCGTTCATCGTGGAGGCCGACACCCCCGGCATCACGATCGAACGTCGCAATGAGTTCATGGGGCTACGCGGGCTGGAGAACGCGGTGGTTCGCTTCCACCAGGTGCGGGTTCCGGCACGCAACGTGGTGGGAAGCGAGGGTCAGGGCCTCAAGATCGCTCTGACCACATTGAACACGGGGCGACTGTCCATCCCGGCCCTGTGCGTGGCAGGCAGCAAGTGGTCCCTGACTATCGCCAGGCAGTGGGCGCGCGAGCGGGTGCAGTGGGGAGTACCCATCGGCAAGCATGCTGCCATCGCGCATCAGGTCGCCTTCATCGCCGCCACCACCTATGCCCAGGAGGCAGTGGTACAGATTGCCGCTGAGCTGGCCGACTCCGAGACTGCGGACATCCGGATCGAAGCGGCCCTGGCCAAGCTGTGGTGCAGTGAGATGGCCTGGCAGGTGGCTGATGCGATGGTGCAGATTCGTGGCGGCCGGGGATATGAAACCGCTCGCTCACTGGCTGCGCGCGGGGAACGCGCCGTCCCCGCCGAGCAACTGCTGCGTGACCTGCGGATCAATCGCATCTTCGAAGGCTCCAGCGAGATCATGCACCTGCTGATCGCCCGGGAAGCCGTGGACGAGCACCTCCGGGTGGCAGGCGCGCTCATCGACCCCGATGCCGACTCAGCCGACCGGGCCCGGGCAGCCACGGACGCCGCGAAGTTCTACGGCGGTTGGCTGCCCCGACTGGTTGCCGGACCGGGCGACCTGCCAGCTTCCTTCGCGTCCTACGGCCCGGCCGCACCGGCGTTGCGGTACATCGAGCGAACCTCCCGCCGGCTCGCCCGGAACACGTTCTATGGCATGGTCCGGTGGCAGGGCGGCCTGGAGAAGCGGCAGGGATTCCTGGCACGCGTCGTGGACATCGGGGCCGAGCTGTTCGCCCAGACCGCCGTGCAGGCGCACGCGGCCCGCAAGCCGGTAGCCGGTAGCCGGCAGCGGCTCGCCGACGCGTTCTGCCGCCAGTCCCGGGTGCGGGTGGAGCGCCTCTTCCGCGAGTTGTGGCGTAACAGCGACGATGGTGACGAGGCAGTGGCCGCACAAGTGCTGGCCGGAGACTTCAGATGGGCCGAGGAGGGTGTGCTCGACCCCTCAGCGGGCACCGGCCCGTGGATCGCCACCGCCACCGAAGGCCCGTCCACTGCCGAGAATCTGGCCCGGCGCTATCGCCTGTGAACGTGAGCGCGGGTACCTCGGGCCAGGTGGGCCGAGGTACCCGCGCTACAGGTCAGTCCGGATCAGCAGCGGTAGTTGACCGTCTGCGTCAAGCCCCAGGATCCGTACATCTTCACCCACTGCGGACCGTAAGCCGTCCGGCCCTGCCCGAGGTAGGCCCGGCACCCTGCGTCGACATGGAATCCATCTGCATCCGCCCACCCGAACTTCGACTGGGTGTTCTGGCCGGGATACAGCCACCCGCGGGGCGAGCCGTACGCACACGTGCCGTTGCTGGCCCAGTCCCGGCACACGACGAAGGCATGAGTGGACGAGCTCGAGTTCGCGATGACGGCATCATTGAGATCGGCAGCCTGAGCTGGCGCCGGAGCAATAACGCTCACTCCGGCAACAAACGCCAGAATAGCCAGCAACTTGGTGACGAATTTCATGCGGTGATCCATTCTTCTGGAGTAGACGAACATTGACGTGGATCATCACACCATCCGGGCAGACATCCCGATAGAGATTCCGAGAGAGTTTCCTTCACTGCAACCGATTGTTTCATCATGAGACATCGGGTGGATACCTACCGCCATGCGGGAGCCCCGGCGGGAAGCAGACCCGCCGGGGCTCACCGTCATTACTGCAGGCTCAGCTCTCGGGAATGGTGCGACGCTGACGGGCCACCAGGAACATCGTCATACCGCCGAAGAGCAGTGCGGCACTGCCGGCGACCATCCAGACCGGGGTGTCCGAGCCGGTCTCGGCGAGGTCGCCTCCTCCCGCCGCGGCGGTCACAGTCAGCGCGGCCGAGGCCCGTACGCCCGACTCGGAGATGAGCACGATTCGATGCGAACCCACAGCCGTCGCCGGGATCGTCACCTGCGCAGTGACAGTTCCAGAGCCATCGGCCTCGACCGTTGCGAGCTCGATCGTATGAGAGTGCAGCTCGATGCGCACTTCCTCGCCAGGAGGGAATCCGGAGCCGTTCACCTCCAGCGCATCACCGGCAACTACCGAGGACGTGGACAGCGTGACGGTAGCCGGTTCACCGTCGTCACCGGGCTCCTCACCACCGGGCTCCTCACCACCGGGCTCCTCACCACCGGGCTCCTCACCACCCGGCTCCTCACCACCCGGCTCCTCACCACCCGGCTCCTCACCACCCGGCTCCTCACCACCGGGCTCCTCACCCACGGAGCGGCCGAGTTCGAAGCGATCGATCACCCACGGGTCGATCTCGGGGGTGCGCACATCGAACGCGTACGAGACCACCTCACCGGCTCCGGTGTCCAACATCGCGAAGACCGCCAGGTCGTTGCTCTGAACGAACGGCAGCGGCGTACCGTCTTCCGCGGTGAACGGCTCCACGTTCGGGACGATCGGCTCAAGCCCGCCGGGGTTACCTTGCGCAAGATAGTTCTCGTCATCCCACGGCAGCCCTGGTAGGGGTCGCGACCTGCCACTGAGCTCGTGGTATGCGCCGTAGGTGTTGCCGGTATTCGACGTCTCCAGGTAATTCACGCCATTCTCCGACTCAAACCTGTTCCACAAGTGTGAGTGGCCATTGTGAACCAGATCCACCTCGGCTCCTTCGAGCAGCGGCTGCAGATCGTGGCGCAAGATGTTGCCCTCAGGCGGATACTCGTAGCGGACGCCAATGACCTCGCCAGAATCGTTCGTCTCCTCGATGCGAACCGGATCAGCGAATTGCGGCATCACGTTGTCACCCAGGCCCTGCGGACTCTCGTGCAACATGACAATGCGATACGCGGCATCTTGAAACTCATCGCTCGCGAGTTCTTCTTCAAGCCACTCGTATTGTTCGCTGCCGACGGCCAGTGACTCGAAGATGTGTTCGCCGTACCCCTGCTCCAGTGGCTCATCGAGACTCGATGCCGCCTCCTGGTACCTGCTGGAGGACGTCCGCTCCTCGGGATCGGCAACCGCCGTCGGGCTGCGCCAGATGCGCGTGGAGTAGAGCGAGACGAGACGGACACCACCGAAGGTCGTGGCGTAGTAGGTCTCGCCACCCGGAGAGTCGTCCGGAAGCGTGAACATCTCCTCGTAGCTCGTGGTGCTGAACGAGTTGTCCTCGATCCACTGCGCCCTCGTCTGCGGATCGTCCGTGGGGTTCACCTCCGCCGCGACCCTCTCGTACTCCGCCTCGGCGACGGCGATCGGGACGGGTGAGCCGTAGGCTGCCCCGATGCTCGCCGCACCGGCAACTCGTCCGTGCACCTCGTGGTTGCCCACGGCCGGGAACAAGGGTGCGTTCTGGATGATCTCCCCGCCGTGGTAGGCGGTGATGCCATGGTTGTCGAGCCGGTTGCCATTGCCCTGCAGCACCGCAAGGAAGGCGCTGCCTCGGGAATCGTCGAACCATTCCGACGCGCGATCAGGATGGTTGACGAGGTCGCCGGCGAGGAAGACCCCGTCGATGTCACCGATCGTCTCAGCAGCCAGCTGGAGGTTCGCGGCCGTGTTCGCCATGGCCTGGTGGTCACTGGTGAGGAGGATGCGCAGATCGTCGTCGGCGGCAGGGGAAGGACGCAGTGAGAAGGTGCCTGAGACGGCCGCATCCCCCGCATCGGTCGAGACGACCCGGTACGGCACGACCTCACCGGTGGCGAGACCGTCGATCGTCGCCTCATGGCGCCACACGTCACGGTGGACGATTCCCTCCTCCTCCGTGGGCCTGACCGCATCGGGGATACGCGAGGAACTGTCCTCCGCGAGCCGTGAGTACTTCAGGGACTCGGCGTGGATGACGCGCACACCGGTGAAGGTCGCGCCGGCTGCGGCCTGCTGAGCTTGCTCGGCCGTGAGCGTGGCGACCTGGGGACCGAGGAGAACGACGTGGTTACTTCCCTCGAACTCCGTGTTCCAGACCACGTGGACGCCGTCGGCGGTAGGACTCTGCAGGAACGGGTCGCTGAGCAGTGGAAGATCGCCGACGGGGTCGGTCGCCGCGGACGCGACCGGAGCACTGGATGCCGCGGTCGGCAACAGCAGCATCGGCAGAGCGGTGCACAGTGCGGCGACTGCGGTGCGGGTTCTGCGGTGGGGGCCAGACATCACGAGTGACGGTTCCTCTCGGTGCACACATAGACAGGCTTCGACGAGCCTCTCGAGGCTAGGTACGCCAGATGGCTCACCGGCGTGCTCGCGATGAATAGGCGACATCACCGAGATGAACGACTCCCGCACCGGTCTGGACGCGGGCTGGGCTACTCAGCGCTGCTGCGACGGACGATCGCCGAACGCCGCTGTGCGCGATCAGGCGACCGGCAGGTACTTCGCCAACCAGCGCAGGATGTGCTCGAACCGCGCCACCCGGTGCCGTGGCCGACCGGAGCGGCTCAGCTCGTGCCCCTCCCCGGGGAAGAGCAGCAGCTCGGCCTCCACGTCCCGCAGGCGCAGCTCGGTGTACCAGCGCTGGCCCTGCTCCACCGGGCATCGCCAGTCCTGCTCGGAGTGGATCACCAGGGTCGGTGTCCGCACTCGATCCACATGTGCCATCGGGCTCTGGGCAGCGATCTGCTCCGGGTCGGTTCCCAGGTAGGCGTGGGAGAAGAACCATCCGATGTCGGCGGACCCGACGAAGCTGACCGGATCGAGGAAACCGCGTTCGACGATCGCCGCGACGAACCGCCTCGTCTGGGTGGTCAGCCACGCCGTCATGTAGCCGCCGTAGGAGCCGCCGAGCACGCCCACTCGCTCGGCATCCAGCCGTGGATGCGCTGCGAGCGCCGCGTCGAGGAAGGCGAGCACATCGGCGGCGTCCCGGTCACCCCAAGCCCCGATGATGGCCCGCACGTGGTCCTGCCCGTAGCCGATCGAACCGCGCGGGTTGCAGAACACGACGGCGTAGCCCGCCTGGGTATAGACCTGCACCTCATCGAAGAACGTGGGCGTGTACTGCGCGGCCGGTCCGCCGTGGATGAGCAGCAGCACGGGGTACGGCCCATCACCCTCGGGAAGGCTCACCCAGCCGTGCACCGGGTAGCCGTCATCCCCGCTCGCGATCAGCTCGACCGGTTCGACCGCGCCCGCCTCCCGCCGGAGCCGGGCGGAGAGGTCGGTCACGCGCCGAGGCTCGGCCACCGCCGGGACGTGCCAGAGGTCAGCCACGCTGTCCGGACTGCCGGCGGCCACCAGGGCTGCGCCGTCAGGCATCGCCGCGACCGCACGCGCCTCCACCTGCCCGTCGAGCACAGCCACCACCGTGTCCCCGTCGGACCGGAGCACCGGGGCGGCGCCGCGTTCGGCCCCGACGAGAAAGACGCCGTCCCCGGCCGGTTCCAGCACCCCGGTCAGAGTGAGCGTGTGCGGATCCGTGAGGCGGGTCAGGCCGCTGAGCGTGGTGCCGTCCAGTGCGGCGCGGTACAGCGCGGGCGAGCGGCCGATGAAGTCCATCCGGTCCGGACCCTGATCGGTGAGCAGCAGCCAGAGCCGCCCCGCGGCATCGAAGGTCACGGCACCGGGCACGTGGGAGCCGACGTCGAGAACGGTTGCCTGGGATTCCGCCTCCGCCCGGTGATGCAGCAGGTCTCCGGCGATCGCGTCGGGGGCCGAGCGGATCGTCAGCAGTCCCGCGCCGTCCGGGGTCCAGACGGGAGTGCCGTGGTCATACGGTTCGGTGGTGACCTGCGTGACCTCGACGCCTGCGGCAGCATGGGCGCTCTGACCGTCATCCGTCGTCAACGGCGGGTCGGCGAGCGGGTCGAGCAACGGGGACCGGGACGAGGGAATCCGCGCGAGGAACAGCTGCTGGGGCCGGTCGGCGTAGTAGCCCAGACCGTCGGTGCGGTACGTGAGCCGCGTGATGTGGCGCGGCGCCTCGGCATCGGACCCGACGCCGTCAGCGGTGCCGTACCGGCCCTCCTCGGGCACCCGGGCCGTGTATGCGAGGCGCGTCGAGTCCGGGGAGAACACGAGCCGGCCGGACACACCGGCCGGGTGTGCCGTGAGGATTCGTGGCTCTCCGCCGCCAGCAGGCATCAGCGCGACCTGCGGCTTGCCACCGGAGACAGCACGAATGAACGCTAGCCACCGCCCGTCCGGAGAGAACACCGGTTCCGAGTCGCCCGGCCCGTGAGTGAACGGGCGCAACTCACTGCTGTCCAGGCTGAGGCGCCACAGCGCCGAGGGGTAAGTGTCGGCCTCGGTGTCGGGGCGGGCGATCGCCACCACGGCCCAGGTGCCGCTGGGGTGTGCGGCGGGCGTGCCGGGTTGGCGGAACAGGCTCAGGTGCTCGGGTCGCATACAGGCGAGCCTAGAACCCCACCCGCTCAGAGGGTGCGGATCTGCACGGGGCCTTCCGTGGGCACCGGCCCGGCGAGCCGAACGGCGTCGAACGGGGCACGGGAGGAGAGCCGGTCGAGGATCCCCTGGGTCACGAGCCGCTTGGCCACCTGCACGGCATCGGTCACCTCAGTCCCTTTGGCGAGCTCCGCCGTCACGGCCGCGGCGAACGTGCAACCGGCACCGCTGACCCGCTCTTCGCCGATCTTCGGGGTACTCACCACGGTCGTCGTCGTCCCGTCGAAGAGCACGTCGACGGCGTCCGGCCCGTCCAGCTCGACGCCACCCTTGGCAACGACATATCTCGGGCCCAGAGCGTGGATGCGCCGGGCGGCCTCAGCGAGGTCGTCCACCGATTCGATGCGCTCCATCCCTGCGAGGGTGCGGGCCTCGAAGTGATTGGGGGTGATCACGGTGGCCAGTGGCAGGATCCGCTCCCGGAGGGCGTTGTCGGTGTCGAGCGCGGCACCAGGTTCTTGCCCCTTGCAGATCAGGACCGGGTCGAGCACCACATGCCGCCACGGGTGGCCGGCGATCGCGTCGGCCACCGTGTCGATCGTGCCGAGGGTGCCGAGCATCCCGATCTTGACGACCTCCGGTGCGTGGCATGCCAGGGCCACCTCGATCTGGTCAGCGATCACGGCGGACTCGACCGGGACGAACCGGTGCACCCAGTCCGCCGCGGGATCGAAGGAGACGATGCAGGTGAGGGTGCCGAAGCCGTAGGCACCCAGGGCCTGGAACGTCCGCAGGTCTGCCTGGATCCCGGCGCCACCGGTCGCTTCGGAGCCGGCGATCACATAGGCGCGTGCAGGTTCGGTGGGGATGCTGGTCTCGGACACGGCCCTACGGTACGACTTCTGCGCCGTCAGGAGGAAAACGCCGGAGGCGGGTGAGGTTCACGGAGCCACCTGTCGGATTCGAACCGACGACCGTCCGCTTACAAGGCGGGTGCTCTACCAGCTGAGCTAAGGTGGCGCGCCCACGAGGGGCGAGTCGAGTGTGCCAGATCGGCCGGGGCTGGGCGTAATCGCTGCCTGCCCCGGCCGACGTGGTCAGCGACTCTGGAGCTCGGCCAGCAGGGCCCCCTCGGTGGTCCACTGCCCGGCCGGGTCGTTCTCGTCGGTACCCCAGACCTCACCGTCGATGACGATCGCCGGCGTGCCGGAGTAACCGTCGCGGATGGCCTGGTCAGAGGCCAGCTCGATCCACTCGTTGTAGGTGCCCTCGGTGAAGGAGTCGGCCACCTCCTGGGGCACGCCAGCATCGACGGCGATCTGGGCGATCTGTTCGTCGGTGACGTCGTTCGCCTGATTCTCGAACATCGTGGCCATGAACTCCGACGCCGCTTCCGGAGCCTCGGTGGCGATGACGAGGAACGCGTTCGCCGACCGGGTCGAGTTCATCGCGGCGCCGTCCAGGAAGTCCACCGGGTGGTACACAACCGTGGCGTCACCGTCAGCCGCCGCCTGCGTGACATCCTCGCCGTTGACGGCGTCAAAGGTTGCACAGTGCGGGCACTGGAAGTCGAGGTAGACGTCGACGGTCGGGGCGCCCTCGTTCGGCGAGCCGACGCCGTCGGCCCCGAAGGTGATTCCACCGTGCAGGTCCGAGCCCGCGGGGCTCTCGCCTTCGTAGTCCGTCAGGAGCGTGCGGCCGGAGGCCTGGTAGATCATCACGCCGGCGACGGCGATCAGCGCCACGACGGCGACGACCACCACGATGAGTACGCCTCGGTTGCGCTTATTGCGCTGATCCTGGATCTTGCGGAGACGCTCGGCCTCCTTGCGGGCGGCTTCGCGCCGCTCTATCTTGCTCTGCTTGCTGCTGGTTGCCATGGGAAAGTCCTTGTCCGGCCGCTGCCGCGGCCTACAGGTCGAAAGGGTGGGGGCGGATACTCAGACGAGCACCGGCGGCCCGCGGCGCCACACCGGGCGGACCTGCAGGACTGTACGAGCGGGGCGGCTGTACCAGGAAGGCTGCTCAGCCCGCGGCAGCAGCTGCGGCACCCGCACCTTGCCCGGGAGGATCCGCAGGGCCGCGAGGACTCCGCGCACGCCCGCCGCCGCCCGGGCAACCCAGAGCGCCACCCCGGTGAGGGTCACATGTGCCACGACCAGCGCTGCCAGCAGCGCTGCGCAGGCGCCCACAGCGGCGAGGGTGTGCGGGCCGTATCCGAGCGTGCCGGTCGGGCAAGCAGCCACCGAGCGCATCTGCGCCAGGTTCGCAGCCACGAATCCGGCCACGCCGTCCGCGCTCACACAATCGGCGGGCAGCAGCACCCGCCCCAGCACGATCGAGAGCACCGACCAGCCACTCAGCACCGACACCAGCGCAGCGGGCGAGGACAGCCGGGCAGCACGCCGCAGCGCACGCGGAACAACGCGTGCGTGGTGCAGGAACGAGCCGGACATGACCGCAAGGATACGCGGCCGACCTCCACGGGCCGCACGCACCGGCGCATCTGCACAACTCCGGCAGTCTGACCCACCTTCGGCAGGCGCCGGCGTCAGAAGAACCTCATCGGCGGCACGGGGAACGGCCACCACTGCACCGCGCCGTCGCCGAGGGCTGTGAGGACCAATGCGGTCAGGCCAACCCCGGCAGCGATCAGCGCCCACACCGCGGCGGCGGCACCCGCGGGCGCGAGCACTCGCAGCACCGTTCGCTGACCTTCCCGGGCATTCCCGCTCGAGGGAGTCCACCACAGCAGCAGCAGCGCGACCGCCACCACCGCCGGCACAAGGAACACCAGCGGGACGGCCTGGACGGCCAGCACCCACACGATCACCACACCGGCCGCTGCCACGACCACCCCGGGCAGTGTCAGCAGCAACCCGAGCACCACATGCAGCGGGAAGGCAGCGGTGGCGCGCGGCAGGTCCCAGCGCCCCGGGCCACGGCTCAGTCGTCGCTGCCGCAGTGCGCGTGCGTCCGAACCGATGGCACCGAAGATGACGACCAGCACGACGGCGGCGAGCATCACCACCGAGGGGTAGAGGCCACCGAGCAGCGACAGCGCCACCAGCCATACCAGCGACAGCCACGGGCGGGCACGGGCGGGCACGGCCCATGCGGGGCGCTCGGGAAGACCATCGGCGCCGAGTGAATACGCAGGAGGCTGCACCACCGGTGCAGACGGGTCGGCCTGGATCGATGGGAGAGGTGGCCCAGTCCCCAGGTGAACCGGATCGGGGAGGCGAGCTGCGCCGTCGGGAGGTGGCGGTTGCTCGCCCTGCGCCGTGGAGGAGTACTGCGCAGTGGAGGGGTACTGCGCCGTGGAGGGGTACTGGTCGCGCAGCTGCTGCGGCATCACCGCCGTGTGCTCAGGAGGGGCCGAACCTGGTGGGATGGAGGGCGGCAGCGGCGCCGGCACAGCCAGATCGGGATCATCTGCCACCAACGCTGTGCGCCCCGTCGGCTCGTGCAGGTTCTCGTCCGGTTCGTCACCATCGGCGAGCAGCGACGTCGGCTCCCGGCCGGTCGCATGGTCGCTGAGCGCGCGACGCACCACCTCCGGGCGCATCCGCCGGTCAGGGTCCGGGTGCAGAGCCCGTCGCAGCACCTGCGCTATCCGCGGCGGCAAACCCTCGGTGTCGACGCGTCCGGCCTCTACGCGCAGCAACACCCCCTGAGCGTTCCCGAACGGACCACGCCCCGTGGCGGCGAACACGAGCACCGCCGCCCACCCCCACCAGTCCCCCACCGGCCCCGGGTCCGCGCCGCGCATCACCTGCGGATCCACGTATCCGGGGGTACCGGTCACCAGCCCGGTCTGGGTCAGGCGAGGGTCGTCCGCGAGCTGGGAGATGCCGAAGTCGATCACCACCGGACCGTCATCGGTGAGCATGACGTTGCCCGGCTTCAGGTCGCGATGGACCACCCCGACGGCGTGGATCGCCTCGAGCGCGTCAGCCAACCCGTCCGCGAGGTCGGCGAGCTCCTCGGCGTCCAGCGGGCCGTGCTCACGCACGGACTCCTCCAGCGACTGCCCGTCGATGAGCTCGGTGACGATGAACGCCTCGGCGGAGTCAGCCTCCGCGTCCAGCACACGCGCCACATGTTCACCGCGCACCCGGTGCAGCGTCGCCACTTCCCGTCGCAGCCGCTCGCGTGCAGCGTCGTCAGCACTGAAGACCGGATGCAGGAGCTTGACCGCGACATGCCGGTCCTCAGCGTCGATCGCCTCGTAGACGGTGCCCATCCCACCGGAGCCGAGCACCTCGAGCAGGCGGTACCCGCCGACCTCCCGGATCGGCCGCCGCTGCTCGGGCCCTGCGTCCATACCGGCAACCTACGCCACCACCGGACCAAGTAGCCTGGACGCGCCGCCGGAGAAAAGGGGTCAGAGCAAGAATGCCAGCACCACACGAGTTCGTCGTCGTCGCCAACCGCCTCCCTGCTGACATCCGCGTGGACGAGGAAGGCAACGTCTCCTCCACTCCCGCACCGGGCGGACTGGTCACCGCCCTGGCACCCGTGATGCGCGCCCAGGACGGCGCCTGGGTGGGCTGGTCCGGCTCGGCCGACCAATTGCTCGACCCGTTCGACGCCGACGGGATGCACCTGGTGCCGGTGCCGTTGAGCGAACAAGAGGTCGCGCGCTACTACGAGGGCTTCTCCAATGCCACGCTGTGGCCGCTCTACCACGACGTGATCGTGCCCCCGGAGTTTCACCGCATCTGGTGGAACTCCTACGTGGAGGTCAACCGCCGCTTCGCCGAGGCGGCAGCAGGCACCGCCGAGAAGGGCGCGACGGTCTGGGTGCAGGACTACCAGCTGCAGCTCGTCCCGGAGATGCTGCGCCGGCTGCGCCCTGACGTGCGGATCGGCTTCTTCGACCACATCCCCTTCCCGTCCGTAGAGCTCTTCGGCCAGCTCCCGTGGCGCCGGCAGGTGATCGAAGGACTTCTCGGTGCCGACCTCATCGGCTTTCAGCGCACCGGTGACGCCGCGAACTTCCTGCGCGCGGTTCGCCGCTTCACCTCCCACAGCACGCGCGGACAGCAGATCACCATCGGGCAGCACTGGAACCGCCCGGAACGGCACGTTCGCGTGGGGACATTCCCGATCTCCATCGACTCCCAGAAAGTCGACCAGCTCGCCCGCACCGAGAAGATCACCAAGCGTGCCGCACAGCTGCGCACCGAGCTCGGCGATCCAGACGTCCTCATGCTCGGTGTGGACCGGCTCGACTACACCAAGGGCATCCGGCACCGGATCAAGGCCTTCGGTGAGCTGGTGGCCGAGAAAAAGGTCACGGTCCCCCGGACCGCGCTGGTGCAGGTGGCCAGCCCCAGCCGTGAGCAGGTCGAGCAGTACAAGACTCTGCGCCAGGAGGTGGAGGTGATGGTCGGCAATATCAACGGCGACCACGGCTCCTGGGGCCGCTCGGCGATCTACTACATGCACCACTCCTACCCGTTCGAGGAAATGGTGGCTCTCTACCGGGCCGCCGACGTCATGCTCGTGACCGCCCTGCGCGACGGGATGAACCTCGTGGCCAAGGAGTACGTCGCCGCCCGGCCGGACCTGGGCGGTGCCCTGGTGCTGAGCGAGTTCGCCGGTGCCGCGGACGAGCTCAGCCACGCCCTACTGATCAACCCGCACGACATCGAGGGCATGAAGGAGGCGATCCTGAAGGCCGCGACGATGGGACCGGCCGAGCAACGGCGCCGGATGCGCACGCTGCGCAAACGGGTGCTGGAGAACGATGTGCAGAGCTGGGCGAAGAAGTTCCTGTCCGTCCTGCAGAACATGCCGCAGCGAACCAGCCACGTCTAGCCCAGCCAGGAGGTCACCGTGTCCGCATCCCCCGATGTCACTCCCGACGGCGTAGGTCACCTTGGTCAGGTTCCGTTCGCCGAGGCGCTGCGCACCTTCGCCGCCGCACCCAGCGTCCTGATCGCCCTGGACTTCGACGGCTGCCTGGCCCCGTTCGTCCCCGACCCGGCCGACGCCCGGCCGCTCCCGGAGGCGAGTGAGGCACTGCGCCGGCTCGCAACAGCCGACGGCGTCCAGCTCGCCCTGGTCTCCGGGCGTCCGCTCGAGCAGCTGCGAGACCTCGCTGAACCTCCGGCCCGTACCTGGCTGGTCGGCAGCCACGGGGCGGAGACCGCTGAGCTCGACGCCGACGGCACGCTGCAGCGGGTGCCGTTCACCCTCGCCGGGGCCGAGGCGGACCTGCTCGCCGAGGTGACCTCCGCCGTCGAGAGTATCGCCGCGCTCCAGCCGGGCACCTGGGTGGAGCACAAACCGGCCGCGGCCGTGCTGCACACCCGCACCGCGGCCGAGGATGTGGCCGAGCGTGCCCTCCGTGCGGCCCACGACGGGCCGGGGCACTGGCCCGGCGTGCACGCGATGCGCGGAAACCAGGTGGTGGAGCTCGCAGTGGTCGATGTGACCAAGGGAGCCGCGCTGACAGCCCTGCGCGAGCGACTCGGCGACGTGGCGGTGCTCTACGCCGGCGACGACGTGACCGACGAGACCGCACTGGCCACGCTGGGCCCAGGTGACCTCGGCATCAAGGTGGGTCACGCCGAGACCGTGGCACCCTTCCGGGTGGCGGACGAACCGGCGATGGCACGGGTGCTCACCGATCTCGCATCGTGGCGGGCGTCACATCACCACGAGTGAACCTGTGACACAATGATCCGCGGTACCTCCGACTGGTGGTGCCGTGTCAGCGGAGACACTCGCATGGCACTCTTCACAACGGATCGTCCGGCACGTACCTGCCGGTGAAGGGAAAGACGCAGTCATGGCAACTGTGACCTATGACCACGCAAGCCGGATCTACCCCGGCACCGAGCGCCCCGCGGTGGACGCTCTCAACCTCGAGGTCGAGGACGGCGAGTTCCTCGTTCTCGTCGGCCCCTCCGGCTGCGGTAAGTCCACGTCCCTGCGCATGCTCGCCGGTCTCGAGGACGTCAACTCCGGCCGCATCCTCATCGGTGACCGCGACGTCACCGACGTTCAGCCCAAGGACCGCGACATCGCGATGGTGTTCCAGAACTACGCGCTGTACCCGCACATGTCCGTCGCCGACAACATGGGCTTCGCACTCAAGATCGCCGGCAAGCCGAAGGCTGAGATCCGCCAGCGCGTCGAAGAGGCCGCCAAGATCCTCGACCTGAGCGAGTACCTGGACCGTAAGCCGAAGGCACTCTCCGGTGGTCAGCGTCAGCGTGTGGCCATGGGCCGCGCGATCGTGCGTCAGCCGCAGGTGTTCCTCATGGACGAGCCGCTGTCGAACCTGGACGCGAAGTTGCGTGTGCAGACCCGTACCCAGATCGCCTCGCTCCAGCGCCGTCTCGGCGTCACCACCGTGTACGTGACGCACGACCAGACGGAGGCCCTCACGATGGGTGACCGGATCTGCGTGCTCAAGGACGGTGTGCTGCAGCAGGTCGGTACCCCGCGTGACATGTACGACACACCGCAGAACGTGTTCGTCGCTGGCTTCATCGGCTCCCCGGCCATGAACCTGGGATCCTTCAAGGTCGCCGACGGCAAGGCCAACCTCGGCGGGGCGCACATCCCGCTGACCCGCACCACCCTCGATGCGATCACCGAGGAGGACAAGGGCGAGATCACCCTTGGCTTCCGCCCGGAGGCCACGCACCTCGTCTCCGAGGGCACCGAGGCATCGTTCGGCATCAAGGTGAACCTGGTCGAGGAGCTCGGCTCGGACGCCTTCGTCTACGGTGAGATGCTCGACAAGGAGGCCTCCGAGCACATCTCCTCCGGTGCCGGCGACGCCCAGGTGATCGTGCGCGTCGAGCCGCGCAACCCCCCGATGAAGGGTGACACGGTCTACATCAAGATTGAGGACGGTCAGAAGCACCTGTTCTCCTCCGCCACCGGCCAGCGTCTGCCGGAGTGATCCGGGCGCACTAGCCCTGGAACGGGGGCGGGCCACTGCGGCCCGCCCCCGTTTCGCATGTCCGGGCACCCGCCCCAGGCGAGAGGGTGCCGCAAACGCCGAACCTGAGAGACTAGGACCATGCCGCAGTCCTTGCAGATCACCTCCGCCTCCCCGGATCCAGCCATCCTGGATCTGCCGTGGCACATCGCACTCGAGGACTGGCCGGCCGAGAATCTCGCCGCACTTCCCCGCGGTATCTCCCGGCACGTGGTGCGTTTCGTGCGTCTGTCGGGCAAGGTACTTGCCGTCAAGGAGATCGGCGAATCGGTCGCCTATCGCGAGTACCAGCTGCTGCGCGACCTGCAGAAGCTGGATGTCCCTGCCGTGGAGCCGGTCGGGGTGATCGCCGGGCGCAGCACCCCCGAGGGCGAGGAGCTGAGCCCGGTGCTGATCACCCAGCACCTGAAGTTCTCCCTGCCTTACCGCGCCCTGTTCAGCCGGTACCTCGCCCCGGACACCGCCACCCGGTTGATCGACGCGCTTGCCGTATTACTCGTGCGTCTGCACCTGACCGGCTTCTACTGGGGCGATGTCTCCCTCTCCAACACCCTCTTCCGGCGCGACGCGGGCGAGTTCGCCGCCTATCTCGTGGACGCTGAGACCGGCGACCTGCACGACACCCTCACCGACGGTCAGCGCGAGTACGACCTCGAGATCGCGCGGGTGAACATCATCGGCGAGCTGATGGACCTGGAGGCCGGGGAACTGCTGGTCGATGATGTCGACACCGTGGCCGTGGGCGAGATGATCGTCACCCGCTACCGGGAACTGTGGAACGAGCTCCTCGGGGTCGAGGAGTTCGGCGCCGACGATCGGTGGCGGGTCGCAGCGCGGATCCAGCGCCTGAACCAGCTCGGCTACGACGTCGGCGAAGTGCAGATGACGACCGATATCGACGGCACCACCTTGTCCATCCAGCCGAAGGTCGTCGACCCGGGCCACCACCACCGGCGGCTGATGCGCCTGACCGGGCTGGACGTGGAGGAGAACCAGGCCCGCCGGCTCCTCAACGATATGGACACCTACCAGGCCGCCACCGAGCAGCAGAACGAGGACGAGGAGTTCGTCGCCCACGAGTGGCTCGCGGATGTCTTCGAGCCGACTGTGCGCGCGATCCCGCGGGACATGCGCGGCAAGCTCGAACCGGCCGAGATCTACCACGAGGTGCTCGAGCACCGCTGGTTCATGGCGCAGGAGGCCGGGCACGACATCCCGATGAGCGAAGTCGTGCCGCACTACATCGAGACCGTGCTCCAGCACCGCCCCGACGAGGAGGCGATCCTCGGTCTGGACACCGCCACCCTGCGGGCGCTGGGCGAGGACGTCTGAGGCCTCAGCCCTCCCGTTCGAACGCTGCCGGACGCTCTTGCACTGCCCGTACCCGGGAGACGTCCAGCTTCTCCGACCGGTCGAAGCGGTAGATCCCGTTCTCCTCCTGGAAGACGTCGGTGAGCTGGGTGTAGCAGTAGCCGAACATCTCCGGATCATCCAGGAGCGCGTTCGTCAGACCCGCGAAACGCTCGTGGAAGCCTTCCTCGTCGCGCACCCGGTCGCCGTATCCCCAGGAGTCGTCGCGCTTCGTGCCGAGTGCCTCGGCTGCGCGCTCGGGGTTCCACCAGATGCCCCCGTACTCGCTGACGAAGTACGGCTGCCCGGCGTACGGCTGGGAGATCGTGGCGCCATCGTCGGTGTTCGTGTGGGCCTCCCCGCGGGCCAGGCCACCGACCTCACGGGCGAACTGCTCCGGATCCTGGGTGTAGTTGTGGGAGTCCCACACGTCGGTCTCGATCACGCGGTGGGAATAGCCGGAGGCGTCCAGCACGGGCCGGGTGGTGTCCATGGCCTTGGTGGCCAGGAACATCGCGCGCGTGACGTCGTCCAGCTGGGTGATCCGGTCGTGCAGGTGCTGGTAGGTCTCGTTCAGCGGGCACCACCCGATGATCGAAGGGTGGGAGTAGTCGCGCTCCACCGCCTCCAGCCACTGGGTGACGAAGGACGCCGTCGGCTGCTGATGGTCGCCCGGGGTGCCATGGCCGCTGATACCCCAGTCGCCGAACTCGCCCCACACCAGGTAGCCGAGACGGTCGGCGTGGTACAGGAAGCGCTCCTCGAACACCTTCTGGTGCAGCCGTGCCCCGTTGAACCCGGCAGCCAGGGAGAGCTCGATGTCGCGCACCAGCGCCTCCTCACTCGGTGCTGTCATCAGACTCTCGGGCCAGTACCCCTGGTCCAGCACGAGCCGCTGGAAGACGGGCTTGCCGTTGAGCAGGATCTTGCGTCCGTCGATGCTCACCGACCGGAGCCCGGCGTAGCTGGCCACCTGGTCCAGCACGGTGTCGCCATCTAGGAGGGTGATGTCCACGTCATACAGGTGGGGGTCGCCGGGCTGCCACAGGTGCACCCGCTCGGCCGGGAGGTTCACGACGGCGGCCGGCGCCAGATCCAGATCCGCTGCCACCTCGTCCGCGGCCACCACGCCCGCCTCGTCGCGCACCTCGACGCGCACGCGCTGCCCGGGACGGTTCGCCGTCAGTGGCACGCTCACGTGGAACCGGCCGCCGGCCACGTCCGGAGTGATCCGGGGGCGTCCGATCGCCACCTCGGGGACACCTTCGAGCCACACGGTCTGCCAGATGCCGGTGGTGCGCGTGTAGTGGCAGCCGGTGTTGGCGTACCAGGTGGCCTGTTTGCCCCGCGCCTGCGGCCCCCGGCGGGGGTCCCGCGCCCGCACGGTCACGGTGACCGTCTGACCGGCCTCGGCGAGACCTGTCAGGTCGGCGGTGAACGGCGTGAAGCCGCCCCGGTGGCGCACCACCTCGTTCCCGTTCACCCACACGGTGGCGTCATGGTCGACAGCGGCGAAGTGGAGCTGTGGCCGCAGACCGGCCCACCCGGCCGGGATCGTCACCTCCCGCCGGTACCAGACAGCCTCGTGGAAATCGACGTCACCGATTCCCGAGAGCTCGGACTCGGGAGCGAAGGGCACCACGATCGTCCCGCTGAGAGCCGTCTCGAGCAGTCCACGTTCAAGCCCGGAGTCACCCGGGTCGAACTCGAAGTCCCAGCGGCCGTTGAGGTTGATCCAGGTGTCGCGGACGACCTGCGGGCGAGGGTGCTCCGGGCGGGGGATCTCGGCGGTCATGGCGCAACCTCATCGTCTCGGGGAAGAATCCAGCATTTGGATTCTCACGTTGTAATCGTCGTCTCCGCTACCGTAGGTGGCAGAGTGTCCGCCCGTCAAGAGAGGGATCACCCGACGTGCCCGAGGAGCCCGGTCCGCAGCGCCCACCCAGCATCAAGGACGTCGCCGCACGTGCCGGAGTCTCCTGGAAGACGGTCTCGAACGTGATGAACGGGCAGATCAACGTGCGCCCCGCGACCCGCGAACGCGTCGAGCAGGCGATCGCCGATCTCGGGTACCGCCGCAGCGCCGCCGGCCGTCAGCTCCGGTACGGCCGCTCGTTCATCATCGCTCTCGCCGTCTCCGAACTGACCACGCCCTACTTCGCCGACCTCGCGCACGAGGTGCTTGCAGCAGCCGCCGAGCGCGGGTACACGGCGCTGATCACGGAGACCCGCGGAGACGAAGCACGTGAACGGGCAGCCCTACGAGGATTCGATACCCAGGTGGCCGACGGCGTCATCCTCAGCCCCGTCGCACTGGACGGCGCCAGCATCGTGACCGCGCAGAGTCATGTGCCGCTGGTGCTGCTGGGCGAACGCGTGGCCGACTCACCACTGGACCACGTGATCTACGACAACCACCGTGCCGCCCGTGAGGCCACCGAGCACGTCCTCGCCGGCGGGTCGACGAGCCCGCTGTTCCTGGGCGCCGACCCGGGGCACCGGTACGGCACGGGCTGGCTGCGGGCCGAGGGCTTCATGGACGCACTCGGGTCGCGAGCGAGCGAGGACCTGATCGTCCGCACACCGCACTACACCCGCGCCGCGGGGGCACGAGCGGTCACGGACCTGCACCGGGCCGACCGCCCGTTCGACGCCCTCGTGTGTGCCAGCGACATCCTCGCCGTCGGCGCCCTGCACGCGTTGCGCGAGCTGGGAAGCGACGTCCCCGGCGAGGTCCAGGTGATCGGCTGGGACGGGATCGACGAAGGCGCCTACACCTCACCCCCGCTGACCACGGTCGACCTGGACGTTCGCACGGTGGCGAGGGCCGCCGTCGACCTCGTGATCGCCCGGATCGAAGGGGCCGGCACGCCCCCAGCGGAGGTGGTGGTGCCCCACCGGCTCCTCACCCGCGGCAGCACCCGCTAGGGGTGGGTGGTGGTGAGGGGCACCGGGGCCGGACGCTCCACCCGGGAGGAGATTCTGACCGCCTGGCCCGTCTCAGCAGAGCTGAGCATCCCCTCCATCATCTCAAGCACATGCAACGCGAGATCGCCCGAGGCCCGCACCCCGGCCTCGTTCTCAGCCACCATCATGTCCACGACGCCGATCCCGCGACCGCCGGGGATGTCACCGGCTGAGGGCTCCAGCACCGCCCACTCGGGCGAACCGAGCTCGCGTAGCCGGACGTCGCCGTCGAACCGGTTGGGGTCCGGCACGCTCAGCGATCCCTTCGTCCCGTGCACCTCGATCTTCGGCGCCTCCGTACCGGCCGTGTCGAAGCTCATGACCACCGTCGAGATCGCACCACTGGCATGGGTGAGAATGCCTGTCACGTGCGTGGCCACGTCCACCGGTACGCTTTCCCCCGCCCGCGGGCCAGAGCCGATCGTGCGGGATTCGTGCGCCGCGCCTGAGGCCCCGACGACGGACGTCACCTCACCCAGCAGGGTTACCAGCGTCGTCAGATAGTAGGGACCCATGTCCAGCAGCGGGCCGCCACCGGCCTGGTAGTAGAAGTCCGGATTCGGGTGCCAGGACTCGTGCCCCGGGCAGGCGAAGGTGGCCGTCGCCGACGTGGGGGTACCGATGCGTCCGGCGTCGACGGCGGCTCGTGCGGTCTGGATCCCCGCGCCCAGCACTGTGTCCGGCGCTCCCCCGACGCGGATCCCGGCAGCCCGCGCCGCCTCCAGCACTCCGATCCCGTCGGCCGTGGTGGCCGCCAACGGCTTCTCGGAGTACACCGGCTTCCCAGCGGCGATCGCCGCGTGTGCGATCTCGGCGTGCGCGGCGGGGATCGTCAGGTTGAGCACCACGTCCACCTCAGGATCGGCGACCAGCGCCTCGACGCTGAGAGCCCGCGCACCCACCTGGGCGGCGACCTCCTCGGCGCGTGCCGCGTTCAGATCCGCGACCGCCGTGACCCGGGCGTTCGGGAGCCGATCGAAGGTAGCGAGGTACTGGTCGAGGATTTTGCCCAGGCCGACGATGCCGATGCGCACGTTCATCTCTGCTCCCCCGCCTGCTCGCGCGCCGCCCACAGCAGTCCGCGCTCGATGATGGTGCGCACACTCGGGTGCTCGAGCACGTCCACCGAGTGCCCGGGGGTGGCCACGAAGACGCGCCCCTCACCCCAGTTACGCGTCCACACCGCCGGGCAGGTGACCTCGCGGTGCCACGGCTGGTCCTCGCGCGCGGGGTGGGTGGTGGTGGCGTGCACGTCGATGAGATCGTCGGTGAGCACCCAGTACTGCTCGGTGTCCAGGTCGAAGTCCTCGATACCGGCGACCACCTCATGGTCGGAGGTGACGTTCACCCGGTGCGGCAGGTAGTTGTCCTGCTGCTCCCCGACGCACTGCTCGGCCGGACGGGAGGGGTGGGTGGCGAACTGGCCGCCTACCAGGTGGAGGTAATGGTTGGTGTTACGGAAGGAGTCGGCGATCCCGCCGTGCCATCCGGCGAACCCGGTACCCGCCGCGACCGTGGCAGCCAGGCCGGAGAACTGATCCTTCTCGATCGTGCCCATCGTCCAGCACTGCACGATCAGATCGGTCGCGGCCATGACCTCGGCGTCGGCATAGACGTCGAGGGAGTCGTGCACCTCTACCTCGAACCCGTGCTCACGCAGGTAGGGCAGGAACATGTCGGTCGCCTCGACCGGAGCATGCCCCTCCCAGCCGCCTCGTACTACCAGGGCCCGGCGTGCGGGCGTGTCGTGCGTCGTCACAGCCATCCTCGTCCTCGAAGGTCACGGTTATCGACAGTCTAGATATGTTGCGTCGAACAACCAACCGTCGTCCTCTTGATGATGCAACGATACATCATTGGGCGGGCACCCTCATGGGCTCGGAACCAGCCCCTCGTGCCGCACCACCCACGACCGGTTCTGCGGGAAACCCGGTGCTGACGAGTCCGTGCCGTCCATGCCGTCCGCCCCGTCCCAGCCACCGGCCATGAGCGCCAGGGCGGTGAGCAGCGCCCCGTTGCCCGGAAGGTAGGCCGGCAACGAATCGGTCTGCCAGTTATGCCCGTTCGGCAGGTAGGCATTCTTCGGGCGGTCTGCCAACAGCAGATCGACGGCGAGTCCCTGCTCTCCCAAGCGGGCGGCCGTCATCGCCATGGCCGGGTAGTCCCAGCCCCAGGTGCTCTCCCAGTCCCAGTCCGCGAGCACGTCCTTGAGAGTTCGCAACATCGTCGCCCGATCCACGTACCCGGTGTCGGGCACCACACCGAGGGCATAGAGGTGCGAGGGGTGATCACGGCGCGTGGTCCACGGCGGTGCACCCACCGCTGCGTAGACCCCATCGCGCACATGCGCGGGACGCATCCAGGCTGACACCTCGGCCCAGCGCGGGTCGACCGGAAGACCGAGATGGCCTCGCCACCGGTTCGCTACCTCCAGCCCCCAACGCCAGTAGGCCAACTCGAACGGCGGATCACGCAGCAGCTCGCGTTGGTCCGCGTCGCACTCCTGCGCCGGTATCAGCGGCGGCCCGAGCGCGTACCCGTCCGGTCCGGCTTCCACCAGATCGGCCATCAGCTCGGCAGTGGCCAGGACCAGTTCACCGTGACGTTCGACCACCTCCGGCGAGCCCGCACGGTACAGCAGCTCGGCGAGGTGGATCGGGTGCGGTTGCTGCCACAGCAGAAACGGGCCGATGTTGCTCGGACTCTCACGACCATCCGGGGCAACCTGCTTGGGCCACCGGGCGCCGGCGTATCCCTGCGCCGAGGCGATCCCCCGCGCCACGTCCAGGATCCGGTGGTACCAGGGCATCGACCGTTCCAGCAGCTGCGGCCTTCCCCACAGCGGAAAGTGGGCCGCGTGCCAGTAGTGCATCTCCAGGTGGAAGCGCCCGCGCCAGCTGTTGACCATGAGGCCCGTCTCGGCCGGTGGCGTCGACCCTGCACAGTGGATCGCCGTGAGGTACTGCGAGAGAACGGCCCGGCGCTCCAACTCCCCGGCACGCGGATCATCCGACCCGTGCAGGTCCAGGGCACCACCTGACCTCCAGAACCCCGGCCAGTGCCGCGCCGATGCGGTCAGCACACCGGACGCCGTCAGCGGCCTGCCGACCGGGGCCGCGATCGGCAGCACCTCCACCACCAGCTCGATCGTCGACCCGGACGGAACCAGGAGGAGGCGATGCTCGGCCACCTGTCTGACCGTGAGCTCCGGTCCGTGCCAGAGGCGCAGGCGATGGTGGTCGGCGCCGTCCAGGGTGCGCACCACCTCGGTGCCGCGCGCCCGAGAGCGCACCCGGGTGCGATGGCGCTCAGGACTTGCCCAGTCCGCTCCGCCGCTCCACGCCTCGGATCCGTAGGGAAACTCCAGCTCCAGCGCCACCGCGCCCGCAGGCACGTCGGCGACCCACCCGACGGCGTCCCTGACCGGATGGCATGCGGTACGCACCGTGAGCGGATGCCCAGCCAGGCGCACCTGGGAGCGCGCAGTCCCGGTCCACAGGTCGAGCCGCTGATGCCCGGTGATCTCACCGCTGTGCGGCTGCCGGAACCCGTCGGTCAACACCCAGCCGATCCGGTACAGGTGCAGGCGGTGCGGATTGGACCGGAGCCAGAGCAGCGCAGGATCCAGGCCCGAGTCGTCGCGGCTCAGCGGTGGTGCGTCGACGTAGGGCACCGGACCGCGTGCAGTGCTGTAGGGCCGACGGAAGGCGTCGAGTTCGGCGCCCGGCGGGCGAGGCGTCGAGTGCCACGCCCACTGGGTGAACGTCCCGAGCAGCGTCCCGTCGGGCCCCCCAGCAGGATCAGCCACTGGGTAGCACTCAGGGAGGGTCTGCGTGCCGGTCACGTCCAACGTCAGGCAGTGCTCCCCGTTGCCCACGCTCAGGGGCGAGCGGGGATCACTTCCGTCCACCTCAACGCAGTGCCGCTCGACGAGCGCCCGCCGATCGATTCTCCTCACCGAGTGCTGGGTTCTCAGGAGATGGCCTCCGTGACCTCGTCCACGAACTGCTCGCCTGCCTGCTCGGGGGTGATCTCGTCGAAGAGCACCGCGTCATTGAGCCGGTCCACGATCAGCGCGGTCTCAGTGGAGCCGGTCGGCCCGATCACGAAATGGCCGTCCACGAACTCGCTCACCCTCCCGATGAAGTCGAACTCGATCTGAGTGTTCTCCTCCAGCCCTGCGGACGCAAGGTGCTCGCGGATCTCGGGGTGGGACGGGATGCCACGATCGGTGCCGATGTGGTCGGCCGCCTCGGTGCTGCTGACCAGGAAGTCCACGAGCCGCGCGGCTGCCGCCGGGTGCTCGGTTCCCGAGCTGATCGTGTACAGCTGCGACGCCTGCAGCCACATGCCCGAACCGTGCTCACCGGAGTCCCCGGGGACCCGCACGGGCACGATGTCGTCACCGGATGCCTCACGCAGGGCGCCGATACTGTTCGACCAGCCGAAGCCCATGGCAACGCGACCTTGGCCGAGCAGACTCTGCTCGGGCGCCGTCTGGGTGCTCAGCTCCGAGGTGAGGGAGGCCGACGGCGTGCCGCCGCTGTCCCGCAACGCGGTGGTGAGGGTGAACCAGTCGGCGATCACCTCAGCAGGTGCGGCAAGCGTTCCCTCCTCGGTGTAGAGGCCCTGCCCGGTGTGCTGATAGAGGTAGACGTCCAGCATGTCAGCCGCGGTCGGGTCCTGGGCACCATAGGTGTCCTCGTCGGTGGCCTCGCTGATCTGCACCGCGAGGTCGGCGTAGTCCTCCCAAGTCCACGTCTCGTCATCGGGCAGCGGCACGCCGGCATCGGCGAACAGATCCCGGTTGATGATCGCGCCGAAGGTGTTGGCGCCGGTGGGCACGCCGTACTGGGTGTCGCTGAAGTAGCCGTTGGCGAGGGCACTGTCATCGATCTCGGTGAGGTCGAGCCACTCGGAGACCTCGGCCAGATCAAGCAGCGCCCCGCGGTCGCCGTACTCGCGCGGGTAGGCCCCGCCCATCGTGATGACGTCCGGCGCGTCACCGCCTGCGGTCGCGGTGGCGAGGCGGTCGAAGTAGGAGTTGAAGTCGATGAACTCGGTCTCGACGACGATGCCCGGGTTCGCGTCTTCGAACGCGTCCACGGCCGCGTTCGTGACGGCGGCACGCTCGTCGTTGCCCCACCAGGCGAACCGGATGGTGACATCGCCTTCGTCTCCGGTGGACTCAGCAGCACCTCCGCGAGAGCATCCGGCCAGTGCGACCAGGCCGGCGAGTGCCAGCGCCCCCCACACCTGTGCGTTCCTGACAGTTCCCATGTCGGCTCCATCCCGGCGCTCCGATGCGCCGTTGCTCGTCACTCGAAATTTACACCGGTGTAAATGGTGACTTGCCGCAGCGGCGATGTCAAGGCCCTCACGCCAGCGATCTCTCAGCCGGTGGACTCGCGAACCACCAGTTCGGCCGGAACCTGATGCTCAGAGGCCGCGTCGGCTCGCCCCTCGATGCGATCGACGAGCAGCCGGACGGCCGTGCGCGCGATCTCCTCCCGGCCCGGATTCACCGTGGTCAGTGATGGTCGCGCATACTCCGAGTCCTCGATGTCGTCGAAGCCGGCCACCCGCACCTCACCGGGCACGTCCACTCCGGCGTCCCACAGCGCGCGCATCGCCCCCAGCGCCATCGCATCGTTGAGTGCCACCAGAGCGTCGAACGTCTCCCCCCGGGCCAGCAGCTCGGCAGCGGCGGCCCGACCGGTTTCCCTCGACCATCGTTGCGAACCGGCCGACGGCAGACCGTCCGGATCCAGCCCGGCGCGGGCGAGTGCCGCCCGCACACCGCGCACACGCAGTGAGCCGGCACCCACCTCCGCATCGTGCGCACCGATCAGCGCGATCCGGCGGCACCCGCGCGCGAGCAGATGCTCGGTGAGCATCGTCCCACCCGCCTCATTCGCCATGGCCACATGGTCCACATCCGAGCGCAATGAGCGCTCCCCCAGCAGCACCATCGGGAAGTCGACAGCCAGCGCGGCGGCGTCGGCTTCACGAAGCGCTGTCGGGGAGTAGATGAGCCCATCGGTCATACTGCGCCGGGGGCTGCGCAGCACCTCGAGCTCACCGGCGGGATCACCGGTGGTCGGCTCGATGAGCACCGTGTATCCGAGCCGGTCGGCGGCGCTCATCACCGCATCGGCAAGCTCGGCGAAATACGGCAGTCGCAACTCCGGTACGGCGAGCGCGAGCATGCCGGTCCGGCCGGTGCTGAGGTTCCGCGCGGTGACGTTCATCTGATAGCCCAGCTCGTCGATCGCCGCCATCACCCGAGCCCGCATCGCGACACTGACGTGCTCGTACTGGTTCACGACGTTCGAGACCGTCTTCAACGACACCCCGGCGTGGCTCGCCACCTGGCGCATCGTCACGGCCATCGGATGCAGTCGGCTCAGCGCTCGCCGCGCACGCGCGGCCACACAGCCGCCGCCACGTTGGCGACGGCACCACCCCAGAGCACACCCGCCGTCACCTTGCCGGCGATCGCCCACCCCTGGCGGGTGCCCGGGCGGGAGGCCCGGTGCCAGAGCAGTCCGCCGAGCGCGGCCTCCACCCCGGCAACGACGTACGGGGCCCAGGTGCGCACCGGTTCCTCGGCCGCATCTGCGAAGGCCGTCATCCCGGTGCGGGCATCCTCGGCCGCCTGATGGGCACGTGCGCGCGCATCCTCGCGAGCCTGGTGGGCGGCCCGCCGGGCATCCTCGGCCGCCACGTGGGCGCGCCTGCGCACCTGCTCGGACACGGTCAGCGGCTCGATGAGCTGCGCGCCCTCCACCTCCGAGGCGGTGGTCTCCCCCTCAAGGAACCGGGTGAGCCGCACGGCCTCGTCGTCCAGGCCAAGCGAGCCGAGCACATCCGCGAACTGCACCTCGCCCAGGAGAGCGGTGCGGAGCCGGTCCCGGTCGCCCGGCCACGCCTCCTGCGCCCGGTCGAGGAGCAGGTCCAGGCCGAGCACCTGCTCGGCGAAAGACTCGGCAAGATGCCCGTCCGGGATCGTCGCTCGCTCCAGGCCCCACACGTGCTGCGCGCTCATCGCACCGACCACGGAGAGCGCCGCACGCACGGTGCGCTGCTCGAGCACGACCGCCGGCAGACGTCCCTCACGAAGTCCCAGATCGTCGATCCCAGCGACGTCCTCGACCAGGACCGCCGAGCCACCGGCCACCGAGAGCGCGTACACGTTCATCGTCGCGTCGGTGGCGAGATCGTCGAGCTCCTCGCCGGTGGCCGGCGTGAGGATCACAGCGCGTTCGGTGACGCTCGCGATATCCAGATGCGGTTCGAACGGGTCCTCGTCGTCATCATCGTCGCCTGCCGTCACGTCACCGAAGAGCGCACGCCCCTGGCACTCGGCGGCGAGCGCCTCGACCAGTTCGGTCAGCGGAGGTCCGGGGATGACCGAGGTCAGGGACTCGTTCAGAACGGCGACCCGCTGCTCGTCGTCGGTGGCGACCGTGACGGTGACCGTCGTCGGCTCCTCCGGATCGGCCTCCAGGATCGCGACCACCAGGGCACCGTCGAGGAAGCCGGCCGCCCGCAGCACCTGCTGCTCCGGCGCCGTGATCTGTCCCTGACAACGGTGCCACGACGTCGAGGTACTCATATGTCCGAGCCTACCGATTCCGGCGCTGCGCGATCTCATACAACGCGATCCCGACGGCGGTGCCCGCGTTGAGCGATTCGGTGGCCGCGGCCATCGGGATGGACACCACGAGGTCGCACGTCTCCTGGACGAGCCTGCTCAGGCCCTTCCCTTCCGACCCCAGCACCACCACCAGGGGCTCGGTCGCCAGCTCCAGGTCACCGATCCGGGTCTCGCCGTGACCATCGAGGCCGACGACGAAGCAACCGGCCTTCTTGTAGTCCTGCAACGCACGCACCAGGTTCGTCGCACGCGCCACCGGCACCCGCGCAGCCGCACCGGCGGAGACCTTCCACGCCGTGGCCGTCACGCCAGCGGAGCGACGTGAGGGCACCACCAGTCCGTCCACCCCGAACGCTCCTGCCGAGCGCAACGTGGCTCCCAGGTTGCGCGGATCGGTGATGCCGTCGAGCGCGACGATCAGCGGCGCATCGCCGCGCTCGGCCGCGATGTCGAGCAGATCCGCCGGGTCGGCATAGGAGTAGGCGGGAACCTCCAGGGCCACGCCTTGGTGCACGGCCCGGTCGGTCAGCGCGTCGAGCTCGGGTTTGCGGATCTCTTTGACGGGCAGATTCCGTGCCGCCACGGCGGCCACGATCTCCCGGGTGCGGTCATCGGCATCGATTCCCGCTGCGAGGTACACGGCACTGACCGGGATCTGCGCGCGCAGCGCCTCCACCGCCGAGTTGCGGCCGACGACCAGCTCGTGGCTCTTGGCTACCCGCTGGACCCTCCGAGCGCCCCCCGCGGTCTTCCCGGCAGCACGTTCGGCCGCCGCCTTACGCTTGTGCGCCGGGTGGTAGGGGCGGTCCTCGGCCTTGGGCGTCGGGCCCTTGCCTTCGAGCGCCTTACGCCGGTGCCCGCCTGTTCCGACCTGCGCGCCCTTCTTGGAGCCGGGCTTGCGCACGGCCCCCGGACGCTTCGAGTTACCGGCCACGGGTGCCACCCTTCACGCTCCACCGGACGCCGCCGGCAGAGTCTTCGACGACGATTCCCGCCTCCGCGAGGCGGTCCCGCAACAGATCGGCACGGGGGTAATCCTTGGCCGCACGGGCCTCGGCTCGTTCGGCGAGCACAGCCTCGACCAGAACGGACAGGGCGTGGTGAGCTCCGCCGTCATGGGCTGCCTCACCGGCCCACGGCTCGGCGAGCGGGTCCAGGCCCAGGACGGACAGCATCGCCCGTACTGCGACCGCCTCGGTGGCGACAGTGGCGTCCTCACCTGAGGCGAGGGCGGTGTTGCCGCGGCGGACGTGCTCGTGCACGACGGCGAGCGCTGCGGAGACGTTGAGATCGTCGTCCAGGGCGGCGCTGAACGCCTCGGGAAGCCTCGCGCTGGCGACGTCCTCGCCGGAGACGACGCCGGCGAGTTCACCGGCGCGGGTCACGAACTGGCTGATCCTGTCCCATGCAGCACTCGACTCGGCGAGTGTGTCATCGGTGAACTCCAGCGTGGAGCGGTAGTGCACGGCGCCGAGGGCGTAACGGAGCACCACGGGGGACGTGCGTTCGAGCACGGCGTCCACCGTGAGGGAGTTCCCGAGCGACTTGCTCATCTTCTCCCCACCGACGGTCACCCAGGCGTTGTGCATCCACAGCTCGGTGAAGTCCCACCCGGCGGCCTGCGATTGTGCGAGCTCGTTCTCGTGGTGCGGGAAGCGCAAGTCAATCCCGCCGCCGTGGATGTCGAAGCCCTCACCGAGGTACTTGCGGGCCATGGCCGAGCACTCCAGGTGCCAGCCGGGCCGGCCCCGGCCCCACGGGGTGGACCATGCGGCGCCGTCGGGGTCGGTGGGCTTGGTGGCCTTCCAGAGGGCGAAGTCGCGCGGGTCTCGCTTGTCGGAGGCCTCGTCCTCGTCGACGGAGAGATTCTCCAGCAGCTGCCGGGTGAGCGCTCCGTACTTCCCCCAGGAGTGCACGTCGAAGTAGACGTTGCCCTCCTCGCCGCGGTAGGCGTGACCGCGCTCGATCAGCCGGTCGATCAGCTCGATCATCTCCGGCACATGGCCGGTGGCCCGCGGTTCGTAGGTGGGCGGGAGGACCCCGAGCGCGGCGTAGGCGGCGGCGAACTCCCGCTCGAACCGGTGTGCCCAGGCCCACCACGGCACGTCCGCCTCGGCCGACTTGACGAGGATCTTGTCGTCGATGTCGGTGACATTGCGGATCAAGGTCACCTCAAGACCCGATCGGCGCAGCCAGCGCACCAGGATGTCGAAGGCGATCGCCGAGCGCAGGTGCCCGATGTGGGGAGCCCCCTGGACGGTCGCGCCGCACAGGTAGATCCCCACATGGCCCGGTCGTCGGGGCGCGAGGTCACGAACCTCGCGAGTGGCGGAATCATGCAGGCGAACAGTCACTCGGAGAGTCTAGCGACGGGAGGTGAGGTTCGCTCCCTTCGACGCGGTGCGGAGCGTGCCGGTCCGCACGCGGCCACGGGCCGGGTCTCCTCGGTCGCCAGGTTCGGCTTCCCACCCGGATCGGCCCTCATGTCCGAGAAGTGCACGCGGAGGAATCCGTCGACGATGGCGCCTCCGGCTCACCGGAGCCGGAGGCGATTCTCGCGCTGTGCATGCTCATTGCTGACCGGCAGTTGCCCACGCCCGCACCGAGACGATCCGCGCGGATTGCACACCGTTCGTCGCCGAGACGACCACCCGCAGCCGCGTCACCCGCCGCGACAGCTCATGGCGGCGGTGCCGGACCCGGTTCCCGGTCACCTCGGCCACGACCTGCCACTCGTCGGCGCCTTCCGGCACCACCTCGACGCGGTAGTCGCGCACCAGAGTCGGCAGCACCTCGAACGGTGTGCGGTGACGGTGCAGGTTGACGAGGTCCTCCTGCACATCGTCGTCGAAGACAATCGTCACCTCGCCCACATCGGCCGGAGCATGCCAGGTCAGCTGCAGCCAGGGCTCGGGGTCCTCCGCGAACGGGGCGGAGACCCACATCTGCGGACCAGCATAGGGGCGCGCGTAGCCGCCGACCGCACGCCGCGGCGCATACGCGGCCGTCGGTGCGTCCAACCGCAGCCGCGGCACGTGATGCTCGAGCGCCTGCCGCCAGTACCGCCAGATCTCCGGCATGGCTTCGCCATCGGGCAAGGGTTTGTGCCCGATCGTGGCCACCCCGGGGATCGGTTCGTCCTGCAGGCAGACTGTCACGTCCGGATTGGCCCTCAGCACGATGACCGCGTTGCACTCGGTCTTCGGCCGCCAGGCCAGGGGAAGGCGTACCCACCCACCCTTCCCCTGGGGAACACCCACGCGCTCCACGGCCACCTGCTGCTTCGGCAGGTAGACATGGGGCGCCCCGGTTCTCCAGAGCTCCGCAACCAACTCGGTGTCCCGCGAGGCATCGACTTGCACCTGCACCCCGTCGATCGCCGGCGCCACGGGCACGAGGATCCCCAGATGGTTCGTCAGCGGGTAGGAGCCCGAGACGGCGCCGGTCTCCTCCACGCGGTCCCAGGTGGAGGAGACGTCCACGCTGGCCTGCAGCGCCAGGTCGGCCGGGTCCTCGTGCACCAAGCCGAGCACCGACGCGTCCGAACGGATCAGCGCCCGCCGCATCACGTCGAACCGCTGCGTCGCCAGCTCGGCCGGACTGACCCCCTCCGCGAGCGCGACCGCGGCACCGAGACCCGCGGCCTCACCGGTCAAGCCACAGGTGGCCATCACCCGGACCGAACCGAACGCCACGTGCGAAGCGGAGATGTTGCGGCCCCCCATCCACATGTTCGTCACGTTCGCCGAGTACAGGCAGCGCAGCGGGATGTGATAGTTCCCGTCCGGGTGCCAGTGCCGCGAGCCCTTCTCCGTGGCATACACCCCGCCCGGGGGATGCAGATCGATGGACCAGCCCCCGAAGGCCACGCGATCGTCGAACACGGTCTGGTCGAGCACGTCGTGCTGGGTGAGCGTGTACCCACCTTCGAACCTGCGGTACTCCCGCTTGCCCGGGACCGACCCGATCCACTCCAACGTCAGGCTGTCCGCGTCGAACCTCCCGGAGTTCTTGATGTAGTCCCAGATCCCGTACACCACACCCTGCAGCTCATCCCGGATGCGCTCGTTGTCGGCGACCACGTCCAGCTCGCCGCCCCACTCGATCCACCAGTAGCGGCAGCCCTTCGCCTCCACGCTGATGGGTCGCAGCTCCGGGATGGCGGTCTTCATGATGTCGACGGCGAAGGACGGCGGCACGAACTTCACCGGCCGGCCGGCATCGGTGGAGTAGAACAGGATCGTCGATCCCAGCGTCGCCCCGTCCTCGACCTCCGGTGCCCACGATTCCCCGTAGACCTCCCGGGCCTCCCGGCCGAGCCGGTACCAGGCACCGGCGAGGTACCCCACGAGCCCGTCCCCGGTGGCGTCGACGAAGGCGCCGGCGCTCACGCGGACACGCCGTTCGGATCCGGACTGCCACCCGGTCACGGCGTGGATTCGGCGCGCATCGTCCGGGCCGCTCGCCTCGACGTCGGTCACGTCGGTGTTCAGGAACAATTGGATCCGCGGCTCGGCGCGCACGGCCTCGAGCAGCACCAGGTCCCAGTAGTACGGGTTGCCCTCGGGGTTGGTGAACTGGTTCTCCACAAACAGCTCGCCCATGATCCCGGTCTCGCGCGCGAAGTGGTGCACCCCGTGCGCCGTCGCACCGCACACCCACACCCGCACCTCGCTGGAGGAGTTGCCGCCGAGCACCGGGCGGTTCTGCACCAGGGCGACGTCCGCGCCTTGCCGTGCCGCCGCGATCGCGGCGCACACTCCTGCCAGGCCCCCGCCGATCACAGCGACATCCACGTGGTAGTCGTCCGTGCGCACCATGCCCGCGGTCATGCCTCATCCTCCCGTGCCCGTAGCTCGGCCCGTGCCTGCTGGTAGTCCTCCCACGACGGCGGAGCCGGCGGTCTGGTCTGCAACGGCCTGGCCGCGTGGTGGGTCGCCAGGGAGTGCCGCAGTCGCTGGACGACCTCGTCACCGAACCGGTCCGGAAGCAGGCTGACCACCGGGTGCCCGTACTCACCGTCCATCAGGTCCAGGTGCGCGCAGAAGTCCTCGGCCGTCACGTCGGCCGCGTTGCCACCGATGTGATCGAGGTTGACCACCGTGTCGGGCGCCGACCAGCGCGTGATCAGCCAGTGCGCCGTGGCCACCGAACGCCACGGCCGCCCGGGCCCGACGAGGACGTCGTTGCTGCGGACGACGTCGGCCCATCTGCTGGCGAACACGTCCGGCACGTGGTGCTCCACCTCCAGGCCGGGGTCGATCTCCTTGATGGCGGCGTAGGCGAGCTGCAGCTGGGAGGTCATCCGGTGTTTCGGGCCGTAGTACAGGTCGAGCTTGAACTTTTCGAAGCCCATCCCGGCGTACCGGCCGAATACCCGGCGGTAGTGGTCGAGAACGGTGCTGGTGGCGTCCGCGTAGCACTCCTCGGCCACCCGGCTCCCCGTCTCGGCGGCGCCATCGGCCACCGGGTGGAAGGCCGCCGGGTCCGCGGCCCGGAAGGCCGATCGCAGCGCCGCGCGACCTGGGGCGAACCACAGGCCGGGGACGTGCCCGCGGGCGCGGATGCGGGCCGCGGTCTTGTCCAGGTCGGCGAAGCGCTCGGTGTCCGGCTCCCAGTCACCGACCCCGCCCGGGGCGTTCCCGGGTGCCCAGCCGTCGTCGATGGTCACCTTGCCGCGCGGCAGGTCCATCGCATCAATACGGTCCAGGAACTCGTTCAGCATCCCCTCGTCGAGTGCTTCGCGCGCCGTCCCCCCGGTCCGCGTCGCTCGAGCCTTCTGCTCCACCCAGGTGCAGTACTCGACCGCGTCGTGGAAAGCACTGGTCGGGCCGGTGCGCCACCCGCCGCCGATGACCACACGGGAGTACTCGGCCCAGGCGTCGAACGGTTCGGCACCGGTACGCACGAATAGGTCGGCCTCGGAGCTGACCTCCAGCACACCGTCCACCCGGCGAAACCTCGTCCCGGGCATCGGTGAGAGAACACCCACGAACAGACCCTCGGCCAGGAGCACGGGAGACCCCGACGTGGACGACGCCGCGACCGTGACCGGGTCGAGCTCGAAGTCCGCCTGCTGGAGGTAGACGTCCTGACCCCAGGCGTTGAGCGCAGGCAGTAGCACCGGACCGGCGCACGGAACGCGGAACGTCACGCGGTCACTCACCCCCGGACCGCCTTCAGGCTGTCCTGGTGCAGCGGCGAGGTCACCGCTCCGTCCAGCAGCGGATCCTGGGTCTGCAGCATCCAGTCGCCGAGCTGGCGCAGCAGGTCGGCACGCGTCTGAGCGTAGGCCGGGTCCTCGGCCATGTTGGTCAGCTCCAGCGGATCGGCGAGGAGGTCGTACAGCTCGACCGTAGGGTGCGATCCGGCGTTGCCGTTCCGGCGCTCGACGGGCACGCATCGGCGGTTCCAGGACTGGCTCGGGTCCATGAACTCCGGGGCCGAGGTGAAGTTCACGATGAGCTTGGCCCGGGGGGTGCGGATGCACCGCCGTGGGTCGTAGTAGTCGTGGTACGTCATCTCACCGTAGATCACCTCCTCGGGGTCATCCACCTCCAAGGCGCCGCCCAGGTCTGCGGCGAAGCTCTCCCCGTGCATCGGGGGCGCATCCGTGGATTCGAGCCCGAGCGCATCCAGCAGGGTGGGGACGACGTCGATATTGGTGCGCGCGCGGTGCAGGCGGCGTCCGCCGTCCCACCCACCGGCCGGCCAACGGACGATGAACGCCACCTCAAGACCCGGGTCGTAGAGCGAGCACTTGGCGCGCGGCAGGGCAAGGCCATGGTCGGTGGTGAACACCACCACGGTGTTGTGTGCACGCCCACCGGCCTCGATCGCCGCGAGCACCCGGCCGGAAGCGCTGTCCATCGCCCGGATGGCGCCCTGCAGCTCGGCCACCTCCTCGCGGGCGGACGCGGTGTCCTCCAGGTAAGCCGGCACCTGGACACCCAGACTCTGGTCGGGGCTGATCTCGTCGCCCAGGAAACCCATCACGCCCGGGGCGTCGTGCTCTCCGGGCAACCGGTGCGGTTCGGAGAACCCGACCTGCAGGTAGTACGGCTCCGGCTCGCCGGCCAGCCGCGCAACCGCCTCCTCGGCAGCCTCCGCGACCTGCATGTGCCGCCCCCCGGTCCTGACCCTGTCGATCCCGAGGGCGGCGGCGATCTGCTCGTTGCTGCCGCGCCGCGCCTCGTGCATCACCCCGACAAGCTCGGTGCGGTATCCGGCCTCGCCGAGGTGCCGGGCCAGGTGCTTCTCACCCGCGTTCAGGTCCCAGCCGAAGGTGTGGTGCGTCAGGCCGAGCACACCGGCGGTATGCGGCCACCGGCCGGTGAACAGCGCAGCGCGCGAGGGGCTGCATTGCGGAGCGGCGGCGAACATCTGCTCGAGCAGCACACCTTCGGCGGCCAGTGCGTCGAGGTGGGGGGAGGCCACGGTGGCGGCACCGTAACAGCCGAGGTGTCTGCCCAGGTCGTGGCAGTGGATGACCACCACGTCCGGCAGGTCCGGACGGTGCTGTCCATCTCGTGGCATCAAGGGTCTCCAGGCGTTCGTGGGATGTCGGTCTGCGGGTCGGTTCGGCGGTCGAGCCGGTACCCGACCGCCGAACCGTGGGTGATGCGTCAGGACCCGGCGTAGTCAGCCAGGTTCACCGAACCGTCCTCCACGGCCTCGTCGAGGGCGGCGTTGTAGCGGTCGGTGAGCTCTTGCAGCGCTGGCGCGATCTCCTCATCGCCGAGCACGAGCGCGGTGAGGACATCCCGATAGGTCTCTCCCTGGATCGCGAGCCCTGCGACGGGAGAGTTGAGGGTCGGGTTGTCGGTATCGGTCGGCGCGTAGTCGAGGAGCTGGTCGTCGCGGTCCGGCATCTCGACGTCGGGGCGGATCGGCATGGTGGCGAACTCAGCGGCGTTCATCTCGGCGACCTCGGGGCTCGCGAGGGCCATCACGATCGCCCCGGCAGTCTCGGGTGCTTCGGTCGCGGCATTGATCGCCCAGCCGCCACCGCTGCTGCCGAGGTTCTGCACGAACTCCGCACCGTCGGGCACCGGAATGTTGCTGGCCGACCAGCCGATCTCGGTGTTCAGGACCTCGTTGAGTTCCCCGACGTCCCAGGAGGCCGACATCACCATCCCGATGTTTCCGGCGGCGAACTCGGTGCGGATGATGTCGTTGGCCACAGAGCTGGCGCCGGGGTAGGCCCAGCCCTGCGCCACTGCCTCGCGGAAGAACTCGATCACGGGTTCGTAGACACTGAAGTCGTACTGCTGCTCGCTGAGCCGGAACGCGCCCTGCACGGTCAGATCGTCGTCGGAGGAGGCCGCCATCCGGTCGACATACCACGTGGCGAAGCCGTTCCAGTTCAGCGGGACGCCGACACAGGACGCGTCTCCGGCCGCGACGATCGCCTCGCAGGCTTCGCGCATTTCACCCAGGGTCTCGGGCGGGGCATCCGGATCGAGACCGGCCGCGGTGAAGATGTCCCGGTTGTAGGCCAGCCTCGTCGTCGTGATCGAACTGGGGAGGGTGTACAGGCTCCCGCCCGACATGTAGGTCTGCGGCGGGTCGAGCAGGTCGCCGTATGCCTCGCGGATGTCGTCGGTGACGAAGTCGTCCAGCGGCATCACGTAGCCGGCTGCGATGAGCACGTTGGTGCGGTTGCCGGCGAACACGTCCGGGCCGTTCCCGGTCTGCAACGCCAACTGGATGGTCTGCTGGTACTCGTTGCCCACCTGGTGCTCGACGGTCAGGTCGACACCGTTCTCCTCGGCCCAGTCGCTCAGATACTGCTCCACGAGCTGGGCGTCGACGCCGCTGTCGGTCCAGACGGTCACGGGACCTTCGGAGCCGACGCCGCCACCCTCTGTTCCGCCACCGGGTGTATCGGGGCCGCCGCATGCGGCAGTGGCCAGCAGCGCGGCCACGGTGGCGCCGACGCCGAGGAGGCGCCCACGGCGCCGGAGCTGTTGTCGTGTCATGGGATTGACCTCTCTGTCAGGACGTGCGTGGAACGGGTTGTGAGGAGGGTGGATGCCCACCGGACGGTGAGCACACCGGCCCACGGTGGGAGGGAGAGTGCGACGCACCAGAGCGGGACCGTCATCGCTACCGGCACGAACACCACGACGAGGGCGACCACTGCCCATGGCAGGACGAGAAGCACGGTCTGCGCGGGGTACAGCACGAGATCGCGCAGCACCCTCTGCCACGCCGCAGCATCGGTCGCTCCGGGTGAACGGGAGATCGTGGCCGCGGCACGCACGAGCACGATGATCGTGATCACTGCGATGGCCAGGGCGGCCGCGCTGAGAAAGGGCGACGGCGAGCGCACCACGATGAGGACCGCTCCGGCTCCGAGGGCAAGAGGCGGCAGACCGGTCACGGTGGCAGGGCGCCACAGCTCCTGCACAGCCCTGCCCGAGGGCGGAAGGTCACCAGTGCGCACCAGGTGCCGGACGCCGTCGTAGGCCGTGGCGAGCGCGACCGGGATGGTGACCACCCCGAGGCTGAGCAGCGCGGTGATTGCGCACAGTTTCACCAGATCGGCGTACACGGCGAGCACACGGTGCCAGCGGGACTCGAGAACGCTTGCGCTGTTCATGCCTTCACGCCGCCTTCGGTCATCCCGCGCATGAAGTGCCTTTGCAACAGCAGGAACACGACCACGATCGGGACGATCACCACCATCGCTCCGGCGATCATCAGGTGGTAGGGATCGGTCACCTCACCCCCTGTTCGCAGGGCGTACACGCCGACGACGAGTGTGCGCATCTCCGGTTGAGCGAGCGTGAACACGTACGGGATCTGGAAGTTATTCCACGCAGCCTGGAAAGCGAGGATCACCGTGGTGGTCAGGATCGGTCGCATCAGGGGCAGGGAGATCCTGCGGTAGACCCCGAAGGTCCGGCAGCCGTCCACGCGCGCGGCGTCCTCCAGCTCCGGTGGCAGGGTCTGCACGAACGCCCGGACCAGGAAGGTGTGGATCACCGACATGCCGGAGACCTCCACCAGGATGATGCCGATGAGGTTGTCGATACCGAGAGCCTGGGCGATGAGGAAGCGTGGGTACAGCGTTGCGGTGCCCACGCCGATGAAGAGCACGCTCGCCATGACAGCGGACAGTGCGCGGCCGTAGACGAGGAGGTTGCGGGCGAGCATCCACCCGATCAGGGAGGCGATCAAGAAGTCGACCGCGACCACACCCGCCGCCACCAGGATGGAGTTCATGAAGTAGCGCTGGAACCCACCCAGCTCCCAGACCTCCTGATAGCTGCCTGTCGTCCACTCCTCCGGGAAGAGCTGCGCGCCCTGTGAGAGCAGCTCGTCCAGTGGTTTGAAGGAGGCGAAGAAGGCGTACACGAGAGGCAGCAGCGTGAGGATCGCCACCGAGATCAGAATGATGTAGGTCGCCACGTTCGCGGTGCGCTGGCGCGCACGGTATCCCCCGCGCATCTGCGTCGTCGGGCTCATCGGGAACCTCCGTCCCGGCTGAACCGCATGTAGATCAGGGAGATGATCGCGATGATGATGCTCGCGACCACTGCGAGCGCCGAGGCGTAGCCGTACTGCGCGCCGCGATCGAGGCTGAAGAAGTAGCCGAACAGGTAGGTGAACATCACCTCGGTCTGGCCCGCCGGTCCGCCGTCGGTGAGGGTCTTGACGATGTCGAACGAGCGCATCGTGAAGATAATCGTGAGCATGATGACCACCCGCAGGATCGGTGCCAGCAGCGGCAACGTGATGTGCCAGAAGTGCTTCCAGCCGGTGGCACCGTCCAGGGTGGCGCTCTCCACCACCTCCTTCGGGATCGTCTGCAGACCGACAAGGAAGAACACCGTGTTGACCCCGAACCCGGACCACACGCCGATCGCGATCAGGCTGGCCATCGCGCTCGGTCCCGAGCCGAGCCAGTCGTAGTGCTCGGGGACCAGCCCCGTCCAGCTGAGCAGGCCGTTGATCACGCCGTCGACCGGGCGCAGCAGGAAGTAGAAGACGATGCCGATCACGGCGATGGAGACCACGTTGGGGATGAAGAAGATCGCCCGGAAGCCGCCACCGAAGCGCACCCGCCTGTTGAGCAGGAGCGCCAGGCCCAGCGCGAGCGGGATCTCGAACACCACCGACCCAGCACCGAAGATCAGCGTGTTGCGTACCGACCGCCACCACACCGTGTCCGTGATGAGGATCTCGTAGTTGCTCAGGCCCACCCAGACCGGGTCGAGAACGCCGTTGTACTTGGTGAAACTGAGGTAGACGACGTAGCCGATGGGCACCAGAGCGAACAGGACGAAAGGCAGCAGGAGGGGCAGGACGGCCACGCTCGCGATCGCGCGGTCGCGGCGGCGCCACGGCTTGCGGCCGGTAGCAGGGGGACTGCCTGACGGAGCGGCGGTGCCACCTGCCCGCCGGCCGCTGCGACTGATGGTCTGCGTCACCTACGGTCTCCTTCAGATCGGCTGTGCGGCGGTGTGGCGCGCCACGTACAGGGGCAGGAAGCGTTCGGCATCCGAGAGCGGGGGAACGTTGCGGGCCGGGAGCTCACTGTCGTGGACGTACCCGTCCACACCGTCGCGGGTCTCGTGCACCAGTGGCGTGTACCCGCGCAGGATGCCCGGTGCGGTGCGGTGGGCGAGCGAGACGCTCACGGTGGAGTCGATGCACCGGATCAGCGGGATCCCGTCCTCCGTACGTCCGCCGAAGACGATGGCGCCGAGGATCTCCACCACGGAGTTCCCCTCGACGTGCAGCATCGTGCCCTTGTTCTGCTTCTTCATGCTGAGCACCCACAGCTGGGAACCGCCGCGCACGAGGATGTCGGGGAAGCCGTCTTCGGGGTTGATGTGGCGAGCCCAGGCGACCTTCCCGCCATCGAGGACGATGGCCGGGTTGCCTTCGCCCACACCGCTGGTGCGGCTCGCGACGGCCTCGAAGTGCACGACGCCACCAGGCGCCGTGTTCCGGTACGCCGCCGCTTGGTGCAGATGCATGTCCTGCATGAGTAGCGTGCGGTCCGAAGCGTGCTCGAACATCCGGTAAGCGCCCGGGACGGACGGCATCGGGCGTGTGTAGAGATCCTCGAGAAGGAGGGGCTCGTCGTCGTAGGAGCCGGTGATCCGGAAGACGCTGTACTCGTCCTCGACCGACGTTCCCGCGGGCTGCACCAAGACCTCGTCGACGTTGATGCGGCAGTACATGAAGTTGATGCGGTTCACCGAGCCCGGGATCTCGATCGTGTCGGTGACGCGGTACTGTCCCGGCGGGAACCAGATCGTCGCCGCGCCCGAAGCGAAGGCGGCCGCGATCGCCGCCGTGTCATCAGCGATGGCGTCTGCCACGGTACCGAAATCGGCCACACTCACCCAGGTCGACGGGTCGCCCCAGCTGTGCTCGTAGGGGCGCCCGGGCGGGTATCCCAACGCGCCGGCACGCCCCGGCGGGCAGGTGAACCCTCCCGGCGCAGGCGGCCGCAGACCCAGCGCTGTCGCAGGCTCGGTCGGCAACGCCGTGAACGGCCCTTCGGAGACGTAGTGCCCGATGGATGCCGGTTCGACCACGGCACCGTCACGCTCGATCCCGCTGGCGAAACCGGAGACGGCCACGTCGCGGACCGCGAGTGCTCCCCTACCGAGCGTGATCGCCGCAAGACCGGCGGCGTCGGTTCGCAGGTCGCTCGCCGTGATCGTGGCCATCGCGCCCTCGCCATCGACGACGACCGCCGGGACCGAGCCGTTGGTGCGCAGGTTGAACAGCGACAACGAACCGAACGTCACCTCGACGGCGTGCACGTTCTGGTCGTACAGGCTGAACCGTTCGAACCCGCAGCAGGCCGCACCGGTGTCGGCGAACCGCACACCGACATCGAACCCGTGGATATCGACGTTGTAGCCGTACCACTGCGTACCGGCCACGAACAGGTCCAGCCCGGCCACACCGGCACCGTCACCGCTGCGGATCGTGACGTTCCGCAATGCGTTGCAGTTCGATCCGCTGAGGATCACGCCGATCGCGCCGGAGTTGCCGCTGCCGGTATCGACTGTGAGGTTCTCGAGAAAGTTGGAGCCGGCAGTGTTGTTGTACGGGTTGTCGTTCTCGTATGCCTTTCCCCAGGCGAGCACCGGGCGCTGCTCTCCCTCGCCGAAGCCGGGGGCGTTGTCGGCCAGCCTGATGACGGTGCCGGTCTGCGACTCACCTCGTAGTCGCAGTGAGGTATGGCCCTCGATGGTGGTGGTGGGGCGTGTTGTGAAGTAGGGGAAGGAGTAGACGAGAGTCCGGGAGACCAGGTAGGTGCCCTCGGGGAAGTAGATGACCTTCTGCGTCGTGAGCGGTCCGATGTGGAATGGGCGCTCCTCCGGGATGGAGTCGGCAATGCCGCCTTCCACTGCGTCGATCGCGGCGATGATCGCATCGGTGTCATCGGTCACGCCATCGCCCACAGCGCCGAACAGGGTCTTCACGTTCAGCACGCCCGGCGCATCCGGCTCAGTCGCATACGCAGCCTCCGGGAACCGGATCAGCTCCGAGGAGGGAACCGCCTCCGGTACCACCGGTGCAGCACAGGACCGACCGGCTCCGAGGCCGGCTGGCAGCGGGCCCGAACCCGGCGACGCCGCAACCGCGGGTCCGGCTGCGATCGCCGAGACGAGACCAGCGGACGCCGTCCCCAGGAACACACGTCGCTTCATCGTTTGGGATTCCTGTACCTGCTTGTCGTGCTGCACGGGACACACCTCTCTGTGTTTTTCCAGCGGGTTGCGAGGACGCTAGCACCGGAACCCGTATAGATCAAGGTGGTTTGATTAAATAGCGAAGGTCGCTACGGTGGACGGGTGGTTCACCGACCGGACATCGTGCTCATCGTCATTGACGACCTGGGCTGGCGTGACCTGGCCTGCATGGGCAGCACGTTCTACGAGACACCCCACATCGACCGGCTGGCGTCCTCCGGCGCCCGGTTCACGCAGGCCTACGCCCCTTCTCCGGTCTGCTCCCCCAGCCGTGCGGCCATCCTCACCGGGCGCGATCCGGCCAGGATCGGGCTGACGCAGTTCATCGGTGGCCACGGCGTCGGCCGGCTGGGTGAGGTGCCCACGCTGCCGGCGCTCCCGGCGAACGAGGTGACGTTAGCGCGAACGCTGCGCGAGGCAGGTTACGCCACCTGGCACGTCGGCAAGTGGCACCTCGGCCCACGACATAGCTGGCCGGACCAGCACGGCTTCGACGTCAACGTCGGAGGGTGCGAACGCGGCCGGCCGGGCAGCTACCACAGCCCCTACGGCATCGACACCCTGCCGGATGGGCGCGAGGGTGAGTACCTGACCGACCGGCTCACCGACGAGGCGATCGACCTGATCCGCACCGCAGGCGATCGGCCCTACTTCCTGAACCTGTGGCACTACGCGGTCCACACACCCATCCAGGGTCCGGCGGAGCTGGTGGAGAAGTACGAACGCAAGCGCTCTCTGCTCGACGATCAGCCCGAATTCGAGACCGGTGAGCCCTACCCGGTCTGGCACCGGCGCCACCACCTGGTGCGCCGGCGCGTCACGCAGAGCGATCCCGGCTACGCCGCCATGATCGAGAACCTCGACGCGAATGTCGGCCGGCTGCTCGATGCGATCTCCGAGTCCGGGCGAGCCGATCGGACCCTGATCGTGCTCACCTCCGACAACGGCGGCCTGTCCTCCACCGATGTGGCACCCACGTGCAACCTTCCCCTACGCGAGGGCAAGGGTTGGACCTACGACGGCGGAGTGCGGGTCCCCTTGCTCGTCCGGTGGCCTGGGGTCACCAGAGCGGGAGCGGTGATCGACGCCCCCGTCAGTCTGGTGGACCTTTTCCCCACGCTGAACAGCGCGACGGACGCGACACTCCCTCCGGTCGGCATCGACGGTGTCGATGTCGCGCCGATGCTGCGCGGCGAGGAGCAGGACCGCGGTCCGATCTACTGGCACTACCCGCACTACAGCCACAGCGGCGCTACCCCGGCGACCGCCGTCAGGGCGGGGCGCTGGAAGCTGGTCCGCCACTACGAGACCGACCGCGACGAGCTGTACCGGATGGCCGACGACGAGTCCGAGTCGTCGGACGTCGCCGCTGAGCATCCCCGCCGGGCCGCCGAACTCGGCCGGCTGCTGGACGACTACCTGAGCGAGATCGGTGCCGGCGTTCCGGCGCCGAACCCGATCCCACCGTTCGCCGACCTACCCGGCTGAACGGACGACTTGAAGGAGAGCAATGCCGCCGTCAACAGCACAGCCCAACATCCTGTGGCTGGTCAGTGAGGACAACTCACGCTACCTGGGCTGCTACGGCGACCCGGTGGCGCACACCCCCCGGCTCGACGCCCTGGCCGCCGAGGGGATCCGCTACGACCAGGCGTACGCCGTCGCCCCCGTCTGTGCACCATCCCGGTTCAGCATCATCACCGGGATGTACCCCTGGTCGGTCCCCGGCGCCGAGCACATGCGGGCCAACGTGGACCTTCCGCCCCATGTGCACCCGTTCACCGCGTACCTGCGCCAGGTCGGCTACTACTGCACGAACGCCAGCAAGACCGACTACAACGCGAAGGTCTCGATCGAGGCGGCGTGGGACCAGTGCAGCGAGGACGCGCACTGGCGTGACCGCGCACCCGGCCAGCCGTTCTTCAGCGTGGTCAACTTCATGGAGACCCACGAGAGCTGCCTGTTCGACGGTCACGATCAGACCGACACGGACCCGGGCAGCGTGCGCGTGCCCGCCTACCTGCCGGACACGGCGACGGTCCGCGCGGATCTGGCCCACTACTACGACCACATGAGCCGGCTGGACGACCAGATCGGTACCGTCCTGGACGAGATCGAGCGCGACGGCCTGAGCGAGGACACGATCGTCGTCTACTACGCCGACCACGGTGGGGTGCAGCCACGCAGCAAACGCTTCTGCTACGACTCGGGCCTCGCTGTGCCCCTGCTCGTACACGTCCCGGAACGTTGGCGCGCACATGCAGCCGCAGATCCTGGCCCGTCCGCCGAGGCGATCACGCTGATGGACCTGCCAGCCACCGTGCTCAGCCTGGCCGGGATCCGCCCACCGGACCACCTGCACGGCCGGGCCGCGTTGGGCCCGCACCGCCGCCCCGCGCCCACCTTGGTGTTCGGCGGCCGGTCCCGGATGGACGAACGCTACGACCTGCAGCGCACCGTCCGAGACCACCGCTTCCGCTACCTGCGCAACTACCAGCCGTGCCTGCCTGCAGGCCAGCACCTGGGGTACATGTGGCAGCAGCAGTCGGTCCAGGAGTGGGAGGAGCTCGCGCGCACGGGTGACCTGCCCGCCGTCCAGCGGACCTTCTGGGAGCACAAGCACGCGGAGGCGCTCTACGACCTGCAGGCCGATCCGGACGAGGTGCACAACCTCGCCGGCGACCCTCGCCATGCGGACATCCGCGACCGTCTCAGCGCCAGTCTCGACGACCACATGCGGGAGGTGGGCGACACCGGGTTCCTCCTCGAGGGCTCCTTCGAGCCACTCGGCGACGGCGACCTCGGCACCCTCATGACGCTGGCAGCCACCGTCGCCCGCCACGAGCCGGTCCCTAGCGGCGAGCACGCGACGCATCCACACTCGGCCATCCGCGCCTGGGCCGCGCGGGCTGCCCAGGCGGCGCTGACCTGCCCCGAGCACCCGGGCATCGATGCGGCACTGCGCGAGGAGCACCAACGCACGCTCGAGCTGCTGGTGCACGACCCGGTGCCGGGCATCCGGATCATCGCCCTCGAGGCCGTGGCCGACGAGGCCGCCATCGGGCACCTCATCGCCCTGCTCGGCCACGACGACGAACCTGTGCGCCTGCAGTCCGCCAACGCGCTCGACCGGCTGGCCGAGCGAGGACGTATCCCCACGTCGCTGACCGATCGACTGACGGCGGCACTCACCGCCCCGACGGCCACCCAGGACCGCTATCTACCGCGGATCGCCGAGCACATGAGCCGTCATCTGGGGGCCGCCGGGGCGTGAGGCCTAGGCTCACCCTGACACTGCGTCGAGCGAACGGGTCGGGTGACGCATCACCTCATCCAGGGCCAAGGCAGCAGAGGCCCGGGCCCAGATCGAGTGGTCGTAGGACCAGTGCTCGATCTGATGGCCTGATCGGCCGGTGGTCGTGCGCCCACGCCGCCGCGCCGTGTCCAGGCAGAGCTCGACCTCATCGGCGGTGCCGATACCGCCGACGAGGATCAGCTTCTCCGGGTCGATGATCTCCAGCAGATGACCGATCGTCTCGCCCAGCCGCACCGCACGCTCCCGCCGGAGTTCGCCGAGCTGCTCGGCGTTAGCGCCGGCGGTCGCGTTGATGGCACTGGGCGGGGCGGCCGGAGGCAGCAGTCCCAGCTCGATCGCACGCTCGAGCACTGCCGTGTTCGTCAGAAGCATCCCCGCGCAGTCGACCGCGCCGCACGGGCACTGGATGCCGGGGCCACCAGCCACCGGCATGTGACTGATGTCGCCGGCCGTGGCACCTGGCCCCCGGTAGAGCTCGCCATGGATCACCAGCGCCGATCCGACAACCCGCTGGGCGAACACGACCATCATCGAGTCGGCCTGCTCGCGCTCCCACCACAAGCGCAGCAACGCCAAGGTTCGCACCGACTCATCCACCACGACCGGCACCCCCAGGGTCTCGGTCAGGTACGCACGAACCTCGACATCCTTCCACCCACGCAACGGGCCGTAGACAACTCGCCCTCCTTCGAAGTCGATGACACCCCCAGTGCTGACCCCCACCCCGAGCACCCGCGAGCGGCCGATCCGCTCCACCACACCCCGCGCGAGGCTCGCGACGCCCTCAAGCACCTGACCCGGCTCTCGCCCGGGCACGGCCTCCTCCGCAGCCTCGATCCGTTCTCCGGTCAGTGAGTAGGCAGCGCACGCCACGTCGGAGTCGCCGATGTTGATCCCGAGGACCACCTTGCCTCGCCGCCCCTCGACCAGACGCAGCGGCGTCCGCGGCCGCCCGCGGGAGCGCGCGGGAGCAGAGCTGGCGACCTCCTCGACCAGCCCGGAGGCAATCAGGAATTGGGCGAGCACGGTGATGGTGGTGAAACTGATGCCGGTGCGTTCGGCGATCTCCTTACGCGCGAGCGGCTTGTCCATCAGCGCTGCGAGCACCGCGGAGAGGTGACGGTCCCGTACCGCGGTGGCCAGCGGCGCGCCAGTCTCCGTCAGTCGCATGCTTTGATGCTAGCCGCAGCGCCGGACGCTCGATGTCAGACCCGGATGACACGATGCCGGCATGCATCTGGTCGAGGTCGCGCTACCGTTCACCCCTCCCCTGGACGGGGAGGCGCTGTGGGCCTATCTTGCGGCCCGCACGATCGCCGGGGTGGAGGGCCTCGACGGCGTCCGCTACCGTCGCGCGGTGCACCTCACCTCCGGTCCGGGGGTGCTCGAGCTCCACCGCCCCGACGGCGAAGCTCGCCTCCGTGGGCGGGTGCACCTGAGCGAGCCGGTCGACAGGGGTGAGGCCGAAGTGCTGCTGCGCCGGACCGCGGATCTGGACCGGGACCCGGCCGATGTGGTCGCTGGGCTCGGCGAGCACCCCTGGCTGGGGCCGCTCGTGCGCGCACGGCCGGGTTTGCGAGCACCCCAGCATCCCGGCGGCTTCGAGACCGCGCTCCGGGCGGTGCTCGCCCAGCAGGTCTCGCTCTCGGCGGCGCGCACCCACACCGCTCGCCTGGTGAGTGCGGCGGGCACGCGACTACCGGTGCCGGTGGGCGAAGTGACGCACCTGTTCCCGACGCCCGCCCAGGTGGCAGCCGTCGGCACGGACGCCGGACCGGAGGAGAGCATTCTCGCCATGCCGGCCGGACGCCGTCGGGCGGTGCTCGCTCTGGCCCGGGCAGTGGTGGACGGGCTGGACCTGGACGGTGGGGGCAGCGCCGACGAGGCCGAGGCGGGCCTGCTCGCCGTGCCAGGAATCGGTCCGTGGACGGCACAGTACGTGCGCATGCGGGCACTCGGGGACCCAGACGCCTACTGTGGGACGGATCTGGTGCTACGCCGTGCGGCCGAGGCACTCGGGGGCGGACCCGCAGATCCCCGCGGCACCGAGTTCGCGCCGTGGCGCACCTATGCCGCTCACCATCTGTGGCGGCACGCACAGTTGGAGGGAACACGATGACATACCGGCACGATCTCCCCTCCCCCATCGGGCAGATGGTGCTGCTCAGCGACGGCGAAGCGCTCACTGGATTGCTCTACCCCGGGCACACCACCGTCACCCTTGCTGAGGGCGCGACGATCGATCCTGGACCGTTCCGTGACGTGGTTAGCCAGCTCGAGGAGTATTTCGCGGGTGAGCGCACAACCTTCGATGTGCCGATCCGTCTGCACGGGACCGAGTTCCAGCACCAGTGCTGGGAGGCACTGTTGACCATCGGCTACGGGCAAACACGGTCCTACGGAGAGATCGCAGCCGCCGTCGGGGAACCAGGTGCCGCCCGCGCTGTCGGCCTGGCGAACAACCGGAACCCGATCTCCATCATCGTGCCGTGCCACCGGGTGATCGGCGCGGACGGGTCACTCACCGGGTACGGCGGCGGGATGGCCGCCAAGCGCTACCTGCTCGACCTGGAGTCGCGGGGCACCACGCTGTTCTGAGCAGAAACCGCCGCTACCTCACGATCGTGCGACGTACATCGGCAGGAAGCGCTGATAGTCGGCCAGCGATGCTGTCCCGCGCGGCGGGAGGTCGTCGTGGAACACATAGCCATCGACCCCGCCGCGCGTCTCGTGGATGACCCTGTTCCAGTAGTCGAGGTCTACCGGTGACGTGCGGGTGGCCAAGGAAGCGCCGATGGAGGAGTCGACACAGCGCAGCAACGGCCGCCCAACTGGAATCTCTGGGATCGACACTACGATGGCACTGAGCAACTCCGCTTGAGCCCCATCCGTTACCTCGAGCAACGTCCCGTCAGCCTGCTTTTTCAGGCTCAGGATCCACATGCTGGAGTGATCGCGCAGCAGAATTTCAGGATGGCCGTTCTCTGGATTGATGTGACGTGCCCACGCCTGCTTGCCGCCGTTGAGGACGAATGCCGGATTGCCAAGACCTGAAGCAGTCCTGCTCGCGACATTCTCGAAGTAGACCTCGCCCCCGGGAACGAGCCCGTTCTTGTAGACAGGCCCTTGCTGCAAGTGAATGTCGCTGAGAACGACTGTGCGATCCGACATGTGCTTGAACACCCGGTAGGCGCCATCCGCGCTTGGGAGCGGACGGGTGTACAGGTCTTCGATCAGGAGCGGCTCGTCCGTGCCGTTCCCCCGAATGTCGAAGACCGGGAGCTCATCGGCCACCGGTGTACCGAGCGGCTGGATCAGCGCCGGGTCCACCACGATGCGGCAGTACATGAAATTGATCCGCTTGACCGTTCCGGGGATGGTCACACGCCCGCTGATTCGGTACTGACCTGGCGGAAACCACAGCGTCTCGGCTCCGGACGCGAACGCGTCGTTGAGAGCCTGGGTGTTGTCTGTGCCATCCTCGCCACCGCCCGCCTCGGTGGCGTCACCCACGGCACCGAAGTCCGCGACGCTCGTCCATGTGGCCGGGTCAGGCCACACGAAGGTCGGCGACGGCATGATCGGCAGTGTCAACGGAGCTCTGGCCTCGGGGAACGCAGCCGTCACTTCGGTCGACACAAATCTCTCCACGTCCCCGTGAGCGACCGCCGTACCCTCTCTCGAGATTCCCGTCGCAAATCCTTCGACCTGCACATTCCTCGCGTAAAGCACGCCCTCCTGCAGCTCGATCGCCGACAGACCGGGCGTCTGAGTGATCATGGCGCAGTCGAGAACCGTAGCCATCGCCGAGTCACCGTCGACGAGAAGTCCCGGCACCGCACCTTCAGTGCGGAGGTGGTACAGAGCGATCGACCCATCCGCCACCTCCGCCGCTCGCACGTTCTGGTCATACAGGCTCAGCCGCTCAAAGGAGGAGCACGACGCATAAGTTGCTGCGAACCGCAGACCCACATCGAATCCGTGAATATCGATGTTGTACCCGTACCACTGCGTTCCCCCGACGTAGAGATCGAGACCCGCAGCTCCCGCCCCATCACCGCTGCGAATCGTCACATGGCGCACCGCGTTGCAGTTCGATCCGGTGAGGATCGCCCCGATGGCACCAGGGTTGCCTGACCCGGTGTCGATGGTCAGGTTCTCGAGGAAGTTCGAACCAACCGTGTTGTTGTGAGGGTTGGCTCGTTCCAACGGCGCCTTGCCCCAGCACAGGACCGGCTTGCGCTCCCCGGTCCCGAAACCGGGCGCACCGTCGGCAAGCTTGATCGTCGTCTCGGTCTGACTCTCACCGCGCAAGCGCAACGACGTATGGCCCTCGAGACTGGTGTTCGGACTACGCTCGAAGAAGGTGAAGGAGTAGACCAGCGTGTCGGAGACCAGGTACGTCCCCTTGGGGAAGTAGATGATCTTCTGCGTGGAGTTCGCACCAGGGTGGTAGGTGCCCTCGTTGGGCACGGAATCGCGAACCTCCTTCTCGACGGCATCGATCGCTGCGATGATCGCTGCAGTGTCGTCGGTGACGCCGTCCCCGGCGGCACCGAACAGGGTCTTGACATTGAGTACCCCTGGGTCGGTGGGAGCCGACGCGTAGGCCGCTGGCGGGTATGCGATGACTTCGGGCGAAGGCACAGCCGCTGGCACTGGGCTGGTCGCCAGGTCCGGCGCGCGCGGCGGCACGGCCACAGGTTCCCGACCCGCCGGTGCGGCGCTAGCACGTGGTGCAGCGAGCGCACCTGCCACCAGCGATGTTGTCGCCGCCGCCGTCGCGGCCCCGAAGAATTGCCGACGCCGCAGCCTCGGCAGCCTGCTGAGATCGGCCGATTCGCTGTCCGCTACCGACATCCTGTCGTCCACTCTCCACACCTCTCTGTGCTGGATCGTCCCGAGTGACGCTGACAGTAGCCGTACTGAAGGATAAATTCAAGGAGGTTATAGTAAACCTGCTGCTGCACTACCGTGCTGCAGCCGTGCACTAGCCCCCATCGGCTCCCGCGCCGCGAGCGCCGCGTACCTTCCGCCCCGTGCCACCAGGTCCTCGTGCGAGCCCTGCTCGATGACCTGGCCGTGGTCGAGAACGACGATCCGGTCGGCATCGCGGACTGTGGAGAGCCGGTGCGCGATCGTCACGGTCGTGCGCCCGCGGCTGACGACCTCCAGCGCCGCCTGCACGGCGCGCTCGGTCTCGTTGTCCAGGGCGCTGGTCGCCTCATCGAGTACGAGGATCCGAGGGTCCCGCAGCAAGGTCCGGGCGAGGGCGATGCGCTGCTTCTCCCCACCCGAGAAGCGGTATCCGCGAGCGCCGACGACCGTGTCGTAGCCGTCCGGGAGGCCGGTGATGAGCCCATGGATCTGGGCATCTGTGGCGGCCGCTTCGATCTGCGCATCGGTGGCCTCCGGGCGGGCGTAGCGCAGGTTCTCCCGGATGGTGTCGTGCAGCAGGTAGGTCTCCTGGGAGACCACGCCGACGAGTCCGGCCACATCGGTCAGCCGCATGTCGCGCAGGTCCACACCGTCGATGGTGATCCCGCCCTCGTCTGGGTCGTGCAGGCGGGCCAGCAACGACGCGACCGTGCTCTTCCCGGCGCCGGACTCACCTACCAGTGCCACGCTGCTCCCGGCGGGAACGTCGAGCGAGAGGTGATGGACGGCGTCAGAATCCGCCCCGGGGTAGCGGAAGGTGACGCCATCCAGGCGGAGGTGCCCGCGCACCTGGCTGCGATCCACGGCAGCCGGCGCGGCCGGGTCGTCAATCGGCACGGGCAGGTCGAGGAACTCGAAGATCCGGGAGAACAGGGCCATCGAGCTGTAGACCTGCACGCCAACGTTCAGCACTCCCATCAGCGGGCGGAACAAGCCGGACTGCAACGCCACGAACGCCACCAGGGTGCCGATCGTGATGTCCTGACCGAACGGGAGACCCGCCATCAGGTAGAGCAGTGCCGGGATCACACCCATCACGATCGTCATCGCCGCCATCAGCCAGCGGCCGGCCAGCTGGGAGCGCACCTCGAGCCCGAGCAGTTCGCGAGAGGTGCTGGTGAAGCGGTCCGTGAGGTAGCCGGTCGCGCCAAGAGTCTTGCCCAGCACCGCTCCACTGACTGAGAGGGACTCCTCGATCTGGGAATGCAGCCCCGCCATGGTGCGCTGGCGTTCGCCGGTGATCTCCCGCCGCATCCGGGCAACCCTGCGCGTCAGCCAGATCGCGGGCGGCAGCACCAGCAGCGAGAACAGGCTCAGCTGCCAGCTCAGGGCGACCATCGCGATGATCGTCCCGACGGCGGTGGTCACGTTTGAGGCAACGGAGGTCGCCGCGTTGGTCACGACGTTCTGCATGGAGGAGATGTCGTTCGTCAGCCGTGACTGCACTTCGCCGCCTCGCGTGCGGGTGAAGAAGGCCAGCGGCTGGCGCTGCAGGTGAGCGAAGACGTTCGTGCGCAGGCCGTGCATGACGCGCTGCCCGATCGTGGTGGACAACCACGTCTGGATGACGCCGAAGACATTCATGATCACCGTGACCGCCACCATCAGGGCGACGAGGATCACGAGCAGACGCAGGTCAGAGTTCGCGAGGGCATCGTCGATGGCACGCTGGGTCAGGAACGGGGTCGCCAGACCGACTGCAGACGTGGCCACGATGAGCGCGAGCACGATGGCGAGGCCGCGACTGTGGGGCCGGAAGAGTGCGAGCACGCGCCGTCCGGACACAGGGTGCGCGGCCAGTTGCGCCTTGTCGCGAGGGTCGATGCGGGTCGGGGTTTCCGGTCGCACGGGTACCCTCCTTTCGCTTGCTGAGGTTTCCAGTTAGTGAGGTTACCTCATCATGTGGGTAGCAGGATAGGCTGCACTGGTGAAAGGTCGCTCACACCGCCACCGCGAGCCCCCGGGCCCCGACGCCGATCTCAGCGAGCTGCTGTTGTACGCAGCCCACGGGATGCGCCGCGCCTGGGCGCATTCGCTCGAGGAGTGGGGCCTGTCGCCACACCATGCGATGGCGCTACGGCAAGCGATGGCTGACGACGGTGGTCGCGTCTCCGATCTCGCCGGCAGGTTGCGTATCGCCCCCCGATCCGCCACGGAGGTCGTGGACAGCCTGGAGGAGCGCGGGTTGGTCGAACGGGTCCGCTCCGCCGAAGACAGGCGCGCGGTGCACGTCCAGGTGACCGCCGCCGGACGCGACCTGGTCGCGCACATCGAACGCAGCCGCGACGAGGCTCAGCGGGCCATGTTCGAACGCCTCAGCACCAGCGAGCAGGAGGAGCTCCGGCGCATGCTGCGCGCACTCATCGAGCCTGAGATCTAGACGACAAGCGCCGTCGCGATGGCCGCCAGGCCCTCATCGCGTCCGGCGAAGCCCAGCCCGTCGGTGGTCGTGGCCGAGAGCGTCACCGATGCCCCGGCTGCGTCGGACAGCACGCGTTCCGCCTCGCCGCGGACAGGACCGAGCCTGGGCCGGTTCCCGATCACCTGCACCGCGATGTTGCCGATCTCGAAGCCGGCCGCCCGGACCCGTGCGGCCGCCTCGGCCAGCAGTCTCACCCCCGCGGCTCCCGCCCAACGGGGATCGCTGGTGCCGAACTGCTGCCCCAGATCTCCCAGGCCGGCAGCACTGAAGAGCGCGTCTGCTGCGGCGTGGGCTGCGACGTCACCGTCGGAGTGCCCCTCGAGTGCCGGTTCGTCCGGGAACGACAGCCCTGCCACGAACAGGCCCGTGCGCCCGTCGGTCGCGAAGGCATGGATGTCCACGCCGATTCCGGTTCGTGGCAGCTTCACAACGCACCATCGCTCTCGGAGAGAAGGATATCGGCGATCGCAAGATCATGCGGTGTCGTGATCTTCAACGCGGCCGCCTCCCCGTCCACGAGATGCACAGGCAAGCCAAGGGCCTCCACCAGTCCGGCATCGTCACTGACTGCGGTCACTTCATCCCTAGCGCGCGCGGCCCCAGCCTCGTGCGCACGACGAAGGACGGCGGCGCGAAAGGCCTGCGGGGTCTGCACGGCTCGCAACTGCGATCGCTCCAGGGTGCGCGCCGCCACGGGCGGGTCGCCCGGACCGATCTCCTTGACCGTATCCACGACGGGAACCGACGGAATCGCGGCATCGATCCCCGACTGCACGGCGGCGACCAGCCGTCGCACCAGTGCCGCAGACGCCAGCGGGCGGGCCGCGTCGTGGACGAGGATGACCTCCACGGCCGAGGTCAGTGTCGCGATGCCCGCAGCCACCGATGCCTGACGCGAGACCCCGCCGGCGACGATACGTACCGGAAGGTCGCACGCGCTCGTCACGGCAGCATGGACATGCTCGAGGAAGCCCGCTGGCGCCGTCACAACGATCTCGTCGACGACACCGGACGCGGCCAGCCGGCTGGCCGCGTGCGCCACCAGCGGCCGGCCTCGCAACAGGACCAGTGCCTTCGGGAGATCGGCTCCGAAACGTTGACCGGAACCGGCTGCCGTCAGCACGACCCCGACGCGAGGCACGGTGACGCTCAGGAGGCGAGAACCTCGTCCAGCAGTGCCTCGGCCTTCTCCTCTTCCGTGTGCTCGGCGAGTGCGAGCTCGGAGACGAGGATCTGCCGGGCACGGGCCAGCATCCGCTTCTCACCAGCAGAGAGGCCGCGATCGGCATCGCGCCGGGACAGGTCACGGACGACCTCCGCCACCTTGATCACGTCACCGGAGGCGATCTTCTCCACGTTCGCCTTATAGCGACGGGACCAGTTCGTGGGTTCTTCGGTATAGGGCGCGCGCAGCACCTCGAAGACCTTCTCCAGGCCCTCCTTGCCGACAACATCACGAACACCGACCAGATCGACGTTCTCTGCCGGGACTTCGATGGTGAGGTCTCCCTGGGCCACTTTCAGGCGCAGGTAGAGCTTCTCCTCCCCCCGGATGATGCGCTTGGAGATCTCCTCGATGAGGGCCGCTCCATGGTGCGGGTAGACGACGGTCTCGCCGACTGTGAAGGTCATGTGCTCGCACTCCCCTTTCGCAGATACCGAGTTTAGCATGGGAAAGGTCTGCCTCACCTACGTCCTGATGATGTTTGCGCAGGTCAGTGGCGTCGGACACATCGAACGAGATGTGCAGGAGCGGTGAAGACGCTCCTGCGGTGGCGCAGGCATTAAGGTTGGGGCGTACGCCCGCACCGTGGAGAGGAGAGCCCTGTGGCTCGCAGCACCCGTCGTCTCGTGGCCGCCCTGACGCTGGCCGCAGCCACAGCCGTCGGAGTCGGCGCGTGCAGCCCGATCACCACCATGCAGTCCTACGCGCCCAGCGACGGCGTCCAGGGAGAACTCGAGGGCGGCGACGTCCGGGTCCTCGTGGAGAACCTCATGGTGCTCAGCGCTGAGGAGGGCGCCCCGGGCACCGTGCTCGGAGCCTTGGTCAACCGAGGTGCGGAGGCGGTCGAGGTGACACTCAGCAACGCCGAGGTCACCGGAGGGATCCAGCTCACGGTCGAGGCCGATTCCACGCTGCTCCTCAGCCCCGACCATGAAGACGTGGTCTTCCCGGCCGTTCCGGTACCCCCGGGGGCGGTGCTGGAGCTTCAGGTCTCCACCGAGCAGACCGGCTCGATCACGCTTCCGGTCCCAGTGCTCAACGGAGACATCCCCCCGTACGGGGAGTACCTGCCCAGCAGCGAGTGACGCCAGAGCGCTCAGCGCTCGGCCACCAGCTTGTACCCCAGCCCGCGCACGGTCACCAGCACCTGCGGGTGTACCGGGTCTTCCTCGATCTTGGCCCGGATCCGCTTGACGTGGACGTCGAGGGTCTTGGTGTCACCCACGTAATCGGCACCCCACACGCGGTCGATCAGCTGGCCACGGGTGAGCACCCGATCCGGGTTGCGCAGGAAGAGCTCCAACAGTTCGAACTCCCGTAGCGGCAGCGCCATCGGGTCTCCACCGACGGTGACCTCGTGCCGGTCAGTGTCCATCCGGATCCGCCCGACGGACAGTACCGCGGGCTCAGCGGGCTCGGCCCCGCCGTCGGAGCCGCGCCGCAGCACCGCCCGGATACGGGCGAGGAGCTCCCGGAAGGAGTAGGGCTTGGTGACATAGTCGTCCGCGCCGATCTCAAGCCCCACGACCTTGTCGATCTCACTGTCCTTGGCCGTCAGCATGATCACCGGCACCGAGCTGCGCTGACGGAGCTCGCGGCACACCTCGACCCCGGAGAGCCCGGGAAGCATCAGATCCAGCAGCACCAGATCCACGGCGACCCTGTCGAACTCCACCAGGGCATCGGATCCGGTCGCGACTGCGACCACCTCGAAACCCTCCCGGGTCAACTGGTACGTCAGCGGCTCCCGGTAGGAGTCCTCGTCCTCGACGAGCAGGATGCGGGTCACTGTCTCTCTCCTTCTGCGCCGTCATGCGGCGCACCGGTCGTTGCCTGCGGGTCCTTCTCACTCTCCGGTGCATCCACAGAGGGAATGCGGAGCGTGAAGGTCGCACCCCGTCCGGGGGTCGACCAGACCCTCACCTCGCCGCCATGATTGGCGGCCACGTGCTTAACGATCGAAAGGCCCAGTCCCGTGCCCCCGGTCTCGCGGGAGCGGGCCGGGTCCACACGGTAGAACCTCTCGAAGACGCGACTGGCGTCCTCCGCAGACAAGCCCACGCCCTGGTCCACGACGGCGACCTCGGCAATGCCTTCCACCTCACGCATGCCGACACTCACCCGCGTCCCGGTCGGGGAGTACCGCAGGGCGTTGTCCAGGAGGTTGCGCAGGGCGGTGACGAGCAACGCGTGGTCACCCTGGACGAACAGGCCCGTCTGGCCGCCGACGACGACGGTCACGTCCCGCGCTTGCGCCTCGACGGCGATCCGGTCGATTGCCTCGGCGACGACGGCCTCGAGCGGAACCTCGACGAAGTCGACCTCGTGTTCGGGTGCCTGGAGCCGGGAGAGTTCGATGATCTCCTGCACCAGTGCCGACAAGCGCGCAGTCTCGCGCTGCATCCCGGCAGCGAACCGCCGGACAGCGTCCGGGTCGTCAGCGGCGTCGGCCGCCGTCTCCGCGAGCAGTGCGATCGCGCCCACGGGTGTCTTGAGCTCGTGGGAAACGTTCGCGACGAAGTCCCGCCGCACTTCCTCGACCCGCCGCTCGGCCGTTCGGTCCTCGGCCAGCACCAAGACGCGGCCGCCGGTCAGCGGCGCCACCCGCACATCGAAGGCCAGCCGGTCCGAGCCCGGCACCTGCGAGCGGGGGATGATCATCTGCTCGTCCCGGCTGGATCCACCGGTGCGCACCTGCTCGACCAGCTCCTCCAGCGGTGCATGCGCGAGGCGCCCGCCGCGCACCAGGCCGTCGGTATAGGCAGCTGGAGCGGCTCGCAGCACCTCGCCCGCGGGCCCGACCAGAACCGAGAGCGAGCGCAGCGCGGCCAGCAGGGCCGCGACGTCGTCATCGAGCACGTCACCCTCCGGTTCTCTCGCGGCCGGGCCGCGCTGGCTGCGTTCGGACACGCGAAAGGCGAGCGCAGCGCTCGCCCCGACGAACAGGCCGAGCACGCCGACGCCGATGATCAGCCATGCCTGGTCCACAGCCGCCAGACTAGACGCAGCGGGGAAGCCGGTCCGCACTGGCGCTGTCCGGGCGGGGCGATGTTCACCTTCTCGGCACCAGGTATTCACCCGGCCGTGAGACTGTAAGGGGTGCGGATGTAGTGGAATGGACGCTGCACGTGCCCGGACGGGCGCAGGACGAGAGGACGGACGACGGTGCGAGCGATCTTCGAGCAGGAACTGGAACAGGTCGGTGAAGGGCTGCTGCAGATGGCCCGGCACGTCCAGGCCGGGGTCCGCGATGCCTCCACGGCGCTGGCATCCGCGGACCTTCAGCTGGCCGAGCAGGTCATCGCCGCCGATGACGCGATCGATGCCATCGAGGCCGAGCTCGACGAGCGCTGCGTGACCTTGCTCGCCCGGCAGCAGCCGGTGGCCACAGACCTGCGTGTCATCGTCTCCGGACTGCGGATCAGTGCCTCGATCGAGCGAATGGGCGACCTCGCTCGCCACATCGCCCAGGTGACGCGGATGCGCTACCCAGAACAGGCGATCCCAGAGCAGGCGCGGGAGACATTCGCTGCCCTCGCCGAGGCGGCGAACCGGGCCGCCACCGACATCGTGGCCCTGCTCGAGAGCCACGATCTCGAGCTGGCGGCCGCGATCGAGTCCGACGACAAGCAGCTCGACGAGCTGCACCAGCGCACCTTCACGACCACACTGTCCCCGGACTGGCGGGGTACGACCACCGAGACGGTGGACGTCACGCTGCTGGCCCGCTTCTACGAGCGCTTCGGTGACCACGCCGTCTCGGTCGCACAGCGCATCTCCTACCTCGTGACGGGTGATCTGGACGGCGTGTCCTCAGACTGACCGGCCCGGCTGGACACGCTCCGCAAGAACGACGACGGCGCCCACCTCCCGCGAGGTGGGCGCCGTCGTCGTTGTGTGCGTGCTGAAGGTTCGGTCAGCGCCCCTGATTGGCCACGGCCGCGATGGCTTCCTTGGCCGCCTCCGGGTCGAGGTAGCGGCCGCCCGGGTTCAGGGGGCGCAGTTCCTCGTCGAGCTCATAGAGCAGCGGGATACCGGTGGGGACGTTCAGGCCGGCGATCGTCTCGTCGTCGATTCCGTCGAGGTGCTTGATGATGGCCCGCAGGGAGTTGCCGTGCGCCGCCACGAGCACCACCTTGCCCTCCTTCAGGTCGGGCACCACCTCGGACTCCCAGTACGGCAGGGCGCGCGCGAGCACGTCCTTGAGGCACTCGGTGTCCGGAATCGGCTCGCCGGCATACCTCGGGTCAGCGTCCTGGGAGTACTCCGACCCGTGCTCGATGGATGGCGGCGGCACGTCGTAGGAGCGGCGCCAGGTCATGAACTGCTCTTCACCGAACTCGTCACGAATCTGCTTCTTGTCCTTGCCCTGCAGGGCCCCGTAGTGGCGCTCGTTCAGCCGCCAGGAGCGCTTGACCGGGATCCAGTGGCGGTCGGCGGCGTCGAGGGCGAGATTCGCTGTGGTGATCGCGCGACGAAGGAGCGAGGTGTGCAGCACATCGGGCAGCACACCGGCGTCGGTGAGCAGCCGCCCTCCGCGCCGGGCCTCTTCGATGCCCTTCTCGGAGAGGGGCACGTCGACCCAGCCGGTGAACAGGTTCTTGGCGTTCCATTCGCTCTCGCCGTGGCGGAGCAGTACCAGGGTGTAGGTCATGGTTCCAGTCTGCCGTACCTACACCGGTGTCGTCACAGTGGGAGGACGCACATCGGAGCAGGCAGCTCCAGCTCAGTGACGATCTCCGCGGGGATGCCGTCGACCAGTGGATGGACCGCCAGCTGATCGGCGTGCTGGCCCGCCACGATCACAGCGTCCTCGGTGACCGCATGATGACGTGGCCAGGCGGCCGTGGAAACCTCCGCAACGCGGCGCACCGAGGCCCCGTCGGCGGCAATCTCCAGAGTTGAGAGCGTATCGGTGCCACGCACGCCGACGTAGAGGAAGTTTCCGCGACGTTCGATGTGGGAGAGCTGGTGCAGGCCCTCGGCACCGGATGCCGCCTCCTGGTGCAGCACCTGGCCTTGCCCAGTCCCTTCGTCCCAGGACAGGGTGAGGACCTCACCACTGAGCTCACCGGCCACATAGAGGTAGCCGGCCCGGCTGGCCACATGCCGGGGGCCGCAGCCAGCGGGCAGCTCGGTCAGGACGGGGGGCTCGACGGGTCGACCGTTCTCGAGCGGGTAGGCACGGAGGTGATCGGTGCCCAGATCGGCGACGAGCAGCCAGCCACCGCCCTCGCTGAGCGCGCAGAAGTGTGCGTGGGGGTGATCCTGGCGATCCGACACCGGGCCGCTGCCCTGGTGAGGCAACAGGATGACCTCGTCGGTGACGTCGCCGGCCTCGTCCAGCCGGACTGCACAGGCAACCCCGTTGCCGTAGTTCGCCACATAGAGCCACTGACCCCACGGGTGCACGAGCACATGGCAGGCCGAGGAACCACCGGTCGCGACCCGCGCCGTCCGACGCAGTGAACAGTCGGCGCGGATATCGAAGGACGCCACTGTTCCGTCCGCTCCTTCACCGACGGCGTAGACCCGCTCGGCCGAAGGATGGATCGCGAGGTAGGTCGGGGCAGGTGCCTCGGCGACGAGCTCAGGGACCGCCTGCGACCAGCTGGACAGGTCTGTCGCACTCACCCGCCAGATCCCGTGGCCAGGACCAGTTCCATTGGTACCCAGGAGATGATTCACGCTCATGATGGCCTCGATACAGTCATGGCACCCCACCATACGCACAGTGGGATGCCATGACGTGCAATGAGATGCGGGTCAGTGCGCCTTGGCGTACGCCTCACGAATCTCGGCCGAGACCCGGCCACGGTCGCTCACCTGGTAACCATTCGCCTTGGCCCATTCACGGATCTTCTGGGCATCAGAGCTGCCCGAGCGCGATCCGCCAACCTTCCGGCCGGAGACCTTACGTCCACCTGAGCGACGGGCGGAGCCGACCCACGGCGCCAGATCATCACGCAGCTTCGCTGCATTCTTGGCATTGAGGTCGATCTCGTAGGTCACCCCATCGAGCGCGAACGTGACCGTCTCTTCGGCGTCCGAACCATCGATGTCATCGATGAGGAGCACGCGTACCTTCTGTGCCATGTCAACATTCCTTTCGAACGCGCGATATTCGCCTTTCCCTGAAAGAATCGCACGACGATGGCATTGATGTCAAAAGTTTTCCGGGTGAGATTCCCCTGGCTCTCGGTCGGCTCGTTCCTGCTCGAGGCGCGCCTGCGCTCGTCGCTCTCTTCGATCTGCCTGCACGATCGCCCGAATGACGATCGTGAACAGCACTGCGAGCCCGAGGGAAGGCGCAATAGCTGCGACGAGATCGCCGGCGGTCATGATCGCGGCTTGACCAGCGGGAAGGTGATCGTCTCACGTATACCGTGACCCGTCAGAGCCATCAGGAGCCGATCGATCCCCATTCCCATACCGCCCGACGGGGGCATTCCGTGTTCCATCGCCTGCAGGAACTCCTCGTCCACCTGCATCGCCTCAGCATCGCCACGGGCAGCCAGCCGAGCCTGCTGTTCGAACCGTTCCCGCTGCACCACAGGGTCGACCAGCTCGGAGTATGCCGTGGCGAGCTCGAATCCGCGCACGTAGAGGTCCCATTTCTCCACCACACCCTCCTGCGAGCGGTGGGCGCGCGTGAGCGGAGAGGTATCAAGCGGAAAGTCACGCACGAACGTCGGCGCATATAGATCGTCGCCGACAAAGTGCTCCCAGAGCTCTTCGACGACCTTGCCCGGGGTGGCGGTCTTCTCGTCGAGGGAGATGTCGGCCCGCTCCGCCAATGTGAGCAGATGGGCCAGTGGCGTGTGCGGGGTGATCTCTTCGCCGCAAGCGTCCGAGAGTGAAGGGTAGAGCTGGATGTCTTTCCACTCTCCCCCGAGGTCGTACTCGCTACCGTCGGGCAAGGTGACGACCGTCGTTCCGAGGGCGTCCCGAGCGGCGGTGACGACGAGATCCTGGGTCAAGGTGGCCATGGTGTTGTAATCGCCATAGGCCTCATACGCCTCGAGCATCGCAAACTCGGGCGAATGTGAAGAATCGGCACCTTCGTTGCGGAAGTTCCGATTGATCTCGAAGACCCGCTCCACTCCACCGACCACGGCTCGCTTGAGGAACAGTTCCGGTGCGATCCGCAGGTACAGATCGATGTCGTAGGCATTCATGTGCGTGACGAATGGGCGCGCACTGGCCCCTCCGTGCATCGTCTGCAGCATCGGAGTCTCGATCTCGAGGAAGTCCCGCTGGTGAAAGGACTCCCGCAAGGATCGCATCACGGCCGCCCGGGTGCGCACCATCTCGCGCGCCGCCGGGCGGGCGATCAGATCGACGTGACGGCGCCGCACGCGGTTCTCCTCCGAGCTCTCCTTGTGCAGCACCGGCAGGGGTCGGATCGCCTTGGCGGCAAGCCGCCAGTCATCAGCGAAGACCGAGAGTTCCCCCGTGCGGGAAACGATCACGCGTCCGTGAGCGAAGAGGTGGTCACCGAGATCGACATCGGCCTTGAACGCGGCCAGGGAGTCGGCCCCGACCTCGCGCTGGGAGAGCATCACCTGCAGGGTGCGGCCCTCACCGTCCTGCAAGGTCGCAAAACACAGTTTGCCGGTGTTGCGCTGGAACACCACGCGCCCGGCGACGCCGACCACGTCCTGAGTCTCTTCCCCAGCCTCCAGCGTGCCGTCATAGGCCTCGCGGATCGCCGCGATCGTGTGGGTGACCGGCACTGAGACGGGGTAGGCCTGACCGCCCTCGTCGAGGATCCGGGCCCGCTTCTCCAGCCGCACCCGCACCTGCTCGGGGACGTCGACGTCCGTTGCCGGGGGCTGCTGGGGCGAGTTCTCGGTGTTCACCCGGTCATCGTAACGACGTGCTCGAGTGCCACGGGACGGCGGCCGTGGCCAGACCACTGCCCGGTCCGACCGCTCCCGGATCATGACCGAGAGAGCGGATCTTGTTCTGCGCATCCACGTGCACCACCGGAGGGGCATAGGTGCGGGCCTCGGCATCGGGCATCAGCCCGTAGGCGATGATGATCACCAGGTCGCCAGGGTGCACGAGGTGCGCGGCCGCGCCGTTGATGCAGATCTGCCCGGCCCCTCGCTCACCGGCGATCACGTACGTCGTCAGCCGGGATCCGTTCGTGATGTCGACCACGTCGACCTGGTGCCCTTCGGGCAGGTCGGCAGCCTCAAGCAGCTCGGCGTCGACCGTGATCGATCCCACATAGTTCAGATCGGCCTGCGTCACCGTGGCGCGGTGGATCTTGCCCACCATCATCGGCCTCAGCATCCCGGTCATCGTGCCTCTTCCTGCAGTGGCCAGGAGACCACCGCGTTATCGATCAGACGCGTCGCGCCCACCCGGGCCGCCACGACGAGTAGGGCCCTGCTCGGTGATCGCCCGTCAGGGTGCCGCTCACCCCACGCGGTCATCGTGTGTTCGTCCACGAGCTCCAGGTACGAGGGGCGAACCAGATCCCGGTCCCGTTCGTCCAGTATGCGCTGAGCCGCCGCGAGCACGTCGTCCACGGTACTCCCGTCGGCCGCGGCCTGCGCACCGGCAGCCACCGCCCGCGAGAGCACCAGTGCCGCAGCGCGTTCCGCCTCGTCCAGGTAGGCGTTGCGGCTGGACATCGCCAGTCCATCCGGCTCGCGCACGATCGGTACTGCCTCGATCCGCACCGGGATGTTCTGGTCGGAGACCATTCGCCGTACGAGTGCCAGCTGCTGGGCATCCTTCTGCCCGAACATCGCAATGTCCGCACGGGTCAGGTGCAACAGCTTGCCCACCACGGTGAGCATGCCGTCGAAGTGGCCCGGGCGGTCGGCTCCCTCCAGCACCTCCCCCATGTGGCCGGCCGTCATCGTGACCTGAGGTGCGCCGTCGGGGTACATCTCGGACTCCGGAGGGGCGAAGACCAGGTCCACCCCCTCCTGACGCAGCACCTCGACGTCGGCGTCGAGAGTGCGCGGGTAGGCATCCAGGTCCTCACCCGCGCCGAACTGCAACGGGTTCACGAAGATGGTCACGATCACTCGGGGGGCGAGTGTTCGCGCCACACGCACCAGCTCCAGGTGCCCCTCGTGCAGGGCACCCATCGTCATCACGACGGCGACCGGCTGGTTCCACGATTCCCGTCGCTGCCGTAGCTGCGCCACCGTCCTGACGACCTCGGTTCCGCTCCCGCCCTCCACCTCGTGGTCCGTCGCCGGATCTGTCACCGGGTCCAGGACGTCGAGCAGTCGCGTGGCGGCCGGCTCGGAGATGCGCCGACCCGCCAGTGTGCGTTGCACCGTCGCCCGCGCGAGGGCGACATAGGTCTCCGGGACGTCCACCAGCGTGGGATCGGCCGCCACGATCCCCGCGAGCGCCGCCAGGTGCTCGGCCACCGTGCCGGAGTCTCCGCGCGCCACCGGCCCGGTGAGTGTGACTTCGCCACCGCGCAGTGCGCCGTCGAGGGCTGCCGAGAGCAGCGGCGTGAGCAGCCTTCCCGCATCACTCACCCCGGCGGCCGTCAGCACCCGCATCGCTTGGCTCGTCAGGGTGACCAGGTGGTTGGCCCCGTGCGCTAGAGCCGCGTGGTAGAGCGCACGCGCCTCCTCCGGCAAGACGATTGGCTCTCCCCCGAGCTCGACCACGAGAGCCTGGGCGATGGGCAGCACCGGCGGGTCGGCGGTCACTGCGAAGGGCAGCCCATCCAGTCTGCTCAGGTCGACGCTGGTGCCGGTGAACGTCATCGCCGGGTGGATCGCGAGCGGGATCGCACCGCAAGCCCGCGCCGGGGCCAGGACACCGACGCCGTACCGGCCGGCAGTATGCACCACGAGTTGCCCAGGCTGGAAGGCACCCAGCCGGGCGAGGCCCGCGACGAGGTCGCCCAGGACGTCGTCGGGAACGGTGAGCAGCACCAGCTCGCTGCGCTCTACGACATCGCGCACGTCGAGCACCGGAACGTTCGGCAGGAGCACCTCGATCCGCTCGCGCGTCTCCTCGGATGCACCACTGGCCCCCACGACGGCGTGGCCGGTGGCCCGCAGCGCGCTCGCCAGTACCGCCCCCACGCGCCCGGCTCCGACGATGCCGACACCGAGGCGGCCAGGACGGGAGCTCACGTGGCCATTCTCCCAGGATCATCCGTCAGGGCCCGAGGCGAGGCCGGGAGGACCCCGGCAGAACTGACCACGCGGGACGGGAGAACGCCGCCGAAGCCGCGACCCTCGTGCAGCGCCCCGGATCCCTCCTCGGTCGGCGTCATCCAGCGCTCGGGGCCGGCGCTGCGGCGAGCGTTCCGGGCGCGACGGGTCATCTCAGCCAGCAGAAGACTGGTCGCCTCGGCGTCCTGGTGGTGCACCGTCGGCGTGACGGGGCCGGGCGTGGAGTGGATCGAGAAGGTCATCAGGTCGAGCTTGCGCTCCCACGGCCCTTGAGCGACGCCGAGCGACTGGATGCGCTCGTGCGGGACGAGAACGAGAGAACGCCACCACCGGCCGGTGCGCAGCAGCACAGCCGTGCCAGTCATACGCATCCCGGTGCGCCGCCAAGTGAGGGGATCCAGCCACCACGCCCGCGCAGGGGTGTGCTGGAAACCCTCCTCGTCACCGTCCCCGGTCAGGCCGGCGCGGAGGACCTCCAGCGGCCGCTCGTCCCCGAGATCGGGGTGAACGAGAGAGAGCAGATGTGCCGCCTCGGCCTCGGTGGCCACCGGGAAGAGCACGGTACCGGTGGTCTCCTCCGCTCCGTAACCGGCGATGTTGACAGTGATCCGCCACCAGCCCTTGAACCGCCACAGCGGCGGCTGGGCCAGCCGGATGGCCTGGACCCGGCCGGGCGGGACGGTGCGAGCCTTGGACTCGAGCAGACCTTGACGGATGCGGATGCCGTCGGGCGAGGTGGCCACCCGGAAGGAGAACTCGCCCGCGAACCGGCTCCAGAAGTAGGCAGCGGCACCGATCAGCGGGGCACCCATCGCGAACACCGAGGAGAGGTTCTCGGTGACGATGGCGATGAGCACGAGGCCGACGGCTGCCACGAGCATCGTGACGATCCCGCCGGAGAGCGCAAGGGATCCGACGAGGCGACCCGGGGAGAGGGTGTACAGGTGCATCTCCGGCGCTGCCGGTGCGTGCTGCACGCCGGCCTCGTCGGTCTCCATCCGCACCCCGGCAGCCCGGGCGAGGAGCTCGTTGCGCAGCCGTTGCGCCTCGTCCTCGCGCAAATAAGCCAGTGTCAGGTTGGAGCCTGCACCTCCGGCACTCTCGATCTTCAGCGCCGCGAAACCGGTGAACCGCGCCAGCAGCGGTTGGGTGACGTCCACCGTCTGCAGGCGGTCCAGGCGCACGTGGCGCTGCTGCCGGAACAGCACGCCGGAGTGGAGAAAGATGCTGTCCTCGGTGATGCCGTACTTGGTACGTGACCACGCCAGGGCGGAGAAGCCGAGACCGAGCAGCGCCCCGAGCACGATGACCCCGGCGACGATCAGCAGCAGTGTGGTGACGGCGAGGTCGAGCTCACCGAGTTGGTCGGCCGACTGCCACACGAAGACCGCGAAAAGCCCCGCGGCGACCTTCCACGCGTTCAGGACCGGCGTGATGCGGTGCAGACGGTGCCAGTCGATGTGATCCGTCGACGTCACAGGCCGGCCAACCTGGCCTCGCCGCGGGCGGAGAGCTGATCGCGCAAGCGTGCCGCCTCGGCCTCCGGCAGGCCCGGGATGGAGGCGTCGGACTGCGCGGAGGCGGTGTGCAGTTGCACCTGGGCGATGCCCATCGACCGAGCGATAGGCCCGGCGTCGACGTCCACGTACTGCATCCGCCCGTAGGGCACGACCGTCATCGACCGGAAGAGCACTCCCTTACGGATGAGGAGCTCGTCTTCCAGCTCGGCGTACCGGATGGCACGCACCTGCCGCGGCACCAGCCACAACAGCCAGACGAGCAGAATGCCGAGCACGGCCGGCGCCACCCACACCACCGGCGTGGTGACGATCGCCACCACCACCGACGCAACGAGCGGGATCCCGAGCCCGATCGCCACACCGATCTGGCGCACGGGGACGAGCTTGGGCGAGACGGACTGCCACTGGGCACCGTCGACCTCGAACGCGGATCCGGAACTCATGGTCGCCATTGTGACTCACGCTGCGGGCAATCTGGGACCAGACCTCGTCACTGGTGCTAGTATCTGCATGTGTTCGAAGATTCGCAGACGTGCACGTTCGGAGTGGATTCGCCCTACGTCGACCTGGCTGCCGAGGTGTTCTCACTCCTGGCCGACCCCACCCGGATCCGGATCGTTCTCGCCCTGCGCGAGGCGGAGATGTCGGTCAACCATCTCGCGGAGTCCGTCGGCAAGCCGCCCACCGCCGTCTCCCAGCATCTGGCGAAACTGCGCTGGGGCCGCATCGTGCGAGCGCGACAGGAGGGCAACCGCGTCTTCTACTCACTGGTGGACGAACACGCCCGTACCCTCGTCACACAGGCGGTGTTCCAGGCTCAGCACGCCCTCGAGGAGCACCCGGCTCACCATCGGCCGAGCACGGGGCCGTCGAGCACTGGGCCATGAGCGACCATCACGGTGTCGCCGCCCGGCTCCGGCACTTCTTGATCCCGCACTCCCACGATGTCGCCGACTCGATCGATGACGCGCTCGCCGCGAGTACCGAGGGAATCCGCGCGGTCCGCACCAGTCTGATCATCCTCGGCGTGACCGCGCTGGCTCAGCTGGCCGTGGTGGCCGTGAGCGGGTCGGTGGCACTGCTGGCCGACACGATCCACAACTTCTCGGATGCCCTGACGGCCATCCCGCTGTGGATCGCGTTCGCGCTCTCGCGCCGGGCGCCCAGTGCCCGCTACAGCCATGGATACGGGCGTGCGGAGGATCTGGCCGGGGCGTTCATCGTGGCGATGATCGCGCTCTCTGCCGTCGTGGCAGGGGTGGAGTCGATCCGCCGGCTCACTCAGCCGCAGCCCCTGGAGCACCTCGGCTGGGTGCTCGCTGCCGGGGTGATCGGCTTCGCGGGGAACGAGCTGGTGGCCCTCTACCGCATCCGGGTGGGACGGCGGATCGGGTCGGCTGCTCTGGTCGCCGACGGTATGCACGCACGGACTGACGGATTCACCTCACTGGCCGTCGTACTGGGCGTCATCGGAGTGTGGGCCGGCTTCCCGCTCGCTGACCCGATCATCGGGTTGGTGATCACCGCCGCGATCCTCGTCCTGCTGTGGAGCACGGCCCGCGATGTCGGCCGGCGCCTTCTCGACGGCGTCGATCCAGGTCTGTACGAGCGCGCTCTGGCGACCCTTGGCACGGACCCCACCATTGCCGGCGTCGGCCGCCTCCGGCTGCGCTGGACCGGACACCGGCTCGCCGTCCAGGCACAGCTACGGCTACCGGCCGAGACCACGGTGGCGACCTCCGACGACGTCACCTCCCGCGCCGAGGAGGCGTTGCGCCAAGCCCTGCCCGGGGTCGGTGCGGTGGATCTGACGGTCACCGCATCGCCCAGCACCGACGGCGGGTCTCACGCAGCCGCGGCGTCGTCCTCGTCGTCTCGCCCCTGACCCTCGTCACCGTCGTCCGGCACACGGCAGCACCACTGGGTCACCATGCCGGCGACACCGAGCGCTCCCGCTGCCAGGAGCGCCAGGACGACGCGCAGCAACTGTTCGCGCGGTTCCGGGGCCGTCAGCCGAGGCAGGATCATCGCCAGTTGGGCGAGGAGGTATCCGACGTGGATGGCCGCCGTCACCGCGGCGGCCTGGCCCAGTGCGAGCACTCGCGCTGCACCAACCGGGTCGTCCAAGCGGGCGTCCGCCACCGCTCGCCGCACCCGGATCCCGAGCACCAGGACCAAGGCAGCGATCGCGGCAAGCACACCGGCCAGCAGGACCGGCACGTCCGGGGGGACATTGCCGCGAGTGGTCCACCACCGCAAGGCGACGATGCTGACCGTCCCGGCGACCACCGTGACGGCACCGAGGGTGGGCCAGCGCAGGGTGGCGATCATTCGTCCCGGTGCAGCGGCTGCCAACGGGGCGCGATCGGCGCCTCGTCGGCGGGTTGGTTGCGCACCCACGGCAGCAGGTCGTCGGACTCGGGTTCAGCCGCCTCGCTGGAGTCCTCGTCCCCGTGGGCGAGCAGCTCCAGGTCTTCCAGATTCTCCTCCTCGACGTCGTCCTCCGGCTCAGCAGGAGCCTCCTGCGGGAGGTGAGGGACGCCGTCAGGGGGAGAAGGTGGCGAGGACGGGGAGACGGCGGCGGCCGGCGCCGGGCGGGGCGCGGGATCCTCCAGCCAGTCCAGCGCGAGCCACCGCACACCGGCCCGATCGGGAGCGGTCTCGGCAAGGGCGGCCACTGGCCCGCCACCCAGACCCGGCAGGAAAGCGTCCGGGTCAGCCTGCGCCCACGGCACGAGCACGAAGGCTCGCTCGTTCGCGCGGGGGTGCGGCAGAGTGAGTTCCGGATCGGTCGAGGTGAGCGTGCCGTAGACGATCAGGTCGACGTCGAGGGTCCGCTCGCCCCATCGCTGCGTGCGCTGCCGTCCGTATGTTCCCTCGAGGTGGTGCGCGAGATCGAGGAGCTCACGTGGGGCGAGGGTGGTGGTGGCGAGCACGACGGCGTTGAGATAGTCCGGCTGTGCGACCGCGTCGGGCTGCAGAACCGCCGAGGTACGCGCGAGCGGTGAGATCTCCTCCACCGTGAGCCCATCGGTCGTGGTGAGGTCGGCGATCACACCACGCAAGGTGGTGCGCACGTCGCCGACGTTCCCTCCGAGGGCAAGCACGACCGGCACGGGCTGCTCAGGAGCGGCGTCCAGATCCGGCTGGGCGTGCTCCGGCTCCGCCCTGGCAGGGGCGGGCTCCGCTCTGGCAATGGCAGGCTCGGGCGCAGGGGCGTCAGCGTCCTGGCGGTCGGTAGAACGCCGCACGTGCACCTGGACGTCGGAATACGGCACGCCCACGGGAGCCTCTGGTTTGTGGACCGTCACGTCCACCGACCGCACACCCGTGCGGGAGAGCATCGCCTCGGCGATCCGGTTCGCGAGCGTCTCGATGAGGTTGACCGGCTCACCCTCGATGAAGTCGACGATCTCCCGCGCCGCCGCTGCGTAGTCCACGGTGCTGGCGAGGTCGTCCGAGGCGGCCGCAGCACGGGTATCCACCGCCATGACCACATCGACGAGGAAGGTCTGCCCCTCGCGTCGTTCCTCCGGGAACACCCCGTGCCTGCCTACCCCGCCGACGCCCAGAAGGCGGATCTCGTCGAGGGCTGCCTCGGTGCCTGTCATTGCGACCCCTTCTGTGCGCCGTCCGCTTCCTCGGGTGCTCGTTGCCGCCCATTCTCGGCCGCGCGCCAGGCCTGGGCCACTCGAACGGCGTCCACGGACCCGGTCACGTCATGCACCCGCACCCCCCACACCCCTCGCGCCGCCACCAGGGCCGTGACGGCGGCAGTGGCACGGTCGCGGAACGCGGGCAGGGACTCCGAGCCGGCGGCCTGGAGAAGCTCACCCAGGAAGCGCTTGCGGGATGCGCCGATCAGGACCGGGTAGCCCAGTGACATCAGGTCGTCCACTCCGGCGAGCAGTTCCCAGTTGTGCCCGCCTTCCTTGGCGAACCCCAGCCCGGGGTCGAGCACGAGCTGATGGTCGCCCACACCTGCGGAGCGGACGGCCTCGACCTGGGTGAGAAGCTCGGTGCACACCTCGGTGATCACGTCGTCGTACTCGGCCAGGTCGTTCATGAACTCGGAGTGCCCGCGCCAGTGGGAGAGCACATACCGGCACCCGGACTCGGCAACCACGGTCGCGATCTCCGGGTCGGCGCGGCCGCCGGACACGTCGTTGATCACCTGTGCACCCGCAGCGAGCGCATGGGCGGCCACCTCCGCGCGCATCGTGTCGACGCTGACCACGGCGCCCGCCCCGGCGAGCACGGTGACCACCGGGAGTACGCGGCCGAGTTCCTCCTCCAGGCTCACTCGCTCCGCACCGGGCCGGGTGGACTCGCCGCCCACATCGACGATGTCGGCACCCTGAGCAAGCAGGTGGCGGCCGTGCGCGACGGCGACGTCGGGTTCGAACCACTGCCCGCCGTCGCTGAAGGAGTCCGGGGTGACGTTGACGACGCCCATGACGAGCGTGCGTGACCCTTCGTCCGGGTGCAGCTCGTCCCTCACGCGGGCCACCCTACCCACGTCGAGCGTCAGCCTCGTGCGATGAGGCTCATCGCCTCAGCCCGGGTCGCCGTCTGGCGCATGAGCCCCCGCACCGCCGAGGTCACGGTACGCGAGCCCGGTTTGCGCACCCCCCGCATCGACATGCACAGGTGCTCGCACTCCACGACGACGATCACGCCGCGCGCATCCAGCAGTTCGACCAGCGCGTCGGCCACCTGGGTGGTCAGTCGTTCCTGCACCTGAGGGCGCTTGGCGTAGACGTCCACCAACCGGGCGAGCTTGCTCAGCCCGGTCACGGTGCCGTCCTCGGAGGGGATGTAGCCCACGTGCGCCACCCCGTGGAAGGGCAGCAAGTGGTGCTCGCAGGTGGAGTACACCTCGATGTCGCGGACGAGCACCATCTCTTCGTGGTCGATGTCGAAGAAGGTCTGGACGACTTCCTCGGGGCGTTGGCGCAAGCCGGCGAAGATCTCCTGATACGCCTTGGCGAGCCGCGCGGGAGTGTCCTGCAGTCCTTCGCGTTCGGGGTCCTCCCCGACGGCGACCAGCAGGTCACGTACGGCACGTTCCACGCCCGCGGGGTCATACGGGCGCACCGGGCGGGGAGAACTGGCCCCGTCGGTCACCGGTCCCCCTCGGGAGGCGTCGGGGCCGTGGCACCCGGCAGCCCGTCCTCACCAGCAGCGGCGACCTCGTCCTGGGGAGGCATCTGCTCCTCGCCGCGGGAGATCTCCAGGGGCGTCTGCACCGGAGGGATGTGGCTGACTGTCCGTTCCTGGCTGGAGAGCCAGACCGGTCGAGGGTCGCGCTTGATGACCGGGGAGAAGACCTCGGCGAGCTCGGCCTGGTTGAGCGTCTCCCGCTCCAGCAGCGCCAGGGCGAGCGCGTCAAGCACGTGCCGGTACTCGGTCAACACCGCCCATGCCTCATCGTGGGCACTCTCGATGAGGCGGCGCACCTCCTCGTCCACCAGCCCGGCGACGTCCTCGGAGAACTCGCGCTGGTGTCCCATGTCACGGCCGAGGAAGACCTCGGAGTCGGCAGTGCCGAGCCGGATCGCGCCGACCCGCTCGCTCATCCCATACTCCTTGACCATCTTGCGGGCCGTCGCTGTGGCCTTCTCGATGTCGTTGGAGGCACCCGTGGTGGGGTCGTGGAAGACGATCTCCTCGGCTACCCGGCCGCCCATCGCGTAGGCGAGCTGGTCGAGCAGTTCGTTGCGGGTGGTGGAGTACCGATCCTCACTGGGCATCACCATCGTGTAGCCGAGCGCCCGGCCGCGCGGGAGGATCGTGACCTTCGTGACCGGGTCGGTGTAACGCAGGGCCGCCGCCACCAGCGCGTGACCGCCCTCGTGGTAGGCGGTGACCTTGCGTTCCTTCTCGTTCATCACCCGGGTCTTCTTCTGTGGCCCGGCCACGACGCGGTCGATGGCCTCGTCGAGCTCGGTGTTGCCGATGACGGTGCCGTTGGTGCGGGCGGTCAGGAGTGCTGCCTCGTTCAGGGCGTTCGCCAGGTCGGCACCGGTGAATCCCGGGGTGCGCTTGGCGATGGCGTGCAGGTCGACATCCGGCGCCATCGGCTTCCCCGTGGCGTGCACGGCCAGGATCGCTTCGCGGCCCTTCAGGTCGGGCGATTCGACGGCGATCTGCCGGTCGAAGCGCCCCGGACGCAGCAGCGCCGGGTCGAGGATGTCCGGCCGGTTCGTCGCAGCGATGAGGATGACGTTGGTGTTGACGTCGAAGCCGTCCATCTCCACCAGGAGCTGGTTCAGGGTCTGCTCACGTTCGTCGTGCCCGCCGCCGAGGCCCGCGCCACGCTGGCGGCCGACGGCGTCGATCTCGTCCACGAAAATGATGGCCGGGGCGTTGGCCTTGGCCTGCTCGAACAGGTCACGCACACGTGAGGCACCAACGCCGACGAACATCTCGACGAAGTCGGATCCGGAGATGGAGTAGAACGGCACTCCGGCTTCGCCGGCCACGGATCGGGCCAGCAGCGTCTTACCCGTTCCGGGCGGGCCGTACAGGAGCACACCCTTGGGGATCTTCGCCCCGACGGCCTGGAACCGGGAGGAGTCGGCGAGGAAATCCTTGATCTCGTGCAGCTCTTCGACGGCTTCGTCGGCACCGGCCACGTCGGAGAAGGTGACGGACGGGGTCTCCTTGGAGACCTGCTTGGCCTTCGACTTGCCGAAGTTCATCATCCGGGAGTTCCCGCCCTGCATGCGGGAGAGGATGAACCAGAACACACCCACCAGCAGCAGCACGGTGAGCAGGGTCATCAGCAGACTGGACCACCAGGGCGTCTGCGGGACGACCGAGTTGTACCCGCCCTCCGGCTCCGCAGCGGCGACCGCTTCAGCCACGGTCTCGGCCTGGGGAGCGACGTAGTAGAACTCCACATCGGTGCCGTAGTCGGTGTCGTCCTCGCCGACGTAGGGCTCGCTCAGCGTCAGGTTGACACGCTGGTGACCGTCGGTGATCTCGACCTGCTCAACCGTGTCGCCCTCGAGCAGTTCCAGGCCCACGGAGGTGTCGATCTGGCGTACGCCACCACCACCGAGGAGCTGAAAACTCACGACGATCACGATGATCGGGATGAGGATCCAGATCAGCGGCCCACGCAGCAGCTTCTTCACGTTCATCGCACCTATGGGGCCGAGCCCCGGTCCCTCCTGCTAGCAGTTCTACCGGGTGACGCTATACGACCAGATCGAGTGCTCGTGCACATGTTCGCCTATGGCAGTACCGCCGACCATGCGCTCAGCGCTGATAGACGTGCTCGGCGAGGGTTCCCACGAACGGCAGGTTGCGATACCGGCCGTCGTAGTCCAGGCCGTAGCCGACGACGAATTCGCTGGGCACGTCGACGCCAACATAGGCGACGTCCACCTCGACCTTCGCGGCGTCGGGCTTACGCAGGAGTGTGGCCACCTTCACGGACGCGGGGTTGCGGCTGCGCAGGTTGGCGAGCAGCCAGGAGAGGGTGAGCCCGGAGTCGATGATGTCCTCGGCGATGAGCACGTGCTTGCCGTCGATGTCGGTATCAAGGTCCTTGAGAATGCGCACCACGCCGGAGGACTTGGTGCCCGACCCGTAGGAGGAGACGGCCATCCAGTCCATCGTCAGGTTCGTGTGCAGCCGCCGGGAGAGGTCGGCCATGACCATCACCGCGCCTTTGAGGACGCCGACGAGGAGGATCTCCTTGCCCTGGTAGTCGGCGTCGATCTGGGCCGCCATCCGGTCGAGTGTGGAGCCGATCTGCTCCTCAGTGAGCAGGACCTCCTTGAGGTCAGAGCCCATGTCGGTCGCGTCCACTCCACTCTCCCTGATGTTCGCCGCTCTCATTCAGGACCAGACGGGCCTGCGCTCAGCACAAGCCTGCCACAGGTCCGGGCGACGGTGATGCCGCCCGGCAGCTGAGCGGGACCTTGCCCGGACCACGCGGTGACGAGTGCATCGATCGCATCGATGTGCACCTGCCCCAGCACCCCGGAGGGTGCGCCGGCATCCAGCGCCAGTCTGCGCAGCACTCGCAGTCTGAGCGCGGTAGGGAGTTCACCAATCCGGCGTGCGTCCACGACGACGTCCCTTCCGTCGTCGGGATGCCTCGCCTCGAGGAGTTCGTACTGTTCGGCGGCGAGCCGGTCCAGCAGGTCGGAGTCCTCGCGCGCGAGGCGCGCCGTGCGCACCAGGCCGGCGCGCACACCGGGACCGAGTGCCTCGGTGAGAGCAGGCAGCACCCGGTGCCGCACCGATGCCCGGGGCAGGGGGCGCCCGTCGGCCGTACGCCACGGACCGTCGACGGCGTTGGTGGGGTCGTGCCAGACCGGCAGGCCGAGCGAGGCGCACGCGTCGTGGGTGTCGGCGCGTGACGCCGTCAGGAGTGGGCGCCAGAACCGTCCACGGACGGTGGCCATCCCCGCCAGCGAGCGGGTGCCGGACCCGCGTGCGAGCGCCAGCAGGACGGTCTCGGCCTGGTCGTCGGCAGTATGACCGAGCAGCACCGCTCGCGCGCCCTGTCGGTCGGCAGCCTCGCTGAGCGCCTGATAGCGGGCGTCCCGGGCAGTGGCCTCGGGGCCTTGTCCACCGGCGGTGACCGTGACGGTGAGCACCTCGGCAGGGTCGAGGCCCAGCTCGTCACAGCGCTGACGGGCCGTGGCCGCAGCCGTGGCGCTGCCTGGCTGCAACTGGTGATCGACGACGCAGGCACCAGCCCGGAGGCCGAGCCGCGGCGCCACGAAGGCCACGACGGCCGCGAGAGCCAGGGAGTCGGGCCCACCCGAGCAGGCCACCAGAATCAGGTCACCTCGCGCCAGGTCACCGGCGGTGAGTCGTTCGGCGAGGAACGTGCGGGTGGTGTGCCGCAGCCGGGCGACCGGGGCCGCTGGTCCGGGCATCAGCCGTGCACGCGCCGCACCCAGGCCGCCGGGTCGGCGATCTCACCTGGCCGGGGCAGGTGTTCCGGGGCGGCCCAGACAGCATTGAAGCCCTCGTGCCCGACCTGGTCCACGACGGCACGCACGAACACTGCACCATTGCGGTACTGCGCGAGCTTGGCGTCGAGCCCGAGCAGGCGGCGTAGCAGCAGGTCGAGCGGGCCTGTCCCGTCGCGCCGCTTCTCGAAGGCTTTGCGGATCTTCTTCACCGAGGGCACCACACGCTTCCCGACGGCGTCCATCACCACGTCTGCGTGGCCTTCCAGCAGGGACATCACTGCCACCGACTCCTCGACGGCGTCGCGTTCGTCCTCGGTGAGGACGGCATCCAGGAGTGCGCCGGCGGGTGCGTCCTTGCGTTCGCCGGTGATCACTCCCGGGAGGGCACGCAGGAGGTCCTGGAGGCGTCGGCCACCGTTCTCGGCGTCGGAGACGGTGGTCATGAGGGAGCGCATGGTGCTGCGCATGTGGTCGGCGAGCCAGGGGGCGGCGGCGAACTGGAGTGCATGCGTTTGCTCGTGCAGGCACACCCACATACTGAAGTCGCGCCGATCGGCACCGATATCGCGGTGGACGTGGAGGATGTTGGGGGCCACCAGCACGAGCCGCCCTGTGAACGGGTCGTACTGGCCCAGCACCTTCGCCGACAAGAGCGCCAGAAGAGCTCCCAGTTCCTCACCTGCAAAGCGGTCACCCCACATCGCGGACGGGCGGGGCAGTACATCGCCCACCGTGCCCTGCAGCATGGCGATATTCGCGGCGGCCCACCGTGGCCGATCCACCACGTAGACCGGGCCGGCGCCAGCCTGCAGGGCCGGCTCGAGCAGGCCGGTCACCGCTCCGACGTGCGCAGGTGCCTCCGCGGCGCAGGTGCGCAGTTCGGCGACGAAATCCGCCAGCGTCTCCCGGTCGACGCGCGGACCGGCCGGCACGATCGCGGCGGCGCGAGAGGCAGCGAGCTGCCAGTTGACGGCGTCCCGGCGGCCTGCTGTCTGCGTCATGCCTCCAGCGTACGGGTCGAAGTCTGGGGCGGTGTGTGCTCGCTGACGGGAGCGCATGGCCGGGGTGGGGTGGGCAACAGGGACAGTGTCGTGGCCGGGCAGTGAGCGAGCACACGGAGCGTCACGAGTAGGCGTCTCCGTGCCTGTCTATCCGTGCTTGCACCATCGCCCACCAGGATCACCGCATGCCGATATCCCCGTCGACGGGCGGGTCGGCGGGGTTCGGGGCGGGGTGGTCAGAAGGGTGGCGGGTCGGTGCTACTGGAACTGGGGTGTAGCTCTGCCGTTGGTCGCACCTGGTGGCGGCGGGTAGGCATAGCCCGGGCATTGGCTCTCATCGACGCGATAGCGATACGGCGGGTCTTGATCACCGGCTGACCCGGGGTACTCGTCACGCCGGGGAGTACGAATGTGCCCGCCGGGCTCACCAGATACGCCACCCGATCGGGCCCGGTCCAGTAATACATCCCCGGGCTGAGCAGCTCATACGTCCAGTCGGTGTGAGTCTTCACCCGGTGATGACGCCGACACAACACCGCCAGATTCCGTGAACTGGTGGGACCACCCTGCTCGTGTGGGGTGATGTGATCCACATCCCCCGTGCGAGCACTGCGCGGGCAGAACGGGAACCTACACCGCTGGTCGCGCAGGATCACCTGTTCACGCAACCTGGGACTGGCCTCATATGTGGACGCCGAATACTGATCGTTCAGATCGATCACCGGCCGCACCAACACCCGCCCCGCGCTCCCACACCAGGAACGCACCTGCTCAACCGTGACCGGCGAACGAGTGTTCTCACACCGGCCCACCACACCCCGACCGTGCTGGTCGAGGGCATCGGCCCGCAGGTGCAGGTACAGCATCACCGTGCGCCCCGTGGCCTCCAGACCCGTGGTGCCGGTGGCGGCCGGGTCCCCGGTCGTCTCGGCCGGGCCAGTGGGGGCACCAGCCCCGGCGGGCTCGGTGACGCACGCCCTGGTCGAGACACCCGGAACGGCTGAGCCACCCGGAGCATCCGCGGTCGCGGCCGGCGCCAACGTGGCCTTCCCACGGGCGAGGTCACCTAACGCGATCGAACGGCGTACATCCTCACTCGCATCCGGCATGAGGGTCTTCAACCCGGCGGCGCGGGCTGCCACGGCCGCTTCCAGGTCCAGCGCGTCAGCCACACCCAACCCGCCATCAAAGGCCACCACAGCGCCCGCGCTGGGGTCAGCGGCCGTGGCGAGATCACCCAGGCGAATGTCCACCCGCCGGCCCTCCAATGCGGCCTGCTGGTCGCGTTCAGCCCGGTCGGGATCGAAGGACTCCATCGCCGCGGTGACGGTGCGCTCGATCTGGCCCGACGAACACGACCCGATCGTCCACGCCACCTGGGAGTCCACCCACGCTGCCCCATCGGCGGGGAGTCGCTTCGTCAACCGGGTCACTGCCCGGGCCCGGGTGATGCTGACCTGCCCGGCCCGCACCCGGCCCCACAGGGTCGGCAACCGGTAGGCCAACTCGACTACGGTGCCGACGTACCCCAGGGCGGCTTCGTTCGACATCCCCAACGCCGCCGCCAACGACACAAACCCTAGATCCGACACCCACGGAGCACCCGCACCCGCCAACCGCATCGGCTCCTGCGTACCCGGCAAACCGGCATGCACATCCGGATCGAACACCCCACCGCCGTCGACCACGTCATCGGGGGAGACCTCACCCGGGATAATCGCCCCCTCCCTCACCCACGCCAGGACGAGTTCAGCCCGCTCGACCTCCACCGCGCGAGCCGCCACCCCAGTAGCCCGCACCGCAGCCAACAAACCCTTCCCGGCCGGAACCGAGAAGCTGTCGTGAGCTGCTGTCGAGGTCATGAAAACACTCTCCCACCCACCACTGACATCGCCCGGTTCGCCCAGGTCAGAGCAGGCAAGATCCCTCCAGCAACCATGCCGGCAGCTGCACACGCCAATGGATCCGTAGCCCCGCGTAGCCTTCGCGCGATGACACCATCACTACAGGCGACCGAATCCGAGAAACTAGCCCACGCACCTATCGACGCCATGAGCCATAAGGTCCGACCGACCACCGACACCGGTGCCGCACACACCCACTCCCCCGCCGATCTTCCCCGGCCGGACCACCGGCGCTATCGGCTCCCCAGCCGCCGATAGAGGCGCTCACGACGCCGAAGTTCCGAGGCGAACGCAGGCGCATCGGTGTAGGTCGCCTTGATATACGGAGCAGACCCGAAGCGCCCAAATCCCAGCCGCTTCATGCCCAGCCCGCCGGCATGCGATCCCTGCCGCGCCAAGATGAGTTGCGGACGACGCTTCAGGTGCGAGCGCATGACGCGACGCAGGACGGCAAGACCAAGGTCAATCTGAGCCGCCAGGTCGAAGCCATGCACCATCGATACATACATGGCATCACTTGCGTCGATCGAGTCCGCGATGTCTGTGGCAAGGATGTGCCGGCCGTAAGCAATCTCGCCTGACTTGATCCGCTCAACCGTCACCGGGCGGAGGGCGAGGAGGATCGCGTACCCCACTAGCCGTCGCTCACCACTCACCATCCGCTCGATACACCACACGGCATCGCGCTGAGCCTCAAGGTAGGAGGCAAGTTCGGAGCGGTCGTAGAACAGATCCTCACCGATCGCGTCCTTACCGGCCTGAGCAACTGCAATCAGATCCTGACCGCCGGCCAAGCGAACCGAACTCGGCTGGCCGATTTTCGCGAGCAGGTCATCGGCCCCGGAATCTCCAGTTGCGCCTTCTTCGACTGACGATACCGACGTATGCGTCACCGCAACACCTCGATCTACGTCGCGCACATCGAGAGTTCGCAGCGCCGTCTCACGATGCCGTCGGCGACGTCGCGAGGTGGCCACCCACGCGCCGATCGAGGAGGCGCCAAGTGCCACGAATCCCACCACGCTCAACGAGACAGCGAGAATCTGCCACACTCCCCGCGCACCAGCGAGGTCGAGGATGGTGGCAATCGCGAAACTCACCGAGGAAACGGCAAGAACTGACGAACGCAACACCTCTTGGAACGATCGACCTAGCACGGCTGGATCCTACTGGGCTGGCCATACCGTCATAGGACAGCCGCTTGCGGGTTCACATTCATCCACAGACTCGACATCAACGACACCCGCACTCCGCCACCGAGGAGATCCACTCGTCCACGGCGATCCGCGCCAGATAGGCAGAGCCGCGATCGAAGTCGTTGGCCAGCACGGTGAAGGCGAGCAGACGTCCGTCCTCCGTGGTGACCATCCCAGTGAGCGCCACGACCTGTGGCAGGGTCCCGGTCTTGGCTCGTACGACGCCCGTCGCTGCGGTGTCGGTCAGCCTGCTGTTCAGGGTTCCCTCGAGTCCGGCCACGGGCACAGCCGCGAGCAACGATGTCAACTCTGGATGGGATCCATCGGCCGCCAATCGCACCGCATCGGTGAGCAGCCGCGGCGTCACGACACTTTCCGAACTCAACCCGGAGGTGTCAGACAGCGAATTTCCCGATGTGTCCAGCCCGAGATCTGCCAGCACTGCGAGCACGGCCTCCCCTGCGCCGGCGAAACTCGCCTCATGCCCGGTCGCCACCGCCGTCATGCGCCCCAGCGCCTCGGAGAGCACGTTCTCGGACTGCTGCATGGTGAACGCCACCAGGTCGCGCAATGGCGCGGACTCCACAGCGCCGAGCTCACTCGCCCCGTCCGGCGCGGCCACCCGCTGCACATCGCCGGTCACGCTGATGCCCTCGCCCGCGAGAGCATCAGCGAACGTCTCCGCCGCGTCCAACGCCGCATCCGAGGACCGCACCGATGTGCCGTCCCGCCGTCCGATGTCCACGGCGATCGGCGCCATCGGCATCGCCCAGCCACCCGAGAGATCCACCGGGCCCCACCGCGGCGCCAGTCCCGGCCCGGTGAACAGCGTGTCGTCCAAGCTCACCTGCACCTCGGTGCGCCCCTGGGCGGCGAGCTCGGTGGCCACCTCCGCCGCCAGGTCCCCCAGGCCCGCATGCCCGACGACGGAGCTCGGGTCTCCCTCCTCCGCCGCCAGGGTGAGGTCTCCCCCGGCGACCAGGGTGACGACGTCGACACCGTCGCCGTTCCCGCCGTCGACCACCGAGGTGACGAACCGGTGCTGGTCGCCGTAACTGGCCAGCACTGCCAGTCCGGTCAGAAGCTTCAGACTCGAGGCCGGCACGTACGACTCAGCGGCACGCGCGCCGTAGAGATCCTCACCCGTGAGGACATCGGTGACCAGCACACCCGGCGCTGGTCCGACCGCACCACTGGAGACCAGTGATGAAGCGAGCGCGGCGAGTTCCTCGGTGCTGGGCACGGGCGCCTCCCCCGACAGGGAGGGGACCTGGTCCGGTGCCGCTGTCAGTCCCGCGGCGGCAACCTCGGGGAACGGCTCGGCGTCGGGCCACGGCGGCGTCCGGGTCAGCACGCCGGGCACCACATCGTTGGCGTCCAGGGCTGCGTAGCCCCCCAGCAGGAGCACGAGCAGCACGGAGAGCGCAGTCATCCGGCGGCGCCGGTAGACGCGGCGGCGCGCCGCTGCCCGAGCAGCCTCACGCGCGGCCGGGGATGAGGGCCGGCGGCGTGGCGCGGGCGGGCGACCGGACGCCGTCGTGCGAACTGGTCGCGGCGAACCCTGCTGAGACACTGACCCTCCCTCCGGCAACGTCGATCTTCCCTCGTGACAAGCGTGGTTCTCACCCCGCGTCGTGTCCACGAAGGGCGCCAGCGTAGGCCACACTAGGGGTAGCACACCCAGCGAGCGGAAGAGACAGGCCGTGGAATTCGACGTCACCATCGAGATCCCCAAGGGGCAGCGGAATAAGTACGAGGTGGACCACGAGACCGGGCGCATCCGGCTCGACCGGATGCTCTTCACCTCCACCCGCTATCCGGACGACTATGGCTACATCGACGGCACGCTCGGCGAAGACGGCGACCCGCTGGACGCCTTGGTGCTGCTGGAGGAGCCGACCTTTCCTGGCTGCCTGATCCGGTGCCGCGCACTGGGGATGTTCCGTATGCGTGACGAGGCGGGCGGTGACGACAAGGTGCTGTGCGTGCCGGTCGGGGACCAGCGCGCGAGCTGGCGCAGCGACATCGACGACGTCTCCGAGTTCCACCGGCTGGAGATCCAGCACTTCTTCGAGGTCTACAAGGACCTCGAGCCCGGCAAGTCCGTCGAGGGAGCCCACTGGGTCGGCCGCGAGGCCGCAGAACAGGAGATCCGTAACTCCTTCACCCGCGCCGAGGAGACCGGGTACACCCACCCGCAGCCGCACATCGGGCACTGAGCCGATGCCGCCGCGGGACCGGGCGGCGCCGGATCTCAGTCGGGCGGAACTCCTGCAGCAAACCCCTCAGGCGATCCGCGCTGCGTTCGGGGACGACGCGTGGCTGCTGGTGGACCTGTGGGCGGTCAGCGAGCCGGTGGTCGACGTGCCGGTGGCGGCCTTCGACTGGTTGCTCGACCTACCGCTGTGGCAACGCGACGGCAGGCGCTTTCAGGTCTCACCGCGCGACGTGCTGGCGACACCCTTCCACTACCCCGATCATCTGGCACGCGTGCGCGCGGCCGATCGCGCCTATCCGGTGCACGCGGTCGAGCGGCAGGGTGGCCTGGTCATCCTGGACGGGTACCACCGCCTTCTCGGGGCCATCCTCGACGGCGCACGTTCCGTTCCGGCGATCGTGCTCACGCCCGCACAGCTCGCCTCGCTCAGTACCTGAGCGAGCTCAGGGCCGCCCGGCCATCGGGAGCACGTTCGCCCACCACATCGAGGTGTACTGCACTCCGGTGGAGGGGTTGCCTGCGTGCACCCGCATCCCGTTGCCGGCATACATGGCCACGTGGTAGACGCCACTGGCCCGGCCGTTGCTGGAGTAGAAGATCAGGTCGCCCGGGCGGATCTGGCCGATCGGCACGTTCGCGGTGGCCCGGTACTGATCACCGGACGTGCGCGGCAGATGGATGCCGACCGAGCGGTAGGCCGCTTGAGTCAACGAGGAGCAGTCCCAGGCATCCGGGCCTCTGGCACCGAGCACGTACCGGTCGCCGACCTGCGTCATCGCCCAGTTCACCGCACCCTGGCCGGCGCTGGCGGGCGTGGATGGTGGATCGGGCTGAGGCTCCGGTTCTGGCTCCGGCTCGGGCTCAGGATCCGGCTCAGGCTGCGGTTCGGGGCTGGGTTCCGGTTCCGGGCTGGGTTCCGGCTCGGGCTCTGGCTGCGGTTCGGGACTGGGTCGAGGGTCCGGACTCGGAGCAGGATCCGGCGAGGCGCTCTGATCGGACTCAGACCGACCTGAGTCAGACTGGCCCGAACCGGACTCGTCCCGATCGTCCTCACGCTCCGTGGCGGGTGCACCGATCGCTGCGGCAGCCGCGGCGTTCTCCCGTTCACGGCGCTCAGCATCGAGCGCATTCTGGCGCTCCTCCTCGAGCTCAGCGGTGGTGTTGCGCAGCGCCGCGAGCTCCACGATCAACGAGTCCCGCTCCGCCTCATTGTCGGCCACGACGTTCTCAGCCGTCAGTGCTGCCGCGTCGGCCTCCCGGGACGCCTCCTCGAGATCGGCTGCTGCCGCCTCGGCATCGGCGAGCGCCTGATCAGCTCGGGTCTGCATGACGTCGGCGACCCGCTCGGCGGCGTCGAGCCGCTGATAGGCCTCGTCCGCGTCGCCGCCGAGCATCCGGAAGGTCGTGGCGCTCTCGATCGCATCGTCGAGACCGTCGGCAGAGAGGAAGATGCCGATCTGTTGCAACTCGCCACCGTTGCGGTAGGCGGCGTTCGCGATCCGGGCGACATCCCGGCTGGCCGCGGCTACGTCGTCATCGGCCTGGGCCGCTGCATCGGCTGCGGCATCAGCGTCAGCTTGAGCCTGGTCACGCTCGACGGCGGCCTGGTTGTACTTTTCCGCCGCGATCGCCGCCGCCATCTGCGACTCGTCACGGGCCGCAGCATTCGCGGCCAGCCGCACTTCGAGCGCCGCAATCTGGGCGGCCGTGTCATCGACGGCGTCCTGCGCATCCTCAATGTCATCGTCGCTCGGTACGTCGGCCAAGGCCGGGGAGACCAGCAGACCGAGGGAGAGCGCGACAGCACCCAGCGCCGCAGCAGCTGGTCGCCAGACCTTCTGTACTCGCACCAACGTCTCCTCGATCAGGGATAGTCACCAGCCACGAAACGCCGACGAACCGACACCCACTCGGCGTGTCGTGTTGACGCGGCTGCCGTGACCGCTCCCCAAGGTAGTCGATGTAGCACCGAATGTGAACACCAGGCGCAATAGTCACAGTAGTCACATCTGCCACAGCCATCGATCATCACGCCGTGCGCTCACACCGGAAGAATCCGCGATGTGAGACGTTGCCGTCAGCCAGATGAGATCACCGCCGCCGGACCGTACTGTGACGATATGGACCGCCGAGCGCCGCGCTGACGCGCACGCTCAGCCCGATCACGCTGGGTTCGAGGGCTTGGAGATGTCGAGCCCACTCATCCCGGCCCCCGATGAAGGAGACCCGCGATGACCGCCGACTGGCACTTCGAGACCCGTCAGATCCACGCTGGGCAGACAGCCGACTCCGATCACGGCGCACGCGCCGTGCCGATCTACCAGTCCACCTCGTTCGTGTTCGAGAACACCGATCAGGCGGCCAACCGGTTCGCCCTGGCCGAGCTCGGCCCGATCTACACCCGGCTCAACAACCCGACCACGGCCGTGGTCGAGGACCGGATCGCCTCCCTCGAAGGTGGCGTCGGCGCCCTCCTGGTCGCCTCCGGCCAGGCAGCCGAGACGCTCGCCATCCTCAACGTGGCCGAGGCCGGCGACCACGTCGTCGCCAGCTCGTCCCTGTACGGCGGCACCTACAACCTGCTCCACTACACGCTGCCGAAGCTGGGAATCACCGTGAGCTTCGTCAACGATCCCGACAACCCGGACGCGTGGCGCGCTGCTGCGCAGGAGAACACCAAGGTGTTCTTCGGCGAGACCATCCCCAACCCCAAGGGTGACGTGCTCGACATCGCCGCCGTGGCCGCCGTCGCGCATGAGGTCGGTGTGCCCCTCATCGTCGACAACACCGTGGCGACCCCCTACCTGGTGCGCCCGTTCGAGCACGGAGCGGACGTCGTCGTGCACTCGGCCACGAAGTACCTCGGCGGTCACGGCACTTCGATCGGCGGCGTCATCGTGGACGCCGGATCGTTCAACTACGCCGACAACCCGGAGAAGTTCCCCAACTACAACACCCCGGACCCGAGCTACCACGGCCTCGTCTACGCCCGCGACCTGGGCGAGGGTGGCGCGTTCGGGGTCAACATGTCCTTCATCCTGAAGGCGCGCGTGCAGCTGCTGCGCGACCTCGGACCGGCGATCTCGCCGTTCAACGCCTTCCTGCTGCTGCAGGGCATCGAGACCCTCTCGCTGCGGATGGACCGGCACGTGGGCAGCGCCCAGAAGGTGGCCGAGTTCCTCGACGCCCGCGCCGATGTGCTCTCGGTGAACTACGCCGGGCTCCCCTCCAGCCCGTACTACGCCCTCGCCCAGAAGTACGCTCCGAAGGGCCCCGGTGCGGTGCTCGCCTTCGAGATCGAGGGTGGCCTCGAGGCGGGGAAGGCCTTCGTGGATGCACTCGAGCTGCACTCGCTGGTAGCCAATATCGGTGACGTGCGCTCGCTGGTGATCCACCCTGCCTCCACCACACACAGCCAGCTGACGGCGGACGAACAGTCCGCGAGCGCCGTCACCCCCGGCCTGGTGCGCTTGTCAGTGGGACTGGAGCACCTAGGCGACATCCTCGCCGACCTGGAGCGTGGCTTCGAGGCGGCTGCCGCCGTGCGTTCCGGCGCCGCGGCGACCGCGAGCGCCTGAGCCACTGCGCGCGTGTGAACCGCAGAGCAATTACCGTGGACCCCGTGACCATCGAGAAGGGCGAGCAGAGCGCGCCGGCTCGGCGCTCCCCTGGGCGCCGTCGCGCCCCGGAGACGCCCATCCCTGCGTCCGGAGCCTGGCGTGACGGCGATCCGGTCGGGGAACGTCGGTTCGTCGATCTGGGTCCATTGCATCTGGAAGCCGGCGGACGCCTGCCGCACGTGCGCCTCGCATACCAGACCTGGGGCGAGCTGAACGCCGCCGGGGACAACGCGATCCTGGTGCTGCACGCACTCACCGGTGACGCGCACGTCACGGGCGAAGCAGGGCCGGGGCACCGTTCGCCGGGCTGGTGGTCGTCGACTGTGGGCCCCGGCAAGACGATCGACACCGACCGCTTCTTCGTGGTGGCACCCAATGTGCTCGGCGGGTGCCAGGGCAGCACCGGCCCGGCCTCCGACGCTCCGAACGGCACCCCGTGGGGCAGCCGGTTCCCGTATGTGACCGTACGGGACCAGGTCGCGGCCGAGGTCGAACTGGCCGACCGGCTCGGGATCGGACAGTGGAAACTGGTGATCGGCGCCTCGATGGGTGGTCACCGAGTGCTCGAATGGGGCCTGATCGCACCCGAGCGGGTGGCGGCGCTGGCCGCGATCGCCACCTGTGCGCAGACCTCGGCTGACCAGATCGCCTGGGCTCACGCCCAGATCGGTGCGATCCGGGCCGATCCGCGCTACCGCGGCGGGGACTACTACGACGCCGCCGACGGGGACGGACCGCACACGGGCCTGGGCATCGCGCGGCAGATCGCGCACACCACCTACCGGAGTGCGGAGGAGCTGGACGAGCGTTTCGGCCGGTTGCCGCAGGGTGGGGAGAACCCGCTGGGTGGTGGCGGACGGTTCGCGGTCCAGTCCTACCTCGACCACCATGCGGACAAGCTGGCGCGTCGATTCGATGCGAACAGTTATGTGGTGCTGACCGAGTCGATGCTCACCCACGACATCGGACGTGACCGCGGCGGCGTGGAGGCGGCCCTGGCGACGCTGCCCATGCCCACGCTCGCGCTGGCGGTGCGTTCGGACCGGCTGTTCCCGCCGTCCCAGTCGGCACGGATCGCCCGTGGTGCGCCGCACGGGATCTACCGCGAGCTCGACTCCCCCTACGGGCACGACGGCTTCCTCATCGAGGACGACCAGCTCGTACCCATCCTGGCCGAGCTTCTCAGCGTTCTGTAAAACGCACCCCGAGCTGATCGGCCGCTTCCTCCAGCACCGCCTGCACGGCGAGCGTGTCCGCGAGCGGCATCACGTCGCTCTCGGTGCGCCGCTCGGCCAGGCAGCGTCCCACCTCGATGAACTCCTCGGCATAGCCGGCTCCCGACGGCGGCAGCTGCTCGCGCAACGGATCCTCACCTTGGCGGTGCAGCACCAGGGAGACAGGGTGGTGGAACCGCGGCGGGATGTCGATCCAGCCGTGCGTGCCGTAGATGCGGGCCTGCCCCGGCAGGGGCATGTGGAAGGACGTGTGCAGGGTGGCGCTGCGACCGTCGTCGTAGCCGAGCAGGATGCCCGCCTCACCGTCCACCCCGGTCTCCAGCCGGGAGCCGGTCGCGACCACGCGGTCCGGGGTGCCGAGGATGTGCTGGGCGAAGGAGACGACGTACACGCCCAGGTCCAGCAGGGTGCCGCCGCCGAGTTCGAGGGAGAACATCCGGTCGTCCGGGTCGAACTCCCGACGCACGCCCAGGTCGGCCTGGACGGCACGGACCTCGCCGATCGCGCCGTCGGTGATCAGGCTCTTCGCGGCCCGGACGGCTGGTTGGAAGCGGGTCCACATCGCCTCCATCGCGAACACCTGGTGATGGCGGGCTGACTCGACAACCCGGCGGGCGCCGTCGAGGGTGGCGGTGAAGGACTTCTCCACCAGCACCGCCTTGCCTGCCTCGATGGCGGCGATGGCCTGGCTCGCGTGGTCGGTGTGCGGGGTGGCGATGTAGACGGCGTCCACCTCGGGGTCGGAAAGCAGCGCGTCGTAGCCGGCGTGTGCGCGGACCGCATGCCCGGACCGCTCTGCGTGCCGAGCCGCGAACGCTTCGGCCCGCTCGCCCGATCGCGAGCCCACCGCCACCAGGGCACCTCCTCGCACATGCTCGAAGTCGGCCGCCACCTTCTCGGCGATCCGACCCGGGCCGAGGAATCCCCATCGCGTCTGTGCATCCATATCTGAGACGCTATCGCCCATGGTGACGTTGACGCGATACTGCGACGAGCTGCGCGACCAGTGGGACCTCCTGCGCGAGCGCCTGGACGATGTCGGCAGTGACGTGCTCGCCACACCGAGCTCCCTGCCCGGCTGGACCGTCGGGGACCTGATGGCGCACCTGGGCCGTGCCCTGGACGCCATCACTGCCTGCGAACCGGACCCATCCGCGGAGCCGTTGAGCGTAGCCGACTACCTCTCCTCCTATGCCGCTGATGCCGATCGGATCGACCGCGTCACCCGGGAGATGTCCCAGCAGATCGCGGATGACCCGCTCGCCGGCCTCGACGCGGTGGCCGAGCGGGCCTTCGCCCACCTCGACGCCCTCGCCCAGCAGGGCGATGTGGTGGTCCGGGGGCGGCGCGGAGCCATCAAACTTCCCGACTTCGTGCTCACCCGGCTGATCGAACTGGTGGTGCACGGATACGACCTGGCACCGGCACTCGCCGCCCCGGCACCGGTGGATGCCGGGGCACGCCAGCTGGTGGCGCAGGCGTTCGCGCAGGTGGTCGCTGATCGCACCGGCGTCACGGTGCTAGTGGATGACGCCGCGGTGTGGATCCGGGTGGCCTCCGGGCGCGGCACCTGGGACGAGGTGACCACCAGTCAGGCCCTGCGCCCCGAGTTCCTCAGCGACGGCCTGACCGACCTGCGCTCCATCCTGCCGTTGCTCTGACGACCTCTCAGGCCTCGCGTAGCACCAGCACGTCCGTCGGCTCGAACCGCAACGACTGGCCGGCGGCAATCTGCGTACCCGAGAGCAGATCCGTGCCGCCGAGGTGCGCGGTCACCTCCACCGGCTCGCCGCCGTGGTTCAGCAGGAAATGGGTGCGCACGACCCGGCCGTCGACGTCACGCTCGCGCACCGCGTGCTCCAGCCGGCCTGCGTAGGGCCCGACGAGGTCATACCCGCCCAGGATCTGGCGCACGATCGCACCCAAGCCCGACTCGTCGAGACCTGCGCCGATGTACCAACCGGCGCCCTCCCCCACCCGGTGCCTGGTGACCGCAGGCGTCCCGGTGTAGAAGTCCGATCCGTAGGTCCCCACGATCTCGGCACCCGCCGGCACGATCAGCTCCATCACCTGGTCGGCTGGGGAGACCACCGGCCCGGCGTCCAACGTCAGCGTCACCGGGTTCGTCACCCCCGGTTCGGCCGAGTCGATCTCCTCCACCCGGATTCCGAAGGTCGGCGCGAGCGGCCCCGGGGCGTCCATCGGGTAGGCGTTGGTGGACTCGTCCACGCGCCCGGCCCAGAACGAGGTCACCACGGTGCCACCACGGGCGGCGACGGCGTGCAGTCGCTCGGCCACATCGTCCTTGAGCAGGTGCAGCAACGGAGCGAGGACGACGTCGTAGCCAGTGAGGTCCGCCGTCATCGGCACCACATCCACATCCGCTCCGGCAGCCCAGACGGCACCGTAGTACCGCAACACGGTGGCCAGATAGGAGACGTTGCGGTTGAGTCCGTCGGTGATCTCGGTCGTCCACCAGTTGTCCCAGTCGAAGATCAGAGCGACCTTGGCCGGAGTCCGGGCGCCGATTACCGCCTCACCCAGCTGCTCGAGCTGTTCACCGAGTGAGGCGATCTCCCGGAACGGGCGGGAGTCGGTGCGACCGGCGTGGTCGAGCACCGCACCGTGGAACTTCTCGCAGGCTCCCCGGGAGGCGCGCATCTGGAAATACAGCATCGCGTCGGCGCCGTGGGCGATCCCCTGCCAGGACCACAGGCCGAGCACCCCGGGCCGCTTGACCGGGTTGACGCCACGGCTGGCCGTCATGGTCGGTGTCTGCTCCATCACCCAGAACGGCTCGCCGCCCTTGAGCCCGCGCATCAGGTCGTGGGTGAAGGCCATGCGCACGTGCTGATCGCGCCCGGGCGGGTAGTTGTCCCAGGAGGCGAAATCGAGCTCCTCGCTCCACCGGTGATAGTCCAGCGGGCGGAAGGCACCCATGAAGTTCGTGGTGACCGGAGTGTGGGGATCGTGGGCGCGGATCCGCATCTTCTCGGCCCGGTAGTTCGCCAGCAGCGCCTCGGACATGAAGCGCCGGTAGTCGAGGGTGTTGCCCTGGAACGCCGTGTGGTGGGGACCCTTCCAGTGCTCGCTGAGAGCGTTCGGCACCTGGATTTGTGCGACGTCGGTGTAGCGGTGGGACCAAAACGTGGTGTTCCAGGCCTCGTTGAGAGCGTCCAGGGATCCGTAGCGCTCCATCAGCCACTCCCGGTACGCGGCAGCGCAGTTCTCGCAATAGCACGACCCGTCCGGTCCGCCGTACTCGTTGCCGACATGCCAGGCGACCAGACCAGGGGTGCCGGTGTAGCGCTCGGCGATGCGGTCGGCCAGTGCGGCGGACAGGCGCTGGAACACCGGCGAACTCGGGCAGTGGTTGTGCCGCTGGCCGTAGGTGTGACGCCGACCCTCGAAGTCCACCCGGTTCACCTCCGGGTACTGGTGCCCCAACCACGGCGGCATCGCACCGGTCGCGGTCGCGAGCACGATCTTCCGGCCACCGGCCACGGCGCGTTCCACCGCGGCGTCGAGTGCGGTGAAGTCGTAGGTCTGCTCGTCGGGCTGCAGCAGCGACCAGGTGAACACCCCGAGGGTCAGGGTGTCGATGCGCGCCTGGTCGAAGGCCGCGTAGTCAACCTCCCAGACGTCTGGGGTCCACTGCTCGGGGTTGTAGTCGCCACCGTAGAGAACCTTGGGCGTGCGGGGGGCGGACATGGAGCTCCTTGCGGATCAGGGGGTGGTGTAGTGGCGTTCGATGTGGTCGATCAGAGGTGCGTCGGCGTGCCGCAGGGCCAGGGCGAACAGGGCGCCGAGCAGCACGAGCACGCCGTCCCCGGCGAGCCAGAGCACCCCGACGGCGCAGATCACCAGGGCGAGCACGCTCACCGTGGCTCCGGGGAGCCGGAAGGTGTGGTGGACGGCCAGGCGGATGGTGTCCCGGGTGCGGAAGGAGAAGAAGGTGGCGATCACCAGGGCCTGCACGCCCGCCAGCACCGCGATGAGGGCGAGGACGGCGAGCGGCGTGAGGTACCCGCGCGGGGCGCCGCCGGCCAGCACCGCCAGTGCGGAGGATCCGAGCAGCGCCAGCACCGCCAGCACCGGAACCCACACGCGCAGCACGTCCCCGAACCCGGAGGCGTAGCCGCGCCGGAAGGCCCGCCAGGGGGCAGCCTGCTCTTCCCCGGTGACGCGCTCTCGCCACGCGTAGAGCGTGGCCGAGAACGCCGGTCCGACCGGGATCAGGGCGAGGGCACCGAACAGCGGCGAGCCTGCGCCGTCGAGAAGGCTCACGATCACCAGTCCCGGCGCAGAGGCGACGCCGCAGCAGACGGTGAGCACGAGTGCCCAGTGCAGTGCCAGCGTGGTACGGCCGAGCACACCTCGCCCCGGTTCCCCGGGGAGGGGTGTACCCGGCCGTGCCTGCGTCACCTCACTCGACCCCGGCGGCGGTGTTGGTGAGCTCGACGTAGTCGTTCATGCCGGCACCCTCGAGCTCGGCCACGAAGTCGTCCCACTCCGCCATCGGCCGCTGGCCGAGGATGAACGCCGCCGTGTTCTGCATGACGATGTCCTCCAGTGCGGCCTGCTGCAGCGAGGCCTGCTCCCGCTCGAGCTCGTCCATGAGGATCGCGGGGCCCGGGTCGGCGACCTCCTTCTCGTTCATCGCCGCCCGGAAGTCGACCACCTCGGGCCGGAGCATGGAGTCCAGCAGATCCTGGGTGGATCCGTGCGCGAGCATCCATACCCCGTTGTGGTAGCCGTAGTCGGTGTTCAGTGCCTCCGGTGCACCGGGGTTGAGGCCGTTGATGTCAATGTTCTCGGCCAGCGTGCGCGAGCCGTCGCCCGAGGTGGTGTAGGTCTCGCCCTCGACACCCCACTTGGCGAACTCCAGGCCCTCGTCGGAGTAGTAGAGCCAGTCCACGAACTGCAGCATGGCGACGAAGTTGTCATTCTGCGCGGCACTGGAGGAGAAGACGATCCCGGATTCGAACCGGCCCCCGGTGGAGGAGTCCATCCGGTTCCCGGCCGGGCCGGCGGGGACCACGATCTGACGCAGCTCGGCGCCCTCGACACCGGCGTCATCCAACGCTGTGCGGTAGCCGAGGATCTCCTGATCGTTGGAGCCGATCGCGGCCGACTGGCCGTTGACGAGCTTCGCCTTCGCCGAGTCGTCATCCTGGGTGAGGGACTCGGGATCCATCAGGCCGCGGTCGACGAGGTCGGCGAAGTACCCGATCAGATCACGGTAGCCGTCCTGGGCGCCGGTGTACTCGTACTCGGAGCCGTTCCAGGTCACGCCGTCACCGTAGCCCCATCCCGCCTCGGTGCCGAAGTTGCCGGCGGCGGCCTGCAGCGTGGCCTCGATCGGCCCGTTCATCGACCATCGATCGGAGTAGGGGTAGTCGATCTCGGGGTAGGTCTCGGCGATCGTCTCGAGCTGGTCGGCGAACTCCTCCCAGGTCTCGGGATCCTCCGTGAGACCAGCGCCTTCCCACAGATCCTGCCGGATGGCGATCGTGTAGGTGGGCTTGGGGTTCTCCAGCAGCCCGGGCAGCACGTAGAAGCTGCCGTCCTCCTGCCGGGTGCGGTCGAGGTCCTCGGTCAGACCCCACTCCTCCACCTTGGCGGTGAAGTTGGGCATGTGCTCCAGGTACTCCGAGATCGGCAGCAGTGTGCCGGAGGCGACGAACTGATCGGCGTCGGCCACGTAGGTGGAGGGAACGATGTCCGGGGCGTCCCCGGCGGCGAGCAGTAGGTTGCGCCGGTCGTTCCAGTCCGAGAGGGGGACGTTCACCATGTCGAAGGTGACGTTCTGGTTCTCCTCCAGCTGCTGCAGGATGTCCCAGTCCTCCTGGAAGGCGTAGTTCGGGTGGTCCCGGTAGAGCAGACTGAAGGTCACCGGCTCGGTGGCCGCGAAGGTGGTCCCGGCCTCGAAGTTCTCCATCGCGCCAACGGCCCCGAGCTCCTCAGGTGCTTCCTCACCTCCCCCACCGACGCTGTCGGTGGAGCACGCGGTGAGCGCGAGCCCGGTGATCATGGCGCCCGCGACGAGCGCGGAGCGGCGATTCCTTCTCATTCTTTCCTCCTGGGAACGTCCTCGTTCGGTTCGAGGTGGGTGGTGGCGAGACTCAGCCCTTGACGGAGCCGAGCATCACTCCGGACACGAAATAGCGCTGGATGAAGGGGTAGACGCACACGATCGGCAGCACGGTGAGCACCATCGTCACCGCCTGCACATTCGCGGCGATCTGGGCGCTGTCTGCGCCCAGGGATTCGGTGCTGGTGGCCGCGGCGAGCAGGTTCCGCAGGTACACGGTCACCGGGTACAGATCGGATCTGTCCATGTACAGAAACGCCTGGAACCAGTTGTTCCAGAACGAGACTGCGTAGAAGAGCACCATCGTGGCGATGACCGCCTTGCTCAGCGGCAGCACGATCCGGCCGAAGATGCCGTACGTCGTCAGGCCATCGATCGAGGCCGCTTCTTCGAGATCCTTCGGGAAGTTCTCGAAGAAGGACTTCATGATCAGCAGGTTGAAGATGCTGATCGCGTTCGGGATGACGATCGCCCAGATGGTGTTCTTGAAGCCGAGGGAGTTGATCAGCAGATAGTTCGGGATCAGGCCGCCGTTGAAGAACATCGTGAACACGGCCATACCGATGAAGAAGGTGCGCCCGCGCAGCTCACGGCGGGAGAGGGCGTAGGCGAAGGTGGTCGTCAACGCCATCGCGATCACAGTCGCCACCACGGTGTAGACCACGGTGTTGCGGTAGTTGAGCCAGAACATCTCATCGCTCATCACCGCGGTGAACGTGGTGGTGTTGAAGCCGCGCGGGATCAGGTTCACCTGCCCGGCCACGATGTAGCCCTCGGAGCTGAAGGCCTTCGCCACGAGGTTCACGAAGGGATACAACGTCAGTGCGGCGACGAGCAGCAGCACGGTGGTGTTCACCACCTGGAAGACGCGATAGCCACGGGAGTCGGCCACGGTGGTGGGCCGCACGCGGGTCAGGTCGGGGGACTGGTTCGTGGTCACCACAGGGAGCTCCCGGAGACTCGGCGGGAGATCGCGTTCGCGGTCATCACCAGGGTGACCCCGATGAGTGCCTCGAACAGGCCGATCGCAGTGGAGTAGGAGTAACTGCCGGAGCCGATGCCCACCCGGTACAGGTAGGTGGCGATCACATCGGCGGTGGGATACAGCAGCGGGTTGTACAGCAGCAGGATCTTCTCGAACCCGACGGCCATGAACTGACCGATGTTGAGGATCAGCAGCACCATCATCGTGGGCCGGATGCCCGGCAGGGTGATGTGCCACGTCTGCAGCCAACGTCCGGCACCGTCGATGCGGGCCGCCTCGTAGAGCTGGTCGTCGATGGTGGTCAGCGCTGCCAGGTACAGGATCGTCCCCCAGCCGACGGTCTGCCAGATCTCGGAGCTGATGTAGATCGTGCGGAACCAGTCCGGATCCTGCATGAAGGAGATCGGTTCGCCGCCGATCGCCTCGATCAGCTGGTTGACCGAACCGTTGAGGGAGGTCAGCTGCAGCACCATCCCGGCCACGATCACGATCGACATGAAGTGCGGCAGGTAGCTGACGGTCTGCACGAACCGCTTGAAGAAGCGTGTGCGCACCTCGTTGAGCATGAGGGCGAGGATGATCGGCAGTGGGAAGACGATGAGCAGCGTCAACGAGCCCAGGACCAGGGTGTTGGTGAACACCCGCCAGAAGGTCGGGTCGTTCAGGAACTGCTCGATGTAGTGCAGTCCCACCCACTCGTCACCGAAGATCGACCCGCCGGGGCGGAACCTGCGGAAGGCGATGATGTTCCCGGCCATCGGGGTGTACTTGAAGACGAGCAGGTACACGATCGGCAGCACCAGGAAGGTGTAGAGCCGCCAGTCGCGTCTGATCGAGCGCCGCAGGCTCGGGCGGCCGTCCCGACGGCGGCCCTTGCGCGGGCGATCCGGTGGGGCTTGGGCCGGGGCGCTCCTCGGCGTGGTCACCGCAGCCATCAGTTCACCTCCACGTGAACGGCCGAGAACAGCTCACGGTCGTGGCCGACCGTGCGAACAGGGCCCACGAGGTCGAGCTCGAGGGTGCTCTGGACGTCTCCGGCGGATCGCGCCAGCCGCAGCTGCATGCGCCCGGGTTCGACGATGCGCTGCAGGTCGCGACCAGTGAACGCGGTGACGTCGGCCGGCACCTCGAAGGTCACGGTTGCCTGCTCGCCGGCCTCGAGGTCGAGCCGGGCGAAGCCGACGAGCCGCACCACGGGGCGGGTGACCTGGGCGACGGGGTCGTGCAGGTAGAGCTGGACCACCTCGGTGCCCGCACGCTCGCCGGTGTTGCGGACCTGCAGCGTGAGCCTCGCGCTGCCGGCGGTGTCCCAGACCGGATCTGCCACCTGGGCCGGTGTCCAGTCGAAGCTGGTGTAGGTCAGGCCGTGGCCGAACCAGTACGCGGGTGTGGTGTCGATGGTGGTGACCGAGCTGGGCCGCCCGAGTGGCGGGGTCAGGTAGGTGCCGGGTCCGCTGCCCGGTTCGGCGGGGATGCTGAGCGGCAGGCGCCCTGAGGGCGCGATCTCACCGGTGAGGATCTCCGCCAGTGCCTGCCCCCCGCGCTGCCCGGGGAAGAAGCCCCAGACGACGGCGCTCGCCCGGTCCGCGACCTCACCCAGCGCGTAGGGCCGGCCGCTGAGGACCACCACGACGACGGGGGTTCCGGCGGCGAGCAGGGCCTCCAGCAGCTCCTGCTGCTTGCCCGGCAGACGTAGGTCGCGCGCATCGCACCCCTCACCGGAGGTGCCCCGGCCGAACAAACCGGACCGGTCCCCGACCACGGCGACGCAGACGTCGGCCTGTGCGGCTGTCGTGACGGCCTCGGCGATTCCGCTGGTATCGGGGTCGGTGACGTCGACACCACGGGCATGGGTCGCGTTCGTCCGGGTGCGCAGCTCGGCAAGCACCGTGGGGATGTCGATACCCATCGCCCGCTCGGGGTGGCGCACCCCGACGTGGGCGGGGAACGAGTAGCACCCGAGCATGGCGTAAGGGTCCTCTGCCAGTGGGCCCACCACCGCGACCCGGCGCTCCCGGGCCAGGGGCAGAACGCCGTCGTTGGCCACAAGCACGAGCCCTTCCCGGGCGAGCTGGAGCGCCAGCTGCTGACTCTCGGCGTCGTCGAGCACCACCGGGCCGGCCGGTTCGGGGGTGTAGCCGGCGTCCAGCAGGCCGAGCTCGATCTTCTGGGCGAGCACGCGACGCACCGCCCGGTCGATGAGCTCCTCGGGCACGTCCCCCGCACGGACGGCCTCGACCAACGAGGGGTAGGCGTCGGCCGAGGGCAGCTCGACGTCGACGCCGGCACGCAGGGCGAGTGCGGCAGCTTCAGCCGCGTCACCGGCCACGCCATGCAGGCTCTGCAGGAAGCGCACGCCGAAGTAGTCGGCCACGACGGTCCCGTCAAAGCCCCATTCCTCGCGCAGCAGCCCGGTCAGGAGACGCTCGTCGGAGGCGGTGGGAACGCCGTCGATCTCGGTGTAGGAGTGCATCACCGAGCGCGCCCCTGCGCGCAGAGCCGCCTCGAACGGCGGGAGGATGACGTCGGCCAGCTCCCGTGGCCCCATCGAGACCGGAGCGAGGTTGCGTCCGGCGCGCGAGGCGGAGTAGCCAGGGAAGTGCTTGAGAGTGGCGACGATCCCGGACGACTCCAGACCGCGGACATAGGCAGCACCCATGGCGCTAACGAGATACGGATCCTCCGAGATGGTCTCCTCCACCCGGCCCCACCGGTAGTCGCGAGCGACGTCGAGCACCGGCGCGAGACCCTGATGCACACCGGCAGCGCGCATCGAGACGCCGATCCGTGCGGCCATCTGCGCGATCAGCTCGGGGTCGAAGGTCGCACCCCAGCTGGGTGGCACCGGGTAGGCGGTGGCCTTCCAGGCGGCGAAACCCGCCAGGCACTCCTCATGCACGAGGGCGGGGATGCCCAGCCGCTGGGCGGCCATGATCTCCCGCTGCGAGGCCGCAAGACCCCGAGCTCCAGCCTCTGGCTCCACCGGCACGGTTCCGAACGGGCGCGTCAGCTGGCCGAGTCCGTACTGGATCGCCCGCTCCCAGGAGACCGGCTCCGTGGCCATCTCCGACTGCTGCGGCGCCACATCCCCGGTCTCGGGGTTGGCCCCGACCCACAGACCGACGAGCTGGGCCACCTTCTCCTCGAGGGTGAGGTCCTCGAGAAGGGCGTCCACGCGGGAGGTCACCGGCAGGGTGTCGTCCTGCCAGCGGGTATCGGCGTCGGCGTGCAGCGCCATCGGACTCCTTCGTCGGTCAGCTTCGCCCAGCGAGGGATCGAAACTTTCGCGGTCATTGCGATAGTGGCATGACCATACGACACCGCAGAAGCAGCGTCAACAGCGTCGGGGCCAGGGAGTCGCTCGTCGATCGGATACACGCGTGCTAGCCTTCAGGTCCGAAACTTGCGAGAGGAGCTCCGGATGACAGCGACGTCACGGCCGACGATCGCCTCGATCGCGGCCGAGGCCGGGGTGTCGGTCCCGACCGTCTCGAAGGTCCTCAACGGCCGCTCCGATGTCGCCGCCGCCACACGCGCCCGGGTGGAGGAGGTCGTCAGCAGGCACGGGTACCAGCGCCGCCCACGAGGTCCGGCACGATCCGGGCCCGCGATGATCGACCTGGTCTTCCATGAGATCACCAACGAGTGGTCGATGGAGATCATCCGGGCCGTCGAGGAGAGCGCCGCCACCGCCGGCGCCGGCATGGTGCTCTCCGAGCTCGGCGGCCGCCACCGCCCGGCACAGGACTGGCTCGACAACGTGCTCGCGCGTCGTCCACTCGGGGTGATCCTGGTGCTCGCCCGGCTCACCGACGCCCAGCACGACCAGCTCACCTCCCGCGGGATCCCCTCGGTCGTCGTGGACACCGACGGCGAGCCTCACCCGGGCGTGCCTGCTGTCGGCTCGACCAACTGGGATGGAGGCCTGGCGGCGACCAAGCACCTCCTCGACCTCGGTCACCGGCGGATCGCCGTGATCTCCGGGCAGCCGGACGTGCTGTGCTCGCGTGCCCGGGTGGACGGGTACCGCAGTGCCCTGGAGCGCGCTGGCCTCAGCTACGACCCTGCCCTGGTGCGCTGGGGCGACTTCTACATCTGGCGCGGGGAAGAGCACGCGCGTGACCTGCTCAGCCGCCCCGACCGGCCCACCGCGGTCTTCGCGGGCTCGGACATGCAGGCCGTGGGCGTGCTGCGCGCGGCACGCGAACTGGGCCTGCGCGTCCCCGAGGATCTCTCCGTGGTCGGCTACGACGATCTACCGATCGCGTCCTGGTACTCCCCCACGCTCACGACGGTTCACCAGCCGCTCCGGCAGATGGCCGCGACCGCGACGCAGATGGTGCTCACACTCGCTCGTGGGGAGCAACCGTCCGCACTGCGGGTGGATCTGGCCACCGAGCTCGTCGTCCGGGAGAGCACGGCACCACCACCCTCCCTCTGATCGCTAGTGGCGCCGACGTCGCGACCGCGTCTCGACGGCCGACTCTTCCTCCGCTGCCCGCGCGGCCTCGTCGCGCGCGTCGGCCATGGGGAACCCAGCGATCTGCCACAGTGACCAGGCGTGTGCGGGCTCGGCGCCGATGCGTGCCGCCGCGCTCTCCAACGTGGGGTGGGCCGCCCCGTCCACCAGGACGGTACCGTCCGCCTGCAACGAGCCTGTCCGCAACTGACCGTTCGTGTGGGCCTCGATGGGCATCGGCGCGCCCACGAGCGAGGCCACGGCCACCAGCTGTGGGTCGATGCGCAGCTCGTCGCCAGCGTCGTCATCGGGCACCACCGGTGGGATGACCGCCGTATCTTCGATCGGAGGAGCCTCGTCCCCAGCTACCGCGGGCGGGGCGAGGGCGACGAGGGCGCCGGGGGCTGCGCCATCGGACAGGAGCGCGAGCTGCTCGGGTTCGTGGACCACGTCGTGATCGAGCACCCGCACCCGGGGCCGGTGCACGGCCGAGACATCGACGAGCTCGTCGCCGTTCGATCCTTCCCGCACATCGACCGAATACACGAGCACCCCGTGCATCACCCGGGTCGCGGCGAGCACCTCCGGGTCGACCGCCCCTGCGAGCACGATCAGCTGCGGGCCGGGTTGAGCACCTGCGGGCCGAGTCTCCCGGAACGCAGACCAGGCGCGGCGGAACTCGTCCACCCCGCCGGGATGGCGGGAGGCGATCGCCAGCCATGAGGAGGCAGCTGTCTCCCCAGCACGTGCCAGAGCGCGCACCAGCCCGACGCCGTCGATCGAGTCGACCACGATGGCGGTAACGACCTGCCCCGCAGGATCCATCGCCGTGAGCACCGGTTCGGCCTCGTCCGACCAGGAGATCGGCAGCAGGTCCACATCGACGACGTCGAGCAGGTACTGCCGCAACGCCCGTCGCAGCTCAGGAGTCAGTGGCGTGCTCGTTCGTCGGCCGAGCACAGTGGGGACGAGGAGACCGGAATCGAAGGCGAAGGACGGCATGGCGTTGAGGCGACCGTTCTCGATGGATGATAGGCGGGATTCACGGTTGCTCGCGATCCGCCCTGCCCCCAGGGGTCGTGAGCAACTGGGCCAAGTGTACGCCGCGAACCCCAGCAAGATGCTCGGCCTGGGTCCGGCAGGAGAACCCGTCGGCGAGGAAGACCGCACCGTCGGGGGCTCCTCGCAGTGCGGGGAGCATCGACTGCTCCGCCACGGCCACCGAGACGTCGTAGTGACCGGTCTCCATCCCGAAGTTACCGGCGAGACCGCAGCAGGTCGTGAGCGTGGTGACCTCGGCACCGGCCTGGCGCAACAGCTCCAGATCGTGGGTGTAGCCCATCACGGCGTGCTGGTGGCAGTGCGGCTGAGCGATCACTGTGGTGCCGGTCAGGTCCGGCGGCCGCCAGCCCGCAGGTCGATGCTCCCCCGTGAGCAGTTCGGCGAGGGTCAGGGTGTTCTCCGCGAGCAAGCGGGCGCGAGGATCGTCCGGGAACAAGTCCGGCAGGTCCGATCGCAGCACCGCGGTGCACGAAGGCTCGATCCCGACGATCGGGATCCCGGCCTTGGCGTAGGGGGCAAGCACGTCCATTGTCTGCCGCAGCCGCGTACGGGCACCGTCGAGCTGGCCGGTGGAGATCCAGGTCAGGCCGCAGCAGGCGCTCGCCTCTGGCATCCGCACGGTGAAGCCGGCCTGCTCGAGCAGCGCGATCATCGCCCGGCCACCGGCAGTGTCGAGATACGTGGAGAACGAGTCCGCCCACACCAGCACCTCCCGCAACGGTGCGGTTCCGGGAGCGGTGTGCTCCGCCGTCGGGCGCCGGCGCCACCACCGGCGCAGCGGCTCCTCGGCGAAGGTGACCATGCTGCGCCGGGAGTCCATGCCACCGAGGCGGAGGACGAGACGAGCGATCGGACGCACCCCGAGGACGGCGTTGGTCACCTTCGCGAGCACTCCCGCGCTGGTGATGGCGCGGGCCCAGCGCGGCAGCCAGCCGAGCGCGTAGTGAGCGACCGGGCGGATCTTGCCGCGGTGGGTGCGGTGCAGCACCTCGGACTTGTACTGCGCCATGTCGATCCCGGTGGGGCAGTCTGAGGAGCATGCCTTGCAGGACAGGCACAGATCGAGCGACTCGTGCACCTCGGGAGCATCCCAGCCCTGCACGAGCGACCCGTTGGCCATCTCCTGCAGCACCCGGGCCCGGCCGCGCGTGGAGTCCTTCTCATCCTTGGTCGCGAGGTAGGAGGGGCACATGAACGAGCTCGGCAGATCGGCGCGGCACTTGCCCACTCCGGTGCAGCGGTGCACAGCCATAGCCATGTCGCCGCCGTCATGGGAGAAGGAAAAGCCGGACCCGGCGAGCATCGGCAGCGCCCGCACGTGCGGGCGTCGCAGATCGTCGTCCAGGGCGCGCGGGCGGACCACGACGCCGGGATTGAGCACGTCACCGGAGTCGAAGATGGCCTTGACTGCCTCGAAGGCTGCGATCGCCTCCGGGGAGTACATCAGCGGCAGCAGTTCGCTGCGAGCACGACCGTCGCCGTGCTCGCCGGAGAGGGAGCCCCCGTGGGAGGCGACCAGCTCGGCGGCGGCGACCATGAATCGGCGGAACACGGCCACACCCGCCGGACCGTCCTCGGGATCGAGCGGGAAGTCAATGCGGATGTGGATGCAGCCATCTCCGAAGTGCCCGTACGGCAACCCGGAGACGCCGTGTTCGACCATAAGCGCCTGGAAGTCGCGCAGGTAGGCCCCGAGCTTCTCGGGCGGGACGGCAGCATCCTCCCACCCGGGCCATCCCTGTGCACCGTCGAGGGTACGGCTGGCCAGGCCGGCGCCGTCGGCACGGATCTGCCAGAGGGCCGCCGCCTCCGGGCCGGCGGGCACGATCTGCACGGCCTCGGTGCCGGCGTCGGCAGCGATCTCACGAGCCTTGGCGAGGGCCTCGGTTTCGGTGTCACCACCCACCTCGATGAGGAGCCATCCTGCACCCTCGGGTAGGTCAGGGATGGCGTGGTCACCCTTGTGGCGGCGCACCATCTCCACCAGCTCGGCGTCGAGTCCCTCGACGGCGAGGGGACCGTGGGCGAGCATCGCCGGCACGGCGTCGGCGGCACTGGGCATGTCCGGGTAGCCCGCAGCCAGCAGAACCGGCGCGGCCGGGATAGGCACGAGCCGCACAGTCGCCTCCAGCACGGTGACCAGAGTGCCTTCGGTACCGACGAGGAACTTCGCCAGGTCGGCCCCGTTCTCGGGAAGCAGGTGCTCGAGCGAATAGCCCGACACCTGCCGGCCGAAGCGGCCGAACTCGGTGCGGATGGTGGCGAGGTTGGCCTGGACGAGCTCCTCCAGGCCGGGCACGGCGCTGAGGTCACCGGCACCCGCGGTGAAGCGTCGCCCGGCTCCATCCACCACGTCGAGGGAGATGGTGTTGTCGGCGGTCCGCCCCCAAGCCACGGCGTGCGGTCCGCAGGCGTTGTTGCCGATCATGCCGGCGAGTGTGGCGCGGGACTGGGTGGAGGGGTCGGGGCCGAACCGGAGCCCGTACGGTGCGGCGGCCTTCTGCAGATCCGACATGATCACCCCGGGTTGCACACGGGCGGTGCGCGCCTCCGGGTCGATCTCGAGCACCTGGTTCAGGTACCGGGAGAAGTCGATGACCACACCGGTACCGACGGAGTTGCCGGCGATCGAGGTTCCGGCGCCACGAGCGGTGATCGGCACCCCCCGCTCCCGGGCCACGCGCAGGGTGGCGAGCACGTCGTCGGTGCTGCGCGGGAACACCACCACCTGCGGGACCACCCGGTAGTTGGAGGCATCCGTGCTGTACTCGGCGCGGCGACGCGTACTGGCGTCCACATCACCGGAGAGTTCCGCGCGCAGGGCGGTCACCAGGCCGGCGACGCCCGGATCGGTGGTGGTCTGAGTGCTCGCGTTCGACACCGTGTCAGTCTGCCACGGGTGGGATCAGCCCAGGTCCAGGCCATTCTCGGCCACGGCCATCACGGTCCAGGTGCCTGCGTCACCACCCGCGTCGCTACCGGTGAGGGTGTAGGTCGGCACCAGCAGCACCTGGCCGGAGTCGGTATACAGACTCTGCAGCCCCAGCTCGGCACCGGTGATGGTGACCTGCCGCACCGGCCACGGGATGGACGCTCCCGGTTCGATGGATTCGGGCTCAGAGGCCGGCGGCGGCCCTTCCACCGGGGCGTCCTCGAGCGCATAGGGCATCACGTCGCTGCTCGACCCGCCGAACCGGGGGTCCATGAGCCGCTCCACGGCCTCCTGAGCGGAGACGACGTCGTAGCTTCCCAGGTCGTACGGGACGGCCAGCGATCCCCACACGTGGGTGACGCCGTCGGGGGTCACCCCGCCGCCGAGGGTGACGCCGGTCGGCTCGCCCTCGACGAGCAGGTCGGCGTTCACGTAGGCGACCGGGCCCTCCGTACCGCGGTCGGCGGTGACGGCGTAGTCGGCCGGGTCCACACCGAGGGAGGTGAGCATCTCGGCGAACATCGCCTCGGCCTCGTCGGGGGCAGGTGCCTCACCCTGCGGATCAGCACACGCGGGCGAGGCGGGCTCAATGCCGCCCTCCTCGGTGCCCGGGGCGTCGTCAACATCATCAGCGTCGTCGCGCACGGTGGCCTCCCCGCACCGCCACGGATCGCGGGCCGGGTCGGAGTACTCGACCGTGCCGTCGGCGTAGAGCCGCAGCACGGGCTCTCCGGTGTCGTAGGAGCCGATGCTCCAGGCGCCGTCCTCCTCGACCGGATCGGGTTCGAGCCCGAGCGCCTCGGCGATCTGGCGGGCGCGTTCGGCGGTCGCCACACCGGAGGCGTCCAGTCCGTACACGGGCGCGGAGCCCGCCTGGGTGCTCAGCCCAGACGCGGTGAACACCGTGCGCGGGGAGTACGGGCCGATGGACAGTTCGCTGGCGCTGTCGGCTTCCTCCGACGATCCGGGGCCCGGCGCCGCCATGTCGGAGGTCGCGGAGTCCTGCTCCGCCATCTCCGAACTGGCTCCGTCTCCCACCGCTGCGTCCTCCGCGGCCATACCAGTGCCGCCTGCACCGGAGGCACCGAGCGAGTATCCGCCGACACCGATGAGCAGTGCCACCGCGGCCGCGGCCGCGTACTGGGGCCACCTGCGACCACGGCGCGCAGCCAGCTGATCGGCCGGCGCCCCGCCGGCCGAGTGGTCACCCGCCAGCCGGGCGTCCACGGCCGCGCGCACACGGGCACGGTCCACGGCCGGCGCTTCGGCGGCGGGGTCGCTGGCGCGAAGCCGGTCAAGCGGTTCCTCGTGGTCGTGATCAGTCATCGGATCTCCCGGTCTCGGGGTGGTCGTTACCGTGCCTGTGTGGTGATCAGGTCAGACGTTGCAGGTGCAGCGCATCGTGGGCGGGAATCACGCCCCGACGCGTTCCTGCCACGCCTCCCGCAAGCGAGACCGGGCACGGGAGAGAGCAGCCGCCGCTCCACCACGGCTGATGCCGAGGGCGTGCCCCAGCGCGACGCCGTCCAGGCCCTCCCACGCATGCAGCAGCAGCACGTGACGGTCCTTGGCGCTCAACGCCGTCAGTACCTCCGTGAGCTCGACGTCCGCCAAGGCGAGGTCGGCGGGATCGGAGGGGGCGCCGTCGTGATCCTCGGGGACCTCAGGCACCGGGACAGGACGGAGCTTGCGCCGGTGATTGGCGAGGATGAAACCCGCGGTGCGGTAGAGCCACGGAAGCTCGTGCCCGCCCGGCACATCGTTCCGACGGCGCCAGGCGGTGGCGAAGACGTCGGCGCAGAGGTCCTCGGCATCGGAGCCGGCGCCACGTCGCAGCAGGAAGCGGTGGACCGCGTCGACGTGGGCGGTGAACTGGTCCTCGAACCACGTCTCGTCATTGCTCGTCATCGACCTCTCCTGGTGCCGGCACGCCACTGTCAGAGGTTCTGTGTCACCAGCGAGCCCATCGTTGCACGCAGCCGGGAAGTCCGGCCGCGCCGGGAGATCACAGCTCGGTGAGCGGGATCGACTCGTCGACCAGGCGGGCCGGGGCGATCGAGCGCCCAAGCAGCGCGCGCAGATCGTCCGAGACGTCCCAGATGTTGACGTTCATGGCCGCCGTGAGCGCGCCGTCGCGAGTCCAGAACGCGAGGAACTCCCCCGATTCCGGGGCACCACGCAGCACCACCTCGTCATCGGGAGCACTGTGGCCGACGTACTCCATCCCGAGGTCGTATTGGTCGGTGAAGAAGTAGGGAGCCCAGTCGTAGCGGGCGCCGGAGCCGGTGAGCACCTCGGCGAGGAGCACCCCCTGACGCTTGGCGTTGTCCCAGTGCTCCACCCGGAGCGTGGTGCCCATGGCGGCATTCCGGGCGGCGGCGACATCGCCGATCGCGTAGACGTGCGCAGCCGCTCGCAGCTGCTCGTCCACGACGACACCGTTCTCGAGCTCCAGTCCCGCGGCCTGAGCCAGCTCGATGTTCGGGGTGGCGCCGACACCGAGCACCACCAGGTCTGCCGGGATCGTCTGCCCGTCGACGTCGACGCCGGTGACCGTCTCCTCGCCTTCGATAGCTTGCACGGCCACACCCGTGCGCAGATCGACACCGTGATCACGGTGCAGCTGGGCGAAGTGGGCGCCGAGCTCAGGGCCGAGCGCAGCTCGCAGCGGGACGTCGGCGGACTCCAGGACGGTCACGGACGCACCGGCTGTCCGGGCCGCAGCGGCGACCTCCAGGCCGATCCATCCAGCCCCGACGATCACCACCGAGCGATCCGGCGTGAAGGCCGCACGCAGCGCAGTCGACTCAGGGATGCGACGCAAGGTGAGCACACCGGGAAGGTCAACGCCCGGGATCGATGGCCGGCGCGCCGCGGCGCCGGTGGCGACGACGACGTCGTCGTAGTCGAGAACCTCACCCGAGGTGAGCCGGACGGTGTGGGCCCTCGGGTCGAGAGAAACAGCGGCGTCGTCGAGGATCGTGCTCACGTCGTGCGCGGCGTACCAGTCGGCGTCGTGCACGTAGAGCGAGTCCACCGGATCGTCGCCGAGGAGGACACCTTTCGACAGCCCGGGGCGTTCGTACGGCAGCTCGCCCTCGTCGCCGACGATGGTCAGCGGCCGGGTGTCACCAGCCTCCCGCAACGCCGTGACCGCTGTGGCGGTGGCGAGTCCTGCTCCGATGAACACCAGTCCGGGCATCGCGACGCTCCTCTTCGTGACGAGTCGGATCCTGTGCGTCACTGTGCCGCATGCTCCGGCGACTCGCCATCCGGCCGGGCTCCCGGGAGGCAGACTGCGGCCGCGTGGGTTTGGATGGAGGTGGACGTGTCCACGTCGGCTGCGGCCGGCAGTTCGCGAGGGAGAGCACACTCAGATGAGCACGCACGTGGGCCCAGACAACGCCAGGCTGCGACAGGTCGACCGGTGGTGGCGCGCAGCGAACTACCTCTCGCTGGGCCAGATCTACCTGCTCGACAACCCACTGCTGCGGCAGCCGCTGGCACCTGAGCACATCAAACCGCGGCTCCTGGGCCACTGGGGCACCACCCCGGGTCTGAACTTCCTCTACGCGCATCTGAATCGGGTGATCAGCGAGCGGCACCAGCAGGCGCTGTACATCACCGGCCCAGGACATGGTGGCCCGGGGATGGTGGCGAACGCCTATCTGGACGGCACCTACTCGCAGATCTACTCCCACATCACCGGCGACGAGGACGGTCTGCGCCGGTTGATGCGCCAGTTCTCCTTCCCCGGCGGGATCCCCAGCCATGCGGCGCCCGAGACGCCGGGTTCGATCCACGAGGGCGGGGAACTCGGGTACGCGCTCTCGCACGCCTACGGCGCCGCATTCGACAACCCGGACCTGCTCGTGGCGGCGGTGATCGGTGATGGCGAGGCCGAGACCGGTGCACTCGCCACCAGCTGGCACTCCAACAAGTTCCTCAACCCTCACACCGACGGCGTCGTGCTGCCGATCCTGCATCTCAACGGCTACAAGATCGCCAACCCGACGGTGCTCGCCCGGATCCCGGAAGAGGAGTTGACGGCGCTGTTGCGCGGGTACGGGCACACCCCGTACGTGTTCACCGGCGGGTTCGACGACGAAGACCCGGTGAGTACTCACGAGCGATTCGCGGCTCTGCTCGACGAGGTGCTCGACCACATCGCCCGGATCAAGTCCGAAGCAGAGGCCGGCTCCACAGAACGACCCGCGTGGCCGGCGATCGTGCTACGCACCCCCAAGGGCTGGACCTGCCCGGCCACGGTCGACGGGAAGGTGACGGAGGACTCCTGGCGATCACACCAGGTGCCGATCTCCGCGCCTCGGGATAATCCGGAGCACCTGGAGCTGCTGCAGGACTGGCTGCACTCCTACCGGCCCGAGGACCTGTTCGACGACGCCGGTCGGGTAGCCGAGGACATCACCGCACTCGCTCCACAAGGGCCGATGCGCATGAGCGACACCCCCTACGCAAACGGTGGCCTGCTGCTTCGCGACCTGGTGCTGCCGGACATCGCCGATCACGCCGTCGACGTCCCCGATCCGGGCGCTACGCACGGTGCGGCTACCACCACCCTCGGGGAGTACTTGCGCGAGGTGATCCGACTCAACCCGGAGACTTTCCGCCTCTTCGGGCCGGACGAGGTGGCCTCGAACCGGCTGCAGGCGGTCTACGAGGTGACCGGCAAGCAGTGGAATGCCGAGTACCTGCGCCCGGAGGTGGACGACCACCTCGCTCGCGCCGGGCGGGTGATGGAGATGCTGTCCGAGCACCAGTGCCAGGGATGGCTCGAGGGCTACCTGCTCACCGGCCGGCACGGCATCTTCACCAGCTACGAAGCGTTCGTGCACATCGTGGACTCGATGTTCAACCAGCACGCCAAGTGGCTGGAGACCACGAACCAGATCCCGTGGCGGCGACCGATCGCGAGCCTGAACTACCTGCTCTCCAGCCACGTGTGGCGCCAGGACCACAACGGCTTCACCCATCAGGATCCGGGCTTCCTCGACGTGGTGATGAACAAGAAGGCCGAGTTAGTGCGGGTGTACCTGCCACCGGATGCGAACACCCTGTTGTGCACCTACGACCATTGCTTGCGTTCCCGGCAGCTGGTGAACGTCGTCGTTGCCGGGAAGCAGCCCGGGCCGCAGTTTCTCCCATTGGAGGAGGCACAGGCGCACTGCGCACGCGGGCTGGGCATCTGGGAGTGGGCGGGTGCCGAGGTCGCAGGCGAGGACCCGGATGTGGTGCTCGCGTGCGCGGGGGACGTACCGACTCTGGAGACACTCGCCGCGGCAGACCTGTTGCGCCAGGACCTGCCCGAGTTGCGGGTGCGGGTGGTGAACGTGGTGGACCTGATGCGGCTGCAGGACGCCGCAGAGCATCCCCATGGCTTGACCGACCGCGAGTTCGACCAGGTGTTCACCACTGATGCGCCGGTCATCTTCGCCTTCCACGGGTACCCGTGGCTCATCCACCGGCTCACCTACCGCCGGACCGGGCATCCGAACATCCACGTGCGCGGCTACAAGGAGGAGGGCACCACCACCACGCCGTTCGACATGGTGATGCTCAACGACCTCGACCGGTACCACCTGGTGATGGACGTGATCGACCGGGTGACCTCGCTCGGCTCACGGGCCGCTGGGCTGCGTCAGCAGATGGCGGACGCGCGGCTACGGGCACGCCAGTACACCCGCGATCATGGGCAGGACATCCCCGAGGTGGCGGAGTGGGTGTGGCCGGGCTGACGCACCGGATGCTTGTGGTGCCGGATTGACGCGCCAGATACGTCGGGAGCACACCTTAAAGCGCTCCCGGCCCTGAGGGGAACTCACGACCAAAGAGACCGCCCCAATTGCCGTCATGGCCTCTTCGAGAAGCAGCCGGCCGGGAAGGTCAGCCGACCCATAGTCGTCAGACCGGGCCAACTCCGCGATGAGGTACGCGCCTGTTCGGTCTTGCGAGTAGTTGCCAACATGGGCGAGTAGGTCAGGGTAAGGCTTCAAATCCTCGCAGGACCATCGGGGTGTGGGTTGGGGTCGAGAATGTGGAGCGGATCGAAAGCAGAACGGCCCGGTCCCGACTTTCGTCAGCAACCGGGCCGATCATCCTCTGAGCCGCCTAAGGGAATCGAACCCTTGACCTATTCATTACGAGTGAATCGCTCTGCCGACTGAGCTAAGGCGGCGCGCTCATCAGCGATGAGGCGGCACCCACTGTACCGGGCGCCGTCGGGCTGCACCAAAACGAGAGCCCACCTGTGGCGGGCTTCACGTTCACTCCCGACGGCGCAGCTTCAGCAGGTGAGGCCGTCTTCCGGCACGAGGCCCTCCAGCAGGAAGGCCTCGACGGCCTCGTCCACGCACGCGCTGCCCGCGCCATAGGCGGTGTGACCGTCGCCGTCGTAGCCGATGAAGACGCCCGATTCGAGCTGCTCGGCGAGCGCCTCGGCCCACTCATACGGTGTGGCCGGATCGCGGGTGGTGCCGATGACGACGATCGGCGGCGTACCGGGGGCGGCGATCTCCTCCCGGACGGCGTCGGAGGCGACGGGCATGGTGGCGCACCCGGGCTCCCCGTAGCTGAACGCCTCACCGAACAGCTCGGAGAGCTCCTCGTTCGCCTCAGCGTTCGCCGTACTGGTCTGCCGGTCCAGCTCGACCGGATAGTCGAGGCAGTCGATTGCCCGGAAGGCACCCTGGTCCTCGGGGTAGGTGCCGTCGTCCTCGCGTTCGAGCGCGTAGTCGGAGAGGAACTGCACCTGGGAACCGTCATCCTTGAGCAGCGCGTCGATAGCGCTGGTCAGTGACGGCCAGGACGCCGGGCTGTACATGGTGACGGTGATCGCGTTGAACAGAGACGCGTCGTCGACGGGCCGGTCCGGATCGCTGGTCTCGACCGGGGTGTCGCGTGTCTGCTCGACGAGATCGATCGTCTGCTGCATGGCCTCGTCGACCGTGCCGGAGAACGGGCAGTCGGCACCGGCGAGGCAGTCTTCGAGATAGGAGCGGTAGGCCCGTTCGAAGCCGCGGACCTGGCCCGTGCTGACCTCGGTGAAGCTCAACGAGGGATCGATCGCTCCATCGAGGACGAGCCGGCCGACGTTGTCGCCGAACAGGTCGGCGTAGGTGGCGCCGAGCAAGGTTCCGTAGGAGTAGCCCAGATAGGTCAAGGTCGACTCGCCCATGACGGCGCGCAGCACGTCGAGGTCACGCGCGGCGCTGATGGTGTCGACGTGGCCGATCAGTTCGCCGGTGTTGGCCTCGCATGCGTCGCCATAGTCGGTCAGCGCCTGGACGTAGTCGTCCCACCCCTGGTCGGTCTCGAGGTCGAACTCCAGGGAGTAGTACTCCTCGAGCTCGGCGCTGTCGTAGCAGCGCACCGCAGAGGACTCCCCCACTCCGCGCGGGTCGAAACCGACGATGTCGAAGTTGCGCAGCAGCTCCGAGCCGAAGTAGGAGCTGATGTTCTCGACCATCTCGATGCCGGAGCCGCCGGGACCACCGGGGTTGACGAACAGCGTTCCCTGGGCCGTGTCGGCGGCGCGGAAGGTCTTGACGGCGATCGTGATCGTCTCCCCGTCAGGTTCGTCGTAGTCCATGGGCACCGTGACATCGGCACAGTCGAAGTTGGTCCCGCACTCGGACCAGTCGAGTTCCTGCGTGTAGTACTGCTCGAGTTCGTCCGGGACGGGTGCGCTGGTGTCGGTGGGCTGCACCATCGGTGCGGCAGTCGTGCACCCTGTGAGCAGTGCGAGGCCGACGGCGGAGGCAGCGAGGCGCGCGCGGGAGAAGACCACGACGGCAGTCTACGTGTGGGGGATGCGCAGCTCCGCCGTCACCCCTGTGGGCGCAACGCGATCGTGAGGGCCTCGACGGCGAGCAACGGTGCCGCTCCGGCGGCGATGCGGGTGCGTGCGAGTCCCACGGCCTGCATCCGGTGCACGGACTGCTCCGGGGCGGTGGCGCCGGCCATCGCCTGCACCTGCTGGGTCTGAGCTTGGTTGATGAGCGGGACGTCACTGCCCAGCTGAGTGACGAGCACGTCCCGGTAGAAGGAGAGCAGATCGATCATCGCCCGGTCGAGCAGGTCGATGAGAGAGCGGCGGGCTCGGCGTTTCTGCTCCTCCTCCAGCTGACGGATCTGCGCACGCAGCGCGGGCGGGATACGGGCTCCTTCCTCGGCCCCGAGTGTGCGCAGCAGCTCGGCCTTCTCGGCGGCGTCACGTTCGGTGGTCGCGAGCTTGGATTGCTCGGTCGCGTCCTCGACGAGGGTCTGGGCGGCGAGCACCGCGTCGCCGACACCCCGGATGGAGGTGGGGACCGCGAGGACCTTCTCCCGGTAGGCGCGGGCATCCGGATGGGTGGCGAGGCGGCGCGCCATGCCGATGTGACTCTGTGCCGCACGCGCGCAGGTGAGGGCCAGCTCGGGGTCGATGCCGTCGCGGCGCACGAGCAGGTCGGCGACCGCCTCGGCCGGAGGAACCCGTAGGTTCACGGGCCGGCAACGGGAGCGGATCGTGACGAGCACATCCATCGGACTCGGGGCGCACAGGATCCATACGGTCCGCGGCGGCGGCTCCTCGATGGCCTTGAGTAGCACGTTCGCGGTGCGCTCGGTCATGCGGTCGGCGTCCTCGACGATGATCACCCGCCAGCGCCCCTGGGAGGGGGAACGCTGGGCGAGCCCGACGAGCTCGCGGGCCTCAGCGATGCTGATCTGGACCTTCTCGGTGGCGAAGACGGTGACATCGGCGTGCGTTCCCGCGAGCGCCGTGCGGACCTCGTGGCTGGAGCCATCGCTGTCGTGAGGGTCTTGCAGGGCAGCGGCGAAGGCGCGTGCAGCCACCGACCGGCCGGAGCCGGGAGGGCCAGTGATGAGCCACGCGTGCGTCATGGCAGCAGGTTCGGATGCTGCGGCGGAGAGCACCTCGACGGCACGGTCCTGCCCGACGAGCTCGGTCCACACGCTCACGGCATGTCCTCCAGCAGCGTCTCGACCCGGCTGCGGATCCGCTCGGCCACCTCGCCTTTCGGCCGGGAGGAGTCGACCACGAGCCACCGACCCGGATCGGCGGCGGCTCGGTCGAGGAACGCCTGCCGGGTGCGGCGGTGGAACTCGCTGCCCGCCCGTTCGAGCCGATCGGGATGGTCGCCGATTCGTTCAGCCAGGTGCACCGGGTCCAGGTCCAGCAGCACGGTGAGATCGGGAAGCAGACTCTCGGTGGCCCAGAGGGAGAGTTGCTCGACCTCCTCGGGCGGAAGCGCGCGGCCACCCGACTGGTACGCGACTGAGGAGTCGAGGTAGCGGTCGCTGAGAACCACGGCCCCGCGTTCCAGGGCGGGCCGGACCAGCGATGCCACGTGGTACGCACGATCGGCGGCGAACAGCAGCGCCTCGGTGCGTGGGTCTAGATCCGTTCCGTGCAGGAGCACTTCGCGCAACGTCTTCCCGACGGCGGTCCCTCCCGGTTCGCGGGTGCGCACCACCTCACGCGCAGTCGCCTCCGCGATCCAGTCAGCGAGGCGGTTCAGCTGGGTGGTCTTGCCGGCGCCGTCGCCGCCTTCGAAGGAGATGAACAGTCCGGGGGTCACCGGAGCAGCGTATCGGCGCCCACCGACTATCCCCGACCGACCCGTCGCTCCAACCCGTCGAGGAAGCAGGTCAGGCCCAGATCGAACGTCTCCTCCCAGGTTCCTTCGAAGGTGTCGCTGCTCAGCGAGGCCATCGTCGGGTAGGTCCCGGATGTCATCGCAACCTCCATGAACGGCAACTGGGCTCCCCAGAAGGCCTCGTCGTCGAGTCCGGACTCCTCAGCGATCTGCTCGTAGAAGATCTGCTCGCGCACCGCGCCGGTCACGAAGCCTTCGAGTGCGACCACCACGTTCATCCGCTCCTTGTCACTGAGCGGCAGATCGACCAGGCCCGCCATGGTCCGCTCGAGGCCAGCCACCGTGCCCGGACCGAGCGCTGGTCGCGTCATGTTGACCTGAAGCAGCCATCGGTGCCGCAGGTACAGGGCTCGGGCGGAGCGCGCGTTGGACTCCAACGTGTCGCGCCACGTGAGAGGTGGCTGTGGCGCCTCACCTGTCGGTGCGAGAACCCGGTCCAGCACGAGGGCGAGGAGCACGTTCTTGTCCGGGACGTAGCGGTACAGGCTCATCGTGCCCACGCCGAGCTCCCGGGCGATCCGACGCATCGAGAGCGCCTCGACCCCGTCGGCATCAGCGACATCGATAGCTGCGTCGACGATCGCCTCCACGGTCAGCCCCGGTTTGGGGCCGCGTCCGGTCGGTGTGTGGCCGTGCCAGAGCAGTTCCAGAGCACGGACGAGCTGGGCGTGCGCTTCGCTCTCGTGCGACTCGGATGTGGTGGTGGCCATGGATTCCTACTGTAGCAATCTTTCCGCGTGCATCGTACGCAGTTTGACCGGGTGCGTCGTACGCAGTAGTTTGTGCGTACACCGCACCCAGAAGGAGGGGACATGCCACCAACCGACCTGGCGGTCGAAGCGCGAGGCCTGACCAAGCGCTACGGCCCTACCGTCGCTCTCGACGGCGTCGATCTCGCCGTCCCGCGCGGCACCGTGCACGGGCTGCTCGGCCCGAACGGCGCAGGCAAGACCACGACCGTGCGCATCCTGACCACGCTGACCCGCCTGGACGAAGGCCGGGCCACAGTGTCCGGTCACGACGTCAAGACCTCAGCACGCCTGGTCCGGCGGGCCATCGGCCTGACAGGCCAGCAGACGGCAGTCGACGATCTGCTGACCGCCCGGCAGAACCTCACCATGTTCGGGCGCCTGTTCCGGCTCGACAAGCGATCGGCCACGCGACGTGCGGACGAGCTGCTCGAGCAGTTCAGCCTGGCCGAGGCCGCGAACCGGGCGCCGAAGAAGTTCTCCGGCGGGATGCGCCGCCGCCTCGATCTGGCGGCCTCGATGATCCTCGCACCGCAGGTGCTGTTCCTCGACGAACCGACCACCGGGCTGGACCCGGCCGGACGGCGCGAGGTGTGGCACGCGATCCGACAGCTCGCGGCCCAGGGCACCACAGTGCTGCTGACCACCCATTACCTCGACGAGGCCGACCAGCTCTGTGACCGGATCAGCGTGGTCGACCACGGCCGCAATCTCGTCGAGGACACCCCGGCGGGACTCAAGCGCCGCATCGGCGACGAGCGGCTCGAACTGACCGTGGCCGACCCCGCCGACCTCGATCAGGCGGTGGAGCTCGTGCAGCGCGTCACCGAGCTCGTGGCGGACACGACACCCGGCGGCAGCACCCTGAGCGTGCCGGTACCCGACGGCGTGCGCGCCCTGACCGACGTGGCCTCCGAGATCCGGGCGGCCGGCCTCGACCTGGCCGACATCGCGCTCCGCCGCCCGACCCTCGACGAAGCCTTCCTCCAGCTGACGGGCGACCAGGCCGTGCTGACCGGACCGACTGAGGAGACCTCATGAGCACCACATCGACCCAGCCGCTCACCGCACCCGACGAGACTCCCGGAAGCCGCGTGCTGTGGGCGTTCAAGGACACCTGGACGATTGTGCTGCAGGAGTTCATGCACCTGCTGCGCCAACCGTCCACGTTCGCCTGGCAGCTCGGGATGCCCGTGGTGATGGTGCTGATGTTCGTCTACGTCTTCGGCAGCGCGATGGACGTGACCGGGATGGGTGCGGGCGTGGGGTACATCGACTACGCCATGCCCGGCATGTTCGCCATGACGATCGCCTTCGGGTTCATGAACACGGCGTTCCCGGTGGCGTTCAACAAGGAGAAGGGGTTCATGGACCGCTTCCGGTCCATGCCGATGTCCTCCTCCGCCGTGGTGACGGGCCGGGGCGTGGCAGACATCATCCAGGCGGCGGTGGACCTCGCGGTGATCGTCGGCATCGCGCTGGCGATCGGCTGGCGTCCCGCCGGTCCGGTCACCGATACGCTCGCGGCGTTCGGTCTGCTGCTGTGGCTGCGGTTCGCCCTGATCTTCGTCGGGATCTGGATCGGCCTGCGGGTCAAGAACACCGAGGGCGCCGGGAACCTGTTCGCGATCGCCTTCCCGCTCGGCTTCATCTCCTCGGTCTTCGCACCGCCGCAGATGATGCCCGGCTGGCTGGGCACCGTCGCCGCCTGGAACCCGGTCTCCTCGACTGCATCCGCGATTCGCGAGCTCTTCCAGACGCCGGGGGTTGATCTGGCCACCAGCACCTACTGGATCGAGGGGCACGCGATCGCGGGAGCGTTGATCTGGCCCGTCCTGCTGCTGGTCGTCTTCGTACCGCTGGCGGTCCGGCAGTTCCAGAACCTCAGCCGGTGACAGCACGGCGGAGCCGCGGCCCGAGCAGTTCCCGCCGGGCATCGGGGGTCGCGAGCGCCGCGGGACTGGCGAGCAGGTGGGCCGCGCTGACATCGAGGCTCCACGCCCCGGCCACCGGGACGATCTGAATGAGGTAGGTGATACGACCGCCACCCGCGATGGCCCCACTGAGCACGTCCCGGAGTGCGTCAGCCAGGTCGGCTACCTGGCGGTCCCAGATCTCCTCGTGCTCCTGCAGGCTCGGTCGCACCTGGCGCTGAGCCTCCCGAAGCGGCGCGCTGTGGTGCGGGACGGGTCTCGATCGCGGCGCGTCGGCCACCTGCCGTAGCCACGCGAACCAGTCGCGCTCGGAGACGTCCGCAGCACCGCCGGAGCGTGTCGGGACAGCAGGCTCGAGCACGGGAACGTCCGCCGACCACGGCAGGCGGAGGGCGTCCCGGACGGCGAGGGCCGCCGTCCAGCCCTCTCCTCCGGTCAGGCTCAGCCCGGAGACCGCCTGTGCCGTGCTGCTCTGGCCGACGTGCACCTCACTCCCCCGGCAGCACGACCCCGAGCTGCCGGCGCACCTCGTCCATGGTCTCCATGACGGCGAGGGTGTGGGCCCAGGTGTGCAGGTCGGACTCCAGGTGGCCCTCTGCGACGCAGCGGGCCACCTCGGCCGCCTGGTACTCGAATCCGCCACCGACGGCGGGGGTGATCGAGCGCGGCTCGCCCTCGCGTGGGACCACGGTGAGCGTGGTGGGGGCGTAGAACGTCGGCTCGATCTCGATCCGGCCCTTGGTGCCCGTGATCGTGGCAGCGTTGCGTGTGGCCCCCTTGAGGCTGGCGCCGAGCAGTGCCAGCGCCCGGTTGCCGTAGCGCAGGGTGATCGCCTCACTCTCGTCCACCCCGGTGGTGGTCATCGTTCCCACGGCAGTGATCTGATCCGGGGCCCCCAGCACCGCCTGAGTGAACGAAATCGGGTAGACACCCAGGTCGAGCACCGCACCACCGGCCAAGTCCGGGTTCTTCAGCCGGTGCTCGTCCTCGAGGTGGTCCAGCCCCTGACCGTGTTCGGCAGTGAGCATGTGCACCTCGCCGATCTCACCGGAGGCGATGATCTGCCGCATCGCGACCATGTGCGGCAGGAAACGGCTCCACATGGCCTCCATCACGAACACCCCGCGAGCCTTCGCTGCCGCGAACAGCTCCCGCGCCTCGGCGGCGTTACGGGTCAGGGACTTCTCGATCAGCACCGGCTTTCCCACCTCGATCGCCAGCAGCGCGTGCTCGAGGTGCTCCGAGTGCGGCGAGGCCACGTAGACCGCCTCGACCTGCTCGTCGGCAACGAGGTCCGCATAGCTGCCGTGCGCCGTCGGGATCTGGTGTGTGGAGGCGAACGCCTGAGCCCGTTCCAGGCTGCGCGATCCCACGGCCACCACCGTGCCGGAGGAGTGTGCAGGCACATCAGCGGCAAACTTGGCCGCGATCCCGCCTGCAGCGAGGATCCCCCAGCGCAGCGGCGGGGCGTCGGCAGGGTCGGGACCGTAGGCGGGATCGTGGATGGTCATGGCTTTACCCTAGGTGCACGGCGGCCAGCAACCACGCCGCGGTCAGGACTTCTTCGTAGCAGCCTTCTTCGCCGGTGCCTTCTTAGCCGCGGGCTTACGTGCCGGGGCCTTCTTCTTGGCCGGACCCTTGGCGCGCTTCTCCGCGAGTAGCTCGTACGCCCGGTCTGCGGTGATCGTCTCCACCGAGTCGGCGGCCCGCAGCGTGGCGTTCGTGGTGCCGTCGGTCACGTATGGTCCGAACCTGCCGTCCTTGACGACCACCGGCTTCCCGCTCGAGGGGTCCTCTCCGAGCTCCTTCAGCGGCTTCGCGGCCGTGGCTCCCCGGCCGCGCTTGGGCTGGGAGTAGATCTCCAGCGCCTCGTCGAGGGTGATGTCGAAGATCTGATCCTCGCTGGTCAGCGAGCGGGAGTCCGTGCCCTTCTTCAGGTAGGGACCGTACCGACCGTTCTGGGCGGTGATCTCATCCCCGGACTCCGGGTCCGTACCCACCACCCGTGGCAGCGACAGCAGCTTGAGGGCGGCCGCGAGGTCGACGGTCGCCAAGTCCATGTCCTTGAACAGCGAGCCCGTCCGCGGCTTCGGCTTGGCAGGCTTCTTCTTACCCTTGGCCGGTTCTTCTGGCTCGGGCAGCACCTCGGTCACATACGGACCGAACCGGCCGTTCTTGGCGATGATCGTGTGCCCGCTCTCCGGGTCCACGCCCAGCTCGCGACCGTCCTCGGCGCTGGCGGCGAACAGCTCCTCCGCCTTCTCAGCCGTCAACTCATCCGGCGCGATGTCATCCGGCACCGAGGCGCGTCGCGCCTGCCCGCCCTCCTCCGACGGCGTTCCCTCCAGGTACGGCCCATACCGACCCACCCGCAGGGTGATCCCGTCCGCGATCGCGATCGAGTTGATCTCCCGGGCGTCGATCTCTCCGAGGTCCGCCACCAGGTTCTGCAGACCTTCGGCGCCGTCGCGACCGAAGTAGAAGCCGGCGAGCCAGTCCACCCGGTCGGCCTCCCCGGCGGCGATCCGGTCCAGATCGGACTCCATCTCGGCTGTGAAGTCGTAGTCGATGAGCTTCGGGAAGTGCTCCTCCAGCAGCCGGATCACCGAGAACGCCACCCAGCTGGGCACCAGTGCCTGCCCGCGCCGCAACACATAGCCACGGTCGGTGATGACCGAGATCGTGGCGGCGTAGGTGGAGGGCCGACCGATACCGCGCTCCTCCAGCGCCTTGACCAGGCTGGCCTCGGTGTAGCGCGGTGGTGGGGAGGTCTCGTGCCCCTCAGCCACCAGCGCATCGGTCGCCACGCCGTCACCCGTCTGCAGGTCCGGCAGGCGCGCATCCTTGCCACCCGCATTCTCTCCGTCGGAGTAGCGCTCGACGTCGCGACCTTCTTCATAGGCAGCGAGGAAGCCGCGGAAGGTGATGACGGTGCCGGAGGCCGCGAACTCGGCCACACGACCATCGGATGCCGTGCCCTGCAACCGCACGGACGCCGTCGAGCCCTTCGCATCGGCCATCTGCGAGGCCACGGTGCGCTTCCAGATCAGCTCATACAGGCGGAACTCGTCTCCGCTGAGTGCGCCGGATACCTGCGCCGGGGTGCGGAAGGAGTCCCCCGCCGGGCGGATCGCCTCGTGTGCTTCCTGAGCGCCCTTGGACTTGGAGGCGTAGAACCGCGGCTTGGCCGGGATGAAATCAGCCCCGTACAGCTCCGTGGCCTGCCGGCGGGCAGCATCGATCGCCTGACCCGACAGCGCCACCGAGTCGGTACGCATGTAGGTAATGTAGCCGTTCTCGTACAGCGTCTGGGCGGTGCGCATCGCCGCGCGGGAGTTCATCCGCAGCTTGCGGGAAGCCTCCTGCTGCAGCGTGGAGGTGGTGAACGGCGCCGCCGGACGGCGGGTGTAGGGCTTCTCCTCGACCGAGCTCACCGTGACGTCGGCACCCTCGAGCGCCGAGACCAGCCCGGTGGCGGTCGCCTCGTCCAGGTGCAGGACCTTCTGGTTCTTGAGCGTGGCGTCGTCGCGGAAGTCCTTGCCCGTCGCGACCTTCGCACCGTCGACGGCCACCAGGCGGGCACCGAAGGTGGTGCCGGACGTCGCCCCGCGGCCACCGGTGAAGGAGCCCTTGACGTCCCAGTACTCGGCTGCGCGGAACGCCATCCGCTCGCGTTCGCGATCGACCACCATACGGGTGGCCACCGACTGCACGCGCCCGGCGCTCAAGCCCTGACGCACCTTGCGCCACAGCACCGGAGAGACCTCGTAACCGTAGAGGCGGTCCAGCAGGCGGCGGGTCTCCTGGGCGTCGACGAGCCGGGTGTCCAGGTCGCGTGGCTCGGCCAGGGCCCGCTGGATCGCCTCGCGGGTGATCTCGTGGAAGACCATCCGCTTGACCGGCACCTTCGGCTTGAGCACTTCGAGCAGGTGCCACGCGATGGCCTCCCCCTCGCGGTCCTCATCCGTGGCGAGGTAGAGCTCGTCGGCATCCTTCAGGAGCTTCTTGAGCTCGCTGACCTTCTTCTTCTTGTCCGCATCCACCACGTAGTAGGGGTCGAAGCCGTTCTCGACGTCGATCGCGAACTTCTTGTACGGCCCCTTCTTCATCTCTGCCGGCAACTCGGAGGGCTGGGCGAGGTCGCGGATGTGCCCGACGCTGGCCTCGACGTCGAAGCCGGACCCCAGATAGCCAGCGATCGTGCGCGCCTTCGCCGGGGACTCCACGATCACAAGCTTGCGGGCCGTTGCGGTCACGCGGACCTTCCTTCGTTCGGGGTGCGCTGCTACGCACAGTGCTCTCGAGGTGCGACGGTACAACGTGCCGGACCGTCTCGTCGCACCGCGCACGGTACCTGGTGGCGGGTCAGTCCCTGCGGTAGGGCCGCATCACCAGCATGCCAGCCGTCGTCAGGCAGGCGATGGCTGCCACCGCGAGACTACCCCCCGCATAGGCCGCGGTGGTCAAGCCGCCCGTGGCGGCCATCACTGTGCCCACCGGTGGAAGGGCGCTGAGCACGCCGGCACCGATCGCCGCTGAGATCAGCCCCGCCAGGGTCCCGAGCACCACCAGAGCGGTGGCCGCGTTCACCGGCGGCGCGGGCCGATACCCACGCGGAAGCGGAGCCCGGGCGGGGAACTGGCGCGCCGCCTCCACCAGGAAGTACCAGACGGCGACCACGAGGAAGGCGCTGACCACGTCCGAGGGCCGGTGCCACCCCCCAACGAGGGTGCCCAGCCCGGTCAGCGCACTGTAGGCCACACCGGCGAGGGCGATCGTGCCCCGCCAGCGGCGTGGGGCGATCAGCAGGGCCGTGGCCGCGACCGACGCCGCGACGGTCGTATGCCCGGACGGCAGGGAGTTTCCGAGAGCGTAGGTGACGCCCAGGTCCGGACGTTCTAGCACGTCCTTGAGGACCTGCGTGGTGAGGTTCGAACCGCCGAGAATGGCTACCGCACCCAGGGCGATCGCCGGGCGCCGCTGGATCACCGCGCCGATCACCGCGGCGAGCACTGCGGCCGCGACGAACGGGACGGAGACGACGGTCAGCACCGGGGTCAGCAGCGGCTCGAGCGTGTCCCGCCCGAAGGAGGCACCCAGAGCGGCGACGTCGTCGAGCTGCTGCCCCCGGGCGGTGGTGACGAAGATGCGCCAGATCACGATCACCGCCACCGCGCAGGCCACCGCACCCAGCAGCGGAGGAACGGCCCCGCGCAGACGAGCGCGCCCCGGCTGCGGTGCCGGGGGCATCGCACCAGGCGGTCGCGCGGGAGTCATCGTGGCCATGATGCTGCACGGTAAGCACCAATGCTGGGAGATCGCTGGGAGGGCACGCCGGGCGGATGTTCTCCGGTACTGTGCGGCCGATCGCAGTCATACACAGTGACTGGAATCCACCGCACTGTCAGCGCCGAGGCAGTCTCAGCAACCCGTCAGTCACCAGCCCCCGGACGTCGGGAAGCACAGAGTCGAGCACCGCGTCCCTCTCAAGGCCGGTGAGCGCTGCGACGCCCGCGGCGATCTGCGCCACGGTCAGGTCGCCATCGCAGGTGCCGACGACGGCCGCCAGCGCCGTGTCGGCCCGCACCGTGCGCCCGAAGCCGCCCCCTTGCCGCAGCACGATCACCTCCGGGTCCGCAGACCCGGGCCGGTAGTGGCGCTCCTCGGTCACGTCGGTAGCCACCGTGAGTGCGTGGCCAGCGAGCTCGGTGTCGGAGAGCCGCGCGAGCGCATCCTTCGCCGTCAGTGTGTCCGCGATCGCCGGCCACAGGCCGCCGGTGTGGGCACCGGGCAGCGTGCCGGTGACCTCCTCCACACGGTGCCACGGCTGCGGAGGCGACGCTGCGCCGTCGGGGATATTGGGCTTGTGCAGGGTGATGTAGCCGAACCCGACGGCGGTCACGCCTCGAGCCTCGAAGTCCGCCAGCCACGCGGCGTACCCCTTGTCCCAGGCGAGGCGGTCGCGGTCGGGGGTGATGCCGCCGTCGCGCAACCAGGTTTCGGCATATTCGGCCGGATCGGCGCTCTCGCGCTGGATCACCCAGCCGTCCAGGCCGGAATCGGCCAGCCACTGCTGGATCCGATCGAAGAGCCCCTCCCCCTCGTGCACCTCCCAGTTGCCGAGGAGCTGGGCGATGCCACCCGGGGCGAGCACGTCCGCTACCCCGGTGATCAGGGCACGGACCAGGTCGTCGCCGCGCCGGCCGCCGTCGCGGTAGGTGTACTCGGTCAGCCCCGACTCGCGTGGCGTGATCACGAACGGCGGGTTGGAGACGACGAGGTCGAACCGCTCACCAGTCACCGGCTCCAGCATCGAACCCTCGCGCAGATCGAGTTCGACACCGTTCAGGGCCGCGTTGAAGCGGGCGAACGTGAGCGCCCGGGCAGAGAGATCGGTGGCCACGACCTGGTCGGCGAATGGAGCGATGTTGAGTGCCTGCACCCCAGACCCTGTGCCGAGGTCGAGTGCGCGGCGGACCGGGCGCCTGACCGTCAGCTCCGCGAGAGTCCGCGACGCTCCGCCGACGCCGAGCACATGGTCGCGTTCGACGGCACGTCCAGTGGTGGCTTCCCCGAGATCGGCGGCCAGGTAAAAGGCGCCGTGGGGCGTATCGATGGGGCGCAGATCGACGGCGCCACGCACCTGTCCTCGATCATTGATCGTCAGGAGTCCACCGTGCTGCGCCCGGTCAACGCCAGTGCGCGGCAGTGCTCGCCCGGCTTCATCCTCGGTGACGGTATCGCCGAGGATGAACAGCCGGGCGAGCACTGCGGCAGGTTCGGGGCCGGCCGCGCGCGCTGCACGCACGGCCGGCAGCACCTGCTCGCGACCCAATGCCGCTGTCGCCACCGTGCCGAGCACCTCGGCGAGCTGGTCAACGCCGAAGCCAGCACCGTCGAGATCGGCACGCAGCCGGGCCACCACCTGGGGATCGTGCATGATGCACGACAGTACCTGTCGCTACGCTCCGCGGAGCAGGAGGCGTCGCCGGACCAGAGCGAGGCCGGTACCGAGTAGCGCCAGCGCGAGCACGCCGATCATAATTGGCCCGGCACCCGTAGTGGCGAGGTCACCGCCCGGTTCGGGGCCGGCCGCGTCGGAACCTGCACCCCCACCGGTGCCCGGGTCGCCCGAGGTTGGGGTGCCTCCGGTGCCGTCCGTGGCGCCGTCAGTCGGTTCCCCGGAAGGTCCGGGATCGGAGGTGACCGGAAGCGTGGTGACGAAAACGTCACCGGCACCGGCGTTCGCCTGGCCGTCGACACCACCGAAGGTGAGGCCCGTCAGCCACGCACCGGCACTGCCTGGCGCGGCAAAGAGATTGGCCTCGTCCCACTCGTCGGCGCCGTCGCGCTCCACCGACCCCAACTGCAGGGCCGCACCCGGAGTGCCTGCGGCGTCGAGCGGGATCGCCGCAACGTCCACGCCGCCATGTGGCTCACCGATCGCCCCGTACGTGGTGGCGAGAATCGTGGCGCCCCCACCTGGGCCGGCAACGGCGCTCACGCCGCGGTCGTCGGTCGTCGTTCCGGTCTGCGTGGTCCAGAGAACCTGCCCGTCCTGGTCAAGAGCCTGGACCACGATGTCGTTATCACCGAGGTGGTGCGCCCCGATCGTGCCGCGAGAGTGCCCGACCGCCAGCACGGTCTGGTCGGCCAGTGTGAGCAGCCCACTGACCATGTCGTTCTCCGGTGAGGCGACGGCTCGGATCCAGGTCTGGGCGCCATCCTCGTCGTACTGGGCGACCCACCCGTCACCGGCGCCGCTGTGCTCGGTCCCGGGCATGCCGGCCCCGGTGACGCCGGCGACGACCACGCCGGAGTCGACCGGGGTGACGGCGAGCGCCTTGTCTTCACCGCTGCCGCCGAGCTGCACGCTCCATAGCACGTCGCCGGCGGGACCCACGCGCACCAGCACGGCATCCTTGTCGCCTGCGCTCGCCTCACCCGCGAAGGACCCGGAGGTGTATCCGGCCAGGTAGGCCCCGCCGGCGCCGTCCGCTGCGAGGGCATAGAAGCGGTCGGCAGCCGCAGGGTCGCCCACCTGCGTGGTCCATGCCCGCGTCCCGCCGGTGCCAATGGCGGCGACGAAGCCGTCATCCTGCTCGTTCGCGGCCCCGGACTCGAGGTCGCCCCGGGTATACCCGGCGACGAGAAGCGTCCCGTCGGCGCCGGTCACCACCCCGTAGGCGCGATCATTACCCGCTGACGCGAGCGCGTGCCGCCAGACCTCGTGACCGGCAGGGTCGCGGCGCACCACCAGTGCGTCCATGTTCCCGGCGGTGGCGTACCCGTCCCAGTCGGCGCCGAGGTTGAGCACCATGGCGTGGCCGCCGTCGGCCGTCTCGACGATGCCGCCGGCGCGATCATCGCCGGTCGAACCGAACAGCTCTGCGTCCCACCCCTCGGCGGGTGCGGTGCGCAGGCGCTGCGAGACGTCCACGATGGCTTCACGAAAGGCGGGCTGCCATACGTCCCAGTCGTGGCCGCCGTCCAGGACGCGAAGCTCGGCGGTGATCCCCGGTGCCCGCCGCACCGTGTTGTACAGGCGCGCGGCCTCGAAATCGAGGTCGTGGTCAGCCTGGGCCGGGTCGGGATTCGCCCACTCGTCGTCACCGACCGCGATGAACAGGTGCACGGGAAGCGCGGGGTCGAACGTCTCGAGGGAAGCCGGGTAGGAGAGCGCGGTGTACCGGTCCGCGTCGAACAGCTCATTCTCGACCCCGAACGCTCCGTAGTCCCGGACTGAGGAGTCGGGCGGGGGTTGCGGCACGTAGGTGGCCGGACTCAGCACGATCGCGGCCGAGAACGTGTCCTGGTGTGCCAGCGCAAACCTCAACGCGCCCGCACCGCCCATCGAGTACCCACCGACGGCGCGCGCTTCGCGATCGGCCGCCGTACGGTAGGTGGCGTCGACATGGGCAACCAGGTCCGCGGCAAGGGCCGTCTCCACGGCCACGCCGGCCCCGGTCGAGGCGTCGCCGGTGTATAGCGAGTCGGTGTACCAGTTACCCCGGTCATTCCAGGGCGCGTCCGGCATCACGACCACCATCGGCTGGATCTGTCCTTCGTCGATCATCTCGTCGAGGTCTCCGGCCACCTGCTGCCACGCCGCCTGGGTGTCACCTCGCCCGTGCAGCAGGTAGAGCGTGGGGTAGCGCCGCTCGGTATCGGTGTCGTACCCGGCCGGCAGGTAGACGGTGTAGTCCACCTCGCCTGCGGCGGTGGCGGGCGCTGTTCCCACGCTCAGGGTGCCGGTATCGGCCGCATGCGCGGGGACGGCCGTGATGCTGAGGCCGACCGCCACGGCGAGGATCACCCCCGCATGCCTGAGCCGGGCGCGCAGGGAGGGCAGAGACTGCTTCATCGGATCTCCTCGTCATTGATGGGCGGCAGCGCACGAGGAGTGAGGCACGCCGTCGAGCACTGAGTGGAATCGTTTCCACTTGAGGCACCAGTAGCCCCTGGAAACGATTCCAACGTGGTGATCTTTCCAGGATCGCGGCCGGCATGTCAACGACACACCCGCGCTTTCGCGGGCGCGGAGCAACCCCTCGGTTCGACCGATGTACACCCGCTGGCCACCTGCGAGTGCCAGAGTGTCTCCATGACGAGCACACCCCTGCCTCGGGACGCCAAGGACCGGACCCTCACCTGGCCCGTGATCGCCTGGTCGTTGTGGGACTGGGGGTCGGCAGCCTTCAACGCGGTGATCACCACCTTCGTGTTCACTGTCTACCTCACCTCGGACCCGTTCGGTCCGGAGGCCGAGCGCACACTCGGCTGGGTGCTCGCAGGTGCGGGGTTCCTGATCGCACTGTTCGCCCCCGTCACGGGTCAACGGGCGGACCGGGCCGGGCGTCGCACGCTGTGGCTGGCGGTCAACACGGTCCTGGTGATCCTTGCGTCTGCGGGCTTGTTCTTCGTGCTGCCCGCCCCCGAGTACCTGTGGCTGGGGTTGGCGCTGCTCGCGGGCGGGAACATCGCGTTCGAGTTCGCCGGCGTGAACTACAACGCGATGCTCGCCGATGTCTCCACGCCCCGGAACGTAGGCCGCGTCTCCGGCCTGGGCTGGGGAATGGGATACATCGGCGGGATCGTCCTGCTGCTGGTGGTCTACCTCGGCTTCATCGAGCCCGACGTCGGCCTGTTCGGCGTCACCGGCGAGGACGGTCTCGACGTGCGGATCAGCATGCTGCTGTGCGCGGTGTGGACGCTAGCGTTCTCCATCCCCGTGCTGCTGACGGTGCGCGACCGGCGCCGACGCAGCGATCCGAAGACGGCCCAGGTCGGGCTCATCGGCTCCTACAAACTGCTGTGGCGCACGGTGGTCGACCTGTGGAACCGCGACCACAACACGGTCTACTTCCTGCTGGCCTCCGCGGTCTTCCGCGACGGGCTCGCCGGGGTGTTCACCTTCGGCGGGGTGATCGCCGCCGGGGTGTTCGGCTTCTCCCCCGGAGACGTGATCATCTTCGGTGTGGTCGCCAACGTCGTCGCCGGGATCGCCACGATCCTCGCCGGCCGGCTCGACGATGCGATCGGCCCGAAGCGGGTGATCATGGCCGCCCTGATCTCGATGGTGGTCATGGGCCTGTTGATCTTCTTCCTGCACGACGGCGGCCGCACCGTGTTCTGGACGTGCGGCCTGATCCTGGCTGCTTTCGTGGGACCCGCGCAGTCGGCCTCGCGTACGTTCCTCGCCCGGCTCATCCCGGCGGGCCGGGAGGGCGAGGTGTTCGGCCTGTACGCGACCACCGGGCGAGCCGTGAGCTTCCTGGCACCGGCGATGTTCTCGGTGGCCATCTCGGTCGGAATCGCCACCACGGACGCCACGACGTCCGACGAGGCCCAGTACTGGGGCATCCTCGGGATCGTGCTGGTGCTGGTGGTCGGGCTGGGGTTGCTGTGGCCGGTGAAGCCGCACGATCACGCCGAGTCGGCGTTGGGCGAGGCTGCAGTGGACGCCGAACCGCACGAGGCAGGTCGGCAGGGTGGGTCGACCAGCGACTCCTGAAGCTGAGTCGTTGGGCCACGTCTGGTGGTGGGTTCGGGGCTGTCATGTCTGGATGTCAGAAGGCGTCCCGGTCCCGGTAATGAGGCCCGGACGGCTGTTACGGGACGTCAGCCGGGTGGCCGGGTCTGTATGAGCTTCTGGCCTGGGCATCTTGCCGGTTGTGGTTCCTCATATGGAACGCTCCTACGCGGCCGACCGGAGCTCCTGCTGCCTTCCGCCCAGATTGACGCGCCTCCCTCGCGGCACGGTCCGGCACCGAAGATAGACTCCGTGACGTGGTGACTCAGCAGGACATCGAGGACAGCCTCCGCCTGGGCCGAGAGTCTCGGTCGTTCGAGGTCAAGGGATCCGGGAGCATCACCGACAAGCAGTACATCGCACGAGTCGCCCGCGCCGTCATGGCGATGGGGAACCTCCGCGACGGCGGTCAGGTGTGCCTCGGAATCGATGACGGCCACATTGCCGCCATGAAGCCCGGCCTGCCCCCCGCCCAGGTCGCCGAGTGGACCGACTACGACAACGTCAGCGACCAACTCGCCCGGTACTGCGACCCGCCGGTCTCCTTCCACCTGCACCACTTCACGCTCAGTTCCGACGCCGAGGTCGTCGTCCTCGACGCCGAGGAGTTCGACATCGATCTGCACATCTGCAAGAAAGACTACCCGGGTGTCCTGCAAGCCGGGCAGACGTATGTCCGGCCCCGTGGGAAACCCCAGTCGAGCCAGGTACCGTCGCTGGTGGACATGCGCGACTTGCACAACCTGGCCATCGACAGAGGCGTCCGCGAGTACTTCCGCCGCTCCCAGTACGCCAGCGCGCCATCCACTCTGTCCACACTGCTCTCCCCCGAACAGCAAGACACCGCCGCTTTCGACGCCGAAGCCTCCGAGGCGTGGGCTGCACCGTCTTCGATCGACGATCCAGTCGGCGACGTACTGGCGTCCGGCATCGTAACGTCGGCCTTCACCGACATCACCGTCCGGCCCGGGCCCTACGACACCGGCCGCATCAGCCCCAGCCAGCTCGAGGACTTCGCCGGCACCCAGGCCGTACGGCTGCGCGGATGGCCTGTGCCGATGTTCAGCAACCGCGACCCCGTGGCGCACCACGGAAACTGGATCGCCCAGGACCTCCAGGCAGAGATCATTCCCCACCTGGAAGCGTGGCGCCTGTTCACCAGCGGCCAGTTCCTGCATCGCCGCGTCATCGCGACCGACCTTCGCGACGCCGCCGAACTCAAGGCCGAGGCACCGGAAGCGACCGGTGCCGTCGCCGTCTGGGACATCCTCCTCTACCTCGTCGAGGTCGCGGAGCTCGGCGCACGCTACGCCACCGCGCTCGGCGCGGAGACCGTGGCCATCGACGTCAGCCTGCAGAACATCGCCGGACGCGAACTCATCTCCGGCAGCTGGGACCGCGAACTTCACGGGCGGTACATCACCCATGCCGAAGTCCTCACCGCGCGAGTCGTGCACCCGGCACCGGCGCTGCTTGCCACGCCACGGGCCATCGGCGTCGACCTGGCCCAGCAGATCCTGCGGAAGTTCGGGCTCGACCTCCCCGACAAGATCCTCATGGAGTGGCAGGACAGCACCCTCGACAAGTCCAGCCGCCTCCGCTGACCGACCCGGACGGCCAATAACGGCCGGGCCATCGAGACCTCCCGGCAGAATGGAGGTGTGACCGAAACAACCATCGCACTCGTCGTCGCCCTTGCCGGCGGCGCCGGTGCGTTCCTTGGCGCCAGCGTGACCACTCTCTTCAACGTTCGCACCCAGGACAAGACCCACCGTCGCGAACAGCTCAGCCGCGACGCCGAGACCCTCGGCCCGATCCGGGAGTACCTTGAGATCATCATCAATCCCAAACGGCTCGCCATCAACGCCCCGGTTAATGACCAAGACGTCCAGGCGCTCTACGAGAAGTTCCTCGGCCAGCGGGACCACCACCTCGCCGCGGTCAACGTCATGGCCGCCGGCCACCCGGACCCCGCCGTCCGCTCCACGGCCAAAGAGTTCGGGACCGAGCTCTACAACGCCGGCCACAGCGCCGGCTGGATTCTCCGCGACGCGCTGCGCGAGGGCCGACTATACAACGCCGCCAACGAGGATCACCAGAACGCACTCGAGCTCCTCGACAAGCTCTACAAATTCACCACCGCGTACGGCGACAAGTAGGAACTACCCCCCCCCCCCCGTGATCTTCACTGGTGGAAAATCGAACTTCGTGTTCCCGCCAGCATGTCTCGGTCCGGTTAGTCGACAGTGTTGACGGCGCCTAGTTCCTCCAGCAGCGCCTCAACAGCCGCTGACGATACCGGCCGATACGTGGCAGAGAACGTCGTCGGTTCGGCCGACTTGCTCCAGGTGACCGTTGGCTCCGGCAGCGTCGGCTTCTGAGCCGGGAAGGCCAACCCCGGCGGCCAAGCCCGTCCCGGTGCGTTGAACAGGGCCCGATCGGCCTGGCCGCGCCAGCGCACCGGTCACAAACGCAACCAACTCGTCGTTTCAACACCGACTGCACCACCAGCGGCTTCACCGGTTCCGCGACCAGGAGCATCGTCGGGCTCAATGGCGTCCACAACGGGGAACCTTCCGGGATGAGGCCCGCCCAGTGGTATCCGATCGGGTTCAATGTCACTACCGGCGAGTCGCCTGAGATGAGGACCGGTTCGGGCGACGCCAGAACGTTCCAGTGCCACGCCGTCACTTGAGTTGAGAGCTCGTCGAGCTTGCGAACCATCGTCCGGAGCTTCGAAGCCTGCATGTCGTGCTCGTCTTGCCGCGGGGCCCACGCTCGCCCGGCGAGGGCGAGATAGCGGTCACGTTCGGCGTCGGAAAGGGCGAGCAAGTCGAAACCGCCGGTCTTGGTCACCTCAATCAAGACGAACTTCGCGCCGAGGTGTCCGTCGATGTGCTCCATGAACGCGAAGACCGTCGGGGTGCGGACCAGCTGCACGACGGTGAAATTGATGACCGTCGCCTTGTCAACGTCCATCAGCCATTCTCATCAGTTCGGAGCGACGGGTCACGCTGCGGAGGAGAAGTTTCGGACCAGCATGGGTCCTCAGTCAGGCGGGTGACCCGTCAGCTCATGAATCCGGGAAAGGCTTGCTGCAGCAGCGCCAGGAGTCCCTCGTAGGCGCCTGATGATGCGACGCCAACGGCAAGAGCGGCGCCGCCGGTTCTTACTCGCTGAAGGAATGTGCGGGTATTCTCGCCAGGCTCGTCGCCGTCGTCTGCGAGCGCTCGGCGGAGATCCTCGACCTCGGAGGCTGCAAGGAAGCTGGTCGCGTGCGCCAAGACGGCCTCCAAGTCGCCGACGTTGACTGTGACGGCCTGAGCGCCGGCACCGACCGCGACCGTCGCGCCGCCTCCGTGGATCTGGGTGAGGTAGACGTTCACGGTCTGAGCCAGTTGCGGAACCTCGTCGACCTTCGGCCCACCCGGGCTCCCTGCCTCGGGAGCGACGTCCTCCAGTTTCAGGGCAAGGTCGAGGGCTGCTGTCTTGACGCGATCGATGGTTCCGCGCAAGTGCGTCGACGGAATGGTAAGCGCGGCCCTGTTCAGAATCATCATGGTCGGCCGCGGCACCTTGTCCTGTTCGATGAAGTGTCGATAGAGCTCGACCCACATTGCCGGTAGCGGCATATGGGGATTCCGGTCGCCCGCTGCCAGTGCCTCAAGCTCCGCGATGGGGTCCCGAAGGGCGTAACTAGCCAGGCTGGCTCCCAGCTCGGCCGGGAGGTCGCCGGGTGAGAGGTGCATCTTGGTCGAACTCCGCATGGGCCCGTCAAAATGCAGCTCGATCGGCAACGCCTTCGCCGACCGGTAGTCAGGGACTTCAGACTCCAGCGGGTATCCGTTCAGCTCGGCGTTCAGCCAGTCGCTCAGGTTGGGAGCGTCGATGCGACGGGACACCACGAGCAGGGTGCGGAACGCGTCTGCCGTCGAGGTGCTGGGCTCACTGAGTGCGTTGATGGCGAGTTCGAGAGAGGTGGTCACGTCTTCATTCTGGCCGGAGCCCGGGACACAACTTGGTTCTTGGGCGGGTGTGGAACTAGGAATGTCGGTCCGACGATAGCCGGCAGCGCGTCGAGCCAGTCTGTCAGCTATCCAGTCCGGCGCGCGACGAACGTGCCCATTGACCTGAGTTCCTTGGAGTTCAGCAGCGCGTGACGGATGGCCTTGTCGGGAAGACCGCCTCGCAGTAGGCGTACGCCACGGACATGGCGTCGATGTCGCTGATGCCGTTGGGCGTCCAGGTGTGGCGCGGGTTCTTGTACTTCTGCGTCTTGATACTGACGGCCACCTGGGTGTGGGGCATCGAACTGAGGAACGAACGGAACTTGTCCTGGCCGGGCTCGAAGGCCGGCAAGCCCGACCGGACTCCCTCTACCCGCATTCGGGCTAGCATGTCGTTCCACTCGTGCACGAACTCCCGGGCAGCGACGAAGTCGCGCAGCCGCCCGCGGCGCCACTTCGGGTCATTGTTCAGGACTCGCTGAGCGTCGATTTCCCATTCGACCCGGCTCTGGTGGCTCGCGATGGCGACCGCAGGCCGGTAATTGGGGTCCTTACGGAGTTCGAGCAGCTCCTCGTCGGAGGGGCCTCGCAGCCGTTGCCGCTCGACCTCGACGCCATGCGTTGGCGGAGGGCGAAGTAGTCGTCGTCGGTCATCCCCGCCCAGGACAGCCGCGGAACTGTCGCGGCCGTCGGCGTCAACGATCTTCATTCCGCCTACATGCCGAATACATGGCCGAAGGTCGGACGCAGTAACGAGATGGCCTCCAGGCGAGGCTGCTCGCCCATCACCCTCGCGATGCCGGCGGCGAACTCCAGCTCGGCGACGGTGCGTCTGCCAGGGAGGTAGTTGAAGTCCGAGAACTCTTCCATGACCTCGGCCAGGCGTCGGCGCTCCTTCGGGTCGGCTATCTTGGCGACCTCCCACAGGTGCGGGCCGCCGAGCGGGAACACCGCACGCTGCTCTGACTTAGCCCGCAGAACGGACTCGTACACTCCCCGTATCCGGTAGGCACGTTCCTGTCCCCGCGCAGCGCCTTCGCGATATAGATGATCGTGTTGAGGTCGAGATACACCAACGGGGCCTCTGGGCGCATGACGTTGGCCCAGACCAGCTCCTCGCTCATCGGAGCCATCAACGCGACCTGCACCAGTGTTCACCTCTCTCGAACCGGCCTCCAGTCTCTCCCGGGGGCCACCGACAGAACGCAACCAATTTGCTGCCGCAGCGGCCCGCTCGCCGGTAGCCGGTCGCACTTACGATCGAAATGGATGCGTCAATCCCGCTATGACCTGAGGCCGGACTTGCGGCCTGCGCCGGAGTTGTCACGGTATTGCGAGAGTTGTATCTAGTCGTCTCCCCACTCCGATGGGCGCCAACCAGTTAGGTATCTGTCGGCAAGATCGATGACGTCGGCAAGCCCCTCTTCAGCGTGCGGCCGGAGAGCGTCGACGGCACGGCGCAGGTTGTCCTCACCGTCGAAGACGTCCGTGAGGATGGTCCAGTTGAGGCGAACGGTGCGGCGCACGGAGCGGCTGTCGACGGTCTGGCTCCGCACGGTCGATTGGGAGTCGAGCAGGAGTGCCCGGCCGAGCAGCAGGTCTGAGGCGTCGACGGTGACGGGCTTTCCGGAGTCTCCGACGGTCTTCTGGTGGTAGAGCAGCGCCAACGGTCCGCGCTCTTTGGCGAGGTCAGCTGAGTCCGCCGTTTCGATCTGTTCCCGCAGTTGCAGCTCGAGAATCCTGGCGTCGTCTTTGGATACCAGCTTGTGCCCGGCGTTTTCGCGGTGGCCGACGATGGTGACGAGCTCGAACCGGGACGAGAACGACCCGACGGCGGCCAGGATGCGCCCAACAGCGTCCATCACCTGTTCCGGGGAGTCCAGGCGGCGCAGGAGCCGAAGGATCACCCTGACGACGACTAGTCGCTCGTCGATAAAGCTCATCATCCCGCGCGGGCGTTGCGGTAGGTCGGGAAGGAGGTTGAGCAGCACCCGAGATGCGGGTACCGCAGCGTCAGCCGGGAACTCGGTCTCGAACGCCTCGAGCGCGCTGATGACGTCTTCGAGCTCCTCGAGGTTGATGGCACGCAGCAGTGTGTTGAGTGCGTCCTCGTCGACGAGGACTTCGAAGGCACGCTCAGCGTTCCCGAATGCTTCAAGCGTCTCGTTGCTAACCTTCTCCAGGTACACGGCAAGAACGTCCGGGTGGGCGACACGGCGGCTGCGAAGCCACCCCGCCTGCCACGAGCTTCCATAGTTGCCGTCGCCGATGTGCCGGCGGGCAGCCGGGAACAGCCTGGACACGACCGCGCGGACGACATCAGGCATGTCGGCTCCTGCTTCCAGGAGCTGTTCGATTTGCGACTTCAGGTTCGGGTCTTCACTGCGCGCGGCGAAGTCCGCCGTAGGGGTGGTGAGGCCTTCGCGGGCTGCGACGAGCTTGTCAAAGACGTCGGGTCGGAAGACCCTGAGGGCCTCCAAGCCCATGATGTCCACAAGCTCGACCTGCGTCCCAAGGGTGCGGGTGGTCGCCCGCACGGCTGCGCTGTACCGGCTAATGTCACGCATGTTCGAGACCAACGGGCGGATGATCTCGACCAGTACGTCGGGCCAGGCCGACTCATTGAACCGTTCCAGCGCACCCAGGTCCTCGACCGCGGCCTGCAGCGACTCACCAAGGAGCCGCAGAAGTACCGACGCCGGCACCGGCGGCACGTCAAAGCCGAGCTGAACGATCTTTTCCAGGTATGCCCGGCCGTCGAACCCGGACTGCGTGAGGGCGGCTTCCACGCGCTGCCTGTCGAAGGCGAGGACGTAGATGATGTTCGGGAAGCTCGCCGTGAGCCGCACGAGCTTGAAGATGTCGCGGATCTCGGTGGACTCGAGCCGGTCGATATCGTCAACGACGACCACGATCGGCTGCGGCAACTTGGCAAGCTCTGCCGACAGCTTGTTGCGCTGTTCTGTGACGCTGCCCTTCCTGCGCTCCTGAAACTCGTGGAGCGCTTTGGCCGCGCCCCGGAACCTGGCGAACCATGCGCCGATGAACGGGAGCGCCGCGATCGGCTCGAACAGTTCGCCGTAGCTGTCGACCGATTCGGCAATCTTGGCGAGGCGGTCGCCCTTGAGTCGCATCTGGGCAGCCAGTTCGCGGAAGAAGACCTGGACCAGCTCGTCCGAGCCGGAGAACACCCACGGGTTGAACTCGATGACGGGATACGTCGGGTCCTTGGCAAGTGCCTCCATGACTAGGTTGACGATGGAGGTCTTTCCCGAGCCCCACGGGCCGACGACAGCGACGACGTATCCCTCCGATGCGTCGACATCACGGATGCCGTCGGCGATGGTGATCGCACCAGAGGCCCGCTTGAGCAGATCCTGTTCAGCTTTCCGGATCGGGTTGTCCCCCACGTTCGCCATGGCAACACCCTCGCATGATGGCCAGACACTTCCCCGTGCATCGTCGTCGACGCTGGAGCACTGAGAGCGGTCGCATGAACGAGCGAGCCCGCTCGTGGGCCCGCGTCCTTTCGCCGCGATCGACGCGGGTTGTCAGTTGCGCCGCATGCACAGCACCGAGCCGGCCCCGATGCCAGCCTGGGGTAGGATGGGCGCATGCCGGAGGTGGGGAAACGGCTGCGCGGACGAATCTTCCTGCGCAACGCGACCACTCAGTCGATGTGCTACGTAATCTGGATTGAGTTGCGCGGCACCAACTTCTACTGGGGCATTCCACATCCAACCCCCGATTTGCCGAGCACACGCATAGTGCCGGGACAGCCGACTGCCATTACGGTGCCGGCAGACTTCGGGCGCTTTCCACGGGCATCCGCGAAGACAAGCTTCCATGCGTCGGGAGTCACCCATGTGACATCGGACGGTAACGGTTCGCAGGTATTGCGCGACACCTATGTCGGGCCGATCACAGACTTTCGCGAGCCAACTCTCTTCGCAGCCATGTATACGGCGGTTCTCGGCAAGCGCCATCCGTATCCGCGGAATCCTGGACGAGGTGGCGTCTCCGCACACATTCTCGACATACCTGAATCGCACTGGAACAGGCGTTGGTATGTCGACTTCTCGCTGACACCGTCGGGGGCCTACCCGCCTTGGCCAGGAGTCTTCCTCAAGGACGGCGTTGCTCCGCGAGTACAGACGACGCCGTTCCTCAGCGAGGAGCTCGACCTCATTCTCGTGGTGCGGGCCACTCCCATTGAGGGAGAGTTGAACTCCTGGCAGCCGGACAAGGACCTGTTGGTCCGAGTGACGCCACCCGAGGTCCGGCGGCCGCGAAGCGGCATGGACTGACGGTGCGCAATCCCTACCACCTGGCGCCTCATGTTGGGGCGAGGCCCCGCCACGACGGCGCTTGAACATGTCGGATCTCGTGGCGGTGGGACGTGACCGCTCGCGCGCCGGAATTACGCCTCCCTCGAACGCTGCATGCATGGACCATGCGACCGGCCCTGCGATGTTGTTATTCGACCCGATCCTCCACCGTGCAAGGAGACGAACCGGATCTCCGGTCTCTGCCCGCGCGCAGGGGCGACCGAGTTTGGGCTCGGCCTGCAGCAGCCGGCTCGCATGACGAGCTCGTGGAGCGCGGTCGTCGGGCACCCTCCAAGTGATCGCCTGAACGGCCGCACATTAGAACCCTGCCAGAGGACGTTGGAGGACGATTCGACGTCGCTGCATACCGCTCAGAACGGCTCCAGTGCTATGCCACTTGCCGATTGGTATGCCGCCGTCCCACGCTACGGTGAACCTGATCCGCCCCGAACGCGGCCGGTTGCGAGATGATCGTTCTCGTGGAACGCATCGATCTATTGGCCCCGTACGGACGCAATGAGCGGTGCTGGTGCGGTTCCGAACGCAAGTACAAGACATGCCACGGGAACCAGCGGCCCCCCTCCCAGCCGGGTGCGCCGCTGCCGCTGGACCGGGACGGCAGCAGGTTTGTGAGTCCGTCAACGTCGGTGGCGGATGATGCATTGGTCGACATGATGCCTGGTGGGACACCCATCACGATCCCGTCGGGCGGTCCGGAGCCGAGCTCGATCTCCTATACGAACTGGGAGGCCGACCTGGCAGGTGCTTTAGGTAACGGCGCGAACGCGTTGAGCGTCGAGGAGCTCGGGGGGCTGCGCGTTGAGGTTCTTCGCCGGTTGGCGGGCATGCCTTCTGGTGACGACACACCGCCTGATGACATCACCGAGGCCGTGCTTCAGCTCGCCGCTGCGACCATTTGCACAGTAGCTCAACTAGCGCAGCAGACACCGCGACAGACGATGCTGTGGAACCAGGAACTCGACGTCGCCCAGTTTCTCGGCCGCACACTTCTTTTAGCTGACCATGTGCTGTACCCGGACCACGTGTTCCGCACCGTGCGCAGTAACCCCACCATGCGGCGCCTGAAGGAGGTCGCAGCATCGGAACTCATGAACGCTGAACTGCTGGCCAGTGGTATTGCGATCCCGGTTCCGCCCGGAGTGGCGATGGCGGCCCGAGGACCAACGGTGCAGGAGCTGACTGCGAGAGATCTGAAGGTGACGGCGCTAACTGATTGGGTGCGTCGGCAACTCATCTTGGAGGGGCCGACTGCTCGCGAGGCCCTGCTCGTTCGCGCGGCCGATGACCTGGCTCGCGAGGAGGCGAGATTCTGGCTGCACGCTCGCACCGATCCGGACTCGGTGGATAGGCAGACCAGACACTTCACCATGACAATGCTCCAGCCATACGACCCGGAGTTCAATTACGAACCGTGGATCAACCAGGTCAAGGACTCCGCGGTTGGGGCATTCGTGCAGCGAACGCACGAGCGGGTGGTTGCAGCCGACGTTTTCGGCTCCGAGTACGTGTCGGCATCGCTGTTCGAAGCACGATTGCTGCGCAGAAGGGAACGTGACGTGCGGATCGCTGAAGCGCAGGCGGCTCTGTGGGCTGACATTCCAGAGTTGACCAGCCTGAGCAGCCCGGACCTAGCAAAGCTCCTGAAGAACGAGCATGCGGTCGATGACCTACGACGCCAGGTCCGAGCTTCCTTGAAGACTGCAAGAAGCGATGGCGACAGTGTCGACGCGATCACAGAGTTGGCAAACCAGCTCGAGGCCGCATCCCACAAACTCCAGAAGACGGCGATGACCGACCGCGGGTGGCAGGCAGTCATCCCAGGAGGCGTCGCTGTGGCGACCATGGTCGTTGGCGGCATCACCGGAGGGCTGGCCGGAGCAGGAGTAGCGGCGCCTGCTGCGCTCACAGCACTCTCTCCATACTTGGGCGCACGGCTCAATATGCGGCGTGAAGCCGCATATCTCTTTGTCGCCGCCCGGCGCGCCAGAAAGTAGCTTCCCGCGCTCGCTCAATCCGAGCGGTCGCAAGCGCTACTCAAGGACATGCGACTCGCACCCGTGGCCACGCTCCGAGCACTCTGAACACGCTGGCAGAGCCGTCCCGCGAGCCGAACGCACACCCAAACTTTCCGATCCGCTGAGAGGGTGGCGGTGCTAGTTCTATTGTCGACCGCACACCGCCAGGTTGCAGTTTCACATCGAGGTACGGAGAAGGCGTGGACAACTCAGCAGCACAGCAAGTAGTCGAAGCGGCCACTCGACGTCTGCCTGAACGCTCGACATGGGCGGCCCCCGAGGGGTACCCGAGCTCGCTCGCGCTATGCATCGTCGCCTCCATCTATTCGACCGGAGTGCGCTGGGCCGGCGTACGAAACGTAGTCCATCGCTACCACGAGTACCGTCAGCCTCACGCGAGTCGAGACGGTACGCAGGAACTCCTGCGCACGTTCGAGACCCTCGGCGGGGTCGATGAGTGGGTCTCGACCATTGGCAACCCCACTTGACTTCGACTCGAGGCGGAATCCTCAAGGCCGAGGTGGTCAGGTCGACAGCACTGACGCTCCACCAGCGTGGCGTCACCTCGACGTACGAGTTGCGCAGCCTCGACACCGAGGATCTAGCGGCCCTCAAGAGAGACTGGCTCGGCCTCCATGGTCAACGGTCCGGCATAACGTGGCGGTACATGTTGATGCTCGCCGGTGTACCCGGAGTTAAACCGGATCGAATGATCCTCCGCTTCATCCGCCGCGAGACCACCCTCGGGTACCTTCGTCCTGACGAAGCTGCCAACGTCGTGACTCAGGCAGCCGAGATACTCGGGGTCTCACCGACCGCGCTCGATCACACGATCTGGCGCTACGTCTCCGGACGCAACGAGGCATCGAGGCGATGCACGTCGTCAAACCGTCGAAGGCAATGGTCAAGTCCATCATGACGGAGGCGCGCCGCACATGAGTGCGACCCGACCCGACCGGCGCGAACCTTCGTGGCAGTCTCGTTCGGCTCAAGCAACGGTCATAAACCGATCCTCATCCGGCGGCCCCGAGCGACCGACCCCTCCACGAATTCCCTGGCCGGATTCTCACCTGTTCGCATGGAAGCGCCACGCCGCACGAGCCGGACCGTCGCGCTCAACCGCGTCGATGTCGAGCAGGGCTCCGTATTCCTACGCGACGTTGTCCCCGTGCCATTGGCCGGTCGGCACCCCTGCTCCACGTCGCAAGGCGAGCTGCTCGCATAGTTGCTTCGTTCAACGGCTCACGTTTGCTCAATACGGTGACTCACATTTGCTAAGTATCGGGCTTCATGTCTGCTGAGTTCGTGCCATGGTTCTGGAATCGCTCGTGCCACGCAGACTCAGCGAGCGCCTGGCTGATCTGGTCGCCGTGGAACCGGTGATCGCATTGCACGGCCCGCTCGGTGGGTAAATCCACGGTGCTGCGTAGAATCGCAGCCGACGCCCGAGGGTCGGTTCTCGACCTGGACGACGTCGAGGTGCGTGAGGCGGTCGTCGGGAACCTGGCGGCGGTCGCCGGAGTCCGGGAGAACCTGCTCGAGGCGCTCAGGGCCGACCCTGACGGCGCGGTCGGGCAGATCCCGACCTCCGAGACCGTCCGCCAGGACTACGTGGAACGCGTCTGCGCCGGGGGGCTACCCCTGGCAGTGCGGCGTTCCGGCTCGGCTCGGGCGCGCTGGTTCGACGACTTCGTCCGGGCATCGGTCGAACGGGACGCTCTCGAACTGAGCCGGATCCGTGAACGACAAGCAATGACGGACCTGCTGGGCCTGCTCGCTGCGCAGACCGGGCAACTCGTGAACCTCTCCGCCACTGCCGACAAGCTTGGCGTCAGCCGGGCCACCGTCGACAGTCACCTCCGGCTGCTCGAGGACCTCTTCCTCGTCGTACGACTACCAGCTTGGGGCAAGACACTGCGCTCGCGAGTGAGCGCCAAACCCAAGGTCCACGTCGTCGACTCCGGCCTAGCCGCCCGGCTCCTGCGGCTCACACCCGACAAGCTCGCAGGACTTGACCCGGCATCACTGACCGACTTCGGGCACCTGCTGGAGACCTTCGTCGTCGGAGAGATCCGCAAGCAACTGTCCTGGCTCGATGAAGCGGTGACCGTCGGTCACTGGAGAACCAGCGATGGTGCCGAAGTCGACGTGGTGGTCGAGTACGACGACGGAACCGTCCTCGCGTTCGAGGTCAAGGCCAACGAACGCGCACCTGGCTCCGACTTTCGCGGTCTGGCCCAGCTACGCGATCTCCTTGGTCCGCGATTCGCTGGCGGAATCGTCCTCACCACCGGGTCTCGCTCCTACACCTACGCCGACCGCCTCCACGTCATGCCCCTCGATCGGCTGTGGACGCCTGTCACGAGCCAGGCCAGCCGCTGAACTGCTCCCCTCGGCACGGTGCCGGGCGCAAGAACTCGTGGGTAGGCGGCGCACCGGTCATTGCCCCAGAGGACTCTCCCAATCCGTGACAGTCAGGCGCCGGCCAGTGGGCTGCCCGTCAGTCGCGGCGGCAGCACGCGCCCGCAGATCCTCGACCGTGTCTGTACCGGCCCGCAGGTAGCAGCCGGAGAGATGGTCCAGCTCGCCGGTCGCGATCGCGCGGATGATCGCGGTCACGGCCTCCGGCGGCGTCCAGTCGGTGCGGTCGGCGTGCGCGATCATGCCGGCCGTCATCTCCGTGGCGACCACGCCGGGTGCCACCTCGAAGGCGCGTAGGCCACGCTCGTACCCGGCCTCGTGCAACCCGCCGCCGATGCGGAAGAGCGCGGTCTTGGCGATGTTGTAGCCGGCCATGACGTCCATGTCCCGCACGCCCGCGCCGGAGCTGAGGTCAACCACCCGGCCCCCGCCGCGCAGGAGCATCCCCGGCACCGTCGCCCGGGCTACCAGGAACGCACCGTAGACATTGACGTCCAGTACCTGCCGCACCTCCTGCGGGTCGGCCTCCCACAGCGGCACCTCCGCATCGATCACCCCGGCGTTGTTGATGAGAAGGTCCACCGAGCCCAGCTCCTGCTCGGCGGTGGCCACCGCCCGGGTGACGGCGTCGGTATCGGTGACGTCCGCCGTCAGGACGAGCGCCTTGCGCCCGTGGGAAGAAACCTCGTGGGCGACCTCCTGCAGCCGACCCGAGTCCCGGGCGAGGAGGGCGACGTCCAGGCCCGCATCGGCCAGGCCGACGGCGAGGTGGCGTCCGATCCCGCGGGAGGCGCCGGTGATCAGGGCAGTGCGGGCGGGTCCGGGGTACGTGCGGGCGGTAGCCATGACCTGATGCTAAGCCTCGCCGCATCGGTCGACGAGTGGAGTCCCTGACCGCAACGACACGGATACGTGGTCTGCAGGCTCAGGCAGCCGCAGATCTGCGCGTCCGTGTCGTTGCCGTCAGACCGAGGCTCAGGAGCCGGTACTGACCGTCTCCTTCTCATCGATGCCGTCGGTGATATCGATCTTGCCCGCACGCACCTTCGCAGCGACGATCGCTGCGAACGCGATCAGGGCGGCGCCGAGCGCGATCCCGATCCGCAGCGTGTGGTTGGCATCCTCGGGCACGCTGAGCATCACCACGGCCGGTGCGATGAGCACCGAGACCAGGTTCATGACCTTCAGCAGCGGGTTGATCGCGGGCCCGGCGGTGTCCTTGAACGGGTCGCCCACCGTGTCACCGATCACTGTCGCCGCGTGAGCCTCGGAGTTCTTTCCACCGAAGTGACCGTCCTCAACGATCTTCTTCGCGTTGTCCCAGGCACCACCGGAGTTGGCGAGGAACACCGCCATCAGCACCCCGGCCCCGATCGCGCCGCCGAGGAAGCCGGCCAGCGGGCCCACACCGAGCCCGAAACCGACGGCGATCGGCGCGAACGCCGCCAGCAGGCCCGGGGTCGCGAGCTCGCGCAGAGAATCCTTAGTGCAGATGTCGACGACCTTGCCGTACTCCGGCCGGGTCTCACCGGTCATGATGCCGGGGTGGTCACGGAACTGACGGCGAACCTCGAACACGATCGCCCCGGCGGCGCGGGTGACCGCGTCGATCGCTAACCCGGAGAACAGGAACACGGTCGCCCCACCGAGAATCACTCCCACCAGCGTGATGGGGTTGATGATCTCGTAACTGAGCATGGCCGCGACCGTGCCGTCCGTGGTGACCTGCGCGCCGAGCTCCGCCAGCGCCATGCTGACGGCGTCGCCGTAGGAACCGAACAGGGCTGTCGCGGCCAGCACCGCGGTCGCGATCGCGATGCCCTTGGTGATCGCCTTCGTGGTGTTCCCGACGGCGTCCAGATCGGTGAGGATCTGCGCCCCCGCCTCGTCCACCTCGCCGGACATCTCCGCGATGCCCTGCGCGTTGTCGCTGACCGGGCCGAAGGTGTCCATCGCGACGATCACCCCGACCGTGGTCAGCAGACCGCAACCGGCCAGGGCGATGAGGAAGAGCGCCAGCCAGATCGAGCCGCCGGCAATCAGGAACAGCCCGCACAGTGCAGCAGCGATGATGCCCGCCGTCCAGACGGCCGATTCGAAGCCGACGCCGATACCGGAGAGGACAACGGTCGCCGCACCCGTACGAGAGGCGGCTGCCACGGTCCGGGTGGGCTTCGCCGTCGTGCCGGTGAAGTAGCCGGTGATACCAAGGATCACGCCTGCCAGCACCACGCCGATGAGCACGGCGACGGCCGAGACCAGGCGGGGGTCGCCGTCATGGTCAGCGAGGGCTTCCCCGACACCGGTGAGATCGGCGAAGGAGGAGGGCAGGTAGACGAAGGCGGCCACGGCAGCCAGGGCGGCGCCGATGAGGGCGGAGACGTAGAAGCCGCGGTAGATGGCCCGTAGCCCGGACTCGCTGCCGCGGACCTTGGTGATGAAGACGCCGAGCACCGCCACCAGCGCCCCGATGGCGGTGACGATCAGCGGGAACACCAGGCCGGCCTCACCCATCGTGGCCTTGCCGAGGATCAGTGCGGCGACCAGGGTGACCGCATAGGACTCGAACAGGTCGGCGGCCATACCGGCGCAGTCACCGACGTTGTCGCCCACGTTGTCGGCGATGGTGGCAGCGTTGCGCGGGTCGTCCTCGGGGATCCCCTGCTCGACCTTGCCGACCAGATCGGCGCCGACATCGGCAGCCTTGGTGAAGATGCCGCCGCCGACGCGCATGAACATCGCCAGCAGTGCGGCGCCGAAACCGAAACCCTCCAGGACGGCGGGGGCGTCGCCACGGTAGACGAGCACGACAGCGGCGGCGCCCACCAGACCGAGACCGACAACGCTCATCCCGACGGCACCGCCGGTGCGGAAGGCGATTCGTGCGCCCTCTTGGCGTCCGTTCGGGCCAGTGGCCGCCGCTGCCACGCGGAGGTTCGCGCGGGTGGCGAGCCACATGCCGAGGTAGCCGATCGCGGCGGAGAACGCCGCGCCGAACAGGAAGGCGATCGAGCGGCCGAGCTTCACGCCACCGTCGCCGGGGAGCAGGAACAGCAGGGCGAACACCACGACGGCGAAGATCGCCAAGGTGCGGAACTGCCGGTTCAGGTAGGCCTGGGCTCCCTCCTGGATCGCGGTGGCGATCGACTGCATCGCCGGGGTTCCGTCGCCGGCAGCCAGCACTTGCCGTCGCAGGACCACGGCGAGCACCAGGGCCACGACCGCCACGACAGCGATCACCGACACGATCACGAGGCTCGAGGTTCCGAGCTGCAGCATCCGTCCTCCTCGACGAACAGACGTAACCCCGCCCGGGTGTGGCGGGTGTCCGGTGAGTCTAACCAGGAAAACGTGACATGCCTCACCACCCGGGAGAGCGCCCAACGGTTTGCCGACCCTGTGCGTCTAGGTTCATGACAGACCGCACCCGGGGAGAGGAGGACGATCATGGCGCACTGGGAGCCTGTGCTCACCGACCTCATCGCTACCCGGGGGCGGGCGCTGACGGCGTACGCGACGATGCTGTGCGGCAACTCCTCCGAGGGGGAGGACCTCACGCAGGAAGCGCTGACGAAGGTATTCACCACACTCAGGCGCCGCTCCCGCGACGACGCGCTGGAGTATGCCGAAGCGTACGTGCGCCGGACGATCTTCAGTCTCTACCTCGATCGGGCACGGCGGCAGCAACGGTGGTCGGCGGTGCGCCACCTGTTCACCCGCACTGACGCCAGCGACCACAACGGCCGAGCCCCGGCATGGGTGGATAGTGCCGGTGACCGGGTGGACGTGCAGCGTGCCCTGCAGACGCTGACCGAACGACAGCGCGCCTGCACCGTACTGCGCTACTACGCCGATCTGACCGTGCCCCAGATCGCCGACGAGCTCTACCTCTCAGCCGGAGCGGTGAAGCGCTACCTCCACGAGGCAAAAGGGCGCCTGGCGCGTGTGCTGGCAGTGGAAGGAGACCAGTCATGAACCTCGACGACGAACTGCGCAGGGACGCGGAACGGAGCAGGCGCATGGACGGGCCGAACCCGCTGACCGGGAGGGTGGAGGAGATCGCCTCGCACGTGCGGCGCCGGCGGCGGGGCCGCACCGCGGCCGGGGCGACGGTCGCTCTCGCCGCCGTCATCGGCGGCGTCTGGGGCGTGACCCAGACGGGCCTGCTGGACTGGCAGGCACCGCCGCCGGCTTCGCCCTCGCCGACCGTCGAACCCACCGGGGATGCCGGCGACTGGTGCGGGATGACGCTGCGCGAGGTCACCGACCGCATCGAGCACGCCGTCGACGCCGAGGTCGATGTGACCACGTCCGGTGGCACCCACGCGATCGACGTGACACTGCGCTCCGAGGAGGACGTGCACCTCACCGACCGGATCGACGTCATCGTGGCGGCACCGGGCACGGACCAGATCCTCGCCTACAGCGTGGGTCCCGATCAGGGAGCTGTCACCGTTCCTGCGGGCGGGGAGGTAAGCCTCGGGCGCAGCCTGGACGCGATGACCGTGTGCGTCGACGATCTCACCGGTGCCGCGCCAGTCTCGGTGGGTGCCCTGACAGCGGACGATGGTGCCTGGTGGGCGACGTCGGCCGAGGAGCTGACGTTCGTCAGCGGGCGGCTTGAGGCACCGGCCGAGGAGACCGAGGAGCCGAGCCCCGATCCGGAGACCGACGAGCCGAGCGCCCCCTCCGAAACCGAGGAAGCCCGCACCGAAGAGCCAGCAGCACTGCTACCTCCGCCAGAGTTCCTGCCCGAGTGTGGCGACACCTGGATCCCTCCGACCACCAGCACTGGCCTGCGCATCGAGGCTGAGTGGGGCGACGCTCCCTTGGTCCCGGCCGCTATCGATGGGAGGTTCCCCAACGCGGAGGTCACCATCGAGAACGTCAGCAGTGAGACGTTGGGCTTCAGAATGTACTTGTGGACGATCCTCGTTCAGGACGGCATCGTGGTTTCGCCCCAGGTACTCGGCACGGACGCCATCCTCCGTGTCGACCTCGCCCCCGGAGAGGTCGACACACAGACAGCCGGCCACGGACTCGCCGATCGCTGCAACAACCCTGCCAATGGCTACGGCAACCCAATTCCGGCGGGCAGCTACACGATCTACACCATGCTCATGGATTACGAGGCGTATCAAGAGCACAGGACGCGCAATCCGCTGGCGATCTCAGAGGGCGCGCACATTGAGGTAACCGGGGGGTGAGGCGTCACTCCGGCGCCAACTCCACCAGCAGCCCCAGCACCGCGAGCGCCCCGGCCTTGTCCAGCGGGGAGTTGTTGTTCCCGCATTTGGGTGACTGGATGCACGCGGGGCAGCCGGTCTCGCAGGAGCAGCCGGCGACGGCGTCCCGGGTGGCGGTGATCCACTGCTTCGCCACGGCAAATCCTCGCTCGGCGAATCCTGCCCCGCCGGGGTAGCCGTCGTAGACGAAGACGGTGGGCTGGTAGGTGTCGGCATGCACTGCGGTGGACAGGCCGCCGATGTCCCAGCGATCACAGGTGGCGACCAATCCGAGCAGCCCGATCGCGGCGTGCTCGGCGGCGTGCAGCGCCCCGGGTAGGTCAGCCGGTGCGAGGCCGAGATCGTCGAACACCTCCGGCGCTGCGGTCCACCAGCAGCCCGTGGTGCGCAGTGTGTGCTCGGGCAGGTCCAGCGGGTAGGAGCCGATGAGCTCGAGCGAGGGCAGACGTCGCCGGTCGTAGCCCACCACCCGGTCGGTGACCTCGAGTGCGCCGTAGCACCAGCGCACCGGCCCCCACTGCTGCTCCGCCCGGGTCTCGAGCACGCTGATCTGCTTCTCGCTGCGGCTGCGCGTGCGGTAGCCGACCTGCGCCTCGGTGACGATCGCGACGTCGTCGGCGTAGTCCCGGACCAGGTAGGTCCTGCCCTGGTGGACATAGATCGCTCCGGTGTGCACCGTGGCGTCGGCGCGGCCGGCGTCCACGGTTCCCAGCACGCGCCCGGTGCCTTCTTCCACCACCTGCACCGGTGGTCCTCCCCCGCCGCGCAGGTCGGTCAGGGAGGCCGGATCCTCCGGCCGGGAGTAGTTCCAGTACCAGGCGTTCCGGCGACGGCGGAGCATGCCTCGTGCGACCAGCTCACCGACCAGGTCGGCAGCCGTGGGCCCGAAGGTCACCAGGTCCTGCTCAGTCAAGGGGACTTCGGCGGCCGCAGCGCACAGGTGCGGGGCGAGGACGTACGGGTTGCCGGGATCGAAGGCGGTCGCCTCGATCGGGGTGGAGAAGATCGTCTCGGGGTGGTGCACCAAGTAGGCATCGAGGGGGTTGTCGCTGGCGATGAGCACAGCGAGCCCTTCGGCACCCGCCCGGCCGGAGCGGCCGACCTGCTGCCAGAAGGAGACGCGGGTGCCCGGCCAGCCCGCGATGAGCACGGCGTCCAGGCCGGAGATGTCCACGCCGAGTTCGAGGGCGTTGGTGGTGGCCAGCGCCCGCAGGTCGCCGGTGCGGAGTGCGCGTTCGAGTTCGCGGCGTTCCTCGGGCAGGTAGCCGCCGCGGTAGGCGGCGACCGTGTCGGCCGGTTCTGTCGCGGTTCTGTCCAGAGCGCCGGGCCGGTCCCGCAGCATCGACCGGGTCTGATCGGCGATCGCCTCGGCCCCCACCCGGGAACGCACGAAGGCCAGGGCCCGCCTGTCGCTACGCACCAGGTCGGCGAGCAGTTCCGCTGTCTCGGCGAGGGTGGAGCGCCGGGGGCCGTCCGCCGGGGTGCCCGTCGGCCGCCACGCGTTCACACCGTCCTCCCCCTCGCCACCATCGATCTCCTCGACCGGAGCACCGTCGTCGAGCACCGGCGGCTGCCAGAGTGCGACGGTCCGGCGACCGGCCGGTGCGGCGTCGTCGGTCACGGCGACCAATGCGTCAGTGTCGACGCCCAGCAGCCGGGCAGCCGACACGGCCGGGTCACCGGTGGTGGCGGAGGCGAGAATCGCCGTCGGACGGGCACCGTAGTGGGCGGCGAGCCGCAGGAGGCGGCGGAGTACCACGGCCACGTGCGCGCCGAGCACACCGCGGTAGGCATGACATTCGTCCACGACGACGTAGCGCAGCCCGCGCAGCAGACGTTGCCACCGCTGGTGGCGTGGCAGGAGTGAGAAGTGCACGAAGTCGGGGTTGGTGAGCACCAGGTCGGCGTGGTCTCGCACCCAGTCGCGTTCGCTGAGCGCGGTGTCGCCGTCGCAGGTGGCGGCGCGCACGTCCCGGATCTGCGCGCTGCGCAGGAGCGTCTCCAGCCCGTGCAGCTGATCGGCCGCGAGCGCCTTCGTGGGACTCAGGTACAGGGTGGTGGGGCGCCGATTCAGCGCGGCGATACTGGTCCCGAGGTTCCGGGACGCCTCGCGCACGGCAGTGATGGCGGGCAGCCACGCGGCCAGCGACTTGCCTGACCCGGTGGCGGTGGCCAGCACCACGTGGCGGCCTGCCCAGGCGGCCTCGGCTGCTGCGACCTGGTGCTCCCACGGGCGCTGCACCCCGCGTGCGGCGTAGCCGGCGACGAGGTCGGCGTCGGCCCACGACGGCCACGGTGCGTGGCGACCCGCACGGGCCGGCACAGTCTCCACGTGCACGAGACCGGCCTGCTGCCGACGTGGGGTGAGCAGCGCCGTCAGGGGCTCGGGGTAGGTCACTCCATCAGTGTCTCAAGGCGGGCAGCAGATGACGGCTATACCGCCATCCGGTACGCATCCTCATCCCATCCCGACCGGGCCGGCGCGGGCCTCGGCCGTGGCGGCCCGTGACCATCCCGGTAGCGGCTCGGCGGGGACATCGACCCGGACGTCCACCAGTGCGCCATCCCCGACGATGCATGAGGCGAGGTCCGCGCCGTTGCGTTCGGCCACCTCGGCGGCGATCCGGCACGGGTCCGGTGCACCTCGCGTGGCCTCCCGTGCGGCCGCGATGGCCGCCAGATCGGCTGCCGCCTGGGCGGTACCGCGGGCGAGGCTGGCGTGGACCAGGCCGCCGAGGAGAACCATGGCGACGAGGCCGGTTGCCACGACGGCGAGCACCAGGACGGTGGCCGAGCCTCGATCACGGCGATCGCGGGTTCGGCGGATCATGGCGCACCCTCCGCCCATCCCGGCTCCACGGGGGTGGACGCGTCGGCAGATACCTCGATCAGCCGGCCGAGCGGCCCCAGCGGGAGGCCCGTACGAACCCCGACCATGACCCACTCGCCGTCGCGGGAGACACCCACCTCGACGTCCGCCCCGGCAACGTGCTCGGCGATTTCCACCACCTGCCCGGTGGTCTCCCCCAGTGCCGCGGCACGTGCACCCGCACGGGCAGCGTCCGCGCACCGAACCTGAGCGACGCCGGCTGCCGCCGCGGTCAGAACCGCCACCAGCATCAGCACCACAGCTGGCAGCAGGATCGCCAGCTCGGCGGTCACCGAACCGCGATCGCGCGGTGCGCGGACGCCGGTCATCAGGAACCGATCGAGAGGGCCTGCTGGATGATCCGCACCAGCATGCCGCGCACCTGGTCGCTGCCCATGATCGTCAGCAGGAGCCCGGCGAAGGCGACAGCGGCGAGGGTCGCGATCGCGTACTCGGCGGTGGCCATCCCTGCCTCGGACCGGCGGCATAGGCGAGCCCATCGCCGGGCGAGAGTGCGTGCTACCGGTCGGCCCACATGAGCCGGCCGGATGGTGGTCGATGTCATGGTGTTCTCCTTCGTTCGGGGGTCGGTCGACCCCGGGAGTCACCAGGCTGCGCCGCACCCGGGCAGCGGCGCTGACCGGAGGGGGCGGGTTGTGGAAACGACAGCACCTGCTCGCCACCACGGTCACGAGCACGGTCGCGGCGGTCAGGGCCGAATGAGGTCGGCACCAGTGGAGAGCAGCACGGGCACGAGACCGAGCAGCACGAACGCCGGGAGCAGGCAGCAGCCGAGCGGCAGCACCAACCGCACTCCAAGCCGGGCCGCTGCCTCCCTCGCGCGAGCGCTACGGCCGCTGCGAATCGTCGCGGCTGCCTGCCGCAGCAGCGGGTCCGGGTCCACGCCGTCCCGCCATGCCGGTGCCAGGCAGTCGCGGATCCGGCTGGAATCGGCCGTCTGGAGCGCTGATCGGGTCGACGCCGTCGTATCCGGTGGCCCCATGAGGTCCCAGGCCTCGTCCCAGTCGGCTCCCAACCGGAGTGCGGCCACGACACGGCGCAGCTGGGCGCCGGCATCCCGGCCTAGCGCGTCGCCGAGTGCATCGAGCGCGGCGGGGACGGATGCCCCGGCGGCGAGGGCACTGCGCACCAGGTCCAGTTGCACGGCCGGATCGACGTGCCCCGGGTGTGCGCTGCGTCGGCGCCGCCGGGACACGATCGGCCCGTCGGCCGGGCGCCCGGTGACCGGGCGGGTCAGTGCCCAGGGCAGCAACGACGCGGTGACCAGGGCCAGCACCAGCACACCCACGAGATCACCGGCCGGCGCGTTCGGCAGCGGCGACCAGGGCGCCTGTCCATCGGTGGCCGGCCGCCATGAGCGCAAGACCGAGCGCCATGCTGACCGTGCCCCAGCTACCGTCGAGGAACACCCCGGTCGGGTCGACGCCCAGGATCAGCCCGAGCAGGACACCGGCAAGCGGGAGCCAGGCCAGCAGCCGCGCCGTCGCACGTGGAGCAGCAAGCGCGGTGCGCCGGTTCGCGGCCGCCTCCTCGGCCTCGGCCACTCCGTGGGCGCAGGATTCCAGGACGTCGGCCAACGGCGCACCGAGGCGCTCGGCCATACGCACCGCAGCCACCGCCCCGGCGACGGCGTCTGTCCGGGGAGAAGCGCCGCTCGCCAGGGCCCCCGGTCCTGCGCCGGCGGCTGGTGCACCCGGCCCGATCACACCCGGCCCGGTCGTACCCGCAAGCTCACGTAGCGGCCCGGGCACATCCTGGTACCGCTCGCACGTCTCCCGCCACGCAGCCTGGACGGACGCCCCGGTACGCAGACGGGCGGCGACTTCCACCAGCACGGTGCCGACCGGTGTCTGGGCACGCGCATCCCGGCGGCGCGGGCGGCGCGGGCGAGCCGTCTTCGCGGTGGCGGGCATCGACGGTAGGCGACGTCCGGGAACGGTGAGCAACGCCGTCGCCAGGACGAGCAACAGGGCGGCGAGGGCGAGCATCAGCGCGGCTCACCCGAGTCCAGCGTGCGGGCGAGCCCGGGCCAGGCACTGGCCTCGATGAGATCGCCGTCCGGGCCGAGCGTGAGCGCAAGATCGCAGGCGACGTCCTCGGCGCCGTCCGGGCGCAGCACCGCCACCTCGGCGAGCATGCGCCGCCCCTGGCGTCGCACCAGGTGCAGCACAGCGTGGATGGCGCTCCTGGCCTGCACGGCAACAGCCCCCGGAGGCATACCCGCCAATGCCCCCAACGCGATGAGGCGGGCCGGCACATCGCGAGCGGTGTTGGCATGGATCGTGGCCCATCCGCCGTCGTGGCCGGTGTTCAACGCCCCGAGCACGTCCCGCACCTCCGCACCGCGGCACTCGCCGAGCACGATCCGATCAGGGCGCATCCGCATCGCCGTACGCACCAGGTCCGGCAGTGTCACCTCACCTGCCCCCTGCACATTGGGGCGGCGTACCTGCAGATGCACCACATGCGGGTGGGCGGGAACGAGCTCAGCCGCCTCCTCGATGCAGATGATCCGTTCACCGGGCGCCACCAGTGAGAGCGCGCTTGCCACCAGCGTCGTCTTACCCGCACCGGTCGCCCCGCTGACCAGGACGTTCGCACGCACCTGGATCAACCGCTCCAGCACCTGGGCTCCACGCGATCCGAGCATCCCAGAGGCTTGCAGCTCGGTCGGGTCGAAGGCCCGGGTTCGCATCGTCCGCAGTGAGATCGCGGCCCCCTCAGCGCACAGCGGCGGCAGCATCGCATGCAGCCGGGTGCCATCCGGAAGACGACCCTCGGCGATCGGAGCGGCATCGTCGAGACGCTGCCCGGCGGCGGCAGCGAGCCGGGTGGCGAGAGCGCGGGTCTCACGCAGCCGCCCCGGTTGGAGCGTCAGGCCGCCACCGCGGTCCACCCAGACCGAGCCGTCGCCGTTCACGACGACGTCGCTGACTGCCGGATCGTCGAGCAGTGGCTGCAGGGTCGGTCCGGCGCCGAGCATCTCAGCCCGTGCCTGGCGGTCCAGGTCGAGCAACGCCCCGTCGGGGCGCAGCCCTGCCGATCGGCGCACCGCCCGGCTGACCTCGGCCGGGCCCACATCGGCCGGGCCGTCAAGGAGGGCTTGCCGCACCGCGGTGAGTCCGGTGCTCATTCGTCCACCAGGTCCAGATCCCGCAGTGCAGCGAGCGCACCTCGGCGCAGCGGCCCACGCCGGTTCTCCCCGGGCGCCACCCCGCGTTCGAGCGCAGCCGCCAGGCTCCGTTCCTCCCGCATGCTCACCGCCAGCGTCAATCCACATGCCTGCGCCACCTCGGCGGCTGTGAGGCCACCTGGCGCGGGGCCACGCACCACGAGCCGCAGATCCCCGCCCTGCCATCCTGCGGCCAGCATCCGTGCGGCCGCGCCGCTCATCACATCGCATGTGGTCACCACGTAGACGACGTCGCACATCCCGGCCCACACCGCCTGCGCCCGGGGGAGATCGAGCACGAGCAGATCGTGCCCGGCCGCCAGGGCGTCGAGCGCCTCGGAGCCCTGCGACGTATCCGGCCCTCCGCGCCAGTCGGCCGAGAGCACCCGCACCCCGCCCCACGAGGGCAGGGCCGCAGCGAGCTGGTCGTGCGGAAGGGACCCGTCCCCGGTGGAGAGGTCAGCCCATCGCAGCCCGCCGCTGTGCTCGATCCCGAGCAGGAGATCGACCCCGGCTCCGCATGTGTCGAGGTCGGCCAGGGCCGTCCCCAGTCCACGATCGACGGCGGTGCGGGCCAGGGCTGCAGCCAGGCAGGAGGCGCCGGCACCACCGCGGGCGCCGACCACGCCGATCACTTTCGCCCGGCGCTCCCGCGCCGCGGTGCGGACCAGGGTGAGCAGTTCCTGCGCGTCGGCGGGCAGCTGGAGCGGGCGACCTTCACCGGACGCGTGTGTCCGTCGAAGTGCCGGGGACGACACATCCGCGTCCTGCATCCTGACAGCAACCGAGCGCGAGCCTGGTCGCACCCAAAGCGGATCCTCCGGTGTGCGCTCCTCGAGGCTGTCGACGAGCAACCGGGCCGGGGCCGGCCCGGCACCGGGCGGATGCACCACCACCGGCCGGTCAGCAAGCGCCACCACCTCGCGCACGGCATCGATCACATCGGTGCGGGCAGACCGCAAGGCCACGATCGGTTCGTCCTGACTCATCGCTGCTCCCTTCACGTCTCCACCCTGACCGGTGTGCAAGCTCGACTCGCCCGCTCAGGAGGCGGGGTGTGGACAGACCGACGGCGGCACTCACCTGTGGATATCGGCTCACCTGGCTGGCGGCGCCCCGGCGTGCCACGATCACTCCGGAGGCCCGGCATCGATACGGTGTGGCCACCAGCCAACTGGAGGACCACGTGAGCACCGTCCCACCGCACGACCGCGACGACCGCGACTCGACCGCCGCGCCCGACGAGGCGGCGACCGAGGGCACCAGCGCGTCCGAGAACGTCACAAACACCGAGAGCACGCGCTCCGACCACGCAGCGGCGGCACCTGAACCGTCCGAACCGACTCCACCGCCGCCACCGGCTCCCTCCACCTCAGAACCGACGACGACACTCGGCACCGAGCCAGCCACACGGCAGCTGCCTACCGAGGACGAGGACACAGCGCTCCGGCAGGAGCGGGCGCGTCGCTTCGGCCGGAGCACCGGTGAACCCGCATCAGAGCCCGTTCCACCCACCGCGGCTCCACCCACGCCTGCGACCCCCGTCGCCCCTGCACCGGTGCAGACCGAACCCGCACCTGCGGAGGACGACCCGTTCGGCGATTGGGATGACGGCCCACGATCCCGGGCTGCCGCGCACTGGTGGGGCATCCTCATCGCGATCGTCTTCGCTCCCGTCGCCTGGTACCTGCTGGCCGACGGCGGCGAGCGGATCGCCTTCTCCCTGGACCGCAACCTCGAGGCCGTGAACGTGGCCGGGCTCGTGGAACTGGCCGGAGGCCTCCTGTGCGCGATCGTGCTGCTGCTGGCCGCGCGCTGGTCCTCGTTGGGGTCGATCATCGTCGGGTCGATCGGCACTGTCATCGGTGCCGCATTCCTGGCCGTCCCGGTGATCGTGAACGACTTCCTGAACGACCAGTCCGCCCTCTTCGACCGGCTCGGCCAGTTCGGGACGAACGTCTACGACCACCTCATCTCCGAGGGGCACGCCGGACGGTTGCTGCTCTACGGGGTTGTGCTGATCTTCGTCGGGATCGTCTCCCACGGAGCGCGGCGGCAGGGTCGGCGCGAGGAGCGGCGCAAGATCGCTGCCGAGGCCTGAGCGGCTTCAGTACCTCTGCCGGAGGCCGGTTCCCGACGGGAGCCGGCCTCCGCCGTCGTGGGACAAGCCGTGAGGCTGCCACCGCCTGCAGCAACCGGCTGCGTTGGGCATAGGCTAGGTAGGTAGCCATGCACCATAGCCGTTGCTCGGAGGAACAGTGACCGACCACAACCCCGCCCTGGAGAACCTCCTGACCGAGACGCGCGCCTTTGCGCCGTCGGAGGAGTTCGCAGCCGCCGCCAATGCGAAGGGCGACCTGTATGCCCACGCTGAAGCGGATCGCCTCGAGTTCTGGGCCGAGCAGGCCCGCCGCCACCTCACGTGGGACACCCCGTTCACCGAGGTTCTGGACTTCTCCGGCGCCCCGACGGCGCGATGGTTCGCCGACGGGCGCCTCAACGCCGCCTACAACGCCGTCGACCGGCACGTCGAGGCAGGCAACGGCGACCGGACCGCGATCCTGTTCGAAGGAGAGCCCGGCGACACCCGCACCCTGACCTATGCCGACCTGCAGCGCGAGGTGTCCAAGGCCGCGAACGCCTTGGAATCCCTGGGCGTGGCGACAGGTGACAGAGTTGCTATCTACCTGCCGATGATCCCCGAAGCCGTGATCGCGATGCTGGCATGCGCGCGTATCGGTGCCGCCCACTCGGTAGTATTCGGCGGTTTCTCCGCCGAGGCGCTGTACTCACGCATCATCGACGCCGACGCCACCGCCGTGATCACCGCCGACGGCGGGTACCGACGCGGCAAGCCGAGCGCGCTCAAGCCGGCCGTGGACGACGCCCTGGCCAAGGGTGAGACGAACGTCAAACACGTGCTCGTGGTGCGTCGCACCGAGCAGGACGTGGCCTGGACCGAGGGCCGGGACGTGTGGTGGCACGACGCCCTCGGCGAGGCGTCCGCGGAGCACGCGCCGGTGGCCGTCGAGGCCGAGCACCCGCTGTTCATCCTGTACACCTCGGGCACCACCGGCAAGCCCAAGGGCATCCTGCACACCACCGGCGGCTACCTCACCCAGGCTGCCTACACGCACTGGAACGTGTTCGACCTCAAGCCGGAGACTGACGTCTATTGGTGCACCGCCGACGTCGGCTGGGTCACCGGCCACTCCTACATCACCTATGGGCCGCTCATCAACGGCGCCACGCAGGTGCTGTACGAGGGCACTCCGGACACCCCGCACCAGGGCCGCTGGTGGGAGATCGTCGAGAAGTACGGCGTCACGATCCTCTACACGGCCCCGACGGCGATCCGCACCTGCATGAAGTGGGGCGACGACGTTCCGGCGAAGTTCGACCTCTCCTCGCTGCGCCTGCTGGGCAGCGTGGGCGAGCCGATCAACCCCGAGGCGTGGATGTGGTATCGCCGCGTGATCGGTGGCGACAAGGCCCCGATCGTGGACACCTGGTGGCAGACCGAGACCGGCGCGATCATGATTTCCCCGCTGCCGGGCGTGACTGCGACCAAGCCAGGCTCGGCGCAGGTGCCGCTGCCGGGCGTCTCGGTGAGCATCTGGGATGACGCCGGTGAGGCCGTCGGCCCCGGTGGCGGTGGATACCTGGTGCTGGACCAGCCGTGGCCGTCGATGCTGCGCGGCATCTGGGGCGACGAGCAGCGGTTCTCCGACACCTACTGGTCCCGTTTCCCCGGCACCTACTTCGCCGGCGACGGCGCCAAGTACGACGCCGACGGCGACATCTGGCTGCTCGGCCGGGTGGATGACGTGATGAACATCTCCGGGCACCGCCTCTCCACCACCGAGATCGAGTCAGCCCTGGTCTCCCACGAGTGGGTGGCCGAGGCGGCCGTGGTGGGCGCCAGCGATGACACCACCGGTCAGGCGGTGGTGGCCTTCGTGATCCTGCGCGGGGACGCGAAGGAGAAGACCGACGAGGTGGGCGAGGGTGCGGACGTGGTGGCGGCGCTGCGCAACCACGTGGCTTCCGAGATCGGCCCGATCGCCAAACCTCGTTCGATCCTCGTCGTGGCGGAGCTGCCGAAGACCCGCTCGGGCAAGATCATGCGGCGGTTGCTGCGCGACGTGGCCGAGAACCGGCAGGTGGGGGACGTGACCACGCTGGCCGACAGCTCCGTCATGGATCTGATCAGCAGCGGTATGAAGGGCTCCTCCGCACAGGACTGACCCGAAATCCCTCGTCGATTTGGCTGTGCCTCAACCGCCAATTCGACGTGCGATTCCGTGGTTGTGGAAATCCCTCGTCGATCTGGTGGTTGACAGTTCGAACTCAACCGCCAGATCGACGAGGGATTTCTTCTCTCCACCTCCCGGATGATTCGCTCTGCTGCGCCGCGCGGGTAGCCTCGCCTCTCGTGACACCCGACCCCGCGCTTGTGCAGCAACCCGGCCCGTGGACCCACCGGATGGTCGCCGCCAACGGCGGTCGCTTCCATGTGGCGCTGGCCGGGCCCGACGATGGGCAGGCACCGCTGGTGGTGCTGCTGCACGCCTTCCCACAGTTCTGGTGGGCCTGGCGGGCACAGATCCCCGCGCTCGCAGAGGCCGGCTACCGGGTGGCAGCGATGGACCTGCGCGGCTACGCGGGCTCCGACAAGCCGCCCTCCGGTCACGACACGCCCTCGATGGTGGCGGACGTACGCGGGGTGATCGGCTCACTCGGGGCGAGCTCCGCCGTCGTGATCGGACACGGCCTCGGAGGCCAGGTGGCGTGGTCGATGCCGGCCATGGCCCCGGCGGTCACGCGTGCGGTGGGGGTGCTCGCCGCCCCGCACCCGGTTCCCTTGCACACCCCGTCGGTCCGGGTGGCGCCCGTGAGCACGCTGCGCACCCTGGCACGGTTCCAGGTGCCGTGGTTCCCGGAGCGGTCCTTCACCCACGCCGACGGCGTCGCTCACCTTCTGCGGGCCTGGGGGGCTCCCGGGTGGGAACCGGAGGGCGTGGACCTGTACACCCAGGCGGTGCGGCTGCCGTTCGTCGCGCACAGCGCGATGGAGCAGTTGCGCTGGTCGTTGCGGTCCACCCCCCGCGTGGACGGCCAGCGGTACCGGGCTGCGGTGAACAAGGCAATCACAGTGCCGGTGCTCTCGATGCGCGGCACGGCGGACCCGGTGTTCACCGACTCCTCCTACCGGCGGGACGGCGACTACGTGCACGCCACCTACTCCCGGGTGAGCGTGGCCGGGGCCGGGCACTGGCTGCCGGAGGAAGCGCCGGAGCAGGTCAGTGAGCTGCTGATCGAGTGGCTCGGCGGGCTGGAGTAGCCCGCCGAGCCTCGCCCCGCCCCTCGGTGGTCTCAGGAATCGCTGACAGGGTCGACCCACTCCGTGGTGAACGTGCCGATACTGGTGCTGTACTCACCTGAGGTCTGAGCACCGTCGATCCGGCCGGTCTCGGGGTCGATGAGGTAACTCCACAGTCCCTCGTCGGGCAGATCGAAGGTGGCGGCGATCCGCTCCCGGCCCAGCATGTCGGTGATCCGTTCGATCTCGACGTCGGGCTCGGCCGCAAGGACTCGGAGCGCGGCAGCGGCCAGTGCGTCGGTCGCGATCGGCACAGCTTCCTGCATACCGACGTAGACGCATCGGTACTCGGTCGCGCCGACTGATGGGGCCAAGGGACAACTGTCCACCCAGGCCTGACGGAGCTCGTCCGGATCGAGCGGGAGGTCCTCCTCGAACGCCCAGTCGGGGCGCCCCTGCTCGATCGGGCCGGTCTCGGTGCGCTCAGCATCGGCCGGCATCGGATCACCGACGACCAGGTCGCTGCCCGAACCCGCCAGGATCTCCACCTGGACGATCGTGCCATCCGGATTCGACGTGCGCTCCTCACCGATCATCTCCACTGTGTTCGACGTCACCAGCCAATCGGTGCCCTCATAGTGGAAGGCCATCCCCTCCGGCACCGGCTGTGCATTCGCCTCCAACTCATCAGCGAGAGCGAGCACCTCCTCGGCCACCGCATCGCTCGGCTGCCCAGTGCTCTCGGTAGGCTCCTGGGTAGCCACCGCCGTGCCGGAACTCATCGGCAGCTCCGTCACGGCCCATCCGGCACCCGTCACGGTCAGCGCGGCAACGGCTGCTGCGCCAGCCGTCCGGGTGAGGCGACGCCGCTTCCCTGCCTTCAGCACCGCTGCCGGGTCGATGCTGACCTCGGGAGCAGCACGGTGATAGCGCGCAATGAGCGGATCGGGCCGGGAGTTGTGGGGTGCGCGGCTCATCGGATGGTCCCTTCATCGAGGTGGTCGTGTTCGCCCAGCGTCGCCCTCAACTGGGCGAGGGAGCGGGATACAGTCGACTTGACCGTGCCCACGGAGATCCCGAGGTCATCGGCCACCTCGGACTCGCGAAGGCCGACGAGGTGCCGAAGGACCACGATCTTGCGTCGACGTGGAGGAAGAGCGAGGAGCGCCCGCACGAGCCGGTCACGCTCGGCGAGCATCCCGGTCTCGTCCTCGCCGACACGCTCAGGTGGTTCTGCCGCGAGAACCTCTCGGCGGCGTTTGCGCCAGGAGTCGATTCGCTGGTTGGCGAGCACTCGACGCGCATACGCCAGCGGGTCACCGGCGCGAGCCCGGTGCCACTTCACATAGGTGCGAACGAGGGCCTGCTGCGTCAGTTCTTCAGCCTGATAGTCGTCACCGCAGAGGAACCAGGCAGTCCGGGCGAGATCGGCGCCCGCTGTACGGACGAACTCCGTGAACTCCTCATCACGGCTCTGCCTCGCCGCGGACTCGACCACCACCGTCAGGTCCGGCTCCGGCTCTACCGGGTCGGAGCCTTCGGAGGCGGCGGGTCGCGCCTCAGCCTGCAGATGGTTGGTCATACCCTGTACACGGCCCAGCACTGCGGAAGGTTGCCTCACGTGGTCTTCATATCGTGAGCCGCCCCACATCGATCACAACGATCCCGTCTCAGCCTGCGTTGCTGGCGCGCCAAACACCATGAGAGTGGCAGACTGTGGCTGACCTCACAGCGAGATGAAGGGATTCTTCTGATGGACGAGGCCGTGGTCCGATCCGCCCCACTCTTCGCCGAACTGAGCGACGAGAGTTACCGCGCGGTCCGCGAGCGCACCGCCGAACTCACGTTCCGCCGCGGTGAGGAGATCTTCCACGAGGGGTCTGCTGGCGACCGGCTGTTCGTCCTCGGCTCTGGGAAGGTCAAGCTCGGGCACATGGCCCCGGACGGGCGGGAGCACCTGCTCGCCATCCTCGGGCCGGGCGAGATCCTGGGCGAGGTGTCCCTGTACGACCCAGGCAAGCGCACCGCCACCGCGACCGCCCTGGCCACCACCGAGCTGGTGGAGCTGAGTCATCAGGGGCTGCTGCAGATCCTGGATCAGCGACCGGAGGTGTCCCAGCACCTGCTGCGCTCCCTCGCGCTGCGGCTGCGCCGCACCAACGACAAGGTCTCCGACCTGATCTTCTCCGACGTACCCGGCCGGGTCTCCAAAGCGCTGCTGGACCTGGGTCGTCGCTTCGGCGAACGGACCGACGGCGGTCTGCGGGTCACGCACGACCTCACCCAGGAGGAGCTCGCCCAGCTGGTGGGTGCCACCCGCGAGACGGTGAACAAGGCCCTGGCCGAGTTCTCCAACCGCGGCTGGATTCAGCTGCAGGGGCGCACGGTGGTGCTGGTGGATATCGACCGACTCACCCACCGGGCTCGCTGAACCACACGCAACGAAACGCTCGACGGCGGCCGGTGGGTCGCCGTCGAGCGCTTGCGTTTACGGGGTGGTCACCTCGACGATCAGCTCCACCTCGACAGGGGCGTCCATCGGGAGCACAGCCACCCCGACGGCGGAGCGTGCGTGCACGCCTGCGTCACCGAAGATCTCCTGCAGCACGTCCGAGGCGCCGTTGATCACCCGGGGCTGGCCGGTGAAAGTGGCCTCCGAGGCCACGAAGCCGACGACCTTGACCACCCGGGCGATGTTGTCGACGCCGCCTGCCGCGGAAGCCGCAGCGGCGACGGCGTTGAGTGCGGCGACTCTGGCGGCAGCATGGGCGTCGGCTTCGCTGACGAGTCCGTCCCCGTCACCGACCTTGCCGGTGTGCAGGAGCGCACCGGCCACCAAGGGCAACTGGCCCGCGGTGTAGACGACATCACCCTGGCGGACGGCCGGGGTATAGGACGCCACGGGCGGGACAACGTCGGGCAACTCAATGCCCAACTCAGCCAGACGCTGCGACGCTGTCACTGCTTCTCCCGCTTCAGGTAGGCCACGAGCCCGTTGTTGTCCGGACCCGGCACCACCTGGACGAGCTCCCAGCCGTCCTCGCCCCATTGGTCAAGGATCTGCTTGGTGGCGTGGATGATCAGCGGAACTGTCGCGTACTCCCAGCGTGTCATACGAGTGATCCTACGCACTCAGCGCGGCCGCACAGGAGCCCTGTGTACTCAGGCACCCGCTGCGCGCATGACCCGACGGCTCCGCCGGATGCCGACGAACTCGTCCAGTTCGGCGTCATCCACATCGCCGAGCAGCGCCCGCCAGGAGTCGACGTCCGGTTCGCTGCGCAACAATGCACGGCGTTCGCGTTCGGTCATCCCGCCCCACACACCGAACTGGATCCGGTTGTCGAGCGCATCCACGAGGCAGTCGATCCGCACCGGGCACTGGAAACAGATCTCGCGCACTTGGCGTTGCGCCGCCCCTTGCACGAACAACTCATCCGGCGAACGCTTCGCGCACGCTGCCTTGAGCGTCCAGTCTTCATCGAAGGTCATGCTCATTCCCCACCTCTTCCACTGCGAGTGGCGTGACCCATCAACAGCCGATCGGCCACGACCCGCTGTGATCTCCCCCGAGATCTACCTGATGCATCGTTGGTGGCACAGGGCCACCCCGGAGTTATACCCCGGATGAGGGGGCCGATGGAACCCCCTGATCAACGGGAGGGTATCCGCGGCGGCTCGTACGGCGTCCCCGACGCCGAGCGTGAAGCCTGCCACGAACCGCGCGCGACGGTGGGCACAGTCAGCCGGGCATCGTACCCTTGGCCCATGGCTCCTCCCTCGCGATCGACCTCCCGCACGGTCAACGTGGCGCAGCTGATCTCGATGTTCCTGGCCTTCCTGATGGTGGCCGGGGTCGGTGGCGTGCTCTCGGCGGGCTTCATCATGCCGGCGGTGGCGACGGTCGGTGCGACCACCGACGCGGCCTCGCGGATGTTCGACGAGCTACCCACCGAACTCGGCAGCGAAGAGCTCTCCGAGCAGAGCGTGATCCTGGCCAACGACGGCTCGATCCTGGCGCGGTTCTATCTGGAGAACCGGATCGTGCGTCCGCTCGATGAGATCTCCGAGAATATGCAGGAGGCGGTGGTCGCGGTAGAGGACCGGCGCTTCTACGAGCACAGCGGCGTCGATCCCGAGGGCTTGATCCGTGCTGCCGTGCAGAACCTGGTCAGTCCCGATACTCAGGGTGGGTCCACCCTTACTCAGCAGTACGTGAAGAACGTGCTCATCGAGGCCGGCCGACACGCCGAGGATGCGGATGCCATCGCCGCAGCCACCGCACCCACATTGGGCCGGAAACTGCGGGAGGCGAAACTCGCGATCTCCCTGGAGCAGCACCGCAGCAAGGACCAGATCCTCGAGGGGTACCTCAATATCGCGCAGTTCGGCCCCTCGCACTACGGCGTCGAGTCAGCCTCTCGCTACTTCTTCGGCCACAGCGCTGCTGAGCTGACGATCGCTGAGGCGGCGCTCCTGGCGGGGCAGACGCAGAATCCTGCTGGTTGGAACCCGGTGGTCAATCCGGAGAACGGGGAGAACCGGCGCGACACCGTGCTCGGCTTGCTGCTCGACCAGGGGAAGATCACCCAGGCCGAGTACGACGAGGCAGTGGCGATCCCGATCGAGGAGATGCTGGACGTCACGCCGACACCGAACGGCTGCGACGCCGGCATCAGCACCTACTTCTGTGACTACGTGCGCGCAGAGATCCTCGACAACACGGTGTTCGGTGAAACCCAGGCCGAGCGCTACCAGTTGCTGGTGCGCGGCGGCCTGCAGATCCACACCACGCTCGACCCTGAGATGCAGCAGCAGGCGTACGACGCGCTGGTCAGCAACATCCCGGTGGACGACGACTCCGGGGTGTCCACTGCCACCTCGACCATCGAACCCGGCACGGGCCGGATCCTGGCGATGGCGCAGAACACGCCCTACGGCACCCCCTCTGACGAGGAACCACGGGCCACGCAGGTGAACTTCAACGCCGACAACTCCCACGGTGGGTCGAACGGCTTCCAGACCGGGTCGACTTTCAAGGCGTTCATTCTGACTCAGTGGTTGATCGATGGGCATTCGCTGAATGAGATCGTCGACGGGTCACCGAATCAGTCCTTCCCGCGGTCATCCTGGAACACGTGCCTGCCACAGTTCGTCGATGTCCGACCGTATGAGCCCAACAATCTTGACGGATTCGGAACGGGGCCCATGACGGTGCTGGAGGCAACCAAAGAGTCGGTGAACACCGCGTTCGTCAACATGTCCAACCAACTCAATCAGTGTGATATCGCCGATACCGTGCAACGGATGGGGTTCCATCACGCGACCGTCGATCTCGGCGAGCCATACACCGGACCGGACTATGACGAGCCGTACGGCGACTACTCCATGGCCGTGGTGCCGTCCATGGCTCTCGGTGCGAACGAAGTGGCTCCCTTGACCATGGCGGCCGCCTTCGCCACCTTTGCTTCGGGCGGCACCTACTGCACGCCCATTGCGATCGAGAGCGTCGTCAATGCTGATAGCGAGGAACTGGCGGTGCCCGATGCCGAGTGCAACCAGGTCCTCGAGCCACGGATCGCTAACGCGATGAATCACGCCTTGCAGGAGGTGGTGAGCCCGGGGGGTACGGGCGCCAACGCCATTATCTCCGGCCGGCCCGTGGCAGGTAAGACAGGAACAGCCAACGACGACTCCGCTGCCTGGTTCGTCGGCTACACCCCGCAGCTCGCCACCGCTGTATGGGTCGGATACTCGGAGAGCAGTAGCCGGTCGATGTTCGACGCGACCATCAACGGCGTCTATCGCTCACAGTGGTATGGCGGAAACACGGCCGCACCCATCTGGCACGACTACATGTCCCAGGCGGTCGACGGCATGCCGGTCCAGGAGTTCGAGGACGCTCGCGACCGGGAGATCTTCGGTGAGCGGCGCCCGGTGCCGAGCGTGGTCGGGATGAGCGGGCCCGAGGCCGGTGACGTACTCCGTGAGGCTGGGTTCCGACCCTATTCGGCCAGCAGTCAGCCCAGCGATTCGGTGCCCGTGGACCGCGCGATCGGTACCACACCTGGTGCGGGAAGCCAGCTCCGACCGGGCTCCGAGGTGGGAGTGATCTTCAGTTCTGGTCCGGAACCGGAGGAGGAGCCGGACGACAACGATGACGACGGAGACGACGGGAACGACGACGGACCTGGCAACGGGAATGGCGGACCGGGGAACGGCAACGGGCCCGGCAATGGCGATGACGACTAGCAGATGACACCTGCGCACCACGCATCGCTAGGGACACTGGGGCGGCGATACGGCGCCGGAGTGATCGCTGCTGGTTTCGGAGTGCTCGCCTGGTCCCTTGCCGAGGCGAAGGCCTACACGGTCCGGCACGTGCGTGCGCCAGTCCTCCCCGCTGGGGCGGCCGCGATCCGGATTCTGCACCTCTCCGATCTGCACCTGCTCCCGCAGCAGCGCCGCACCATCCGTTGGCTGCGCAGCCTTGCGGAGCTGGAACCGGACCTGGTCATCAACACCGGCGACAACATGGCTCACCCGCAGTCCATGCCAGCAGTGCTGCGAGCGCTGGAACCTCTACTGGAGCGTCCGGGGGCCTTCGTGATGGGCTCCAACGACTACTACGGGCCGAAGCCGAAGAACCCGGCCCGCTATCTGCTTGCCGATCCGCGCCGTCATGAGGCTGCCCCTGAGCCCGAAGACCTGCCGGCCCACGAGCTCGGCCTGGCGTTCGCCGCGGCAGGGTGGCGCGACCTGACCAACCGCAGGGACGCCGTCGAGGTGAACGGGACTCCCGTGGACCTGGTGGGCGTCGACGACCCGCACCTGGACCGCGACAGGATGCCCACTCCACTGGCCGGCCGGGCCGGCGATACGAACGCCCCGGTGCTTCGCCTCGGCGTGGCGCACGCCCCGTACCGGCGCGTGCTCGACGCGATGCACGCCGACGGTTGCGACCTGATCCTCGCCGGGCACACCCACGGTGGTCAGCTCTGCGTGCCCGGCTACGGTGCGCTCGTGACCAACTGCGACCTCGACACCGCGCGCGCCAGTGGCCTCAGCGGCTGGCCCGGCGCCGCCGGCGAGGCGGGATCCACCTACCTGCACGTCTCCAACGGGGTCGGAACGAGCCCGTTCACGCCGGTCCGCTTCGCGTGCCGCCCGAGCGTGACAGTGCTGACGCTGACGCCGCGCTGACCGCTAGAGCCAGTTGCCCCCACGGCGTCGACGGATGCAGCCGGCGGATGTGACTGCGCACACAGCGCCAGTTTCTCCCTCAGGCTTGTGCTCCGCTATGCTGGCCGGGCTGCACCGGGGTGTGGCGCAGCTTGGTAGCGCGCTTCGTTCGGGACGAAGAGGTCGTGGGTTCGAATCCCGCCACCCCGACAGATGGAGGCCCCTGACCTGCGGAAACGCAGATCAGGGGCCTCCTGTCATTCCCCCGACGGGCGCGAACTCATCGCCTATTCAACGGGAATTCCCGGCGGCACGAGCTTCTGCAGCACGGCTTCCCCGCCACGCGACCTACCGATCGAACGGCTCGTAGCAGTCGAAGGTCTCCAGACGAACGATCCGCCCGTCCCGGACTGTCGCGAACTGGGCGATGTGAGCGGTGAGGACCTGCCCGCGACGGAACGGTCCGGCGTCGGCTGCCACCTCACCCTCCCAGGTCAGGCGGACCGCCACCTCATCCCCCGCTGCCACACACGAGTGCACCGCGTAGCGCTGCACGGCGAGCAGTGACGCCCCAGCCGTGGATGCGGCGATCATGTCCCCGACGGTCGCTGTGGCTCCATCCGGTTTGAGCACATTCGGTCGCTCCACCAGCTCTGCCTCCGGCACGAAGAGCTCACGCAACTGCTCTCCATGCCCTCCGGATTCCAGCGCCTCGTGGAGCCTGCGGAGCACGGTGAACGGCTCACTCTCGGATGCAGTCGTCGACGGCGCGTCAGTTTCGTTCTGAGATCTCATATCCACAACCGTAGTTGTTGATCTACAAATGCTCAACCATGGTTGTGCGAAACTGAGGCATGCCTGCCGTCAACCCCGCCTCCCTCGACATCGCCACCCTCGCCTGGCTGACCGGATCGGCCGCCAACGACTACCTGCTCGAGCGGCTGCACCGCCTCGGCCATCAGGGCGTGCGGACGTCGCACGGCTACGTCATCCAGCACCTCATCGACGGCGGGCCGACCGTGACCGAGTTGGCGGCTCACCTCGGCGTCACCCAGCAGGCCGCGTCCAAGTACGTCCGAGAGCTCGAGAGCCTCGGGTACGTGCAGCGCGCAGCCGACGCCGACGATGCGCGAGTCCGGAGGCTGTCGCTGACCGAGCGCGGGCACGAACTCGTCACCGACAGTCGCCAGGCTCGGACCGAACTGGAGTCCGCCCTCGTCGAGCAAGCCGGAGCCAGTGCCGTGACGCAGGCTGGAACTGTGCTCAGCCACCTGCTCGACCTGGTCCACGGCACCGACGGCGTCACCCGCCGTGCCACACGCCCGCCGCAGGCGTAGCCACAGGACTGGCGCAGGCTACCGTCAGCCTTCCCTGGCCGCCGACGCCGGGCTCGCCGGCTCCGCCGACGTGCCCCGCCACCGGGCGACAGCGCGCATGACGTGATAGATCCCCAGCGCCGCAGCCGTGCCCAGAGCAATGCCCTCGAACGTCATATCACCAGCGACCCAGGTGAAGTTCGCGATCCCCACCACCAGTGCGATACCCGCGGTCGTGAGGTTCACAGGGTCGGAGAAGTCGACCTTGTTCTGCACCCAGATGCGCGCACCGAGGATGCCGATCATGCCGTACAGCACTGTGCCAGCACCGCCGAGCACACCGACCGGCACCGTGGCCACCAGCTCTCCGAACTTCGGGGACAGGCTCAGCAGCAGCGCGAATCCTGCCGCCACCCAGTATGCGGCCGTCGAGTACACCTTGGTGGCCGCCATGACGCCGATGTTCTCGGCGTAGGTGGTCGTACCCGAACCGCCGCCGGCGCCGGCGAGCGTCGTCGCCACACCATCGGCCAGCAGTGCGCGCCCCATCACGTCGTCCAGGTTCTCCCCCGTCATCGCGGCTACGGACTTCACGTGGCCGACGTTCTCCGCGATCAGCACCAGCACCACCGGCACGAACAGCCCGAGCACCGCGACATCGAAGTGCGGAGCAGTGAACTGCGGCAGGCCCACCCAGGCGGCATCCCGCACAGCGTCGAAGCCGACCTCACCGCGAGCCACCGCGACCGCGTAGCCCACCAGCACACCGAGCAGGATCGCCAACCGGCCCAGCAGGCCCCGGAACAGCACGGTGATCAGAACGATGGCAGCGATGGTGACCACCGCCGTCACGGGGGCGGCCTGCACGTTGCCCCACGCAGCCGGAGCCAGGTTCAGGCCGATGAGCGCCACGATCGTGCCGGTGACGATCGGCGGCATCACCACATCGATCCAGCGCGCCCCGGCGAGATGGACCACGAGGCCCACCACGGCGAGCAATACGCCGACCACGAGCACTCCCCCGAGGGCGGTGGCCATCCCTTGCGACGCCGTCGCGGCACCGATGGGGGCGATGAACGCGAAAGACGAGCCCAGGTAGCTCGGCACCCGGCCCCGGGTGATCAGCAGGAACCCGGCCGTCCCGATCGCGGAGAAGAACAGCGTGGTCGCCGGCGGGAAACCAGTCAGCAACGGCACCAGGAACGTGGCACCGAACATCGCCACCACGTGCTGGGCACCGATGCCGATGGTGCGCGGCCAGCTCAGTCTCTGCCCGGGTGCCACCACCTCTCCTGGTGCGATGGTCTTTCCGTCCCGGTACAGGGTCCAGCTGCCCACGGTTCTCCCTCGTTCGATCGCGCCACGATCATGGCCTCGCCAGATCGTAGTGGGCGGCTGGCAATGCCACGGAACCCGCTCGCCACCGTGCGAGGATCGGTCCATGCCAGTCCCCGACTTCGTGCTCGAACTCCGCCGTCACGTGGGCACCGCTCACTTGTGGCTCTCCGGAGTGAGTGCCGTGGTGTTCGACGCCAACGATCGCATCCTGCTCGGCCGCCGTGCCGACACCGGCCGCTGGGCGGTCATCAGCGGCATCCTCGACCCGGGCGAACAGCCGGCTGTCGCTGCGATCCGGGAAGTCGCCGAGGAGACGGGGATCCGGGTCGAGGTGGACGCCCTGGTCTCAGCGCTCAGCGGGGACGAGATCACCTACCCGAACGGCGACCGCGCCAGTTACCTCGACCTCACCTTCCGGTGCCGCTACCTCGACGGCGCAGCGCACGTGGCCGACGACGAATCCCTCGAGGTGGCCTGGTTCCCGTCGGATGTGTTGCCCGAGGACCTGCAGGAGACTTCCCGTCAACGCATCGCCGACGCCCTCGCCTACGACCCAGCCACGGGTCCACGCTTCATCCGCTAGCCCCACCAGGTCCCACGAGCCCACCTGCGGACGCTGACTTCCTCGGCGTCGCCGCCGGAAGTCGAAGAAGTCAGCGTTCAGCGTGGGAGATGCTCCGGCTGTAGGCAGTCAGAGCAGCCAAGGAGCCCGTGACCGCGAGCACGGCCAGGCTCAGCACCACCGGGGGCAGCTGGTCTGCCACGAGCACGCCCACCGCGCCGATCAGCACCAGTGCGGCCATCGCCACGAACCGGGAACGGGCGAACCGGCCGAACCGCGAGCCCAGGTAGAGCAGGTTGCCGACCAGGTACACGAGCGGGCCGGCCACGGTCACAATCACCACGGTGGGCGTCAGGTGCTCGTGGGAGAGACGCAGTTCCACGGAGACCGCGAACAGGATCGCGCCCAGCACCATGAACGCATGGGCGTAGGCGAAAGCGGAGCGCAGGGCCGCCGTCGTGGTCTTGGCACCTTCGACCTGGTGCCCGGCGAGCGCGAAGTAGTTCCACCAAAGCACGAACAGCCCAGCGAAGCCCAGCAGCAGGCTGAGCGCCAGCGACGCGGTCAGATCGCCCGCGTCCACCACGGCACCACCCATCAGCAGGATCGACTCGCCTAGGGCGATGATGAACACGAGGCGATTGCGCTCGGCGAGGTGCTCGGCGTCGGTGTCCCACAGCTGCATCGGCGCCGCGCCCACACCCGGCACACGGAAGTTCATCAGCGGCGCCGCGTAGTCGATCACCACCGCGATCAGCCAGATCCACAGCCGAAGCTCGTCATCGACGAACGCGCCCGCCACCCAGAAGACGCCTGCTCCGAGCGTCCACAGCAGCAGCATCCGGTAGTTCGCCGCCATCTGCTGGCCACGGAAGACCACCATCATCATCACCGGGCGCAGCACGCCGGCGAAGAGATAGCAGGCGACGAACAGCCATGCCTTGTCACCGAAGGCCTCCGGGATCGCGACCGCCATTCCGAGCGAGGCGAGCATCAGCACCCCGGTGAACAGGTGCACGCCGGTGCGCTGCGGGTCGAGCCAGTTCATCGCCCATGCCGTGTAGTTCCAGCCCCACCAGACGGCGGCGAACACGATCACCGTCTCGGCGGCACCGTGCCAGGAGAGGTGATGCAGCAGCAGGTGGGAGAGCTGGATGATCGCGAAGACGTAGACCAGGTCGAAGAACAACTCCGCAGCACCGACCTCGGAACGGCGGTGGGAGGGGCGGGCAAGTACGGACATCTGGAAAGTTACCCTTCTCGTTCGGAACGGCGGCGTTGCGGGTCTCAGCCTTCGCGGATGGTCATCGAGGCGAGCTTGTCACCAGCGATCCGGAATGCGAACCGGGAGAGCCCATTCGCGTGGGTGCTGCGCCAGTCACCAATCACGGTGACGAGGTCGCCGTCAGTGGTGACCGACTTCGGGGTGAGCACGCCAGTCGCGCCGATGAACTCGTTGTCGCTCCAGCCCTTGATCTCCGCCCGGCCAGTGAAGACCCGGCCCCAGTCGTCCACGAAACCGTCGGCTGTGAACGCGTCGAGGAAGCCTTGCTCGTCGTGGGCATTGACGGTCTCGATGAACGAATGAACGGGCTCGGGCACAGTGACGGTGGTCATGGGGTCTCCTTCAGACGTGGGCCTGCTGACTTCCGGGCCCAGTATGCCGAGCACCGGCGATGCATGCGGGCATTCTCGATAGCATCGCTCGCGTGGCCGCGAATCCGACGGACCCACCAGTCGAGGGCAGCGGACCGTGCACGTGATCCGCGCGCATGCCCCGCTGGCCACCTTCCAGTACCGCTTCGACACCGACGCCGCGGTCGTGCAGGTGCCACGCGGCGGTCGTGCGGCCGAGTTGGTCCCCAGCGGGATTCCGGGGCTCCATGCCGTCGACATCACCTTCACCGAACCGCTCGAAGCCGGCCAGACGGCGTCCCTGGAGTACCGCACGATCTCGCCTACCAAGAGCCACCCGAACCGCTGTTCCGGCGGGTGAGCCTGAAACGCTCCGGGAATGTCGCCATCGACGTTGCCTTCGACCGCCGCCCCCGCAGCCTTCATTGGTGCCGCTGGAACACCGACCACCTGGAATCCGAGCCGGTTTCCGCCGAGCCGGTTCGGCTCAACTCCGACGGCGAAGCTCACCGTTTCGTCGAGGCGATCGAGGCCGAGGGGGTCGGGTTCGGATTCGGGTGGGAATGGTGAACGTCAGCGGCGATACCAGGGCTCGGCATCGTGGAAACTCAGATCCTCGTCGAAAGGATGGTTCGCCCACCTGACCAGCCGGTCCTCTGCCAGGTCGTGCTGATCGCTGAAGTCGGGGTTGCATCCACCCTCGTACTCCCACGGAGATGACTCTGGTGCCTTAGTGCGGGGGTTGGCCGCCTCGCAGTCCCACGGCACGCCCGCAGGGAAGAATGTGTAGCCGGAGAGGTTGGCCCGCGCGCACCCGTCAGGGTCAGTGAACGTGCCGAGATCGAAGCAGAATCCATAAGCCACACTGCCGTCTGAGCGCACTTCGCCCGATCCAGAGTCGAGGAACAGGCTTCCGGGGTGCTCGACTAGTTGCTCCGCGAAACTGAAACAGTCGTCCGGGTTGCTGCGGTAGCACCACTGGCCGCGCAGGTCATCTGGCACGGCGCTCTCGTCGAGGTCTAGTGAGGGGACAGCACGTGCCTCGAGGTCGTCGACGACATACCCGAGCATCGCGTTGTGGAGCTCCAGGGTACGCATGAGATTGCCGTGGAAACACGGGGCCCGCGCACCGATCGGATTACCTGCCCGGGTACGGTCCGTGCCCAGCACCTGGAAGAGCTCTTCAACTGCCTCGCCGGCCCGGCGGGTCAGGCTGTAGGAGTAGTCGCACGTGACACCGTCGGTGGTACTCGCCCCTGCTGTGGCGGAGGAGGTGGGGACGATCATGTCACCCATCTCCACGGTGATACCGCCAGGGCGCGGGCCCGCGAGAAGGCCCATTGTCGGGATCTCGATGCTGGTATCGCCGTACAAGGCATGAACCGCGGGCCCGTCCGGCCAGTCCGGCAGCTCGGCGAGTGCCTGGGAGCCCGTGGCCAGGTCCACGGCGGCGTCGCCGGCCAGGTCACGAATCGTGCGGTCCGGATCGGGTGCCGCATTCACGGCGAGCAACGCCACCGCGGTGGTGACTCCCCCAGCTGCAAGGTCGGAGCCGGTGTTCGGCGTCCCGTAGGTGATCACCTGGCTGACCATCTCGGCCGCCTCGGGGGCTTCGGCGAATGCCTGCCTCGTGGCCAGGCCACCCATCGAGTGAGCGATCACGATCACGTCCTGGCCGAAGGCATCGTGCAAACAGGCGATGTGGGTAGCCAGGGTGGGCCCGATCGCCGGGGCTGTCACCCAGGACGTATTGACACTGGAATAGTCGAAGGTGAAGACGCTCACCCCGGGAACATCCTGCAGGTTCCCCACGAACGACCGGTGCGAGGTGCCCGGTTCGGCCGTCGCGTTCTCGCTCAGGTCCATGTGCAGATCCCAGGTGCCGACCGATCCCCGCCACCCGTGCACCAGCACAACTGGGACAAAGCTGCCGTCCTGGAGCGGGACGTGGGTCAGCGCGGAACCATCGTTCGCCGTGTCAGCCGGGTCAATCCCGGCGTGGGTCAGTCCGCTCCCGGTGCACTCCGGGGCGCCCGGGTCATCCGCCCCATCCGGACCCGCAGGTGCGGCGCCCGCCGGCCTGGCAACCACCGCTGTCAGGAGCACAACTGCCACGACCAGCAACGCGGCGAACAGCACCACACGCCGGCCTCCCCGCCGCTCGATCGGCATCGCTCTCGTGGTCATCCCGTCACCTCGATCTCGATCGTCGCGGCTACCACCCACGCCCCCTCCTCACGGATCATGACGGCGCGGTACTCACGCTGGGTGCCGTCCGGCATCGTCATCACCAGATCCACCGTGCCCATGTCCTCGGCCAGTTCCTGCCACGATTCCTGATCCGGTTCGATCACCGCCCCATCGGGCACGTACTGGTGCGGATCGCTCGCCACCTCGTCGGCGACATCCGCGCTGAAACCGGCCGCCGGATCCTGCGGTAGGCCGCGCAACACCTCCGCCACGGCCTGTGCGTCCGCGTCGCCGGACCCCACCGGCGCAGGCGAGGACGTATCGTCGCGGAACCACAAGATGCCACCGATCACTGCGACAACCAGCACCACGGCGATGGCGGCCATCACGACCAGCCTGGCTGAACGCCGTCGGGGTCGACCAACAGAGGGTGGCTCACTCACAGACGCTCCTCGGAGTGGTCGGGCAATACTGTCAGGATCACCAACCTATGTCGCGGCTACGTCGCGCTGCGGTGTGCGCGCGGGCACGTCGAGCCGTTCAGCACGGCCCGCAGTGGCCAGGCGGATCGTGGCCAGCTGGGGACGTCCTGGCGGAAGCCGCCGGATCGTGAGCGTCCCGTCGTCGGCGCGCTCAAGAGCGGCGCATGCCGCCTCGTGCATCCGCTCGAGATCACCGCCGTCCGGGCGCGAGGGGCCGCCGTCATCGAGGAGTTGTACCGTCACGTGCCGCAAGCGCGCGTCCCGCGCGGCCGCCAGCACGTCGTCACTGGCCAGGACGCCTCCGCGCAGCACATCGCGGATGGTGGCTTCCGCCAGTAGGCATTCCCGCTGGTGCTGGTCCGTCAGCGGGGTGTCCGCACTCAGGATCTCCAGCAGGTCACCAGCCGCCAACGTCACGCGGGCCACCCGCTCCTCGCGCGCACCGGCTGCGGCGTCAGCCCAGGCCCTGCTGCTGACGAGCTCAAGGTGCGCCTGCTCAACCTGGGCGATCGATCTCATGGTGCGGCGCAGCACACTCGAGAACACGGTGAACACCACCAGCAGCACGGCATGGTGCACGACGAACTCGACCCCTTGGATGAGTGGGCGCCCGGCCTGGGCCACCCACCCGAACACCAACAGCACGTGAAGAGCGAAGCCAATCCACGCAGCGAGCACGCGGCCGCGCAGCACCAGCACGATCAGCAGCAGCGTGCTGGCGAACCAGTTCCACGAGGCCCAGCCGGGCCAGCCGGAGGCGGGCAGGTTCCAGGAGGCGAGCGAGAGCCCGACGACGATGAGGACCACGGCATAGGCGGCAGCGCGCGGATAGCGCGAGGAGCGGGTGGGCAGCAACAGCAGCACCGCCCCCGCTGTGGCGAGGATCAGCGCCGCTACCGCAGCAACCGGGGAACGGACGGCGTTCAGCGTGGCGAGGGTGTTGACCGTGTTGCTGAGGGTGAAGAGCGCGAGGATCACCCGCCCCGGCCACTCGTCGAGCCGGAAGAACCCGGCCAGGGTCCGCCCACTCATCGGCTCTGCGTCCAGGTGAGGGTGACCACGGTTCCGCGCCCGGGCCGGGAGTGCACTTGCGCACGGCCTCCGGTCAGGCTCGCCATCCTGTCCACGATGCTCGCCCGCAGTCCCAGCCGCGACGGCGGAACGTGCGCCGGCTCGAATCCTCGCCCGTCATCAGCCACGGTGATACGAACGGATCCGTGATCGATGCGCATCGCGATCTCCCGGCGCGCTTGGCCGGCGTGGCGCATGCTGTTGCGCGCCGCCTCGCCCGCCGCCTCCACGAGCGCGGTGGCTACATCGGCCGGCACCGCCGCTGTGGCAACAGCAGTTTCGGCACTGTCGACCGTCACGACCACTCCGTCGGGGACAACCGATCGCAGTCGCGCCACCATCTCCGGCCCGGAGATCGGTGCGGCTTCGGCCGCGGGATCGAGCACGTCAAGGGCCGCCCGTGCCGCGCTGCGGATCTGCTCGCGCGCCTCGGGCCCAGCCCGGCCGGCCGCGAGCAGGACTGACAGGACGCGGTCGTGAACGAGTGCGTCCAGCCGTGCCCGGTGCCAGGCGGTGCTCCGTGCCGCCGCCTCGGATCTGGCGGCATCTCGTGCCTGCGCCGCGGCGTCGTCCAGCGCCCCACCGGCACCCAGTGTCACCCGGATCAGCAGCGTGAGGATCCCCGCCAGCATGGCCAGGAACAGGCCGTCCTGCACGGCGACCGGCCATTCCAGCCCGGGTGAGGCCAGCTGACGCAACAGCGTGGTGGCGACCACGACGCCGCCGTAGTACGCCCAGGCCAGGCGGGCGGACAGGATCGCCGCAGCGGCCGACGTCGGGATAGAGGAGATCTGCCATGTCCACGGAGCACCCTCGCCGGGCATCGTGGGAACCACCATCAGGGGAACCCACGCCAGCAACGCGAAGGCGTAGACACAGCAGTAGCCCACGAGAACCACTCGCGCCCACCGCATCAGGCCCGCGGGTCCACCGATCCACCTGCCGAGGAAGGCGAGCGCACCGGCCAGCACTGGGAGGGCACTGCACAGGACGTACAACAGCGGCCCCCACCCGGGGGTGAGCAGCCCGAACTGGCTCTGGGCGAGCGCGAGCCACACGACCGTGTACGCAGCAGCAGCCACCCCTACTGCGACCACGACGAGGCGTTCGATCCGGGCGCGTGCGCCGGACTCGGTCATCCGCCGTCCTGGATGAGACGGTCTTCGACGGCCCGGTGGTACAGGTCCACGCGGCTCTCAGCCCGACGGCCCACATCGGCGTACTTGGTGCGAATCCGGCTGATGTAGTTCGCCACGGTCGCGGCGGTGAGTCCGGTGACGCGTGCCACGCTCTTCGCCTGCTCCCCGGAGGCATACAGAGCGAGGATCTCGCGCTCACGGGGGCTCAGGCGAGCGTCGGGGAGGTCAGGGTCGGCGTCGAGGGCAGCGGCCCACTCCAGCGACGTCACCGTCTCCCCGCGCAGGGCCGCCTGCACCGCCTCTCGTACCTCGTGCTCGGGCAGCGACTTGCGGACGATCCCGAGCACGTCGCTGCGGGCCGCCTCGCGCACAAGTGCGGCATTGTCGGCGCCCGTGAGCACGAGCACGTTCAGCTCAGCGGCGCGGAGGGCAGCCACATTCGCGGCCACACGAGAGCCGTCGGCAAGGTTCAGATCGAGTACAGCGAGGTCCAGGTGACGCTCGAGCTGCAGGAGTTCGGCGACTGCCGGCGCCCAGACGGAGGCTACGCCGTCGGCTTCCAGGGAGCCCTGCAGCCCTAGCGCGACCAGGGGATGATCCTCAACGAGTCCGATCGTCTTGCGTTCTACCACCACCACACCCTCCTGCCGCCTGTGGTGAGAAAGTACACCTACCGGCGGACGCCCCTCGGCCCTACGTTGAAGTCTCAACCAGTGACCTCGACGCGAGCGCGAGAGACCGGCCACCCACCATGCAGTTGACTGAAGAACCCAGGATCAGCACTGAACCACGAGCGGCGTCCTTTGTATGCGACCTGCTCACCCGCTCCTACCGGGAGGTGTGGCTGCCCTACTGCAAACGGCACCGGCAGGGGCTGAGCCAGGCGGCTGTTGCGACGGTGCTGAGCAAGCACCTGTGGGAGACGGGCCAGGCCTCCGAACTCGACATCGCGCTCCCACGGCGGCTCAAGGACAGGGTTTCGCGGGCACTCTCCGGGCGGTCGTTGCCGCCGACGATGCTGCAGCTGATCATCGAGGCGTTCGGGATCAGTGACGCCGAAGCACGTACCGCGTGGAGCCTGCTGCTGGATGAGGACCCCGACCCGTCCGTAGCCCTCCCGCCCGCTGTGCCCCTGACCGGGAGGGTCTCGCCCCGTTCCGCGGCGGCCTACCAGACGGTATCCGCGCATGACTTCCACCGGCTCGGTCCGGACGGGCGTCCTGTGGAGCACCGCACGGTGCAGGTGATCCGCGCCCACGCACCCGTGGCGAACCTGCAGTGCCGCTTCGACGGCGATGTGACCGCGGTGCAGGTACTGCGCGGGGGCAGTGCCGCCGACATGACCCCGAGCGGTATACCAGACCTGCACGCCGTCGACATCACACTGACCGAGCCACTCCAACCTGGCGAGACGGCGTCCCTGGAGTACCAGGTGCTGTTCGCCCACGAGCACCCGCCCAAGCCGCTCGTGCGGCGCGTCAGCCGGAACGAAGCGAAGAACGTCACCGTTCATGTGGCCTTCCATCCTCGCTGCCGGCCGCGCCGGTTGGAGTGGTGCCGATGGTCCGCCGATCGACTAGGGTCCGGTCCGCTCTCGGCTGAGCCGGTCACGCCCAACGCCGACGGCGAAGCTCACCGCTATCTCGGTGCGATATCAGGCGAGGGGGTGGGGTTCCGGTGGGAGTGGTGAGGCCCCTAGAGGCCTGACGGCAGTTCCTCCTGGGCGATCCTGACTGTCCCACCCTCGACCTGCTCGGCGAGGACGTCGACGTACTGGTGAGCCATCTCGAGCAGCCGCGCCTCCCAGTCGTCACGACCGTCGGATGCACCGAGCTGACGGCTCAGCCCCACCTGATAGACGTCACGGTTGTAGAAACAGGACACGACCTGCTCTTGGAGGTCACATGAGCTCGACTCCGGCTGAGGCTGCCCGTACGGAATCTGGTAGTGGGGCGACTCCAGCCTCACCAGTTCGGGGATGTCGCCGGCGAGGAACTCGTTGAAGAGATTGCAGTCGCCGTCGCTCATCTCGAGCCCTGCCACGCCCGACCCCTCCGGTAGGTAGTACACGGTCGAGGAGTTCAGGTAGTCGGTGCGGTCGCATGTGCCACCGGCTTCGCGCAGGTGGAACGAGAGCCCCAGGTCCTCGGCCGTCACCAGCGCGAGGTCGCCGAGAGTAATGGGGACGCCAGGACCGTGCGGGTAGTACATGTCCACGCCCGACGACGGCAGGTACCCCTGCTCGGATTCAGTCACGACGGTGAGCAGCTCTTGTGCCATCGCGGTCAGCTGGTCGTACTGCTCCTGCTGATCTCCTTCGAGGGGAGCGGAGGCGAATGTCGCCCACGTCTGATCCCTCACCTGGCACAGGGCCGCCGTGTCGCTGCTGAGGCACTCGACCGGCTCAACCTCATCCGCGTCGACCAGGAAGGAGTCCTCGTCGATCGCCTGGAACGAGACCTCGACGAGCCCAGGGATGCCCGGCTCCCGCTCCAGCAGTGCCCAGCTGCCCACGTGGTTGGTGGGGTCGCACTCCGGGAGCTGGCCGAGCAGATCCTGCTGCCCGTCCCGGACGTAGTAGGCGTACTCGGTGCCGGCGAACTCGTCCACGTGGAACGGGTTCACATTCGGGCAATCGACTCCAACTGCTTCCATCGACTGCGCGGTGATCAGCTGGTAGTCGCCGAGGCTCACCGCGTATCCGGGACCGGTCTGGTACAGCGGGTCCAGCACCGTATCCGCGGGCTCAGTCCGGGGCTCCGGTTGTGAGCCGTCGCCAGCGTCCGCAGCGCCATCGGCCGGGCCGCCGCTGTCCGCGCTCGCATCGGACCCGGCACCAGAATCAGCGGGCGTCTGCGAACCTCCGGCAGTGCCCGGGGCGGTGCACCCGGCAAGCAGGGCGACGATGGCGCCCGCAACGATCAGCGAACGGGCCTCGATGAATGAGCCCACGGTCATCTCCTCGCGAGTCATGGATTCAGCAGAGTGATCGAATGGTCGGCGTCACCATTGGAGACCAGCATCAGGTGCCGATCCAACGGCACGAGCATGCCCTGCGCCTCCGACGGCAGGCGCCACTGTTCGGATCCGTCCAGGATGGAGAAGGCCCGGATCGTGCCGTCGTCATCGTCGACCACCACCCGGGCCCCATCGCTCATCGGGAGCCCCCGGAGCCCGCTGTCCAAGGTCACCGACCACAGCCGCGTCCCCTCCGGGGTATATGCGCGCAGAGCGAAGGCCGCGTTCGCGTCCGCAATCACCAGCACGATCACCTCCGGCGACACGACTACGGGAATCACCGGGCCATACTCGCTGCTTGCCTCTTCCGGCCAGACATCGGTGATTGTCGCGAGCGGCACGGTACTCCCACGCTGGTACACCGACAGCGTGGCCTGGTCGAGCACGGTGAAGGTATCCCAGTTCGGAACCAGTGCCACCGCGGTCCCCCACAGCCTGGGCTCGGTTCCCCAGGTGAGCGCGGACGTCGCCCGACCCGGGAGTACGGTCACCTCGCCGTCCACACTGACCCAACTGCTGGCACTCTCGCCGATCTCGAGCACGGTGCCGTCGTCGAACCTGCAGCAGGTGGTGCCACCAGCGGCAACGAGTTGGCCAGTCTCGAGGTCGAACTCCCACGGGTCACCAGCCGGCAAGCCCCACGGCTGGTCGATCGGATAGGACACAACGAGAGTCCCGGCGTCCTCGACGAGAGTCGGTGGGAGCCAGTCCGGGTTCTGCACGGTCAGGCGCTGCTCCCACACCTGCGTGCCGTCGTCCCGCAGGCGCAGCACCGGGGATCCTTCCTCTCGGTCTCCCAGCAGCGCCACACCGTCCTCGAGCGGATAGATCGCATCGACAGCGACCGGTGAGGGGAACCGGGCGCGCTCGGAGCCGTCACCATCGAGAACGAGTATCTCTTCGCCGGCGGGCCCCACCACGCACGCAATGCGGTCGTTGCCCACCACACATGCGATGGTCCGGTCCTCCTCCACCTGCCAGAGAACTTCTCCCGTGATGCTGATGGCAGCAATGCTCGCGCTCTCTTCTCCGCTGCCGGCGACCACCACCATCGTGTCCTCACCAAGAGATGCAGGCACCCCCTGGAGCCACCCCTCATCTGAGGCGGTGAGTTCAGACGCCGTCAGCGTCCACGCCTCGGTCGGTTGCTCGGGATAGGCACGCAACGGCGGCTCCGATGCCGACGGCCCACCGAGGAGCCGCGGCAGCACCAGGGCGATGACCAGGCCGCCCACGAGAACTGGCACGGCGACCGCGAGGAGCACCACCCATCCGCGGCGCCGCGGTGCAACCGCGGGAGCCTGGGGGAATGCGGAACCGGGCCCAGGGATCTGCGGCGGCCCAGGTTGATGCTCCGGTGTTGCCATGCCCTCGTCCGCCGTTCCTCGCGTCTACCTGGTTACGGTCCGAGACTGCCGTCCCTATGTCGCTGCTACGTCGCACGCTGACGCGCACGCGATTGCACGGCTGTCCCCGCGCGGTGTGCGGCATCGCCCACGGGCCGAAGAATTGACCCCTACTCGGGTTTCACCCTGAGTTTCAGACCCCCGCACGCCGCTCGCACTCGCGCACCCGATTTCACGGGTCAATCTTTCGGCCCCTGAAGGGGTTCGACCCTGAGTTTCGGACCCACGAAAGCGGGGTCGGGGCGGGCTAGTCACCGGGCGGGCTAGTCACCGGGCGGGCCGACACCGCAGCCACCCGTCCCCGGCGGCCCAGCCACGCCACACCCATCCCCGACGGCGCGCCTCACCCCCGGCGCGCCCGTACAGCGGCCGCGAGCTGCTCCAGCACGCCTTCGGTCACCTCCCAGGACATACAGGCATCCGTGACCGACTGGCCGTAGGTCAGGCCCGACGGCGCCGGCTCCTGCTTTCCCGCGACGAGGAAGCTCTCGAGCATCACCCCGGCCTCTGTGCGCTCACCCGCAGCAACCGCGCCCGCGATCTCCGCCGCCACCTGTGCCTGACGCACGTGGTCCTTGCCGGAGTTGCCATGACTGGCGTCGACCACCACACCGGAGCGCCCGACACGCCCCAACCGCTCGGCGGCATCGCGCACATGCTCCACCCCGTAGTTCGGTCCCCGGCGCCCGCCACGCAGGATCACGTGCGAGTCCGGGTTGCCCGCGGTCTCCACGAGCGCCGCCCTCGCCTCGGAGTCAACGCCCAGGAACGCCTGCGGCGAGGCGGCGGCCACGCACGCGTCCACGGCCACCTGGAGGTCGCCGTCGGAGGAGTTCTTGAAACCCACCGGCATGGACAGCCCAGAGGCCAGTTGGCGGTGCACCTGCGACTCGACCGTGCGAGCGCCGATCGCACCGTAGCTGACAGTGTCGGCGATGTACTGCGGCGAGGTCGTCTCGAGGAACTCACACCCCGCCGGCACACCCTCGGCGAGCACGTCGAGCAGCACTTGCCGGGCCAGGCGCAGCCCGCGCGGGATGTCGTAACTGCCGTCGAGGCCCGGATCGTTGATGAGTCCCTTCCACCCGGTGGTGGTACGCGGCTTCTCGAAGTAGACGCGCATGACGAGGAGCAGGTCGTCGGCGTACCTCTCAGCAGCGCTGGCCAGCCGCCCGGCGTACTCGATCGCCGCGACCGGGTCGTGCACGCTGCACGGGCCCACCAGCACCAGCAGCCGGTCGTCGTCGCCCCGGAGCACGTCGGCGGTCTCGGCACGGGCGCGTGCCACCAGATCGGCGGACGTATCCGGCAAGGGCAGCTCGGCGAGCACCTCACCGGGTGTGGGCAGCGGGTCCATCCGTAGCACCCGCAGATCGTGGGTGCGTTCAGCGGCAGTCGTGGTCATCCTCAGGTCCTCGTCTCGTGTGATGAGGGCGGACCCGCCGAAGATGCCCGGAGCGCCCGCCTGAAATGGCGAAGGCGCGGACCTCGTGGTCCACGCCTTGGTCGGCTCCGGTCGCGCGCGTCAGCAGGATGCGGCGGCCGGAGCCGACGCAAACCAATACCAACGAACCGAATGCATACCGGGAGCGTAGCAGGTGCCTGACGCTGTCACGTCGAGGCAGAGGGTGATCACCGCTCGCCTCTGAGTTCGCGCAGGATCTCCTCTGAAGACACCTCGACGCGACGTGGGCGGAGGTCCCTCAGCGATGTCACAGGACGCCGAGCGGCCCGCGGTCGGTCAGGGCTGCTTGAAGACATCGTGGTCGCCAACTCGCCGCCACCGGCATCGCAGCTCGCCGCCGACTGTGACCAGCTCGAAAGTCGCACGGCCGTCCGGACTGGCGAAGGACCAAGGCATCTCAAGTACGCCCGGTGCCGACTGCACCGACTTCACGCGGAGCCCGGCTGGCCATGGTGCTGAGGGATCCTCGATGTGAGCGTCGCAAGCAGGCGCGAACTTCTCCCGGACCACCTTCTTGAACGTCTGGGCGTGTTCCCGCTTGAGCCTGCGGTAGTCGCTGTCGAAGGCCGGCGTCGTCTCGAACTTCACTCGCGGTCGAGGTCAAGGTGATCGAGGAAGCCCTCAGTCGACTCATGCACCGCCACACGCCCTGCCGCCACGTGCTCGTCGACCTCGCGCTCACGCTCCTGCCAACGATCAGTCCAGAACCATCGCTGGTCGGCTGGCACGGGAAGCGCAGCCCGCAATTCGATCACACCGTCGGCGCGCTCGACCATCTCAAGTTGCGCGCCCGGCTCATCCAGGTGCAGGCGCCGGCGGACGTCGGCGGGCAGCGCGATCGTGCCCCGGCCCTGGATTCCGAGGTAGCGATGACTGGTGAGCGTACTCATAACTCCAAGCCTACGACGACAACCGCAGCGCAGCATTGCTGCATTGCTGCTATACGGCTATGAGCTATTGCGGCCGCAGGACCCAGCCGGGGCGCCGCACACATCAGTCCCGCCGGCCCGGTACCTCCCGCTGCTCCGGCCCGGAGTACTCACTCAGCGGCCGGATCAACGCGTTGGATTCCAGTTGCTCCATCACGTGGGCGGCCCATCCGGTCACTCTCGAGGCGACGAACAACGGGGTGAACATCTGGGTGTCGAATCCCATCAGGTGATAGGCCGGGCCAGCCGGGTAATCCAGGTTCGGCAGGATGTCCTTGCGCGCGGTCATGGCCTGCTCGAGCGCGGTGTACAGCTCGCCGAGGTCCTGCTGCTCGTAGTGATCCACCAGGTTGTCCAGTACGGCCTTCATGGTCGGCACCCGGGAATCGCCGTGCTTGTACACCCGGTGCCCGAAGCCCATGATCTTGCGCTTGGCCGCGAGCGCCTCGTCCAGCCATGCTTCCGCCCGATCCGCAGTGCCGATCTCGGCGAACGTGGCCATCACAGCTTCGTTCGCGCCCCCATGAAGCGGCCCTTTCAGCGCCCCGATCGCACCGGTGACGGCCGAATACAGGTCCGAGAGCGTCGAGGCGATCACCCGTGCGGTGAAGGTGGAGGCGTTGAAGGAGTGCTCGGCGTACAGGATCATCGAGACGTTGAAACCCTGCTCGACCACCGGCTCCGGCTCAGCCCCGAAGGTCATCCACAGGAAGTTGGCCGCATACCCCAGATCGTCGCGCGGTTCGATGATCTTCTGGTCGCGGCGGCGGCGCTGGTCGTAGGCGACGATCGAGGGCAGCTGCGCGAACAGGTACATCGCCCGGCCCTGGTTGAGCGTCCGGTCAGTGAGCCCATCGGGTTGGCCCAGCGTGTCGTCGAAGGTGCCCAGCTGGCTGACGGCGGTACGCACCACATCCATCGGGTGCGCCGTGGCGGGCAGGGAGTCGATCAGTTCCCTGGTGCGCGGGTCGAGCGGCCGCAGCGACCGTTCCAGCCGTTGCGCTTGGGCGAGCTCGTCCGTCGTCGGGAGTTCGCCGTGGATGAGTAGGTGGGCGACCTGCTCGAAGGAGCATCTCGCCGCCAGCTCCTGCACCGGGTAGCCCCGGTAGAGCAGCGAGTTGGTGTCCGGGTTGACCTTCGAGATCGCGGTGGTGTCGACCACCACGCCTGCGAGCCCTTTGTGGATGTCCGTCATGGGTCCTCCTCGACCGCGTACTCCTCAGCGACCGCGGTACACGGTCGCGTCGAACTCCTCGTATCCGCTGTAGTCGACCAACTCGTACAGTCGCGAGCGGGTCTGCATACGTTCGACCAGCTCGGCCTGGGTGCCGGCGGCCGCAATCTGGTCCAGTCCGTCCTCCACCGCACCCATCGCCAACCGCAGCAACGTCACCGGGTAGATGACGATCTGCACCCCGGCATCGGCAAGCTGGGACGTGGTGAACAGCTCGGACTTGCCGAACTCGGTCATATTCGCCAGCACCGGCACGTCCACGGCACTGGCGATGGCCTCGAACTCGCGCAGGTCACGCATGGCCTCGGGGAAGATGGCGTCCGCCCCCGCGTCCACCAAGGCCTTCGCCCGCTCGACGGCGGCCCTCACCCCCTCCAGTGCCCTCACGTCCGTACGGGCCATCAGCAGGAATGCGGAGTCTCGCCGGGCATCGGCGGCGGCAGTGATCCGCTGGGTCGCGGTGGCCAGGTCGACGACGGACTTGCCATCCAGGTGACCGCAGCGCTTCGGGTTGACCTGGTCCTCGATGTGGCAGCCGGCCAGGCCGGCGTCCTCTAGGGTCTGGACCGTGCGGGCGAGATTGAGCACCTCTCCGAAACCGGTGTCGGCGTCCACCAGGGTAGGCAGATCGGTCATCCGGGCGACCTGCCCGGCACGGGTGGCCACCTCCGGCAGCGTGGTGAGCCCGATATCGGGCAGACCCAGGTCGGCGGCGATCACCGCTCCGGAGACGTAGACGCCCTCGAAGCCCTTCTCTGCGATCAACCGCGCCGAGAGCGGGTTCATCGCCCCAGGGAAGCGCAGCAACTGACCGCTGGCCAGGGATTCGCGCAGGTGCGCCCGCTTGGCCGCCGGGGTGAGCGTGGAATACAGCACCTAGAACAGCCCCTTGGGGTTGCGCACTGTGCCGAGCAACCCGGATCTGGCAGCCACCGTCAGTCCCACGACCTCCTCGGGGGTCAGTTCCGGCAGGCGCTGGACCAACTCGAGAAACCGGGCGGACTCGGCTGGTTCCAGCACGCCGTCGGACAACGTGCGGAACTTCTCGATGTACTGGGCGCGCGCGAACGGCCGGGCGCCCAGCGGGTGGGCGTCGGCCATGGCGATCTCTTCGGTGAGCCTACGCCCGTCGGTCAGGGTGATCTCCATCCGGCCCCCGAATGCCTTCTCGGCCGGATCCTCGCTGTGATAGCGGCGGGTCCACTCGGGATCTTCGGCGGTGGTGATCTTGCGCCAGAGCTCCACCGTGCCCGGCCGGGCGGCACGTTCGGGTGCGTAGGAGCGCTCGTGGTGCCAGTCGCCGTCCTGCAAGGCCACGGCCACGATGTACGGGATCGAGTGGTCGAGGGTCTCGCGGGTGGCGCGCGGGTCGTACTTCTGTGGGTCGTTCGCGCCGGAGCCGATCACGTAGTGGGTGTGGTGACTGGTGTGGATGACGATGCTCTCGACGTTCGCCGGGTCGGTCAGCTCGGGATGGGTGCGGTGCAGGCGGCGAGCGAGATCGATGAGCGCCTGCGACTGGTACTCGGCCGAATGCTCCTTGGTGTAGGTGCGCAGGATCCCCGTCTTCGCCTCGCCCGGAGCGGGCAGGTTCACCTGGTAGCTCGCGTCCGGGCCGTCCAGCAGCCAGGCGATCACCCCGTCCTCGCCTTCGTAGATCGGCACCGGAGAGGACTGGCCGCGCATCGCCCGATCGACCGCCTCGACAGCGACTTTCCCGGCGAAGGCGGGCGCGTACGCCTTCCACGTGGAGATCTCGCCCTTGCGCGACTGCCGCGTGGCGGTGGTGGTGTGCAGTGCCTGCCCGATCGCGTGGAAGATGGTGGTGGTCTCCAGCCCGAGCAGGGTGCCGATGCCGGCAGCGGCACTGGGACCGAGATGGGCGATGTGGTCGATCTTGTGCTTGTGCAGACTGATGGCGGTGACCAGGTCGACCTGCAGCTGGTAGCCGGTGGCGATCCCGCGCACGAGGGCGGCTCCGTCGGCACCGGTGTGCTGGGCGACGGCGAGGATCGGGGGGATGTTGTCGCCCGGGTGGGAGTAGTCGGCCGCCAGGTAGGTGTCGTGGAAGTCGAGCTCACGGACCGCCACGCCGTTCGCCCAGGCTGCCCATTCGGGGCTGACGCGCAGCTCGGAGCTGCGGCCGAAGACGCAGGCACCTGGATGGTAGGGATGCGCGAGGGCCTGACCGCGGGCGGCCACGACCGGTTCACGCAGCAGCGAGGCGGCGGCCACCGCGGCGTTGTCGATGATGCGGTTGATCACCATATCCACCACCTCGCCGGGAAGGTCAGCGGGGTCGGTCGCAACCTCGGCAAGCTTCCAGGCGAGCTGCTCGGTGCGAGGCAGGTTCGCTGAGCTGGGGTGAACCCGCACCTCGTGGGTGATCGGCATCGATGGTCCCTTTCCGACAGTGGGTTCGGCCTGGCGAGGCTGACCGGTCCCGCGGATCTGGCCCGACTGGTTGCTCTGCGGGGACTGGTGCACTCGCCTCCTGCAATGTATCCACATCGCGTCGATCTGCGCGCGGTGATGGGCGGCGGCGGGAGCTGCGAGTTGCCCGCTGTGGTCCGTGCGAGCGGACTCACACGGGCCACAGCCGGCAACTCGCCGGAGGAGGTCTCGCCCGGGCTTACGCTGATGCCATGCGTTCTCCGCTCGCCCGTACCTCGATCGTGGCGTTCGTCGTTGCGGCCGCCACCGCCCTGATTCTCCCGGCAGCCCCGGCGTCGGCACACAGTGCACTCATCTCCTCCGACCCGGAAGACGGGGCGGTGCTCGACACACCGCCCACCGAGGTGGTCCTGACCTTCAACGAGGACATCCTGGAGATGGGCACCAGCATCGAGGTGACCGGCCCGGACGGTGCGGAGGCGGGAGAGGGCGATCCCGTGCTGAACGGCCCTGAGGTGACGCAACCGCTCGCAGCGGACCTGGCTGCCGGCGAGTACACGATGATCTGGCGCGTGGTCTCCGCCGACGGTCACCCGATCGACGGCGAGCTGACCTTCACGGCCACGGCCGGCACCGGGGAGGAGCCCGCTGAAGGTGGGGCCGGCGAGTCCGAGCCGGAGAACACCGCCGATGCCGAGGAGGCCGCGGCCACCGACGACGAGCCGACGAACGAGACAGCGCCCACGGGCGCCGACTCCGATCCGTCGGGCGAACAGCCCGCCGCGGACGACGACGCAGGTGAGGATGCCGCCGACAACGACGCGGCAGGCGAAGCAGACGACGGCCCCGGGGCAGGTCGGATCGCCTTGTTCGTCGTGGCGGCTCTCGCCGTGATCGGTGGCGTGGCTGCGCTCCTGGTGCGTTTCCGGCGGCAGGCGTGATCCCGCGTGAGCCGATCGGGCAGGTTGGTCAGTGGCCACCGCCCGACTGGGAGCGCCGGTTCCGGGCGCAGCGTTTCGGGTTACCGGAGTGGGCGCAGCTCGACCCCGATCGGGCGGTCGTGGTCGCCAGCGTCGGGGGCACACTGGAAGTGCACTCATGGACGCCGTCGACCGGGCGGCTGGTGCGTGCGACAGAGCGCCCGAACGGCACCACCGATGCCACCATCGACCCTTCCGGCCGGTGGATCTGGTGGTTCGACGATTCCGACGGTGACGAGTTCGGCCGGTGGCGGCGGCAGCGCTTCGACTCCACCCCCACCCGGCACGCCGAGCGGCCGATCCCCCTGCCGACCGGCTACGACGCGGGACTGCTGCTCGCCGAGGATGGGACCGTCGTCATCGGCCGCAGTGGCGACTTCGGGACCCAGATCCACACGCTCTACGTAGGGCCAGTGGCAGCCGGCACCGAACCGCGCCTGCTGTACGCCCACGCCGAGTCGGCGGAGGCGGCAGCGCTCAGCCGGGACGGGAACCTCGTCGCGATCGAACACTCCGAGCGGGGCGACTCCAGGCACCCGGCGCTACGGGTGCTGCGGGTGGACACCGGCACCACAGCCGGCGAATTGGACGACGGACCAGGGCACGGCCTGACGGCGCTCGGATTCGCCCCGATCGCCGGGGACACCCGGCTGCTGGTGCGGCACGAGCGCACCGACCTGGGGCGGCTGCTGCTGTGGGACGTCGCCACCAGTGCGGTGCGGCCGATCGACCTCGGCCTGTCCGGCGAAGTGGCGGACGCGCACTGGTACCCGGACGGACGCGGACTGCTCGTGGCCATGGACCACGAGGCCAGGACGCTCACCTACCGCTACGACCTGGTGGACGGGACCGTGCGGCAGGTGGGGGCCGCCGTCGGGACGGTCTCGGCTGCCACGGCACGACCTGACGGTGAGGTGTGGCTCGCCCGATCCTCCGCCGCCGAGCCGCGCGATGTGATCGTCGCATCAACGGGTGCGAGCCTGGTGGACCTGGGAGCGAACCGCGTCCCGGGTTCGGTACCGGTGGAGGACGTCTGGGCCGAGGGCCCCGGTGGTCTGGTGCACGCACTGCTGCGGCGCCCGGAAGGCATCGAGGAGCCGTATCCGGTGGTGGTGGAGGTGCACGGCGGGCCCACGTGGCACGAGTCGGACTCCTTCAGCCCGTACGCGGCCGCGTGGGTGGATCACGGGTTCGCGGTGCTGAGCGTGAACTACCGGGGGTCGACCGGGTACGGCAACACCTGGCGGGACGCCCTGGAGGGGCGAGTCGGGCACACCGAGCTGGCGGACATCGCCGCCGTGCACGAGGCACTGGTGAAGGCCGGAGTGGTGGACGCCGGGCGATCGGTGCTTGCCGGGGCCTCCTGGGGCGGGTACCTGACGCTGCTGGGACTGGGCACACAGCCGGACCGGTGGGCTCTGGGCGTAGCGGGCGTGCCGGTGGCCGACTACGTGGCCGCCTATGAGGACGAGATGGACGCGCTGCAGGCGTTCGACCGGTCGCTGTTCGGCGGCTCCCCGGCCGATGTGCCGCAGGCGTACTCCGACGCCTCGCCGATCTCCTATGTGGGCCAGGTGCGCGCGCCGGTGCTGATCCTCGCAGGCACGAACGACCCGCGCTGCCCCTATCGGCAGATCGAGAACTACGTGACGATGCTGCGCTCCCACGGCGGCGAGGTGGAGACCTACACCTACGACGCCGGGCACGGGTCGGTGGTCGATGACGAACGGGTGCGGCAGATGCGGGCCGAGCTGGAGTTCGTGCTCGGCCGGCTGTGACAGGCCGGGGTGCTCGCCGCCGTGTGGTCAGTCGATGACGCGGATGTCGCAGCGAGCGGCGCCGGAACGGGCGATGCGGGCGTCGGCAGTGACCAGGGTGCAGGCGTGTGATTCCGCGGCGGCAACGTAGGCGGCGTCACACGCGCTCAGCGATGAGCGCAGCTCCCACATGCGCGGCAGGAGCGGGGCCGTGGGGGTAGCGCCGACGACCATTCGGGCAAGGGTCTCGGCGGCACGTTCGGCGTGGGCATCGTCCAGCCTCTTACCGAGCCACAGTCCGCGGATCGCACTGAACACCTCGGTGTGCCAGTGCTCCGGCACGATCCATGCCGGGTCTGCCGCTAGCACCGTCCGGGCCGACGCAGCCCTCGAGTCGGCGGTTGGGTCGGTGAACAGGAGCGTAGCGGCCGAGGCATCCGGAACGATCATCCGGCGTCACCCGAGCGCTCGGACCGTGCCGTGTCCAGCGCAGCGAGCACGTCCTCACCCGTGACCCCTGTGCCGGTGGTCCACGAATCCAGCTCGGCAATGATGGCGCGGTTCCGGGTGTAGTTGGCCTCTCGGACCACCATGCTGAGCAGGAAACCCTGGAGCGACTGCCCCGACTCGCGGGCTCGCTCGACCAGTGCATCACGTACGTCGTCGGGGACGTCCCGAATCTGCATCGCAACCATGCATGCATTCTACATGCGGGGGTCGAGTGGAGTGGCGATGGGGCGGGAGTGCCGATGGGAATCAGCGCAGCCGCAGCCAGGCCGTGGTGGCGCCCGGGAGGCGACCGTCCGCCGTCAGGGGGCTGCTGGTGAGCAGCACCTCACCCGCCGGAAGCTCGACGGCGGAGGTTCCGAAGTTCGTGACGCTCACCCAGCCGTTGGGCCGGGTGAACGCCAGCACCTGCTCGTCCCCAGTCTCCAGCCACTCCAGGGTCTCCTCCGTCTGCAGCTGCCGGCGCAGCGCGAGCGCCTCGCGGTACATCGTCAACGTCGAGCCCGGCACCCCATCCTGAGCCTGCACCGAGTACCGTCCGAACCACTCCGGCTGCGGCAGATCGGGCTCGACGGACCCGAAGCCGAACGAGACTCCCTCCGTGGCCCACGGCAGCGGCACGCGGCAGCCGTCACGGCCGATCTCGGCGCCCCCGGTGCGGAAGAACGTCGGGTCCTGGCGCTGGTCGGCGGGGATGTCGGCCACCTCGTGCAGTCCGAGTTCCTCCCCCTGGTACAGGTAGGCCGAACCCGGCAACGCGAGCTCCAGCAGCGTCGCTGCCCGTGCTCGCCGCAGGCCCAGCTCGGCATCCAGCACCGGCTCGGTGCCACCGCTGAGCAACCAAGCGGACCCGGCCTTGCGCTCGTCCCCGTTCCGGGGAGGCAACCCGTACCGGGTGGCGTGACGGACGACGTCGTGGTTGGAGAAGACCCATGTGGTCGACGAACCCGACTCGGTGGCCAGCTCCAGGTTGAACGTGATGATCTCCCGGAACTGCGCGGCGTCGAAGTCCGCCTCGAGCAGGTCGAAGTTGAAGGCCTGCCCGAGCCCGTGCTCGCTCGCGTACCGCCAACGCCGATCCGCAGGCACCCATGCTTCGGCGACTGCGATACGGGGCGGGTCGTAGGAGTTGAAGACCTCGCGCCACTCGGCGTAGATCTCGTGCACCTCGTCCCGGTCCCACATCGGGTGGGTACCGTCTTGGGGCATCGCATCGAGTGCCTTCTGGCTGGGCAGGTCGAGCGGGAGATCTTTGGCCAGGCCGTGCGCGACGTCCACCCGGAAGCCGTCCACCCCGCGGTCGGACCAGAACCGCAGCGTGTGCAGGAAGTCCGCCCGGACGTCGGGGTTGTCCCAGTTCAGGTCCGGCTGCTCCTTGGCGAAGAAGTGGTGGTACCACTGCCCGTCGGCCACCTGATGCCAGGCGGGTCCGCCGAAGGTGGAACCCCAGTCCGAGGGCGGCTCTGCGCCGTCGGGGCCCTTGCCGTCACGAAAGATGTACCTGTCCCGCTCGGGCGAGCCCTTCGGGGTCGCGAGGGCAGCCTGGAACCACTCGTGCCGGTCCGAGGTGTGGTTCGGCACGAGGTCCACGATCAGCCGGATCCCGGCGCGGTGGAGGGCTACGACCATCTCGTCGAAGTCGGCCAACGTCCCCAGCTTGGGGTCGACGTCGCGGTAGTCGTCGACGTCGTAGCCACCGTCGGCCAGGGCCGAGGGGTAGAACGGGCTGAGCCAGACGGCGTCGATCCCCAGGGCGCTGAGATAGTCGACCTTCTCAGTCACCCCACGCAGATCACCCAGCCCGCTGCCGTCGGAATCGGCGAACGCACGTGGGTAGATCTGGTAAACGGCGGCCTGCCGCCACCATGTGGGGTCGGAAGCGAGAACCTCGGCGCGGGGTTCGCTGGCCAGGGAGTGAGGCATGGGGTGTAGCTCTTCTTTCTGGTTGTCTCGTCGAGCTGGGGAAGGGCCGCGTACACGGGGGCCCGTGAGCGGCTGCTGGCAACTATTTGATCGCACCCTGGGTCACGCCGGACATGACCCACCGCTGTGTGAACAGGTACACCACGATCGCAGGGGCCATGGACATCATGTAAGAGGCGAACGCCACGTTGTAATTGTTGCTGAACTGCGTCTGGAAGATGCTCTGCAGCACCGGGAGCGTCTGCCACGCCGGGTCGGACGTGATCAGCGACGGCATCATGAAGTCGTTCCAGGAATGCAGAAAGGCGAGGATTCCGACGGTCGCGCTCATCGGTGCCAGGAGGGGGAAGACGAGCCTCCAGAATGCCTGGCGAGTCGTGGCGCCGTCCAGCCGGGCGCTCTCCTCCAGCTCCTCCGGGATCGACCTGAGAAAGGCCGTGAACAGCAGGGTACTGAACGAGAGTTGGAACATCACGTGCAGCAGCGCCACGCCAGCAGGGTTGTCGAGACCGACCAGGCCGGTGAGCTTGACCTGGGAGAGCGCCAGCACCGGGAACGGCAGGAACATCGCACCCAGCAGGTAGAAGAAGGAGTACCGGAACAGGCGGCGTTCCCAGTTGCGGGAGATCGCATAGGAGGCCATCGCGCTCAACACGATGACGCCGCCCACGGTGACCGTGGACACGAACAGCGAGACCACGAAGCCCCGTGGAAAGTTGGTCATCACCCAGGCCTCGGCCACCCCGGCGACACTGACGGGATCGGGCAGCGAGAACGCGTTCCCGTCGACGGCCTGGGCAGTCGACTTCAGAGCCATCGAGACCGTCACCAGCAGTGGTACGAGCACGGCGAGCGACGCCACCGCGAGAATGATGGTGACGGGAATGTTGGCGCGATCACGTCGATCGGCGCGCGCCGCAGGGCGGCCGGCGCTCGTTGGCACGGCGCTCGTTGAGACAGTGTTCGTTGACATCAGACCGACACCTTTCCGCGGGTCAGACGTAGCTGGAGCATCGCCAGCGCGACGGCGATGAGGAAGAAGATGACGGCGTTGGCCATCTGGTAGGCGTAGTCACCACCGGTGAAGCCCGAGAAGATGGTCATGGCCACGCTGCGCGTGGCCGTGCCCGGTCCACCGTCGGTCAGACCGACGATGATGTCGTAGGCGTTCAAGTAGTTCTTGAATCCCAGCACCATGTTGATCAGCACATAGCCGGCCACGAGCGGAAGCGTGATGGATACCAGCTGTCGTGCCGGTGAGGCACCGTCCAGTGAAGCCGCCTCGTACACCTCCCCCGGTATCGCGACGATCCCCGCGATATAGATGAGCATCGTGGCCGGGATCGCCTGCCATGCGGTCACGAACACGATCGCCGTCCATGCCAGGTCCGGATTGGCGAGGATGCTCTGCGAGAGCAGGTCCGATCCGAGCGCGGCACCGAGCCGGGGCAGGGAGTTGGAGAAGAGGAAGTTGAAGACGAACGCGATGATGATTCCGGACACCACCATCGGCATCACGAAGACCGTGCGCAGGGCCGTCTTGGCGCGGATCTTCGATGTGAGGCCGATCGCCAGCAAGAAGGCGGCCGCGTTCACCACGAGCACGGTGACCAGCGAGAATCCGATCGTGAACGCGTAGGACCCGAGGATCGCCGGGTCGGAGAACATCGCGATGTAGTTGATGAAGCCGACGAACTCGAACTCGCCGAAGCCGATGGAGTCGGTGAAACTGTAGAAGATCCCCATCACCGCCGGCAGGCTGATGACGAGGGTGAACAGCACCAGCGACGGGATCAAGAACAGGTAGAAGGTGGTGTCCACACGGCTACGCCGGGGTGGAACGGACGCTGAGTCAGCAGCCGCGACCTTGCGACTGGTGAGTGAGGTTGCCATGGCAGTCCTCTCGGGATAGTCAGGAGCGGAAGGCGAGCCGGGCCCAGTCGGCATCGAGCGTGCGCAGGATCTGGTCGGGCTCCGAACCAGTCACCAGCGCCTGGGCGTAGTTGTGCACGGGTATCGACTGCGGGATGAGCTGGGTGGCGCCGAGATAGAACGCGGCGTCGTCGTAGAACGGCTGCAGCTCCTGGAGTGTCGGGTTCGACACGTCGGGCGCGTCGGTGGTGACGCCGAAGCCGTTGGCGAACTCGTTGTAGGCGTTGATGACCTCCGGCCGCATCAGGTAGGTCAGCAGCTCACGAGCCTCATCCTGGTGAGAGGACATCTCGGGGATCCACAGTGCGAGGTCGACATTGACCCGCACGCGCAGGTCGTCGGCACTGTCGGTCATCGGCAGCGGGAACGCACCGACGTCGATCGCTTCGTTCGACTTGGCGATCTCGGTCAGTGCCCACGGCCCCTGCAGGTACATGGCCGCCTGGCCGCCCGCGAAAGCCAGATTGCCGTCCCCATAGCCGCGACTGGTGGCGTCGTCGTTGGAGTAAGCGGCCAAGGTGAGCATCCGCTGGACGGGCTCGGCGAAGTCTCTCTGGAACGAGACGGGCGAGTCCGGGCCGACGTCGCTACCCTGCTGGCGAAGCCGGGTGAAGAAGTCGGTGACGTCGACCATGCCCCCGACGCTGTAGTCGAACAGGCCCTGACCCACGGTCCAGGGATCGGCGAAGGTGGAGTAGATCGGCGTGATGCCGGCGTCGGCCAGTGTGTCGCAGACCTCGATCAGTTCCGGCCAGGTGGTCGGGACGTCGAGATCGTGCTGGGCGAAGATCTCCCGGTTGTAGAGCACCGCGGCCATCATCAGCGAGTACGGCAGCACGCTCGTGCGACCCGGATAGTTCGCAGTGAGCTCGATCAGTGGCTGCAGATCGGGGTTGATCCGCTGGGCCGCCGGCAGGTCACTCAGGTCGGTGAGCGCACCCCGGTCGACGAACCGTGCGACTTCGAAGTTGTAGTTCAGGCACCCGAGGTCCGGCGGTGAGCTCCGCACGAATCCGCCGGAGAGGTTCGAGGTCGAGTCGTGGCTCACGCGGACCTCGGGACGGTCGGTGCTGAACTGCTCGACGAGGTCATTGAAGTAGCCGATGACCTCAGGTTTGGACTGGTAGAAGGTGATCTCGTCGGCTCCTGGTCCTGCGGTGCATCCGCTCAGAGCGAGCCCCGCACCGGCGAGCCCGGCACCGGCCAGGAACGCTCTCCTGGTGGGGTCCGGTGGCGCCGATGACTGTGAGGTAAGCACGTCATTGTCTCCCTAGGACGGCATCGAGCCTGGTTCGCCCGATGTTGATTCTCGCACTAAATCTACTGGCAAGATTTAATGCATGAATCATGGCGGCGATCTCCGTTAGAGTCAAGGGGTGACCTCGAGCGCCGTCGTGACCTCTCCGCAGGACCTGCGGCGCAGCAACGCGGCCACAGTGCTGAGGACCGTCTGGGACGGCGCCCCGTTCACTGCCAGTGACGTCATCGCAACGACCGGCCTGACCCGGTCGACCGTGCTGGGAATGTGCGACGAACTGGTGCAGCGCGGGTGGATCACCGAACTCGAGGACGCCCGATCCGCCGGCACCTACCAGAAGGGGCGCCCTGCGCGCCGCTACGCGTTCGCAGCTGAGGCCGGGTACGTCGTCGGTGTGGACGCCGGGTGGCACCGCATCGCCGCGACGGTCGCCGATCTCGGCGGCACCCCACGCGGCGCGGCCGAGGCCAGCCTGGGCGAGGCGGACACCGATCCGGCGCTGCGCCGTGAGACTGTGCTGGCAGTACTCGACCGGGCGCTGACGGACGCCGGGGTCGCGCGCGAGGAGGTACTGGCGATCGTCGCCGGTGTCCCTGCACCCACCGACGCTGCCGGCACCTCTCCCCGCGGCCACGAGTTCTGGGAGCGGATGAATCCCGCGCTCGCCGACGCACTCTCCGAGCAGGCACCCATCGTGGAGGTCGAGAACGACGCCAACCTCGCCGCAGTCGCCGAAGGTGCCGTCGGCGGAGGCACAGACCTGCAGTCTTTCGGGGTGCTGCTCTCCGGTGAGCGGTTCGGATCCGGCCTGATCGTCGACGGCAAATTGCTACGGGGCCGGTCCGGAGGCGCGGGTGAGCTTCGCCTGCTCGACCTCGTCACTGGTGTCGGGGGACCGGAAGGCCTGGGCTACGCAGCCCGGGAGATGGCGCACGAGGCGATGGCGAACAAGACCGTCCCGCCCGGCTCAGCTCTGCTGCGCGCTGGCACGGCCGGCCCGGACGCCGAGCATGTGTTCGCCGCCGCCCTCAATGGCGACCCGCTCGCCACTGACATCGTGGCCCAGCTGGCCGACCGTCTGGCCCGCGTGTGCGCGGTGATAGCGACGATGCTGGACCTGGAGCGGATCATCGTCGCGGGCGCCATCGCACCCGCGGCCGAGCCGGTCGTCGCCCAGGCCACGGAACTACTGCGGGAGTACACCCATCCGCCGCACCCCACGATCACCGCTTCCACGCTCGGGGCAGACGTCGTACGCACGGGTGCGCTGCAGCGAGCAGTCGCGCTCGTGCGCGCCGACCCGCTCGGGCTGCCGGCACGTCAGACGCGTCAGCGCCGAGCCTAGGCGCACCGGCAATCAGGTCACTTCCGCCGCACCAGGGCGCGGGTGGTGATCAGCAGACCGAGCGCCGTCCAGAGCGCCAGGACCAGCAGATCTCGGCCGTCCGCTGCGAAGACGTCGGACGCAATCCCTGCCCGCATCAGATCCGCAGCGGGCTGGATAGGCAGGATCGCATGCACCGCCTGGAACCAGTCCGGTAGCTGACTGGCCGGGAAAGTGATCGGCGAGAACAGCAAGACGAGGAACACCAGCACCTGCGAGAGGAGTTGAGCCAGCATCGCCGGCAACGTCACAGCGATCGCGTATCCCACACTGGTCGCCATCGTCGTCACCAACAACGAGGCGAGGATGAGCAACGGCCAGTCGAAGGAGAAGGTCACGTCGTAGCGCAACCACGCGACGACGAGGCCGATCGCTACCCCGGGCAGCGCAATGAGCGTCCACACCACGAGGTCGACCAGCAGCAACAGCGGCCGCGACACGGGCAAAGCACGCTGATAGTCCAACGCACCCGAAGCCCTGGCGCGGGAGACACCCTGCGGAACGATGACCAGACCGATGGTCAGCAGCAGAATCGTCGGCGTACCGGAGGACAGGACGAGGGCACTATCCGCAGTGATGCCGGGGATCAGGAACCCGAACCCGATCACGACCCCGGCGGCCAGCATGGCCTGGACGATGACGATGAGCGGCAGCATCGCACCGATCGACGCCAGCGACCAGCGCATCAGGGTACGAAAGCTGGTCCACAAGCTCACCTGGACCGGGGCGATCGGCTCGACGGGCGGGCCGGGGAACGCCGTTGGCGTGGCGGTGGACTCAGACATGGCTTGCCTCCTCGCTGGTTGGGGCGGCCTGGGGGGTAGTGGTGGCCACGCCGGGCGCGTCGGACACAGGGACAGATGGCTCGGTGAGTGCCAGGTAGGCGTCCTCGAGCCTCGCCGGTGCGAGCGAGAAGCCTTCGATCCGGCCCTCCGCATGGTGGGCCGTAGCCCACGAAACGGCAGCTGCTGCCTCGCTCGCTGCGACGGTCAGCAGTGTGCGCCGTCCGGTTCGCACGCGACGCAGTACCGGCAGGCCCAGGCCCTCCTCCGATGGGTCCACACCCTCAGGCGGCAGCTGCAGCTCCAGGCGCAGGTCGCTGTCCTGGGTTCCCCGCAGACGTGCCGGTGATCCGTCGGCGACGAGACGGCCACGATCGAGAATGACCAGCTCGTCCACAATCCGCTCGGCCTCGGCCACGTTGTGAGTGACGAGCAGGACTCCGCTCCCCAGATCCCCGCGGCGGCGCACGGCGTCCCAGAGCAAGCGGCGTCGGGACGCGTCGATGTCATTGGTGGGCTCATCCAGGATGAGCAGCGGCGTGGGTGCTGCCACAGCCATAGCGAAACCCGTCAACCGCCGGATCCCACCCGAGAGGCCACCACCCTCGGGCAGGGCGCGCTGGTCCAGCCAGGGGCCGATATCGAGTTCCGCGGCCAGATCGACGGCAACCGCACGGGCATCGCGCGATGAGAGCCCGCGCAGGCGCGCGGCGATCTCGATCGCCGCGCGTGGGGTGAGTCCGTCGATGGGCGCGTGCGCCTGCGGCTGAAGGGCCACGTGCCGACGTGCTGAGCCCGGATTGCGCACGGCGTCGGCGCTTCCCACCCGGATCTCGCCGGCGTCGGGCTTCAGCAGACCGACAACCTGGGAAACCAGCGTGGTCTTTCCCGCCCCGTTGTGACCCAACAGCCCCACGACTTCCCCGGCACGGACGCGGAGTGAGATGTCGTCGTTGGCGACGACGCGTCCATAGCGCCGGGTCAGGCCAGTGATGCGGAGAACATCGGCACTCGCGTCAGTTCGGATACCGTCGGTATGCATATACTGACGGTATCCGGATACTGGCAGTACGTCAAGCGACTCGAATCGCTCTACTCTGGAGGCATGAGTGAGCTTCCGGACCCTCTCTCCCGCCGGGATCGACAGCAACAGACGCGCGAGGCGCTGATCTTCGCGGCGCGCAGCGTGTTCGCCGAGGATGGTTATCACGCCGCGAGCCTGGATCGGATCGCGCGCGAAGCCGGCTTCTCCAAGGGCGCCGTGTACTCGAACTTCGACGGGAAGTCCGCCTTGTTCCTTGCCGTCATGGATCGGAATCTCGAGCTTGCGGAAGCCGACCGGACAGATCCGTTCGAGCAGACGACCAACCCTGCCTCTACTGGGCACGACGTAGCGGAGCGAGAGGGCTACCCGCCAGCGGCAACACAGGGGTTCGCGCTGGCTACGCTGGAGTTCATCGCCAGCGCAGCCCGAGACGAGACGATCGCGCCACAGTTGCATCAGCGCCTCGTGGCAGTCCTCGACTACTACAACGCGATCGCCCAGAAGGCTCGCGCCGAGCACGAGACGCTTGCTGTCTCGGATGTCGGCAAGCTACTGGCCGCGCTGGATCAAGGCGCCGGCCTGATCCAGCTCGCCGGCGACGTCGCGCCCGACCCCGAGCTATTCAACGTCGGAATGCGCCGCTTGCTCGATCCGGCGCGATCCGTGACCGAGAAGGAATCGAACACGTGAGACCGCAGCGGCACCGCGCCCTCGAGCCCGACGAACCGAGACGGCTCGAGGGCTGGATCGAATCGGGAGCTCTCACCGGCTGAAGGAGCGCAGCGCAGAACGCTCGCCGATCGGGCCGCTGTCAGCGACTCGATCGGCGAGCGTTCTTCCCACAGCGATGCGGGCAGCTTCGCGTGCGCTCAGGCGGAAGCGGTCTGCTTGGCAGCCACCAGCTCGGCCACCTGGATGGCGTTCAACGCTGCACCCTTGCGCAGGTTGTCCCCCGCGATGAACAGCGCCAGTCCGCGCCCGTCCGGAACCCCCGGGTCCTGCCGGAGACGACCGACGAAGGTGGGGTCCTGACCCGCAGCGAGCAACGGCGTCGGGACGTCCGCCAGGCGCACACCGGGCGCCTCGGCGAGCAGCTTCTCGGCCTGCTGGGGGCTCAGCGGACGCTCGAACTCGGCATTGACCGAGAGGGAGTGACCGGTGAACACCGGCACCCGCACGCAGGTGCCGGAGACCAGCAGCTCGGGCAGGCCGAGGATCTTGCGGGACTCGTTGCGCAGCTTCTGATCCTCGTCGGTCTCGCCCGACCCGTCGTCGACGAGGCTGCCGGCGAGGGCGACCACGTTGTAGGCGATCGGGGCGATGTACTTGACCGGGTCGGGAAACTTCACGGCGGAGCCGTCATGGGTGAGCCCGGCGATGTGCTGGTCCACGGTCCCGCGCACCTGACTGTCGAGCTCGTCCACCCCGGCGAGGCCGCTGCCGGAGACCGCCTGATAGGTGGAGACGATCAACCGCTGCAGCCCGGCCGCCTCGTGCAGCACCTTCAGGGCCGGCATGGCGGCCATGGTGGTGCAGTTCGGGTTGGCGATGATGCCCTTGCGCGCCTGGTCGATCGCCTCCGGGTTCACCTCCGAGACCACCAGCGGCACGTCCGGATCCATCCGCCATGCGGAGGAGTTGTCCACGACGACGGCGCCCGCCTCGGCGAAGCGCGGAGCCTGCGCCTTGGAGGTGGACCCGCCCGCCGAGAACAGGGCGATGTCGATCCCACTCAGGTCAGCGGTGGCGGTGTCCTCGACCTCGATCTGCCGACCGCGCCACTCCAGAGTGGTACCTGCCGAGCGGGCGGAGGCGAAGAACCGGAGCGAGTCGAGCGGGAAGTCGCGTTCGTCGAGCAGGCGGCGCATGACCGCTCCGACCTGCCCGGTGGCGCCGACGACGGCAACGTTCACACCCATCTCAGCGCCCCGTCCCGCCGTAGACCACGGCTTCGACCTTGTCGGCATCCAGTCCGAACGCGCTGTGCACGGCACGCACGGCCTCGTCCAGGTCCTCGCTGCGGGTCACCACCGAGATGCGGATCTCCGAGGTGGAGATCATCTCGATGTTGATCCCGGCGTCACGCAGCGCACCGAAGAGCTGGGCGGAGACACCCGGGTGCGAGCGCATCCCGGCGCCGACCAGAGAGAGCTTGCCCACGCCCTCGTCGTACTGGACCTCCTGGTAGCCGTACTCGGCAGCCAGGGCCTGCAACGCGGCGCGCGCCGCCTCACCCTGCTCGTGCGGGAGCGTGAAGGAGATGTCCGTGACGCCGGAGTGGTGAGCGGAGACGTTCTGGACGATCATGTCGATGTTCACGCCGGCAGCGGCGACAGCCTCGAACAACTGGGCGGCGCTCCCGAGAACATCAGGCACCCCGAGCACCGTGATCTTCGCCTGCGAGCGATCGTGCGCGACGCCGGAGATGAGCGGTTGTTCCATGGATCCTTCTTCTTCCTGGTCGGTGACGAGCGTCCCGTTGTGCTGGGAGAACGAGGAGCGGACGTGGATCGGCACACCGTAGCGGCGGGCGTACTCCACCGCGCGCAGGTGCAGGATCTTCGCACCGTGCGCGGCCATCTCGAGCGTCTCCTCCATGCTGATCCGGTCGATCCGGCGCGCCGTGGGAACGATGCGCGGGTCGGCGGTGAACAGGCCGTCCACGTCGGTGAAGATCTCGCAGACGGCGGCGTTCAGAGCGGCGGCGAGCGCCACGGCAGTCGTGTCCGACCCGCCGCGGCCGAGCGTCGTGACGTCGTTGGTGTGTTCGGTGACGCCCTGGAAGCCGGCCACGATGGCCACACCTCCGGCGGTGAGCGTCTCCTGGATGCGGTTGGGGCTGACATCGACGATGCGGGCGTTGCCGTAGGCGGTGTCGGTGATCATCCCGGCCTGCTGACCGGTGAAAGCCTGCGCGTCGACGCCCAGCTCGTGGATCGCCATCGCGAGGAGTGCCATCGAGATCCGCTCACCGGCGGTGAGCAGGATGTCCATCTCGCGCGACGGCGGAGTGGACGTGATCTGTGAAGCCAGGTCGAGCAGCTCGTCGGTCGTGTCTCCCATGGCGGAGACGACGACGGCCACGTCGTTCCCTGCCTGCTTCGTCTCGACGATCCGTCTCGCGACGCGCTTGATGCTCTCGGCATCCGCGACGGATGAACCACCGAACTTCTGGACGATGAGTGCCACTGGGCGCTCCGGGGGGTTGGGATCGAAAGGCCAATATCAAACGGTTCATGGTACCCGCGTCCCGGGTGCTGGACCTGGGGTCGTCCGGATCTCGATACCTCACCCGGCCTATCCGGGAGAGCGATGAGGGCCCCGACGGCGGTCATCGCCCGTGCGCGACATCCCACCCGAGTTTGACGATCAGCACGGCCACCACGACCACGAACGCGATCCGGATAAATCGGCTTCCTCGTGCCACTGCGGTGCGGGCGCCGATGTACGCACCCAGCATGTTCGCCGAGCCGATGGCGAGGCCGATCCCCCACAGCACCGCACCGTGCGGGACGAAGAAAGCGAGCGCCCCGAGATTCGTGGCGAAGTTCACGATCTTCGCAAGCGCCGTCGCCGGTAGGAAGGCGTAGCCGAGCACACTGACCAGGCTGATCACCAGGAAGCTGCCGGTCCCGGGACCGAGCAGCCCGTCGTAGGCGCCGATGGCAGCTCCGACGAGCATCGCCATGCCGTAATGGTGGTTGCCGGTCCACCTCAGTTCCGTGGAGACCCCGACCTGGGGTCTGGCCACCGTGTACACGGCGACGGCGATCAGCACCACGATGATGATGGGCTTGAACGCCTCAGCTGGGATGTTGGCGGCCAGTGCCGCTCCGCCGACGGCCGCGAGCAGCGCCGCGATCGCCATCGGCGCAGCGGTACGCATATCCGGGTGGACACGCCGGTAGTAGGTGATCGAGCTCGTCGAGGTTCCCATGATCGAGCCGACCTTGTTGGTCGCGAGCGCCTGCACCGGGCTGATACCCGGCACCAGCAGCAGCGCGGGGAGTTGGATCAGCCCACCGCCGCCGACGACAGCGTCGACGAAACCGGCCGCGAGCCCGGCAAACACGAGCAGCGTCAGCACCCAGACGGTGATCTCCAGGCCGGCCGATCCGGGGAGGGTGAGAGTCGCATCAGCCAGCATGGCGAGGTCGGTCACCAGGAAGTAGTACCACGGCCCGGCCCACGAGTGGAGCCGGCGTCAGTCGTCGGCGTGCAACGCCTCGAACTCCGCCTCGCCGGCGACGTCGGGGTCGACATCGAGTCGGAGGTGGGCGATGAGCCCGAGGAGTACCCGGCCGGCGCTGGCGGCACGCTCACCCCAGTCGGAGAGGTAGGAGAACTGCCACCACCACAGCGCCTCGGAGAGGTTCCCTGCGCGCTGGTGGTTGAGACCGACGAGCAGCGCCTGGGCAATGTCGGTGAGGTCGTTGCTGAGACTGCCGTCGGTGACATCGCGGCTGACCAGCGGGTCCGATACCTCGTGGTACTCATCGACGCCGTCGAGCAAGTTCACCAGGGAGTGCCTCAGCGGCTCGACGTCCGGGTCGGGGCCGTCGTCGGGTTCGAACCGGGCCGCAGGGACCACGTCGACGATTGCGCCGAGGCGGGCACCGGCGGCGGTGAGGTCGGAGACAGCTAGCAGCAGCAGCGGGATCGCTGCTTCCGGACTCGCTCCGGAAGCGACCTGGCGAATGGTCTCCACGTAGCGTTCGGCGACCGCTGCGGTGGCGCCGCCGAGTGCCTGCAGGTCGGAGTCCAGCTCCAGCGATTCAGACATCGATGCTCCTTCGCCCTTCGAACGCCCGCCCGAGGGTGATCTCGTCGGCGTATTCCAAGTCTCCACCCACAGGCAACCCAGAGGCGAGCCTGGACACGACGATTCCCATCGGGCGCAACATGCGGGTCAGGTAGGTGGCCGTGGCCTCACCCTCGACATTGGGGTCCGTGGCGATGATGACCTCGGTGACCTCCCCGTCGGCGAGGCGGGTCATCAGTTCACGAATGCGCAGGTCATCCGGTCCGACGCCGTCGATGGGGTTGATGGCACCTCCGAGCACGTGATAACGGCCGCGGAACTCGCGGGTGCGTTCGATCGCGACGACGTCCTTGGCTTCCTCCACCACACAGAGCAGGGCGCTGTCGCGGCGCGGGTCGCGGCAGATGCGACATTGGTCCTCTTCGGAGACGTTGCCGCAGATCTCGCAGAACCGTACCCGGGCCTTCACCTCGGTCAGTGCGGTGGCGAGCCGATGCACGCGTTCGGTATCGGCAGACAGGATGTGGAAGGCGATGCGTTGAGCACTCTTGGGGCCGACGCCGGGGAGCTGGCCGAGCTCGTCGATCAGCTCCTGGACCACGCCGTCGTATGCGCTCACTGGTCACTCCCGTCCGGGTGGTCGACGATCTCGTCGATGACAGTACCGCCGAGCAGGCGTGCGACGAGCGGCGCACCGATCAGTCCGGTGGATTCAATATCCGGATCGTCGGGGCTCGGGGAGTCGTCTTCGAACGCCGACGACGGAGCTTGCGTTCGGGGAGCTGCCTCACCCGACTGCGTCACTCCTGGCGCGGGTGCGGTCCTCGCCTGCCGCGCTGCGGCGAACGCCTGATCGCGGGCCGAGGTCATCCCCTCCGGCGTGCCGGTGGAACGTTCCCCGTCCAGCGATGGACCGGGATCGGGCGCCGGCGGATCTCCGTCTGGCGGGGGTTCCTGATCCCAGTCTGCGGGTGCCGGCGGCAGATCGGGCCAGTCGTCGGCGGGCGCCGGGGCCGGGGCCGGGGCCGGGGCCGGGGCCGTCGATAGCGCAGCATCCTGGCCGGGCACCTCTCGAGCCGTGACGCTGGGGGCGGCTGGGTCAGCCTCCGCATCGGAGGTGTCGCCGTCCTCGGAGGACGAGCGCGGGCCGGAGTGGGATTCGCGGTCCCGTTGTTCCGGGACGTCCCACGGGGGCGCTGCGGGCGAAGGCGGATTCTGGGCTGCCTGCTGGCTGGAGGATGGGCCGGTCGTCGGCTGCGCTGGCGGATTCCCCCCGGGCGAGGGTGCGGGTGAACCCCAGTCGCTCGAGACAGGTGGGGCAGCCGATGCGGACGCCGCAGGGGCAGAGCCGCGAGCAGGAGGGGCCGACCCGTCGGCCACCACCGAGTCGATTCGCACCCCGAGACCGAGCGTCTCCTGCAAGGACCGCGCGACGAAGTCGGCGTGCGGTCCATTGCGGAAGGTGGAGGCGAGTCCAGGAGTGGAGAAGCCGAGCGTCAATGTGGTCGCAGTCAGGTCGACGACCTGTGCGTCCTGGGAGATCAGCGCCCACGTGATGCGCTTGAGGCGGGCGAGCGTCTCGAGGACCTCGGGCCATCGGCGCCGGACCTGGTCGGCCGTCATCCCCGTCGTCTCGGCTGCGGAGGTGGGTGCGCTGGCCTCGACCGGCGTACTCGCCGTCGGGACCGTCGGCGCCGCCGAGGGCACCGATGGTGCAGCCTCCGGAGCAGGTACCTCGGGGGCCGGACGAGCGAGATCGGGAGTCGACTCGGCGATCCCAGTGGGCCGTTCGTCGCGGGCCGCCGGCGGCGCGGGTTCCTCAACCGGCTGGGGTACCGGCGGCGCTGTTCCCTCGCTCGGCGCGGGCGCGAAGTCCTGCTCCTGCCTCTGGGTGGGTTCCGGCACCTGGGTCTGCTCAGGTGAGGGTTGCCGGGGTGCAGGCGCAGGCTCGTCCACGGGCTGGCGCACAGCGGGTTCGGACGCAGGCTCGGCCCGGGGTGCTTGCTGGACAGGTGCCATACGGACGGCAGCGGGCACAGGCGTTCCTGCGGCGAGGGCACCCTCCACCCGGTCGAGCCTGGCCCCGAAACCCTCGACTCCGTCGTCGGCGGCCGGGAGCAGCAACCGTGCGCAGAGCAGCTCCAACTGCAGTTGTGGAGAGGTGGCGCCCGTCATCTCCGTGAGCGCCTCGTTGACCAGGTCCGCGCTACGGGAGAGCGCGTGCGCACCGAAGTGGCCGGCCTGAGCCTCCATCCGGTTGAGCTGGTCCTGGGGCACCGCCCGCAGCACTGAGCCGGCGTGCTCGCCTGCGGCGCGGACCACGATGAGGTCACGGAGCCGCTCGAGCAGGTCTTCCACGAAGCGGCGTGGCGCGTGCCCGGATCCGATGACACGGTCGACCACGCGGAACAGACTCCCGCCGTCGCGCGCGGCCAGGGCGTCGATCGTGTCGTCGAGAAGGGTGCCGTGTGTGAAGCCCAGCAGCGCGACGGCTCGTTCGTACCCGACCACTCCCTCGGACGCGCCGGCGATCAGCTGATCGAGCACCGAGAGGGAGTCGCGTACCGATCCACCACCGGCGCGCACCACCAGCGGGAGCACGCCGGAGTCGATCTGTACGTGCTCGGCTGTGGCCAGGCTCTGCAGGTAGTCAGTGAGCCGGTCCGGGGGAACCAGCCGGAAGGGGTAGTGGTGAGTGCGCGAGCGGATGGTCCCAATGACCTTCTCGGGCTCGGTGGTGGCGAAGACGAACTTCACGTGTGGTGGCGGTTCCTCCACCAGCTTCAGCAGCGCGTTGAACCCCTGCGGGGTCACCATGTGCGCCTCGTCGATGATGAACACCTTGAACCGGTCCCGGGCGGGCGCGAACGCCGCCCGTTCCCGCAGTTCGCGGGCGTCGTCGACACCACCGTGGGAGGCGGCGTCCATCTCCACCACGTCCAGCGACCCCGATCCGCCACGGGCGAGTTCCAGGCAGCTGTCACAGCGACCGCACGGCGTCGCCGTCGGGCCCTCGGCGCAGTTCAGGCATCGCGCCAGGATCCGCGCCGACGTGGTCTTCCCGCAGCCGCGGGGACCGGAGAACAGGTAGGCGTGGTTGATCCGGCCCGAGCCCAGCGCAGCCATCAGCGGTTCGGTGACGTGTTCTTGACCGATCACGTCAGCGAACGTCTCGGGCCGGTATCGGCGGTACAACGCAGTGCTCACCCGACTCACAATAGGCCGCAGTACCGACATCGCGTCCAGCCGATCCGGCAGGTGGGCCCTGATCGGGGTCCTGGTGCCCGGATCCCACCGATCTGCGGATGCATCAGGAGCGGCGGCGCCCCGGAGCACCTTGTGGTGTTGATCCGACTCACGCGGCACGTCAGATCAACACCACAAGGGGTAGAAGCTCGGGCGAAGGCACGGGCCGGGAAGCACCATTGCCGTCGGACGTGTAAAGGACCCCCCGCACACCCGCCAGAGCCCACCTGCCCTTGCTGCCTTCCGGCCCTGGGGGAGTTCAGTGAGATGACGCCGCACGAGGGGTCTGGTTCCACTGTACCGCCCGTGCGCCGGTGCCGGACAACGGATGCGGAGGGTGCGCCGTCGTCCGGTCACTGCGACCCCGGTGTCATCCGTCACACCACGTGAGTTCGTCTTGCCGCTGCCGACCCGCTACCCTGGAGGTCGCCTTGGAGGATTCGCCTAGTGGCCTATGGCGCACGCTTGGAAAGCGTGTTGGGTGCAAGCCCTCGGGGGTTCGAATCCCCCATCCTCCGCCAGATGTCAGAAGCCCCGACCACGCTTTTCGGTCGGGGCTTCTGGCGTCTATCGAGCGCTGCGGATTCGGGAGGCCTCCGCAGCGGAGCGAGGAAGGCCGGCTCCCCCATCCTCCGCCACGGCTCAGAGCCCCCAGCCACGCTTTTCGGCTGGGGGCTCTGAGACGTACTGGACGCTGCGGGATTCGGGAGGAGGAGCGAGGGACGAGCGACGACGGCTCCCCCATCCTCCGCCAGATGCCAGAAGCCCCGACCACGCTTTTCGGTCGGGGCTTCTGGCGTCTATCGAGCGCTGCGGATTCGGGAGGCCTCCGCAGCGGAGCGAGGAAGGCCGGCTCCCCCATCCTCCGCCAGCCGATCATTCGAATCCAGGTCCGGCGTTCGAATCCACCTTCGGCCGCTCACACGTGGATTCGAACGCTGGAAACGGATTCGAACGGAGTCCCAGCGTCAGCCAAACGGTCCAGTCGCCGGTCAATGAGATCCAACCCAAGGTGGAGGCCTCGCACCATCTCCTCACCTAGGATCGTCGATGTGATCTTCAAGTCCGTCGGCGACGACCGTCCCTACCCGGACCATGGCCATCATTCACCCAAGGATTGGGCCACGATCCCGCCACGGCAGGTCCACCTGGACGAACTGGTCACCACCAAGGCGACCCTCGATCTCCACAGCCTGCTGGCCGAGGACTCCACCTTCTACGGCGATCTCTTCGCCCACGTCGTGCAATGGCGCGGTGTCCTCTACCTCGAAGACGGGCTCCACCGTGCCCTCCGGACGGCGTTGCAGCAGCGCAATGTGCTCCACGCACGAGTCCTCGAGCTGTGAGAGCACTGACCAGCAGTGACCAGCACTGACCAGCCGCCGCCTCGACCGACGGCGGCCGATTGTGCGTTAAGTTCGTAACCGTGACCACCCCAGCCAAGGCTCGAGCTGCCAGACGGCGCCACCTGCAGCAGCGCCAGACGGTCATCTTCGGCACGCTCATCCTCGCGATGCTTCTGATCGGCCTGGGTGCAGGTGCCGTATGGGTGGGTGTACTTCCGTCACCGTTCAACGTGGCGATCAGCTCCCCGGAACCGACGGAGACCGCTGACGCCGGTCCGTGCCCGCCCGCCGACGCCACCTACGTCCCGCTGGGCGAGATCTCGGCCAACGTGCTCAACGGCACCAGCGAGTCAGGGCTTGCAGCGCGGACCTCGGGGGAGCTCGGCGAGCGTGGCATCGCCGTCAGCAGGACGGCGAACGCGTCCTCGCCGTTCGCGGGCACAGCCCGCATCATCAGCGGCCAGGATGGTCTGGCGGCGGCCTTCACCACGGCCGTACTCTTCCCGGGCGCCGTGATCGACGTCGACGACCGCTCCGACCAGACGGTCGACATCGTGCTCGGCGCAACATTCGAGACGCTGCGCTCGGCGGACGAGATCGACATCGATCCCGAACTCGAGATCCCTGCACCCCAAGGGTGCACGCCCCTATCGACGGCGGAGCCTACCGACGAGTCCGCCTCAGCTGAGGATTGACCATGGCGACCGGTCGCGAGCAGTCGCCGTTCGTGAACTCCTACACGCTGCCGATGCCGGATCCAGCGCGCACGTTCGCCGGCCCCGGCTACTCGGCCTCACCGCCCGGGACGTCCGGTCTGGCAATCGCGGCGCTGCTGCTGGGTTGCCTCGGCGTACTCTTCTACGCGCCGGCCGTGGCAGGGATCATCTGCGGCATGCTCGCGCTGCGGAGCATCCGCCGCACGAACGTCGGGGGCATCGGCGTGGCGACCGCCGGGCTGGTGATCAGCAGCGTCGCCACGGCCGGATGGTCCCTGATCTTGGCAGCGATCTGGCTGACCGGGGCCTAACGCATCGGCTCCGGCTGCGCACGGGCAGTCGCCTTCACGACATCACGCCAGCTCAGGCTGGTTTCCGTGCTGAGCCCTCGGGGCCTCGAAAGCTGAGCGGCCGAGCAACCCCCCATGATTGGGGGAGCTGACGAAGTGACGGCCGCCGGTCACCCGGATCATCGGCCGGACGACGTTGCGCCAGTAGTGTGCCAGTCCATCCCGGACCTCGTCGGGGCTCTTAGGAGGGTCCAGTGCGAAGTCCAGCATCGCTGCGCCGACGCTGTAGCGCACCACCACGCGCGCACGCTCGGCTTCGTCTTCACTGGGTTCGACGAGCCCCTTCTCCACTCCTGCCGTGATCGTCTGCAAGACGTGCTCGATCGTCACCGCCAGGATCCGGTCCGCGAGCGGGCCTCCCTCAGACAATCCGCGCATGCTGTACCGCATGCTCCGCATCACGGCACCGGCATCGGTGGTGAACTGCACGTCCATCTTGCCGATGTCGAACAGGTCCGGGAGTCCCTGGACCACACGCTCGATGATGAAGTCGTCACACTCGATGCGTAACTGCGTCTTGGACCCGAAGTAATGCGTGATGAGTCCGGCCGTCACGCCGGCGCGGGCGGCGATGGCGCGCAGACCCGCATCGAAACCTTCCTCGGCAAAGACGTCGAGCGCCGCTTGGAGGATGCGGGCACGGGTCGTCGCTGCCCGGTCCCGAGGCTCCGTCTCAACTTGTTCTTCCACGTGAATACTCCCCTGCTATATGGCCGCCCAACCGGCGCACCTGCCCGGGCACCGACTGAACAACCTGTGAACAACCACAGTAATCCGCGGATGGGGCTGCCGCAGAACAACAGCGCATCAATCGGCGAGATGCCACTCCACGACCCCTGACATGAGGGCTGCTCTCGCGCCACCGCGTGGCCCAGGAACCTCGATGTCGCGATCCGAGACGGTGACGGCGATGTCCATGGTCAATGGCACGACGATCGATTCGTCGATGATGGAGGCCTCGATCTGTACTCGAATGTCGCGGGCTTCGTAGTGATCGGCCGTGTGAGCGAGTTGGTCGATCAGAGCATCCCGTTCCTCGTCGGCGGTGCCGCTGAGGTTCGCTGGGCCGTCGCTCCCCCACTGCGCGCTGATCCCGTCCGTAGTCTCAGGTATGGGGATACGAGTCAGGACGGCGTCCCATCCGTCATCATGAAGGCTCGGCTCGAGGTTATCGCTGCCACAGTCGCGCACGTCCCAACCCGTGGGTTCGACGCTGCTGCGAAGCTCGTGGAAGGCATCGACCGCATACCGTTCACCAGCGTCGTACAGCACGCAGATGCGCGTGCCGGACTCGATCCCGGCGGCTTCACGCTCCGCGATCGCGTCCTCCTCGGAGTGCTCGAAGCGCGATTCCGGGTCCAGATCCTCACCGACGATCTGGTGGCCGTCGGTGCCCGGCGGAAAGAGCACGACGTCGGTGATCTCGTGTAGTCCAGCCCAGGGCCCGGCACCCGCTTCAGCGACATCTCGCACGGGCACGGCACCGACGAATGCCTCCCTGGCACTCTGCCAAGAGAACTCTCCGCGGTCGCTGCGCAGTACCAGCGCCCAGAGCTCGCCGGTGTGGCTGGTGGCCACGGTGTAGTCGAGCCGCTCCATCTCGCGGGTGGTCTCACGGTTCGGTGCGGTGGGGGGCACCTGGACGACGTCGAGCGTCTCCCCGACGTAGGTCAGGGGGTCCGAGGTCGGCACCGGTGTCAGCTCGATCCGCTCGTACTCGGGCGTGGATGTGCCCGTGTACCGGGTGTTGACCACGAGCGTGACATGCTGCGCATCGAGGCGCGCCTGATCGACCACCTCCACCCGGTACGGCCCACTCGAGAGCAGCAGTTCCTCCGGGATGGAGCTGCCATCGCCGTCGCCGAGAGTGAAACCGTCGTTCCAGACGCGCGAGATCGTCGCGAGCCGGCTGGTGTCTGCCTCGACGATCGCGTCGATGACGGCCTGCTTCGCCTCCATCGGGTCGGTCAGACCGAACGCGAGCGCCCCGACCACGTGAGCGGGAACGGCGACGTCCAGCGCGGTCTGCCAATCCACCACAGGGTCGGGATAGGTGACCTCGATGGCCCGCTCGAACTCGTCATAGGCAGGAACATCCTGCGTCTCGCTCAGCCCCGTGGGCACGGAGTCGAACCACGGGACGTTCGCGCTGGCCCCCGCGTCATCCCCCTCATCCCCGTCGTCGAGGTCGGCCGGGTCGACGTCGTCGGGAAGCAATGCGTTGGAACCTGCAGCCCACGCAAGCAGCAGGTCTGCTGCGTCCACCGGGATCCCGTCGGACCAGTCGGGCTCGGCGAGGTCGTATCGGACGGTGAAGCCCTCGGGGTCGGTGATCTCGACAGTTCCGAAACTCTCATCGATCGCCGGCACGCCGTCGATGAGTTCGGCGAAGCGGGACCGGGTCATCGCCGCCACGTCCAGATCGCCTGACGTCGCGTCGACAGTTGCGGCGTTGGCGCTGAGGAACTGACCGGGCCACCCCACCGTCGCCGTCGTGCCGACGATGACGCTATTGGGCAGGGTCGGTCCGGAGCAGGCCGCGATCAACACAGCGCTACCGATCAGAGCCAGGATCAGACGCGCGCTTCGGTGCGCCCTGATCATCCGCGATCGCCCGGTCCGTGATCGAACTCGTGCCACGATCCGAACGGCGCCGTCTCCAGCTGCTGGAGCTGCCCGCGGCTGAGTCCCCCGGCGTAGCCACGGTCGATCAGGATCTGCAGGACCGCCCGTCGTGCCTCGAGGTAGCGACGGTCCTTGACCGGATCGATACTCCAGCGGCGACGCCCGTCGTTACGACCCGTGGACGCCATCAAGAGAGCCACCAACCCGCCCACGCCGAGCGCACCGGCAATCGCTGCGAGCACGCCCGCCACCCCGGGCTCGCTCCACCTGGTGAAGATCACAACGCCTGCTCCGCACGCACCAACTCCGGTCACCGCCGCGACGATCAGATCCCAGGGTCCGCGTCGACGCCCATCACCGAGCCAGGCCGCCATTGTCGCTGCCATCGTCGCAACGGCGACCAGAAGTGCGATGAGCGCCACCCGGTGCCAGGGGTCTGCCTCGCTCGCTCCCTCAGCCGAGGCGAGCAGCACAGCCGCGAGGCCGATGGCACCGGCACCGTAGATAGCGAGGGCGAGAACGAAGACAACGGCCTTGATGACCAAGCGCAGCCCGCGTAGCGACTCGTTCGCTCGAGGAGGCAGGCGCCGGCTGAGGACGGCATCCTCGATTTCTCCCCACCGGATCGGTTCGACGAAAGGCTCCGTCCGGGCCCACTCCTCCACTGTCGTCTTCGGCTTCCTCACACTGCTCCTCGTCGTTGGCCGAGAACTCGCCGTCACTGCGTTGGTGGCCGCCAACGCAGTGACGAGACGCAGGAGTCGAACAGGAGCCGCATCGAATCGACCCACGGATCGTCCGGCGCCATCTCGGGCTTGCGTGCGAATCCTGCCACGAGTTGGAGGGCCCGACGACGCTTCGATCCCGGGATCGGTGTCAGGTACACCACGGAGTGATTGATGACGGTGTCGGTCCCCATCCGGGTGTTCTTCTCCTTCTCCGCCCGCAGAGTCCGCTTGTCACCGAACAGCGGCGTCGCCCCGTGGCTGCTGAACAAGGTGCGAGCCACGTCGTCGAGAGATCGCTCCGGCTCGGCTCGCAGGATCGAGGCGTTCAATGATGAAGGGACGAACAGGGTGTCAGGCCCGGGGTCAGTGGCAGAGAAGAAGGCGAAGACGCCGTTCTTTCGCATGTCCTCGAACGCCTGGTCGAGCGCGGTCTTCATCTGGGCGAACAGGTCTGGCCGGTGACTTTCCATCAGACGGCGCTTGACCGCGGCAAGCATCCGCGCTTGCGTTTCCTCGTCCGGCTCCTGCCGGCTCCAGCCTGCAGGAAGGTTCATCTCGAACTCGGGATCGGGACGGACCCCGAGCTCGTCGCGCAGACTCGGCACGCTCATTGATCATCCTCCACGTTCCACGGCGCTTCCTCCAGCAGACCTGACGGAGCGATCGAACGGAATTGCCTGCCGCCGGCGTCCACCATCCTCACCGATTCCATCAGCGCGACCAGACCAGGCAGTGCGTACGCGACCAGTGGTGCGAACGACTCGTTGATGCTGAGCATCAGCGTGGTCTCGCCATCGTCGAACACCAGGTGTACCGAGGCCGTATCCATCCGGGTGCCGTCACGCTCGACCACCCCCTCGATCGAGCACTGCAGCCCTGGACCGATGTGCGGAGCATCAATCGAGTGGCACACGGCATCCAGCTCCGACCAGCGGGGAGCCACAGCGGTGTCGAGGATCGTGACATGGCAGAACACTGACCCCGGCCCTCGCGTGGGCCAGACCTGGAAGATGCCGTGCGAGGGCGACGTCGAACGAATCTCAAGCGCCTCACGCAGACTGGGGAGCACGTCGTCAGGGCCGATCTCGTTCCCGTCGTAGCCCCGCGTGCCAATAGCTGTGGGGAGCGCCTCGAGACAGGCGGCGAGCCACTCCCGCTGCTCGGAACTGCTCATGTTCCCCGGAACGTAGAACCAGCCCGGAATCTGCAGGTCATCGACGACGTCCAGGAACCACGTGGATCCCTGCTGCAACGCCGTCACAGGCCAACACCCACCCAGCCTGGAGTCTTCGGAAGGTCAGGAAGCGGCGTCAGCTGCGTGACCGAAGCACCCCGACCGTAGTGCCCGAGCAGGTTCCCTACCGTGCTCAGACCGAAGTCGATCCCGGCGAGGTTACGCACCGAGTTCATGTATCGGGCGGCGTCGTCGACTTGATAGAAGGCGCGGTGGGAGGCCCAGACGTCGTCAAACCCCTTACCGCCGGTGAGGAGCTTCGTGATCCCCGCCCTGGCACCACCACTTCGCCATAGCCCGATCAGAGAGTCGTCGGCGATCCTGAAAGCCGGTCCGCTCAGCTTCCCGAAGTTGCCGAGCATTCCCTTGCCCATCGCCTGGAAGGCTGCCTTGTTGAAATGCAGCCCCTTGGTCAGGTTCGCCAGTTTGCCGACCGGTAGGACACCGAGTGCCGCCAAGGCTATGTCCCACCCGGTGGCATCGCCCTCGGAGTACTCGTAGATCGTGACGGCAAGGTAGGCCAGACCCGCAACGAGAGCCAGGGCCGCGAGGATCGGGCCGCCAATGATGAGGGCGGCGATCCCGAGGATCAACGAAGCCCAGCTGAGGAAGCCCTTGATGAAGTCGCCCCAGTTGTCCCAGAAGCTGTCCTTGATCGAGTCGGCCATCTCCTCGCCGATGCCCTGGACAGCGTCGTCGTAGGCCTCTTCCCACGTGTCGTAGTCGTTGTCGAACGCGATCGCCTCGGCTTCCCAGTTCTCGTAGGCCTCCTGCTTGGCGGCGTCCTCGTCTGCCTGTTGCTCGGCCTCCGGGCTCCCCTCGTCCGGCTGTCCCCAGCCGCCCGCGCCACGCGGGATCCGCATCGACCCGACCGGTGGCAGGTTGTAGAACGTGCTCCACAACGTCTCGCACGTGTCAGCGTGCCCGTCGATCTTCGGCTTGATCGACTCCAACGCCTCGCCGTACCCGCGGATCACCGGCCCGACGGGTTCATACAGGTCAGCAGCCTCATACAGCACCGAATACGAATCGCCGATCGACTCGCGCAGCGCATCGACCGCCTTCCCCTGCTGATCGGTGGCCCGATTCTTGATGCTCTCCAGAACGCCGGCGCTCTCGCGCATCTGGCCCCCGAGCGTCTCGATGTCGGTCCCCCGCGAAATGATCTCCTGCGGGCTGCCCTCGACATGCTGAATCGTCCGGTAGCGCGGCGACAGTGGCATGAATGTCATCGAACCGTTCCCTCATTCTCCCCGTGCATCGGTCTCACTCCTCCGGCTCGAGGGCAAGCGCGGTCTCGGTTTCCCATTCCTCGACCCCTTCGATCACGCCGTCGACGTGCTCCTGGACCTTTGCAAGAGCTTCCTTGAGATCGTTGCGCTTGTCGTCCCAGCGCTCCTCGAACTCGCGAGCCTCAGATCGCAGTTTGCCCTCACCGAAGGGGTAGCCGATCGCGGCTTCCAACGCCTCCGAATTGCTGGTGGCGTTCTCGAACTCCTCGACGATGTCGCCGAGTTGAGTACTCATCTCCCGCAGCTCGTCCAGCGAGATGTAGATGTCAGCCACGGCCCCGGTTCCTCACGCTTGTCCCTACCCTTGCCGGTGCACCCGCACCACTGTCTGACCATGTCTGCGGACCGCAGGCGGTCCGCACGAAAGGCTGTGGGACCGGCCATACGCGGCCGGTCCCACAGCCGATGTCGTCTCGATCAGCCGCCGGCGAGCTGGTCGTCCAGATCGCGGATGGACTGCGCCATGTCCCGCAGCGCCTGCGCCATCTCGCTGACTCCCTCGGAGGCATCCTTGAGGCCCGAGGTCATCTCGTCGTAGCCGTCCTTGAACTTGCCGGACGCCTTCTCGGTCTTGAACCCGTCCTCGACGAGCTCGTCGACGTACCCCTGGCACTCCTCCAGCGCGGTGTCGATGCTGTCCTTGCCGTCGTCCAGCTTGTCAGCAGTGGACTCCATCTCGTCGTACGTTGCACCGAAGTCGCTCATCGATCCCAACCTTCCTACGTATCGGTTCCGGGCCCCTACTTGGATCACCCAGGAAGGACTCTATGGTGGCGTGGCCGCCCGCTCAATGGGGACTGGTCCCCATGGGGTACCCGCCTCCCTCACAAACCCTGCACGGCCCGCTCGGTGTCCGGCAGAGGTTCCCGACGGCGTCCGTCACCGTCCACGAGCGGCAGGTGCATGGTCACCGCGCGGCCGGCCTGGACGAAGATCCCTCGCCCGTCCGGGAAGTCGGTGCGTTTGACGCGCCCGAACGGCACCTTGAACAGCGTGTCGCCATCGTAGGTATCGGGCTTGAGCGCGATCCCCTGGCGGGGCGACTTCCACTCGCCCAGCACGCCGGAACCACCACCCGCCCTCGAGACGTCGGCCTCGCCGACCAGCAGGTGATCGCTATTGTTCAACGCCTGCAGCATGGCGCGCACGGCACGGTCCGCCGGACCGTCGGCCAGGTGCGGAACGTCCTCGACGACGATCATGATCCTCCCCGGGACGCTCTCGTCCGCGAGGATCTCAGTGAGTTCGGTCGCAAGCTCCTTCTCGTCGTCGGGACGGGTGGCGCTACGCACCCAGTCCCGGAACTCGGTGAGCTGGGCGCGCCTGCTGCCGAAGTGGAACAGCTTGACGTCCGGATCGAACCGTTCCACCGCCGTCACGAAGGCGCGTAGCGCGTTGGTCTTGCCCGACTGCGGCGGACCGGTGATCGTGAACGAGCCGATCGGGTCGAACCCGCGCGGAGAGAGGGTGTCGTCGGCGATGCCCACCACCGGCAACCCGTCCACGCGGTCCGGCAGGTCCTCGATGCTCAGGCGCCTCGGCAGCGACCTGATCTGCGGCGCCTCCGGCATGCCCCTCTCACGCAGCTGCTCGGCAAGTTCATCGAGCACCTTCGTCTGCTCGGCCACATTCGTCGAGCCACCGAGCACGGCGGTCTGGACCTCGTTCTTGTCCACGACCGCCCGCCCCGGAGGTGACTGGTCGTCGAGGACATCCTTGGGCGCCCCGAGCATGAAGTACTGGTTCGGGTCCGCCAGGCGCAGGATCACCCGGCGGGAGATGTTGGAGACCACGGCGGTGGGGACGGCACCGCCCCGGTCGGCCGTGAGCACCGCATGCACACCGAGCGGGCGGCCCTCACCGAGTATCCGCATGAACATGCGGTAGAACGGGGCCCTCGCGGAGGAGATCTCCCACTCTTTCTTGAACTCGGGAAAGTTGTCGATGAGCAGGATGATCCGCGGCATCGACGGGTCCACCAGGTCGCGGTACTCGCTCAGGTTCGCGGCGTTCGCGGCCGAGAAGGCATCGGAGCGGCGGCTCAGCTCGGAGTCGAGTGTGCGCAGCAGACGCTGCAGGCGCTCGCCGTCGTCACCATCGATGATCGATCCCACGTGCGGCAGCCGTTCCAGCACCCCGAGCGCACCCGAGGCGAAGTCGAGTCCGTACACCTGGGTGCTGCCGAGATCCGGTCGCATCCCCGCTGCGGTCGCGATCGTCTTCAGCACGGTCGACTTGCCCGCGCCGGAGGTTCCGAAGATCAGCAGTGAACCGTCCCGGTCCGGTGCGAAGTAGACCGGGTCCTGGCGCTGGTGTGCCGGCAGGTCCGCCAGGCCGAGCAGCACCCGGCCATCGCCCTCGGCGGGCAGATCGCGGACGTCGACCACAGGAGCAAGATCATCCAGCCACGGGCGGCGAGGAATGGGCAGGTTCGCAAGATCGGCAGCCCGGATGAGCGTGTTGACCACACACCGCTGATCGTTGGGACCGAGATCCTCGTCGTGGGAATCCGACTCGGGGGGGCGCTCCGGTTCCCACTCGGTCGTGGAGCCGAACCGCAGCTCGGCCACCCGGACCTCGGCGGAGACCACTTCATTCTCGGTGGTCCAGCCACCGGCGTAGGCGGACTGGAACGGCACCAGTCGCCCGGGGCCGGTCTTGGCGATGCCTCGCCCGGGGATCGAGGGCGGGAAGGTGGCCGCGACGGGGTCGTCCACGACGTCCTTGGAGTCAGCCTCGTCGGCCATTCGCAGGGCCACCCGCAGGTTGGTGTTGGCGCGCAGGTTGTCCTTGATCACACCGGCCGGGCGCTGCGTGGCCATGATGAGGTGGATTCCGAGCGAGCGGCCACGTTGGGCGATGTCGACGACGCCGTCGACGAACTCAGGAACCTCCCCGGCGAGCGCTGCGAACTCATCGATCACGAGCACCAGCGCCGGCGGGCACTCCGGATCCTGCCGCTTCTCCAGCTCCAGCAGGTCCTTGGCCTTCTTCCGGTTGAACAGGTGCTCGCGGTAGTGCAGTTCTGCCCGCAGGCTGGTCAGAGCACGTCGCACCAGGTGCTGGCTCAGGTCCGTCACCAATCCCACGCAGTGCGGCAGCTCCACACAATCGGCGAACGCCGACCCGCCCTTGTAGTCCACGAACAGGAAGGTCACCCGGTCGGGACTGTGCGCGGAGGCGATTCCCAGCACCCAGGCCTGCAGGAACTCCGACTTCCCGGCACCGGTGGTCCCGCCGACGAGAGCGTGAGGCCCCTGGGTACGCAGGTCCAGCGTCATCGCGTCGCTGGCACCCTGACCGATGATCGCGCGCAGATTTCCGGCCTTCTTCAGGCGCGGGCGGGGCGTGTCCGATCGATCCACGATGGTGTTGTTCTGGCGCCACCGGTCCACCACGGCCTGCGGCTCGCGGGCCACCTCGTGCCCCACCAGGGAAAGGAACATCACCGAGTTCGGGATGTCGGAGGAGTCGTGGACGACGGTGCTCGCGTCCACCACCGGAGCGAGCCGCTTGGCAAAGGTGTGCATGTAGGCATTCGAGACCCCCTCGATACTCACCCCCTGGTAGGCCTCACCGCTGCGGACCAGGCCGACCGTCACCTCCTCGAGTCCCGCGGTCACGTCCAGGTAGCCGCGGCAGACAGCGGGTAGCGATTCGACGGTCGGGGAGACGAACACGGCGTGGACGCCCACGTCCGCCCCTCGTTCGAGCACCTGCACCAGGCGCGCACGGTCCACCGGTGCGTCGTTGGTGACGAAGACGACCACGTTGATCGGATGCGGGCGCTTCATCTGCTCCGCAGCACGGCTGACGTCGCGCCCATAGTTCATCGGGGTCCACCGCTCCGCGAACGGCCCCCGCGGGTCCGGGCGTGACCCACCCCGCAGGACGTACTCCTCGAGTGAGTTCAGCAGGGCGTTCGCCGCCGGTGCCGAGTCCGCGAGCGGGAGGCTCTTGAACGGGCTCGTCTCGCTGGTGGTGTGCGGGAGCCACTTGATCCACTCCAGCTCTCCGGCCCACTCCGCGTCGGTGAAAGCGACGGAGACGACCTCGTTCGGGGCGTGCAGTCCGAAGATCTGCACGGCGAGCCCGCGCATCGCATCCGAGGCGGGCCCGGTCGGTCCTGAGACACCGATCGAACCGAGATCGCGCAAGGTGTCCATCACTGGAACGCCATCGACATAGCGGTAGCGCTCCTTCAGACGATCGAGGCGTTCGATGTACTCGGGCAGTCCATCCTGGGAGTCACGGTCGGCGATCGAGTTCCGCGACGGAGCGCGGCTGATGCCCAGCCGTAGGGCGAGGAAGTTCCAGTGCTCAGGTCTCCTGGTCCACAGCAGTGGGCCGAGGCGCATCGCGTGCTCGAAGACCTCGGCGACCGGCGGCACCTCCTCGTTGCGCGCCCGCTCCTCCTCGGGTTTGGCCCGGTAGAAGTTCTCCTCCAGCTCCTCGAACTGCCGCTCGAACAGCATCAGTTCGTGGTTGCGCTTATTGCCGGTCTGGTTGCGCTGGTTGACGAAGTTCCCCAACGCCATCAGCGGGGTCATGACCACCAGCAGGAGTGCACGCGGCCGGTCGGTGATGAAATAGATGGACAGCGCCATGATCACCGGCGCGACCAGCATCACCCACGGGAAGAGCTTCTGCACTGCCTCCGTGGGCAGCCTCGGCGGCGGGAACTCTGTTCCCGGGTAGCGGACCTCCACGCGCGGGCTCCGGTTGAACAGCAGCCCCCCGCCGCGCTCGAGCACCGGGTCCTCACCGGTGCCGTCGAAGTCGCTGGCCAGGTAGAGCACCAGTGTCGTGCCGCCGATCACGAACGGCTTCCCGGGAACCAGCCGCACGCGCTGGACGAGCTCACCATCGACCAGCACACCGTTGGCCGAGTTCAGGTCGACGAGCTCGACGTAACCACCAACCTCGATCCGGGCGTGCCGCTTGGAGACCATCGGATCGGCGAGCACGATCCCGTTGCTGGGATCACGTCCGATGGAGGTGTGCCCCATCGAGAGCGGGAACTCCTGGCCCCGCAACGGGCCGTCCGTGGCTCGCAGCACCCCGACGCTGCGAGCGCCGGCCGGGGTCGACTGCGCAGATCGCGCGCCCAGGTTGAGCACCGACGCGGCGAAGCCGGAACCGATCGAGGCCTCCCCGATGGGCACGTCGGGCTGCAGCGGCTCGAGTCGGTCCGCCGTCGGTGGGGCCACTGCCAGCGTGAGTACATCGTGCTCACCGGCGATGATCGAACGAGCCGGGTCGGAGTCGGCGATATAGCGAGCGACGTCGGCCGCGGTGGCGGTCGAGTCGGCCGTCACCACGATATCCGCCGGGGCCAGGCCCTCGCGGTGCAGCATCAGCTTGACCTTCACGAGTCAGGCCCCCTTCGTGGCAGTGCGGAGTTCGAAACCATCATGCGGGAACGACCGTGGCGGTCCGTTCACCGATCCTGAGTGTGTCACCAGCGACCGCCAGGGCCGGGGTGCCCGGCGCGAGCTCGCGCTCGATCCCCTGGTGTACGATCCCGGTGCCGTTGGTCGAGTTCTGATCGAGCACCTCGATCCCCCCCTGGCCCGGGCGCACGAGCAGGTGCGTCTTCGAGACCGAGCGGGTGTCGTCAGACATGGGATGCCGGTGGGCATCCAGTGCGGTGTGCGGCGCCACCGGGTTGCGACCGATCACCACTGGTCCCGACACCGGCACCACCTCGCCCGAGTCGAGCTGGAGGGCCAGACTCGTCGCTGCCTGGGGGTGAGCCGGCACTGGGCCGGAGGGCGGCGCGGGTGCCGGGTTCGCGGCGGGCTTGGGAGGTACCGGAGCGTGCGAGTGCTGCGCCGCGCCGACGGGGGCAGGAGGCGCCTGCGACGGCGGGGCCGGTGGGACCTCGGAACCGCCAGCGACCGGAGACGCAGCACCCCACGGCGACCCAGTCACCACCGGTCCAGCGACCGGCGGCGCCGGTACGTCAGGAGTAGTTGAGGGCGATGCGGGAAAGTCCGGCCCGGGCGTCCCCTGCTCGGGACGACCATGTGGCGACGGTGAGGCGGAGAGCTCGGTGGGGGCGCCGTCGTCGGACTCCTCCGGCTCGGACGGGCGCCGGTAGGCGCCGAGCACGGGGTGACCCGGAACTGGCTGACCCTGCTCACCCACCGGCTGGGGGGTCTCCATCCCGGAGAGGCCGACCACCGGCCGCGGTCCCTCCCCGTGCGGGCGTGCCACCCCGAGGACGCCAGCGCTGACGCGTGCGCCCGGACGATAGGCCTGTGCGGCATCCGGGTCGACCGGAGTAGCCAGCGACGGCAGCGGTTTGGGCTGGGCGACCGGCTCCGCGGTCACGGTCTTCCGGGCGATCCGCATGCGCTTGGCGTCATAGGGCTGCAGGCCCTCGCGGACGTCCACCAGCCACAGCCTGCCGACCCGGTCATGCCAGCCACGACCCCGCTTCTCCGGATCGAAGAGCGGCGAGAGGAGGAACAGCAGCGGGCCGACCAGCACCACGCCGGACGCCCAGACCACGAGGACACGCAGCAAGACTCGAAAGACACCCGGACGTTCCAGTGTGGCGACGTTGATCGAGCGCAGGCCCATGATGCCCTTGCCGATGGTGATTCCTTTGCGCCCGTGGAAGACGAGCTGGACGATGCAGTAGGCCAGGCTGAGTGCAAACGAGACGGCCAGCATCACCACGGCGAGGATGAACTGGGGATGATTCGTGAAGCCGTACCAGCTGATTCGGGCGTCAAGGAACTTCAGCAGCAGCGGGAGGGTGAACACCCAGTAGGGCACCTGCAGCAGCAGGTAGATCGCGGCATCGACGGCAGCGGCCACGGCGCGGCGCGGGAGGGGCGCGGGCACCAACCCCAGCGCAGCCGCATAGTGCGGATCGGGGCGACCGGTCTCGTCCACCCCTTCGACCTGCCGGTCGTCCTCACCGACTTCCCAGATCGTCACTGGGCTCCTCCCGCTCTCTCACGCACTACTCCGCCCACACCGTACCGACCCGAGGGGACACGCGGCTCTGGCAGGATCGGGGACATGTCCCCATCCGGCGAGACTCCGGCAGACCAACCAGCCACCGCGTATGGTCCTGACGGCGGTCAGGACGCCGCAGAACAGGTCACCTTCTCCGACGGGAGCCGAGCCGAACTGATCCGTGACGGCGAGGGCTGGACGTTGCGGATCGACGGCATCCGGCAGGCTCACGTGGGCCCGGTCCACCAGCCGCCGGAACTGACGTCGGTGCGGTGGATGCTGGCCGCACTCGGCGATGCGCTCCCGGCCCGGTCAGCACATCTGGGGGGCAGCCTGCTGACATTGCCGCGCGCGATCGCGGCCCGCCGGCCCGACGCCGAGCAGGTGGTGGTGGAGCTGGAGCCGGCGCTGGTGACGCTGGTGGAGTCACGCTTCCCACCTCCGCCCGGAGTGCGCATCGAGGTCGGTGATGCGCGCTCCTGGCTGGAGGCGCCGACGGCTGGTGACCTGGACGCCGTCGTGCTGGACATCTTCGCCGCGAATCGCATCCCGCCGGCGTTCACGTCCCTGGAGTGCTTCGCCGCGGCCCAGAAGACACTACGGCCGGCCGGTGTGCTCGTGATCAACTCGGTGGCCGGTCCGCAGCTGGAGTTCACCCGGCGCGAGATCGCCACGCTGCGGGAGCTCTTCGACCACGTCGGCATGATCATCCAGGGTTCGGTCCTGCACGGAGCACGCTTCGGCAACGCGACGCTCATCGCCTCGGATGCACCCCTGGATGTGGCAGGCATCCAGGCGAACCTGGCCGGCGACTCCTCCAAGGGGGTACTGCTGACGGACCTGGGCGAGATCGTGGGCGATGCCGCTGCGATGACCGACGCGGACGCCATGTGGTCGCCGGCACCGAACCTGCCGGACTACGAGGGCGCGCTCACAGCGATCGACGCGATGCGGGCCATGGTGCGGGAGCTGAAGCCGCCGCGATGACGGACCCGATCACGAACTGATGTCAGCCGTGGTGAACCGGCTCCAGGCGATGGTCCCGGCGAGCAGCACCCAGACGGCCTGGACCACCAGCCCGGGTGCGAGCGCGGCCGGGTCGACCTCGAGGCGAAGGAACTCGGCGAAGTCGATCCAATAGTGGGTGAGCAAGCCGGGGTGGATTGCTGAGAGCTGCGGCAGGCTGTCCAGTACCGCGGAGACGACCGCGACAGTCACCGTCCCGGCCATGGCGGCGACCGGGGTTTCGGTGAGGGTGGACAGCAGCACACCGACCACGACGAGGCCACTCATCGACATCGCCACGTAGGCAGCCACGCCGAGCACTCGGAGCAGACCTGCACCAGCGGTGATGGTGTCCCCGGAGAGCAGCACGAGATCGGAGATCCCGAACAACGCCCAGCCGGTGATCAACCCGACGAGCGCGATCGTGATCACCGCGGCTGCGGCGAAGCACAGGGCCACGACCGCCTTGACGAGCAGAAGCCTGGTGCGCGGCACCGGCACGGTGACGAGGGACCGGAGCGTTCCGGTCGCGGCCTCCCCGGCGATCGTGTCACCGGAGACGATGCCGATCGTCAGGGGAAGCAGGAACGGCAGGCAGGTGAACAGTGCCGCCACGACGAGGAAGAGCCCGTTGCCGGCGACCCGTCCGATGAAGCCCGGCCCCTGGGATCCCAGCACGCTGTCCTGAGTGATGAAGATGACCACGCCGAGCAGGATCGGCACGGCCGCCAGACCGAGCAGCAGCACCACATTGCGACGCCGCCCGAACACCAGGCGAAGCTCGCTGCCGAGAAAGCGACGCAATCCACCCCCGGTGCGGTGCGCCGTCGCGGGTGTGGCGGTTTCAGCGGGCGACATCGAAACCCTCCCCGGTCAACCGGACGAAGACGTCCTCCAGTGTGGGAACGCGCTCGGCCAGCCCCAGCACCGGAATGCCGGCAGTCACCAAGGCGCGCGTGACGTCTTCGGGGCGAGTCTGACCGAGGAGGGCATGCAGCTCGGTGCCGTCGGTGACCACGTCAGTCAGGCCGAGGGTGGTGAGCACCTGCGCGGCGCCGGCCGCGTGCTCAGCATCCGTGCGCACCCACAGCTGCCGGTCTGCCTGGGACGTCAGGTTGGCGCGCTCCCCCTGAAGCACCAGGCGACCGGTGCTCATGATGCCGACGTGTGTGCACACGTTCTCGATCTCGGCGAGCAGGTGCGAGGAGACCAGAACGGTGGTGCCCGCCTCAGCGAGCTCACCGACGAGCCGGCGCACCTCGCGAGTGCCCTGAGGGTCGAGACCGTTGGTGGGTTCGTCCAGGACGAGCAGTTCCCGCCGGCGCAGCAATGCGGCAGCCAGGCCGAGTCGTTGCTTCATCCCCAGGGAGTACTGCCGGTACTTCTTGTGTGCCGCGGCCCCGAGCCCTACGCGTTCCAGCGCCTCGTCGATCCGGCCCTTGCGGTCCGGCGGAGCCGTGGCATCACACGCATCCAACCGCACGAGGTTCGCCCGCCCGCTCAGCCACGGGTGGAACGCTGGCCCCTCGATCAGCGCACCCACCCGGGCAAGCACATCCGCGCCTGCGGCCGGCATCGGCCGGCCCAGCAGCCACGCCTGCCCGCTGCTCGGACCGATCAGCCCGAGCAGCATCCGGATCGTGGTGGTCTTCCCGGACCCGTTCGGGCCGAGGAAACCGTAGACAGCTCCGCGCGGCACCTGCAGGTCGATGCCGTTGACAGCGACCTGCCCGGAGCGGAAGCGCTTGGTCAGCGCCTGCGTGCGGATGGCGAACTCGGCGCCCTCCTGCTCGGCGATCTCCTCAGGGGCGCGTGCGGCACGCGGCGAGCCCGCCGCACCACCCGGGGTGGGTGAGGCGGCGGGCGAGGCGGCCGTGCGGGTGTCGGTCACGCCATCTCTTGCAGCGTCTCGACCGGCACGGACCCGATGAGTAGGCGGCCGTCGTCGGTGATCAACACGCTCAACAAGGTGGTGCTGAGCACCCGGCCCTCCGGCACCTCGGTCGTCAGCTGCTCGTACAGGGCGGCTGTGTCCAGGCTGGGTGGGCCGTGGTTGCCCTCGGAGTCGGACATGAACTCCTCCATCAGCTCCTGGCCACTGTCCGACCCGGGCATCGGGTGGGATGCGGCAGCGTCGGCGAGGGCTTCCGGGTCTCCGGCGAGCAGGCCTTGAAGGTCCACGTCGTCGATGATGAGCACCGACTCCCAGCCCTCGCCGATGGTCTCGGGTGGGGTGTGCTCAGCGGACGCTTCGCCGGATGCTTCCTCAGAGGGCAGCGACACCGTCTCCTCGACGACCTCGGCACCGGCCGGGGCGCTGAAGGAGAGCACCGCATCGTCCGGGGTAGCGAAGGTGATGTCGGTGTACCCGACCTCGAGCGCGGGGGTCTCCGAGGTGTCGGAGCTGCTCCAGACCTGCACCTGCAACGGCGTGAAGGTTTCCCCGTCGACGGCGATCCGCACCTGCTCGACGAGCGTGCCGTCGGTCCCGGGCGTGATCTGCAACTGGTAGGCATCCCGGCCGGCGACCGTGGCCTGCTCCAGCACGGTGACGGAGGAGAACTCCTCGACATGCTCGAGTGCCTGCTGGGCTGCCTCTTCCGGGGTGGGCAGCTCCGGTGCTCCTGGCGGGGTCTGACCCTCCTGTGCGTCCTCGTAGCGGGCCTGGGCGGCGGCATCCAGGGTGTAGTGGGTGACGACGTCGTCGGTGCTGGAGTAGGTCCAGGCCTGCGGACCGTCGTGCACCACGGAGTACTCCGAGGCGGACCCGAGCAGGGAGACCCTGGAACGCTCGGCCCCGTCGGTCCACACGCGCAGCGTCGAGCTGCCGTCCAGCAGCCCGATCGGGTCGGCACCAGTGATCTCGGTGAGCCCGCCGGTCGGCAGGCCCAGGCGCGCGGTGTGCACGACAGTGCCGGAGTGGGCGGCAGGTTCGGCCTCGGCGATGCTGGTGAGTAGCTCGACCGGGGTGGCCTCCGGGAGTGCGGGCTCATCCGCCGCAGCAAGCAGCGGTGGGCCGGCGAGCGCGCCGGCCACGACCACTGCGGCCACTGCCGGGACGGCCCACCGGGCTCGGCGGGAGAGGGTGCGAGAAGTGCTCATGAATCCAGTGTGCGCGCCGGTGGCTGAGACCGCGCTGAGAATCCCCGTGGGCCCGGCCCGGGGCGGGCGGCGATACTGGTCGGGTGCGAGTGCTGCTGGTGGACGACGAGCGCGGGTTCGTGAGCGCCCTGCGCCGCGGCCTGGTCGCGGAGGGGTTCGCCGTAGATGTGGCCTACGACGGCGAGACCGGCCTGCAGGCGGCGCTGGAGGGCGAGCACGACGTGATCGTGCTGGACATCATGCTGCCGCGACGCAACGGCTACGACGTGGTGACGGCGCTGCGCGAGGCGCAGGTGTGGACGCCGGTGCTGATGCTCTCGGCCAAGGACGGCGAGTACGACGTGGCCGACGGGCTCGACGTGGGGGCCGACGACTACCTGACGAAGCCGTTCGCGTTCGTGGTGCTGCTGGCCCGGATCAGAGCACTGCTACGCAGGCCGGCACAGAGCCGCCCGCCGACCCTCGCCGTCGGGAATCTGCACCTGGACCCGGCGGCCCGGGCGGTGACGCACGCAGGCGTGCCGGTGGAGCTGACCACGCGGGAGCTGGCGCTGCTGGAGTACCTGATGCGGCACGCCGATCGGCCGGTGGGCAAGGTGGAGCTGCGCGATCACGTGTGGGACGGCGTCGGGGAGGACGTCAACGTGGTGGAACAGTACGTCGGCTACCTGCGACGCAAGCTCGGGCGGGAGGCCATCGCCACCGTGCGTGGCGCCGGGTATCGGGTTCAGGGCGGGTGAATCCCGACGGCGCAGGTCCGGCTGGTCAGGACGGCTCGCCACGGCGGTGGTCCGGACGGCCGTTGCGGCTGCGGCTGACCCTGCTGACCGCAGGGTTGTTGTGCGTGACCCTCGCGCTGGGGGCGCTCGCCCTGACGACGGTGCTCTCCCGCGGCCGGGTCGCGACGCTGGACGAGATCACCACGGCGCGGGCGAACACGATCGCCGGGCTGGCGACCGACGATCGGATCGCGGCGAGTCTTCCGGTGGCGCAGCCCGGGGAGATCGCCCAGTTGTTGGATGCCGACGGACAGGTGCTGGCGTCCTCGCCGAACGCGAGCAGGACGCTGCCGGTGATTGCTACAGCGGAGCTGGATCGGCTGCTGGGGATGAGCCGCGACGGGGAGGTGACGCTCACGACCGTGGGCACGGCATATGACGAGGAGGTGCGGCTCGCGGCGCTCGCGACCGAATACCGCGGGGAACCGGCAACCGTGGTGGTCACCATGCCACTGGCCGAGGTCCGGGACTTGCTGAGGGCCCTGGCGATCTCACTGGTGGCGATCGTGCCGGTGCTGACCCTGCTGCTCGCGTGGACCATCTGGCTGGTGCTCGGACGGGCATTGCGCCCGGTGGAGGAGTTGCGCCGCGGGGCGGAGCGGGTGGCGCGTACGGGTGGGCCAGGAACGCTGCCGGTGCCGCGCGCGGAGGACGAGCTGGGGGCACTGGCACAGACGTTGAACGAGATGCTGGATGCACTGGATGCGGCCGCCGCGCGGCAGCGCACCTTCGTCGCCGACGCCGCGCACGAGCTGCGCTCGCCATTGGCGTCGTTGCGCACCAGCCTCGACGTGGCGGCCGCACACCCGAACAGCTACTCCCAGGAGGAGCTGGTGTCCGATCTCGGGCATGAAGTGGGCCGGATGCAGGCGCTCGTGGAGGATCTACTCCTGCTCTCCCGGCTCGGGTCCGCTCCCCCGCGCCAGGACGAAGTGGACCTGCGGGAGCTGGTGAGCGGCGCCGTCCGTGACGCGCGCCCGGGGGCACAGATCGCCGTCGAGGGAGCCGGACGCGGCCAAGGTGACGCGGTAGCCCTCACCCGTGTGCTGCGCAACCTGCTCGACAACGCAGTGCGGCACGCCGACTCGGCTGTGCGCGTGCGGGTGAGTGACGGCGAAGTCTGCGTGGACGATGACGGGCGCGGGATTCCGGAGGCCGATCGGGAGCGCGTGTTCGAACGCTTCGTGCGGCTGGACGAGGCGCGCGAGCGGGATTCCGGAGGCGCCGGGCTGGGCCTCGCGATCGCCCGGGAGGTGGCACGCGCCCAGGGCGGGGACGTGGTGATCACCGGCTCCGAGCTGGGCGGGGCACGGGTGGTGATGCGGGTGCCGCAAGCAGAAGAGCGCTGAGCGGATCGACACGGCTCCGTCGGTCTGCGGCAACATGCAGTGCCGGGTTCACGTACGCGTGTCGGCACGGTCAGCGAGCAGCCGGCGCTTCCCGGGCGAAACCCGCACGGTCGCGCGTAGGTTGGACGCGGCAGGACGGCCCGACACTCAAGGAGAGCGAAGATGCGCGGCAAGGTGGCGTTGGTGACCGGCGCTGGTTCAGGGATCGGAGCGGCCTCGGCGCACCTGCTCGCCGAGCGTGGGGCCGCGGTGACGCTCGTCGGCAGGACCGAATCCGAGTTGGAGACGGTCGCAGAGTCGATTCGCAAGCGCGGCGGCGAAGCAATCGTCGCTGTCGCTGACGTCACTGACAGCGATGCCGTTTCGGCGGCCGTGGAGGCCACCCTGGACGCGCATGGCGGGCTGGACGTGGTGGTTGCCAACGCCGGCGTCAACGGTACGTGGGCGGGGATCGAGGAGCTAACGGTCGAGGAGTTCCGCTCGACGCTGGACATCAACCTCGTCGGCACCTTCATCACCATCAAGCACGCCGTACCGCATCTGCGCCGAGGTGGATCGGTGGTGGTGACCTCGTCCGTGAACGGCAGCCGCATCTTCTCCAACAGCGGGGCCTCGGCCTACTCCAGCTCCAAGGCCGGCCAGATCGCCCTGGCGAAGATGCTGGCGGTCGAGCTCGGTCCGCGAGGAATCCGCGTGAACGCCATCTGCCCGGGTGCCATCGACACCGCGATCGGGGACAACACGGACGTGCGGAACCAGAGCGCGAAGATCCCGGTCGAGTTCCCTGCCGGCCCGATTCCGCTGACCGGAAACACACCAGGCAGTTCCGAACAGGTCGCAGAGCTCGTGGCCTTCCTCGCCGGGGACGCCGCCTCGCACATCAGTGGAACCGAGGTGTGGATCGACGGCGCAGAGTCGCTGCTGCAGGGGTGAGGCCCAAGGCCGCCGGGCAAGACATACCCGGCTCACGCAATCATCAGGGGCAACCCGCCCTCGGGCGTGTTCACCGCAAACGCGGCCTGGCTCGTGCTCGCGGAGATGGCATTCAACCTCACCCGCGCTGCCGCCACTCCCCACTGGTTACTACCCGTCGTGCCGATCCATGGATCGAGGCTCGGACACTCGAACAACGCATGGTCCAGACTCAGGTCACTCTTGGTCCGTCCGTCCGGGCCAACACTCCCATATGACTTCACGAGGAACCGAGTCCGCTTGAGTCGTGGCCCTCACGGTGGCACCCCGCGGCGCGAATGCATGCCAGGCCGAGCAGAAGTGTGGCTAGGGCTGACCCCAGTGCCAGCGCGGTGTGGTCGGCTCCGGTCGAAGCAAGTTCTCCGCCAGAGGTGGAAGGCTGCTCGCTTCGGTTCGAGCGCTCATAGTTCCCTGAGTCAGCCTCCGAATCGATGTCGCCGACCGGAGTCTCAGATGCGCCCTCAGCATCGATGCCGATGTCTAGCACTGTCACCTCGGAGAGGTTGCCCGCCCTATCCGCAGCACGCAACTCCATCGAGTACCGACCGTCGCGGGACAACGTCACCGGCGACTCATACGTTTCCCACGCCCCGCCGTCGAGACGAGTCTCGATCACCGGATACGGATCAATAGCATCAACCGCCGATGCGGTCACGGTCACCGGGCCCGTGAACCAGCCGGACGCTGGTGCCTGCGGATCCACCTGCACCGAGAGCTCCGGCGCTTGTGTATCGGAATGGTCCGGATCGTCACCCAGGACGGCGACCTCCACCTCGACGGCCCCCGAACCGAACCCCTCCGCCATTCCGGAGACAACGATCGTGCCCTCCTCGGCGTAGTCCGCCGGCTCGACGGCGTTCCAATGCACGGGTGTCTCGACACTGTGCCCACCGTCGAAGGTCAGCGTGACGGTCGGCGGGAGCTCCGGCGCGGTGCCTGCTTCCGTCGTCACCTCACTGGCCACGTAATCGGAGGCCAGTGCCATGTGCACCTCCCACTCCTGAACTGCGAGTGCTGAGTACATGCCTCCGGGCCCGGGTGCGGCGTCCATGACGACCCGGACGCGCGACGTCGTCACCGGCTCGAACGTCACCGTGTGCATCTGCGTGGTCGAGGTCGGATAGCCGGACGGTTCTGGGACGTCGCTCCACGCAGTGCCGGTCCAGTACTGGAGCACCCATGCATCCGGGTCGGAGACGCCATTACCCGTGCCGGGCGGGACATCGCGCCAGAAGGTGATCCTCGTGCTGTCGATTCGCACCGGCTGGCCGAAGTCGTACTGGATCCACTGCTGCGCGGGTCGCTGCGGAGCCCAACTGCCCCAGACGTCCGGCGGGAGCGGGTTGGGGCGCACGATCTCGTCATTGAGCGCCTTGATCCAGTACTGGGTCGGGATCGGTTCATTCGAGGCGGACGCCTGCGCCCAGGGGGCCACATTGGTGCGGGGCGTGAGATCGGGGCCCTGTTCCGGAGTCGTCGTCACGGGCAGGATCCGCGCAGGTGAAACCGAATCGTCCCATTCGAGATCGTCGATCGCGACGGAACGGCGGAAGTGGTTGCCGCCCTCGGCGTCGGCCGTGTGATAGGCGAGGTACCACTCGCCGTCGAACTCGGTGATCGCCGGATGGCTCGTGGTGGAGGAGACCGGCGGCAGGATCGTGCCCTGATGCGTCCACGGCCCGAGCGGGTCCGGTGCCGTGCCATAGGCGATACACGCGTGGTAGTGCGCGGGCGTGCATGACGATGCTGGTCCGGCATTGTTGCCCGCGTACGCCATGTAGTAGGTGCCGGCACGTTCGAACAGCCACGCACCTTCGAAGAAGCCGGTCAGTGAGTGGACCGCGACAGGATCACCCACGAGCGTCTTCATATCCGCATCCAGCTCGATGCCGCGCAGCTGTGAGAAGGAACCCCAGTAGAGGTAGACCTGGTCACCGTCGACCAGCACAGTGGGGTCGATGTTGTGCAGGGTGTTGCCCATGATCTCCTGGGAGATGATCGGTCCGCCGGCGTGATCGGTCCACGGCCCGAGCGGCGAGTCGGCGACGGCGACGCCGATCCCGAACGGATCCGGCGAGGCGCTGCCAGTCTCGTGTACCGGGACGTACCAGTAGTAGCGTCCGTCGGTGCCTTCCACCACCTGTCCGGCATAGGCGCGCCCGGGCGTCGCCCAGTCGAACACCTCCTCGGGCCGCATTTGCTCCGGGTGATGGGTCCAGGAGTCCGAGGCGACGTCGGTGGTCGAGAAGGCCTGCCACTCGTTCATGATGAAGTCGTTGGTGGTGGCGCCCGCCTCGTCTCGACCGGCGAAGATGTACAGCGTGTCGTCGACCACCAGGGTGGCGGGATCGGCGGAGTAGGACGACCCGTCGTCGAGGATCGGGTTGTCATAGGCGGCCGCGGGCACGGCGACCAGCACTGCGGTGACCGCTGCGGCGGCGACTGAGGCCGCCGCGACGCGGAGATGGCGCGTCATCGTTGACTCCTCCTCGTGGGGCCGGGCGCGGCGCTGCGATCGCCGCGCCCGGCGGGGTGGTGAGCGACTCAGTCCGTGAGCGACTCAGCTCGTGAGCGAGTCTTCGCCGCGACGGCTGCCGGACGAGGCGCGGATCAGGGCCGCTCCGATGAGCAGAACCAGGAACGCGATGCCCGCAATACCCAGTACACCCGCCCCCGTGGAGGGAAGGTCTGCGTCGGATCCCGCACCATTGCCACCGTCAGATCCGGCGTCGGCTCCACCATCAGACCCAGACCCGCCTCCGCCAGAGCCATCACTGTCACCAGGTTCAGCGGCAGTGACGATCATGATCGGAGCGGAGACCTCCATCTCGCCGAGCACGGCCACGAGCTGGTGCTCGCCGCCGGCAGTGTCGGCGGGGACCGTCACCGTGACGGTCCCTGAACCATCGGACCCGAGCGTGAGCGTGCCGAGCTGCACGGGATCGGACCGCAGTTCGATCACGAACGTTGCACCCGGCACGCCACCGGTGAGCTCGACCGTCACCTCGTCTCCGGGGGCAGCCCGAGTACGGCCGATGTGGAGTTGCTCCTCCCCCGTGACCTGGTCGCCACCGCCCCCCGGATCGGCGGCGGGCATCGTCACCTCCGCGAGCGGTGAGACGTGGCCTGCTACGTCGACCGCACGGTACTCGAACGTCAGCTCCTCCTCGTCCACGGCGATCGGCCCCGAATAGGTCGTCCAGTCGGCCCCGCCAACCTCGCGGTACTCGATCCGGTCCACACCGGAGGTGGCATCGCCTGCCTCGAGCCGTACGGTGCGCTCGTCCTCGTCGATCGTGGCCGAGGCCGTCGGTGCGAGCGAATCGATGCCGATCTCCAGGAGGGTCACCTCGGAGACGTTGCCCGCCTCGTCCGTGGCCCGCAGTTCAAGCTGGTACTCACCATCCTCCGCCAGCGTCACCGGCGACTCATAGGGCTCCCACGCTCCGCCGTCGAGACGGGTCTCGATCATCGGATCGTCATCGCGTGCATCCAGAGCAGCTGCGGTGACCGTGACCGCGCCCGTGTGCCACCCGGTCGCGGGAACCGGCGGTGTCACCTCGGCTGACACTTCCGGCGCCTGCGTATCCGGTCCGGGTTCGCCACTGTCCTGCCAGACCTGCCATTCCTTGATACCGAGCGAACCGGCGCCCTCCTCGGTCCCGCGGGCCTGCATGACCAGGCGCAGCCGGTCGGTGGTGACCTCGGTGAAGGTCACCTCGTTGTACTGATCCACCTCGGTGCCGTAGTCCGAGGGATCCGGCACCGGGGTCCACTCCTGCGATGCCGAGTCCCAGTATTCGGCGACCCAGCTCTCCGGCACGTCGATCCCCAGGCCGTCACCGTCGAGGTTGGACACGAAGTAGGCCGAGAGGCGCTCGAATGTCACCGGCTCGTCCCAGTCGTATTGGACCCACTGCTCACCGATCTCGGGCCACGCGCCCCACGTGTTGGCGTTGTCATTGGGGTCCACATCGCCGGAGGTCTGCGGCTGCACGTTGTCATTGAGACCATCCACGCTGTTCCACCCCGCCGTCACCGACGCCGAGGGGGTCGCATCCAGGGCGAGGTTGAGACTGTAGGAGGTCGCCTCGTCGAGTTCGATCGACCCGATCTCGGAGCCGTGACCGGCAGCATCGCTCGCGCGGTACTCCACGGTCACCGCGGCCGGCCCCACGAGCAGGCTCCCGTCATACTCCGCCCACGCTCCGCCGTCGAGCCGGTACTCGACGAGCTCGACACCGGAGAGCGCATCGGTCGCGAGGATCGTCACGGTGCGCAGGTGTTCGTCCGCCACTGCGGACACGCTCGGCGGCGTGCTGTCGATCGCCACGTCGAGGACGGCGGCCTCGGACACATTCGCGGAGGCGTCAGTGGCGCGGGCACGTACCTCGTGCTCACCCTCCCCGGACACCGGCACCGGTGCCGAGTACGCCTCCCACGGGCCGCCGTCGAGGGAGACCTCGACCACGGGCTCGGGGTCGCGATCGTCACTCGCTTCCACGGTGACCTCGACGGCGCCGGTGTGCCAGCCGGATGCGGGCTCCTCGGCCGGCTCGATCGATACGACCGGGGCGGTGGTGTCGGGGCCGGACGAACCGCCGGTGACGGTCACGTTCGCGAGGGCGTCCTTGGGCCCGGCGATATCGGACTCGACAGTGCCGTCCACGGTGAACGTGCCATCGTCGGCGTAGTCCGCGGGATCGATCGGATCCCAGGTGACCGGGAGGTCCTGGCGGGAGCCGTCGTTGTAGAGCACACCCACAGTGCCCGGCAGATCCGGTTCCACACCGGCGAGCGTGTCAACGGTGACGGCGTCGACCTGGTTGATCTGACCGGGTGGCGTCGCGCGGACCCACACCGTGGCCTCCGCCACCTGCGGCGCCCCGGTGACGAGACCGTTGACCGTGAAGCTGGTCTCGGCGGCGACCTGATCCTCGGTGATGGCCGGCCACGTCACCTCCATCGCCTCGCGGCTTCCATCGGCGAAGATGGCGTCCGCCGTTGCCGGCATGTCCGGCAGTTCGCCCACTGCGGTGCGCACGTCGATGGGCTCGACGGACACCGGAGCGTCGGCGAACACCTTCCACTCGCTCACGCCGACGGCCGCATAGGGGTCCGATCCGGCGGCGTCGAGAATCAGCCGCATCCTGGTGGTGGTGACCGGGTCGAAGGAGGTGCTGTTCGGCTCGTTCCGGGCCACGCCGTACTCATCCGGGTCGGGCACGTCCACCCACGCATCGCCGGTCCAGTACTGCGCGCGCCACGATTGCGGCACGTTCACGCCGTTACTCGAGGACGGGTCCGCCTGATCCGACCAGAAGCTCACCTCAGTGGAGCCGACCCGGACGGGGCTGTCCCAGTCGTACTGAAGCCAGCGGGTGGCCGGGTGTGATCCCGACCAGGTACCCCACAGGCTGGTCTGAGCACCGCCGGAGTGGAGGATCACCCCGTCGTTGACGGCGTTGACGTCGTTCCAGCTCGCCGTGAACTCCGCCGACGGCGTTGCGGCAGGTGCGAGGTTGCCGCCACCGGAATTGGCCTCACCTTCGATGGTGACGTCGACCGAGGACGTCTCTTCGCCGTCGGTGGCACTGAGCCGGACCACATAGGTGCCCTCGGTGGAGTAGCGCAGCGTCGTACTCGCCGATGCCGGGTCCGCGAACGTGGCGAACGCTCCCTCGGGGGCGTCCACGATGGTCCACTCGGACTCGAGGTGCCCGGTGGGCAGGGCGTCGTCGCGCACGCTGCCCGTGAGCGCCGCCGCACCAGGGGTCGAGGTGCCCTCGTCCTGCCAGGCCTGGACCAGTGGTGCGGCGTTATCGGCGGGTGCCGTCTCGATGCCGGTCGAGAACACCTGGATCTCTTTGAGTCCCGTGTGCGCACCGTCGGCGTGGGTCATGGTGACACGGACTGCGTCACCGGTGACTTCTTCGAAGCCGATGTGGTTGTAGTTGCCTTGCGGGTGCGCGGGCTCGCGGGCCTGACCCGGTACGTTGTGCCACTGGCCACCGGAGCGGTACTCCACGGTGTACATCGCCGGAGCGGAGTAGCCCGGAACGGTCGCCGAGGAGGACGAGCGGTAGAAGTAGAGCCGGACGTCGTCGAACGTCTGGGTTCCATCGAGCTCGACCGTGAACGTGTCCTCAGTGTTCGGCGAACCGGCGCTACCCCAGAACGGTTCGTTGATCGTGGTTCCGTTCACGGCCGCCTCTGGTGTGCGGGCGTCATCGGTGTAGGTGGCCGAGACGGCGGCGCCGACGGCGAGGTTCTCGCTCCCGGTGCTGGCCGTCGCGACATCGGCGCCCGCATTCGCCATCATCGAGACGATGCGGTCGTCGTCGTCGAAGGTGACCTCCGTGGGCGACTGCACATCGATCGCCGTCGAGGAGGTGACGGTGACGCCGTCCGGCACCTGCACATCGCCGGTGGCCGGGTCGTAGACCACGTGGGCGAGGGAGTCCACCGAGAAGGCGAGCGCGCCGTCGAGGTAGACGGAGTAGCCGTCGGCCACCGCGGAACCGTAGTGGTCCACGTCATCCCAGACCACGGTGAGGTCGCGGTCGCGGTAGCGGATGTTGTCCGCGGTGAAGTAGTCCCAGTCGAGTTCGATCGGGTCGAGCTCGATCATCCCGTCCTCGCGCGGGCGCAGCCCCATCGCGTCCTCGATCATCGTGAAGTTGGTCGTGCCGAGGATGGTGTGGTGGATCCAGGAGCGGTAGCCGATGTTCTGCGGGTCGGCCGAACCGTCGGACCAGAACTCGTTCTGGTCCGGGAGGCGGTTGTCACCGTCATTCATGTAGTGCGCCCATGCGTTCCAGTACAGGAGTTTCTTGTACCACTCGGCATCGATGTACTCGTTGGGGTACTCGTGCAGCACGCGGGAGAGCATGCGGAAGGTCACCGTGGAGTTGATCACTGAGAAGTTGTTCGAGCCCGGGTGCCCCTGGGCCGCGGCCTCGGCCTTGTCCGCCTGGTTCGCGGTGTAGAAGGGGAAGATCGGATACTCGTCGGCGTCGCCGAACAGGCGCAGCGCCTCGACGTAATCGTCGTCGTAGTCGGCCTCTCCCTCGCGAGGCATCAGGCCGACAGTGAACGGGTAGTAGTTGTTGATCTCCTTCCACGGCACCAGAGCATCGGTCTCCACGTGGCGGTGCTTGAGGAGGTTCTCCTCCTCGTCCCAGAGGTGGTCGAGCACTGCCTGCTTCACCGTGTCTGCCAGGGCCTCCATCTCCTCGGCCTTGTCGGGCTGTCCGGCCACTCGGTAGGCCTGCGCGGAGGCGAGGGCGTTCGAGTACAGGTAGGCACTCTCGGTGCGGTCCAGGTTGCCGGCACGCCAGTCGAAGGACACGGCGTCCGCGTCGTTGCCCGTCATGGCGCCCCAGTCGTACTCGATGAGACCGTTGCCGTCCTCGTCGAAGTCCTCGAGCAGATCACGCACGTCGTACTCGGCGTACCGGGCGAGGTTGCCCGCAATCGCCGTCGGGCCCCCGTGCAACTGGTAGGCGCGCCAGGCAGCCTCGGAGATGTACTGGGTGTAGCTGTTCGACCAGTTGGCGGGATCACCCGGGTTGTCCACGTACTTGCCGCTTCGGGACACCTCACCGGCACCTACCCACGGCCCGTAGGAGTAGACCGGGTCGCGGAAGTACTTGAGGTCGTCGATGAACATACCGGTCGTCAGCACGATGGCGTTGTTGTAGCCGAGCACGCCTTCCATCGCCGTCGGGAACTGGTAGTCGTTACCGGGGATGTTCGCATCGAGGAAGTTGAAGCGCATCAGCCACCACCGGTAGAACAGCACCTTGTCGATGTTGTCCTCGGGGGTGTCGAGATAGGGGATGTTCTCGGCCCACCACTGGTTGTAGGCCCTCACGTGTTCGGTGTAGGCCTCCCACGGGGCGAGCGCGGAGTAGTGGTCGTATTCCGCCCGGGAGGCGTCGATCTCGTCGGCCACGAAACCGAGCTGCACCTTCGTCGTCACCGCCTCACCCGCCGGAACGGTGATCTCCCGGGTGAGCCGATCGCCGTCCACGGCGAAGCCGTCGCCGGAGAGGCGCGGGAAGAGGGTCGTGAGGTCGTTGTAGGCGTCCACGACGCCGGTGAGCTCGTCGTCGCCGGCCACTGTGGCGTACGGCGAGCTCGCCGCGAGCGTCACGTCGATGTCGCTGCCACCGGAGTTGCTCAGCTCGAGCACGGTGATGGCGACATTGCCGTCCGTGATGAACTTCGTCTGCTCGAGCTCGAGGCCGGCTGCGGTGTGGGTGGAGTGCCAGTAGCTCGGCGTCTGCTTGCGCTCGGACGTGGTCTCGGACACGGAGACGGGCTCACCACCCTGCTCGACGGCGATCGTGTAGGCGCTGCGGTCGTCGATGGACTCCCAATAGGCCACCTGGCCACCGAAGCCGAGCTGGGCGGGTGAGTGGGACTTCATGAACACGGCGCGACCGCGGGAGAAGAGCCACTGATTGTTGTCCCCGGCCTCGCCAGCGGTTCCGTACCGGGCGAGCATGCCGTCGATCCAGTAGTCCTGGGCCGGACTCGAGCCGGCGCCGGCCGCGAGATCGGCGTCGAAGACCTCCTGCAGATAGCCTCCCGGCGCGTAGTCCACACCCGTTTCCGGTACGGGGTTCTCGGATCCGCTGAACTCGGGATAGGGGATGTCGGAATTCGGCACCGCACTGGCCGGTGCGCTGCCGAGCATCAGGGTCGTTACTGCGAGGGCCAGGGTGATCGCGCTGGCCACTGCGGCGCGCAGACTCCCCGGGCGGGTTCCATCAGCCATGGTCGGCATACCTCTCGTCGTTGAGTCGATGAAGCGGCTGACGAGACCGTACCGATCCGATGAAACCAATGTCAAAGGGTTTCGGAAAGTTTCGGACTGAGTGGCCTCCACCCAGCTGTCTGGCGCGAGCCTTCTCGGGGAGGCGAGCGCCAGGTCCGGCCAGGACGCCTGGTCGGCCGGGGCGGGGAAATGCCGTGAGCGCGGTGCTACGCGCGCGAGCGCACCGACGAACCGCGGGTCACGAGCGTCACCGGTAGCCGGTGGACGCCGCTGCCCACGTCCTCACCACTGAGTGCGTCGAACAGCTTGCGCGCCGCCAGCCGGCCCAGATCCTGCAGATTCGCATCGACGCTGGTCAGGGTCGGACGCGAGCCGGTCGCGAGGACTTCCCAGTTGTCGTGACTGACGATCGCAACGTCGTCCGGAACCGACCTGCCGAGATCTCGCAGCGTGTCGATCACGCCGCGTGCGATCTGGTCGGACCCGCACACCACTCCGTCGACGTTCGGGTATTGCTCGAACAGAGCTGCAGCGGCATCGCGACCCCACTGCTCGGTCCAGGCCGCGAACATCGGCTGACCGCAGGGCTCGAGGCCGGCGGCCCGCATCGCGCCGATGAATCCGCGCGCCCGATCCCGTGCTGCCACGTACTGAGGATCGCCGGTGATGTGCGCGATCCGCATGCGGCCGAGGGAGAGCAGATGTTCGGTGGCGATCTTCCCACCCGACTCGTTGTCCGGCGTCAAGGAGAGATCGCGCGGATCGTCCGAAGGGGCATAGGCGTACACCACAGGGACCGGGAGATCCTGCCCCAGGGACGGCCGCGGATCTGTCTGGCGCCCCACCACGATGATCCCGTCGACGCGCCGCTCGAGCAGGGCATTGAGATGGTACCGCTCGCGGATCGAGTCACCGCGGGCGTCACACAGGAAGACGTTGTTGCGGCCGGCGCCGAACGCATCCTCGGCGCCCATGAGGATCGGGATGACGAACCGGCCCTCGAGGTCTCCCGTCAGCAGTCCCACGGTCCCGGTGCGGCGCGTCAGCAGACTACGAGCCACGGAGTTCGGTGTGAACCGGAGCGCCTCGGCTGCCTCCCGCACCCGCTGTCGCGTGTCCTCGGCGACTTCCTTGCGGCCGTTCAGCGCCTTGGAGGCCGTCGCGACCGAGACACCGGCATCACGGGCGACGTCGCGCAACGTGGCTCGCCGCTGGGGGCTCTTCTCCGCCATCGTCACCCCCGTCCTCTGCATCTCGCCGTATGGCCCACCGCGTCCGAAATCGTCGTCGAAAGGTATCAGGCTTGGGCGCTCTCCGGGCTGTCAGGCCCCCGGCTCATGGCAGGTCTCCGATGGCCGGAAGCCAGACCCGCATCGTGCTCGGCCCTCGGTTGCCCCACGAGTGATAGGGCACCAACCGGATCGGTGCCGCCTCGATCGTCGGCACATGCGGTTCGGGTCCGTACAAGAGCGGTGCATGACCGACGTCGAGCAACCCTCCGGAGGCCACCGCACCAGAACCGTTCATCGGCCTGATCGGGGCCGAGGAGTCCACAACAAGTCTGGACACATCCGCAGCGCCGACCTGATCGAGGGACTCGGCACACAGGACCAGTGGCCCACGCTCGACCGCTACACAGCCCCGCACCGCGTCCACACGCGGGTCCGGATGCGCCCACCGCGGCGTGAGCGGGAGATCGAGCTGCACCACAGTGCCCGGCCTCAGCACGCCGGAGTGGGTGAACGCCGGAGCCGGCGCGCTGCGAGGTCCGCGTCCGTCGCCGAGATCGACCGTCGCTCCATCAGCCCAGCCGGGAATCCGGATCGTCAGCTCCCACGCATCCGTGGGCGCATCCAGCACCTCGATCCGCACGCGGCCCTCGTGCGGGTAATCCGTGGTCACTCGCAGACGGACATCGCGGCCATCGCCGAGCGTGGCCGAGATATCGCCTGATGCGTACTGCACGAGCGTCACGCCGTCACTGGAGGTGGTGGCCACATAGGTGCCGAACTGTGCCAGGGTGCGGGCCACGTTCGTGGGGCAGCAGGACACCTCGAACCACGCCGCGCGCCCGATATCGAGGGCGCGAGGGGAGATGCGGTCCGCGCTGGCGGCGTGCCCGGCGGTGCGCTGGTGCAACGTATTCGTGTAGAAGAAGGCACGGCCGTCCTCTGCCACACTCGTGGCTAGCACGTTGTAGAGCGTGCGTTCGATCACGTCACCGTAGGTGAGATCGCCGGTGATCAGCAGCAGACGCCAGGCCACCATGATCGAGCCGATGCCGGCACACGTCTCACAGTAGGCGCGATCAGCCGGAAGTTCGTAGTCGGCGCCGAAGGCCTCATCCTGATGGTGTGAACCCATCCCGCCGGTGATGTACGTGCGGCGCGCGAGCGCCCGGCGGTACTGCGCAGTGACCGCCGCCAACAGCTGGTCATCGCCCGACTCGAGCGCCGCATCGATGCCACCCGCGGCGAGGTAGAGCGCGCGCACGGCGTGGCCGCGCAGCACCTCGGCCTCGCGGACTGGTACGTCGTCCTGGAAATACGCCCGGCCGAACTCGATGTCCGCCAGCGTGTGGTGCCCCCGTCGTTCCAGGAACACGCGAGCCTGGTCCAGGTAGCGCTGTTCTCCGGTGGCGCGATACAACTCCACCAGCGCGACCTCGATCTCGGGGTGGCCTCCCACGCGCTGGAGCCCGTCAGTGCCGAACGTCTCACATACGTGATCGGCCGCCCTCAACGCAATCCGCACCAGGTCGTCGTCCCGGCCGAAACCGGTTCGCAGCCGAGCCACCGCTGCCTGGATGAGGTGGCCGGCGTTGTACAGCTCGTGACCCCACTCGAAATCCGTGTAGCGGTCGGCCTGACCGGGATTGCCGAAGCAGGTGCTCAGATATCCGTCCTCGCCCTGCACGCGCTCGATCGTGGCGACAATCTCGTCGAACCGGTGCTGCAGTGACGCATCCGCGCTCCGTCCGATCTCCCATGCCATCGCCTCGAGCAGTTTGTAGACGTCGGAATCGGCGAACTGTCGACCGGTGCGGGTGGCAGCGATCGTGCCCTCAAGCACGGCATCGAAGTTCGCGATCCATCCGGCCTCACCTTCCCAGTGCAGGCAGTGCGGGATGGTGGCCGCCGCGTTGAGCACCTGGCGGCGTCCCCAGAATCCATCGTCGAGCCGCACCTGATCGATCCCGAGCGGGCGCAGCGCCGTGGGCGCCAACGGCACCACCGGTGCGCGAGAGGTGGACGTAGACGTGCGGTCAGTGATCGTCATGACGTGTATCAACCTTTGACTGCCCCGCTGATGAGGCCCTTGATGTAGTACTTCTGTAATGCGAGGAAGAGAATGACCGCCGGGATCGCGAGCACGACCACGCCAGCGGTGGTGAGGCCGTAGTCGATCACGCCCATCACCTGCTGTCGCATGTTGACCATGGCGAGTGGCAGAGGTGCGTTCTGCGGACCGAGGAGGTAGAGCGGGACCATGAAGTCGTTCCACGCGTTCAGGAAGACGAAAAGGCCTACCGTGACCATCGGGGCTTTGACGGACGGCACCATCACCCGCATGAACGTGGCGAACGTCCCGCAGCCATCCAGCTTGGCCGCTTCCTCAAGCTCGCTGGGAATGCTCTCGAAGGCGTTTCGCATCACGAAGGTGCCGAACGGCAATTGGAACAACGCGAGCACGAACCCGACGCCGACGAGCGTGTTGTCCAGGCCGAGTTCGCTCATCCATACCACCAGCGGGATCAGCAACGCCGCATAGGGCACCATCAGGATGGAGAGCACCAGAACGAACATCAGACCCTTGCCGGCGAAGGTGAAGCGGGCGATGGCGTATCCGGCCATCGTGGCGGCGATCAGGCACGCGGCAACGGCAACAAAGGTGAGGATCACCGAGTTGGAGAGGTACGTGGTGAGACCTTCGCCGTACACGGCGAGAGCGCCGTAGTTGCCGAGGCCGTAGCCGTCTGACTGAGAGGTCGCGGAGTTCGGCGCGATCGAGTTCACCACGGCCCAGGCCAGCGGGAGGATGAAGGTGATCGCAATCAGCGCCGTCAGGAGGTAGTAGACGACGCGCTTGGTGAGCAGGTTCGCCATCACTTCTCCTCGGACCGGCCCACGCCCAGGGCGCGCAGCTGGAGCACGTTGATGATCACCAGGGCGAGGAGCACAACCACGGACAGCGCAGCAGCCATACCGAGGTCCTTCTTGGTCTCGAAGGCGTACTTGTAGATCAGCAGCACCGTCGTCAACGTCTCGTTGTTCGGCCCACCCTTGGTCAGGATGAAGAACTGGTCGAAGGCGAGCAACGATCCGGTGACCGAGAGGATCATCGTCATCGCGATCGTGGGTTTGAGCATGGGCAGCGTGATACTGCGCAGTTTCCTGAGGCGGCCCGCCCCGTCGAGGTTCGCGGCCTCGTAGATGTCGCCCGGGATCGCTTGAACCCCGATCAGCGTGAGCAGCATGAAGTAGCCCGTGAATCGCCAGACCACCAGCACCACGGTGGCCCACAGCGCCCCGTCCGCGGTGCCCAGGATCGTCTGCTGGGCGTCCATCAATCCGAGTGAGTCCAGGATCGGGTTGAGGGGGCCCACCTGCGGGGAGTACAGCGCGTAGAACAGCAACGAGGAGGAGGCGATGCCCAGAGCGGAGGGAAGGAGGATCGCCGTCCGCAGGAACTTGTTCCACTGGCGAGCCTCTTGCACGAGCAGGGCGAGGAAGAACGCGAGGGGCATCAGGATCACGGTGGTCAGCACCGTGTACTTGAGGGTGAACTCCAGCGACTTCGCGAACATCGGGTCGCTGGCGATATCGACGAAGTTCTGGGGGAAGTTCATGGCGGTGAATCCGCCGAACAACGTCCAGTCCGTGGCCGACATGTACACCACGAGCCCGACCGGCACGATGAAGAAGACAACCACCAACGCCAACGCCGGTGCCAGAAAGGCCCAACCACGCAACGTGTCGGTGCGCGACCATCGCGAACGCCTGTGCGGAACGACCTGGCGTTCATCGGTATCGGCCATGACGGCCATGACGGACTCCTTGACGTCGACCCCGCGATCGGGCCGGCCCGTGTGGCACCGGCCGGCCCGATCGTCCGTGCGGAAGCGGGGTGGTTACTGGGCCAGAATCGTGTTGATCGCCTCGTTGTGAGAGCTGATCGTGGAGGCATCGCCCCACACCGCGTCCTGGATGAGCAGTTGCCACGGGCTGCCAGCAGCGTTGAACGCCTCATTGAAGTGCACGGCCACCGGTGTGCGCCCGTGCTCAACCGTGGCATTGGCGATCGCGGTGCGCGGATCCGCACCCTCGTAGCCCGACTCGAGCACCGCGAGGTTCGCGGCCGTATCGTTGTTGTCGGCGAAGACCTCCTGCTGTGCATCCTCGGACATCAGCCACTGCATGAAGTTCCACGCCTGGGGTGCGTTCTCCGAGTCGGAGGAGATGCCGATGGCGTCACCGCCCAGGAATGTCGACTCACCGCCGTCGACGCCCGGGATCGGACCGACTCCGATCTCGAAGTCCGCCGTCTCGAAGAGGCCGGTCACGGCGGTGTACGGGTAGGGCATCACGCCGACATTGCCCTCCTGGAAGGGAGCAGTCCAGGTCGCGCCAGTCTCCTGCTGCGATCCTGCACCCAGCCCGTTCTCGGTCTCCGCCAGCCCGCGATAGGCCTCGTAGACATCGAGCGCAGAACCGCTGTCGAGGTTGGCCGAGGTGCCATCCTCGCTGAGCGGCTCGTCTCCCGAAGCCCAGATCGACGGCAGCAGGGTGAACACGAGCGCGCCGCCGGACTGACCGGAGAGGTAGCTCCCGGCCACGCCGTCGGTACCCAGGCCTGCGACTGCTTCGGCGTGCTCGGTGAACTCGGCGATGGTGGTGGGCCCGGCCTCCGGGTCCAGTCCGGCCTGCTCGTACAAGTCCTTGTTCCACACCATCACGGAGATGTCCGTGACGAACGGCAGCGTGTGCTGCGCGCCGTCGATGGTGCCCGCATCGATGTGCCCGACCTGCAGATCGTCAAGGGTGTCGAGCCCTTGGATCTGTTCGCTCAGGTCCTGAAAGATGCCCTGGCTGGTCCAGTACGGGATGCGCACCACGTCGCCGGCCAGAAGGTCGGGCAGAGCATCGGTCTGCGCTGCGGCGCCGACGCGCCCTTCGACGTCGTCGTTCGGCAGGATCTCGAGCTCGACCTGATTCTCGTGCGAGGAGTTGTACGCCTCCACAGCATTGACCGCCTGGCGTTCGAGCGGAGCACGGGTCCACATCGTCAACGTGGTGCCATCGTCGATGCCCTCACCGGACACCTCTTCGGCAGGCTCACCGCCGGGGTCGGTTCCGTCACCACCATCGGAACAAGCGGTGAGAGCGAATACCCCGGCAGCCGCAAGCGCAGCCACACCGGTACGCAATCTCGTGGACCTAGTCATCGAAAGTCTCCTCCTTGAGCTGAAGTCGCGACTGCCAACCCGCCCACAGCCGCCATCGGACCGCGCCGAGCGTGCTGATCGACAAGAATCAACACGACACCGAAACGTCCCGAAATCGTTATCGGCCATAGAACCAACCCGACAGACCCGGTGTCAAGCCCGCGACGTGACCGAGAGCAGATGGACTCTCCGTCAACTGGGTGGACGTCTGTGAACGTCTGCCTGCATCGCCAGTAGCAGTAGCGATTACGGGGCCCGCAACGACGCGGGGTGGATTCGGTGCGTTCGCTACGACAACAACCGCTCCGGGCACATGCGTGCTCGGCATTGACTCGCCCGCACTGAGATCACCTGCCTCGTCCACAACGACCACGCCACCGTCATCAACGCCACCACCGGCGAGATCCTCAGCGAACTCACCCTCGACCCCACCCGCACCTACCAACCAAAAAACGGGTGAACCCCCACCCTGGTGGGGGTTCACCCGTTCACGATGTCGCGAGACATCACAATGGCGGTAGCGGTGGGAGCCGTCCCTCGCTAGCGCGAGCTCCTCCCAAATCCCCCATCTGATATGTGAGTAGAGCCCCGCCGAAAGACGTGGCGGGGCTCTACTCACATGGCGGTAGCGGTGGGATTTGAACCCACGGTGGCTATGAACCACACAGCATTTCGAGTGCTGCACCTTCGGCCGCTCGGACACGCTACCTCGGCGAGCCAGAGTACCCGGACACCACCGGTACACCCAAACCGAGACGGGTCGTAGGCTCGGGGAGTGACCACCGCCACCACTTCACAGGCCGAGGTCGACAGGCTCGTCGACCTCCTCCGTGGCCGGACCTTCACCGTGCTGACCGGCGCTGGAGTCTCCACCGACTCCGGTATCCCGGACTACCGCGGCCCGGATTCGCCTCCTCGGAACCCCATGACCTACCAGCAGTTCGTGGGAGACGAGGGTTTCCGCCGTCATTACTGGGCTCGTAACCATGTCGGCTGGCGGCACATGCGCCGCACCGAACCCAACGACGGACACCGCGCGCTGGCGCGGATGGAGCAGCGTGGTCTCGTCACCGGCGTGATCACGCAGAACGTGGACCTGCTGCACCAGGCCGCCGGCTCTGAACGCGTCATCGATCTGCACGGCCACTACAACGAGGTCATCTGTCTACAGTGCGGCACGGTAATCTCCCGCACGCAGATGCACGAGCGGCTCGAAGCACTGAACCCGGACTTCAGCCGTGAGGTCGGTGACGTGGAGATCGCCCCGGACGCGGACGCCGTCATCGACTCCACTGCTGGCTTCCGCGTCCCTGCCTGCACCGTCTGCGGCGGGATGCTCAAGCCGTACATCGTCTACTTCGGGGAGAACGTGCCCAAGGAACGGGTCGCGCGAGCATTCGCGATGGTCGATTCCGGCGAGGCGCTGCTGGTGGCGGGCTCGTCCCTGGCTGTGATGTCCGGTCTGCGTTTCGTTCGCCACGCCCATAAGAACGGTATGCCGGTGGCGATCGTCAACCGCGGCACCACTCGCGGCGACGAGTTGGCCACCCTCCACCTGCACACGGGCACCTCCGAGACCCTCCAGGCGCTCGACGCCGCCCTCTGACGCTTCCTCGAGTGTGGGCCGATGACTCAGCGACGCTGGTCGAAGAACTCCCGCAGCATCGTCACCGCCTCCTGACCGCGCACACCCCCGGTCACCCGCACCTGGTGGTTGAGCCGGGAGTCCCGGACGACGTCCCGTGTGGACCCGCACGCCCCCGCCTTCTCGTCCCACGCCCCCAGCACCAGCTGCGGCACCCGCGCCAGCACGATCGCGCCGGCGCACATCGTGCACGGCTCCAACGTCACCACCAGCGTGCAGCCGGTCAGGCGCCACCCGCCCAGATGCTGGCCCGCTTCTCGCAGGGCGAGGATCTCCGCATGAGCCGTGGGATCGCCGTCGGCCTCCCTGCGATTACGGCCCACCCCGATCACGTCCCCCGTCGGGGAGAGCACGACGGCGCCCACCGGCACATCTCCGGCCTCCCCCGCCGTACGGGCTTCGTCGAGCGCGAGGCCCATCGCGTCCATGATGAGCGTGCGCTCCGGGCTGCTCTCCGTCATGACACCAGTGTGCCCGCTCCGGCGGCGACACAACCTCCGGGCCCGGAGCCTAGGTCGGCGACAGGCGTCGGCACCGGGAACGTGTGTCCCCCAACCGATCCCACCGCGTAGATTGGCACCCATGCGCCTGCACGTCGCCGACCACCCGCTCATCGCCCACAAACTGACCGTCCTGCGGGACGTGCGGACTCCCTCTCCCATCTTCCGCCAGCTCACCGAGGAGCTCGTGACGCTGCTGGCCTACGAGGCCACCCGGGACATCCGCACCGAGTCGGTGGAGATCGACACCCCCGTCGCCCACGCGATGGGCACCGCGCTCGCCGAACCGCGCCCGATCGTGGTGCCGATCCTGCGCGCCGGACTCGGAATGCTCGAGGGGATGACGCGCCTGCTCCCGACCGCGGAAGTCGGGTTCCTGGGGCTGCAACGCAACGAGGAGACCCTGGAGGCGATCACCTACGCCAACCGGCTTCCGGACGACCTCACCGGCCGGCAGTGCTTCGTGATCGACCCGATGCTCGCGACCGGTGGCACGCTCGTGGCGAGCATCGAGTACCTGTTCGAGCGCGGCGCCCGTGACGTGATCTGCGTGACCCTGCTCGCCGCCCCCGAGGGCTTGCGCACTGTCCAGGACGCCATCGGGGACCGGGCGGACGTGACCATCGTGACAGCCGCCGTCGACGATCACCTCAACGAGAAGGGCTACATCATCCCCGGACTCGGTGACGCAGGCGACCGGCTCTACGGCGTCGTCGACTGACACCCACCACCACAATCACACGTCGAATTGGCTGCTCGCACCGCCGCCACAGCCGCCAGATCGACGTGTGATTTCAGAGGGTGCGAAGCGCCCGGGTGAGATCGGCCTGCAGGTCCGCGACGTCCTCCAGGCCCACCGAGAGGCGCACGGTGGAGTCGGTGATCCCGACGGCGTAGCGCTTCTCCCGTGCGATCTTCGAGTGGGTCGTGGTGGCCGGGTGGGTGATGAGCGATTTCGCATCACCGAGGTTGTTGGAGATGTCCACCAGCTGCAGGGAGTCCAGGAACGCGAAGGTGCGCTCCTTGATCTGTTCCGGGGAGCCGTCGACGTCCAGGTCGATCGTCACCACCGTGCCCCCACCGGTCATCTGGGCTCGCGCCAGCTCAGCCTGCGGGTGGGAGTCCAGGAACGGGTAGCGCACCCCTCGCACTCCCTGCTGCGACTCCAGCCAGGTCGCCAGCTCCAGTGCTGCGGCGGTCTGCGCCCGTACCCGCACCGCCAGCGTCTCCAGGCCCTTGAGCAGCACCCAGGCGTTGAACGGGCTCAGGCTCGGACCGGTGTTGCGGATCATCTGCTTGACCGGGCCCTCGATGTAATCCCGGCTGCCGAGGATCGCCCCGCCGAGAACCCGGCCCTGGCCGTCGATGTGCTTGGTAGCCGAGTACACCACCACATCCACACCCAGCTCATGCGGCTTCTGCAGGATCGGCGTGGCGAAGACGTTGTCGAGAATGACCGTCGCACCGGCCCGATGCGCCAACTCGCAGACAGCGCGCACATCGACGATGTCCTGCATCGGGTTCGAGGGCGTCTCGAAGAGCACCACGTCGGCCGGGGTGGCGAGCGCCTCCTCCCATTCGGAGATCCGGTGGGCGTTGACGTAGTCGACCTGCACGCCCCACTTGCCGAGGATGTCGTCCAGCACCACGAAGGTGGAGCCGAAGAGCGCGTTGCCGGCCACGATCCGGCTACCCGAGGCGACCAGAGCAGCCAAGGAGGTGAACACCGCAGACATACCGGTCGCCGTCGAGAAGCACGCCTCGGAACCCTCGAGCAACCGCAGCCGCTCCTCGAAGGCCGAAACCGTGGGATTTCCGTAGCGGGAGTAGATGAACCGGTCGGCCTCACCCTTGAAGGCGGCCTCGGCGTCGGCGGCACGGTCGTAGGTGTAGCCCTGGGTGAGGAACAGCGGCTCGGAGGTCTCGCGGAACTCGGTGCGCTGCTGCCCGCCGCGCACGGCGAGCGTGGCCGGGCCGAGGCCGTCGGGCAGGCTGGACTGGGGACGCGGATCGCTCACTGGTCGACGAACCTATTCAGCTCTGCGTCCACGGCAGGCCGTCCGCGCGCCACCCGACCTGACCGCGGTGGCCCTCGGTGTCCGTCGGCCCCTCGAACCCGTCGCTGACGTTGTACGCGGGCCCGTACCCGGCCGCCGTGGCCGCCTCCGCGGCGGCGATCGAACGCTGCCCGCTGCGGCAGATGAACACCAGCGGCTTGCCGTCGCCGGCCTCGTACCCGGCCTGACGCAGCTGGTCGAGGAAGGCAGGGTTGCGCGAGCCGTTCGGGAAGGTGTTCCACTCGATCAGCAGGGTCGGGCGGTCGATCTCGTCGGTCCGGGGAACCCCGACGAAGGACCACTCGGCCTGGGTGCGCACGTCCACCAGGGCGGCGTCGGCGTGCTCGGCCAGGAACGCCCACGCGTCCTTCGGGTTCAGGTCACCTGCATAACTCATAGGGGCCGCACCTCCACGGTCGGGCTTTCGGGGTCAGAGGGCCACAGCACCGCCTGGGCCGCGATCACACGGGAGCCGTCGAAGGTCACCGATGGCGACCCGTGCAGCAGGTAACCCTCGGCGAGTGCCGCACTGACCCGCTCGCAGAAGGCGGCGTCGTCGGGGCCGGTGAGCAATCGGTAGCGGTGACCGGGTGGGCCCGCGGTGGCCGGGTGGGACAGTTGCTCGGACATGCACTCCTCCATCGGTTCTGGCGGTAGCACCTTCGTGGGCGAGGTTGCTGCAGCGTCGTCGAGCCAGATCTCTCAGCTGCTCTGGATGGTCTCGTGCATCGTAGGACCGCAGAGCCTGGGCTGTCATGTCACTGGTGGTCCCTGCCCACGCCTCGGACATCGCGGCTAGGCTGGAGCCGGGTGCAACACGAGCGGTTCGCGGGACATGATCGTGGTGAACCCGGAAAGTGGGGGCAGATGCGCAACCCGAAGCGTCTCGGAATCGGACTGACGATCGTGACCATCGCCGGTCTGGCCGCCTGCGGCACGGCTGAGCCGTCCGCGCCCGGTGCGCCGCCGGTCGACGACAGCATCATCGCGTGCGCAGACGTCACCACGCTGCGCGCGCCTGATGAGACCTACCGGGACGAGCCGGTGTACGTGGGCAACGATCAGCCGGTGGAGGACGTGCAGACCTGGGCGCAGCAACAGCCCGGGTACGCGGGGATCTGGATCGACCGGGAGCACAACGGCTGGGTGGCCGTGGCATTCACGCAGGACGTCGCCGAGCTCCGCGCGGAGATCGAGACCGAGTTCCCCGGCGAGGGAATCGCCGTCGTCGAGGCGCTGCACACCCAGGACCAGCTGGCCGAGCTCGCCGCGCGGGTGCAGGAGGAGACCCCCGAGGGTGTGATCGCCGGGATCGGCACGGCCCCCGACCGTGGCGTGGTCACGGTGGATCTGACGGTGCTCTCCGAGGAGAACCTGCAGGCCATGGATCAGTTCGCCGGGGAGCCGATCTGCGTCTCGGGACCTGAGGAGCAGGACGTCGTCGAGCCCGGGGAGCAGCCCACCGCCGGCGAGCAGTGGCGTCTGCTCGGGGAGGACTTGACCGGCGAGACCTTCCGCACCGGGGTGGCCACGACGGCCGACCAGTACGCGGACCTGTGGGAACGCGCCGGGGTCGCGGGAGCGCCCCCGGAGGTCGATCTGGAGACCGAGATCGTGGTGTGGTTCGGTGCCCTGTACGGCTCCAGCTGCCCGGTCCGGCTCGATGATGTCGTGGTCACCGGCCGGGTGCTGCACGCTGACATCGTGATCCCGGGCTCACCCCAAGCATGCACCGAGGATGCGAACCCGCACGCCTACGTGGTGGCGGTCGAGCGCGAGGCGCTCCCGGAAGGCCCGTTCCACGTGCAGCTCGGCGCCGACGATCCGCCCGCCGGCGCCCCGGAGGAGCGCACCGTGGTGGCTGTGGACCTGTCCGAGCCGGGCAGCACGGCAACCGACCGTGAGATCGGCCTCGACCCCGATCTGGTGGACGCATCCACCGATCCGCAGCCGGTCACCAGCGGCGCGGTGATCGAGCCCGGAATCCCGTGGACCTACCGGCTCACGGTGGACGACGCCTGCGGCATCTGGCGGCTCGGACGTCTCAACGACGTCACCTGGATCACCGAGGAGACCACGCTCCCGACGGCGTGGGAACCGTTGGTCGAGGAGGGTGCGCTCGTGGTGGAGGTGCTACTCGCCGAAGGAACCGACGACGCCGGGCCGACGCTGACGGCAAGTGCCGAGGACGTCTCGGTGGAGTACCGGCCGGAACGCTCCACGGACCCAGCCACCTGCTGAGCCGCCGTCGGGACCTGCCGCTCAGAACCCCTCGATCAGGCCCTGGCTCAACGCACGGGCGACGGCGTCGGTGCGGCTGTGCGCCCCGAGTTTGGCCATGACGCGCGTCAGGTGCACGCTCACGGTCTTCTCGCTGATGTAGAGCTGGGCGCCGATCGCCTTGTTGGTCAGACCCTGGGCAACGAGCTCCAGCACCGACCGCTCCCGCGGCGTGAGCAGGTCGGTGGAGGCGAGCCGCACGCCCGGCACGGAGAGCCGGTGCCTCCGCGCGAGGGATTCCAGCTCCGCCTTCAGCGGCGCGGCGCCGAGTTCCTGCGCCACCTGCAACGCCTGCAGAAGCTCCGAGCACGCCCGCTCCCGCGCACCCTCGCCGTGCTCGACCTCCTGCGTTGGCGCAGTGCGCTGTTCGGTCAGCAGTGCCTCGGCGTAGCGCCATCGGACGACCGCCTGCTGGTACACATCGCCGTAGTCGAAGGCGGCGATGACGCGTGCCCACGCTCCCAGCGCTGCCTGGCCGCGCAGACGAGCGCTCTCGGCCTCCGCTCGCGCCAGCCACGCCTTCCCTTCCGGTCCCAGCGTCGCCCCACGCGGTGCACCCTCCTGCTCCGTCCGGGCGACCACAGCTGCGAATCTCTCGCCGGCGGCCACAGCATCCTGGGCGGCATCGTCGTGATGGTGGGAGCGTGACTGGGCAGCCGCGTCCGCTGCCGCCGCGATCCCGAGAGCACCGATCCGCAGCAGGTGCAGCGGTGGCCCGTGGTGGCCGGTGGCTGCGGACACCGCGTGTTCAGCCAGGCTGCGCTCGACCAGACTCTCCAGGTCGGCGACCACCTCGTGGGGACGGTGACGCCACAGGCCCAGTTCCGCCGTCGCATAGGCCGCGATCTTGAGCACTTCCTCATCGGAGATTCCGCAGGTGCGCGCCCGCGCAAGTCGAGCGTCGGCCTCCTCCCACCGCCCCCGGCCGGCGGCCAAGAGCGCGGCCGAGCAGCCGATGACCGCCGAGAGCCAGTCCGGCGCCTGCTCGCCCGGCGGCGAGGCGAGTTCTTCCGCCTCATCCCATGCGCCGGCCGCATAGAACACCTGGATGGCCAACCACACCAGTTCCCGGCCATAGGTCGCCCAGACGAGCCCCTCCTGCCGGGCCCGGGCGAGCCCGCGACGGGCGTGTTCCACGGCGAGCGCCAGGTTCCCGCGCTCGAACTCACCGACGGTGAGGTTGAAGTGGGCACGCAGCTCCACCTCGTAGGCGCGCACCTGAGCGGCACGGGCGCGCGCTTGGTCAAGGACCGCCATCGCCTCCTTCTCCTGCCCCTCGTGCAGCAGCAGGTAGGACAGGGAGATCAGGGCGTCGGCCTCGGCGTCCCCGGCACCCGCCTGCCGGGCATCACTGACTGCCTCGGTGACCCAGGAACGATGCTGGGCGGACGGTCCGCCGAACGCGAGGGTGGACAGCACCCACGCCCGCTCTCCGCTCGGTGGCTGGTCCCTCACCAGCTCCCACGCTTCGCCGATGATCCGCCGCCCCTCAGCCCAGTCGTCCTCGGCATAGCGCACCTTCGCCAGCCGACGGCGCACCCCGGCGCGGGCGATCGGGTCACCGCCGGCGTCGGCGAGCCGGAGAGCGGACCTCAGGAATGCCGTGCACCGTTCGGTGCGCCCGGCTGCGACGGCGGCATCCGCGGCCCGGATCATCAGCGTGAACTCGTCGGTTCCCGTGACCTCGGCCGCGTCGGGCACCGCGTCCCACAGCGCCAGCGCCTGCTCCAGGTGGGCGAGTACGTCGGCGGTGGCGGCGACATCCTCGGCCTCCTGTGCGGCACCGATGTGCGACGTGAGGGCAGTGGGCAGGTCGCCGGACTGGGTGGCGTGATGCGCTTGCGCCCCCCGCCAGCCGGGATAGCGTCGTTCCTGCAGCAGGCGCACGAAGGCCGCGTGCGTCCGGGTCCGTTCCCCGGGGAGCAGGTCGGCGTAGACGGCCTCCCGGAGCAGCGCGTGCCGGAACTCGACCGTGTCGTCCTCGCCGAGCACCAGCACGTAGCGGGCCAGGCATTCGCGCAGCGCCAGTTCAAGCCTGTCTTCGTCGAACTCGGTGACCGCCAGCAGTGTGGCGCGCCGCACCCGACGTTGCCCGGCCACCGAGGCGACCCGCACGAGGCGCTGCGCGTCGGGGTCGAGCTGCTCGATCCGACCCAGGAGCACGTCAGCGAGAGGTCCGGCCAACCTGCTCCCAGGTGCGGCGAGCAGCTCCTCCACGAAGAAGGCGTTACCTCCGGATCGGGCCGCGATCTGCTCCACCTCGACGTCTCGGGGCACGAGCTCGTCCCTGGCCGCCACTGCCCGGGCGAACTCGCGTGCGTCAGCCTCGGAGAAGGGCTCCAGATCAAGCCGTTCCACCCGCCGCATCCGCGCGATCTCGAGGAGCATCGGGCGCAGCGGATGGCGGCGGTGCATCTCGTCGGAACGGTAGGTCAGCACCACCGCGAGCGCCTCCCCGGAGACGCGGGCGAGCAGGAAGGTCAGCAGATCGCGGGTGGAGGCGTCAGCCCAGTGCAGGTCCTCGATCACCAGCAGGACCGGTGCCCTTTCGGCCAGGGTGGTCAGAGCCGAGAAGAAGGAGTCGAAGACCTGGAGCTGCTCTGAAGTCCGCCCGGTGCCACCGCGCGCCACCAGGGTCGCCAGGGCCGGCGCGTCCGCCACCAACGAGGCGTCGATGTCGCGCATCTGCTCGAGCACCTCGACCACCGGCAGATACGGCGGGGCAGCGTCACCGAGGCCGACGCAATGCCCGATGAGGACGACCCCGCCGGTGCGTTCGGCGATGCCGGCGACCTCGCCCACCAGGCGGGTCTTGCCCACGCCGGCTTCCCCGGGCAGCAGTACGGCAGCTGCGGACCCGCCGACCGCCTCCCGCCACACGGCGTCCAGGCGGGCGAGTTCCGCAGTGCGCGCGACCAGCGCGATCTCAGACCCGACCCGTGCCACGGAGGTCATCGTGTCATGCACCGCGCTGTCAGGCTCGCCGCTCCAGGTCCTGGTGAGCGAGGCTGGGCTGAGCTCGTACCGTCTGTGCGGCGGCACGCTGAGCGATGAGCCGGCGGATGTTCAGCCGCCGGCGGGTGCGGGGTACGACGAGCTGGGTGAGCAGCCGCTCCCGACGGTCGGCCATCTCCGCTCGGAACAGGTCGTCGTGGGTGTTCATGGTGTGCTCCTCGGTGCTCGGCATGAGCCTCACTGTGCTCCTGAGGTCTGACATCGGGGGATGGGGTGGTCACGTCCCGTCTGCGCCCGGCCCCCTTACCCCGTGCCCCACGACGGCGCAGGCCGGGTAAGGCCTGTGGTGGTCGCCACTTCCTGGGGGTAAGGGGGCGTGCACCTCACCGTCTGAACCAGGATCGGCAGACTGACACACAGCCATGTCGCGCCGGAGATGCGTCAGTCTGCACACGGTGTGTGAATCGAGACCGGGGTCATCGTCGGTGCTGCTGTCGTAATCTCAAGGCGTGACTCAGATCAGCTCCTTCCAGGACGTCCTCGACGACTCATTGCTCACCGCTCACGACCGGCAGTCCGACCTCCTGGGCCGCTTGGAGGCGTGCGGGCCCGAGGAAGAGCGCACGTGGGGCGTCGACCTCGACACCCGCACCGCAACGTTCACCGGCCCTGCGGGAACCTTCACCGCCACGGCGCACCTGCTGGGCAGCGCCGCACCTGGCCCCCGGTCGTGGCTGTGGGCGTGGGCCAACCCGCAGTACGCCGGTCCCCTGGTCGCACGCGCCGAACAGGTACGCGGGTTCGGCGAGCAGTACGCGATCCCGCAACTACGGGACGCCGAGGTCCCCCTGGACGCTGAACCGCGCCAGGTGGCCGGGCACATCTGCGCCGCTGCCGGTCTGATCTGCGGCGGGCTGACGCACTACACGCTCGATGCCGGCCGCGGCACCGTCGCGGCACTTCTGCTCGAGTCTCCCGAGCTGGCTCCCACCCCACCGAGCGCGATCCGTGCGGCACGGGTGCTCGCGGAAGTGGCCCAGGCCGGGCAGGTCCGCAACTGGGACCGGGCGATCCGCGGCTACGCCCAATGGCGGGGTTTCACCCTGGGTGAGGCGCCCGAGGGCCTCACCCTGGCCGCACCGGATGGGACTGCCATCTGCACGCTCGACGATCGGGGCCGCCTCGGTCAGGTGAAGGGGAGCTTCCACCAGGCCTGACAGGACAGGTCCCGCGGGAGCAGCCACGCCGTCATTATCGAACGGTCGACGCAGCGAGCAGTACGCGTACTGAGACACCCGGACCGCCCCATCGGCGGCTATGGCATCCTAGGTGTCAGGTCATGAGCGCCAGCGAACAGCCCCGGCTAGCTGGCCGGCAACCCTCCAACCGCGGTGGGGTGCCCCGGGTGACGACCAGGCCGGCGTCGCGGTGGCGCCCGGCAAGCGCGGACCCCTCGGGGTCCGACGGACCTTCCGGAGGATCACATGTCGCAGCACACACTTCTCCCGCTCGTCGGCGCCGAGACCACGGTCCCGCTGACGGTCCCGCGGGATGGCGCCTCGTCGATCGGCTACGCGAACCTCGACTATGCCGCGAGCGCACCGGCACTGGCGGCTGTGGCGGACGCCGTCGCGCGGGCGTTGCCGCTGTATGCGAGCGTGCATCGTGGGGCGGGGTACCTCTCGCAGGTCTCGACGGCCCTGTACGAACAGGCTCGCACCGCGGTCGGGCGCTTCGTGGGGGCGAGGGCCGATGACGTGGTGGTCATCACCCGCAACACCACCGATTCGCTGAACCTGCTCGGCGGGTGCGTACCCGGACGGGTGCTGGTGCTCGACATCGAGCACCACGCGAACCTGCTGCCGTGGCAGCGTCGCGGCGCCGACGTGCTCGCCGCGCGCGCATCCGTGGCCGAGACGGTGACGGCACTGCGGGAGGCTCTGACTGCCGGCGACTACGCCCTGGTAGCGATCACCGGGGCCTCAAATGTGACCGGTGAGTCGTTGCCGGTGGCCGAGGTGGTGGCCGCCGCGCACGAGGCCGGAACCCGCGTGGTGGTCGACGCCGCCCAGCTGGCCCCACACCGGCTGTTCTCGCTGCAAGCCACCGGTGCCGACTACGTGGCCGTCTCGGGGCACAAGCTGTACGCGCCCTACGGCGCCGGTGCGCTGATCGGGCGCCGGGACTGGCTGGATGTGGGCACGCCGTACCTCGCCGGCGGTGGTGCGGTCACGAACGTCGCGGTCGAGGAGACCGTGTGGGAACCCGCACCGCAACGGCACGAGGCCGGCAGCCCGAACGTGATCGGGGCCATCGCACTCGGGGTGGCCTGCACCCAGCTGGAGGCGGTGGCCGCGCGTCTGGCCCAGCACGATGCTGCGCTGCGCGCACGGCTGATCGACGGGCTGGAGGGGATCGAGGGCGTGCAGGTGCTGCGCTTGTGGGCGGACTCGGCCGAGCCGACAGCCGTGGTCTCGTTCAGCCTGCCTGGTCATGATGCCGGCCTGGTGGCCGCCTATCTCTCCGCCGAACATGGCATCGGAGTGCGCGACGGCCGGTTCTGTGCCCATCCGCTGCTCGCCGCGCGCGGGCTGGAAGCCGGGCTCCGCGCCAGCATCGGGCTCGGCACCACCTCCGAGCACGTGGACCGGCTCATCGCCGGGATCGAGCAGTACCTGACCACTGGTTCCCGCGCCTCCTATGAGGTGGTCGGCGGCCGGTGGCAGCCGCAGGACGACCAGCGTGAACTGCCGGAGGCGATCGGGCTGCTGCAGGATCTGCATGCGGAGGCGGATGCACCGTCGGTGCTCGCGACCGCGGCAGCCGGCGCAGGGTGCGGCCCGGCTGCCAGCACCGTGCCGACGGTGGCGCAGGTACTGGCCGGCACGCACTGAGCCCAGCCCGAGCAGCAGCGCCCGGACTCGAACGTCACCCGTAGTCTCGGTGCATGACGACGGACGTTCTGGGACACCCCTGGCAGCAGGAGACGCTGCGGCTGCGACCCGAGGCGGCGGGCGAACCCGTCGCGACCCTGGTCAGCGCCAGGGCACCCCTCGGCGTTGCTGATCCAGCCGAAGCAGCGACACCCTCACGGGCCGTGCTCTATGTGCACGGCTTCACCGACTACTTCTTCCAGACCGAGCATGCCCAGGCGTGGCTGGATGCCGGCTACGACTTCTACGCTCTGGACCTGCGCGACTGCGGCCGGTCGATCCGTCCCGGCCGCACGCCGAGCTTCGTGGCGGACCTGGCCACCTACGACGAGGAGATCGGTCTCGCACTCGCCCGGGTCCGCGCGGCCGGCGCGCAGCAGGTGGTGCTGCTCGGGCATTCCACCGGCGGGTTGATCACCTCCCTGTACGTCTCCGACCACCCTGGAGCCGTGGACGCCCTGGTGCTCAACAGCCCGTGGTTCGATCTCAACTCCTCCTGGGTGAACCGGGTGATCACCACCCGTTTCATCGACGTGCTCGGTACCTGCTTCCCGTTACTGCGGGTGGGCACCCTGGGTGAGCCGTACGGGCGCAGCCTGCACACCTCCACCGGCGGCGACTGGGACTACGACCTGGCTTGGAAGCCAATCGAGGACGTCCCGGTTCACGCCGGCTGGTTGCGGGCGGTGCGGCGCGGGCACGCCCGGGTCGCGCGCGGCCTGGACATCCAGGTGCCGGTTCTGGTGTGCACCTCGGGGCGCAGCGGGCACCCAAACCACCCGTCTCCGGAGGATCTCACCGGCGCCGACTGCGTGCTGAACGTGGCGCACACGTGGACGCGTGCGCCCAGGCTCGGAGCCGATGTGACCGTACGCCGCTTCGAGGGCGGCCGGCACGATCTGGCGCTCTCCTCATCCCGCGTCCGCCACGCCTATGCGCAGGAGGTCATGTCCTGGCTCGCCACCCGGATGGCCCGCTGACGGCGCAGGTCACCGACTCGCTATCGTCACCCCCATGAGCAACCCGCCGCAGGAGGAGTCAGCCGCGGTCGCCCACGCTGGTGACCCGTTCTCGTTCCGCGCACTCGCGGTGGAGCTGATCGCCCTGCTGGTCACCACCGCGCGCCTGCTGCGCACACACTGGTTCGCCGTCCTGGTACTGGCCCTGGTCGGCGTGACCGCGCACCTGTACCTGCAGGACCTGTCCATCCTGGCCGGACGACTCGGTGCGGTCCCGGGACTCCTCACCCTGACGCTGGTGCCGTTCGCCACGTTACTGACGACGGTCGCGATCCTCCTGGTGCTCCGCCGCCGGGCCCGTTCTCGCAGCATGGCGCGGGACCTCATCGCGGCACTCGGCAGCGTGCTCGTGCCATTCCTGGTGGTGTACGAGAGCGGCGGCGGGCTCACCGAGGATCGCCGCGTGTACGCCCTGGCGGGCGTGTGGGACGACATCGGCCGGATGGACATCGACGACGTCGACGGGACGACCCGCCTGGCGGAAGCCACCTCGCCGCTCGTACTCGCCATCGTGGCTGTCGCTTTGGTACTGCGACGTGTCGGCTCGCAGGTGGTCGAACGCGATTCGCTCTGGCCGGACCAGGACGCTCCGGTCCGGATGGGATTGCGGGTCATCGTCGGGTACTTCGAGCTCGTCTGGATCGTGCTCGGCGCCTCCGTGGTCACCTACGCGATGGGCGAAGCACGCGGCTGGTGGCACGCACGGGTGATCGCGCGGGCGCTGGCCGCCTGGTGGGACTCTGTCGCTCTGTCACTGCCTGGCCTGGGCAGCGCGGTCTCCTGGCTCGTGGCGGCCGGAGGAGTGCTCTTCACCGGGGCGATCACCGCCGTCGTGGTCCCGTTGGCGTGGCTGACGATCGGCCTGGTGATCTACGGCATCCGCACCAACGAGCTGGTCAGCATGGCGGACGTCTCAGCGAAAGCGCCGTTCGCACAGCGGATCGCTTCCCGGGTGGAGGACCCGAGGGTGGTGCGAGCATGGACGAGGATCAGTCAGCCGCAGGGGCGGTTCGGGATGCTCATCGGCGGCCTCGGCCTCATGGTCCGCTCCGGATGGGCACCCCTGGCGGCGTACTGCCTGCTGTACCTGCTGCTGACATTCGTCCCCTACCTCGTATGGGGCGCGTTCCGGGCAATCACGCCATGGCTCGACGCCCTCGCGTGGAACGCATGGTGGGCGCCGCTGACGGCCGCCTCCGACATCCTGGTCATGGTGCTCACGGCCACGCTGCTGGCGGCGACGGCCGACCGGCTGCTGGCGCGACTGGGGGCACCGACTGCGTTGCGCTTGCGAGAACGCCCGGTCCGCTGAGCGGCGAGTTACTGCTCCACCTCGAGCCGGATGTACTCCGGGTAGCGGACGACTTCCTCGATCCGGACTGCTGCGGGTTCGGCATCCTCGGGCAGCAGCACCAGCAGGTGCTGAACCTCGGGGATCGGGTCCTCCCCCGGCTCCGGTGCAGATACAGACAGTGACCACTCGTAGTCGTCGCTGCTGAGCGGCACGTTCTGACCCGCCTCGAACAACCTGCCGTCGGCCGACTCCACGAGCGTGGTGACGAAGGAGTACTCATCCTGCGTCGTAGTCACCGCCAACGAGATCCGCCACGGCTGGAACCCCTCGGGCGGAGACCAGACCGTGTCCCACTCGAGCACGCGAGCGGCGGGTTCGATCGCCACCAGCTCCACCTGGACGCCGTCAAGGGACTCCCCCGCACCGAGCGCCGCATGTGGACCGCTGGGCCACCATGACTCGCGCGCGTCCCGGGTCACCTGCCACCCGAGTGCAATGAGCGAGATCAGGGCGACGAGCGTCAGCACCAGGGTGCGGCGCCTCCCACGCGGACCGGCTGTGCCGGCGGATGCGCCGCTCACCGTTCCCCCTCACCGAGCAGCTCGGGCTCGGCGAGGATCACGCGATCGGCCGAGATCTCCTCGAGCGAGATCGTCGTGACGCCGTAGCCCACGGGAACGTCCTCGGCCACCGTGCGCGGGTAGGCCCACACGAACAGCGTGAGGTCCCCGAGCGCATCGGCTGCCACCTCGAACGCGACCTCACCGCGTGTCCACGTGTCCGGAGCGACCCGCCAGTCGGACACGGGAGAGCGGCTCGAGATCGCATAGGTACGACCCTCGGAGTCCCGGAGCCCGAGGCCGGGCGAGTAGGCCGGCTCGCGTGTGGTGGCGGCCGAGTAGTCGACGATCACCCACATCCCGCTGGTCTGCAGCGGCACGCCGTCATCGTCGAGGGTCTGAGCCGCGCGCACGTCGTGCACGTGCACCTGGAACTCGCCGATACGCACATCCTCCCCGAGTGCAAAACGCGTCGACACCGATCCGGACGGTTCGGTCCCGGCGGTCACGGCGTTGACCCCCACCCCGGCGGCAAGCACGAGGAGGACGCCGAGCAACAGCGAGAGCCGCGGTCGCATCACTCCTCCTCATCCACGAGCGTGGGCGGCACATCGGTGACGGGCACCTCGACCACGCCCAGCAGCGGCTCGACCTGCCACAAGATGTTGCCAGGGTCGAGCATGCTCTCCTGCGCCAGCACGGGATAGAGCTCGACCTCCACCGACTGGGCGGCGGGTGTGCCCGCAAGCGGCCACAGCATCGCGACCTCGTGCGGCACATCCGGGGAAAGCGTGACCAAGAACGACTCGTCGCTGACCACCACCGTGGTCCGGGGATGCTCCTGCAGCGGGTCCATTCCCGGCACCCGGAGCAGGTCGCGGCTGAGGATCACCTCCTCATCCCCCCGGTTGACCACCTCGACCACCACGCCGAGCCATGCCGACGCCTCCTCGGGAAGCGCGTGGGTCTGGACGTCGGCGGAGACGAACGTCGATCGCACCTCCACCTCCACCTGCCCCAGGTCGAGCCGCTGCCCGACGGCGTAGCGTTGCGCCTGCACGTCATCGGCGGCGGCGAATCCGCCCACCACAGCGACGGCCACCGGTGCCAGCAGCATGCCTACGGCTACCCCCGCTCCGATCTGCCGCCACCGGCCGGCAGTGACCCACACCCACGCGCGCCTGAGAGCGGTGCGCACGGACCGGCGGGAAGTCATGGCGTCAGAGTAGCGACCGCCGTCGGTGGAACGTGCCATGGCACCACCTACGATAGTGATGACCCCCAACTCAGGAGACCAAGTGGCCACCAGGACGATCATCGACCTGACCGACGACCTCGACGGCACCGAGGCACAGCACACGGTGCGGTTCTCTCTCGAGGACGCCGTGTACGAGATCGACCTCAACGGCGCCAACCGTGACAAGCTGGTTCGCGCTCTGGCCCCGTTCGCCGCCGCGGCACGCCGGGTGCGCGGCGGTGTGGCAGACGGCGGATCCGTCCGTGATGAGACGCCCGTCGATACCCGCGCCGTCCGGGAATGGGCCCGTGCGCGCGGCATCGAGGTGCCCGCGAAGAAGCGCGTTCCGGCCACGGTCATCGAGCAGTTCCGCGCCGCCGGCAACTGACCTTTCACCCGCAGATCCTGCGTCTGTGGTGGGATATCTCCCGTGGACCTCATCACGATTGCTGCCTGGGCCGCCGTCATCCTGTTCGTCGGAGCCAGCTGGTTCGGGATATCCCTGCTGTACCGCCGCGCCGGTGAGCGCGGTGAACGTCGACGGGCCGAGCGTGCGGTGGTCAAGGAGTTCAAGAACGGCGCACACACCGTGACCTTCCAGTGGGGTCCAGAGACGATCGCTCAGGACCCCACCGGCTGGCTACTGGTGGCCAGTGGGCACCATGCGGTGGCGGCGAACCAGCCGTTGGACGTCTTCGGCTATCCCGCACCTGGCGAGGGCGCACGGATCCTCGCCGAGTCGTGGGACGTGCACTCCCGCACCGACCTGGTGGCGCAGATGCTCAGCCTGCTGGTCTCCGGGCACCGCAACTCCTTCGACGCCGAACGTGCGCACTGGCTCTCCCTCGATCAGGCCGGGCAGCGCCAGCTCCGCAAGGATCTCGCCAGGGCGGCCAAGGCCTCGCCCACCGCCCGCGAGGAGTACCTGCGCTTCGAGCGGATCCGCACCGATGCGCAGGGGGCGCGGTCGATCGACTTCCTCGCCTGGGACCTGGACCGGGTCATTCTGCTCGCTCGCGCCGGGGTCGGAGCCGGGTATCTCAGCGAGCCCGAAGGACGCGACCTGGCGCTCGCAGCCGCGGCCGGCCTGCGCTCGCGCTACCGGGGCTGGGATGAGCTGAACGCGTCCTTCACCCGCGGCCGCTGGTACTGGCGCAGCATGGACGGCGTGGAGGAAGCCTCCGCAGCCGAGCATGACCGCCAGTTCACCCGGGCGGCTGCGCCGATGTGGAATCTGGTGCCGTGGGAGGCAGCACTGCCGGCGCCCACCTTCGCCGCACTCGACAGCCTGCCACCGCAGATGGTGGCTTTCCTCGCCGAGCAGCACCTGGGCCAGCCGTGGCAGGCCGAGCTCCGGGCGGCCGTCCAGGCGCGTCTGACTTCGGGGTGACGTGGACCCTGAGGCGCTCATCCGCTGGCTGGACCTGACCGGGGTCCTGTTCAACGCGATCCTCGGCGGTGTCGTCGCCCGGGCGCACCGGCTCGATCCGATCGGATTCGCGGTGCTGGCCATTCTCTCCGGCCTCGGCGGCGGGCTCATCCGGGACACGTTGCTGCAGGCCGGTCCACCGGTGGCGCTGACGGACAACGCCTACGTCCTGACCGCCCTCGCCGGTGCCGTGATCGCGTTCGCCGTGCGGCTCGAAGGCCGCATCTGGGACCGGGCGTTCGCGCCGATCGACGCCCTCGCCCTGGGCCTGTGGGCAGCCGTGGGCGCGCAGAAGACACTCGCGGTCGGCCTGGGCCCGCTGGCTGCTGTGATGCTCGGGGTCGTCACCGCCGTCGGGGGAGGGTTCGTGCGGGACGTGGTGATGCGCCAGGTTCCCCGCATCCTGGGGCGCTCCACCCTGTACGCCACGTGCGCACTCGCCGCCGCCGTCCTGGCGACAGGTCTCACCCTGCTGGGTGCGAGCACGTTCGGCAGCCTCGCCGGGGCCGCGCTCGGCGCCGTGCTGTGCCTGCTCGCACAGTGGCGCGGCTGGGTGCTCCCGGAGTCGGTCGGGTGGAAACCACCGCGACCCAGCTTCCGCCGCCTGCGCAAACTCGCCCGCCGGGCGGCCCGGCGACGGCACGAGTAGATAACAATCAGGACACATTGTCACCGGCTGCAGGTCGCTGACCTGCAGCGATGCCTATCAACGACCCTGGGCACGACACCGCAGGGTTGACGATCTCCCGTCGATCACCGCACGATGACTTACGTGTGGGAGCGCTTCCACGTTTGGGGGTGGGAGCGCTACCACGGTCACCGAAGACCCTCACAGACAAGGACGTCATCATGACGACACGCACGAGAATCACCCTGGCAGCCACCAGCATCGCGGCCATGACCGCGCTTGCCGCCTGCGGAGGAGGTGACAGCGGGAGCGACTCCGAGGACCCCGGCACCACCGGCTCCGGGGACGGCGGGGACGAGATCACTCTGACCGTCGCCACCTTCAACCAGTTCGGCTACACCGACGAGATGCTCGACCGCTACGAGGAGGAGCACCCCGGGATCACCGTGGAGCTGATCACCGCCGACTCCTCCGAGGACGCCCGCACCAACCTCACCACCAAGATCGCCGCCGGCGGCGAGGGCCTGGCCGATATCGAGGGCATCGAGGTCGACTGGTTGCCCGAACTGATGCAGTACCCCGACCTGTTCACCGATCTTTCCGACCCCGAGCTCGAGGGCCGGTGGGTCGACTGGAAGGTCGCCCAGGCCACCACGGCGGACGGCCGCCTGCTCGGCTACGGCACCGACATCGGCCCGGAGGGCATCTGCTACCGGCAGGATCTCTTCGAAGCCGCAGGCCTGCCCACCGACCCGGCCGAGGTGGCCGAGCTGCTCGGTGGCGACGACGCCACCTGGGAGGACTACTTCGCAGCGGGGCGCGAGTTCGTCGCCAACTCCGACGCGGCCTGGTTCGACGGCGCCCAGGCCACTTACCAGGGCATGGTCAACCAGCTCGAGTCCGCCTATGAGGACGCCGGTACCGGTGACGCTCTCGATCTGTCCACCAACACCGCAGTCCGCGACCTCTACGACCAGGTCCTCTCCGCATCCGTCGACGACGGTCTCTCGGCCGGCCTGGAGCAGTGGAGTGCCGACTGGGACGCGGCATTCCAGAACGACGGCTTCGCCACCATGCTCTGCCCGGCGTGGATGACCGGTCCGGTCGAGGAGCGCGCCGGTGGTGTGGACGGATGGAACCTCGCCGACGTCTTCCCCGGTGGCGGTGGCAACTGGGGCGGATCGTTCCTGACCGTGCCCGCCTCGGGTGCGAACACCGAGGCCGCGACCGAGCTTGCTGCCTGGCTTACTCACCCGGAGCAGCAGACCGAAGCGTTCGGCAACGCCGGAACCTTCCCCTCCCAGATCGAGGCCCAGACCTCCGAGGAGGTCCAGTCCGCGACGAACGACTTCTTCAACGACGCCCCGATCGGGGAGATCTTCACCTCCCGCGCCGAGGCGATCGAGGTGGTGCCGTTCAAGGGAGCGAACTACTTCTCCATCCACCAGGCCGTGCAGAACGCGGTGCTGCGAGTGGACGTGACCGGTGAGCAGGACGCCGATTCCAGCTGGGAGAGTGCGGTCGAGGAGTTCAACGGCCTCGGCCTGATGTGACGCGCGCGGGCCGTGCCGATCGGGAAGATCTCCGACCGGCACGGCCCGCCGGTGCCTCACCGCACCGCATGCTCGCACCGCCCACTCGCACCCACGGCGCCCCACGCCGCCGCACTCCGCAGCCCTGGAGCCACCGATGACTGCCCTGCACACTCCCGCGCCCGCACCTGCGCGCGGCAACCCTGATCCGGCACCCCGCCGGGTCGGCTTCACTCAACGGCTCAGCCGCTGGGACGTCAAGCTCTCCCCGTACCTGTACATCTCCCCGTTCTTCCTGCTGTTCGCCCTCGTCGGCGCCTTCCCGCTCGTCTACACCGCCTACGTCTCGGTGCATGAGTGGAACCTGCTCGGCGGGCAGGGCGAGTTCGTGGGCCTGCAGAACTTTGCCGACGTGCTCGGGCAGGCGATCTTCTGGAAGTCCGTGGGGAACACCTTCTCGATCTTCGTGCTCTCCGCAGCCCCACAACTGGCACTGGCCATCACGATCGCGGCGCTGCTGGACCAGAACCTGCGCGCGGCCACGTTCTGGCGGATGGGCGTCCTGGTGCCCTACGTGGTGGCCCCGGTAGCGGTCTCGCTGATCTTCGGGCGGATGTTCGCCGACCAGTACGGCCTCATCAACGCCATCCTCGGCGGGATCGGCCTGGACCCGGTCGGCTGGCACAGCGACCGGTTCGCCAGCCATGTGGCGATCGCGACGATCGTGAACTTCCGCTGGACGGGGTACAACGCCCTCATCCTTCTCGCGGCGATGCAGGCCGTACCACGCGAGCTGTACGAGGCGGCCGTGATCGACGGCGCCGGCCGGTTCCGCCAGTTCTTCTCCGTCACCATCCCGCAGATCCGCTCCACCATGGTGTTCGTGGTCATCACCGCCACCATCGGCGGGATGCAGATCTTCGACGAGGTCCGCATGTACGACCCGATCGGCTTGGGCGGGCCGAGCCGCAACTGGATGACCACCGTGCTCTACCTGTACGACGTGGCCTGGGGGAACCAGAAGAACTTCGGGCGCGCGGCGGCCGTCGCCTGGCTGCTGTTCCTGCTGATCGTGTGTATCGGCTTGATCAACTTCTATCTCACCTCTCGTATCGCAGCCGCTGACGGCGACCGGTCGGCCGTGAGCCGGCGCCGCACCCAGGCGCTCATCGCCCAGGCACAGGCCAAGGCACGCGCAGGTTCGCGGGCCGAGGCGCCCACGGCACCCCTGCCCGCTCACGCCGCTGCGCTACCGGACGACGGCCCGCCAGGCCAGGCTCCGCCGGGGCGCACCACCAGATCGACGAGGGATTCGGGAGGGCAACGATGAGCTCGGTACCTGTCACCGCACAGACCGCCGGCAAGGCGGCCGCCCGGGCGGCCGTGCGCCGACGCAACCGGGGATCGCGCGCCACCCGTGTGGCCCAGCGCCGCCCCGGCTGGGTCACCTACGCCCTGCTCGGGATCGCCCTGCTGATCTCGATCTTCCCGCTCTACTACACGCTGCTGCTGGGCTCGTCCACGCAACAGGAGGTCTCCCAGAACGCGGTGCCGCAGTGGCTACCGGACCTGAGCCTGTTCGACCGCTTCGCCACGGTGGTCAACGCCAGCCAGATCAACTTCTGGAAGGCGCTGACGAACTCGGTGATCATCTCGGTCACCGCCTCGCTCGCGGTCGTGCTGTTCTCCACCCTCGCCGGATTCGCGTTCGCGAAGCTGCGGTTCGCCTGGCGGCGGGGTCTGCTCGTGTTCGTGATCGCCACGATGGCGGTGCCCACCCAGCTCGGCGTGATCCCGCTCTACATCCTGATGACCGACCTGGACTGGGTGGGCAAGCTGCAGGCGGTCATCGTGCCGGCGATGCTGTGCCCGTTCGGGGTGTTCTGGATGACCCAGTACCTCTCCTCGGCACTACCGTTCGAGCTGATCGAGGCCGCCCGTGTGGACGGGGCGTCGATGCTGCGCACGTTCCGTTCGGTGGCGCTGCCTGCGGCAGCCCCGGCAGCGGCGATGCTGTTCCTGTTCTGGTTCGTGATGCAGTGGACGATGTTCTTCTGGCCCTCGATCGTGCTCAACTCGCAGAACCCGACGCTGCCACTGGTGGTGCAGTCACTCCAGGGCCAGTACTTCACCGACTACTCGCTCGTGATGGCCGGGATCTTCCTCGTCACGTTCCCGCTGCTGGTGATCTTCGCGATCGTCGGCAAGCAGCTCGTGGCCGGGATCATGACCGGTGCGGTCAAGGGCTGAGGGAGGATCATGACCACACAGCCGACGACCCGCGCCCTGAGCCCACAGGTTCCGTTCACGCCGACCACTCCCCTGCCCGCTGCCGGACCGGCCGCGGCCCGGTTCCCGGAGGGCTTCACATGGGGTGCGGCCACCGCCGCCTACCAGGTGGAGGGCGCGGCTGCCATCGGCGGCCGCGGGCCCTCGATCTGGGACACCTTCTGCCGGGTCCCAGGAGCCGTGCACGGCGGCCATGACGGCGCAGTGGCGTGCGACCAGTACCACCGCTACCGCGAGGACGTGGCGCTGCTCCGTGATCTGGGTGTGGATTCCTACCGGTTCTCTACCTCGTGGGCGCGGGTGATGCCGGATGGGCGCACCGTGAACCGGGCCGGTCTGGACTACTACTCCCGGCTCGTGGACGAACTGCTGGCGTCCGGTATCGCGCCGTGGCTGACCCTCTACCACTGGGACCTGCCGCAGGCCCTGGAGGATTCCGGCGGCTGGCCCGCCCGCGACACCGCCTACCGGTTCGCCGAGTACGCCGCGGTGATGCACGATGCGCTCGGGGACCGGGTCCGAACGTGGACCACGCTCAACGAACCGTGGTGCTCGGCGTTCCTCGGGTACACGGCGGGGGTGCACGCTCCCGGCCGCCAGTCCCCGGCGGACGGGGTGGCGGCGGTCCACCACCTGCTGCTGGGGCACGGTCTGGCCCTGGGCGAGTTGCGCCGTCGGGACGCTGAGGCGAGCCTGGGGATCACGCTGAACTTCACCGTGGCTGACCCCTTCGACCCCTCCGATCCGGCGGACGTGAACGCAGCCCGGCTTGAGGACGGGTTCTTCAACCGGATGTTCCTGGACCCGATCTTCTGCGGCGCCTACCCGGCGGACATCGTCGACGACGTGGCCCATCTGGGGCTGGCCGATCACGTGCAGGACGGGGACCTGGACCTCATCTCGGCACCGATCGACGTGCTGGGCGTGAACTACTACAACGGGGCGGCCGTCTCGGCCCGCCCGGAGCAAGGAGTTCCTCAGGGCCAGAACCGTCCCGACGGCGTCCGTTCCGTGAGCGAGGGACCTCACCGTGAGGTGTCGCCGCCACAGCCGGTGGGGCCAGTGCACCCGCGCAGCCGGGGCCTGCCCACGACCGATATGGGCTGGGAGGTGCAGCCGGAGGGCCTGACGCGGCTGCTGCAGCGGTTGCAGGCCGACTACGCCGGGCCCCGTGGGGTTGCGATGTACGTCACCGAGAACGGGGCGGCCTATCCCGATGTGGTGGAGCCGGACGGCTCGGTGGACGACCCTGACCGGATCGCCTACCTGGATGCGCACCTGCGGGCCGTACACGCCGCGATCGAGGATGGGGCGGACGTGCGGGGATACTTCGTGTGGTCGCTGCTGGACAACTTCGAGTGGGCGCTGGGCTACAGCAAACGGTTCGGGATCGTGCGGGTGGACTACGAGACTCAGCGGCGCACCGTGAAGGCCTCGGGGCGCTGGTATGCGCAGGTGGCCGCAGCCAACGCAGTGGACGCAGTGGACGCAGGTCCGGCCGCGACGCCCGCCGGGCCGCGCGAATCACCTGACGGTCAGCCACGATGACGCTGACGCGACTAGGCTCCGGGTCCATGCCCACCGTCACGCTGGACGACGTCGCCCGCGCTGCGGGCGTGTCCCGATCGACCGCCTCGCGGGCGATCAACGGCGGCCGGAAGGTCTCCCCGGAGGCGCAGCGGGCGGTCGACGACGCGGTGGCGATGCTGGGGTACTCACCCAACCCGGCGGCTCGCACGCTGGTGACGCGGCGGACCGGCTCGATCGCGCTGGTCGTACCCGAGCCGGACGCCCGGATCCTCTCGGACCCGTTCCTGGCGGGACTGCTGCGCGGAGTCAGCGACGGGCTGACCGGTACCGATCTGCAGTTGGTGCTGCTGATCTCGCGGCAGGGCGAGCGCCCCGGACGCACCGCCCGGTACCTGCGCGGTGGGCATGTGGACGGTGCGATCGTGGCCTCCCATCACGAGCAGGACCACCTCGACGACCAACTCGCCGATGCCGCGCTCCCGGTGGTGTTCGTCGGGCGACCGCTGTCGGATTCAGGACTGCACTACGTCGACGCCGACAACGTCGCCGGTGGGGCGATCGCGGCCCGGCGGCTGCTGGAACGGGGGTGCCGCCGGATCGGCACCGTGACCGGTCCGATGACCATGCCCGGCGGCCTGGACCGGCTGGCCGGCTGGGAGCAGGAGATGACCCGCGCGGGACGGGCCACCGATGCGGTCACGCATGGCGACTTCACGGTCGAGGGTGGAGCCCGGGCCACGGTCGAGCTGGTGGAGGCTCACCCCGACCTGGACGGGATCTTCGTGGCCTCGGACCTGATGGCCCTGGGGGCGATGCAGGTGCTGACCGAACGCGGAGTGCGGGTACCGGAGGACATCGCCGTGATGGGGTACGACAACCTCGGGGTCGCCGAGCGCACCACCCCGCGCCTGACCACCGTCTACAACCCACTGGTGGAGATGGTGGCAGCCGCGACCGCCACGCTCCTGGACATGGTGGACGGTGCCCCCGCACCCGCCGGGCCGCAGGTGCTCAGCCCATACCTGGTCGAGGGCGGGACTGCGTAGCCCTCCTTGGCCCAGCTCGGCCGATAGCCCTGACCGGATCGACACGCCCGCGTCTGGGTGCGCACCATGCTGCGGAGCCCGACGCATCTGTGTCAGTTGCGTCAGCCGGAGGACGGGCTCAACTCCCCCCACCCAGCGCCGCGCTGATCTGCCCGATCGCGGCGGAGGTCTCCTCCTCGGTCCCGTGCTCGGCGGCTCCAGCCACCACCACACCCGCCACGCCGGCGACGGCCAGCAGTTCCTCCCCGTACCGGATGGCGGCTTCCACGCCGGCGCGGAACGGATCGGACGCCGTCAGCACGCTCTCCACATAGCCAGCCGGCAGCACCGCGGCCGCGAACGAGGCCAGCAGCTCAGCACTGGGCACGTCCAGCACCACCGGAACCCCGGGCAACAGCGGCACGTCAGCCCCGGCCTGCCGCATCGCTGCCACGAAGGCCCTCACCTCGTCGGCTCCCCCGCAGTACTGGGTCAAGCACAGCTGCGCCCCGGCCCGCACCTTCTCGGCCAGCCGCTCGGCCCGGCGATGCACCGGGGGCGACGCCGGGGACTCGGCCACCGAGACCAGCAACCCGTGCTTACGTGCCAGCCCCACCAGCTCGGTCGACTCCAGGTCGAAGACCGGCTGCGCGTCCGGCCGGTGCCCACCGGCCGGGTGATCGCCGGTCACGCAGTGCACTCCCGCCGCACCCACAGCAGCCAGCCCGGCCAGCTCTCCCTCCAATGCCACCCGGTTGCGGTCCCGGCAGTTCAGTCCCGGCCACGCCCGCAATCCAGCCCGCCGGATCAGCTCGGCCCGGTAGGTGGGCGGGAACTGCACCCGCGCCCGCCCGGAGTCACCGGCGAGCACGGCGTCGACCCGCCCCGCCAGCTGCCGCCCGCACGCCTCAACCGAGGCGACGTCCATGGCCCGGGCGGGCATCCCCGCCACCACGATCGGACGGCGCTGCAGCAGGTCGAGGATCTGAAGACCCTCCGCCGTCGGGGGTGTGGTCGCCGGGCCCGGTCCTGGCCAGGGCACGGTCGCCTCAGTCACAAACGGGCAGGGCTCGGGCGTCACCTCACAGGTTCCGTCCGCGGCCACTCCCCCGCACGGTCCGTAGGTCATACGCTTGGGGCAACCCCCGACGGTAGAGAGAGCCAGGGAGGTCGTCATGGCGTGGACTCGTCCAGGGCGAGCCGCATCCCGGCCCGGTGCGCCGCCACGGTGACGCGCTCGGCCAGTTCAGCGGGGGCGTCGGCCGCACCGGGAGCGGTGGCCACACCACCTTCGCTGACGAGCCGCCCGCCGACGTACACCTGGGCCAGGTTCCGCAGTCCGCACGCGAGCACGTAGGTGGCATACACATCCCAGATCGGGCCGGTGTCCGGGCGCCGGGGATCGACCACCACGAAGTCGGCGTACTTGCCCACCTCCAGGCTTCCCACCCGGTCGGCGACCCCGAGCACCTCCGCCGATCCCAGCGTGTGCAGGCGCAGCACCTCCCGCGGCATCATCACAGCCGCCTCGTGGTGTAGGGCACGCTGGGAGTACATCCCGAGACGCATGTTCGCGAACGGGTCGGAGATGTCGGTACAGGACTGATCATCCAACCCCATGCCGACCTCGATCCCTTCTCGCTGGTAGCGGACCACATCGGCCACCCCGGAACCGAGGCGGCCGTTCGAGGTCGGCTGCCACACCATTCGCGCGCCCGCGCGGGCGGCTTGGGCGACCATCTCGTCCGTCGGGTGGATGAAGTGACCGAAGAGGAACTCCGGCCCGAGTGCGCCCGCCTGCACGTACCAATCGAACTTCGAGCGCTGCACGTCGATCCCCTCGGCGGTCTCGACGAAGTGGGCCTGGTTGGTGATGCCGTGCTCGGCCATCATCTCGGCCTCGAGCTCGGCGGTACGCGGGCCTGCAGCCCACTGGACGGCGCCCATCACCGAGGAGCCGAGGTACAGCTCAAGCCCCGTGTGCTCCGCCGCGGCGCCGACCATGTCCGCGAACGTCGCCCGGACCTGGGACTCGGGAGCCGCTTCGTCATCGAGCCGGATGGCGTGGACGGTGCGCAGGCCGGCGTCACGGGCACCGTCGAACTGCCGGGTGAGGTACTCGGGCGGGTGGACCCCGACGAGCTCGTTCCGGGCCGCGGCCGCGTCGTAGCGCCAGGTCACCCGCGACTGGGTGAAGTTGTAGGCGGAGGTGATGCCGTTGGCAAGGAAGTCGAGGCTGCCGTGGAAGGTGGACCAGTACATGTCCTCCGCGCCGGTCTGCGCGAAGACCTCCATCATGGCCCCCACCCAGGGGTAGAGGGTCGATCCGGAGGCGATCCCGCGCAGCCCGGAGGTGAACAGGTGCGAGTGGGCGGAGACGAAACCCGGGGCGACGATGGCACCGGCGGCGTTGAGGATCTCCACCGGGCCGCCGTCACCGGCCACGAGCGCGTCGGCCGGTGGATCACCCTCGCCGAGAGACTCGATGCGGCCGTCGGTGCCGACGCGCATCCAGCCATGGAACCAGTCGGGTAGGCCATGCGGATCGTCGGCCATCGGGAGCAGCAACGCGTGGGTGAGCAGGAGCGGGCGGGAGGAGGTCATGAGCGTCATCGTCCGCCGCGCGTGTCACCGGAAGATTGCGCTGCCGTCACGCGGGCGAAACATCCGGTCCCTAGTCTCAATGTTGATCACATCAACATTCGCGATCGTCGCATCGACGATGAGTCAGTGACAGAGAGGACGGGATATGACCGTGACAGCCCGGCCGGCACACCACGTAGACAGCCACGAGACTCAGGAGCGGAGCGCCCAGTTCCGCCGGGCGATGTCCACCCTCCCGGCCGGAGTCTGCGTGATCACCACCGCAGACTCCGAGGGCACCCCCAGCGGGCTGACGGTCAGCACCGGATTCTCGGTCTCGGTGACCCCTCCGATGTTCGGGCTCTGCATCGATCTGCGCGCCCGCACGCTACCGGTGCTACTGCAACGCGGCGCGTTCGTGGCGAACATCCTGCACGGCGACGCCGAGGAGGCCGCCGCCGTCTTCGCCTCGCGCGCCATCGACAAGTTCGACCGCACCGGCTACACCCGCACTGGGACGGGGCTGCCGTGGCTGGACCGGCACGCCGCGCATGCCGTGGAGTGCACGATCAACTCCACCACCGAGGCCGGTGACCACCTGCTGATTGTGGGCGCCGTCGGGGCCGTGCACGCCAGCCCGGGCAGCGCAGGTACCCCCGGGACCGCGCAGTCCATGCTTGCCTACGGCGACCGGGCATTCCACCGCCTGCCTCGTCTACCCTGACCCAGTCTGACGGAGAGAACGCGGATGCCCGCCTCCCCACCCGCCATGACCACCCCGTCCATCCGGATTCCCGACGGCGGCCCTCCCGTCCTGCAACCGGACTCACCACGCCCGGGCTACCTGCCGGCAACCCCGGCGACCGTGCTGTGGGGCGAGTTGCCGTGCGGGACTGACAGGGCCGTCGTCGAGGTCAACCGGGGCGAGGAGCTGGTGATCGATACCGTCTCGCACGAGGGAATCCTGGAGGATCAGGGGCGCGACCCGCTCGCCTACTTCGCAGGCCTGGGCGTGCCGGCGGAGCGGGTGCTGACCGATGCGGTCGAGATCGCGGCGATGGTGCCGCACGACCCTGCGACCCAGGGTCCGCACGTGGTGACCGGTCCGGTACACGTGCGGGGAGCCCGGCCCGGGGACGTGCTGGCGATCACCGTGCTGGATCTGGCGCTGCGCTGCGACTACGGGCTGGTCTCCAACCGGCACGGGCGCGGTGCGCTGCCGGAGGAACTCCCGGCCGGGGGTGAGGACGTCGTCTCGGTGCCGTGCTGGACGGGCCCCGGGGGTTCAGGCGACGCGACGACGACGGCGTACGGCCATATGGCAGCCAGCGCCCGGAGCGAGGCCACGGTGCGCTTCCCTCTCCGCCCGTTCCTCGGCACGATGGGGGTAGCGACGGCCGGGTCGGAGCGCGCGCATTCAGTGCCGCCTGGACCGCACGGCGGCAACCTGGACATCTCCCTGCTCACGGCCGGGTCGACGCTCTACCTGCCGGTGCAGGTGCCCGGCGCGCTGGCATACGTGGGCGATCCACACTTCGCGCAGGGGGACGGCGAGGTGGCACTGACGGCGTTCGAGGCGCCGTTGCGTGCACGGCTCCGCTTCGAGGTGATCCCGGCTGAGTCCTTGCCGCACCCGCCGATGATCTGGGCCGAGACGCCGGAGCTGCTGGTGCCCGTGGGGCTGGATGCCGATCTGGACGAGGCGATGCGGGCGTGCGTGCGCTCGGCGCTGACGTTGTTGACTGGCCGCGGGATGGATACCGCGCACGCCTACGCCTACCTCTCGGCGGCAGGGGACTTCGCCGTCTCGCAGGTGGTGGACCGGGTGTGCGGCGTGCACGGAAAGATCCGGAAGGCCGATCTGGCCGAGCTCTGAGGCCCTGGACCACTCGGGATCGCACACCCACGAGGGTTGACCACAGCAGCGGGCCGGCGGCGACCGTCATCCAGGCACGTGAGACGGGGAGCCCTGTCGTCGAGCGAGCACGGAGCGAGGCGGTGCCGCTGTGAACGGCCCCACACCGACCGGAACCTCACCCGGGGCGAGGTTCCGGTCGGTGTTCGGTTCAGGGGCGAGGCTCTGGCAGGGGCTCGCGTTCTCGCCCACGGTGCGGTCCGGCCCGCCCCTCACCGCACCCGGAAGGTACTCGCCTCGACGATCGCGGCAGCCAATCGCTGCACTCCGGCCTCGAACAGCACCTTGCCGGCGTCGGCAGTAGCCGTAGTCGGGTCGCCGATGTGCCCGTCGGGCCCGAAATCGTCCGAGAGCCACCCGAAGCTGACGGGCTTGCCGAACCCGATCTGCTCATAGGCGGTCAACTGTTCGGGCACCCGCCGCACGGCGCGGTCCATCTTCACCAGGTCCGGGCGCAGGTGCAGCATCAGGGACGTCTCGCTGTGCCCGCCATGGATGCCCAGGCCCAGCTCGTGCGGGTTCGACACGTCCCGCACCTGGTCCCCCGGCACGGACAGGTGCGCGAAGAACGTCGCCAGCCCGAACTGGCGCCGCAGTTCCCGGCACGTCACCTGCCCCAGTGCTGAGTTCCCGCCGTGCCCGTTGACGAACACCAACCGGGTGATCCCGGAGGTCTGCAGCGAGCGCCCGATGTCCACCAGAGTGCGCATGAGCGTGTCCCACGAGAGCCAGATCGTGCCCGGCGCCCAGTGGTGCTCATCGGACTTGGTGTAGGCCAGGCCCTCCAGCAGCACCACCGGCGCCGCGCCGGCCTCGGCCACCTCGGCCACCGCTGCTTCAGCGGCCGAGGTGGCGGTGACGTAGTCGGTCGAAACCGGCAAGTGCGGGCCGTGCTGCTCGATCGCCCCGAGCGGGAGGACCGCGACCGTGCCCTCGGGCAGCTCGGCGACCTCGGGGAACGTCAGGTCGACGAAGCGGGGTGCCGGCATCAGCGGGCTCCGATCGTGGTGCGTGTGTCGGGCCGGGCGAGCGAGGTGTCCAGCTTGCCGGGATTGAGCAGGCCACGCGGGTCGGTGCGCTTCACCGTCTCGAGCACCAACTCCACGTTGCGGTCGACGTACCACTGGTGCGGGGAGTGCACCCCGAGTCCCGCCGCCTCCAGCCGCGGGATACCAGCGAGCACCTGCTCCTCGCTCTCGTAGTCGGCCACCACCATCGCCAGCGGCTGGCTGCCCATGAGTTCCAGGTGCAGCCTGGTGCTCGGCCCGTAGACCGCCCGGACGGCGTCCGGGTCGTCCCACAGGACCGTCCCCCCGGTCTCCAGGTGGAAGCAGGTGGGTTCACCCACAGCCTGCTGCCAGTAGTAGATCGGGTGGTTGTAGGACTGGGAGGAGAGCTTGTCGGTCGCGGCATAGTCCTCCAGCACACCGACCACCTCTCCCCCGGCGGCCCCGACACGGCGGCTGATCTCCGAGACCGTGGAGACCTCGGCGATCACCCGCAGACTGTAGGAGGCCGGATCCAGCTCGACGTCCGCGGGCAGCGTGGCCACCAAAGCCGGTTCGTCCCCGGAAGCCAGCCGCGGCAGGACCGGCAGGTCCAGGAGGGACCGGTGCACCGAGACCAGAGCCTCATAGGTGGGCAGCGCTGCGTATATCGCCACCCACTCCCGGGCAGGGTCGGTGCGCACGACCGCCTCGGTGATCACACCCGTCACCCCGTAGGCGTGAATATAGGCCTGGGTTTCGTCGCCCGTCACGACGACGGAGCGTCCGCTGCCGTCCATCGGCGCCACGGTCAGTGACTCCACCCAGCCATCGCCGGTGGTCCCCCGGGCGATCGTGCCGGTGCCGGCGCTGCCGCCACCGAGGAAGCCGCCGATGGTGGAGCCCTTGGTGGAGGGGAACATCCAGATATCGCGCCCGGCCGCCCGGCCCGCGACGTCGATGGCAGTGAGCTTGGCACCCGCTCCGGCCCGGACCAGGTCGCCCTCCACGGCGATGTGGTCCAGCCCCCGCAGGTCGAGGGTGATCCCGCCGTCGAAGGGGGTCAGTTGCCCGTAGTTCCCGGTCCCGGCACCCCGGGGGGTGACCGGAACACGGGCGTCGTAGGCGAGCGCCAGGATGACCGGCACCTCCTCCGGTGTGCTGGGCCGGACCACCAGGTCAGCCAGGTAGCGCCCGGCGGGCACCTTCTCGGCCAGGATCGGCGACATCTTCGACCAGTCCGAGGAGACCTTCCGGACCAGTTCGGGATCGGTGGAAACGGCGTCCGGTCCCAGCTCGAGGGCGAGGAGGCCGGCGAGTCGTGCGGTGCGCTCGGCGATGGTGCGCTCCGTCATGTGTCACTCCCCCATCGAGATCGAGGTGTCGATGAACTCGTTCGTGTACAACGCCTCGGGGTCCACCGCTCCGGCGTCGGTGATGGTGCCCTGCGCCTCCAGCAACGGGGCGAAGGTGTCGACGATCTCCGCCATCCGGTCGGGGTCGAGCTGACCGAAGACGCCGGATGCCGGATCGTCGGTGACGATCCCTTCGTCCAGCTGAGCCTGCGCGGAGAAGGCCGCGACCCCGGCGGAGTAGGTCCAGGAGAGGTCGTAGGCCTCCACGAGCTCGACGATCAGCTCGTTCGTGGGCTCCGGGTCGGCCAGATAGTCGATCTGTGACTGCTGCATGATCGGCACCAGCAGCTCCAGGCAGGGCGAGAGCTCCTCCAGCTTGTCGGCGCGCACGGCCAGCGGCTCGGGGTAGATCGAGAACCCGACCTCGCTCATCAGCTGGTAGCCCACCGGGCGGCCCCATTCGGCGATCTCGTTCTCGTAGATGTAGGGCTCGGCGGTGGCGAAGCCCTGCTGCATGATCGTGGTGTCGGAGACGAACCGAGCCGGGGTGCCCTCGTAGCTGGTGTCGGACTGAGCCAGGTCGAAACCGACGGTCTCGGCGAGCAGCGCCGGGATCACGTCGCCGGAGGTGACCACCACAGCTCCCTGACTGGTGACCTCTTCGATGGTGGTCGCACCCGGATAGGTCTCGGGGTCCCACATGAGGATCTGGGGGCTATGGGTCATCTGCGAGGTGACCGCCACGGTGGGTTGCGCCTCGTGCGCGGCGATGGCCGCATCGGTGTTGACCGCACCGAAGGTGATGTCTTCATCCAGGTACATCAACGCCGGAACGGGCTGGAATCCGACGTTCGGGCCGCCCGGCCGCACCTCGATGTCGACCCCGGTGTCGGTGCCGTCGACCACGAGTGAACCGCTGACTGACTTGTTGTCGGTGTCGATCTCGTAGTCGGGCCCCACCAGCTGATACATGGCGCCGTGCTCGGCCTCGGGCTGCCAGTCCTGCTGCATGACCACGGTGGCCGGGCACACGCCCGCCAGATCGAGTGCACTGCCCGCCTCGGCTGCGGTGGTGCCGGCGGCTACGTCCCCGGAACCGGTGTCACTGGGTTCGGTGGCGTCGCTGCTGCCGCTGCAGGCGGTGAGGACGAGCAGGCCGGCCGCGGTGGTCGCAGACAGGAGGAGGTGTCGCTTCATGGGGATCTCTCTTTCGGAGGAGGGACGGGGGTTGGGGGTGTGCGGCTACCCGGGGCGGTCGCGCCCGGGTAGGCCGGGAACAGGTGAGGCTGGTGCGGGGCGCGTGCTGCGCCGTCGCCGGCTGGTTACTGCCGCTGGCCGTACCAACGGCCAATCACGAGCCGGTCCAGCACGGCGAAGAGCGTGAAGACCGCCACGCCGAACACGGCCGTCAGCGCGATAGCGGTGAACAGGGCGTCCATCTGGATCCGCAGCGTGTAGGTGCGCAGTAGTCCGCCGATGCCCACGGGGCCCTGCTGGAAGAAGTAGTCGCCGACCAGTGCGCCGATCACCGACAGCCCGGCCGCATTGCGCAGCCCGGTGAAGATGGCGGGCAGGGCGGCGGGGAACTTCAGCTTGGTCAGGCGCTGCAGTGCCGTGGCCTTGTTCAGAGTGAACAGGTCGTGGCTGGCGGCACTGGCCGACTGCAGCCCGAACAGGGTGTTGGAGATCATCGGGAACAACGCGATGATCACGCACACGATCACCCGAGCACCGAGGCCGTAGCCGAACCAGATGCCGATGAGCGGCACCAGGGCGAGGATGGGGATGGTCTGCAGGATGACGGCGTAGGGATAGAGAATCCGTTCGGCCCACCCGGCCGAGGACATCAGCACGGCGTAGGCGATCCCGACGGCGACCGCGATCACCAGCCCGACCATCGCCACCGACACACTGCGCCCGAGCGCCTCGAGCATCGGAGTCATCACCGCCGGGTTCGTGGCCGTGTTCCCGAACGCCTCGTGCGGAGGCGGGAGCAGGAACCGCTGCTCGGCCGGCAGCAGCAGGTAGGAGACGAGGTACCAGATGGCCGCGATCCCGGCGAGGGCAAGCAGGATCGGAGCCGCCTTGCCGAGCGCGGCTCGCCACCGGGGAGGTCCGGTGACAGCGGTCGCGGGTGCCGTGCCGAGAGTGCGCGCCTCCACCTCGGGAGCGCTGGGGCGCGTGGCCGGGCCCGGAATGCCGACGGGGCGATCGTTGCTGGCCGGACTCTGGCTTGTCTGCCCGGTCTCGGTGGACGGCTCCGGCCGGTCGGCCGGCTGAGTGGCTGGTACGTGCTGGGCTGGTGGATGCTGGGCTGCGGTGTGCTGGGTACGTGCGTGGGTGGCGGTCATGAGTGCTCTCCCAGTGCGGTGGAGACCTCGCCGGTGAGGGCGGCGAACTCGGATGAGTAGCGCAGCTCCGGCGGGCGGGGGTAATCCCAGGGGATGGGGATATCGGCGACGACCTGACCGGGCCGTCCGCTCATCACGATCACGCGGGTGGACAGGTACACGGCTTCGGAGACGGAGTGGGTGATGAACAGGCCGGCGAACTTCTTCAGCTGGAAGATCCGCTGGAGTTCGGTCTGCATGCGCAGCCGGGTGATCTCGTCGAGTGCGCCGAAGGGTTCGTCGAAGAGCGCCAGATCAGGGTCGGTCACCAGCGCCCGGGCGATGGAGACGCGCATGCGCATACCGCCGGAGAGCTGGCGGGGGAACTGCTTCTCGAAGCCCGTCAGGCCCACGAGATCGAGGACCTCCTGGGCTCTGGAGCGACGTTGGGAGGTCGGCAGTCCGCGCAGTTCGTCAGCCAGTTCGACGTTCTTGGCGGCGGTACGCCACTCCAGCAGTGTCGCTTCCTGGAAGACGTAGCTGGTGGCGTGGGCGTTGACCTCGACGGTGCCCTCGGTGACGTCGTCAAGCCCGGAGGCCAGTCGTAGCAGCGTGGACTTGCCGCAGCCGGAGGGGCCGACCACCGAGACGAAGTCCCCGGAGCGCAGGTGCAGGTCGACGTCGGTGAGCGCCACGGTGCCGGTGGCGAACTGCTTGGAGACGCCGTCGAGCACCAGGGTGCGGGTCATGGAGTCCGGTTGTGAGGCGGTGGGAGCGGGGGCGGAAGCGGTCGGGGCAGTCATGGGTCACCTTCCGATCGGGGTGGGGCGACGAGTGGGGGTGGATGACGGGGTCGTCGTGGGTGCCGTGGCCGTGGCACCGCGAGGTCTGGACTCTGTGGGGTCGAGGGCAGGGTGATCGAGGGAGCTGCGCACCCGGGTGTCGGCGACTACCCGGCCTCCGGAGACCACGACGCGCGCGGTGGTCCCGCCTGCGATCACCTCCCCGAGGTCGGCATCGGGCACCAGCAGGAAGTCGGCGGCCGCACCGGGTGTGGCGCCCACCGGCGGCAGACCGAGCACGGTCCGGGCGGACGTGGTGACCGCCGCAAGCGCCTCCTCCGGGCGCAGGTGCCCGGCGCTCACAAGCAACGAGGTCGTCTCGAAGGGGTCGGCCCGCCCAACCGGGTTGAACGGGTCGCGCAGATTGTCTGCCCCGGCGGCCAGGTCGATGCCCGCATCGAGGATCGCCCGCAGCGGGGCGATCCCGCGGGGTATGAGGCGGGTGTCATGCCAGCCCTGGAGGTAGAGGTTGGTGATCGGGAGGGTGACGATTCCCAGGCCCGCGCGCGCCACCACGTCGAGCACGGGGGCGAGATCCGCCGGGGGCAGGGAGCCCAGGCGCACGCAGTGGCTGGCGGTGACGCGCTGGATCAGCCCTCGGGCGAGCACCTGCTGGGCGAGGTCGGCTATGTCAGGAACGCCGCTTCTTTCGTCGAGGGTGGTCTGCTCGTCGGTGTGCAGGTCGACGGGCAGGCCGGTCCGTTCGGCGAGGTCGAGCATGCGGGTGGTCTCGTGCCGCGGGTCGCTGGCCAGGTGCGGGCAGCCACCGATCACGTCGATGCCGTGGTCGACAGCCTCGGCGACCACCGCGTCCGGGGCATGCTCACCCGCGAGCAGGCACACCTGCAGCGTGAGCGTCCCACGTAGCTGTTCGCGCAGGGCCACCAGGGCGTCCACCCCGCGCAGCGGGTCGCCCGTCATGTGAACGTCCACGTGCGTGCGCACCGTGGTGATGCCGCGGGCGAGATAGCGCCCGACGGTGGCCCGTGCGCGGGTAGTGATGTCACCGGCGTCAATGGTCGGGGTGATGGACCGCCAGGCGTCGATTGCCCCGACCAGGTCGTGCCCGGTCCCGGGCGGGATCCGGTTCGCCGTCAGCGCCTTGTCGAGGTGAGCGTGGGGTTCGCTCGCGGCCGGGACGAACCGCCAACCGGTGGCGTCGAGAACTCCGGTCGACTCGACCGCTCCGAGTGCACCGAGTGCACCGGGGGCACCGGGGGCACCGGGGGCATCACGCGTGCCGCTGGCCGCTGTGGCTGCACCGCGCCCAGTCGTCGCCTCAGGCCCGGCGCCGGCACGTGTGACCGCGGTGATCGTGCCGCCAGCGAGGGTGAGGTCGGCGATCGTGCCGTCGAGCAGACGTACTCCGCACAGGCTTGTGACCACGGTGCCGGTGAGGTCCGCCCATGCGTCGGGGGCACCCAACGAGACTGGGCCGGTTGCAGGGCCGGTCATCGTGGCCCTCCGGACGTCGCATCGGTCAGGATCACGACGCCGTCGTGCTCGTGCCGCCAGGCCCGACCCCCGAGCAGGTCACGCCCCGGCACGGGGCGAGTGACGCCGTCCAGAACGGCCTCGGCGGCCGCGGCCACGTTCCGGACGTGAGTACCGGGCATCTCCGGACGCAGATTGTGCGCGACCAGCGCCCGCTGTGCCCCGAGGGCGGCGAGGCGGGCCGTTGAGGCCGCGAACGCCGTCAGATCGGCCTCAGATCCGTGCAACCAATGAGCGGCACTGAGGACCGTGTCGCCGGTGACAAGGGTGCCGGTGGCTTCCTCCCAGACGCTCAGGGCGTCCGGTGCGTGGCCGGGTGTGTGCAGGATCGTCACGATGCGGCCACCGAGGTCGATCCGCTGCCTGTCAGCGAGGGGGACGCTGGCTGGGGTCGCGGGGATCTGCCAGCGACGCAGGTCGGGTAGGTCCCGCATGCGCGGCAGGCCGGCGAGAGCGAAGAAGGACTGGTCGTCGATCTCGCGCAGCGTGTGGTGCTCGGCCACGACCTCGCGCATGACCCGGGCGTAACGGGCCAGGAAGGCGGCGTCGACCTCCACGAGCTGGGAGGAAGGGTGCGCGGCGAATCCCGCCACCTCCAGTCGGCCCTCCCGGTGGGCGCGGGCGAGGTCGGCGTGGCCGCCGCGGTGATCGGCGTGCGCATGGGTGGAGACCACCAGCACCGGCAGCGTCGTCAGATCAGCGACGATCTCGCTGATCGGCGCGATGCCCATCCCGGAGTCGATGAGAAGGGCGCGTTCGCGGCCGGTGAGGAGATAGCTGTTGACGTGGCCGGGTTCGGCGATCAGCTGCCCGCCCCCGAGGTCGCGGACGTCGAACCAGTCGGCGGCACGGGCGTGGCCGGCAGGTCGGGACATCGCGATCTGGTCCTCCGGCTCGGGGATCACGGCGGGGTGGGTGCGGTGGCCACGAGGGGTGCCGGCTCCTGAACTCGACACGTCCGCCGAGCCGGCCGGATACCAGCCGCTCATCGCCTCGACGCACGAGCTGGTTGTCTGAACCTGCATGCCACCTCCCGGGTGCTTCCGACTCGAAATGTTGATGTGGGTAACATCGAGCAACGTAAGCAGCGACTATTTCGCTGGCGTAACCGATCAGCACCGGATGTGTGAACATGACGACCACCGCGCCGAAGAGCCCGCGCAGAACGCGCAGGAGACAACCGACGAAACAGTCGGAAGCCGACGTGCTGCTCGGTGCCGCCATCCGCACCGCACGGAAGGAGCGCGGGATGACCCTCGTGCAGGTCGGCGCCGCCAGCGGCCTCTCCCACCCGTTTCTGTCTCAGCTCGAGCACGGCCGCGCCCGGCCGTCGATGCGTTCGCTGTTCCAGATCGCGCAGGCGCTGGGCACCACGCAACAGGAGTTGCTGGCCGCCGCACGGCCACCCTCGGACGAGGTGCAACGCGGCAGCGCGGCGCCGCTGGTCGATGTCGACTCCGGAGGGGCACGGCTGCTGATGCAGACACCCAGCGGCACCGGGGTCACCGAGTTCCTCGGCGCACCGCCCCAGTTCGAGGACTTCTTCCGCCACTCCCGCCACGAGCTGCTCTACGTGGTCTCCGGCTCGATCGACGTGGAGATCCTCGACGATCAAGGCATCTCCACCATCACCACCCTCGGCCCGCGGGACTCGATCGGCTATGCCGGCGAGACCGATCACAGGTTCCGCCGGCACGGGCCGGACCCGAGCGTGGTGCTGGTGGTGCACACACCGGACGGCCCCAAGAGCGCCTGACGAACGACCTGGCCCCACATCCGGACCACACGCCGGCACGTGCGGGGCACTCCCCTGCACCTGAGCATTCCCTCACCCCCCTGCATCCAAGGAGAGCACGTGCCCGAGAACCTCACCGGCGCCCCGCTACCGATCCTCGACCGCTGGGTCGCCGAAGCCGATGCCGCCGGCCTTCCCCTTCCGAGCACGATGACGCTCGCGACCGCCGATGCCGCGGGCGCCCCGCACGCCAGGACGGTGCTGGTGACCCAGATCGGCCACCAAGGCCTGCGGTTCCACTCCTCGACCCCGACCAGCAAGACCGAGGACATCGCCGCCAACCCCCGCGTCAGCGCCGTCTTCCACTGGCCGGCCCTCGGCCGGCAGGTGATCCTGACCGGTACCGCCCGCGAGCTCCCGGCCGAGGTCTCCGACGCTGCCTACCCCACCCGGCCCCGGCAACTGCAGCTCGTGGCCTGGGCCTATCAGGATCTCGCGACCCAGGAGCCCGGAACGGACGGGGAAATCGATCAGACCCGGATCCGGGAGCGCTTCGATGCGGCGGCCTCGCGTGAACCGCTGACCCGGCCCGCCGGTTGGACCACGCTGGAGCTCTCACCCCGGCGGATCGACTTCTGGCAGGCCGGCACCGAGGACACACCCCCGACCAAGACCCGCTTCACCCGGCCGGACGGCGCGGATGCCTGGCGCGTCGTGGACACCCTGCCCTGATCGGCTCGACACGGATCCGTCGGTCTGCGGCAGCATGAGCCCGCACCCCACGCAGCTGTGTCAGTCGCGCCGCCGGGTGTTTCACGCAGGTAAGAACTTCGTATCCGATGTTCGCCCGGTCAACACCCGGGGTTAGCGTCGGGAAGGTGAGCACCACCATGATTGCCGACCCACCCAGCCCCCTCGAGGAGCCCCTCGGACCAAACCCAGCCTGGCCCGACCGGGAGCTGGAGCGCGCGTTCTGGCGCTACGAGACTGCGTTGATGGCCGACGACGTCGCCGCACTGGACGACCTCTTCGCCGCGAGCACCACCACACTGCGCTCCACCGGCGGCGCCACCCTGGTCGGTCACGCGCACATCGCCCGGATGCGCGCCGCCCGCGGCGGGGCACCCCAACGGCGACTGACACGCGTGCACCTACGCAACCTCGGCCCCGGGTGCACGCTGGTGGTGGCCGAGTCCATTCGCCCCACGGGTTCGACCGGGGTGCAGACGCAGGTCTGGGAGCTCCTGGAGGGCCGGTGGCAGGTCACCGCCGCCCACGTCTCTAGTGACGGCCCAGGCGAAGAGTGGCGCGCTGCGACGATCCGCCTGCTCTCCGGCTCCGACTCGACTATCTGGCGGGTTCCACCCGGATCGTCCCCGCTCGTCTCAGGCAGGCCCGGAGGACCCCTGACCGGGGCGAGCGTCGCCGTCAAGGATCTGTTCGCCATCGCCGGGCAGCAGATCGGCGGCGGCACGCCGGCCTGGCTCGCCCAGGCACCGACGGAACAGCGCCATGCGGCGGCCGTGGAGCTGCTCACGCAAGCCGGGGCGGACGTGATCGGCATCGCCCACACCGACGAGCTGGCGTTCTCCCTCGCCGGCACCAACATCCACTACGGCACGCCCCCCAACCCCGCCGCTCCCGGCCGCATCCCCGGCGGTTCCACCAGCGGACCGGCCGCCGCCGTGGCCACCGGCGCCGCCACCATCGGGCTCGGCACGGACACCGCCGGCTCGATCCGGGTGCCGGCCGCCTACTGCGGCCTGTACGGCCTGCGCACCACCCACGACGACGTCCCGCGCCGTGGCCTACTCGGCCTCGCCCCGTCCTTCGACACCGTGGGCGTGCTCACCCGTGACATCGCCACCCTGCGCGCCGCGTCGGCCGCACTGCTGCCCACCTCCGCCCCCACCGCCGTGACCCGCCTGATCTTCGCCCCGGCGCTCCTGGCCCTGGCCGAGCAGGAGACGCAAACCGCGACGATCGCCGCACTCCGGGCCATCCCCGCCGACGTCAGCCAGGTGCATCTCGACCCGGAGGAGCTGGAAACCTGGTTCACCGCCTTCCGTATCGTGCAGCAGGCGGAGGCCTGGGCGATGCACGGCGGGTTCGTCTCCCACCATGGCGAATCGCTCGATCCGGCGGTGCGTGAACGCTTCCGGACCGGTGCACAGGTGAGCGCCCAAGCCGTCACCTCCGCCCGCACGGTGCTCGACCACGCGCGCGACCAGTTGCGCGACCTGCTCGACGACGCCGCTCTTGCGCTGCCCACCACCTCGGCTCCCGCTCCGGTGCGGGATGCGAGCGAGGAGGAGATCGCCACCGCCCGCGCCGGAACGCTGCGGCTGACGTGCCTGGCCTCGCTGGCCGGCTTCCCCCAGGTGAGCGCACCGACGCCGCGCGTGGGGCCGTTGCCTGCCGGGCTCTCCCTGATCGGGCCGCCCGGCAGTGACCTGAGCCTGCTCGACATGCTGGACCGATGAGAAGGACACGATGACGACGACAGCACCGCCTGCACCGGCACTCGAGCGCAACCGGTGGGGGCTCTCCCCGGACGCCGTCGACCTGCGGCGCCCACCGCGGCCGGAACGGCCGCTCACCGTGGCGGCCCATCCGCAACGGCTCGTGCTGGACCTGGCGAGGACCGCCGTCGTGGTGGTGGACATGCAGAACGACTTCTGCCACCCGCAGGGGTGGCTGGCTGGGATTGGCGTGGACATCAGTGGTGCCCGCGAGCCGATCGCGCCGATCGCCGGACTGCTGCCGGTGCTGCGCGAGGCCGGCGTGCCGGTGGTGTGGGTGAACTGGGGGAACCGGCCCGACCAGGCGAACCTGCCACCCGGGGTGCGGCACGTCTACGACGGCGATGGCACCGGCGGCGGCATCGGCTCGACCGCTTCGCCCTCCGGGAGCCCGGTGCTGACCACAGACGCCTGGGCCGCGGCCGTGGTTGACGAGCTCGAGATCGCACCCGAGGACGTGTGCGTGGACAAGTACCGGATGAGCGGCTTCCCGGACTCACCGTTGGATTCGATCCTGCGGAATCTGCGGGTGGACACGCTTCTCTTTGCAGGGGTGAACGCCGACCAGTGCGTACTGGCCACGCTCACCGATGCCGCGAACCTGGGATATGACGTGGTGATGCTGGAGGACGGCGTGGGCACCACGAGCCCGGAGTTCTGCATGCAGGCAACGGTGTACAACGTGCGACAGTGCTTCGGGTTCACGGCTCTCGGGTCCGACCTGGAGGCGGCACTGGCGGCACAGGAGCAGGGCTGATCGACATGGCCGTGTTCGATCCGCAATGGCTCGGGGACCTGGGGGCCGCCCGTCCCGACCCCGGGGGTGGTGCCGCGACGGCGGCCGCACTCGCCCTGGCCGCCGCCCTGACGGGCATGGTCGCCCGCTACGCGCCGGACAGTGACGAGAGCCGCGCGATCGCCGCCCGTGCGGAGGCCGTGCAGGAGGAGGCGACCGAGTTGATCGATGCCGATGCCCGCGCCTCCGCCCGGTTCGCGGAGGCGTTCCGGCTGCCGGAGACCACCCGGGTGGAACGGCGGCACCGGGAGGCCGCGATCGAGCTGGCCGTGGAGGTGGCCCACGCGCGGGTGAGCGAATGCCGTGCGGCGGCGCGGCGCTTGCTGCCTGATCTGGACCGCCTGGAGGTGATCGGCAATGCCGCGGTCCGGGCGGACGTCGCCGTGGCGGCCGAGCTCACCGGCGCGGTGATCCGGGCCAGCGAGATCACCGGGGCGGCGACCCTGGCAGCGGGCTCAGGCGCGCGAGCAGCAGCGGAGTCAGGGACGGTCGCGCGCGCCGGCGCCGACTAAAAGGTCCACGCTCTTCAACGCGGCCGCACCGGGTGAGTGCTGCATCGCGATCAACGCTGGGTGCCACATCAACGCATCCTCAACGGTGTCTCAAGCCGGCCGTGGCGCCTCGGTCGCGGTGACCCGGATCGTATACAGGCTTGTCGTGGCCGTGATGAACAGCTCCCGCCCGTCGGGGCCGCCGAAGCAGACGTTGGAGACGGTCTCCGGCACCTCGATCGTGGCGAGGTGATTACCCTCGGTCGAGTAGATCTGCACGCCGTCGCCGGCGGAGGTCCAGATGCGGCCCTCGGTGTCGATGCGGAATCCGTCGGAGGCGCCCGGGCGGACCGTGGCCAGGACCCGGCCGTTCACGCACACGGGAGATCCGCCGTCGGGAATCTGCACGTCGTAGGCGCGGATATGGCGCGCCCCCTCCCCGGTGTCGGAGACATACAGGACCGACTCGTCCGGTGAGAAGGCCAGCCCGTTCGGGTGAATCATGTCGGTAACCATGGCGGTTGCCTCGCCGGTGCTCTCGTCCAGGCGGAAGACGTAGCAGCCGCCATACTCCTGGGGCGCCTGGCGGCCTTCCTTGTTGGTGAGGATCCCGTACGGCGGGTCGGTGAACCAGATCGCGCCATCGGAGGCGACCACCACGTCGTTCGGGGAGTTGAACCGGTGGCCCTGCCAGGAGTCCACCAGGGTGACCGGGGCGGGGGTCGCGTCGATGCTGTCGCGTTCGACCGCGCGCCGTCCGTGCGAGCACTGCACCACAGCACCGGTCAGATCGCGGGTGCGGCCGTTGGTGTACTCGGCGCCGGAGGAGTAGACGCGGGTGCGCCCGGAGGTCAGTTCGTGCTCGAGGATCCGGTTGTTGGGGATGTCGCTCCAGCGCACGCGTCCGGCGGTCGCGGGGCCGGGCAGCCAGATCGGGCCTTCTGCCCAGACGCTGCCGGTGTAGAGGCGGCGCAGTTCGGCGCCCGGCTCAGTGAACAGTTCGACCATGCACACAGCCTGGCAGAGAAACGGCCGGCGCGACCGCATCCTGCGGCCACCGAGTTGCCAGGTGTCACTCGTTCAGCTGTTCGACTCCCACGGATTGAAGCATCGAACGCCGAGCGGCTCGAAGTGCTTGATGTTCCGCGTCACCACCGTCATCCCCGCCGCCTGCGCGACGGCCGCGATGAGGGCATCGTCCAGCGGCGCGTGCTCCGGAACGCGGTAGGTGGCAAGAATTCGAGCTGCCCGCAGGTCGAACGGAAGGACCCGGTCCGCGAAGGCCGGGAGGACCCGCCCCGAGAACCACCGGCGCAACACCGCGCCCTGTTCCGGGTCGGAACGCTCCTTGGCCACGACACCTCGTTCGACCTCGGCGACGGTCAGTGCCGTGACGAACTGGTCGGCCACCGGCACCGACGCCGCCCACGCCGCGACTGCTGGCTCACGCCCCCGAACGCGCAGCGCGGAGATGACATCGGTGTCGAGGACGTACATCAGAGATCGGGAGTCCTCGCCGCCAGTCCGAGGCGCTCTGGCTCGAACTGGATATCCGCTCCCTCGTCCGTATTCAGCAGGTCGACCATCGTGGCGGGCTCACTGTCCATCGCCTCGGCGAGGATGGCGCGCGCCTCGGCCTCGCTGGACCTGTGGTGCTGCTGCGCCCTCGCCTTGAGGGCAGCCTTGGTTCCTGCCGGAAGATTGCGAATCACGATCTGTTCCATGGCGGCCGCCTCCGATATCAACACGATGATATCGGCCCGTGAAGTGCTCTGTCCACAGACCTAGCCCCGGATGTCACACCGCCCCCGTAGCATGGCCGGCGTGCTGCACATCCACCGCTCCGAGCGCACCGACGCCCTGGTCGCGCCGCTCGCGGAGGTGCTCGCCGAGGCACCGGAGGATCCCTTCACCCCGGACGTGGTGGCCGTGCCCACGCGCGGGATCGAGCGGTGGCTCGCCCAGCGCCTCTCCCACTATCTGGGGGTCCCCGACGGCGCAGGTTCCGCGGGCGTATGCGCGAATGTCGACTTCCGCTCCCCCGGGCGGCTGGTGCAGGCGGTGCTGTGCGCGAGCACCGGGGTGGACCCGGATGAGGATCCGTGGCGCTCGGCCCGGCTGGTGTGGCCGGTCCTGGAGACCGTCGACGCGTGCCTGGACGAGGAGTGGGCCGCACCGTTGTCTCGGTTCGTGGGCGGAGCAGACGACGGGCAGGGCGACGCCATCCGCCGGTCCCGCCGGGTCGCGCTGGCCCAGCGCATCGCCGGCCTGTTCTCTGCCTATGCTCACCAACGTCCAGATCTGATCACGGCGTGGCGGGAAGGCAGCGACGCCGACGGCCACGGCATCGCGGTCCCGGACGATCTGCACTGGCAGCCGGAACTCTGGCGGCGGGTGCGCGAGCACATCGGCACCCCCAGTCCGGCGGAGACACTGACGACGGCGCTGACCGCCATCGAAGCGGATCCGGAGGTGGTCGAGCTGCCGGGCAGGCTCTCGGTCTTCGGGCCCACCCGATTGCCGGAGGATCAGCTGCGCGTGCTGCGCAGTCTCGCCACCCACCGGGAGGTGCACCTGTGGCTGCCGCACCCCTCCACGGTGGTGTGGGACGCCGTCGCGACCATGCCCCCGCCCGGGATCCGTCGGGCGGATCAGGAACCGGTGGCACGTCACCCGCTGCTGGTCTCGATGGGAACCGATGGAAGCGAGCTGCAGCAGCGCGTGCAGCGGGGTGCGGCCACGCACCATCACCCGGCCCCGGAGCCGCCCGCCACCCTGCTCGGTCGCCTGCAGCGATCGTTGCGGGAAGACGAGCCTGAACTGGGCCACGAAGCGCTGGCCGCAGGCGACCGCAGCGTGCAGGTCCATGCCTGCCACGGCCGGGCCCGGCAGGTGGAGGTGCTGCGGGAGGTTCTCACCGGGTTGTTCGCCGCCGATCCGAGCCTGGAACCCCGGGACGTGGTGGTGATGTGCCCGGATGTGGACGCCTTCGCCCCGCTGATCACGGCGACATTCGGCGCCGCTCCCGGGGAGACAACCCCCGACGCCGGGCAGGCGCACCCGGGGCAACAGCTACGGGTGAGCCTGGCCGACCGGGGCGCCCGAAACACGAACCCAGTGCTGGCAGCGCTGGACACGGTGCTCCACCTGGCCGACAGCCGGGTGAGTGCGCCGGAGGTGCTGGACCTGGCGGCGACGACGCCGGTGCGGCGCCGGTTCCGCCTCAGTGAGGACGATCTGGACCGCTGGCGCACCTGGGCTGTCGAGGTGGGTGTGCGCTGGGGTGAGAACGGTGCCCGCCGCACCCGCTACGGCATCGACGCCTCCATACGGCAGGGCACCTGGGAGGCGGCGCTGGACCGGGTGCTGCTCGGAGTGGCGATGGCCGAGGAGGACTCCCGCTACGTGGGAGCCGCGCTCCCGGTGGACGACGTCGGTTCCACCGACGTGGAGGTGGCGGGCCGGTTCGCCGAGTTCGTGGACCGCCTGACGAGCCTGCTGGCGCGGCTGGATGGGGCGCATCCACTACGGCACTGGCTGGACACTCTCGATGACGCCGTGACGCTGCTGACCGAGGCGGAGGAGCCGTGGCAGACGATCCATGCCCGCCGGGTGCTGGCCGACGTGCGCACAGCTGGCGGTTCGGGCGGGACCTCGGCGTCTGGTGAGGAGTCGCCACTGCTGCTGGCGGATGTGCGGGCGCTGCTCGCGGACCGGCTCGCGGGACGCCCCAGCCGCTCGGGTTTTCGCACCGGGGCGCTGACGGTGTGCTCGCTGGAGCCGATGCGCGCCGTCCCCCACCGGGTGGTGTGCCTGCTGGGCATGGACGACAACGCCTTCCCCCGCTCCCCCACCCCGAGCGGCGACGACCTGCTTGCACGCGATCCCTGCCTGGGTGAGCGGGACCTGCGCAGCGAGGACCGACAGATCTTCCTGGACGCGATCACCGCCGCCGAAGAGCATCTGGTGGTGGTGCACACCGGGGCGGACGAGCGCACCGGCGCACCGCGGCCGCCGGCGGTTCCGGTGGCCGAGCTGGTGGACGCACTCGACCGGGTGGCCACCGCGCCAGGCGGCGGGCCGGTTCGCGACCACGTGGTGGTGCACCATCCGCTGCAGACGGTGGACGAGCGCTCCTTCACCCCGGGCACCCTGGGTGCCCCGGGTCCGTTCAGTTTCGATGCGGCCGCCTTCCGCGGTGCGGTGGCCGGGCGGGGGGAACGGGTCACCCCCGGGGTGCTGGTCACCGAACCCCTGCCGGCTCCCGACGGCGTCCCTTCCGCACTGCCGGGCCCTCACCTGCACGGTGGTTCCGCCGGTACGGGGGCTCGTGCCGGGGAGAGTGCTGCTCCGCCCGTGCTGGACCTGGACGAGCTCGTGGAACTGCTCGAGCACCCGGCGCGCTGGTTCGTGCGGCGGCGGCTGGGCGTGCAACTGGTGCGCGACGAAGACGAGGTGGACGACCGGCTACCCCTGACGGCCGGAGGTCTGGACTCCTGGGCAGCCGGCGATCGCATCCTGGCCGCGGTACGCCAGGGAACCGAACCGCGGCAGGCGTTTCAGGCGGAGTGGCGCCGCGGGCAGATGCCGCCACGGCAGTTGGGAAACGCCGCCCTGCTCGAAGTGATGGAGCGGATCCGCCCGATCCACGCGATGGCCACCGAGGCCGCCCGTGTGGGCACCTCGACCGGGGTGGACGTGCTGGCCGAGACCGGCTCTGGATCCAGCACGGTGCTCATAGCGGGCACTGTTCCCGGCGTGCACGGGGAACGGGTCGTCCGCGCGGAGTACTCGCGCCTCGGGGCCAAGCACCGCCTGCGCGCCTGGGTACAGCTGCTTGCCCTGGCGGTCAGCGAGCCCGACCGGGCCTGGCACACCGTGACCATCGGCCGCGGGGAGAGCAACCGATACGGCGAGGACGTGCCGACAGCGGCAGCGAGCCAGCTGCGTCCGCCCGGAGATGCCGGCGCGGTGCTCGCCGATCTGGTGGCCCTGCATGCCGAGGCCACCCGCATACCGGTGCCGATCCCACCGAAGATCGCCGAACGCTACGCCACCGCCCGCTCCAAGGGGGCCAGCCCGGACTCCGCACTGGCACAAGTGCGCCGCGGGTGGCGGTACGACTACCAGGCGGACGACCCGTTCCACGTGCTCTGCTTCGGTGAGGCGGCCAGTCTGGAGCAGGTGGCGGGCGCACCGTCGGAGCAGGATCTTGCCCGCTACCCGGAGGAGACGACGCGCCTGGGGGCGCTGGCCCGGCGGGTATGGGACCCGCTGCTGGCCTGTGAGGAGCGGATCACGTCATGACCGACCGGATGCACACCAGCCGGGCCGAGACAACCGATCCGGCCGACACCGCTGGGCCTGATCACGGGCCCGACCACGTGCCCGCCCACGGTGCCGCCCGTGGTCCCGCCCACGACCGTGACACCTCGCGGGCACCGATCGACGCGGCCACCTTCGACGTATACGGCCCGCTGCCGGAGGGCACCACCGTGCTGGAGGCCAGCGCCGGCACCGGGAAGACGTTCACGATTGCGGCGCTGGCGGCCCGCTACGTGGCCGAGGGCGTGGCCGAACTGCGCGACCTGATGTTGGTGACCTTCGGACGTCAGGCCACCTCCGAGCTGCGAGACCGGGTGCGCGAACGGCTGGTCGGTACCGAACGGGCGCTGCGGGCCGCGGACCCGGCCGGCAGCGACGACCCGCTGGTGGCGATGTTGGCGGATGTGGATCCCGACGAGCTGGACCGCCGTCGTGCCCGGTTGGCGAGGGCACTCTCCCAACTGGATGCGGCCACGATCACCACCACCCACGGGTTCTGCCACCAGATGCTCACGGCGCTGGGCATCGCCGCAGACGTGGACCCGGCGGCGACGTTCGTCGCAGACGTGGCGGACCTCGTACGGGAGGTCACCGACGACCTGTACGTACGCGAGTTCTCCGACGAGAAGCACCCCCAGCTGACCCCGGACGAGCTCTACGCGCTGGGGAAGGCCGCCGTCAGCGATCATGGCGCGGAGCTGGAGCCGAAGGGTGCTGCGGGCACTGCCGGCAGTGCCGACAGTGCCGACAGTGCCGACAGTGCCGACTCTGGTGCACTGCGGTACCGGCTCGCCGTAGCGGTGCGCGAGGAGACCGAACGGCGCAAGCGCGTGGGCCACCTGCTGGACTACGACGACTTGCTGGTGCTGCTGCGGGATGCGCTCCGGGATCCGGTCCATGGCCCGGCGGCAGCGCAGCGGGTGCGTGAGCGCTACCGGGTGGTGATGGTGGACGAGTTCCAGGACACCGACCCGGTGCAGTGGGAGATCCTGCGCACCGCCTTCCACGGCCATCGCACGCTGGTGCTGATCGGAGACCCGAAGCAGGCGATCTACGCCTTCCGGGGGGCAGACGTAGTGGCCTACCTGGACGCCAAACGCGACGCGGCGGCGACCGCGACGCTGGGTACGAACTGGCGCAGCGACGCCCCGCTGCTGCAGGCGTTGCACACGGTGATCGGCGGTGCGGCGCTCGGGGACGACCGGATCACCGTGGGACCGGTGACCCCCGCCCACAGCGAGGAACGCTTCGACGGCGGACCGGCACTGCGGATCCGGCAGGTCACCAGGGAGGCGATGGGGGTGCGCCCCGGCAAGGACGCCTACGTGGGCGAGGCGCGATCGTTCGTCGCGGCCGACACGGCCGCGGACATCGTGGCCCGGCTCGGGCAGGCGCGGATCCGGGACGAGGTGGGTGGCGCCTGGCGGGCGTTGCAGCCGGGGGACGTGGCCGTGCTGACCCGCACGAACGCGCAGGCGGAGCAGGTACGGGCCGAGCTCAACGCCCGCGGTGTGCCGGCCGTGGTCTCGGGGCTGTCCAGCGTGTTCGCCACGCCGGCCGCCCGGGAGTGGCTCACCCTGCTCGATGCGCTCGAGCAACCGGGCTCACGGCAGCGTGCGTCGGCACTGGCGCTCACCCCATTCGTCGGCTGGGACGCCACACGGCTGGCGACGGCGGAGGACCGTGACCGTGACCGGCTCGCCGAGACGGTGCGCACCTGGGCGCGCCTGCTCGCCTCCCGCGGGGTGGCGGCACTGCACGAGGCCGTCACCCGCAGTGGGGTGGCCGAGCGGCTCATGGCGACCACAACCGGGGAGCGTCGCCTGACCGACCTGCGGCACGTGGGCGAAGTGCTGCACACGGTCGCGGTGACCGAGGGGCTGGGTGCGGCGGCGTTGACGGGGTGGCTGCGCCGTCGGATCCGGGAGGCCACGCGCGACTTCGAGGAGGAACGCAGCCGGCGGCTGGAAACGGATGCGGCGGCCGTGCAGGTGGTGACCGTGCACGCGAGCAAAGGCCTCGAGTTCGGTGTGGTGTACGTGCCGTTCGCGTGGGACCGCTACGAGTCGGCCACCCCGTCGGTGCTGGGCTTTCATGCCGACGACGGCCGCCGGATCCTGCACGTAGGCGGGCAGGGCTCACGGTTGTACCGGGAGGCGCGCGAGCGGTACCAGCGTGAGGACAGGGGTGAGGATCTGCGACTGCTGTACGTCGCCCTGACCCGCGCCCGGCACCAGGTGGTGGCGCACTGGGCGCCCACCCGTGGCAACTCGGCGAAGGGACCGCTCACACGAGTGCTACTCGGGGCGCGGGAGCTCGGTGGTGCCCCCGCGGTGGCGGCCGACACCTCAGCGATGCGGGACGACGCGGCCCGGGAGGCGTTCGAGGCGCTTGCTGCCCGGTCCCCGGCGATCGCGGCGGAGCTGGCACCGGCGGATGCGAGCCGGGAGCGGTGGGTGCCGCCGGCCCGGGACGCCCCGGAGCTCTCTGTGGCGCACCTGGACCGGCTGCCGGATGTCAGCTGGCGGCGAGCGTCGTACACGGCCCTGACGGCGGCGGCGCACCACGCAGGTCCAGCGGCCGCTGCGGGCCACGGTGAGACAGCCCGGCCGGCGGGGGTGGTGAGCGAACCGGAGGGTGCGGGAGTGCTGGACGAACCTGCGAGCGAGGCGAGCGCAGAGGACGGATTCGTGGTTGACGTCGCACCCGTGGCCGGCGATGCTCCCGGGCTCGACCTGCCCTCGCCGATGGCGGACCAGCCCGCGGGGGCCGCCTTCGGCACCTTGGTGCACGAGGTGCTCGAGTACGCCGATACCGCGGCCGCGGACCTGGACGCCGAGCTCCTGGCGCGGTGCCGGGCGGCCTCGTCCGCTCGGGTGGACGGACTGGATGTGGAGTCGCTCGCCGATGCACTCGGGACGGTGATGCGGACCCCGCTGGGCCCCTTGGCCGGCGGGCGGACGTTGGCGCAGATCGATCCGGCGGACCGGCTCTCCGAGCTGGAGTTCGAACTGCCCCTGGCTGGTGGTGATGTGCCAGGTGGGCGCGAGGATGGTGGTAAGGATGGCGGTCAGGTCAGGGCGGCGGCTGCGTCCGCTCCGGCGGCTGCGACGGCTCCGGCGGCACCCCTGCGTGCGGCGACACTGCTGGACATCGCAGACGTGCTCGAGGGCCACCTCAAGGCGGGCGACCCCTTCGCGCCCTACCCGCAGATGCTCCGGGCCCTGGCCGCGGACCCGCAGGGACCGGTGGAGCTGCGCGGGTATCTGACCGGATCGATCGATGCGGTGCTGCGGGTGCGTGAGGCACCCTCCGACGGCAGCGGGTCGTCGGCGGGTAGCCCGGCACAGCGAGAGAGCACGCAGTTCCTGGTGTGCGACTACAAGACGAACCGGCTGGGCACGCCAGGCGCGGACCTGACAGTGCACGACTACCGACCCGAGGCGGTCGTGGAGGCGATGCTGCACGCGCACTATCCGCTGCAGCTGCTGCTGTATCTGGTGGGCCTGCACCGATACCTGCGGTGGCGGTTGCGCGGCTACGACCCCGACGTGCATCTGGGCGGGGGCTTGTACCTCTTCGTCCGGGGCATGGCAGGTCCGCAGACCCCGGCCGGGCCGGACGGTTCGCCGTTCGGGGTGCTGGCGTGGCAGCCCCCGACCGGACTGGTGCCGGCATTGTCGGAGGTGCTCGATGGGGTGGGCACTCAACGCACTCAGGGAACAAGGCGGACTGTATGAGCACGGTGACCACCTCCACCCTGGCGAGCGTCGACGGGGACGTGCGCACCGCCGTCGGGGCCCCTCCCCTGCTAGCGCGCTTCAACGCCGCCGGGCTGGTGACCGCGACGGATGTCCAGGTGGCGACCCGGTTGGGCACGCTCACCGGGGAAGGTGACGAGCGGGTACTGCTCGCGGTCGCGCTGACCGTGCGAGCGCTCCGTGGGGGGTCGGTGTGCTTGCACCTAGGCGACGAAGCGGAGCTGGAGGCGCTGCGGCTGCCCGACGACGCCGTGCTGGGCGAGCAAGCAGCGGAGCCTCCGCCGTGGCCCGAGCACCCTGGATGGGTGGCAGCGGTGCAGGCCAGCCCGATGGTCGCCGTCGGGAGTGAGGATCACAGCGGGCACAGCGGCCACCATGGCGCGGGACCTTCGCAGCCCGACGTGCGGCCCGCCCGCTGGGTGAACGGGCGGTTATACCTGGACCGGTACTGGCGGGATGAACTGACCGTGCGGCGGCTGATCGACGCCCGGCTCACGGCGCCGGACCTGGATGTGCCCGGCGATGCCGGCGGAGCACTGGACCGGTTGTTCCCCGAGGCCGGGGACGACCGGCAGCGCCTGGCGGCCGCGCACGCGCTGCGCAGGCGGCTGACGGTGCTCACCGGGGGCCCGGGAACGGGAAAGACGACCACGGTCGCGCGCCTGCTGGCGGTGCTGCAGGACGCCGCGGGGCCGGTGCGAGTGGCGCTGGCCGCACCCACGGGGAAGGCGGCGGCGCGACTGCAGGAGGCGGCAGCCGAGGTCGTCGGGTTCTTGGAGGACTCCGACCGGGACCGGGTGGGGATCCCGGAGGCGACGACGGTGCACCGGCTACTCGGCTTCAAGCCGGGGAGCAGCACTCGCTTCGCGCACGACGCCGCGCATCACCTGCCGCACGACGTGGTGGTGGTGGACGAGACCTCGATGGTGCCGCTGTCACTGATGGCGCGGCTGCTGGAGGCGTTGCGCCCGGACGCCCGGTTGGTGCTCGTGGGCGATCCGGATCAGCTGGCGTCGGTGGAGGCCGGTGCGGTGCTCGGTGACCTCGTGGCACGGCCACCGGTCGCGGAGGCGCCGGTAGGGCTGGAGACGGTGGGGGCGGCGCCTGAGCGCGGTGAGACGGCGGCCGATCTCGGCAACGGTGTCGTTCGCCTGACCACGGTGCACCGGCAGGAGCAGGGCTCGGAGATCCTGCCGCTGGCGGCTGCGATCCGGGCTGGGGACGCCGATCGGGTGCTGGAGCTGTTGCGGGCCGGCAGGCACGGGGTGGAGCTGGTGACGGCTGACGTCGAGCACCTGGAGGAGCAGGCGATCGCGGACCTGCGCCGTGATGCGGTGGCCGCTGGGGAGAAGCTGATGGCGCGGGCCGAGGCCGGGGACGCGGCCGGGGCGTTGAACGCACTGAATGAGCACCGGCTGATGCTTGCCCACCGGCGCGGGCCGGCCGGGGTGGCCCGGTGGGCGGCGCAGGTGGAGATCTGGGTGCAGGAGGGGGCACGCGCGGCTGCGGGGACCATGCCGACCGCGCCGACCGCGCCGACCGCGCCCACGATGCCGGCGCGACTGTCCGGTTCCCCGTGGACGGTGGGCCGGCCGATCCTGGTGACCAGCAACGACAAAGACGTGGGGCTCTACAACGGCGACACCGGGGTGCTGGTGGCCGACGGGGAGAGCGTGGTGGCAGCGTTCGGGGACCCGCGCCGCCCGATGCTCGTGCGCCCCTACCGCCTGCCCCCGGTGGAGACGGTGCACGCGATGACCGTGCACCGGGCGCAGGGCAGCCAGTTCCAGCGGGTGTCGCTGATCCTGCCGCCGGCCACGTCGCCACTGCTCTCGCGCGAGCTGCTCTACACGGCTGTGACGCGGGCGCAGGAGTCCGTGCGCGTGGTGGGCAGCGAGGAGGCCGTGCGGGTGGCAGTGGAGCACCCGGTGCGGCGGGCGAGCGGGCTGCGGGTGCCGTTGGGTTGATGTGAGCCGCTGGGGCGATGTGAGTCGCTCAGTGGACCCGCCACCGACTTCGACACTGCACGGCACGGCACGGCACGGCACGGCACGGCACGTATGGTGTCGACTCGACGTACTCGACACGTCCATGCGACACCACAACGCGGTTCGCATGACGTGTCGTCCACAACCCCACCGGTCGACTCACCACCGCGGCCATCCTCCGTGCCACGGTGCGGCGATGACACCTCGGTTCACCCTCGCGGTCGGCACGGTCCACGAGACACTCACGGCCCAGGACGGTGTGATCTCCCGCCGCCAGCTCGTCGCCGCCGGAGCGAGGCACCATGACCTGGAGCGTCTGCTGCGTCGCCGGGAACTGCGGCGCATTCATCGCGGTGTGTTCGCCGATCACACCGGGCCCCTGACTCAACGTCAGCGTGAGTGGGTGGCGGTCCTCGCCGCCTGGCCAGCCGCCCTGGCCGGAGAATCCGCGCTTCCCAGTCCAGCGCCGGGTCGGGTCCACATCGCAATCGAACGTGGCCGGAGGGTGCGCGTGCCCGAGTGGGTCGATGTCTCGTGCCGGAGTCAGCTGAGCGAGCAGGTGCAGTGGCAGCGATCGCCTCCGCGGCAGCGTGTCGAGCATGCTGTGCTGGATGTCGTCGCGAGCCATTGTCGCGGTGGTGATGTCGCTGCGGCGTTCGCGGTGCTCGCGCAGGTGATCCAGTCCCGTCACACCACGGTCGAGCGCATCCTCGACGCACTGGGCAAGCGGCAGCGCATGACCGGGCGCCGGCTCATCGCGGCGATGCTGGCCGACGTACGCGACGGTGTCTGCTCAGTGCTGGAGCGTGGCTACCGGGATCTCGAGCGCGCGCACGGTCTTCCCCGAGCGCGGCGCCAGCACGCCAGCGAGGCAACCGGCAGGCGCACCCATCAGGACGTCGCTTACGCAGAGTATGGCCTCGTGGTCGAGCTCGACGGCTACGTTTTCCACTCGTCCTCGGTCAGTCGCGACCACGACGCAGCACGCGATCTGGCCGAACTCGCCGCCGCTGGTACCGCCACCGCGCGGTTGACGTTCGGCCTGGTGTTCCGGACCCCGTGCCGCACTGCCACGTGGGTCGCGGAGGTCCTGCGGCGCGGCGGGTGGAAGGGTTCTCTGCGCAAGTGCCCACACTGCCGGTGATCCTCTGCCGAACTGGTGTCCGTTTGACGCGCACGACACGTCAGGAGCACATCACAGCGGTACCCGTGCCGCCCAGACGTCCCGCTCAGGCATGCTGCGCGACGAGCCTCCACAAGTCGGCGTACGCCTGCGCCACGTGGTGCCGGGGCGCGAACGTCGCCACCGGAGCGCGCTCGTCACCCATCCGCTCCACCACCACGCTGGCCGGAACGATCACATCGACGATCTCGGAGTGCTCGGCGGGAAGCTCCTCGGCGGCCCGGCGGTGGGTGAGTTTGCGCCGGTCGACCATGGAGAGGAACGCCAGGATCGGAGCCGGCTTCGCGGAGTCTGCCACCAGTTCGCGCACCTGCTCCAGCGAGCGCAGCGACAGCGCTGCGGGAGGCACAGGCGTCACGATCACGTCAGCCGAGCGCACCGCATTCTCGGCCACCAGCGAGGCGCCGGGCGGGCAATCCAGGATGACGGTGTCGTAGCTACCGGCAGCATCCTTGAGCACCTTCTGCAGCCGCCGACGGGACCCCTTCGCGGCGTCAAGCCTCACCTCGAGCTCGCGGTAGGAGTCATCAGCGGGGACGACGTCGATCCGGTGATGACCGTCGACGCTGGGCAGATCGGCCTTGCGAGCCACCTCCGAGATCCCGTTGCTCCCCGTCAGGAGCTTCGCGACCCCGCCCTTGAGCTTGGGCTTCACGCCGGTCAGGTACGTGCTTGCTCCCTGAGCGTCAAGATCCCACAGCAGCACCCGGCCGGACTTACTTGCCTCCCAGGCCAGGTTGAGCGCTGCCGACGTCTTTCCCGCTCCACCTTTGGTGGAGTACACCGCGACGACCTTCATGCACTCACCCTAGAAGCACGTCGATCACGCTGTCACTGCCGACCCCGCGGCGATCAGGGTCGAGCTAGATGAACGTTCGCTGAACGACCAGCGACACTTCGCTCCACCGTCTGCCCCTGTCACCGCCCTCGCCTACCGTGGTGCCGAGAGAGACAGGAGCACCGCATGACCCAGATCATCGCCCACCGGGGCAACTCGTCCGTGGCACCGGAGAACACCCTGCCCGCGTTCGCCGCTGCCGCGCTCGCGGGCGCCCACATGATCGAGATCGACGTCCAGGTGGCCGTCGACGGCTCGGCCGTGGTCATCCACGACGCCAGTGTCGATCGCACCACCGACGGCGCCGGGATCGTCGCAGAGATGCGCGCCATGGATGTGCGCCACCTCGATGCAGGCGAGTGGTTCGACCCTGCCTACGAGGGCACGGCGCTGCCGTTCTTCGGGGATATCGTCTCCCTGCTGCTGCGGTACCCCGAGCTCGAACTGCTGCTGGAACTCAAGGGATCCTGGCCCGCAGAGCCGACACAAGCGCTGCTGGCACAGATTGAGGAAGCCGGTCTCACCGATCGGGTGCTCGCGCAGTCCTTCGAGGTGGAGATGCTGCGCACCCTGCAAACCCTGGCGCCCGCCATGCGCCGGGCCCTGCTGGTCCAGGAGGCAGACACCCAGGCACTGGCGACCTGCGCCGAGCTGGGCGCCGTCGCGTGCAACCCGTCCTCCGCAAGTGTGATCGCCGACCCGTCGGCCGCCACCCGCGTGCACGAGGCGGGAATGCAGATCTATACGTGGACCTCCAGCGAGGCAGCCGAGTGGGCACCGTTGGTGGCAGCAGGAGTGGACGGCATCATCACCGACCGGCCGGATCGGCTCGCCGGATGGCTCGCCGCCAGCCAGGCCTCCTGACAGCCACACTCGACAACGGACGCAATTCCCCCTTCACGCGCCGCATCGGTCGGAACGTTCGACGCCCATCCTGTCCATCGATCAGGAATCGAGAAGTGCACGGCCCCGACCTCCGCCTACGGTGATGGCACCAGCGCAGACGAAGGGATCGGCGATGTCCACATCCGCCAAGAAGAGCACGGCCCCAGCCGACGGATTCTCCGAGCAGGAGCGGGAGGCGATCAAGCAACGCGCCGCCGAACTCAAGACTCAGGCGCGGCGCGGCAGCCGCGCCGAGAAGGCCGAGGCCAAGGCAGCAGCCGACGAGGCCGATGTGCTCGCGAAGATCGCGGAGATGCCTGACGGGGATCGCCAGCTCGCCGAGCGGGTGCACGCGATCGTCGCAACCGCAGCGCCGGAGCTGGCACCCAAGCTCTACTACGGGCAGCCCGGCTATGCCCGCAACGGCAAGGTGGTCTGCTTCTTCCGCAGCGGCCAGATGGACAAGGAGCGCTACTCCACCTTCGGCGTCAGCACGCTCGCGAACCTCGACGAAAACTCCGGACTGTGGCCGACGGCCTATGCCCTCACCGAACCCACCGAAGCGGCGTGGGAGCAGCTCGCCACTCTGGTCGAGCGCGCGGTGAGCTGACGCTCACATTCCGCGCACCGAACGCTGAGCTCTTCGGCGAATCGGCCCGGGACGCCGATCAACTCAGCGTTCGGCTCAGGTGGTGGCGGGTTCGGGATGGTGGGGACGGGGAGATGAGGACGGGAAGGCAAGAAACGCCATCAGACCCCGGCCCCCGCGAGCGCCACCGCGGTACTGATCGCCGCCACTGTCGCCTCATAGCCGACGTCCTGCCTCGAGCCGGGCAGCCCGGCCCGGTCGCGCGCCTGCGCTTCGTCCGAGCACGTCAGCACCCCGAACCCGACCGGGACGCCGGTGGACGTGGCCACCTGGGTGAGCCCCGCCGTCACCCCGTGGCACACGTACTCGAAATGTGCGGTGGTGCCCTGCAGCACCATCCCCAGGGCCACCACGGCATCGAACCCTCCCCGCGCCAGCCGGCCGGCAGCCACGGGCAGTTCGAAGCTGCCTGGCACCCGCACCACCTGCGGTTCCTCGATGCCCGCGTCCGCGAGCGCCCGTAACGCCCCATCGAGCAGGCCGGTGGTGATCTCCTCGTGCCAGCGGGCTGCCACGACGGCGACCCTCAGGTGGGGTACGTGCGGCACCTGGATCTGTGGTCCGGTGTGGGGGGCGTGGGTACTCATACGGGTGTCCTCTCATGGGTGGCGGGATCGTCGGAGGTGATCCTGGAAGCGGCCGAGTCGATGGGGTCGGCAACATCTGGAAGCCAGGGCAGCACGTGCCCCATCCGCTCGGACTTGGTCCGTAGGTAGGCGAGGTTGTCGGCGCCGACCGGTGCCGGCGCCGGCTCGTGGCCGCGTACCGTCACGCCGCCGAGCGCGAGCGCCGCCGATTTGGCCGGGTTGTTCGACTTCAGGCGCACGTTCCGGGCGCCGAGATCGAGCAGGATGGCGGCGGCCGCCGCATAGTCACGGGCGTCGGCGGGCAGGCCCTGGTCGAGATTCGCCTCGACCGTGTCGCGCCCCTGCTCCTGCAGTGCGTAGGCACGGACCTTCGCGCTGAGCCCGGTGCCGCGTCCCTCGTGGCCACGCAGGTACACGACCGCGCCTCGCCCACGGGCTGCCACGGCCGCGAGCGCATCGTCGAGCTGGGGGCCGCAGTCGCAGCGCAACGATCCGAACGCCTCACCGGTCAGGCATTCCGAGTGCACCCGCACCAACACGTCCTCCTCGCCTGCGAAGCGGTCGGAAGAGTCAAGCCCGTGGCACAGGGCCACGTGCTCGGTACCCGCGGGATCGGTGAAGACGACAGCCCGGAACGCGCCGGCCGCCGTGGGCAGCATGGCTGCCGCCGCACGATGCACCTGGGCCGTCGCACGATGCGCCTGGGTGGCTCCACGCTGCACCTGGGTGGACCGCGCTCCGGGCTCGCGCCGGCGATAGGCGACGAGCTCGGCCACACTCACCACCGGCAGATCGTGAGCTGCGGCCAGCTCGCGCAGCTGCTCGCCACGGGAACAAACGCCGTCGGGGGTGAGGATCTCGCAGATCACGGCGGCGGGCGCGCGTCCGGCGAGGCGTGCCAGGTCCACACCCGCCTCGGTATGCCCGACCCGGCCGAGCACACCGTCAGGGTCGGCCACCAGCGGAAAGACGTGCCCCGGCCGGGCCAGGTCGTCGGTCGCGGTGGTCGGGTCGGCGAGCAAGGCTATCGTGCGGGCGCGATCGGCGGCACTGATGCCGGTGGTGATACCCGAGACGGCGTCCACGGAGACGGTGAACGCCGTCCCATGCGCCTCGGTGTTGCGGCGGGTCATCGGCGCCAGTTCCAACCGCTGGGCGGTCTCGGCAGTGATCGGCGCGCAGATCAGTCCGCGCCCGTGGGTGGCCATGAACGCGACGATCTCTGGCGTGATCGCATCGGCGGCGGCCACCAGATCACCCTCGTTCTCGCGGTCAGCATCGTCGGTGACGATCACCATCCGCCCAGCGGCGATCGCCGCGATCGCGTTCTCGACCTCACGCATGAGCGGACTCCCCGGCAGCGAGCAGACGTTCCACCTGTTTGGCGAGCACGTCCACCTCGAGGTTCACCCGGTCCGGTGGGGTGCGATGCCCGAGGGTGGTGGCCTCGAGGGTCGCGGGGATGAGGCCGACAGTCACCAGGCAGCCATCATCGATGTCGGCGAGCTCGGCAACGGTGAGGGAGACGCCGTCGATCGCGATCGATCCCTGCGCCACCACGTAGCGCGCCAGGTGCGCGGGCACGGCGATGGTGAGGCGGTCAGCCAGGTCGCCGGCGGTGCGCCCCACCACGGTGCCCACGGCGTCGATGTGGCCGGTCACCACGTGGCCGCCGAAGCGCCCGTTCGCTGCGAGCGCCGGCTCGAGATTCACCCTGTCTCCGGGTTCGCGCTGGCCGAGAGTGGTGCGTCCGAGCGTGGCGGGCATGAGGTCGGCCGTGAACTCCACGACGGCGTCCCTTCCGAGCTCCTGTGCGGCACCATCCACTGTGGTCAGGGTGGCAACGGTCACGCAGACCCCGTCGACGGCGATCGAGTCACCGAGGGCGACGTCGTGGGGTAGCCGGCCCTGCACGTGCAGCCGGGCCCCTCCCGGCGCAGGTTCGAGGGCGGTGACGGTGCCGAGGTCGGTGACGATTCCGGTGAACATGGTCTCTCCTTGGTGATCGAGGCCGTTGGCATAGTGGGCGGCGGGCACGGAGTCCGCTCAACGGTCCGTTCGGCGGGTCGGGCGGGCGATGAGTCGGATGTCGGGGCCGAGGGTGGTGACGTCGATCGGCTCGAGGCGGTGGGTGCCGGCGATCGTGGCCACACCGGCGTCGGCGAGGGCTGCCGGGCCGGCGCCAAGGAGTGCGGGAGCGAGGTAGGCGACGACGCGATCGACGAGACCGGCGGCGAGGAACGAGCCGGCCAGGCTCGGGCCACCCTCAAGGAGGATCGATCGGACGTCGCGGGCGTAGAGGGTGGCGAGCACCGAGTCCAGGTCGAGACCGCCTGCCTCCTTCATCGCCTTGGGCACGCGCGCGATCTGCACGCGGTCCGGGGCATCGGGTTCGGGTGCATCCGTGCCAAGCACCAGCAGCGTCGGCGCTGCGGCGTCCAGCACCCGGGAACCGGGAGCCGTGGTACCGCTCGGGTCGAGGATCACCCGGAGCGGCTGGCGTCCGTCCTGCGGCGCCGGCCGGACGGTCAGTTGCGGGTCGTCCGTGCGCTGGGTGCCTGCCCCGATGAGCACCGCGTCGACGCTGTCACGCAGCTGGTGCACGTCAGCCCGGACCTCGTCTCCGGTGATCCACCTGCTAGTGCCGTCGGCGGCCGCGGACCGGCCGTCGAGGGTGGCGGCGAATTTCCAGGTGACGTGCGGGCGGGAGGTGCGCTGCGCCGTCAGCCAGGGTTCGTTGACGAAGGCGGCTGACTGCGTGAACTCGGCGGGCACGAGGTCGCTGCCGGGGCCGTGCACCTCCACGCCTGCCTGTTGCAGCACCTCTCCCCCACCCTCGTGCAGCGGATCGGCGACGGCATAGACCACACGCGAGATCCCAGCCTTGAGCAGGGCTTGCGTGCATGGGCCCGTGCGGCCGGTGTGGGGGCACGGCTCGAGAGTGACGACAGCGGTCCCGCCCGCGGCGCTGGAAGGGGTGCGGGCGCCGTCCAGCGCAACAACCTCGGCATGCGGGCCACCGGGGCGGGCGTGCCAGCCCTCGCCGGCCATGTGACCCTCAGCGTCGAGGATCACGCATCCCACGGCAGGGTTCGGGCTGACCCGGCCGAGACCGCGGGCGCTCAGCTCGACGGCGCGCTCAAGGGCGGCGACCACACGATCATGGTCACCGGAGCGGGCATCGTGGGCTCCGCCGTCGGGGTGGGCCACCGGGTTCCTCCTGCGCTAGGGCGCAGCCCGGGGCCGGCGACGACGAACGGCTCCCCACGCGGACCTACTCCGGCGCAAGAGCCGACCACCGCGCGCGCACTTCCTCCCATCCGGACTTTCACCGTCGGTCCAGGAGTTTCACCTGGTCAACCGGCCGCTGGCTGCGGCCGGGTCGCGGACTGTAACCGCCGGTTCGGAATTACACCGACCCCGGAGTGCGCGAACTTCAGTTCGACCTGTTCAGTGTGGCATAGCGTGTGGCCGGGCAGTGAGTGAGCGTCCCCACTGCCCATCTCGTGAGAGTCTCCGGACGGTGGCGGGCGGATCTACTGCTGCATGACCCAGAGCCCGAGCGGTTCGTGGTCGTCGTCCTGGCCCCGGATCGCTCGCAGGTTCTGGGCGACGAAGCCGGCCACTGCCCGTGCTCCGGCGAGTCCGAAGTGGGTCGTGTCGCGGGCTTCCTCCGGGCTTCGGTCCGGCTTGCCGTGCGGGAACAGCAGCGGGCCCGCCTCGGTACCGAGCCACTCGTAGAGCCACCGGGTGAAGGCGGTGAGCTCGATCACCGGGACGTCCAGGCGGCGTCCGAGGCGGCGCACGGCCCGCGGGTAGGAGCCGTGGGAGACGCTCACCGCTCCCCCGTCATCGCGCAGCAGCCGTTCCACTGACGTCGCCAGCACCGGCGACCCGCCACGTTCGCGCACCTCGGCGACGAACCGTCCAAGATTCTCGGTGTAGCGCCCATCGGCTTCGAGATCGGCGTCCTTCTGATCGTTGTGCCCGAACTGGATCACGACGACGTCCCCCACCTCGACCGCGTCGATGGTCGCCTGCCAGTTCCCCTGCGCCACGAAGGAATCGGTCGTGGCGCCGCCGAATGCACGGTTGACGACCGGCTCGTCGACGAACTCCTGGAGCACTCCGCCCCAGCCGATCACACCAGACCCGTCGAGCGGGCCGGGTGCCACCGTGGAGTCACCTGCGAGATGGATGGTCATACATGCTCCGTTCCGCCCACCCACGCCTGACCCGTCATCGGGTCAGGGCTTGCCGTTGAATGGATTCACAGTAGAAGGGGCCAAGACGGTGGTCAAGGTGCTCCCCGCACCTCAGCGCAAGGCGGGCGTCTCCACGATCTCGGCCACCGCCGTCAGGGTCCGCCGCAGTTCCTGCGCCTTCTCGAGTCCGAGCGCCCCGAAGAGCGCGTCGGCGAGGCGAATGCGCACGGCCTCGACCTGTTCCAGCACGGCCTGCCCGCTCGGGGAGACGTGGACGAGGCCGAGTTCTCCGCTGGGATCGGACTCGTGCGAGTGCCGCCCGATGAGCCCACGCTCGGCGAGCCCATCCACGGTGGCTTCCGCTGCCTCGGGTACCTGACCGATGGTGCTGGCAATCGCCCGGTGGTGCTCCGCCCCCGCTGCGACCGCTGCGAGCACTTGCACCTCGCCGGCGCGCAGCCCGGTGGCGGACTCGATCGCCCGCGCGAGCTGCGACCCGGCATCGCCGATGCGACTGAGTTCGTCAGCCAGGGAGAGGATCTCGTTCACCCCCGCAACCGGGGCCGCGTCACGGACGTTCACCACGGATAGTGCAGTGCTGGCGTCGGCGCTGATGTCTCGGACGTCGTCGATCATGCTCACACCCTCTCAACGCCTCGGGCCGCTGGGGAGTTCCCCGGCGGCCCGAGGCGTCGCCTCTCAGGCGTTGGCCGGTTCCGGTTCCCGGTCGGACACGGCCTCGTCGGCGAAGAGGTTCTCGGCGTTGCCGGCGCGATAGCGATCCTCGTCGAGGATGCCCTCCCGCTTGGCCACGATCGTGGGCACCAGCGCCTGGCCGGCCACGTTCACGGCCGTGCGCCCCATGTCCAGGATGGGATCGACGGCGAGCAGCAGACCCACACCCTCCAGCGGCAGCCCGAGGGTGGACAGGGTCAGGGTGAGCATCACCAGCGCCCCGGTGAGTCCCGCTGTCGCGGCAGATCCGACCACGGAGACGAAGGCGATGAGCAGGTAATCGGTGACCGACAGGTCGATGCCGTAGAACTGGGCGACGAAGATCGCAGCGATCGCCGGGTAGATCGCGGCGCAGCCGTCCATCTTCGTGGTCGCCCCCAGCGGCACGGCGAACGAGGCGTACTCGCGCGGGACTCCGAGGTTGCGCTCGGTCACCCGCTCGGTCACCGGCAGGGTGCCGATCGAGGAGCGGGAGACGAAGCCGAGCTGAATGGCCGGCCACGCGCCCTTGTAGTACGGCAGCGCTGGCAGCCCGTTGACCCGCAGCAGCACGGGATAGAGCACGAACAGCACGATGGCCAGACCGATGTAGATCGCGACGGCGAAGGTCGCCAACGGCGCGAACAGCTCCGTCCCATAGGTGGCCACCGCCCGCCCGATGAGACCGAGCGTGCCGATCGGTGCGAGGCGGATGATCCACCACAGCACCTTCTGGATGACCGCGAGAGCGGAGGCGTTGAAGCTGAGGAAGGCGTCAGCCTTCTGGCCGGAACGCAGAGCCGCGATCCCCACGACGAGGGCGATCACCACGATCTGCAGCACGTTGAAGTTCAGCGAGACCGAGTCTCCACGCAGCCCGGCGTCGAGCCCGAGGACGTTGCTGGGGATCAGGCCGGTGAGGAAGTCGACCCAGCTACCCGTGCGGCTGGGCGCCTCGGCGAGGTCGGCGCTGATCGAGGTGTTCTCACCGGGCCGGGTGATGAGGCCGAGCGCCATACCGATGGCCACGGAGATACCCGCGGTGATAGCGAACCACAGCAGGGTCTGACCGGCGAGCCGCGCCGCGTTGGAGACCTTCCGGAGGTTCGCGATCGAGGCAACGATCGCCAGGAAGACCAGCGGGGGGACGATCGCGCGCAGGAGGGTCACGAAGGACCCGCCGATCGTGGCGAGGGTCTCGGTGAGCCAGTTCGGGTTCTCGTCGGCCCCGACGGTACCCATCTGCAGGGCGACCCATCCGAGCACGGCGCCGAGGACCAGGCCGAGGATGATCTGGACGCTGAACGAGGGAAGTCGCAATCGGGAGCGACGTGGAGCTTCAGAGGTGGTGCCGGTCGACACGGGTCAGGCCTTTCGCGCGGGGTAGGCGGATGCTCGGTGTGACCTCGCGATCGGGGCCAGATGGGGCGCCGTCGGGAGGGCACGGACGGCCACGCTGGTGCGTGAGCCGCAGAGCATCTTGCACAGGCGGGACGGCCAGAACGTGCGACGGGCCCGAGCCGTCCATGATGTGGACAGCCCGGGCCCGCAGTTCGGTCCGTGACGGCTCAGAGGGTGGCGGCGGTGGGGTCCCACTCGGCCGGGAGTGCGTCCGGGACGGTGACTGTGCTGCCCACCTCGACCGCGGTGCCGGAGGCCGCCGCCTCGTCGATGGAGATCATCACGTCGAGCACGTGGAAAGCGATCTCGCCGGATGCGCGCTCAGCCTCACCGGCGCGGATCGCACGTGCGAGCTCGACCACGCCAGTGCCGCGCGTGGTGGTCACCCCCGCGGAGGGAATCTCCTCGGCCTCGCCGACCCCGGGCGCCCAGAGCGTGGTGGCGCCTTCGAACTTGTTGGGGTCGGGCACCACGACCGAACCGGCTGAACCCGTGACCTCCAGCAACGTCCGCTTGATCTCGGACTCGAAGCTGAACACCGCCTGGGCCGCGGCACCGGACTCGAACTGGATGAGCGCGCCGTGGTGGGTGGGCACGTTCACCGGGAACTCGGTGCCCGCCTTCGGGCCGGCTCCGATCACCCGGGTGGCCTGCGCCGTCGAGGCGGTCGCACTGACCGAGGCGACCGGACCGAGTAGGTGAACCAGCGCCGTCAGGTAATACGGACCGATATCGAACAGCGGCCCGCCACCGACATCGAAGAGGAACTCCGGGCTCGGGTGCCAGGAATGCGGCCCAGGCGTCTGGAACAGAACCAGAGCATTCAGCGCAGTGCCGATCCGCCCGGCCCGCAACTCCCGGATCGTGGTCTGCAGACCCGAGCCGAGAACCGTGTCAGGCGCGCACGCGACCCGCAGGCCAGCAGCCTCGGCCGATTCCAGCAGCTGACGGCCCGAAGCCCGGTCCAACGCCAACGGCTTCTCGCTCCACTGGTGCTTACCAGCGGCGATGATCTGCTGACCCACCTCGGCATGCACCGCCGGGATGGTCAGGTTCACGACGATCTCGACCTCGTCCACGGCCAGCAGGTCGGCCACCGTGCCATGGCCCGGCACACCGAACTCCTCCGCCTTGGCCTGGGCGCGCTCGACGTCGAGGTCGGCGATGAAGAGCACCTCGAGGTCAGGAAAGGTCGTCAGGTTCGTCAGGTACTGGGTGCTGATCACGCCGGCGCCGATGACGCCGACTCCCACACGGCCGGGCATCAGGCGCGGTCCTTGAGGTAGGCGAAGCTGGCAGCGATGCCCTCGAAGACGTCGCCGTCATAGTCGTCGAACTCCACCACGCGGACGGCGTTCGGGGCTGCGGCCAGGATCGCCTCGACCGGGGCCTGGCCAGCACCGGCAGGCAGCTGTGCCTTGTTGTCACGCGTGAGCGGGCCGTCCTTGACGTGAATGTGCGTGACCTGCGACCCGAGCCGCTCCAGCAGCGCGGCGGCGGAGACGCCGCCTACCTCGGCCCAGTAAGTATCAACTTCGAGGATGACCCGCTCATCGAGCGCAGCGGCGAAGATCTCCAGCGCCGGAGTGCCCTCGATCTCAGCAACCTCCCACCAGTGGTTGTGGTACCCGATCCTCAAGCCCTGGTCCGCTCCCTGCACGGCGAGCTCGTTGAGACGAGCAGCCAAGCCCTCCACGGACTCGCGGGTCTCCCACTGCTCGGCCGGGATGGCCGGGTCGATGAGAGTGGACATCCCCAGGGTGCGGGCAGCCCCGAGAATGGCGGCGGGATCGTCGGCCGTGACGAGCTTGGCGTGCCCGGACGTCAGGCTCAACCCTGACTCGTCCTTGGCCTTCTGGAATTCCTCCACCCGATCAGCGAAGCCGAATGCCTCGGCTTCGGTGAAGCCGATGTCGGCGATCCGTCGCAGCGCGGCGGACATGTCAACCTTCATGGCTTCGCGGACGGAGTACAGCTGGACGGAGATCGGTGCTCCGGTCATGTGGGGGCTCTCCTCGATGAGTCAGCTCGATACAGGTGCAGCCGTCACGTTACTAGGAATGGCCGAAAAAACGAAACGTTTCGACTTCTACGTCGCACGCGGCGCGACAACCCCCATCAGGAGCCTGGGACCGGGAGCCCTTGAGCTCTCATCCGCCCGACGGGGCCGACCCTGGTGCCGCCACCATCCCCGCCGCCCCACCGCGAAGTCGGCGCACGTCAGCGACGATCGCGTCAGTCACGCGTGCACTATCAGCAGACCCGAAGGGAAGGTGCAACCTCGGAAGCAGCCCGATATACCTCCGTGAGGGAATGACCCGGGCCGCGCCGCCGTACAGATGGCGCGCGGGCCCAAACTGCGCTCGCAGCACACCCCCCGCCTCGTGCGAGGCGATCACCACCACCTCGGCCACACCGTCGAGCTCGGACATCAACCGGCCCACCTGGACCAGCGGCGTGGCGGTCGAACGCGCCATGCTGACCAGAACGGCAGCAGCCTGCCGCTCGGGAGACAGCAGCCATGTCACCAGGCCAGGAACCTGGTCTACCTCACTCACCCAGTGCTCACCCCTCATATCTGCTCATGACCCGGCAAGCAGCGATCCATGACGCGAAACCTGCTGTGATACGCCTCACACGACAAACATGACGGGTGTCATGGACGGGAGGTGACAGTGCGGCTGCGATCTCGTGCGGCGGCGCACTACCTCCAGCACAGCGACGGCGGGAACCTGGTCTAGTACCCGTTGCCGGCCGGAATCGCCCGGCCAATTGCCCAGAAGGAGCACCATCATGATCGAGTCGTTGCGTGAGTTCACCGAAGGACTTCCCCCGGTGATCCAGTGGCTGGGAGTAGTCCTCGCGAGCGCGATCCCGTTCGTGGAGTCCTACTTCGGCTCCGTCATCGGCGTGCTCGCCGGACTCAGCCCGTTCGTCGCGATCCCTGCGGCGATCGTGGGGAACGTCGCCTCGATGGTGATCCTCGTACTCGGCGCCTCCCGCGTGCGCAACGCCGCGACAAAGAACCGGCAGCCGGAGCACAGCCCGCGGCGTGAGCGGCTCAAGCGGATGTTCGACAGGTTCGGCGTCCCTGGCGTGAGCCTGCTGGGCCAGACCGTCTTGCCCAGCCAGATCACGTCGATGGCGATGGTCTCCTTCGGCGCATCTCGCAATGCCGTGATCGGCTGGCAGATCGCCTCGATCGCAATCTGGGGAGTCGCCTTCGGCACGCTCGCCGCGCTCGGAGTGAACACCCTCGCCACCCCTCAGTGATTGAGGCCAGAAATGGCCCCGGGCGGGCCGCGAACGGCCCGCCCGGGTTTGGAGCGCACGCACGTGCAGGCCCGGGGGAGAGACCGCAACGACTACGCTCACCATCTACGACACATCAGCGCAGGAATGCTCACGCGAGATCGCCTGTGATCTGCATCACAGGCGACGGAGATGGCTCCTCACCATCCGAACCACCCCGGGGCCGGAGTACAGCGATGCAGGATCACCCAACAACGCAGAAGGGCCGGAATCTCAATGATTCCGGCCCTTCTGTGTCGCTGTCTCAACGAGCGCGCCCGGAGGGACTCGAACCCCCAACCTTCTGATCCGTAGTCAGATGCTCTATCCATTAAGCTACGGGCGCTCATGGCTCAAGGCCGCGTGCCACTCTACCGGTCCCGGGCGCCGCTGACCAATCCAGCCGTTGTCGGACCGATCACACTGCACCACCGCACTCGCCTCCGCCCAGGGTCGCAGATCGCACCAGACCAGGGGTGGATCCCCACGATGAACCTCGATCCCAGGGGCCGATACCGCCACCGTGAGACCGGCGCCAGAGTGAGGACATGACCACACGCACCCCTCTCACCGCCCACCATCTGGTGAAGACCTACGGCACCGACGGCGTCACCACCACGGCGCTCGCCGGCGTCGACCTGACCATCGCCCCAGGTGAGTCGGTCGCCGTCATGGGCCCCTCCGGCTCCGGCAAGACGACGCTCCTGCACTGCCTCGCCGGTGTGCTCACGCCGACCCAGGGCGAGGTGCTCTGGGCGGGCCAGAACCTGGCCTCGCTCTCCGACGCCGCCCGCACCGCCCTGCGCCGCACCGACTTCGGGTTCGTCTTCCAATCCGGGCAGCTGCTTCCGGAGCTCCCGGCCGAGGAGAACGCGGCCCTGCCGCTGATGCTCGGCGGCGTCCCACGCGCTTCTGCGGTCCAGACCGCACAGCGCTGGCTGGAGTTCCTTGGCCTCGCCGGAATGGCGAACCGACGCCCGGGCGAACTCTCGGGCGGCCAGGCCCAACGCGTCGCGATCGCGCGCGCGTTGGTGGGCTCGCCGGGTGTGGTGTTCGCCGACGAACCCACCGGCGCACTCGACCAGCAGACCGGAGCCGAGGTGCTGCGAGTGCTCACCGACGCCACCCGCGCCACCGGGGCGGCGCTGGTGATCGTCACCCATGATCCGCAGGTGGCCCGCTGGTGCGAGCGCACCGTTCAGATGCAGGACGGTCGGATCGTGGCCGAGCACCGGCGCGAAGCGTCATCCCCCGACGACGTCCGGGCCACCCGATGAAGGCGGCAGTCGACCTGTGGTTGCTGCTACGCCGGCGCACCGCCGGGAGCGGCGATCCGCAGCGCCTCACCACGGCACTGGCCGTGCTGGCGTTCGCTGTCACGACGGCAGTCACCGGAGTCGTGCTCGGGGGCCTCCTGGCATTCGTCGAACGTGGGCAGGCACCGGGGGCAGCGGACGAGGCCGGCTTCTACATCACGCTGGCCGGGACCGCCTCGGCGCTGCTGATGGTCCCGCTGATCACACTCGGTGGCGCCGCGGCCCGGCTCGCCGTCGCACGGCGGGACGAACGATTGGCCGCCCTGCGTCTCGCGGGCGCCACCACCGGGCAGGTATCCCTGTTGACGATCCTCGATGCGACGGGCCAGGCGCTGACCGGAGCTCTCCTCGGAACCGCCGGGACATTCGCGCTGATCCCGCTGGTGCTGCAGATCTCGTTCCAAGGCGTGCCGTTCAGCTACGGCGAGCTCGTCGCCCCGTGGTGGGTCTATGTGGCGATCGTCGCTGTGGTGACTCTGGTGGCGCTGTTCTCTGCGGGCGGGAGCCTGCGGAAGGTCGCGATCACACCGCTCGGCGTGGCCGCACGGACGTCGCCCAGTCCGCTGCACTGGTCACGCGTGCTCCCCATGGTCGCGTTCGGCGGTGCGTTCGCCGTTCTCCTGAACAGCGGCCAGGCGGGTCTCGGTGTGCTGGTGGTCCTTGTTGTCGGCGGGTTCGCGATGATGAACGCACTCGGGCCGTGGGTCATGGGTCTGATCGGCCGATTCGCTGCATGGCGGGCCCGCACGCCCGCCACGTTGATCGCGGCTCGGCGCATCATCGACTCCCCGCGCACAGCGTGGCGCAGCGTCGGGGGCGTCGCGCTGGCGACGTTCATCGCTGGAATGACGGCCGCCATCGCGATGTTCAGTGGCGATCAGGGCGACCAGATGGCCCGCGACATGTCGACCGGGGGCTTCCTGACGCTCGCGATCGCGGGCGTGGTCGCGGCCGTCTCAACCGGGGTGATGCAGGCGGGCCGGGTGATCGACCAGGCCGGGGAGTACCGGGCGCTGCGACTGGCGGGCACGGATCGGCGCGTGCTCGACGCCGCCCGCCTGCAGGAGACTCTCGTGCCACTGGCGGTTGCCGTGGGACTGGCCACCGCCTCCGCGCTGCTGTTCATGGTCCCGGCACTCGGTTTCGCCTTCGTCACCGCCGCACCGGTGCTCATCCAGTTCGCGCTGAGCGTCGCCGGGGCATGCACCCTGGTGCTGCTCGGTGTACTCGCCTCCGGCCGGGTGGTGCGGACCGTACTCACCTGACCTGCCCGCGTCCGCCCGGTCAGCGGGCAGCAAACCGCCGGGCTAGTGCCGCGCACACCACGAGCTGCAGCTGGTGGAAGATGATCACCGGCACCGCGATCGTTGCGGCCGTCGCGGCAGGGAACAGCACCAGCGCCATCGGCAACCCGGTGGCCAGAGACTTCTTCGACCCGCACATGAGCAGCGCGATGCGGTCCTCGACATCCAACCCGAGGCCCTGACCGCCCCACCAGGTCGCGGCGAGCACCGCCGTCAGGAGGAAGGCGCTGACGGCGAGCAGCACCACCAGGGTGAGGGGCGTGACCTGGCCCCAGACGCCGTCGGCCGTGGCATGGGCGACGGCTCCGAACACCAGCAGCACCACAGTGCCCCGGTCGAGCACCTTGGTCAGGTGGGCGTGCGCCCGCACCCACTCCCCCACGAACGGCTGCAGCAGCTGGCCGATCACGAACGGCAGCAGCAACTGCAGCAGCACTGACTGCAGACCACCCCAGCCGGTCGCCCCAGAGGCGCCCATCAGCCACAGCACCAGCAGCGGGGTGAGCACCATCCCGACGACATTAGAGACCGTCGCCGCGCAGATCGCCCCGGCCACGTTCCCGCGCGCGACGGAGACGAAGGCGACCGAAGACTGCACCGTGGAGGGCAGCAGGCTCAGGTACAGCAGACCGGCGGCGAAGGCAGCCCCCACCAGCGGCTCGGTGGCCCAGCCGATCAGCACCCCCAGTGCCGGGAAGAGCAGGTACGTGGAAGCGAGGATGCCGCCCTGCAGCCGCCAGTTCCGCAGGCCCCCGAGCACCTCGGTGGTGCGCAAGCGCATGCCGTACACCAAGAACAACACGAAGATCGCCACATCGCCCACGGTCGTGACGCCATCGAGCACGGGCCCCGACAAGGGCAGCACCAAGCCCAGCACGAGCGCGGTCAGGATGAGGAGCACGAAGGGGTCGATCGCCGACCAGAGTCCGCGGAGCCGCTTCACGCGACCGCCTGGGAGTGAACGAACATGATCGCCACAGTAACCGGGCGAAGATGACGGGCGTGTGTCAGGACTTCTCGTCGCGCTCGGCCCACTCCAGCAACGGTTCGATCGTGTGGGCGACCTCGTCGATGCGGGCATGCAGGTCCCCGAGGCGGGCGAACCGGTCCGGCACGGTGGCGAGGGTCAGCTCTCGGGGGTCGACCTCGGCGATCTCGTCCCAGGCGATCGGAGTGGACACGGTGGCTTCGGGGTTGCCGCGTACCGAATAGGCGGCGGCCATCGTGTGGTCACGTGCGTTCTGGTTGTAGTCCACGAAGACGGACGCCGGGTCCCTGTCCTTGCGCCACCACTCGGTCGTGACGTCGTCGGGAGCACGCCGGGCGACCTCGCGCGCGAAGGCGAGAGCCGCCGTCCTGACCTCATCGAAGCCCCACCGGGGCTCGATCCGTACGTAGATGTGCAGGCCGGATCCGCCGGACGTCTTGGGGTAGCCGGTGATGCCGAGCTCGTCGAGGATCTCGTGGGCGACGTGAGCGACCCGGCGCACCCGGTCGAACGGGCAGTCCGGCATCGGATCGAGATCGATGCGCCACTCATCGGGTTCTTCCACATGCTCGCGGCGGGAGTTCCAGGGGTGGAACTCCACGGTGCCCATCTGCACCGCCCAGATCACGCTGGCAGGTTCGGTCACGCACAACTCGTCCGCCGTACGTTTGTACCGGGGGAAATACACCTGCACCGTCTCCACCCACGACGGCGCCCCTCGCGGCAGGCGCTTCTGGTGCACCTTCTCGCCGCTCACCCCGGTGGGGAACCGGTGCAGCATGCATGGCCGTTCGCGCAGCGCCCGGGTGATGCCGTCACCGACGGCGAGGTAGTAGTGGGCAAGGTCGAGTTTGGTCTCCCCGCGGGCGGGGAACATGACCCGGTCCGGGTGGGAGATGCGGATCGTGCGATCTCCGACAGTGAGTTCGGCGGCGTCATCGGCCATGACCTCAGCGTACGCACGCCATCCCGTCTTGAAAATCACTTTCAGGACAGGGAGAATAGTGCGAATGGGGCATCCGCGCGATCCAGGAGACGAACCGTCGACGTTCCCGGCCGATTTCGGCCTGAGGGCACGACTCCAGGCGGCCCAACCACGACTGACGCGCGGCATGGCCAGCCTCGCAGCACTGCTGCTGGAGAACCCGGAGCTACCCATCAACCTCTCGAGTTCTGGCCTGGCTGCCCGGGCTGGGGTCTCACCGCCCACACTGAGCCGGTTCTGCAAGGTTCTCGGCTATGGCGGCTACCTCCAACTACGAGTCGGAGCAGCGGCCGATGTCGGTCGTTCCGTCGCACAAGACGGCCTGGCCGGCGAGCCCGGAGCCATGGTGCACCCGGAGATGGACGACCAAGAGCTGCTGAAGACCTTTCTCTCGACTCACGTCCAAGCGCTGCAGGCCTCGGCCGACCTCACTGACCTACGTCAGGTCCGCGAGGCGGCGCAGCTGATCGCCGAGAGCTCGCGGGTGGACGTCTACGGCGTCGGCGGATCAGGTTCGGTGGCCAGCGGGCTCGTGGAGCGGCTGTTTCAGGTCGGCATCAACGCACGCAGCTGGTCCGACCTGCACATGGGAGCGATGAGCGCAGCCTGTTTGAGCAGTTCGTCCGTCGCCGTGGGCGTCTCCAACTCGGGCGTGACAACCGAGACGATCACGATGCTGACCGTAGCCCGCGACGCCGGTGCGGCAACCATCGCCATCACCAGCGATGACCGTTCACCGCTCGCGGACCTGGCCGACCTGCTCATCCGCACCGCACCACCGGATGACTACCGCGATCTGGGTCAGCTGACCGCCTCGCACACCCAGGTCTTCGCCGCCGACCTGCTCTACCTGCTCGTCTCCTGGCACGACCAGGAACGTTCGCAGGAGCACGCCCGCCGGGCTCGCGAGGCAGTCACCCGGCTCGGCGGGAAACCTGCCCCCGGCGGACCAGCAGCACGCCACCGACCGTGACCATCGCAGCCAGCGCGGCCAGGGCAGCCAGGTCCTGAGCACCGGTGGCAGGCAGACCGTCGTTCGAGCCACCGCCGGTCACGGGACCGCCGTCCTCGCCATCGGCCGGCTGCTGCGACGGTGAACCCGTGGGTTCCTCACCCGGCCCGGTGGGCTGCTCCGTGGGCTGCTCGGTCGGAGGCTCCGTGGGCTCAGGCTCCTGCAGGTCATCCGTCGCGATCCGGTAGAGCACACCCTCCCCGGGGGCGAAACTCCGCTCCAGCACTGCCGTAGCTCCGTCTCCCGTCGCTAGGTCGAACACAGAACCGAGCGAACCGTCAGCGCGGCTCACCTCCTGCAGCCTCGTCTGCGGGTCGGTGAACGCGAGCGCAGCGTCCTGACCATCCGTGAAGCTGTTGTTCACCACGAACAGGTACTCATCACCGTTCGTGCGGTCGACCATGTGCGAGAGCACCAGGTCACCTTCGCTCTGTGGCTGGACGAAGAAACCCTCCGGCACGGGCTGCTGACCATGGGTGTTCCCCGCCAGGTACACCTCCCGGGCATCCAATCGCATGAGCGTCGGGCCGAGGGCGTGGATCTGCGCGTTGAGCTCACGGACCGGGCCATACAGGTCGGTCGGCCGTCCGTCTGCGGTCATGATCGCATCGGTGAACGGCTCACCCCGGTCGGTCGGCGTCCACCAGGTGAAGTAGGACAGCTGCTTGTACCCGTACGCCATGGCGAGGTTCGCCTCGTAGGTGATCTCGGTGGGGTTGGTACGACGGTAGGCGCCCGGGATCCCGACGCTCTGCAGGTACATGGCGGTCTTGATGTCGTACTCGAGGCCCACCTCGCGCACCGTGTCGAGGTTGGTGAACAGTCCCTCGTAGTTCGTGCCCTCGATCAGGAAGGGATACAGGTCATACATGAGGTAGTCGGGTTCATCGATCGCGTGCGGTGCAGTGGCATCGAGCCAGGCCCACATCGCGGCATCGCTCTGATCGGCGCCGCCGTAATAGCCGTAGGGGAAGAAGTTGAGGTGCGGGTAGTACTCCGGAGCAGCATCGCGGATGCCGTTGAATGCGGTGGCGTACTGCGTCGCGTCAGCGGGCTCGTCGATCAGGTAGAAGCCACCCACTCCGGGCACGTTGGTATAGCTCTGCGCCCAGTCGCCGGCCTCTTGCTCCGACCAGGTGGTGAACGCACCGGTGGCCGACTGATCCTGGACGATGGTCTGCATCCCACGCTCGTGAGAGAGGCGGGCCATCTCCAGATTGATCTCCCGCGTGGCCGTCAGCTGCGAAGCCTGCACGATGTCGATCCCGGCGTCGGCGAGATAGTCGTACTGCTCGTCGTTGACGTACTCGGGCAGCGGGGCCCAGAAGACGGTGATCGCGAAGTCGTCACCGATGCGTTCGACGTCGGCTGCGACCTCCACCGGCACGCTCAGCGTGGTCTCACCGGCCACCAACGTGATAGTCGCCTGCCCCGGTGCGACGGCGGTGATCGTGCCGTCGGCGCCGACGGTGGCAACCTCCGGCGCCGAGGAGGTCACGTCGTACTGACCGTCTTCCGCGGTGTCGGCGAACCATGTGTCATCGCTCGCACCCGGCTCCAGCAGCAATGCCGGCTTCACCTGGTTCACACAGCCTGCGCCCTGGCCGTAGACCGCGATCTCGGCGAGCTGGACGAGATAGCCGTCCACGCCGGCGGGTCCGTTGCGGGTGTCCACGAACAGCCGTACGTAGCGGGCCGTGGTCCCAGCCGCCAGGTCAAAGACCTGCGGTTCGGACTGGTTCGGCGGGTTGTCGAGACTCTCGGCGACTGTTGTCCACGTGACAGCGTCGTCGGAAGTCTCGATGCGATAGTCGCGGGGGAAGGACTTGTCTCTCGGGAACACGACCACCCGGGACAGATCCGATGCGCACTGCAGCTGAAGCAGCAGGCTGGCGCTCGTGCTCGGGTCCTGGACGCGCGCGTAGGGATCGGTGCTCCAGCCGCTGGTTCGCCCGGTATCGCCGTCGATGGCGAAGCGTGCCGACCAGGACTCGCCCGGCTGCTCATAGCTGGAGGAGGCGGTGACCGATGCGGTCAGGGAGAGGTTGTCGGTGCCATCTGGCTGATAGTCGGGCGCCTCCTGCCCGATCCCGAAGACGGCGATCTCGGAGAATTGCAGCACCCCGCCCTCACGGGACTGCCGCGTCGTGACGTCGATCCGCACCGCGACGCCTGTCACGGGCCCGTCGAAGTCGACGACGTCGGGCTCACTCACCACCGCTTCGGCGCTGTCCTCGTGCTCGATCCGCTCCTCGACGACGGTCTCGCCCTGGGCGTCGAGCACACTGACGGTGAAGTCGATCGGGTAGTAGACGCCGTAGAAGCCCGGGTCGCCGCGAGGGAAGACCACGACTCTGGACATCTCGGCCTCCTGCGGCAGATCCACCTGGACGAAGCCGCCGGCATCGGGTCCGGTCTCAGCGGCGACCCACACGCCGAGTTCGGGACTGCCCGATTCGCCGTCGTTGAGGACATCCGGAGACGCGCCGCCCTGGGAGCTGCTCACCGTGACGAGACCTGCCAGGGCGAGGTTGGCGGTCCCCTCAGGCGCATAGGAATCCACGGACGTCGGGTCCGGCGCTGCGAATGCAGGTGCGGCAGCACCCACCAGCAACGAGCCCACGAGCGCAGCAATCAGCCCTGTCCCTGCCGCTCTCTTCGATCCGGACACCCGTCGGGTTCGATCCCGCATGAGCCTCTCCCTTGTGACTGTGCTCTCGTGACGCCTTCGCCACTGTCACGATGAGATTAGTGATTGTTCCACGACAATGTCAATTGTGTGAAACACACTTTCATTCCTTGCGAAGCACTCACGTTGCGGAACCGCGCCCAGATCGAGCGGTGGATAAACGAGGACACATCTGCTCCTGGAGGACGCACCAAACGCCACAGGCGTGCCCCACCCTGTCGGATGGGGCACGCCTGCGGATCGGCCGCACCATGGTGCAACCCGTGATCAGGCTCGGGGGAGCGTGATCAGATCTGTCGCCGTCGCACCCCCAGCAGGATGCCTCCGGCCAGCATGAGCAGCGCCGCACCGGCGATCCACCACACCGGTTCGGTGCCCGTGCCCGGCAGGTCACCGGCGCCCGGCTCCGGGTCGAAGACGTTGGTCACCGTGACCGTGGTACCGGCGTCGGCGAGCGTGGTCAGTTCAGCCGAGTCGCCCTCGGTAGTGACCTCCTCACCAGCGGCCGTCACGGTGATCGTGGTCGCGTCCGCACCACCGGTCTCGGACTCGTTCACCACACAGTCGGCGCCGATCGGCAGGTCCTGGTAGGTGACCGTCAGGTCATCTGGAGCCTGCAGTTCACGCACTGCACCACCGGGGATCTCGACGTCGCGTTCCTCGCCGTCCACCATCCAGGAACAGACCAGGGTGACGGCGAAGCTCGCCTCACCGGCAGGCTCACCCTCGATCTGCTTGGTCACCGTCAGTGACGTCACGTCGAAGGTGTTGGTCAGTGTGACCACAGCGGTCTCTTCTCCCACGGTGACCACCCCGTCGGCCGGGAGGATCTGCGTTGCGGTAGCTCCGCCGTCGGCAACCTCGGTCACTACGCACTCCGTGCCCACCAGCAGGTCGCCGATGGTGGCGGCGTAACCGTTCGCAGCATTGAGCTGAATGAGACCGTCGTTCGGCAGCTCGACGCTCACCTGCTCGCCGTCGCGGTCCCAGGTACAGACCGCCTGCGCGGTGAACGGACCGGCGCCATAGAGCTCAGCACCCGGCCCATCGACGACCTTCTCGATGGCGACCTCACCGAGGACGAAGGTGTTCGTGGCGGTCACGCCCACGGTGCCCACGTTCTCGTCGTCGGTCTCCGGGCCCGCGATGGTGACCACACCATCAGCAGGATCGAGCGCCGAGGCGTTCGCTCCCCCGGTCGCGGTCTCGGTGACGACGCACTCGGTGCCGGCCGGGTAGGTGCCGAACGAGCGCTCCCCGCCGGCCGCGAGTTCGAAGGACTCCTCGAGCAGGGTCTGCCCGTCGTAGGTGCAGACGGCCTCGAAACCGAACGGCCCGGTGCCGTACAGGTCGGCCCCGTCTCCTTCGGCAACCTTGGTCACCGACAGCACACCCGCGTCGTACCCGTTGGTCACCTCGACCTCGGCGCCGGTGACATCGACGCCGATCGTGGCCGACCCGTCGCCGTTGTCGGTGACGTTGGTGCCGACGATCACCACCTCGTCCTGGGCGGCGTCGGCTTCGGTGAGCACACAGTCGGAACCAGCAGGAATAGTGCCGGCCGGCGCGTCGAACGTCTCGCCGTCGGCAAGCGTGAACGCGAGCTCCGTCGCGCCGTTGCCGAAGTCGACCGGAACGCCCAGTGCCGTAGTACACGTCAGGGTGAAGTCGAACGGTCCGAGCTCACCGGAGGTGGCCTGGGTGTCGACATTCTTGGTGACGCTGAGGCCGGCGTACTGGTAGTCATTGCCGAGCTGGCCCACCTGAGCAGCAGGAACCTCGTCCTCGGTACCGGTCATCTCGGTGATGTCGAGGGTGACCGAACCCGGTTCCCGGCTGGTCTCGCCGAACTCGCCGACCTCACCCTGCTCGGTGACCACGCACTCTGACCCGAGTGGGATGCCGTCCACCCGGACCGATTCACCGTCGATGAGGGTCAGCGTGGAGTACTCGCCCATGTCGAGCGGCGCTCCTTGCACGGTGCAGACCAGGTCGGCCAGGAACTCCTGCGCGGCGTAGCCGGCAGCGGGGCCGGTCACGTCCTTGACCACCTCGAGCGAGCCCGTACGCAGGTGCACGCCCACGGGGGACGGTGCGAGCCTCTCGTAGCGGTCCTCGCCCGCCACCTGGTACTTGACCCCGAACTGGTTCCACGCGTACGTGTCGGTCACCGGCACGTCCACCGGGGCACCGCTCGGATCGACATCAGTGGCCGGGACGTTCTCGCTGGAGTAGGTCACGTCCACGCCCTGTCCGGGCACGAGAGCACCCGCAGCCGTGGCACTGAAGTCCAGCCAGATCCGCAGGCCGGACACCTGCGAGAGGTCGGTGCCGTCGGTCAGCTCAGTCCACTCCTCACCGCTGGCGGTGCAGGGCTCGGCCGTGGTGACCTCCGACCAGGTGCCCACGCAGACGTCGTCGCTGGTGGTCACCTCGATGACGGTCTCGGTGCCCTCGGGGGCGGTCACCAGCAGGTTGTCCAGCAGCTGCGGCCGGTACACCGAGCCGCGGTCGCTGCCCGCGACCAGGGAGAGGTCCCCGGCCACGGGTAGCTGGTCGAAGACCACCATCTCGGTGATATCGGTGGTGCCGGCGTTCACGGTCTGCAGCACCCAGTCGTCGGTCCCGCCGATCACGCTGTTGGCGGCACACGGTGCGCGGTAGTAGTCGCCGCCGGTGGCCGTCAGCGTCGGCTCGCACAGCCGGTCCACCGAGGAGCTGTGGTGCGCACCCTCCAGCTCCCCGCGCACACCCTTGAGGGTGTAGAGGTTGGTCCCCTGGGCGGGCTGAACGTAGTCGGTGGCGCCACAGGTCGTGGGATCACCGGCCCAGTCGTCGGTGGTGGACCCACCGGAGACGACGTTCTCGCACCGTTCCAGCGTCTGAACGGTGGAGGCGACCATCGTGTTCGTGGTGCGTTCTCCGGAACTCAGGCCCGGCTGAAGTTCGAGCAGCACCCGGATGGTGAACGTCTCCCCCGGCAGCATCCGGTTCTCACCCTCGGGCCAGGTGAAGACCAGCTCCTCACCCTCCTGGGTCAGCGTGACGTCCTCACTGAGCGCGCCGTCGTCGTCGGCGGTGTAGGTGGGCTCGTCGCCGAGGTAGGCGAGGTGCTCCGGGAGTGCATCCCGCACCTCGGTGAGGTCCAGGTATCCGGTTCCGGAGTTGTGCACGGTCAGGTCCCACGGCACCAGGTCGCCCACAGTTGCCGTGCGGTTGCCGTCGTTGGCGAGTTTGTTCACCTCGAGCTCGGCGGTGCCTTCGCTCAGGCCCACGACGGCGTCCGTCGCCTTGGCCTCGGAGCTTTCTCCGTTCAACCGGTCACTGATGACGGTGACGGTGTTGGTCACCTCTCCCTCGAGCTGCACGGCCTCGCCGGAGTCACGGTAGTCCTCGCGCAGCTGCACGGTGAACGCGGCGTTGGCCGACCAGCCCGGCGCCGGCACATCGTCGGAGAAGAACTCGCCGTCTGCGCGGGAGAACGCGAACCGGACACCCTGCACCTCGGTGAGGTCCACATCCGGCAGGGCGGCCGTGTCGATACCGGTAGGCGCGCCGCTCACCCACTCCAGCTCGCCGTCGGTACCGAACGGTCCGTACACCCCGATCGCGACCTGGTCTGCGCCGTCGGGAGCAGTGATCTCCCCGAGGCCGGTGAGGTTGAAGGTGTTCCAGAAGTCCGGCGACGTCGTGACGTCATCGGTGAGGCGCACCTCGGCCGGTGCCAGCGTGCTCACCGGGTCGGTGCCCTGGTCCGCCCCCAGGGTGACCGTGACCGGCTCGTCTCGGGTGGGCTCGGTGAGCGCATCCGGGGAGACCGACTTGGAGGGGGCCACGTTGATGTCCCCGCCGGTGAGCCCGACGGCGGCACTCGCGTTGGCGCCGGTGAGTGCACCGTCGTTGAGCAGCGGGTCGTAGGACTGGGCGAATACCCGGTTCGGGATCTGCAGGTGGTCGTTCGCCGAGAGCACCTGGAGCTCACCGGTAGACCGCAGGGTGGTGCGCAGTTGGGTCTCGAGCACCACGGTGAGCGTGTTGTCTGAGGTGATCGTCGCCAGATCTGCACCGGCGTAGGTCACGCTCAGGCCGATCACATCGGCCAGCTCCTGCGCGGTGCGCGCGGTGGCCTCCTCGGCCGTGACCTGGCTGGTGGTGCCGTCCTCGTGCAGCAGCCACACGACGCTCTCGGCGAGATCCACCTGGTCGGCGATCCCGGCGGAGATGTCGAGACCGGTCAGGTTGAACCGGTCGAACGGACTCCCCTCCCGCAGCCAGTCGATGTCGGCGGTGAACGGGTCGGCGAGGGCACCGGCCTCACTCGCCTCGCTCTGGCAGACGGAGATGCTCTCGGCATCGGTGCATGCGGGCGGGTCCATGAGGCGCACGTAGGAGGCGGGGGTCACCGAGTCGTTACGCGCGGTGAGCGTGAACGTCGCCGTCGGGTAGTCACCGGGCTCGGTGGTGCCTTCCATCGGCACGTATAGCTCGCTGGTGGGATCCACACTCTTGCCGACCTGCACCCCCGGCGGCGTGGTGGTGATGGTGATCACCGCGTTGTCGCTGTCGGTCACGGGGTCGCCCCCGCCGATGGGCGTGCCGGTGACGCTGGTGGTGTTGTCCACCACGCCGGATTCACCGGCGTTGTAGACCGCCTCATCGGTGATCCAGGATCCGTCGGAGCGCAACTGGTCGCGCAGGCGCCAGGTCTGGTCGAAGGTACGGTCGACGCTGCTGGTCGCCACGCCGGTGCCGGGGGTCGGCGCGTACGGGTCGTAGGCACCACCGGCGGTGGCCGCTGCCTCGCGGGCGGCGGTGTTCTCTTCGAGGACGATCCGCATCGCCACCGTGGAGGCCCGCTCGTCCGTGGTGAGGGTGTAGCCCACAAAGGCACCGTTCGACTGCCAGCCGTCCGCTGGCTCGGCCACGGTCTGCCAGCTGGTGCCGTCGTAAAGCTCGACGGCGGTGATGGTGTCGTACTTCAGGAACCAGCCGTTGCTGTACGGCTCGTCACTGCCGGCGATCGGGTCGAGCTGGACCAGGTCGAAGGTGTCGTACACGGTGTCGGACACATCGCCGGGCACGGGCGCGGCGGGGTCGCTGATGACCACCTGCTCGAATCCGGGCGAGACACGCCAGGAGAGGGTGGTACCCGCCTGCTGGTCGGTCTGGGCCGGAATGGTGGCCCGGTCCCAGGACTTGTCGATGCCGACTCCGGGTCCGGGTCCGCCCGGTTGGGGCGCGACGCCGGCGGAGTCGACGTCCTCATCCGTGTCGGTGAGCGGGGTACCCGCCTCGGTCTCACCCGTACCGGTGGTGGTGGCGAGGTTCTCCACGTCCACACCGTCCTCGGTGATCTCACCGCCCGAGCGCAGCGCGTCGCGTGCGGTGGAGACCACGTAGGGGGTCACGGTGGTGTCGGCGGCGAACCCGTCGGCGTTGTCGAAGATGAACCGGATGCCGGTGAGGTCCTCGGTGGTCACGCCGCCGGGGAGCGCGGCGGCGATCTCGGCCTGGCTGAGCGAGGCGAGGAAGGGACCGGCCTGGGCGTCGAAGACGGCCACGGACGTCCAGCTACCGTCGGGCAACTGCACCTCGACGGTCAGGTCGGTGTTGCTCGGCACCTGGGTGGGTGCCACGGAGTCGACGTTGAAGGCGTCCCAGAAGCCGCCGTCACCGGTGAGGGAGTCCTCGACCACGATCTGAGTGGCCGTGACGTAATCCGAGGTGGTGGTCAGGTTCGAGCGCAGTTCGGTGACGACATCCTCACCGGGGCGCACGGTGGCGCCCGGGCGGATCGTCTTGGTGAGTTCGACCTCGACGGCCGGGGCCACCAATGTGAGGTTCGCGTCGTCGCTCGCCTCGGCGGTGCGGTCGTTGAACGTGGTGATGCTGGTGTCGACGGTGTTCGTGGTGGGGAGCGTCTCACCGGTGCTGACGGCAGCCTCGGTCGAGCCGATCACGAAGTCGGCGCTCGTGCTCGCAGCCGGCTCGATCCCGGGTGCGTCGGCTGTGAACACCAGCTCGAAGCCAGAGATCGGCTCGGCCGGCGCGGCAGGTGTCTCGCCGTCAGCGAACGGGATGCTGACCGGGTCGGAACCGTCAAGCGGGTGGTAGATCACCTCGGCGCCGGTGGCGCCCGCCGGCCAGCTGGGTGCCGCCGTGAAGCCATCGAAGGTGAGGTCGGCGGTGAAGTAGTCGAGGTCGGCCAGACGCAGTTCGGCCACCGGGATGTCGGAGGCGTTTGTCCCGGTGAGGGTGGCCTCGGCGCTGTCACCAGCGGCGATCCGGTTCGGGCTGATGTTCTTGCTGGTCTCCACACCCAGGGCCGGCGGGGTCACCGTGTAGCTGGCGTCGGCGGTAGCGGTGGCCGGGTCACGATCGGCGACGGCGGCGCTTCCGACCGTGGTGTTGTCCACTGTGTGCGTGGCCACGGAGAGGTCGTCGCCGGTGTCGCGGTGGGTCTCGCGCAGGGCGAGGTCCAGCTCGACGGCGGAGCTCGCCTGCCGTTCGATCGCCGCACCGGTGTAGGTGATCCGGATACCGGCGACGTCACCGGGGTCGACGCCGACGGGCAGCGCGGGGGTGGCGTCGGGCGTACCGGTCTCCCAGCCGTAGCTGCCGTCGGACTGCAGCACGTACACGTCCACCTGCGCCTGCTCGGCACCGGGGGGCATGGTCGCGGAGAAGCCGTCGGGTCCGGCGAGGTCGGTGAGGGTGAACGGGTTGCTGGGGTCGAGGGAGGTGGCGCCGTCGGGAGCGTTCTGCGGCTCCTGGATGGTGAGGGTTTCGACCGGGCCGTTGGATGTGTTCGTCACGCCGAGGCTGATGGTGGACTCGGCGCCGGGGGTGAAGGTCTCCTCAGCAGGAGCCCAGTCCTTGGTGACGTCGACGTCGAGCACGGACGGGACCATCAGCGTGGTGGTGGCGTCGGAGGAATCCGGGTTGGAGTTGGACGCCTCGGTGGTGGCGGTGTTGGTGAACGCGTACTCGCCCGGGGCCTTCTCCGGTGCCTGGAGGGTGATGCTGACGCTCACGCGGGTGCCGAACTCGAGTCCAGTCCCCTCGGGGTTGGTGCCCTCCTGCTGGAAGTGGATGTCGAGCACCGTGTCATCGGTCAGCACGCTCGGCTGTGAGGTCTCGGCTCCGTCGACGGTCCACGTGACGTCCCGCGGCACGGCGGACGAAGACGGGGTGATGGTCACGTTCTGCAGGGCGTAGCCATCCAGCTCTGCCGGGAACTGGTCCTGCAGGTGCGCCTCGAGGCAGGTCGCCTCGGAGCAGTTCACTTCGATCGTGTAGGTGAACGGCTCATCTACGGAGATCTCGTCCGCACTGACGCGCTTGTCGACGGTCAGGTATTGCGGATCGCCGACGTCCGCGACGGCGGGCGTCGTTCCGGCGATCACCGCACCGCCGGTCAGTAGGAGCGCAAGGGCGCTCGCGAGCACCCGTCGGATACCTCGGTGTGGCGAGTTCGTTGCGCGCAGCACAGTGATGGACCTTCCCCCGGAGAGTGTGGAATGCCCCGCCCGATTGACTGGCTGGGCAGGAGTTAAGGACAGCGTCACACGACTTCTCATTCGTTCAACTACCAGCGAGGGAAGGTGGCAGCAGCGGCCGCGAGGCGCGCTGACCCGCACGATTGCGGGCTAAACGCCACGATTCACGCTCCGGGGACGACCCTCGGATGTGACGAACATGACATCTCCGTGGTAAGGCAATCAGCCGGGGTGATGCGCACGCTGCTGCATGCCCATCGCGTCACACGGAGGCCGCGGGAGCCGTCGCTCGTCGCTGACGCTCCTCTCAAATCCCCTCTGCAGCACGTGATGAAGCCCCGCCCGAAACGCGTGGGCGGGGCTTCATCACAGGGCGGAGACGGTGGGAGCCGTCCCTCGCTGGCGCTCGCTCCTCCCAAATCCCACAAGCCAGATATGTGATGAAGCCCCGCCCGAAACGCGTGGGCGGGGCTTCATCACAGGGCGGAGACGGTGGGATTTGAACCCACGGAAGGGTTGCCCCTTCACATCCTTAGCAGGGATGCGCACTAGACCAGACTATGCGACGTCTCCTAGGTGCCCACCAGGATAACGGGCTCACCGGGATGATGCGAACCACCCCTCCCGAGGCGCCGGGAACGCTGTCATGTCGCCGTCTCCAGGCGGCCCAGACGCACTCGCGCGCCGCCGGCCATACCCGCTCCACCCCCAGCGATCACCACGCACGCCACCTGGGCTGACTCAAGCCATGGCACCCCGAGCAGTGAAGCGAGGAGAGCTCCCATCCCACCCAGCGCCATACCGCGGCCGAACGCGAGATTCACACGTTCGCGGCGCCGTTGCTGAGGCACGGTCCGTTGCCCCGCTGCGCGCTGCTCATGCACCAGCGCAACGATCACCACAGCGACCAAGACCACGAGCGCCACCGCCATCGTCAGCGGTGTCAACCAGGAGGCCCACCACACGACGCCATGGGCCATCCCCGGTGCAACGACCACTCCGGCGGCAAACCTGAACCATTCCCATCCGCGCGGCACGATGGCATCCCTCCTGTCTGCCACCGTACGCCGGAACCTGGCGGAGGGTAAGGGATTCGAACCCTTGGTGCTGTTGAGGCACAACGGTTTTCAAGACCGTCACATTCGGCCGCTCTGTCAACCCTCCTGGTGACCCCATTCTGTCCCACACCGACGAGGAGGCCCAAACCGGTAACCCGACGGCTCCTCTCGCCGGGCCGCTCCGGGTGTGCGCACGCGTGCCGCGTTCGTAGGGTGGAGCCATGCGCGCGATGCTGATCTCCTCCCCCGAGTCCTCGGCCGCCACGCTGACCGGATCCGATGTCCCCACCCTCTCGCCCGGGCCGGGCGAGGTGCTGATCGATGTGGCAGCCGCCGGAGTGAACCGGGCCGACCTGTTGCAGCTCAAAGGTCTGCACCCGCCGCCCGCGGGTGCGCCCGACTGGCCGGGCCTGGAGGTCTCCGGAACGATCGCCACGCTCGGCGACGGCGTCACCGGTCATCACGTGGGCGACCGGGTCTGCGCCCTCGTCGACGGCGGAGGGTACGCCGAGCAGGCGCTCGCCCGTGCCGAGCATCTGCTTCCGGTCCCGGATGGCCTCGACCTCGTCGACGCTGCGGGACTTCCCGAGGCCCTGGCGACACTCTGGTCGAACCTGATCGCAGTCCCCGAGTTGCCTGCCACGGTCGGCCTGGCCCCGCACGCCCTCCCCGGCATCACGAGCCTCGTCCACGGCGGCTCCGGCGGTGTGGGTACCGCCGCGATCCAGGTGCTGACCGCCCTCGGTGCCCGCGTACTCACCACGGCCGGTGGCCCCGACCGCACCGCCCGGTGCGCCGAGCTGGGGGCCCACCGCGCCATCGACCACCGCAACGAGGACTTCGTCGAGATCACGCGCGCCGAGACCGGCGGCGCGGGCGCCGACGTGGTGCTGGACGTCGTCGGGGCGAAGTACCTGCACCAGAACATCGACGTGCTGGCCCCGTTCGGCCACCTCGTGGTCCTCGGCATGCAGAAGGGAGCCACCGGCGAACTGAACCTGGCTCGGCTGCTCACCCGGTGGCTATCGATCCACGGCACGGTGCTGCGCCAGCGCCCAACCGAGCAGAAGACGGCGATCCTCACCGACCTCCGCAAGCGTGCTTGGCCACTGGTCACCGAGGGCAAGGTCCGCCCGGTCGTGCACGCACGGGTGCCACTGGCCGAAGCGGCCGAGGCACACCGAATGATGGCCGAAGGCGAGGTGTTCGGGAAGGTGCTACTCCTCCCCTGAGGCGGGGGAACGCCGTCGGGGGCGCCTGCCGGACACAAGGACCGACCGGATCTCCACCGGGGGTGAAGTTGACGTCGGTTATGGGCCCATCATCGACATCAACTTCACCCCCGGTGGGTGTACGGGCGGCAGTGGGTGTACGGGCGGCAGTGGGAGTACAGCCGGCAGTGGGAGTACGACCGGCAGTGGGAGTACAGCCGGCTCAGCGTCAGTGCGTATCGAGCAAGCCCTGCGCGAGCGCCGGAGCCAGCACCGGGGTCAGGGGCAGGCGCGGGATCAGTGTCGCCTGGACCGCGTGGTACGTGTCCGGCTTCCCGGCCCACACGGTGGCGCTGGGCCCGTTGTCCGGGGCGAGCTCGTGCACCCAGGAGCCGTTCTCGGTGTCGATCAGGTGCACGGCCGCGTACTCCCACCACAGCTGGTACCAGGCGGCGAGGTTCGCGTCCCCAGTCACCCGGTACAGCGCTGCGGCGGCTGCGAGCGCCTCGGTCACCACCCAGTGCATCCGCTCCCGCACAAGTGGCTTGCCGTCCCAGTCGACCGTGTAGACGAAGCCGTCGGCGCCGTCCACATCCCATCCCTCGGTGACGCCGAGGTCGAACAGTGCCTGGGCGCCTTCGAGCATCCAGTCCTCGGCCGAGACACCGCGGGCAGCCCACGCGGCCCGCACGTGCAGCACCAGCCTGGACCACTCGAACCAGTGCCCGATCGTGGCCCCTGCCGGCCGGAAAGGATCGGACGGGGAGTCCATGTTGTAGTCGAGCAGCGGCTGCCAGTTGGCGTCGAAGTGCTCGGGGATCCGCCAGGACTGGTTGCGTGCGAAATCGTCCACCACACGGCGGGAGATGCGGGTGGCCCGCTCGAGCCAGGTGTCGTCGCCGGTCACGTCAGCGGCGGCGAGATAGGCCTCGACGGTGTGCATGTTCGCGTTGACGCCGCGGTAGTCCTCCAGATCGGTGAAAGTCCGGTCGTAGGACTCCACGACCATGCCTTCGTCCTCCCGCCAGAACCGCTGGAGGGAGACGGTCAGGGCTTCCTCCAGCAGTTCCTTGCCACCTGGGCGGCCCGCAGATGCAGCGCTGGCTCCAGCAAGGATCACGAAGGCGTGCGCGTAGGCCGCCTTGGTGTCATCCATCGGCCCGTCCGGACCCACCTGGGCATACCAGCCGCCGTTGACGTCGTCACGGAAGTGCCCGGACAGAGCCCGCAGGCCGTGGTCGACCATCGTGGCCGAACCAGGCCGCCCCAGGAGGGACCCGAGTGCGAAGCAGTGGATCATTCGGCAGGTGAGCCACAGCTGGCTCCCCTCGGCCGGAATCTGCTCGCCTTCGCTGCTGAGGTAGGCGAAACCTTCCTCCACCATCGCGCCGGAAGCGAAGTCCAGCAGGGCATCGGTCTCGTTCTCCAGCCAGCGGGCGTGAGCGGCGTTGGTCAACCAGTTCATACCCGAAGGCTAGTGCTTCTGCTCGTGGGCCTGATCTTCCCCGTCCCCACGAACCGGGAGCAGGCATGATGGTGCCATGGAATCCGCGAGTCGAGACGAGAACATCCCGCCCGACACGGCCGAACAGTCCGCGCACGAGAACGCGAGCGCTGACGAGCCGGATCAGGACCAGACCATCCAAGGGGAGACCGACCGGGACAAGACCGACCAGGACAAGACTGACCAAGGCGTGCCCAGCGAGTCCGAGCAGTCCGAGCAGTCCGTGCAGTCCGAGCAGTCCGATCCCGCCAGTGCTGAGGAGAAGAGCCCTCGCGTGGTCGTCTCCTCCTCCGAAGGCCTGGGCGTCGCCTCCGCCGACGACGCCCGCGACCCCTCCGCCATGGTGGAGGAACCCGCGAAGGTCATGCGCATCGGCACGATGATCAAGCAACTCCTGGACGAGGTGCGGAGCGCCCCGCTGGACGAGGCCGCACGCGAACGCATGGCTGAGATCCACGAACGGTCCCTGCACGAGCTCGAGGACGGACTCAACGAGGACCTCATCGCCGAGCTGCACCGGATCACCCTGCCGTTCACCGACGACCGTGCTCCTTCTGACGCCGAGCTGCGGATCGCCCAGGCGCAGCTGGTGGGCTGGCTCGAGGGCCTGTTCCACGGGATCCAGACGGCGTTGGTGGCCCAGCAGATGGCCGCCCAGAACCAGCTCTCCCAGATGCGCAAGGCACTGCCTCCCGGCGTCCACCCCGGTCAGGCGCTGGGGCTGCAGAAGCAGGAGGGCAGCGAGCCGCACCACGGCACAGGTCAGTACCTGTGATGTCAGTGCCTGTGATGACGGAGCGATCCGGCCCGCGAGGCAGCTAGGGAATCAGATATCCCGCCGCATGCAGCAACTCGTACCACTGCGCCCGCGTCAGCGGGATGTCCGAGCCCTGCGCCGCACCTGTCACCCGCTCCGGCGTGGTGGTACCGAGCACCACCTGCATGCGCGCCGGGTGCCGGGTGATCCAGGCCACCGCGATCGCGATGGGCGGTACCCCGTACTCGGCGGCCAGCCGATCGATCACGGCGTTCAGCTCCGGGTAGCGTTCCGATCCTAGGAACACCCCGTCGAAGAAGCCCGCCTGGAACGGTGACCACGCCTGCAGGGTGATGTCGTGCAGCCGGGAGTACTCGACGAGGCCTCCGCCGTCCCGCACGATCGACTGGTCCTCGCCCTGCATGTTCATCGCCAGCGGCTGCGCCACGATCGGCGAGTGCGTGATCGAGAGCTGGACCTGATTCGCCACCAGCGGCTGCATGACCGCCGTCTTCAGCAGGTCGATCTGACGAGGCGTGTGGTTGGAGACGCCGAAGTGACGCACCTTGCCCGTGGCCTGCAGTTCGTCAAAGGCACGCGCCACCTCCTCCGGTTCCACCAGCGCATCGGGCCGGTGCAGCAACAGGATGTCGAGGTAGTCGGTGCGCAGCGCCCGCAACGACCCCTCCACCTGCGCCACGATGTGCTCGTAGGAGAAATCAAAATGAGTCGGTCGACCGTTCTGCCCCGGCACGATCCCGCACTTGGTCTGGATCGTCAGCTCCTCGCGCTGGGAGCCGGTGAGCTGCATCGCCGCACCGAAGCGTTCCTCGCAGCCGTGGTCACGGCCGTAGATGTCGGCATGGTCGATGAAGTCGATCCCGGCCTCACGCGCGGTGGCCACCAGGGTGCGGATCTCCTCGTCGCTCTTCTCGGCGATCCGCATCAGACCGAGCACCACATTCGGTGCGGTGATCTGGGTACCGGGCAGGGTGAACGTCTTCACGGTGTGCTCCTCGTCGTCGATGAGATCCAGTGTGCAGCAGAACCGGCCGGCGCTGTCATTGGCGCCCTCTGGGCTCAGGCAGCCCTCAGACCAGCGCCGTCAGCACCGGCACCAACCCATCCTCGCTCACCGGCGCTGCGTCGAAGTCGGCGGCCGCCCGGGTATCGGCATCCGCCCCGCCCATCGCCACACCCACCTGAGCCCAGGAGAGCATCTCGATATCGTTGCGCCCATCGCCAGCGGCGAGTGTCGCCGTCGACGGGACGCCCAGGCGCACACGCACCCGCTCCAGCGCAGACGCCTTGGAGACCCCCTCGGGGGCGATGTCCAGCCAGGCGGTCCACCCGACGGCGTAGCTCACCCCGTGCAGGCCCGACCGGTCGACGAGCTCGTGGAAGTCGTCCGATCCCAGGCCCGGAGCCCGGAGCGTCACGCGGGAAGCCGGGGTGGCGCACAGCTCCTCGAAGCCCACCACCCGCAGCTCTCCGGTCAGCTCGCCATCGGGGAACGGCGCCGAGAGCAGGAAGCCACGTCCCAGGTCCTCCACGGCGAAGATGCCCTCCGGCAGGTGCTCACGCAGCAATCGCAGTGTCGGCGCCGGATCGAAGGTGACGACGTCGTCGATCGTGAAACCACCCTCGGCCAGCCGCACGGTCACTGCGCCGTTGGAGCACACCGCCCACGCATCGGTGATCCCGAGTTCCTCAGCCACGGGAAGCACCGCCTGGATGGAGCGCCCGGTGGAGAGCACCACGTGCGCACCGGCCTCACGCAACGCCCCGACGGCGTCGGTCACGTTCGCGCTCAGGCTCTGGTCGTGCCCCAGGATCGTCCCGTCGATGTCGAGCGCCACCAGTTGCTCCGGCGCCTCCCGGAGCCGGGCCAGTGCGGACCTGCCCTCGGGCCCGGTGACCGGCCGCACGCCTGCATCCCGGACGCTCATCGGGTTCATCGAGCAGTGACCGGTTCGAGCACCTCGAGCCCGCCCAGGTAGGGGCGCAGACCCTCCGGCACGCGCACCGACCCGTCGGCGTTCTGGTGGTTCTCCAGGATCGCCACGATCCAGCGGGTCGTCCCAAGGGTGCCGTTCAGGGTGGCCACCGGGTGGGTGCCCCGCTCGCCGCGTTCGCGCACACCCAGGCGGCGGGCCTGGAAGGTCGTGCAGTTGGAGGTGGAGGTCAGCTCCAGGTATCGCTGCTGGCTCGGCAGCCACGCCTCGCAGTCAAACTTGCGGGCGGCACTGGAACCCAGGTCACCGGCGGCGGTGTCGATCACCCGGTAGGGCAGGTCCACGAGGGCAAGCATCTGCTCCTCCCAGCCGAGCAGACGCTGATGCTCGGCTTCGGCGTCCTCGACCCGGACGTAGGAGAACATCTCCACCTTGTGGAACTGGTGCACCCGGATGATGCCGCGAGTGTCCTTGCCATAGGAGCCGGCCTCGCGGCGGTAGCACGCCGACCAGCCGGCATACCGCTTGGGACCATCGCTCAGGTCGATGATCTCGCCCGCGTGGTACCCGGCGAGCGCCACCTCCGAAGTCCCCACCAGGTACAGGTCGTCGGCCTCCAACCGGTAGATCTCATCTGCGTGCGCGCCGAGGAACCCGGTACCGGCCATGATCTCGGGCTTGACCAGCGTCGGGGTGATCACCGGGGTGAACCCCGCTGCGAGAGCCGTGTCCATCGCAGCGTTCAGCAGCGCCAGCTCCAGTCGGGCGCCGATACCGGTGAGGTAATAGAACCGCGCACCGGAGACTTTCGCGCCACGTTCGGTGTCGATCCCGCCGAGGCCGTTCCCGATGTCGAGGTGGTCTGCCGGCTCGAAACCCTCAGCGGCGAAGTCCCGCGGCGTGCCCACTTCCTTCAGGACGACGTAATCGTCCTCACCACCGGAAGGGACGCCGTCGAGCACGAGGTTCGGCAACTGCGCGAGCAGCTCGTCCAGCTCACTCTGAGCAGCGCCCGCCTCCGCCTCGGCGGCCTTGACCTGCTCGGCGAGCGCCTTCGCCTTGGCGAGGATGTGCTCGCGTTCCTCCGGCGAGGCCTTCCCCACGGAGCGGGAGACCTCCTTCTGCTCGGCTCGCTGCTGCTCGAAGGCAGTCAGCAGCGCCCGACGGCGTTCGTCGGCTGCCAGCACCCGGTCCACCAGCTCGGGGTCCTCACCCCGGGCCCGCTGGCTGGCTCGGGCGACGTCCGGATCCTCACGCAGGCTCTTCAGGTCGATCACCCCCCGAGACTATCGGGGACGGGCTACCGTTCAGGTCATGACCTGGGAACAGACGGTGAGTCTGGTGGCGCTGGCAGTGGCGATCGCCGCCTTGGTGGTGGGACTGCTGGTGCTGAAGCGGATCCGGGAGCGGGGCGCCCGGGTCGAACCGCTGATCAGCCCCCCGGAACCGGACCGGGTGCCCTCGCAGGGCCCGCCGGCGTTCGTGGTGAACCCGGCGAAGGCCAACGATCCGGCGGGATTGCGCCGCATGGCGATCCAGATCGCCGAGGAGCTCGCACTACCGGAGCCGCTGTGGTTCGAGACCACACCGGAGGATCCGGGAGTCGGGCAGGCACGCGAGGCGTTGGCTGCCGGGGCATCGGTGGTGGTGGCTGCCGGCGGCGACGGCACGGTGCGTGCCGTGGCGACCGCGCTGGCGGGCTCGGACATCCCGATGGCGTTGCTGCCGATGGGCACTGGGAATCTGCTGGCCCGCAACCTTGATCTGCCGCTGGAGGGCACGGCGTCGCTGGTGCGGACTGCGCTCGGGGGCAGTGACCATCCGATCGACATCGGCTGGATCCGCCCGCGGCGGCTCGATCCTGCCGAGGATGAGGGCCCGGACCTGAGCACCGAGGAGGACGAGCACCTCTTCCTGGTGATGGCGGGCATCGGCTTCGACGCCGCCATGGTGGCGGGTGCCGATGACGAACTGAAGTCGAAGGTGGGCTGGTTCGCCTACTTCCTCGCCGGCGCTCGTCACCTGCACGGCCGCAAGCTGAAGTTGCGGATGCGCGTGGGCGAGGGGGAGGTGCGGCCCCTGAAGGTGCGCAGCCTGCTGTTCGCGAACTGCGGCCGGCTGCCCGGCGGGATCGTGCTGCTGCCCGATGCCGAGCTGAACGACGGATGGCTCGACGTGGCGGCACTGGACACCCGGGGTGGGGTGTTCGGCTGGGCTTCGCTGTTCGGGAAGGTGGTGGCGCAGGGGCTCGGCTTCCGCCGCGACCTGCCGGTCTCGGCCAGTTCGATCGAGTTCTGGCGCGGGCGGGAGGTGTCGGTCACGTGCGAACAGCCCGAGCACGTGCAGATCGACGGCGATCTCATCGGTGAGGCGACCGGCGTGACCGCACGCGTGCAGCCAGGCGGGTTGCGGGTGCGCACCCGCTGAACTCTGAGAGATCGCGAGACCTCTTACTGAACTCTCCGCTGGGCCCTCACCGTTCCTCCACACCCGCAACCGTAGGCTGATCGGCGATGACTACACACGAGTTGCCACCTGTGGTCCGTGCCGGCCAACGCGCACGAGCCGCAGCTGGCAACTCGATCCTGGCGGTCCTGGTCGGTGTGCTGATCGCCTGCGGGATCGCCGTCCCGGCCCATGCCGCCCCGCAGCCAGCCACCGCGTCCGCCGGGCCGGTCGTGGTGATCGGCGTCGGCGGGCTGGCATGGTCGGACATCGACCCTGCGACGACCCCCGCACTCGCGTCTCTCACCGAGCAGGCGGTGGGATCCCTGGTGGTCCGCAGCGTGCGGTCCTTCACCTGCCCGGCGGATGGCTGGCTCGCCCTGAGCACCGGCACGCGCGCCGCCGATCTCGAGGGGCCCGATAGTCAGGGGCAGTGCCGGTTCCTCCTGGAGCCCTCGGCCGGTCAGGTCCCTGGCTGGGAGGAGTACTCAGCCGAGCTGGCATCGCAGAACTTCCAGGCCGAGCCCGGGCTGTTCGGTGAGCTGCTGGCCGCCGGTGACGTCACCGCGGCGAGCATCGGGCCCGGGGCGGCGATCGCGGCGGCAGATTCCGCCGGCATCGTCACCGAGCACACCACCTTGACCGGCACCGACCTCACACGCTGGACCAGCGACACCCTCACTCGCGCCGATCTGCTGATGATCGACGCCGGGTCCCTGCGCACCGGCGAGGACGGCTTCACCCTCTCCACGAGCACGCAAACCTATCGTGAGGACCAGCTGCGGGTGATCGAGCGCCGGGTGGCCGACGTGCTCGAGGGCCTCCCAGGGACGCCGGCAGAGTCGGCAGAGCCCACGGTGCTGCTGGCGGGCCTGGCCGATGATGGCTACACGCCTGGCCTGCGCGTCCTTGCGCTGACCGGCCCCGGCGTGGAGCCCGGGCTGCTCACCTCCCCCTCCACCCGCCAGGATGGGTTCGTTCTCACCACCGATCTGCTGCCGACCCTGCTGCGGCTGCTGGACATCGAGGACGCCGGGCCGACCGGATCGGCCATCGGCGCCGTCACTCAGGTGCTACCCGATCCCGGATCCTCCGCAGAAGATCGCCGCGCCCAGCTGGAGGACAACGCCGTGCACGCCGGCGTCGTCCGCCCCATCGTGCCCGTGTTCTACGCCGGGCTGGTGGCCCTGAACCTGGTGCTCTTCGCCGTCGTGGCCCTGGCGCTGAAGCGCCCCGCTGCCGCGCGCCTGCGCGCCTGGACGGCCGACCATCTCGGCCGCCTCCCGGGCAGCCGCGCCCTGAGGCGAGTGCTGGCCCAACGCGAACCGGCCCTGCGGGTCCTGCGTGCCGTAGCCCTCGGGATCGCCAGTATTCCCGTGGCCTCGTACCTGACGAATCTGCTGCCCTGGTGGCGTGCCGGGACGCCGATGCTGGCGCTGCTCGGCATCACAGCGGCCATCGTCACGATCATCGTGACGGCGTCTCTAGCCGGGCCATGGCGTCGTCACCTCTTCGGGTCGGTCACCGTGGTCGCGGGCCTGACGGCGCTCGTGCTCGCTGTGGACGTCGCCACCGGAGCGACGCTGCAGCTCTCCGCCGTCATGGGAGTGCCCACGCTGGTGGCGGGGCGCTTCTACGGGATGAACAACACCACGTTCGCCCTGTTCACGACGGCGTCGCTGCTGGTGACCATCGCGGTCACCAACCCGCTGGTGCGGGCAGGCCGCCGGAGGCTGGCCGCGGGGGTCACCCTCGCCGTCGGGGCGGTCGTGGTGGTGCTCGACGGGGCGCCTGGCCTGGGCGCCGACTTCGGGGGCCCGCCTGCGCTGTTGCCGGCCTTCGCCGTACTGGCCCTGCTCGCCGCCGGGGTACGGCTGACGTGGCAGCGGGTGGTGATGGTGCTCGTCGGTGCGGCCGTGGCGACGATGGCTATCGCGTTCGTGGACTGGTTGCGCCCAGACCCGACGCACCTGGGCCGGTTCTTCCAGACCGTGCTCGACGGTGGGCTGTGGGATGTGGTGTGGCGCAAGCTCGACCAGAACATCTCCATCCTGTTCGGAAACCGGCCCCTGACGATCCTTGCCATCTGCGGAGTGCTCACGGTGCTACTCGTGCTGTCCCGGCCGATCCGGGTGGCGCTGACCTCACCGGGTGGCGGCGACTTCGCCTGGCTCTCCGGAGGCAACCCGATCTCGCTGATGGGACGTCAGGCGCCCATGCTGCGACCAGGGCTGATCGCCCTGGCGATCGCGCTCGGACTCGGCCTGGCCGTCAACGACTCCGGAATCGCGATCCCGGCGCTCGGGGTGGCGCACGGCGTGCCGCTGCTGATCGCGGCCTGCGCCACCTGGATGCTGGGGCTACGCGAAGCCCAGGTCAACGAGGACGCGACCTGCGCCGTCGGGAAGACTCCACCGCCCGCCTGAGCGAACGGGAGCGGCGCCCGGGCTCCTGTGGCGGGGCCGGCGTCTGTGGCCCCGATGGCGCTGGGTGGTCGCCGGTGCTGTCGCCGGTACGACCATCGCCCTGGTCGATCAGAGTCCCGTCAGTATCGGCCTGGTCGAGATCGGGCCCCGGCTCGGCCGCGTCGCGGGTGACCTTCTGCTTGTAGTGGCGGAACCGGCGGGCGGCGATGGCCATCGCCACATCGCGGTACTGGCCGGCGCGGTGCAGCTGCCCGGCCAGGTCGTTGCCGGTGGCGCGGTGCCGCAGGTCACATGGCACCTCGACCACGGCGAAGCCCTGCATCAGGACGTCCATCGTCATGCCGGTCTCGACCCCCCATCCGTGCGCGAGGGGCGTGGCGGCGTCGAACGCAGCGCGAGTCATGCAACGCTGCCCGGAGAGGGGCTGGCTGGGCGCCCATCCGGTGGCGCGCTGGATGGCGCGGCGCGCCAGACCCGTGACGATGCCGCGGCCCCCGGCACCGGACTGTTTCGGCAGGGTCGCGATCGACAGGTCGGCCCGGCCGGTGACCACCGGCGGCACGAGCGGTGCAGCGTTCACGGCGGTCGCGCCCAGGTCCGCGTCGACGAACAGCAGCAGCCGGGCAGGACCGTCTTCGATGTCACGCATGGCGACGACAGCGGCACCGGTCTCCATCGCTGACGCCTTGCCGCGGTTGTGCGAGTGGCGCACCACCACCGCACCGGCAGAGCGTGCGAGATGCTGCGTATCGTCCTCGCTGCCGTCGTCGACCACCAGCACCAGGTCGACGTACGGGATCGCCCGGACGGCACGCACGGTCGCGGCGATACGGGCAGCCTCGTCCTTGGCAGGGATGACAGCGGCGACCCGCTGATGATCGGGATCGGCTGGTGGCACCGGGATCGGACCGGTCTCAGGCGCACGGCGACGGATGATCCGTAGGGGATTGATCCCCTCGCCCGACACCCGGCTCACGCCCTCAGCCTAACGTCGTCAGCGAAGTGTGACTTGGCGCGACACGATACCCGCCCGGGCCCGCCGTTCTTCGGCGTTCAACGGGTCGGTCACGGCCAGCGCCTCGGCGAGTCTCGCCTCGAACTGCGGGGCCGGCTTCTCCAGTTCCTCCGCCTCGGTCCCCGGCTCGAGTTCCCACACCGGGACCACCAGTCCGCAGGAGCGGAACGCTCCGATGAACCGGGCACCATCGTCGACGGCGGAGTGGCGCTCGGCGTGCAGACGGGCCAGGGCATCGAGGAGCTGCTCCTCGTCCTCCGTGCGGGACCAGCGCAGGAACTCCCGCGCACCCATCCGGCACCAATACGCACCCTCGACGGAGGAGAGTTTGACGGTGGGCACGATCGCCCCGGCGAACTCCTCCAGCGCATCGTTCACCTCGGGGCTGGGATCACTGTCCGGTGGAAGGACGAAGTCGAAGGTCTCGTGCAGCGTCACCTCGAACGGGGCGTCGAGGTCGAGCACGTCCTGCAGGCGCGGCCCCGGACCCGGCAGATCGAGATGGGTGAGGCTCGTCCCGGGCTCGGAATCGAGTACCTGCAGCAATGCCGCGGCCACGTCCCGACTCGGATCACCGCTGGACGTGACGTTCTGGAGGGCGACGAGGATCTGGCCGTCCTCACGGTGCATCGCGGGCAGCAGACCCGGAAGCACGGTGACGACCGTGACATCGCGGGAGCCGTGCTCGGCGGTGGTACGGGCTGTCGCGCTGGCGGCTGGGACGACCTCGCGCATCGCCACCCAGTCGGCTTCGCCGGGAAGCCCCTCGAAGGATCGCCGTGGTGCGACGGCACCTCCCGCTGCCTTGGCCGCCTTGCGGGCAGCACGCCGTGCGGCGACCTTCTCGTTCACCGGGCCTTGCTTCTTGCGCTTTGCCATGGCTTCACCCTATCGAGACCGGCGCTGTGACGTTCGCATCGCTTCGAGGCTGCTTCCAGGCGGCGCGAGTGGCACGATGGCGTCATGCATTCCCGCGCTGGGCAGGTAGCCCTTCCTGAGGACCTGATCGACGTCGATGCCGTGGTCTCCGCCTACTACGACCGCACCCCGGACGTCGACGATCCCGCTCAGCAGGTGGTGTTCGGGACCTCGGGACACCGCGGGTCGAGCCTGGACTCGGCATTCAACGAGGCGCACATCGTCGCGATCACCCAGGCGATCGTGGAGTACCGGGCCTCTCAGGGCATCGACGGTCCGCTCTACCTGGGGCGGGACACGCATGCGCTGTCCGATCCGGCGCAGCGCACAGCGCTGGAGGTGCTGGCCGCCGCCGGTGTTGAGGTGCGCATCGACGCCCGCGACTCCTACACCCCCACCCCTGCGCTCTCGCACTCGATCCTGCGGCACAACGGTGCGGGTTCCAGCGAGGGGGTGCGCACACGCGGTCCGGGATTGGCCGACGGGATCGTGGTAACCCCCTCGCACAACCCCCCGCGAGACGGGGGCTTCAAATACAACCCGCCGCACGGTGGTCCGGCCGGGTCCGAGGCGACCTCAGCGATCGCGGCCCGCGCGAACGAGTTGCTGCGCAGCGGCGTCTCGTCGGTACCGCGGATGCCGTACGCACAGGCGCTCGATTCCCCGAACGTGCACAGGCACGACTATCTGCTGACGTACGTGGACGATCTGGAGGCAGTACTCGACCTCGATGCGATCCGGGAGGCCGGGGTGCGGATCGGGGCGGACCCGCTCGGCGGTGCCGCCGTCGAGTACTGGGCCGCGATCGCCGAACGCCACAATCTGGACCTGACCGTGGTGAACCCGCACGTGGATCCGCGCTGGTCGTTCATGACACTGGACTGGGACGGCAAGATCCGGATGGACTGCTCCTCTCCTTCGGCGATGACCTCGCTGGTGCAGAAGATGCGGGGAGAAGGTGGCGCACCACCGTTCGACATCGCCACCGGCAACGACGCCGATGCCGACCGGCACGGGATCGTGACCGGCGACGGTGGGCTCATGAACCCCAACCACTACCTGGCTGTGGCGATCGATTACCTGTTCCGGAATCGCCCCGAATGGGCTGCAGACGCGGGTGTCGGCAAGACGCTGGTCTCCTCTGCCCTGATCGACCGGGTGGTGGGCGCCACGGGGCGACGACTGGTGGAGGTGCCGGTCGGGTTCAAGCACTTCGTGCCGGGGCTGTTGCAGGGCTCGCTCGGCTTCGGCGGCGAGGAATCCGCTGGCGCCTCGTTCCTGCGCCGGGACGGGTCGGTGTGGACCACGGACAAGGACGGCATCTTGTTGTCGCTGCTCGCGGCGGAGATCCTCGCGGTGACCGGCCGCTCCCCCAGTCAGCTGCACGAGGAGCAGGTGGCCGAGTTCGGGGAGAGCTGGTACGCCCGGGTGGACGCACCGGCCTCCCGGGAGGAGAAGACCAAGCTCGCGGCTTTGTCGGCCGAGGACGTCACCAGCACCGAACTCGCTGGACAGCCGATCACGGCCTCGCTCGTGGAGGCGCCGGGCAATGGCGCTGCCATCGGGGGGTTGAAGGTGACCACCGCTGATGCCTGGTTCGCGGCTCGCCCCTCCGGCACCGAGGACGTGTACAAGATCTACGCCGAGTCCTTCGTCTCGGCCGAGCACCTCGAGCAGGTGCAGTCGGCAGCCAAGGACGTGGTCTCGGCCGCGCTGGGCGAGTAGGTCTGTACAGAACTGACGGCGCTCAGCGGGTCCGTGCCATATGGGCGGTGTCAAGTGGTGAGTGCACTGGTGATGAGTTGGTCGAGTTTCTCTGCCGGTGTCATCCCGTCGAGGGTCGCGCGGGGTCGGATGTTGAGGAGGTCCTGGGCGGTGTGGATGTCGGCGTCAAAGACGGTGCGGAAGTTGATGCCTTTGGGGAAGAACTCCCGGATCAGGCCGTTCGTGTTCTCGTTGGTGCCACGCTGCCATGGTGAGTGCGGGTCGCAGAAGTAGACCGCCATGTTGGTGGCTATCGTGAAGTCGCGGTGTCGAGCGAGTTCATCGCCTTGGTCCCAGGTCAGGCTCTTACGCAGGGCTTGCGGTAGTGAGCTCATCATCGCGACGAGTTCTGCGGTGACGGTTCCGGTGAGGTGATCGGCAGGAAGACGCCGGATCAAGGTGAAGCGTGAAGCACGTTCGACCAGGGTGATGATCGCGGACTGGTTCTTGGCCCCGAGCACGAGATCACCCTCCCAATGCCCGGGAACGGCCCGGTCGGCCGCCTCAGCGGGTCGGGTCGAGATATGACAGCCCTCCACCCAACTGCGGGTGCGGCCCGTGGTGAGCCGTGATCGCGGGATCCGCGTCGTCCGGCCGGTTCGTAGGGCCTTCTCGCGCCGGATCTCCTCGCGCAGACTGCCGCGCCCCTGCACATACAGTGCTTGATAGATCGTCTCGTGTGACACTCGCATGTCCTCACGGTCGAGGTAGTGGCGCCGCAGGTGCAAAACTACCTGTCCCGGGGAGAAGTGCTTATTCAAGCACTCCACCACGACCCGGCGCAGGTGGGTGTTCTGCTCCAGCTTCGCCATCTTGGGGCGCCGCTTGAGCCGATCCGCCCCCACCTGGGCGCGGCGGGCGAAATAGTGCCCGCCAGCGGTTCGATGCTTGTTGATCTCGCGAGTGATCGTCGAGGCCGAGCAGCCCACCAGCCCAGCGATCTGGGCATGAGTCTTGCCCTGGGCCCGATACACCTCGATCAGCGTTCGATGGTAGATATCCAACCGGCGTCCATGACCTGTGTGCACCACCGGCCGAGTCTGCCAGCCATCAGCGAACTCGACCCGAGGGCGAGCCCCGCCCCCGTGACGGCCCGAGCGGAACCGGTACCCATACTCGGCCACCCAATCCCTGAGAGTTTCCTTGTTGAACCCCATCCGTCGTGCCACCGACGCCAACGCCTCACCATCCTCGACCCTGGACAGCGCCTCAACCCTGAACTCCCACGACAACACCCGAACCACAGCAACCCCATCCACACGACCAGCACAGTGCACTCATCGTCTGACACCGCCTATGTGGCACAGCGACGCTGAGGGCCGTCAGTTGTGTACACGGCTTGCCTAGTCCCGACTGGTGGGCGACTTGTCCGTCGATTCCTGCCAGCGGCCAGTGACGAACCGGCCGCCGTACTCGGCGGTCACATGCTCGACGCGCGCGAGCACCATTCGCTTGCCGATCTCGGACAGGTGCACCTCGTGGATGGGGAGCACCGTGCTGGCCCGTACCTGCGCCACGAAGTCCAGTACTTCGCCGAGCTTCAACCAGGGGCCGCTCACCGGCACGGCCAGCACCCGCACCGGCGCCTCCGGCAGGTCGAAGGAGTCGCCCGGGTGGTAGAGCGTGCCGTCCACGAGCACGCCGACGTTGTCGACCACCGGCAGATCCCGGTGCACCACCGCGTGGCGACCGCCCGTGAACGCGAGCGCCACCGTGCCGATGGTCACGGCAGTGCCAGGCCGCACCGCCTCCACCGGTAGTCCTTCGGCTTGCCACGTGGCAGCGAGATCCGGGGGTGCGAGCAGCACCGCCTGCGGACTTTCGTGATGCACGCGGCGAGCGACCTCAAGATCGGCATGATCGGCGTGGGAATGGGTCAGCACGAGCGCATCGACCCCAGCGAGTGAGGGCACGTGCGAGTAGCTCCCAGGGTCGATGAGTACCCGCATGCCCCGGCTGGTCACATCCAGGCAGGCGTGGCCACGGTGCACGATCTCCATACCGCCGAGCGTAGGCCGCGGGTTGATGCTCCGCGAGTGCCCGCCGGCACAGAACTAACGGCACCCAGCGGGTCCGTGCCATATGTGGCACAGCGACGCTGAGGGCCGTCGGCTTGGTCCGAATTTCCGGTGTGCCCCAACCTGGGTACATGCCAGGCTGACCTCCATGAGCCTGCCGACCGACCCGATCGTCGAGACCGATGCGACCACCGCCGAGGCCTACACCGCCAACCGCGCCAACTGGGACGACCGCGCGAACGTCCATGCCGCGAGTAACGCCTACGACCTGGACGGCTTCGCCGCTGACCCGACCCGTATCTCCTCGGTGATCCGAGAGGACATGGGCCTGCTCGCCCCGCACCTCGGGGAGCGGGCCGATCGACCGGACCAACTCCTGGACGGCCTCGACGTCTGCCACCTGCAGTGCCACATCGGCACCGACACTCTCTCTATGGCCCGGCTCGGGGCTCGCGTGACCGGCGTGGACCTGTCCCCGGTGTCCCTCGGGCACGCGCGCGAGCTGGCCGACCGGTGCGGGCTGGAGGCCCGCTGGGTGGAGAGCGAGGTGACGCAGGCGGGTTCCGCCGTCGGAGAGACGTTCGATCACGTGCACACCTCGATCGGGACGATTTGCTGGGTGCAAGACCTCCGTGCCTGGGCGCGCGCGATTGCCGCGTTGCTGCGCCCGGGTGGCACGTTCTTCTTCCGGGACCAGCACCCGATGCTGGCCACGATGGACGATCTGGTTACCGACGACGTCCGTGTGGGGAACCGGTACTGGTCACTGCCCGAGGGCCGGGCATTCACGTACGACGACGGCGCCACCTACGTGGATGGCGATCACGACCAGATCACCTCTACCCGCAACTTCGAGTGGCCACATCCGGTGTCAGAGACGCTGCAGGCGCTGCTGGATGCGGGTCTGCAGCTGGTCGCAGTCGGTGAGCACGACACGTTGCCGTGGCAGGCGCTGCCGGTGATGGTGCAAGACGGCGACGCGTTCGTGCTCCCGCAGCCGTGGCGCGAGCGGGTACCGATGACCCTCTCGATCGTGGCGCGCAAGCCGGCACTCTGATCGCAGCGGCCGGCGAAACTCTACGGCCCATCGAGCTCCAACACGGCCAGGAAGGCTCTCGTGGCCACCGCTGGATTGAACTCGCTCCAGACGAGGTGCTCGACCCTGCTCGGACCGTCCGCGACGGTGAGAACGCGAATGCCGGGATCGATGCGCACGATCGGTGCGGGCAGAAAGGCGACCGCGAGCCCCTGACTCACGATCTGCACCATCAGCTCAGCCGAGGAGACCTCATAGGCGACATCCCGCTCCAGTTTCGCAGCCGCGAAGGCCTCATCGCTCTGGCTGCGGCCCGGGCTGCCGGCGGGAAAGTCGGCGAACGGTGACGTGGCGAGGTCATGAAGGGTGGCGGTGCCCTGGTCGGCATAGGGATGGCCGGCCGGAACGACGGCGACCAGGTCCTGGCGGGCCAGCTCACGCGCCGACACCCCGCGGGGACGGTCGTTCACCGGTAGGCCGAGGAAGGCGATGTCGAGGTCCCCGGCGGCTACGGCGGCGGCCATCTCGTGGCTGGCTCCCACGCGCAGGCTCACTCGCACCCGCGGGTGCAGGCCACGGAATCGCTGCAAGGTCGCCGGAATGTCGACAGCAGCGACAGTGGGGATGATGCCGATTGCCAGCCGCCCGCGCACCTCGCCGACTGCCGCAGCCGCCTCGGTTGCCGCGTGTTCGGCCTCGGCCAGGCAGCGCCGTGCAGCGGGCAGGAAGGCCTCACCTGCAGGAGTGAGTTCCACGCGACGGCTACTGCGCGCGAACAGTGGCACGCCCAGTTCCCGTTCGAGCGCTTTGACCTGGTGACTCAGGGCCGACTGCGCCACGTAACACTGAGCTGCGGCCCGGGTGAAGTTGCGGGTCTCAGCCACGGCGAGGACATACCTGATCTGGCGGAACTCCATCGATTCATCGTGCTACACGATTGATGTCATCGCAACGATGTATTGGACATATCGATTGGGCCGGACCGAGACTTCCCGCATGACCACTGACGCAGCTCGCGCACCAGGTGAAACGCCTCGGCCCCCGACGAGAGCCCCGCTGCGGATCTCCACGGCGGCGCTGATCGCCGCGACCGCGCTCGCACCTGCCGCATGGGGCACCACCTACGCGGTGACCACGGAGTTGCTCCCACCCGACCACCCGATCTTCGCAGCACTGATGCGAGCGCTTCCCGGCGGGCTGGTCTTGATACTGCTCACCCGCACCCTTCCCCGCGGTCAATGGTGGTGGAAGGCAGGTGTTCTGGGGGCCCTGAACATCGGTGCCTTTCTCCCGCTGCTCTTCGTTGCGGCCGAGCGTCTTCCGGGTGGTGTCGCCGCAACACTCGGTGCCGTCCAACCGCTGATCGTGGCTGGGTTGGCCGTGGCCGTGCTCCGTGAACCCCCCTCGTTCTGGCGGATCGGCTGGGGCGGCGCGGGCATCGTCGGGGTCGGGCTCGTCGCCCTCGGACCGGCCGCCGCCCTCGATGGGGCCGGTATCGCTGCAGGGCTCATGGCGGCCGGTTGCATGGCCCTCGGCGTGGCGTTGACCAAGCATTGGGGCCGCCCCGAGAACGTGGGTCCACTGGCCTTCACTGGCTGGCAACTCACTGCGGGCGGGCTCATCCTGCTGCCGCTGACGATTCTGGTCGACGGACTACCGCCCGTCATCGACGCCCCTGCCATCGGTGGATACCTGTGGCTGGGCAGCGTCGGTGGTTTCATCGCCTACGCCCTCTGGATCCGCGGCATCGGACGGTTGCCCGTGACCGCGATCGCGTTGCTGGGCCTGCTCTCCCCGCTGGTCGCGGCGCTCATCGGAGCGCTCGCGCTCAGCGAGGCCTTCACGCCGGCCCAGCTCGCCGGCTTCATCCTCGCTCTGGCGGCTCTCGTTGCCGGTCAGCTCAACCCCATCGGAAGCGACCACCAGCATCGGCACCCTCGCCACCGGGATGAGTGGAGCCAGCATGTCACGCTGGATGTATGCCCAACCGCCTCAGCCAGGCCACCAGCCCCTACCTGCTCCAGCACGCAGACAACCCCGTGCACTGGCACGAATGGGGTGAGGCGGCATTCGCCGAGGCGAAGCAGCGCGAGGTGCCCATCCTCCTCTCCGTCGGATACGCCGCCTGCCACTGGTGCCATGTGATGGCCCACGAGTCCTTCGAGGACGAGCAGGTCGCGGCCGTGATGAACGAGCACTTCGTTCCCGTGAAGGTGGACCGGGAGGAGCGCCCGGACGTCGACGCGGTGTACATGCAGGCCACGCAGGCGATGACCGGTCAGGGCGGGTGGCCGATGACCTGCCTCCTCACCCCCGCCGGTGAGCCGTTCTACTGCGGCACCTACTTCCCGCGCACGCAGTTCCTCAGTCTGCTGCAGGCGATCAGCGAGGTGTGGTCCGAGCGGCGCGAGGAGATCCTCACCGGAGCCGAGCAGATCACCCGCCGGCTGCGGGAAGCCACCGAGGCCGCCACCGATCCCGGCAACCCCAACGATCCCGGCGCCCCGCGCGCCCAGGTGCCGGACGAGACCATGCTGGCCTCCGCCGTCGGGCGCCTGGCTGCTCATGCCGACACCCGCCACGGCGGGTTCGGTTCCTCCCCGAAGTTCCCGCCGTCGATGACGCTCGAGCACCTCCTGCGCCACCACGCCCGCACGGGCAGCGAGGCGGCGCTGGAGCTGGTCAACCGGACGTGCACAGCGATGGCCCACGGCGGGATCTACGACCAGCTCGCCGGCGGGTTCGCCCGCTACAGCGTGGACGCGGCCTGGGTGGTGCCGCACTTCGAGAAGATGCTCTACGACAATGCGCTGCTGCTGCGGGTCTACCTGCACTGGTACCAAACCACCGGCGACCCGCTCGCCCGCCGCGTGGTAGGTGAGACGGCCGAGTTCCTCCTGCGGGAGATGCGCACCCCCGAGGGCGCCTTCGCCGCCTCCCTCGATGCCGATACAGACGGCGTCGAGGGCCTGACGTATGTGTGGACCCCGGCGCAGCTGGCCGAGGTTCTCGGAGCCGCCGACGGCGCTCGTGCCGCCGAGTTGCTGGGAGTCACCGAGTCAGGGACGTTCGAGGGCGGCGCGTCCACGCTGCAGATGATGGCCGAGCCACCTCCCGAGTGGCCGGCGTGGCGGGAAGCCTTGCTGACGGCGAGGGCCCGGCGCCCGCAGCCGGCGAGGGACGACAAGGTGGTCACCTCGTGGAACGGGCTGGTGATCGCGGCACTGGCCGAGGCAGGGGCGCTGCTGGAGGAGCCGGAGTGGGTGGAGGCGGCGACCGCGTGCGCCGAGCTGCTGCTCGCTGCGCACACTCAGCACCCCACGACGGCGCAGGGCCAGGTCCGCGTGCTCCGAGCCTCCCGCGAGGGTCGCCCAGGCGAACCGGCCGGGGTGGCCGACGACTACGGCAATCTCGCCGAGGGGTTGCTCGCCCTGCATCAGGCGACCGGGCAGATGCAGTGGCTGAATGCGGCTGGGGAGATCCTGAGCTCCGCCGTCGACCAGTTCTCCGCCCCGGGCGGGGGTTTCTACGACACCGCGACCGACGCCGAGCGCCTGGTGCTGCGACTACAAGGGGTGACCGACAACGCCGAACCGTGCGGGACGTCGTCGTTGGCGGGGGCGTTGCTGACGTACTCGGCGCTGACCGGGACGCGACGGGAGGAGGCAGAACGGGCACTGGCTACCGGGGCGCGGACGGTCAGCGCTGATCCTCGGTTCGCGGGCTGGTTCCTCGCGGTCGCCGAGGCGGCCGTCGCCGGTCCGCTGCAGGTGGCCGTGGTCGGCGAGGATGCCAGCGCGCGCGAGATGCTCGCCGTCGCGCGGGCTGCGACAAGTCCGGGCCTGGTGCTCGCAGCGGGCCCTGACACCACCCACCCGCTGCTCGAAGGACGCGGCCTCGTGGGCGGCCGGTCCGCGGCCTATGTGTGCCGCGGCTTCACCTGCGACCTGCCAGTGACGTCTGTGGCGGATCTGCGCCGACAGCTCGCCGGCGGCCCGAACTGAAATCGCTCGTCGATCTGGCGGTTCGACCCGTTCGGTCGGCAGCCAGATCGACGAGCGATTCTCGCGGGTGGGGGTCAGCCCTCCTGGTTGGTGAGCGTGAAGCCGGTGCCCTCGGCGCTCTGATTGGCGTCGAGCTGCTGCGTGTCGAGCAGTTCCGAGGTCTCGGTGGCGACGAAGACGCGGGCACCGTCCTCCTCGATCACCTGGTCCTCGTTCTGCGGCTCCGGGACCAGCGACAGCTGGAGCTCGGTGCCACTTTCGGCCATCGCGATCCGGACGCCACCCTCGGCCGGGAGCCCGGCCTGCTCGGTGATCGACTTGATCGCGGTCTGGGCGTTCTCGGTCAGGGTGAGCATGATGCTCCCTCTCGTTCCTTCGGCATAGACGCTGACGAGCAGTACGTGCTCACTACACGCGTGGCGCCTGGGGACCACTCCACCGAAACACCCTCGGGGTGCTGCCCGCAACCGGTCCGTCCGGTCTGCAAGATCGTTGGGCTCACATGATGGACGCTATGCCGGTGCGGATGGAACCGGGCGGGCCGCCTGCTCCCCTCCGTCTGCCGGACACGTGAGGAACATGTGACCTACGCTGAGTTCATGCCTGGCCCGTCCGGTCCCCTCGACCACCTGCGCCATCGACTCATCACAGCCTTGGGCGGGCAGGTCCCGCCCCGGCCGAAACCACCGCAGCGCGAGATCGTCGGCCTGGCGATCGCCGGAGGTGGGGCCCGCTCCAGCTTCGAGATCGGCGCACTAGACTACCTCTACGATCGCGAGGGCATCACCCCGGCTGTGATCACCGGAACCTCTGCCGGGTCGATCCTCGCGGCTGTCCTGGCCCAGCATCCCACTCGCACCCAGCAGCACCAGGCTGTGGGCGAACTACGGCAGTTGTGGCTGAGCATGGAGAGTTCAGCGGACATGTTCGCCGAGCTGGAGTGGTTCACCAAGCTGAACGAGCACATGCCCACCTGGCGCAAGGTCATGGCGCTGCGTCATCGGGACGCGCGAGCCGCTCAGGCCGGCCGCACCCGCAACCCGGGTCGCACGGCTCGCATGGCCGGTTCCCGTGACAACCGCGCGAGCCGTTCCGAGTCGCGCGAACGCCGCCGCACTCCGGACGCAGTCACCCAGCAGCGCACACCGCCGGAGCAGAGCCTGTCATGGTCGGTAACGAACGTCCTCGACACCATGGCCACGCTGTGGGAGGCGGGACGCACCAGCACCGACGTCGACCTCATCCTGAGCGGGGCCCAGACCGAGCGTGCGGCATTCCGCCCGGGGCCGCTGGTAGAACGCCTCGTCGACCCGACCATGTTCGACCCCACTCGAGTGGCCGGCTCCGGGGTGAAGCTGCGTATCGCTGCGGTCGCGCTGGAATCGGGTGAGTTGCGGTATGTGACCGAGACCGGTGAGATCCGGGACCGGCTCGATCAACCCGTCCCGGGCGAACCGGTGGTCGACCTCGTGACAGCCATCCGTGCCTCCTGTGCGATCCCGAGCGTGTTCGCACCCATCCGTCTCGGATCAGAGCACTACGTCGACGGCGGAGCCCGGGAGTCCCTGCCTGTGGAAGTGGCTGTCGATCACCTGGGCGTCACCCGGTGCTACGCCGTAGTCGCCTCACCACCCGGGCTCAGCCCGGCATCGAGCTTCGCGGACAAGGACATGCTGGAGATCGTGATGCGCGCCGGCTTCGGGGTGATGACCGACGAGATTCAGGCCGATGAGGTCCGCCGCGCCGAGGCCGCCGGAGCCATCGTCATCCAGCCCGAACTCGACATCCACGACATCCTCACCGTGGACCCCGGCCTCATCCGCATCGCGATGGACTACGGCTGGATCCGCGCTGCCGAGGTCTGCACGGCCGCCTCCGCCACGCAACGAGCGGCCACCCGCGCGATCATCGAGCTCCGGCGGCGGATCTGGGCGGTGGAGAATGCCGTCCTGCAGCCGGAGTCAGCCGAGGGCCACTCCGATGCGCTCCGCACGGAGTCGGGTGAGGAGGCTTCCCCCGACCTCGACCTGGTGGCAAGACTGAAGGTCGACCTGCGGGACGCCGTCGTGGCCGCCGACCCGGCGTTGCTGCCGCCTGGGGCGGACGGCTGGTGGCGGGGCTGGGAGGCCCATCCGTACGATCTGCCCGCTCCCGCCTGGCTCCCCTGAGTCACCACCCCGAACGGAACCGACGGCCGAGGGGACCCGCGTGCCACATGTGGCACGGAGATCTCGTGGGCCGTTAGTTCTGTCCGCTCGTGTACGCCGTGCGCACCTCGGCAGCGGATGGGACGCCATCCTGGGCGCCCGGACGCTGAACGGCCAGTGCTGCCGCGACTGACCCCCACCGGGCGGCCTCCACGAGCGAGTCGCCCAGGGCCAGACGCGCCCCGAGGACGCCGACGAAGGTGTCCCCGGCGCCGGTGGTGTCCACCGGAGTGACCGGTACGGCCGGTACCCGTGTGCGCTCACCGCCCTCGACCACGAGGGAGCCCTCCCCGCCGAGGGTCACCACAAGCGATCCGACTCTTCCGGCCAGGAGGTCGACGGCGCCGTCGAGCTCCCGGTCCGGCGCACCGAGCGCGACGGCCAGGTCGGCGGCCTCATGCTCGTTGACGACCAGAACGTCCAGCTGCGCCCACATCGCCTCCGACAGCGGCTGCGAGGGTGCGGCGTTCAGCACGAATACCGCCCCCTCGCGGCGGGCCTGCGCGGCCGCGAGGACAACGTCGGCGTCGATCTCGAGCTGGGCGAGCAGCACGTCCGCGGCCCCGATCACCTGCTGCTGGCGGGCATCGAGCGCGGTGAAGTCGGCATTGGCGCCCCCGACGACGACGATCGCGTTCTCCCCGTCGTCGGCCACCGAGATCAGGGCCGTGCCGGTCGGCTCGCCGGACTGGGCCACGACGCTCATGTCGACTCCGGAACCGGTGAGCGACTCCCGTAACGACTGGCCGTCCCCGTCCGACCCGAGCGCGCCGACGAACGCCGTCTCGACGCCACCAGCACGGGCTGCCGCCACCGCCTGATTGGCGCCCTTGCCGCCGCCACCGCGGGAGAAGGATCGCGCCAGGAGCGTCTCACCCGGCCCGGGGATGCGCGGTACTCGTGCCACCACGTCCATATTCGCCGAACCCACCACGACGACGCCCATCACTTCTCCTTCTCCTCCGTCTGCCGTACCGGGGAAGACTACGCCAGAACGCACGCACCACCCGCCCGATGACGGATACTGGCACCAGAAGCCGGGGCTTGGGAGGGAGACACGATGACGCCACCGATGGCTGCCGTCGTCTACCACCCGGAGAAGCTCACCGGTGAGCGCTGGCGGCGCATCGTGGCACGTGAGGAGCGGCGCGCCGGGTGGGGCCCGTCCGTCTGGGTGCCCACCCAGGCCGATGACGACGCAGCCTCCCTGCGTAGGCGCCTGACCGAGGCATCCGCCGGCGAGGCGGACGTGGTGATCGCTGCCGGCGGTGACGGGACCGTGCGGGCCGTCGCGGAGATGCTTGTCGGCACAGACCAGCCGCTCGGGGTATGGCCCGTCGGGTCGACGAATCTGTTCGCCCGCAACGTGGGCCTGCCGGTGCTGGACCAGGTGGCCGCGCTGCGTGTCTCGTTCTCGGGGATGCACCGGCGGGTCGACACCGGCCGGGTGAGGGTGGACCTGGCGGACGGGGACCGCACGAGCAGGACCTTTCTGGTCCTGGCCGGTTTCGGTGTGGACGCCCAGATGGTGGTGCACACCTCCAGCGAGGCGAAGGCACACCTGGGGTGGCTGGCGTACGTGGCCGGGGTGACCCGGGGTGTCACCCGCCCAGACCGGCTGGATGTGACCCACTCACTCGACGGCGCAGCGCCGCAAGAGGCCCGGCTGCTCACCTTGGCCATTGCCAACGGTGGCGCTCTTCCCGCCGGGCTGGTGCTGCTGCCGGACGCCGAGGTGGACGACGGCGAGCTCGACGTCCTGATGCTGCACGCCGACGATGCGCGCACCTGGAGTGAGGTCGCGTCCTGGTTCGTGCAGGAGAACTCGCTGGTGCGTCAGGTCCGCCGCCGGACCGGCCGGCGCCGGCCGTTGCGGACCGGGGAAGCGGTCCAGTTGCGCCGCGCGAAGGACGTGCGGGTCGTGCTGAGCCGTCCGGAGCACTTTCAGGTGGACGGCGAGTACCTGGGCAAGGTCGTCGCTCTGCACGCGCAGGTGCAGCAGGCGTCGCTGCTGATCTGCACGTAGGCCACCGAGGAATCTGGCGGGCCGAGTGCCGCACCCGCCGTCACAGGCGCATGGGTGGTGCCGACCCGCCTGAGTCGGCACCACCCATGCTGCGGACGGATCAGCCCTGACCAGGCCGCCGGTGTCGTCTGATCATCAGCACTGCGGCCCCGCTCACGAGCAAGCCCAGGGCAACGAGGCAGAGAAGCATCGGCAAGCCGGTCCCGGTCTCGGAGAGTTCACCGTCCGAACCGGAGCCGTCCGTCTGCCCGCCATCACCGGGGTCTGCGCCACCCTGCCCATCACCCGGGTCTGCGCCACCCTGCCCATCACCGGGGTCGGTGCCATCCTGCCCGTCGCCCGGGTCGCCCGGCTCAGTGGGTTCCGGATCTGGGGTCGGCTCCGACAGAGCCGCCAGCGAGAACACCGTGGTGACACTGCGCGTCACGTTCCCCGCAGCATCTGTCACCTCGGCGAACCACGAGTGCCGGGCCTGCGGTGCCAGATCAGCGACGATGACGTCCGCAGTATCTGTGCCGACAACCGTCTGCGCCTCACCCACTGGTATCGGTGCGCCGACGTCCAGGGTGAGCCCGAGGGCGCCGAGAGTACGGTCATCGCCTGTTCCACCGAGGTCGAGCTCGAGGACGAAGTTCTCCGAGTCGTCACCGTGGAACCCGGGCACGTTCTCCGAGGAGATGGGGGAATGCCAACGCCCGTCCGAGGTCCATGAGTCCAGCCACGGCGAGTACGTGTTCACGTACAGAAGACCGTTCTCCGCATCCACACTGAGGTTTTTGTAGAACTCGTGGCCACCCCAGGGGCGCGTCTGGTAGTCGGTGAGCAGACCGTAGGAGGTGGTGCCGTGATCGGTCTCCCGAGCAGCCACGTAGCTTCCGGAGTTATGACCGGCAAGCACAAGCGCCACGTTCGGATAAGGATCGACGAGTTGATCGTTGATCCGCGGGTTGGTGTACGGGTCGCTCGCGTCACGGGCGAACATGTAGTCGTGCGTGGCCAGGATCACCGTGTGATCCGGATGTGCTTCGATGGCTTCCCTCGCCCACTGGATCCCGGGGTCGTCGTCGGTGTTCGCCGACCAGTAGCTGAGCGCGAGGAACAACAACGGCGCCCCCTCGATCTCGGCCGTGTAGTAATAGTTGTCGATGTCGTAGTGCCCGCCGAAGGTGAAGGGAGTGTCCTCGACGTTTTCCTGGAATCGGGACATCGGGAAATACTGCTCGAGCATCAGGCGACCGTTGCGGTCCTCGGAGTAGTCGTGGTTGCCCCACGAGACCATCAGCGGGATGCCGGCCTCCTCGAGTGCACGGGCTGATGGTTCCGCGTCGCGCCACTGGTACTCGTCCCGCAGGTACTCACGGTTGACCCAGTCACCGGCATGGATCACGAGCTCGGTTTGGCGTTCGTCGGCGTTGTCGACGAGGTGCTCGAACATCTCGGTCATCATCCACGGTGTGGACTCGGCGTAGAGCTGGGTGTCCGGCACGTGGCTGAAGCCCCAGTCGAAATCGGCCCGGTCCGGGTATTGCTCGTGTACACGGTCTCCGAACGGCTCAGCCACGAGACCTCGCCAGATCAGCAACTGGAGCTCAGCCTCGGGCCCGACAGCGTTCTCTTTCGCTAGGGCGGTGATGTCCAGCGAGACCTCACCTCCGGAGATGTCCGCATCACTGTCCTTGACCAACCAGCTCCCGGCCGTGTGGTCCCAGACCCAGGCGGAGATGCGACGGTCGTCGCCGGTTCCGGTCCAGGTGAGATGGAATGTCTCCTCCTCTGCCTGCTCTGGGGTCAGCGCGATGGAGTAAATCTGGTAGGGATTCGCATCCTCGCCGACTGTCTCCGGTAGGAGGTCTTCAGCCGCCTCGCCGGACTCGGGTGTCAGTGACGTGGGCACCCGGTCTTCGGTGGCTCCGGTACGCACACTCACGTTCGCCTCGGTCAGGTCTATCGCCTCGTTCATGAAGAAGCGTGCCTCAACGGGCTCACGACCGTCGCTGAGCGGCGTGGCGCTCAGGCGTACCTGGTCCGCGGCGGAATCGACCCGCTCGGTGTCCACCTCAGGCTGTTCCGGAGCCACCCTGTCGGTCACGCTGAGGGAAACGGTGGCTTCAGCCGCGTCGTCACCGAGGGCCGCCACCAACGAGACATTCTGATCACCGGGCAGGTGGACCGGCACGTCGAGCGTGAAGGCGCCCGCGTCGACGGTCTCCTGGAAGACGATGCGATCTCCGACGGTGGCCGTGATCTCGGCTCCGTGGGAGAGCGCACCGGTGATCGGGACGAGCCCCGCCTCGATCTCAGCATCCGGGGCGGCGCTATCAGCGATCAGGGACAGCCCGTCCTGCGAGCGCTCGGTGCGTTCGCCGTAGCGGACGGCGTCTCCGAAGTAGTTCGCATACCGGAACTGCTCGAATTCGGGCAGGACGGGAGCGCTCGCGATCTGCACCTCCTCGATGGTGCCTTGGAACGGCGCGACGAGCGAGTCGCCCTCTGCCGATAGCGCACCGATGGTTGTCAGGACGCCGAAGTCGCTTCGCGTCGGCCGGCGTTCGGCCATCGTCTCGTACTGCTGCACGCCGTCGACGAACACCGCGTAGGTCATGCCGTCATAGAGCTGGGTGACCAGGTGCGGTTCGCCGTCGGCCGGAACGGCGGCCATGAACTCCGAGGAGCCCAGGGTCGTCCGCACCGCCCCCTCTCCCCCGCTCAGGCGTTGCAGGAACGCCGACGGCGTGCCGCCAGCCGGGTCCTCTTTGGCGACGATCGTGCCGTCCTGGCCGCCCGCGAGGACGTCCTCGTCGGTGAACGAGTAGATCCCGCTCACGGAGATGGTCTGGTGCCCCCCTCCTACGTTGCCCGGGTACTGCAGGAGGGACCCCTCGAAGCGGCTCGCGAGCGCCCCACCCGCGGTCGCCTCCACACTCAGATCGGCCCCGAAGAGGGTGCCGGTGTGCTGCCCGGTGGAGTCGACCCGGGTCTGGCCAGCCGTCGTGGCCTCGTCGAAGTGCTCGACGAGTGCGTAGTCGGCGTTCCATACCTCGGCGGGGTCGTTGCCCTCATCGCCGCCGCCGTAGTAGGCCCACAGCACAGTGATCGAGCCAGCCGCTAGTCGCGGCATCCGCACCCAGACGGTGCTGGAGCCACCCGGGTTCCAGTGCTCGACCTCATAATCGAGCAAGGCGCCGTCCGCGGCGGCGAAGGCGAGTTCGTCCCCGGTGACGCCGGGGCTGTCGGCGAGGGTCAGCCGCACGGGTACATCACGGAACTCACGCGCAGTCTCGTTGCGGACGGTGATCGGCTCGCGCGCGGTCGCCTCGGGGTCAGCCCACGCCAGGGTGATGCCATCGGTGGAGACGAGCCCGCGCAGCTCACGCAACCTCAGTTCTGCAGCCTCCAGTCGCGCGAGGTCGAGCGCATCCCGCTGGCCGCTGGTGAGGGCGGCGACACCCTCTCTCGCTGCCTCGACAAGCACCTGGTCGTCGAGGCTGAGGCTCTCGGCGGCAGGCAGGCCCTCGATCATTTGCTCGACACCGGTCAGCTGACGGTCGATACCGAACCCTTCGGAGAGCCGCGGCTGGCCCCCATCGGTGATGTTGTACACCTCGACAGTCAACCGCTCCTCAGTGACGTCGACCGCGGTGAAGGTCTCGGCCGTGCCGGCACGCGGCGTACCGAGTCGGTCGAAGAGCCGGAGATAGGACTCCAGGTCGAAGATCTCCGCCTCGGCGATCTGCGCGTAGTGCTTGGCGCCCGCTGTATTGGGCATGAAGTAGAGCGTCCCGTCCGGATCGACGGTGTACTCGAACCGGTGCCCGTCGACGATCTCGGTGATGACCGAGGCCTCCACCGGGCTTGCAAACGCCGCGCCATCAGGATCGTGGCGAAGCACCTCAGTGCGCGACATGTAGTGATCGTGGCCCTGGAACACGAGGTCGATCCCGATCTCATCGATCACCGGCACCAACTTCTCGCGCATCGCGTGGACGTCGGCATCGGTCGCATGAGTGCCTGCCGTGTACAGACCCTTGTGCATGACGAGCAACAACCAGTCGGCTCCGTCTGTGCGTGCCGCCTGTGCCTCCTCGCGCAGCCAGCGGAGCTGATCGTCGGAGATCCCTTCCTCGGGATCCTCGTTGGTGTTGAGAACCATGAAGTGAGCGCCCTGGTAGCGGTAGGCGTAGTAGGCGCCGGTCTCGGTGCTCTGACCGTTCGGGGCCTCCAGCGTGAAGTGGTCGACGAAGGAGTTGTTCCGGTCTTCATGGTTGCCGGCGGCTGGGGCGATGGTGGTGGCGAGCAGGCTGTCCTGCGCGGCACCGAGCATGTCGGACCAGTCGTCCTCGATATGACCGTCCTGCACCACGTCGCCGTTGTGCACCATGAACTCGGCCTCGGGCACGGTCGCCAGAGCGTGGCGCAGCGTCGTGGCGGCCAACGCCGCTTCCTCTTCGGCCTTGGCCTGAGTGTCGGTCAGGTCGATGAAGGTGAAGTCCTCACTCCCCGACGTCGGAGTCACGAACTCGCCGGTGGCGCTCCAGACCCCGGTGAGAGAGTCGCCGACGCGGTAGTAGTACGTGTTGCCGGGCACGAGGCCGTGGGCGACCGCCGAGTAGTGCAACTCGTCGTGGCGCGTCGTCGCCTGGTCTGCCGTGACCTGGAAGGTCGACTCCCCAACGGGGAACGAGGGGTCGGTGCTGAGCAGCACGGCCGCGTCATCGGTGTCCACGGTCTGGTACCACGAGAAGCCGCGCTGCGTACTGGGGTCGCCATGGAAGGTCGTCGTGATGCGGTTCGGGAGCTCCTCGGGTGCTGTGTGCTTGATCGACGCGGTGCCCGTCTCCGGATCCCACCGCCAATGCTCCACGAAGCTCCAGCCGATCTCGTCGTAGGTGCTACGAAGAGCGAGATCCTCGGCGCTGACGTCGATCCCGTGCCGTCCGCGCTCACCGGGGCCCGTGACAGTCTCGCCACCGACCGTGGTCTCGACGTTCGCCAGGTTCTCAGCGGCGTCCCAGCCATCTGCACTGACGTCACCGAGCACGCGACCACCGCCGGCATCGGTGACGGCGCGACCGAGCACGATGTTCCGGGTCACCTCGGCGCCCGCCTGCACGGTGGCGACCACGAGGCCGGACGCCTCGGTTGCGGTCACCTCTCCGTGAACGAGGAGGGTCGAGATCAGGGCACCATCATCGGCCCGGGCCACGGCCGCCGCTGCAGTCTCAGCCGCGACCGTGGCGTCGACCTCGTTGAAGGTCACGTCCGCGTTCTCTGCCGTGGCCACGAGTCCGCCCGCCAGCGGGGAGGACGGGGCGTCGACGGTGACGTCGACGGAGATCATCTCGATGAGGGCACGCTGAGAGGCTGTACCCGCAGCGTGCACCGCGACAGCCGCGACGGGCTCGGTGCTGTCGCCGACGACCAGATCGTCGAACTGCATGTTCCGGATGGTTCCTGTGAGCGTCCGCACCAGTCCGAGCGAGTCGTGCGCTCCGCTCGGGGCGTATCGAAGACCGGTGATGGTATGACCTCGACCATCGAGCACGCCCTCGAAACGGTCGATTCCAGTGAAGGGGTCCTGACCGGAGAAGTCGAGGTCGCTGGTGAGGGTGAACTGCCGGTCGCCTTCAAGAGTGGCGTCGCCTCCATTGAGGCCATCGGCGAGCATCTGCAGGTCAGCGGGGCTGCGGATCTCGAAGGGAACCTCGCGTGTACCGGCGCCCAGGAGGTATTCGCGGTCGGGCACGGGGTGACCGCGGGACACGTCCCACGTCCACTGGCCGGAGAAGTCCCAGCCGAGCCCCTCATAGGTTGCCTGCTGGGCGAGTTGTGCGGCGCTGGTATCGGTGCCGTGCATATTGCGCTCCCCGGGGGCGTCCGGCAGTTCTCCGGCGACCAGGATCGTCTCCCGCGCGAGGTTGTTCTCGACCTCGAATCCGTCAGCGCGGTGAATGGCGACTACCCGGCCGGGTGCGATCGCCGTGCGCCCACCGCGGTAGGTGACCTCGCCGTCGTAGAGCACATTGTCGGTGATCCGGGTTGTTCCGACCACGCTGCCGCCACCCTGGTAGGCAACCACCATGGCACCGTGTGCACGTGCCCCACCCGAGACGACGGTGGCGTCGATCAGATTCCTGCTGATCTCGGAACCGTGCCGGGCGTAGCCGACGACAGCGGCGGGGTAACGGGCGCTGTCGTAGGTTCCCGTGACCCAGTTGTCGGTGACGACGGCACCCTCGGCCTTGGCAGCGATCGCTGCCGCGTACTGGCTGCCGGAGATGAGGGTGGCATCGAGGACCGAGTTGCCGTCGAGCACGGCGCCGTTCACCGCATCGAGCGCGATTCCCGCCACGCGGACGTTCCCACGGTCGGTCACGCGGAGTCCATCGATAGTGAGGTCACGGACAGTGCCTCCATTCAGCGTGTGGATGAAGCCGCGCTGAGGCTCGCCGTTCGCGTTGTCGCGGACGGCGTAGTCGCCGATACTGAAGATCTTGTGACCTGCTCCGTCGAGTACACCGCTGAAGTGGTCGATGCCAGCGAACACGCCACCGCCGAAGTCGATATTCGCGGTGAGGCGCACATGCGCGCCGCCGTAGGTGGCCATGTCGCCGTTGATTGCCTCGGTGATGGCAATCAGGTCATCGGCATCGGCGATCTGATAGGGGTCGGCCTCGGTACCTCGTCCGTCCACGCCCGTGAGCTCCTCCCCGGGCTCGGGTTCGGGCAGCGGCTCGGGTTCGGGCAGGTCTGCACCGGTCCCGGAGAGCGAAGGCACTGGTCCTTCGCGATCCTGGTCCCACCGCCAGGTGCCAGGGAAGGCCCAGCCAAGCCCTTCATATGTGGCCTGACGGCGTAGTTCCTCCGCGGTGGCGTCCTCGCCCTGGCGGTTCAGCTCACCGGGCGCCTCCGGGCGTTCACCAGCGACGAGGATGGAGACGGCAGCCAGGTTGCGTTCGGCCACCACTCCGGGGCTCCGGATGACTCCGGCGACCCGGGCAGGATCGATGCCGCTGTCTCCCCCGCGGTAGGTCACCTCGCCCCCGATCAGGACGTTGTCGAGGATCTCCACCTCAGGTTTCGAGGTGTCCGAGTAGGCACCGGCGTATCCGAGCAGCATCGCGCCGTGGGCACGCGACCCACCCGAGACGACGGTGGCGTCGACGAGGTTGCGTTCGATCTGGACGTCGTAACGCCCATACCCCACCACTGCGCTCGGGTACCGCGCGGAGTCGAAGACTCCCTCGATCGCGTTGTCGACGATACTGACGCCGTCCTGTGCGTTCGTGGTGATACCCGCCGTGTACTGATGCCCGGACACGAGCGTGGCGTCGAGGATCGCATTGCGTTCGATGCGGGTTCCGCCCGTGGCCACGACGGCGATGCCGGCGACGCGTGTGTCCGCCGTGGTCTGCGCACTGACGCCGTCGAGGGTGAGGTCGTGCACGACGGCGGCATCGAGTTCACGGAAGAGACCCAACTCGCTGCTCGTCGCGCCCGGTCCGTAGACGATGTCGCGGATGCTGTGCCCGGCTCCGTCGAGCACACCGGTGAACCGGTCGATGCCACCGAACTCCTGCCCAGCGAAGTCGAGATTCGCGGTGAGTTCAAGATGAGTATCGATCCAGGCGGCGTCGCCGGTATTGATCTGATCGGCCACCGCCACGAACTCGGCTGCCGTCTCGATGAGATACGGCGAGTCAGCTGTACCGGCGCCCTCGACATCGTCGAGCGGGTCGGCAGCCGCGGCAGGAGTGAGAGCGCCCACAACCAAGCCTGCAGCGAGTGCCAGACCGATCGCGGAGGTGGCAAGGCGACGCATCAAGATCTCCACAGCGCCGGCCACGACGTCGCCCACGCGCTGGTGATCGGCGCGACAGGGGTGCTGGAATGCGCGGGCAACCCCGGTAGTCAATACAGGGAAGATGTCCGGCACCTGTCCGCCTGGCATACGGCTGGCGAATACCTCGATGGCAGTCCGCGATCCCGCCTGGGCAGCGCCGCACGCGGCGGCAACTCGTCAGCGCGTGACGGACCGGAAGCCGCGCAACCGCAGGCTGTTCGTCACCACGAACACCGAGGAGAACGCCATCGCCGCGCCGGCGATCATCGGGTTGAGCAACCCCAGCGCAGCCACCGGGATGGCCGCCACGTTGTAGGCGAACGCCCAGAACAGATTGCCCTTGATGGTGCCCAGGGTACGACGGGAGAGGCGGACCGCGTCGGTGGCGGCCCGCAGGTCGCCGCGCACGAGGGTGATGTCGCTGGCCTCGATCGCAGCGTCCGTTCCGGTGCCCATCGCCAGCCCCAGGTCGGCGGTGGCGAGCGCCGCGGCATCGTTCACCCCGTCACCGACCATCGCAACCACCCGGCCCGACTCCTGCAGGCGCCGCACCTCGTTCACCTTCTCCTCGGGGAGCACCTCGGCGATGACCTCCTCGATCCCCACCTCGGCCGCCACCTGCTCGGCGGCGCGCGTGTTGTCACCCGTCAGCAGCACAGGTGTGAGCCCGAGCCCGCGCAACATCCGCACAGCCTCGGCGGATGTCTCCTTGACGGTGTCGCCCACCTCGATGAGCCCGCGCAGCACGCCGTCGGCACCGACCGCGACAACGGTCGCCCCACCGGTCGATGCCTGTGCGAAGGCAGCGTCAAGACCGGTGACATCCCATCCTTCGTCGGTGAGCACCGACGGCCGCCCGACGAGCACCGTCGTGCCATCCACCGCTCCGCGCACACCTCGCCCGGCAAGGTTCTCGAAGTCGGCGACGGCGGGCAGCTCACCCAGCCGTTCCTGCGCCTCCCGCGCCACGGCCGCTCCGATCGGGTGCTCGGAGGCGTGCTCAACGGCACCGGCCAGACGCAGCACCTCCTCCTCGCTGGTGCCGGCGAGCGGGTGCACGCTGCGCACCGCCATCGCACCCGTGGTCACGGTGCCGGTCTTGTCCAGGACGACAGTGTCGACAGCGCGGGTGGACTCGAGCACCTCGGGGCCGCGGATCAGGATGCCGAGCTGGGCGCCTCTCCCGGTACCGACGAGCAGCGCCGTCGGGGTGGCTAGTCCGAGTGCACACGGGCAAGCGATGATGAGCACGGCCACCGCCGCTGTGAATGCACTGGCGGGTTCGCCCGAGACGGCCCACCACACGATCAGCGTCGCCAACGCGATCAGGATGACGATCGGCACGAAGACTGCGGAGATGCGATCGGCGAGCCGCTGCACGGCCGCCTTGCCGTTCTGCGCTTCCTCAACCAGCGCGGCGATCCGGGCGAGCTGGGTGTCCGCTCCGATCCGGGTCGCACGCACCACGAGCCGGCCGCCCACGTTCACCGAGGCACCCACGACGGCGTCCCCCGCCTCCACCTCGGCCGGCACCGATTCTCCGGTCAGCATCGAGACGTCGACGGCGGAGCGTCCCTCGACCACCTGACCGTCGGTGGCAATGGTCTCGCCCGGGCGGACCACGAACTCGTCTCCGACGGCCAGCTCACTCACCGGGCGGCGGATCTCCTGACCGCCGTGCCGGATCGCGACGTCCTTGGCGCCCAGATCGAGCAGCGCTCGCAGGGCCGCACCGGCGTTGCGGCGGGCGCGCAGCTCGAAGTACCGGCCGGCAAGGATGAAGGTGGTCACGCCGGCCGCCACCTCGAGATAGAGGGCACCGGAGGGATCGGCGGATCCGAGCGTGAAGGAGAACGGGTGCGTCATCCCGGGGTGGCCGGCGGTGCCGAAGAACAACGCCCACAGTGACCAGGCGAACGCCGCCGAGGTGCCCATCGAGATGAGAGTGTCCATCGTGGCGGCACCGTGCTTGAGATTGGTCCAGGCGGCGCGGTGGAAAGGAGCAGCTCCCCACACCACCACCGGGGCGGCCAGCACGAGGGAGAGCCACTGCCAGTTCGTGAACTGCAGCGCGGGCACCATGGCGAGCACGATCACCGGGACCGAGAGCAGGGCGCTGATGATGAGACGGTGACGCATCGCGGCGAGACTGTGCGGGCCGGTCTGCTCCTGCTCCTCCTGCTGCCCGGCCGCACCTGACTCGGCGGCTGAAGCTCCGCCGTCGGAGGCTCCGGGAGCATGGACCTCATGGGCGCTGTATCCGGCCTGCTCGACTGCTGCGATGAGCTCGGGGACCGTGATGCTCGGCGGGTGGAAGATCCGGGCCTTCTCCGTGGCGTAGTTGACGCTCGCGCTGGCTCCCGCGAGCCGGTTGAGGCGCTTCTCAACCCGTGCCGCGCAGGAGGCGCAGGTCATCCCGCCGATCCCCAGCTCGATGCGCTGAAGCTCGCCCTGCGTCTGGTCAGTGGTGCTCATCGTTTGTCTCCTTCACAGCCCCAAACAGATACCTCCAGGGGGTATGGAAAAGATACCCCTAGGCGGTATAGTTTGCAAGGACCGAGCAGCCGATCGCGGAAGGACGAGATGGCACACGCAGGCCATGACGACGACGCGGCGGGCGACGGCGGCCACTCCCGCGAGAACCGCCGCCACCACGACCACGCCATCACCGCGACACAGGCGAACCGGCGCCGGCTCCAGCTGGTGCTGGGCATCACGCTGACAGCGATGGTCGCCCAGGCGTTCGGCGCGTGGATCTCAGGATCGCTCTCACTCCTGGCCGACGCCGGGCACATGCTCACCGACGCGGCGGGCGTAGCGATCGCGCTCGTCGCCGCCCACCTGGCAACGCGCCCGCCGACACGGGCGAGGACGTTCGGGTGGCAGCGGGCCGAGGTACTTGCGGCGATGGTCAATGCACTGGTCCTGTGCGCCGTCGGAGTGCTGGTGATCCGCGAGGCACTCACCCGCTGGGGCAGCGAGCCGGAGATTCAGACCACGCCGATGCTGGTGGCGGCCGCGATCGGAGCCGTGGCCAACCTGGTGTCCTTGCTGCTGCTGACGAGCTCCCGCGGCGAAAGCCTCAACATGCGCGGTGCCTATCTGGAGGTGTTCGGCGACCTCCTCGGCTCGATTGCGGTGATCACGGCGGGGGTGGTGATCATGACGACCGGGTGGGCCCGGGCCGACGCGATCGCGTCGTTCGCGATCGGGCTACTGATCCTGCCCCGCGCCCTGATGTTGCTCAAGGACGTAGCCGACGTACTGCTCGAGTCGACCCCACGGGGGATCGACCTGGACGAGGTGCGAGCGCACATCACGGCGATCGAGGAGGTCGTCGACGTGCACGACCTGCACGCCTGGACGATCACCAGTGGGGTGCCGGTGCTCTCCGCGCACGTGGTCGTCGAGGCTGGCCGCGACCTCGACCGCGACCTCGAGTGCCGGGTTCTGGACGGTCTCGCCGAGTGCCTGGAAGGACACTTCGACGTCGAGCACTGTACGTTCCAGATCGAACCGGTCGGCCACGTCCGGCACGAGGCGGCTGTGCACGGCTGAGCCGCGACGAGGCGGTTCCTCAGTTCTCGAAGGCCCGCTCGACATCGCGGGCCTCACCCTGCACGAGGTTGCTCGCGACCAGTTCGGCCTGCTGCCCGTGGAAGCGCTCGGCGAGCCGGTCGCGGTCGGCATCGGAGGTGACGACGAACAGCGCCGACGTGCCTGGCACGACCTCCTTGCCGATCGCGTCGAGCTGATCGGAGGTGATGCCGATGCCCTCGGCGCGCTTGCGCAGCAGGTTGATCGCCGCGCCGGCAGCGGCGCCGACCGCGGGCAGGAAGAACAACGAGCCCAGCACGGCGCCGATGAGCGCACCCCAGCCGGCCGCGCGCCAGTTGTCCCGGTCCTCGTACTTGACCTTCGGGTGGTCAGCGCCGATGGGCCACTCCACGACGGCGTAGTCCTCGACCTTCACCAGCCCCTCGCCCCATGCCTGCTTGAGCGTCTGCGCGGCGGTCTCCCCGCCCTCGACGGTGGCGAACTTCCATGCAGTGAACGTGGTCATGATGCATCCTCTCGGACTCGGGTACACGCGTATTCTGGCCCGCCGGACGCGGCGCCGCAGGCCCAACGGTCACCGGGGAAGGTTCAGATCGGCGAGCGACTCAGCCGGGATCCCGTGCGCCTCGCCGACCGCTGCATTGACGAGGCTGCCGGCGGTCACGTTCACACCGCCCGCGAGCGCAGGATCGGCGTCGACGGCACCCGCCCATCCCGCATCGGCGATGGCCAGAGCGTAGGGAAGGGTGGAGTTCGTCAACGCGATGGTGGAGGTGATCGGAACTGCTCCGGGCATGTTCGCCACGCAGTAGTAGAGCGACTCATGCACGGAGAAGATCGGGTCGTCATGGGTCGTGGGCCGGGACCCCTCGAAGCAGCCGCCCTGATCGATCGCGACGTCGACGAGAACCGACCCAGGGCGCATCGTGGCCACCATCTCGTCAGTGACCAGGGTGGGTGTGTGCGCCCCTGGGACGAGCGCCGCCCCGATAACCAGGTCCGCCTGACGGATCTGCTCGGCGATGATGTATGGGCTGGAGCGGGCAGTCTGAATCCGGGTACCGAACCGATCGTCGAGCGCCCGCAGCCGGGGAAGGGAGACGTCGACGATGGTGACGCGGGCCTGCATGCCGACCGCGATCGTCGCCGCCTGCTCGCCGGCGACACCGCCGCCGATGATCAGCACCTCACCGCGCGGGGTACCAGGGACTCCGCCCAGCAACTGGCCCCGGCCACGGTGGGGGCGCATGAGGTGGAAGGAACCGACCTGGGTGGCCAGACGTCCGGCAACCTCGCTCATCGGCGCCAGCAGCGGGAGCGCCCCACCCGGCGCCTGGACAGTCTCGTAGGCGATAGCGGTCGCGCCGGAGTCGAGCAACGCCCGGGTCAGATCCTCATCGGCTGCCAGATGCAGGTAGGTGAAGAGCGTCAGCCCCTCACGCAGGTAGCCGTACTCACTTGCCACCGGCTCCTTCACCTTGAGCACCAGGTCGGCCCACTCCCAGACCGCGCCTGCCTCGGCAACGATCTCGGCTCCTGCCAGCCGGTAGACCTCGTCGTCGAAAGCGGATCCGAGGCCAGCACCGGCCTGTACCCGCACCTCGTGACCGTGGCCGACCAGCTCGTGGACACCGGCCGGGGTGGCCGATACTCGGTACTCGTTGTTCTTGATCTCGGTGACGACACCGACGCGCATCAGCACTCGCTCTCCGGGCCCGGGGTGAGGGGCCTACGAACTCCGGCGCCCAGGTCCGGGCATGGACAGCGTCGCACCGGCCACGTCCCAGCGCCACCGCACGCAGGTGCTGGCTCGTCCTCGACCAGCTCGCCCCTGCCCCGGGTGCGGAACACCCCCCTGCGGCGTTCCGCACCCGGGCCGCTCGTGAGCGGCAGTGCGGCGAAGGACCCGCGCACATGGAGTACGACCCAGAAGGAGGGCATGCGTCACGCATCCAGATTGTGAACTACGTCACAGCAACGGGAGTTGGTCGTCGCACAGGGCCAGGTGACGCGACCAGAACGACGTCAGGGTTCGACGACGGTGACCGTCACGGAAACCACCTGACCTACGGCACCGGTCTCCGTATCGACATAGCGGATCTCGAAGGTGCGTTCACCAACTTCGGCATCGGGGATGACGTGGTGGCCGACCACACCGGGTCCGATGGCCACACCACCGAGCAGACTGCCATCGGTCCTCACCTCGACTTGAGCACCGCTCTCACCCATGACCAGGATCCGGAGGTCATCCTCCTCACCATCCTGGTCGAGGTCCTCCAGCACAGCAGTACTTCCCGGGGCGGGCTGTTGCCAGGTCGGCACCAAGTAGTCGAACGGCCCGGCGGGCCCACTGGGCTCGGACTCACCCTCGTACTGCTCCGAACCACCGGCTTCCATGAGCTGAGTCGCGTGGTAGTTCATAGCGGGTGACGACGGGACGAGAGTCCATCCGCCGTCCTCGCCGGCGACGACCGTCGTGGTGGAGGATCCGTCATCACCCGTAAGGGCGATCAGCGCACCAGGAAGCGCCGTGCCTGTGATCGTGGGCGCCACGAGCAGGCCAGATGCGGGCATAGTGGTGATCACCGGGGGTGGCGGCACCGTCAGTTCCTCGACCGGGTCTACCGGGTCCACCGGGTCTACCGGGTCCACCGGCTCGGCGGCTGCCCCGGCGTCCGGACTTTCAGGAGGGGCGTGCAGCGCGACCGGGCTGGGTTCGACCGCGGGTGCGGACAGTTCGGACGAGGGCTGGGTTGGCGCCACCGGCTCCGGGCTCGGGGAGGCAGGATCGGGAGATGGCGGTTCGGCCGGCGATTCCGCATCCGGTGTCGCGTTCTCGACGGGGGTCGGATCCTCCACAGGATCGGGGTCCGGGCGGGAGGGCGCTGGCGACGCGCTGGCACTGGGGGTGGGGGCGGGCGGGGTGGTGATGGTCTCCACCGGGGGCTCGCCGGTGAGCGCGACAGCCAACGCCGCGGCGGCAATGAGCGTGGTCCCCGTCCCCGCCCCGGCGCCGAGCGCAACTTTCGGGTCACGTAGCGTCCAGGCCGCCGCCTTGACAGTCCCCGCCAGCACGAGCCCGACCTTGGTGACACCGCCAAAGACCCACCACAAGGAGGTGGGAGCGAGGAGGACAACCGGGAGGATGGCCGCCCCGAGACGCTCGGAGACCGCAGCCAGCTCGGCGACCACGGCCGGGCACCGATCACACGACTCAAGGTGACGCTCCACCTCGAGCCGACGCCGCGGAGAGAGCCGGCCGGTCTCATAGTCACCGAGCCGGGCAGCGAACGGCCGGCACGCGATCGGCACGCCACCCGTGCGCACGTGAGCCTGCAGCCACGCCGACCGAAAGCCCCGGCGAGCTCGCGAGGACAGGGTGGCGATCGCCGTCGGCTTCATTCCCATACGGCCGGAAAGCTCACCCGGGCCCATTCCCTCGACCTCGGTGAGCCACAGCACCTCACGCCACCGAGGTGGCAGCTCTCCGAACGCCTCGGCGACCAACCGCCGGTCGATCGAGCGCTCTGCCTCGCCGTCGACCACCCACAGTCCGGGAGGACCGAGCGCCTCGACGTCGTCAGAGGGGGCCTCACGACGCCCACCCCGGTCGATCCGGAGGTTGCGCAAGGTGCGGAAGATGTAGCCGGCGACATCCTGCGTGGGGCCGCCACCGTTGCGGATCGCGCGCAGCACCCGAGCGAACGTCTCCTGCACGAGGTCGGCCGCGTCGTCAGATGCGGCGCTGCGGCGGGCAATGCGCATGGCCTCTGCGCGGTAACGCTCGTACAACAGAGCGAACTCGCTGATGCGGCCGGCGCGCACGGCGTCGACGATCGCCTGATCGGAACCAGGCTCCGCCGTAGCAGGCTCATCGTGCGCGAGTGACATGGATGTCCACTTTCTGGGGGCTTGCGCGCCGGGCGTCGTTGCAGCTGCACGCCGCCCTCGGGCGCTGACTCTCTGCCCGAGGCTACGAACGAATCGAATCTCCCGCTAGCAAATGAGAGCAACACCACGGCCTGAACACCGCCGAAGAGCTTGACCGGATGTACAACGCACCATATGCAGCCGCCACCGACCACTGCTAGCGTCTCAGACGCGTACCAATGCCTCAGCGGCGTCAGACACGTGACAAAGGAGTAGGCGATGGATTTCGACAATATCGACTGGTGGGGGATTCTCGGGAAGGTGCTTCTCGCGATCGTCATCATTCTGGTGACATGGATCCTTGCCCGGGTCGTCAGATGGGCGATCGGCAAACTTGTCGGGAAGGTGTCCTTCCTGCAACGGCAGGGTCAAGATGGACAATCACTCGGGGAATCGATCGGCACGGTCGCTTCGCTGCTGGTCTGGCTGTTCGGCCTGACAGCAATCCTGCAGCTGTTCGCCCTCACCCAGGTGCTGGCTCCGATACAGTCGCTGCTCAGCGGCATTCTCGGGTTCCTGCCGAATCTCATCGGAGCCGCATTCGTCTTCGTGATCGGTTACGTCCTGGCGAAGATCGTGCGCCAGTTGGTCGAGACCGCGATCCGGGCGGTCAACTTCTCGAAGCTCAGTGAGAAAGTGAAGTCGGGGACCGATACGGTGCTCGACGAGGCGAGGGGCAGCGAGTCGGGTGCACCCACGAGCCAGCCGCAGGAACCGAGCAGCGGGTTCGACGCCAACAAGATCGCCGGCCTCGTCGGCAACCTCGTCTTCGCGATCATCCTGATCGTCGTCTCGATCGCCGCACTGCAGATCCTGGGAATCTCCGCGATCTCCGATCCGGCCGAGCAGATGCTCAGTCTCATTCTGAACGCGATCCCGGCGATCATCGCGGCCGCCATCATTCTCGGCCTCGGGTACCTGATCTCCACCTTCGTCGGCAATCTGCTCGAGTCCACACTGCAGGGCCTGGGCACCGACCGTGCGATCGCCAAGCTGGAGATCGTGCCGGAGGGTCAGAGCGCATCGACGATCATCACCCGCATCGCTCAGGTGGCGATCATGGTGTTCTTCGCCATCATGGCCGCGCGGGCGCTGGACTTCCCCGAGGTCACCGCGATCCTGAACGAGGTGCTCGAGCTCGGTGGCAAGGTGCTCTTCGGTGGCGTGATCATCGCAGCCGGCTTCCTGGTGGCGAGTCTCCTCTCGCGCCTCGTCGGCAGCGGCACTGCCAGCACGGTGATCAAGTGGGTGACGATCGCCCTCTTCACAGCCATGGGCCTGAAGTACATGGAGATCGCCGACTCGATCATCAACCTCGCCTTCGGTGCGGTGGTCGTGGGTGGCGCGCTGGCAGCGGCACTCGCCTTCGGTCTCGGCGGCCGGGACGCGGCTGCCCGGACGCTGGCGAAACTCGACGAGAAGAAATCCGACGGGAGTCACACTCCCCCGCCCTCGAACCCGACCTCGACGCCGCAGCCTCCCACTGGGCCGTAAAGATGCCCGGCGCGGCTGCGCCACCACGTGACAGGGCACGACGGGGCACCCACCGTTCGCGGTGGGTGCCCCGTCGTGTCACTTTCCACGTCGCGCTTCTCCGGCACGTGCGAAGCTCAGCGCCTCGCGGTGTAGTCGCCTCTGCCCTCCCAGACGCCGTGCTCGGAGAGAGGCCGGAACCGCAGGGTGGTGAACTCGTGGTGGAAGTCACGACGCTCACGCTCACCCATGGCGTCGGCATGGCGCGCCGCGGCGTCCACATCGCTGCGGCCATGCACCATGTCGGTCATCTCCCGCGTCGAGCGCCACACCGAGAACGTCGAGACCGTCCGTGGGGGGCGTACGGCTGCGAGCGCCAATGTGGTTCCCGGGTGGTCACGGACGAGTCGTTCCACGGGCCGGCCCCAGCGGACGAAGCGGGGCAGCTCAGGCATCCGCATGCGCGCGAGGGTGACCGCAACAGCAGGTTCACCGGGATCGGACCTGGCGGCGATCTCGGGCAGGTCCCCCATCTCAGCGACATGGCCCCAGCGGCGAAGGAACTCCAACCGCACATGCCAGCCCGTGGCAAGTCGCTCACCCCAGGGGTGCTCACGGAGGAAGCGCTCCAGCGCCGCCTCCGTCTCCCACGCAGCGAACACTGCCAACCGTCGCACCTGCATCCGGTCCGGTGATACGACAGGCGCGCCAAGTCGCATCGTGGCCAGGCACTCGAGGTGCCGCAACCCGGGAATCTCACGTGGCGGGCGTGTGATCGCCCGTACCGTGACTCGAGCAGGCACCTGCACCAGGTGGAAGGAGTGCATCCCCGCAACCTACGCGCTCAACGCTGGCTACCCACGTCGGAGTCGTATCCGGAGACGAGCGGGCGCCGACGGAGAGGTCATCGAGCGACGATGTCGAGAACGGTGGCCCGGCTCCGTCTCCTGGGTGTCGGTGGACCGGCCGGCAAGGACGACAGAGGAGAGAGTCATGGCGAAGTACCTGTTGCTGAAGCACTACCGCGGCGCACCGGAACCTGCCTGCGAGGACTTTGTGCCGATGGACCAGTGGACCCCGGAGGAGATCGACGCGCACATCACCTTCATGAACCACGTAGCCGACACGCTGCGCGAGCGTGGCGAGTTCGTCGATGCTCAGGCGCTCTCCCCGGAGGGGACCTTCGTGCGCTTCGACGGCGAGGGCAGGCCGCCGCTCACCGACGGCCCGTTCGCGGAGTCGAAGGATCTGATCGCCGGCTGGATGATCATCGACGTCGACTCGACCGAGCGAGCGCACGAGGCGGCGGCGTTCCTCTCCTCGGCCCCCGGACCCGGTGGACGTCCGATCGGGGAGTGGATCGAGGTGCGGCCGTTCATGTCTGAACCGCCTGCCATCGCCTGATGGAGGGTCTGCTGCGCGAACTCGGCCCCCGCACGCTGGCAGTGCTGGTGCGGCGCGGGGCCGAGTTCACAGCCGCGGAGGACGCGGTTCAGGAGGCGTTGATCGAGGCAGTGCGCCGCTGGCCCGAACGGATGCCGGAGGACCCGCCCGCGTGGCTGGTGCGGGTGGCCTGGCGCAAGTTCCTCGATCAGGTGCGCTCGGAGCAGGCGCGCCGGCAGCGGGAGGTGAGAGTCGCCGTCGAGCCTCCTACCGGGCCTGCGGAGCAGGCGGACGACACTCTCCTGCTGCTGACGCGTTGCTGCCACCCGGAGTTGAGCCCGGCGTCGGCGGTCGCGTTGACATTGCGTGCGGTGGCCGGGCTGACGACGGCGCAGATCGCCCGCGCGTACCTGGTGCCGGAGGCGACGATGGCGCAGCGGATCAGCCGGGCCAAACGCACCCTGCGTGATGCCCGGTTTGACCGGGTCGGCCACGCCGCTGCGGTACTGCGGGTGCTGTACCTGATGTTCGACCACGGGTTCACCGGTCCGGTGGACGTGGCCGAGGAGGCCATCCGCCTCACACGCCAGCTCGCCAATGCCGACCGACATCCGGAGATCGACGGGCTGCTGGCACTGATGCTGCTGCATCATGCACGCCGGGCCGCACGGTTGACCTCGACCGGCGAACTGGTGCCGCTGGACGAGCAGGACCGCACCCGCTGGGACACGGCGATGATCGCCGAGGGTGTGCAGATCCTGCAGGGTGCGCTGACCCGCGACAGGCTCGGTGAGTATCAGGTGCAGGCGGCCATCGCGGCACTGCACGACGACGCTACCCGGGCAGAGGAGACCGACTGGCTGCAGGTGCTCTCCTGGTACGACGAGTTGGCGCGCCTGGTGCCGCGGAATCCGGCGATCGTCATGAACCGGGCCGTGGCCGTCGCGCAGGTGGACGGCCCACCCGCGGGCCTGCGGGCCCTGGCGGAGGTTCCCGACGGCGTCCCTCGCCGAGCCGCTGTCGCCGCCTGGCTGCACGAGCACGCAGGCGACGCCCACCGGGCGAGTGAGCTGTACGTGGAGGCCGCGGATGCGGCCAGCAGTGAGGCTGAGCGGGTGCATCTGCTGAAGCGCGCGGCGCGGTTGCGGTGATCGAGGGGTCGCGGCCCTCTGCGCGGTGGCAGTGACTACGGCGTCGAACATGCGACTAGCTGATCGTCGTCTCCCGGATCTTCAGCGCGGGAGACAGCGCCAGGTTCGACCGTGCCGGAGCGACGTCGGATCTGAGGCGGGCCATCACCCGTCGCAGGCACAGTTCGGCGCCGGACGTGCCGGCGTCGCGGCGAGGGGGCGCTACGGCGGTCAGCGGTGTCGCGCACAGTGCAGCCACCTCATCGTCATAGGCGACGACGGCCAGATCGCCAGGTACCGCCAGACCCGCATCTTCGGCCAGGTCGACCAGACCGATCGCCACCTCGTCGGGGACGACGATCACTCCGTCAACGTCCCCCGTGCGTGCCCGGTCGGCGATCGCCGCCAATGCCTGGTGCAGCTCCGCCCCCGGTGCGGTGGCCGGCGGCAGGGTGAGCACCTCCAGCTTCAGGCCGGCCGCCTGCGCGACCTGGCGCGCGCCCGCTCGAACCAGTGGCGCCGTCGGGCCGCGCCGAGTGGCGACGAGCAGCCGGGTGCAGCCCGACTCGAGAAGGTGCGTCGCCGCCCGCTGTCCGCCCACCTCGTGATCACATCGGACCACGTCGAGCTCTCCCTGCCATGGCGAGCCCTCCAGGCTCCGCTCGAGCACCACCACCGCCGCCGGAGCGTTTGCGAGCAGTCGGTAGGTCTCCGGGTCCTCGGTGGCGTGCGAGGCAGGTGCGACGAGCAGCCCGTCCACTCCACGGTCCAGCAGCCGGGTGATCTGCTCGCGCTCACGCGTGGGTGAGTACTCCGAGACGGCGAGGATCATCCTGCTCCCGGCGGCAGTGATCGCAGCCTGCGCACCGCGGATCACGTCAGGGAAGTAGTAGCTGGCCGAGGGGATGACCATCCCGATCGTGGCCACGGGTGCGCTGGACCGGGGTGACGTGGCGGGTTCACTCGATGAGACCGCGCCACCATGGACCCGCCTGAGGAGTCCCTGTTGCTCGAGCTCGGCCAGATCGCGGCGGAGGGTCATCCCGGAGGCGCCGACCCTGAGCGCGAACTCCTCGGTGCGCACGGTGCCGTGCACCCGCAACTCACGCAGGAGCCGGGCGCGCCGCTCGGTCGGGAGCATGGCGCCCATTGTGCCCCGCCGTCAGTGCCGTCAGCGCCCGCCCGTCAGCGCACGCGCACGGTCAGCTCCCGCGACGAGGTGGACCCCGCATCGTTGATCCACTCCACCCGGTAGACGTGGCTGCCCGGTTCAAGGGAGGCGACCTCGTGCGCCATCCGCTGGTGGCCGGGGGTTGCGGTCTCGAGCTCGCCGTTCGCGATGAGCTCCTCGCCCTGGTAGAGCCGGTAGCGGTCGGCGTTGGTCCCCCACCACAGGTCGGCGGTGAGTGTGAACGAACCGTCGCCGTCCCAGTTGTCGTGACTGAGCACGGGGACCCCGGGAGAGGCATCGGTCACGGCAACGGTGAGGGGCGCCGTCGTGGTGGATCCTGCACTGTTGACGAGCGTGGCGGTGTAGACGTAGTCGCCGTCGGTGCGGCCGGTGAGGTCGAACTCCACCTCCTGAGCCGCCGGGCTCGCCGCGTCGAGGCGCTCGGAGGCGATCAGCGTGCCGTCCTCATACAGGTGCACCCGGCTCGCGTTGCTGCCCCACCACATGTTCATGGTGATGGTGTAGTCACCGTCGCGCAGACCGGTGTCCCAGCCGTTGTCCGAGCTGAGGACGCCGACGGCGGGGGGTTGCGTCGCATCGTCAGTTTCCGTGGGGAAACCGTCCTCGACTGAGGCGAGGGCGGCCAGGTCGATGACGCGGCCGTCGAGTAGCAGGACTCCGTCGAGGAGTTCTGCCTCCAACGCTCCGCTGGCAGAGGTGGCGAGCACGATCCCGAACTCCGCAGTGGCGCCGGTGCGGGTCAGCCGCAGGGTCTGGTCGATGACCTGGACCGTCAAGTCCTCCCGATCGGGCACGAATCCGGACAGCGTGGCTCCGTCGGTGCCGGTGAAGGTGAAGAGCGGTTCGTGGGCTGCGCCGTCGGGGAAGGCGGCGATGGTGACGGTCTCGTCCGGGCGTAGCTGCCAGTCCCAACTGTGGGAGGTGGTGTCGGCAAAGGTGTCGTGGATGGCCACGATCGCGTCGGCGTCTCCGCCCGGTGCGAGGTCGACGACCTGCTCGCGCTCAGCGGTGGTGACCTCGAAATTGGCTGAGCCGTCGAGCTGGACGTACCCGCCACCCTGCCCCTCGAATGCCCGGGAGGCCAGGCTCACGCCCTCCCCGCGCACGGTGTTGTACTGGTTCTCGAAGGGCTCCAGCTCGCCGTCGACGAGCGGTTTGCTCCACAGCAGCGGGTCATGAGATTTGCTGCCTTGCTGCGCCCAGGTGGTGTCGTGCCCCATCCAGGAGAGGGCGAAGGTCTCCGCCGCGGCCCAGCCCTTGTGCTGGGTGTTGCGGTTGGACGTGGAGATAAGGGTGTCGTCTGTGCCGGCCACGTCGGAGCGGAAGGCGTAGAAGCCCGCCTCGTCGTCGAGCAGCGCCTGCTGGGCCTGCTGCACGGCCTCGCCGCTCATGTCGGCCGGGTCGCTGCTCACCTCGGACGGGTAGTAGAGGACGGCGAACATGCTGTGCACGTCGTCGAAGCGGGGTTCGGCGGTGGCGACGCCCTGAACGTGGTCGTACAGGTGCTTCAGGCCCGGCAGGACGCCGTCGGGCGCGGTCGAGAACAGCAGCGGAAAGGTGCCGCTGACCTGGTTCGCGGGCCCCGAGACGCCGAACTGGGAGACATCGCCGTCAGCCCTGGAGGAGACCACGTGCAGGGCGAGGTTCCAGAAGTCGACGTCGGCCAGCACCGGATCGAGGGCGCGTACTCCGGCATCCTGAGCCATGAAAAGGGAGGGGAACAGGTAGAGCTGGGCGTAGTGGAAGTAGTCCCACCCCTCCTGGGTCCATCCGGTCTCGGTGTAGCCGTCCTGCAGGTGGCGTGCCACCTGGTTGATCAGGTACGTGATCCGCTCGTCATGGGTGCCGAAGTCGCCGTCGCCGCGGGCGGCGAGCAGCAGCGCGAGCTCGGTGCCGTGGGTCACGGCCACCCAGTTGGAGGCCCGGTCGGCGCCGTCGAGGGTGTCGTGGTGATAGGTCGAGAGCAGGTCGGTGGTGCGGGTCATGAGGTCGCGTACGTCGGCGCTCTGGGCCTCGGTCCAGCCCGCGTGGGCCAGATCGTAGGCGGGTGCCAGATTCAGCGCCCCGCGCCCAAGTTCGAGGCCCATGTTCGTCTCGCGCGCAGTGATCCAGTCGGCACCGGCCATGATGGCGTCGTAGGCGTCCTGGGCGTAGGACTGCTCGCCGGTGACGGCGTAGGCGAAGGCGGCATCGCGGGCACGGTAGAGCTCGGTGGCCGAGCCGGGGTAGGCGGATCCGGTCCCGTCGAGGCGGGCGGTGAGGGCATTCCAGGCACCGGTGATCGTCGGCTCGCCGGCGGCGAGATCCGCCTGGATTCGGGCGGCGACATCGGCGTCGACGAGTGAGCGGGGATGCTGGGAGGCACCGACCTCGGCGCGTGCGAGCTCGGTACCGCCCGAGCGCAACACGACCTCCGTGCCTGGGCTCGCGGCAGCCGCCTGAACGCTGCCCTCGTAACCTTCGACCGAGGTCGGCCCCGCGCTCCCGACCTGAACGGTCAGGTCGGAGGTGGGTTCGCCATCAGCGACCGCCCAGCTGATGTGGGTGCCGTCGTCGGTGACCAGGGCTGTGACCAGGCTCAGCACGGTCCGGTCGGCGAAGGTGCCGGCGGTCGTGGTGGTGGCGGACGGGCTGGTCGCGAGCACCTCGCCCTCGGCGTCGAGGGCGAGCACGAGGTAGGTGTAGGTGGTGCCGGGCTCGGCGGTGGCGTCGGCGGTGGTCGGCGCCAGGGCGACCTTGAGGCGGGTCTCGGGGGACGCCGTCGGCGGCGTGGTCCCCTCGGTGCGGTGAACCGCGTAGCGGTCGGCCTGGACGTCCTCGAAGGCCCACGACAGCTCGACCGGACCGCGTTCGTTCGGGGAGGCGGTGAGGGTGGCGCCGTCGTCGACGGTCTCGGTGATCGAGAGGTCGGCGAACCAGATGGTGCCGCCGGCCCGGTCGAGGATCGGTTCGACCGAGATCCGAGCCGCGTTCTCGGGCAGCACGATGTCGGTGAAGTAGGTGCGCCAGTCGAAGGTGCCGGTGAGGTACGGCCCGGAGTTGACGGGCACGACCACGTTCCCGGCCGCGTCATAGGCCTGGATCCGCAACATGCTGAAGCCGCCGGTCAGGCCATCGCCGCGGACCCAGCCGGTCAAGGTGAGTTCACGGGCGGTCGAGGAGTCGACGTCGATGCGCTGGGTGAGAGCGAGGCGGGCGTCGGGGCCGGAGTCCGAGGCGATCGCGACCGCAGGGCCACCCTCGGGGCCGGCGCTCTGGTCCACGGTGACCGTGGCGGCGCCTGCAGGTGCCCAGGTTCCCCAGCCGGCCGGGACTCCGTTCGGACTGACGTCGGCGAAGGTGGGGTTGGTGAGGGCTGGGAGTTCGGCAGCCTGGGCCGCCGTCGGTGCCAGTGAAGTGATCGCCGCCAGCAGCGCCGCAGTGAGGACGGTCGCGGCCGCGGTTCGGAGTCGGGGGCGCAGGGATATCGACATCGGTGGGATCTCCTTGCAGAGGAAGGTCGGCGACCCGACTCTGGCACCCGTTCGACCGGAGTGCACGGATCTGCACACAACTGAACACTGAGCGTGCGGATCTGCAGTCGTGAGGTTGGTCAGTGCTGGTCCGGCGTCCGATCCGCGGGCTCGGATCGCAAGAGGTCGGCCGCCTCCTCCTCGGGCCGCGGTGGGATGTTCTCGTCTTCCTCCAGCAGCTGCACCTCGTCGTACTCGGCCGGATCGGCTGGTGTGGACATCGCGACCTCCTCACGCCTGTGGTGGTGACGATAGTGCGGTGGGGTCCGGTGCGCGCGGGGAGGGCTCCAGGCGCGCGACGGGCCGGTGACCGAACCCGGGTGGGGACGAGAAGGAATCGCGACGGCCAGGGCACTCCTGGCGGTCGACGGTCGACGGTGGGCGGCCGGCGGCACGGCACGGCACGGCACGGTGCGGTGCGGTGCGGTGCGGCGTGCTCGTGGTGCGGCGTGCTAGTGCGAGGTTCCGCTTAGAAGGGTGGGTCCTCGTCATCCCCGGGTTGGGCTGGTGTGGGTCCTGGGGTGCGTGGCCCGCCGGGTGTGAGGTCGGTGGTGGTGCCGTCGCGTTCTCGTCGGTAGCGGTGGCCGGTGGGGGTGGTCCATTCGAAGATGCCGGGTTCGGGTTGGGTGAGGGTGAAGTCGCCGTGGGTTTTGATCAGGTGGTCACGGGTGCACAACGCGCCGAGGTTGGCGTCGCTGGTGTGGCCGCCGTCGTTGTAAGCGGTGGTGTGGTCGAGTTGGGCCTCGCTGGCAGGGTGGGTGCAGCCGGGGCGCACGCAGGTACGGTCACGGGCGCGGATCCGGTCAGCCATGGCCGCGGGTGGTGTGTAGCGGGTGGTGCCGATATCGACCGGGGAACCGGTCAAGGGGTCGGTGACCAGGCGTCGCCAGATCCCACCGGCCGCCAGGGCGCGGGCGGTAGCCGGGTCGATCGGACCGTACCCCTCGATCACGGGTACCTGACCGATCGGGATCGGCGCCCCGGGATCGGTGGCACCCTCGAGCGTGCGTCCGGTGGCGTCCTCGGGTGGGCGTCCGGTGGTGTGCTCGGGCCGGTGGCTGGCGCTGCTACCGCCCTGGTGGCCGGTAGCACCCTCGAGAGGTTCGGGCAGGAGCTGTTCCAGGCTCATCGTGACGTGAACACTGGGCCGGTGCCCGTTACGGGTCGCGACCGGCCACCCTGCATTCGACCCGCTCCGCCCGCTCTGCTCGTTCTGCCCGCTCTGCTCGGTGGGTGGTGTGGGTGCGGTGGGTGTATCGAGGGCACCGGTCTGGAGGGTGCCGGTGGCGAGGGCGTGGTGGCCGAGGCCGGTCAGGGCGTCGAAGCGTAGTTGGTCCAGGGTGCGGGTATCCCCGCTGGCCTTCGCAGCTCGGGCGGCGCCGTCCAGGGCAAGGTCGAGGGCGAGCACGTCCCCAACGGGGCCTTCCACCCGCAGCGAGGCGACGCCGTCGGGGTGGGCACGGGGGCGAGTGACGCGCCGCTCGTGGCGGCGCCGCTGGGCACGCGCGTGAGCCTCATCCGGGTCGACCGCGATCAACGCGGCTGCGACGTCGGCACGTAGCTGCGCCGGGGTGCGGCCCGGGGCACGCTCGATCACCTCGCCCTCGACCGCGATAGCGACCTGCCAGGGCACGTGCTCCACCCCGTCGGCGATCACGACTGCCCGGGCCTGATCGATCACCCCGGCCGCGAGCGCCTCCTCGGTCCGGGTCAGGTAGGTCGACAACTGGTGCCCACGCCGGACCAGGTCATGCCCCTGACGCTTGCTGCACCGCAACCGCAGTGCCAGGCAGTCACCGGCCACCCCAGCCGGGCCCGTGGTGTGCTCGGCCAGCACCTGTGGATTCATCGGCTCACGGCTGGTGAGTGTCGCTGCAGCCCGCAGCTGGATCTGCTGGGCACGGGATGCCACCCGTTGCGCGGCAGCGGCGACCTCCACCAGGCCTGCTTCGTCCAGCTGTTCCAGGTCCAGGCCCTCCAGATCGGCCAGCAACCCCGCGCTACCAGCCTGGGCATGTAACCGGTCCTGCCACGGGGTCTCGTGAGCAACCAGGGTCGCCAGCATGCCCGCCTCGATACCCGAGAGCTCGGCCTCGGACCGTCCCAGCTCGCGCAGCAGGCGTTCCCGGGTCTCCTGCGACCCGGGAACTTCCTCCCACCATGCGTCGAACATGTGTTCCACACTAGGTGATGTGCCCACACCATGCAAGACCACTCACAGCGCACCACTGACAGCACGACGCCAACGGTCCCCACCGCCCTCAGCACGCCACCCGTGCCCACCCGCACACCCGACCTCTGCCATGGAGTGCCGGTCGAGGTGCTCCCGGGCGACAACCCTCTCGCCGCACTGCGCGATATGTCGCCGCCCAAAGAGCTACCGCAAGTAGTCGAGAGCTCCGCCGACCACGGCACGGACGAGCTGGAGGAGGCAGTGGCCGCCCAGGCACGTCACCGGTCCTCCGCCGAATCACACGAACTGGCCGACGCCGTTCGTGCTGGGCGGCCGGTGCAGATCCGCTACTGCAACGCCTCCGGGCGCACCAGTGTGCGGTTGGTCTCCGAGATGACGGTCACTGGATCACACCTGCTGGGCTTCTGTCACTCCAAGGGCGAGGAGCGGATGTTCCGCCTGGATCAGATCCTGGCTGCGAATCCCGGCATTTCAGGAATGTGAACACGATCGTGAAGAACTCCTGTGACATCTCGTGTCCCATTCCGGTTGCCGCCGACCGTGATCTGCACCACAGTGGTGCGGATCGATCGGCTCGGTAGGGCGGGCAGAACGTTCGCGCCTTCCTGGCCGTCACTGCTGCTGTCGGCCGACCGAAAGGCGCACCATGTCCGAAGGATCCTCCACACCGACCGGAACACTGGAACGCTGGGCCGCTGCCCTGCGGCTGAAGACGGACCCGACCATCTTCTTCGTCGCGGCGGCCTGCATGGTCTTCTTCCTGATCGTGCTGCTGCTCCTGCCGTCGCAGACCGCTGAGGCGTTCACGGCAGCCCGCACCTGGATCGTGACCAACCTCGGATGGTTCTTCATCATGGGGGTGAGCCTGTGGTTGTTGTTCCTGGTGATCCTGGCGCTCAGCAAGTACGGGAGGATCCGGCTCGGCTCCGACGATGCCCGGCCCGAATACAGCAATGTCTCGTGGTTCACGATGCTCTTCGCCGGTGGTATCGGGACGATCCTCATGTTCTGGGGTGTGGCTGAGCCCATCTACCACTCCGCGCAACCGCCGCGGGCCGGGGTGGAGCCGCACTCGGTGCAGGCTGCCGAGGATGCGATGGCGTTCGCGCTCTACCACTTCGGGCTGCACACCTGGACGATCTTCACCCTGCCCGGGCTGGCGTTCGGCTTCTTCGTCTACCGGTACAAGCTGCCCATGCGCGTCAGCTCGGTGTTCTATCCCTTCCTGAAGAAGAAGATCTACGGCCCGATCGGCAAGACCATCGACATCTTCGCCATCCTCGGCACCTTGTTCGGCGTGGCGGTCTCGATCGGCCTGGGCACCTCCCAGATCAACGCCGGCCTGTCCGAGCTGACCGCGCTGCCAGACGCGGTCTGGGTGAAGGTACTGATCATCGTCACCCTGACAGCGGTCGCCGTGACCTCGATCGTGCGGGGCCTGGACAAGGGCGTGAAGACCCTCTCCAACATCAACATCGGCATGGCCGTGGGCCTGATGGTGTTCGTGTTCATCTTCGGGTCCACAGTCTTCCTCGCCCGGCAGATCATCGAGACCATCGGGATCTACGGGCAGCAACTGATCCCGTTGTCGTTCTGGAACGACGCGATGGCGCCGTACACCGATCCTGAGGGCTGGGGCTGGCAGGCGGGCTGGACCGTCTTCTACTGGGCCTGGACGGTCACCTGGTCGCCGTTCATGGGCATCTTCCTCGCCCGCATCTCCAAGGGACGCACCATCCGCGAGTACATCATCGGCGTGCTCGTGGCTCCGACTCTCTTCACGATCATCTGGTTCTCGATCTTCGGCTGGTCCGCACTTGACTTCGATGGCATCGGTGGCAGCGGCGGCGAGATCACTCAGAAGGTCGTCACCGAGGAGAACATACCGCTAGCCATGTTCACCTTCTTCGATCAGTTCGCTGTACCCGACGGAGTGATCACACTCATCCAGGGTCTAGCAGTGCTCATCGTGGCGATCTTCTTCGCGACCTCCTCCGACTCCGCCTCCCTGGTGGTGGACATGCTCTGCACAGGTGACGCCGGCTCCGGCCCGGTCGGGCAGCGGATGTTCTGGGGTATTGCCGAAGGTGTGCTCGCGGCCTCGCTGATCGTGCTGGCCGGCGATGCGGGGCTGTTCGCTCTGCAGCAGGTGATCACCGTGGTGGGCCTGCCGATCTTCATCATGGTGTTCGCGATGCTGTTTGCCCTCGCCCGGGGCATCCAGCAGGATCGGCGCGTCAAAGCGCAGGAGGAAGCCCTCGCCCGGGTGACCGGCGGCATGTAGAGCCCCGACGGCGGAAGGTGCGCTCACATCGCAGGGCACCTTCCGCCGTCGTGGGTTGAATCTGCCCTGGGCCGTTGGCCCACGGGCCCGACATTCAGGGTCGACCCGCTCCGCGGGCCGAAAAATCGACCCGTGAGCGGTCAAAGGGTCAATCTTTCGGCCCGTGGAGCGGGGCGTGCGGGCTCGGCGACGTGGTGGCAAATCGTCGCAGCCGGGCTCCTCGGCGGCCGCGGGCTGCGTGGCGGCGATGTTGCAGGAGAGCAACGATCGACGAAACCCGGCCCAGGGCTCGACATGCACCCACCCGTCGGCACTAGCGTGCTCGTCATGCCCTCCCCCCAGACTCTCGCCGCTCTCGGTCTGCCTGCCCACGTGCGTGCGTGCCTGTTCGACCTCGACGGCGTGCTAACGCGCACCGCGACGCTGCACTTCGCTGCCTGGAAGGAGACGTTCGACGCCATCCTGGCCGAGCGTGGCCTGCCGGAGTTCACCGAGGCGGACTACGCCGCCCACGTCGATGGCCGACGGCGGTACGACGGCGTGCGCACCTTCCTCGCCTCGCGTGACATCCACCCCGAGGAGGGAACGCCGCAGGACCCGCCGGAAGCTGAGACGGTCTGCGGGATCGGCAACCGCAAGGACGCCGATGTGCGCCGCATCCTCGACGAGCGCGGCGTGGAGACTTTCCCCGGCTCGGTGTCCTACCTGGAATCCGTTCGCGAGGCGGGGATTCCCGCGGCAGTGGTGACCGCGTCCGCCAACGCAGTAGCCGTGCTCACGGCCGCCGGGCTGATCGACCTCTTCGACGCGCGCATCGACGGCGTGATCGCCGCGGATCGCTCCCTGCCGGGCAAGCCTGCGCCCGACACCTTCCTCGCCGGAGCCGAAGCACTCGGGGTGGCCCCGAGTGAGGCGGTCGTGATCGAGGATGCGATCGCCGGGGTCCAGGCCGGGCGCGCCGGCGACTTCGGCTACGTGATCGGCGTGGATCGCCTCGGTCACGCCCACGCACTGGCCGAGGCTGGCGCCGACGTCGTGGTGGCCGACCTCGGCGAGCTCCTCCCGAACGGCTCCTCGCTCGAGCAGACACCCAGCCATCCCCAGACATCGACCAACGAGGAGTCCTGATGACCAACGGACACGGTCAGCACACCACCAGTGAGAGCGGCGACTCGACCACCTACGCCACTACCCGGCACGGCTACGCCATCCACCCTTGGAAGCTGACACGCTCCGGTCTCATGCCGGACGAGATCGCGGCGAGCGAAACGCTCTTCACCCTCTCGAACGGGCACTTCGGCATGCGCGGCACCCTGGAAGAAGGCGAACCGCGGGCAGTGCCCGGGACATACATCAACGGCTTCTACGAAGAGCGTCCTCTGCCGCACGCCGAGTCCGGCTACGGGTTCCCCGAGTCCGGTGAGACGGTCGTGAACGTCACCGACGGCAAGCTCATCCGGTTGTTCGTCGGCGACTCCCCCTTCGATCTGCGGTATGGGACCACCCATTCCCACGAACGCGCCCTGGATCTGCGCACCGGCACCCTCGACCGCTCAACCGAGTGGACATCACCGAACGGGCAGTCGGTGCGGGTCACCTCCCGCCGGCTGGTCTCCTTCGCCCACCGGTCACTCGCCGCGATCCACTATGAGGTCGAAGCACTGGACGACAACGTCTACGTCGCTCTGTACTCCGACCTGCTCGCCAACGAGCAGAACGCGGCCCCTTCCTCGGACCCGCGGGACGCGGCCGTACTCGAGCGTCCGCTCAAATCAGAGGCATCCGCGGCACGCGACCAGCAGGCGGTGCTGGTGCACCGGACCCGGCGCAGCAAGTTGCGGATGGCGGTCGGGATGGACCACGTGCTGGAAGTGCCCCAGGGCGCGCGGACCACGATCGAGGCGGACAAGGACCTCGCCCGATACACGGTGACGGCGCAGCTGCCCAAGGGGTCGAAGCTGCGGATGGTCAAGTATCTGGCGTACGGCTGGTCACACCGCCGGTCCGGTCCCGCCCTGCGTGACCAGGTGGAGGCAGCGCTGGCCGTCGGAAAGCTCATCGGCTGGGACGAGCTCGCCGCGAAGCAGCGCGCGTACCTCGACGACTTCTGGGAGCACGCCGACGTGGAGATCGACGGCGATCCCGGGCTGCAGCAGGCAGTACGGATCTCGATGTTCCACGTGCTGCAGTGCTCGGCCCGTGCCGAGGGTCAGGGTCTGGGCGCCAAGGGACTCAGCGGCATCGGGTACGACGGGCACACCTTCTGGGACGCCGACCTCTTCGCGCTCCCGATGCTGACCTACACCAAGCCGCAGGCGGCCCGCGACCACCTCACGTGGCGGCGCGACACCCTGCCACAAGCACGCGAGCGGGCGACCGAACTGGGGCTACACGGGGCGGCATTCCCGTGGCGCACGATCACCGGGAAGGAGTGCTCGGGCTACTGGCCGGCGGGAACGGCGGCCTTCCACGTCAACTCCGCGGTGGCGGACGCGACCGCCCGGTACGTGGCCGCGACGGGCGACGGCGAGTTCGACCGCGGGCCTGGGACGGAGCTGCTCACCGAGACCGCCCGGTTGTGGATGTCCTTGGGGCACTTCAACACCGACGGGTCGTTCCACATCGATGGGGTCACCGGGCCGGACGAGTACACGGCGATCGTGGACGACAACCTGTACACGAATGTCATGGCCCAGGCGAACTTCACCGCTGCCGCTGCCGCGTGCGAGCGCAACCCGGAGAGCGCCGCCGCGCTCGGGGTGACGGAGGAGGAAGTGGCCGGGTGGCGCCGGGCTGCTGCTGCCATGGCGATCCCCTACGACGAGGAGTTGCAGGTTCACGCCCAGTCGGAGGGATTCACCCGAAGGGACGAGTGGGACTTCGAGGGCACATCGGATGACTTCTACCCGCTGCTGCTGAACTTCCCCTACTTCCAGATCTACCGCAAGCAGGTGATCAAGCAGGCCGACCTCGTGCTGGCGATGCAACTGCGGGGGGACCTGTTCACTCCCGAGCAGAAGGCACGGAACTTTGCCTACTACGAGGCCCGGACCGTCCGGGACTCCTCGCTGTCTGCAGCCACACAAGCAGTGCTGGCAGCCGAGACCGGCCACCTGGAACTCGCCTACGACTACTGGGCCGAAGTGGCGCTGGTGGACCTAGGCGATCTGCACGGCAACGTCGACGACGGCCTGCACATTGCCTCCATGGGTGGATCGTGGCAGGTCGCTGTCTCCGGGTTCGGCGGTATGCGCGATCACGGCGGGCAGGTGACCTTCGCGCCCCGGCTGCCGAAGGAGCTGACCCGCCTGCGTTTCCGCATCCGGTGGAACGGTGCGGTGGTCGAGGTGGACGTTCGCCGCGAGGACGGCACCGACACCGCGACCTACCGGCTGGTCGAAGGAGAGTCGCTCAGCACCTCGCACCACGGCACGCCAGTCGAACTGGCCGGAGAGGAGCCAGTCCGCCTCGCGATCCCCGCCCCCACGGGTGTGCTGCCGGTGACGCACCCGGCCCGCCGCGCACCGACCCGGCGCGTCCCGCAGCGGTAGGGGCCACACCGACGACGCAGTCGCTCGGCGGGTGGCGCGTCAGCCAGCGGGTGCGCGCTGGCCGGCGTCTCACGATGAGCACACCGATGACAACACGAGCACGAACACGGCAGGATTGAGAGCGTTCACACGAACGACTGAACGTGGCGCCGTCGCCCGACCCCAGACGTCGCCCGATCGAAGCTGGCGCGACCTCGAGGAGTCTGCGATGACAACGGTGTTCAACGATCCCACCCAGTTCGCCCAGGAGATGCTCTCCGGCTTCTGCCGGTTGCACGCCGACACCGTGCAACCCGTCACCGGTGGGTGCGTGCGCGCGACCGAGACACCCGAGGGCAAGGTCGCCGTCGTCATCGGCGGCGGCAGCGGCCACTACCCGGCCTTCGCCGGCTGGGTGGGTCCTGGCATGGCCGACGGCGCCGTCGTGGGCAACGTCTTCGCCTCCCCGTCCGCTCAGCAGGTGCACGCTGTGGCCAAGGCCGCCCAGCGCGGAGGCGGGGTGTTCCTCTCCTACGGCAACTACGCCGGGGACGTGCTGAACTTCAACCTCGCCCAGGAGCGCCTGAACGCCGAGGGCATCCCCACCCGCACCGTAGTGGTGGCTGACGACATCACGTCCGCGAGCGCCGAGGAGCGGCACAAGCGCCGCGGTACCACCGGAGATCTGGTGGTCTTCAAGATCGCCGGAGCCGCTGCCGAGGCCGGCTACGACCTGGACGGCGTGGTGGAGGTGGCTCAGCGCGCGAACGATGCCACCTACTCGTTCGCGGTCGCCTTCGCGGGCTGCACTCTTCCGGGCGATCCGGACCCGTTGTTCACGGTGCCGAAGGGACGGATGGGCGTCGGCATGGGTGTCCACGGCGAGCCGGGTATCGCCGAGGAGGACGTGCTGCCTGCAGCGGACCTGGCCCGCATGCTCGTGGAGAAGGTCCTGACCGAACGTCCCGACGGCGCACGCCGGGCTGCCGTGCTCGTGAACGGCCTCGGGGGGACCAAGTACGAAGAGATGTTCGTGCTGTGGAACGACATCGCCCCGCTCCTGGAGGACGCGGGCGTGGAGATCGTGGCACCCGAGGTCGGTGAGCTCATCACCAGCCTGGACATGGCCGGGGTCTCGCTCACCCTGTTCTGGCTGGACGAGGAGCTGGAGAGGCTCTGGGTGGCTCCCGCCCAGACGCCCGCATTCCGGCGTGGCAGCGCCATCACCACCACCCGCCGCGACCCTGCCGCGATCGAGGATGCCACCGCCGTCACCTACCCGGAGGCCACTACCGAGTCCCAGGCGAGCGCGCGGGCACTGCTCGCGATCGGCCAGCGCGTGGCGGCTGCCCTGCACGAGCACGAGACCGAACTGGGCAAGCTGGACTCAATCGCCGGCGACGGCGACCACGGGCGCGGCATGACGAACGGCGCCGACGCAGCCCTGAAAGCCCTCACCGAAGCCGTCGAGGCCGGGGCTGGGGCCGCATCCGCCCTGGCGGCCGCCGGGGATGCCTGGGGGGATCGCGCCGGCGGCACCTCCGGCGCCCTGTGGGGTGCGGGGCTACGGGCCGCAGCAGGCGCACTCGCGGACGACTCCGCCGTCACCGGAGCCCAGGTGCGCACAGCGGTTCGGGCGGCGCTGGAGCACATCCTCTCCTACGGCAAGGCAGAGCGAGGCGACAAGACCCTCCTCGACGCGCTGATCCCGTTCACCGAGGCGCTCGAGCAGGACGAGAGCGAGCTGGCGCAGGCGTGGGCTGCCGCCGCCCAGGTCGCCACCACGGAAGCGGACGCGACGGCGGACCTCACCCCGCGCATCGGGCGCGCCCGGCCGCTGGCCGAGCGGAGCATCGGGCACCCCGACCCCGGAGCGATCTCCCTCGCCCTGGTGATGCGCACCGCCGCTCGCTGACCGGAGCGACACGGACACGTCGGTCTGCGGCACTCCACTGCGGCAGACCGACGTAGCCGTGTCGCTCCCGCCTCAGCGCTCCTGCTCGTCGACCGGCTCCAGCAGGAACACCGGGATCAGCCGGTCCGTCTTCTCCTGGTACTCCGCGTACGGGGCGTAGAGAGCCACCGACCGCTCCCACCACTCCTCGCGCTCGGCGCCTTCGGCGAGCCGTGCGCGGTACAACCGCGGCTCGGCACCGTCCTGAACCTCGACCACCGGGTCGGCGAGGAAGTTGTAGTACCAGACCGGGTGCTCGGGAGCACCGCCCTTGGAGGCGACCGCGGCATAGACGCCGCCGGACTCCACCCGCATCACAGGGTTCTTGCGGAGTTTCCCGGATCTGGCCCCACGAGAGGTGACCACCACGATCGGCCACTCCGCTCGCCCTCTCAGGGTATTCGCCTCCTGCCCTCCGCTGGTCTCGTAGGCCTCGACCTGCTCGCGCACCCACGCGGTGGTGCTGGGCTCGTACTCTCCGTGAAGTCTCATGCTCGCCACAACGCATATGTGTTTAGGGTGATTCCGTATCCGCGCCACCCGCAGATCGGCGCGCCCCGAGCGGAAGGTTCCGCATGGACTCCTCCACCGTGGTCTGGCTGCGCCGCGACCTCCGACTGGCCGACAACCCGGCGCTTCTCGCCGCCGCCGAGCGCGAAGCACCTGTGATCGCGGTCTACGTGCTGGAGGACGATACGCCGGGGGTCCGGCCACTGGGCGGAGCCTCCCGTTGGTGGTTGCACCACAGCCTGACCCAGCTCGCGGCCCGGCTGGCGGACCGTGGCGGGACGCTGGTGCTACGGCGGGGGAACGGACCTGAGCAGGTGCGAGACGTCGTCGGCGCGGCCGGAGCCACCCGGGTGTTCTGGAACCGGCGGTACGGCCACGGGCGCCACGCCGACGCCGAGCTGAAGGAGGGGCTGCGCGCCGGCGGCGTGGAGGTCGAGAGCTTCGCCGCCAATCTGCTCAGCGAACCGTGGACGATCCGTACCGGCGAGGGAAGGCCGTACCAGGTATTCACCCCATTCTGGAAGGCGTTCCTGGCAGGACCCGAGCCGCGGGTTCCCCTGCCGGAACCAGCGGATATTCCCGCACCGTCCATCCGGCCCGCCACGGACCAACTCGCGGACTGGGGCCTCCTGCCGACGCGGCCGGACTGGGCGGGAGGGCTCCGCGAGACCTGGGAGCCGGGCGAGGTGGACGCCGCCCGCCGGCTGGAGGAGTTCGCCACCGGCGCGCTGGCCGAGTACCACCGACGCGATGAACCAGCAGTTGAGGGCACTTCCCGGCTCTCACCCTCGCTGGCGTTCGGGGAGATCAGCCCGTTCCAGATCTGGCACCGTCTGCACCAGGACCTTCCCGACGGCGCACGGCAGAATCAGGGAAAGTTCCTCAGCGAGGTGGGCTGGCGCGAGTTCCACCATCACGTCGCCTTCCACGCCGAGGACCTGGCCCAGGTCAACATCCGGCGCCAGTTCGACGCCTTCCCCTGGGGCGAGGCACCCGAGGAGGAGCTGGACCGGTGGCGCTACGGCCAGACGGGGATCCCGCTGGTCGACGCGGGTATGCGCGAACTGTGGCACACCGGTTCCATGCACAACCGCGTGCGGATGGTGACCGCATCGTTCCTGGTGAAGAACCTGCTGGTGGATTGGCGTGTCGGGGAACAGTGGTTCTGGGACACGCTCGTCGACGCCGACGAGGCGAACAATCCGGGCAACTGGCAGTGGGTCGCAGGTTCCGGGGCGGATGCCGCACCGTACTTCCGCATCTTCAACCCGCTCACCCAAGCGCAGAAGTTCGACCCGGGCGGGCAGTACGTGCGGCGTTGGGTGCCGGAGGCAGAGTCGGACGACTATCCCGAGCCCATCGTAGATCTGGCCGAGAGCCGGCGCACTGCACTCGATGCCTACGAGCTGGTGAAGCGGTCATGAGCGCGGTGGGGGGAGATGCTGGCGTCCGCTGACGCGAGCACCTCCCCCACCGGCGCCGTCACGATGTCTCAGACCTGGCTCACGGTGAGTTCGGTGAGGGCCACGGCCTGATCGGTCTGGCCGTCCTCACCGATCACCACCACCTGGAAGAAGCCGCCCTCGACCTGCGAGAGGACCACGGCTGCGGGCATGCCCATGGTCTCCCCGGTCAGTGCGACCGTGCGGGCAGTTCCGGCCACCACCACGTCTTCCGGTTCGCTGACGTCGTCGTAGGCGCTCGTCGCCGAGGCGACCGTGGTGTCGAAGTCATCCTCGACAGGGATCCACTGCACGAGCACGCTCGCGGCGAGGCCCTCGCTGGAGGTGAACGTGCAGGTCTGCGATCCCATCAGCTCGTCCGACTCCCCGTCCCCGACGGCGAACCCGACAGCATCGCCGGCCTGCTCGGCGGAGACCACAGTGCACGGGTCGAAGTCCGCGGCGGGGGCCACGACATCGCCACTGGGCTGCTCCTGCTCGTCGCTGTCCTCAGCGCCCTCGTCTTCAGCCCCTTCGTCCTCTGCTTCGCCGCTCTCCTCGGTCGCCGTGTCCTCGCCGTCGTCGGCGGCTGCTTCGGCACCGCTCTCCTCGGAACCGGTGGCCGCAGCGTCCTCGTTCGCCGGCTCGCTGCACGCGGTCAGTGCCAGCAGCAGCCCCATTCCGGCTGCGACAGCAGCGTGACGGACCCGGATCGTGGTGACGTTCTTCAACGGTGTTCTCCCTCGTACCGGGACCTCCCCGGCTCACATCGTCGACGCTAGGCGCGGCGCGGTACGGCGGGAATGGGCAGCGGTGCCCGTGTGTGCCTGCTCACGTACCCTCAGTTGCCCGGACGTCGTCCGCGGACGATCACTCGCAGCCGGCCACACCAGGGGGCAGCGCCCGCAGGTTCAGTGCGGCTCCCGCGTCGCCCAGGCCCTGCTCGACCCCGTACCGGATCGCCTCCTCGGCGACGTCCTCGGGCAGCACCCCGCACCCGGCCTCCCCGAGCACCTCGGCAGCAGGTGGCCCAGGCCACGTGGAGGGGAGGGCTGCGCCGTCGGGAAGTTCACCGTCCAGCTGGACGGCAGCGATAGGCACGGCTTCGCCGGTGGAGACGATGTTGACGCGAAGCAGGTCGCTGACCTCCCGCAGCGCGTCGCGGGCGCGACGCTCGGACCAGCTCAGACCGTCGGAGAAGCCGGTCCCGTGCCCGTGCACCTCGGCCGAAGCGGTGGAGACCCCGTTGTCGTAGCGCAGGTAGGTCCAGTCCAGGTCCGGGCGATCGATGCGGCCGAACTCGGGGCCGCCGTAGAGCGCCCGCTCGGCCACCTCCCGCAGTTCGGAGACCGCGCACGGGAGCAGGTAGCCGGTCCGCCAGGGCCCAGCCGCATCATCCGGTCTGACCCGGCCAGGGCTATCGGCACTGTCGTCTGTCCTCTCGCCGGCACTCTCAGTCACCGGCTCCACCGCACTGGAACCGTTCTCGGCCTGGACTACCACTCCGTCGGCGTAGACGACCGTCACCAGGGCCCAGGGGCTTTCCCCCTGCGCGATGGTGAGCAACGGGAACGACTCGCCAGGTGCCGTCGCGGGAGGCGACTCCCCCTCACACGTGATCGGTTCCTGCTGCTCGATCCCGATCACCGAGCACGCGACGACCATCGCCGTCCCCATCGCTATCGCAGCTCCGGCGGCCACGAGCCTGAACCCCTGGTGCATACCGGAGAGCCTAGGACAGTCCGGCTGCCGCGCGCGGTGAGTTCCGCATGCGGCAGCCGGCCGCGTCGCTCAACCCTGCGAGGTCGTCAGGAGCCGTCGACGGCGGAGCACCAGCAGCGCTCCGATCATCAGCAGCAGCAGCGCCAGTCCCAGAGCGCCCACGATGCTGGCGCCGGTGGAGGGAAGGTCAAGTCCGGGGCCCTCGTCCTGTCCCGGACCCTGATCTCCGACGGCGTCGATCACCCTGGTCTGCGACCAGCCGATGAGAGCGCCGTCCGCGTCGTAAACGGCCAGACGGTGCTCGCCCAGCGTGGCGTCGGAGGGCACCGCGAAGCTGACCGAGGCGTCCTCGACGGTCCGCGTCCCCAGCGCTACCGGGTCGGAGAAGAGGTAGCCGGTCACGTCGCCGGCGACCCCCTGCGCGAGACCGACTGTCACATCGCCACCGCGGACGATCGTGGCGGGCACCTCGATGGTGTCGCGGAGCTCGTCCACCAGATCGGACTCGGACGGCTCAGTGCCCGGCTGCTCGCCCGGGTCAGTGGGGTCAGTGGGGTCCGGGTCCGTCGGGTCAGTCGGATCCGGGTCAGTGGGGTCAGTGGGGTCCGGGTCCGTCGGGTCAGTCGGATCCGGGTCAGTCGGATCCGGGTCAGTTGGATCCGGGTCGTCCGATGGCAGCAGCAGCGTGATCCGATCCAGACTCAACTCGCCACCATCCTGGCGGACCGCCACGGACGGAGCCCAGTCGGCATAGGCCTCGGCGTCGATCGTGAGGTCCAGCAGACCGCGCCGGATCAGCTCCCACTCACCCTCCTGCTCCAGCCAGACCGTCAGCTCGCCGTGATCAACCCGGATGGCGAACCGGTCACCGGGCGCCCACGTGAGTGGATAGGGACGGCCGGGTCCGGCCGCGAGCCCATCGTTACCGCCACCGAGCCGCACATCGATCCCGTGCTCGCCCCGGCTGTGGTTGTACCAGGAGTGCACGCGCTCGTCCGGGCCGGCAGTCATGCCCAGGAAGAGGCTGTCCTCGGCCACATCGGAGTCGAGGAATGCCTCCGGCTCGACCACGAGGGCGAACTGCTCGGCGGCATCCACCGGCAGAGCGAGCTGCGTCCATGCGCGGTCGTCCGCAGACATGGTAAGCAGACCCGACTCGCTGTCGACCGCGACCTCGGCTGCCGGCTCCGAGCCGGCAGCGTAGACCGTGTACTCCTCGATCCGGTCCTCGGAGAAGTCGTCCTCCCAGGAGACCTCTCCGTAGGTGTCGGCATCGAATTCCTCGGGCGTGGGCAACGGCAAGTTCTGCGCCGGCTCGTCCTCGCCCGGGGCATCAACTCCGGCGTCGGTCACCCACTTGGTGCCGTCGTCATAGCGGGTCACCGTGAAGGCGTCCACGACGTCTCCGGCAGCGACCGGCCCACCGGCGCCGCGCGGCGCCACCCAGGTCGCGATCGACTCGAACGTGAGTGTGTTCTCCTCCACCCGGATCGACTGGTAGGTCGCTACGTCCTGCACCCGCACCTGCAGGTCCGCATGGTTCTGCGTCCAGCGGTTGTCCTCATCCGAGGGGAGGTCGTACATCTTCTCCCCGGCATTCGCGACCACGTAGACCGGCCCGGCGTTGACACCGTCGATATCGGTGGTCGAGGAGTTGTGCACGCCCCGCCCGTAGGTGTGGTCATGGCCCTGCAGCACCAGGTCCACGTCGTTGCGCTCGAGCACGGGGAGGATGTGCTCGCGGTACATGACCTCGTTGCGCAGACCACCGCTGGAGACTCCGACCGAGAAGACCGGCTGATGGGCCAGAACCACCGACCACTGGTGCGGGTTCTCCTGCAGCACGCGCTCGAGCCAGTGCGCCTGCGCCGTGAACCAGGCATGGCGGTTCACCTCACAGTCGTCCGGCTGGCCCGGGGGGCGAGAGATAGGGCAGATGTCGTCGTGGTTGGCGTTGAGGGTCACGAAGCGGACACCCTGATAGTCCGTGACGTACGCCGTGTCCTGCAGTACCTGTGCGAGGTGCTCGCCGTGGGTGGCGGCGTACTCACGCGCATCAGCCGGGACCGGACCGTTCGAGGCGAACTCGAAGCTGTCGGTGAACGCCTCGATGAACGGCTGGCCACCGATCTCGTGGTTGCCGAGTGTGGTCAGCACCTGCCGGTCCGTGCGCAGCGGCTCAGTGGCGTCAAACCAGTCGGTCCACTGCTGGTCGTTCGGCGCATGGTCGATCAGATCGCCGGCGTAGAGCCCGAGCTCCGCGTCGGGGTGGTCGGCCACGGCCGCGTCGATGGCACGCGGGAAGATCGTTGGGATCCCGTTCTGCGCGTCTCCGAAGTAGAGGAACGTGTAGGGCTCGAACGAGTCGGCCGCGGTGGTGAAGCTGAACCACTCGCTCCAGCGGTCGCCGGAGGCCACCCGGTACTCGTACGTCGTCCCTGGCTCCAGACCGTTGAGCAGGGCACTGTGACTGCGGGACGGGTAACCGCCCACGGACCGCTCGGGCTTCTGCTCAGCGGCGACGGTCACAGTTTCGCCACCCGCAGCCGGTCGCACCTCGACCGACCCCGTGAGCGGGCCCTGGCTGCGTGAGCGCCAGGTGACGTACTGCGAACTCGAGGGGTCCTCGCTGGGGTTGAGCACGATCCGTTCCGGGTCCCCGAGAGGAGCGTTCGGGTCCGTCCAGCTCTCGGGTGAGAGAGCCACATCGAAGACGTGCATCAAGCCGCCGTGGTCGGCGCCCGGAAGCGTGACAGCCTCGACGGTCTTGTCCGGATCCAGCGCGGCCGGCCGCGTTCCGAACACGCGGAACGTACCACCGCCCTGACCACCGTTGCGATTGACCCGGTTGCCCACTTCGACGACGACACTGTTGCCCCCGCCAGGGCTCTGCGCCCAGTCGGTGAGGAAGACCGGCACGTCCTGAGTGGATCCGTCGGTATAGATGACGGTCGCGGCTGCCTCGGACGGACCGTTGGTGGCCAGGCCCAGGAAGGAGATCGTCGCCGCCTGCTGCGGTTCGACCTCGATCCTCTGGCCGTGCGGAATCCAGTTGTCAGGCTCACCGGGTTCAGTGGCGGGCCAGGTGAAGACGAGGCTCTCGTGGTCGGGGTGCGGCAGCTGGGCGCCCTGTTCGGCGCCCACGGCCGCCAAGCCCTCACGCGAGAACGCCCAGTCGCTGAGGTCCATCGAGCCCATGTTGGCCGTGCCGTGCGGCACCGTGCCGACGTTGTTGCGTGCGTTCATCCCGTCCGTGTACGACGGCGGCACGTCGTTCTCGCCAGTACCCCAAGCCCCCGGGGTGGCGGACATCTCGAAGGTCAGCGTTCCGCCGTCACGTGCAACGCCCTCCCCCACCCACGAGGCAGTCTGAGGTGTGCCGTTGACGCTCAGGCCAGTGGTGTAGCGGGCACCGTCGGAGACGCCGGGCGCCTCGATCTGGTACACGCGCTCCGAACCGGCGCTGGAGATCGTGATGGCATCGAACATGGGCGCGCTCACCAAGAGATTCGCCGTGCCGTAGATGGCCGGGTAGAGGCCGAGGTGAGCGAACACCACCCAGGAGCTGAGCGATCCCTGGTCGTCGTTGCCGGGCAGACCGGCCGGGTCAGTGCCGTACATCTCGTCGATGGCCCGGTACAGCACGTCAGTGGTCTCGTGGGGCTTACCGAGCCAGTGGTAGACCCACGGCGTGCTCAGCGCGGGCTGGTTCGACAGGTAGTTGCCGGTCTGGTCATAGGCGCCGGCGTCGAGATCGGCCATCAAACGGTCGAGCACGGCTTCGGATGCCTGTGCGCCGCCGCGCATCTCGATCAGAGACCCGAGGTTGTGCTGCACGTGCCAGTTCCATTGGTAGCCGGTGGACTGGTGGAACTGGTTGCCGCGTTCGGCCAGGTTAAAGCCGCGGTCGAAGCTGTTGCGTGAGCGCGGGCGGATCTCCTGCGTCTCGGGGTCGAACACCATCCGCCAGTTCTGCGCCCGCGCCATGAACGTGTCGTGAACGTCCTCCTCGCCCAACCGGGCCGCCAACTGGGCCACGGAGAAGTCGGTGACTGCGTGGTCCAGGATGCGCGAGGTAGCGTCGCCACCCTTGCCGTTCTCGATCATGCCGGTGGCGAAGTACTGGAAGGCCTGGAACCGGCCGGAATCGTTCGAGGGCAAGCCCTGCGAGGATGCGATGGAGTCGAGCACCCACTGGCGGTCGTAGTCGGTGGCACCGAACGCATCCAAGGTGGCGATGAGGTTCTGGTAACTGTCCACGCCGCGGAACGCGTCCCACGCACCGCGCTGCTGGACCTGCTCGACGATCGTCTGGGTGATGTCGTCAGCGACCTCGGGGAAGAGCATCGCGAGCAGCTGGGCGTGACTTCGCACCATGTCCCAGCCGCCACCGGCGAAGATCTTGTAGTGGTTCTGCCCTGCCTCGACAGTGTGGATCTCGCCGTCCTTGCCGCGATACTCGCCGTTGACGTCCTGGTGCACGTTCGGGTGCAGGAGTGAATGGTAGAGCGCCGTGTACAGCTGGATCCGCTGCTCGTCACTGCCGCCGTCGACGTCGACCACACCGAGCGCGCTCTCCCAAGCGTCCTGCGCCTGAGCCCTCGCCTGGTCGAAGGAGAGGTCGGCCGCCTCGGTCTGCCGGTTCAGTGCGGCGTTCTCGACGCTCACGTAGCTGAAGCCAGTACGGGCGGTGACATCGGCGCCGTCAGCGAAGGTGATCCAGCCGCCGACCTGGTGCCGCAGGTCCATCCCCTCGTCCCCGGTGACGCGTTCTGCCCCGGTGCCCTCCGCCGTCATCGTCGCACCGTCCCAGGTACCCCAGGACTCGAACGGCTGGTCGTAGGTGGTGGAAAAGTACGCGCGGTAGTGGGTGCCGTCGTCGCAGACGTCGGCACCGTAGGTCCATCCGCTGACGGTCTGGTTCTCCGGGTCGATCTCCAGTGCGACGTCGTGGATCCGGTTGTTCGCACCCGAGGCGTCCACGAGCACGGTGGCACTGTCACTGCCTTCGGGAAAGGCGAACCGGCTGACGGCGGTGCGCGTCGTGGCGGTCAGTTCAGTCTGCACACCATTGTCGGTCTCGACCGAGTAGTAACCGGGCTCAGCCACCTCGTTCTCGTGGCTGAAGTCAAGGTAGTAGCTGCGGTGGTCGACTGCCGGGCTCACCGGGAGCACACCCTCCTCCAGCCCGCCCACGTACGGCGTGGTCGGGAACTCGTACCCGCCGAAGCGTTCGTGGCAGCCGGTGCCGGAGTACCGGGTCATCCCGAAGCCACGGATCTGGTCCGCGGTGTACTCGTACCCGCCCTTCTCACGCACCAGGTGGTGAGCGTCGGGGTCGGTGTTGTACGTCGTCGGGCTGGGCTGGACCATCCCGAACGGGAGTGCGCCGCTGGGGAAGGTGTTGCCGTAGGCGTCGTTGCTCTTGTTCTCGCTGAGGTCGAGCTGGGTGCCGATGAACGGGTCGACCGCGTCGAAGGGCGCAAGACCGGCAGCCGAGGCCGGGGCTGCGACGGCGCCCGAGCCGAGACCCGCAAGCAACGCGGCTGCTACCGCGGAAGCGAGGGCACGAGCGCCACGACGAGGCGTGCGCAGGGAAACTGAGGACATGAAGGCGTTGCTCTCCAACCAGCCGACGCCTGCACCGCTTCAGGCGCGCGTCGGCCCCAGGGTCGAAACGGGACGTTGTACATCCGACCAGCCGATCGTGAACGCCACATGACCTACCGAAGAATTCTGTGCCGCCGAGAAACAAAATCGTGTTGACGACTGGCACGACCCCTGTCAGGGCCGGTCAGCGCAGCAGCTCCCGCGGCACCAGATCGGCCCCTCGTACCCCCTCCAGCAGCTGGGGCTCGATCCCGTCCCCACGGCGCAGCACGCTGATCGCACCAGACGGCTCGAAGACGACCGCCGCCACCTCACCGCGGTGCCGGATACCCGCCTGGCGCAGCCGGGAGGCCAGCTCGTGCTGGACCACGTGGCAGCGCTTCATGTTCTCCTCGATCACCGTCGAGCCGGCCATCAGGACCACCGGTGGAACGGCGACGGCGTGGTTGCCCGAGCGGGTCACCCGGATCATGCCTGCGATCGCCTGCAGCAGGATCAGGGTGGCCAGCGCGAGCACACCCGCTGCCAGCCGGGGCACCTCACCCAGACTGGCCCGGCCGATGATCGCACCGAAGGCGACCACGGCAGCAAGGTCATAGCTGGACATCGTGGCGAGCATGCGCTGTCCGAGCACCTTGACCAGGACGACCATCGCGACGTACATCCCCACCGTCCCCGCCACGACGGCCAGCGCTTCGGTCGGTGTGATCAGCAGCAGCTCGTCCATGGTGCCCTTTCTCGCGCGGTTCGGCTCGCCGTCGACAGTAGCGAGGAGCGACTCACAGTGCGCGGTGCGTCCACCGCCCGCCAAGCAGGGTGGCGAGGACGTCCGTACCGCGCAGCGCGTCCGGGTCGGTACGCAGCGGATCCTCGGCCACGAGCACCAGGTCTGCGGGATCGCCCGCCCGCAGGTCGAGTCCGGAGCGCCCCGTTGACGCGCTCAGCGCCTCCCGGGCGCTGATCCGCTGCTCCGGGTGCCACGGGGCGCGACCGTCCCGGCCGCGTGTGACTGCGGCGGCGATCGCAGCCCACGGGTCCAGCGGCGCCACCGGCGCGTCGGAACCCAGTCGCAGCCCGGCCCCGGCGTCCAGCAGCGAGCGCAGCGCGAATGCTCGCCCGGTCTGGTCGGGCCAGTACTCCTCGGCGATGTCGCGATCGTCCATCGCATGCTCGGGCTGCACACTGGCGGCGACCCCCAGCTGGGCGAACCGGGGTAGGTCTGTGGGGTGCACGAGCTGGGCGTGCTCGATCGTGGCCGGCAGGCCGGGATTCCCGACGGCGGAGCGTGCGTTCGCGTAGGCGTCCAGGGCTGCCGTCACGGCTGCGTCGCCGATGGCGTGCACGGCAGTACCCAGACCTGCCCGGCGGGCGCGGGAGATGAGACCGACCAGGGCGTCGACGTCGTACTCGAGGTGGCCGTGCTCGCCCGGAACGTCCCCGGCGAGGTGCGGTTCGGCCAGGTGACCGGCGTACGGGTGCCGGCAGTACGCCGTCCTGGTGTTGAGCGAGCCGTCGGCGATGATCTTCAGCGGTCCGACGGTGACCAGGCCGTCGGTGCCGGGGAGAATCTCACCCGTGCGCAGGCCGGCGTCGATGACATCGTCGAGACGGTCAGGGTAGAAGCCGGCGCGGACCCGGAGCGAGCGCACGCCGGCCGCGATCCGGCCCGGCCAGGTGGCGAGGTTGTCGGCCATCTCCAGATCGACGATGCCGACGACGCCTCGCGCTGCGGCAGCGTCGGCGGCGCGGCGCAGTGGGCCGGCATCGGTTCGCTCCAGGTTCTCAGTCTGTGAGTCGAGACTGCGGGAGGTGGCGAACCACTCGGCCTCGCGGACCACGCCGTCGGGGTCGGGGTGCACGCCGAGCCACCGGGCGGCCGGGGTGGACAGCCAGGCACAGTGCAGATCCCAGGCGATCAACACCACGGGCCGGCCCCCGGCGGCCCGGTCGAGCGACTCCTGGGTCGGTGGCTGCGGCCAGGTCGCATCGCGGAATCCGTAGCCGACGAGCGGGTCCGAGGTTGTCGAATCGTCAGTGGCCGCGCGCACGATCTGTAGTACGTCGGCTGCGGAGGCGGCGCGGGTGAGGTCGAGGCGCTCACGCCGTAGTGCCCACTGCCGGAAGTGCACGTGCGAGTCCCACAGCCCGGGCAGGAGCACAGCGCCGTCAGCGTCGACCTGCTCGGCGGTGGGCAGTGCGGCTGCAGTCGGCTCGGCGGGCGTGCCGGCGATGCTGCAATCCACGGTGCCGGTCGGGGCGATCCGGGCAACCCGCCCATCGGCGATCAGCACGTCCAGCAAGTCGTCGCTGCCCGGGCGGCGCACGCGCCGGAGCAACAGCGGAGGCGGTTCACTCACCCGGCGACCCTAAACCAGAAATCCCTCGTTGATTTGGCGGTTGAATCGGGGCAGGTACCCACTGCCCTCGCGCACGTCGGGGCGGCGGCTGGCAGACTGCCCCCATGCCCATGGTGGAGGCGGAGGTGACCGTCGAGGTCGACCCTGCGACAGCGTTCGCCGTCTCCCAGACCACGGGAGAGGTACGACTGCGCTGGGACCCGTTCATCCGCCGTCAGCGGTTCCTCGACGGCGCCACGGCGCCCGCCAAGGGCGTGCGCACGCTGACCGTGCACCGTAGCGGGCTGCGAATGGTCAGCGAGTACGTCTCCTACGCCCCGCCGCGGAATGCGGGAATGCGGATGGTGGACGGGCCGTGGTTCTTCGAGATGCTCGCTGCTGGCTGGCGGTTCGAAGCCGTCGACGGCGGAACGCGAGCCGTGTGGAAGTACAACTTCCGGTGCCGGCCACGCTGGCTCGCTCCGCTCGCCGAGCAGATCGGCACCTGGGCACTCGGGCGAGACCTACGCCGCCGGATCGATGGGTTCGCGGCGGGGTGTGCCGACCCTGAGGTACTGAGTTCGCTGTGAGTGGCGGCTGAGACGACACCCGACTCGCCGGGCCCGGTTCACGACGGTGCGGTGAATGTCGAGATCTCGGCGATTCTCGACACCTATGCCACCCTCGTGGCACGGCGCTCACCCGTCAGCGAGCATCTCCTCGGCGTGGCCGGCTATCCACCGCAGCAACGGCGTGAGGTGCTCAGCCAGTTCATGTCCCAGCAGGGTGAGCTCGTAGTCGACCCGGGGCGGGATCGTGGGCTGAGCCTCCCGGTGGACCAGTCCGTCGCGCTCGAGGGTGCGCAAGGTCTGGGCGAGCATCTTCTCGCTGATCCCGTCGACCGCGCGGCGCAGCTCACCCCAGCGCAGCCGTCCGCCGGTCAGAGCGACAAGCACCAGCACACCCCACTTGCTGGTGACGTGATCCAGCACCACCCGGGTCGGGCAGTTCTCGGTATAGGTTCCGGGACTGAGATCCAGAATGTCCGGTATGACCTGGGAACTTACCTGCATGACAGTACCTTACTAGAAAGTGGGTACCTTCGTCTGGGAAGCAGCCGCATGGCGTCGACGTTGACGGCTACGACATCCACCAACCCAAGGAGAAGTCCATGTCCCTCGCCGTCACCGGAGCATCCGGCCACCTCGGCCGCCTCACCGTCCTCGCCTTGATCGATCGCGGCGTCCCCGCCGATCAGATCATCGCCACCTCCCGCAGGCTCGAGGCGGTCGCTGATCTCGCCGGCGCCGGTGTGCAGACCCGCGTGGCCGACTACGACGCCCCGTCCACGCTGAGCACCGCGTTCGCCGGGGTCGAGACGCTACTGCTGGTCTCCAGCGATGCCGTGGGCGAGCGAGCCCGTCAGCACCGCAACGTCATCGACGCTGCCGTCGCCGCCGGCGTGCAGCGGATCGTCTACACCTCGGCCCCGCACGCGGACACCTCCGCTCTCGTGCTCGCACCCGAGCACAAGGCCACCGAGGAGATGTTGTCCGCCGCACCCGTGACCACCACGATCCTGCGGAACAACTGGTACACCGAGAACTACACCGACGCCGTCGCCCGAGCTCGCGAGACTGGTGAGCTGGTGGGATCGGTGGGTGAGGGACGGGTCGCGAGCGCCTCCCGCAAGGACTTCGCCGAGGCGGCAGCAGCGGCGCTGACCACTGACGGACACGACGACGCCATCTATGAACTCACTGGCAATGTGGCGTGGACGCACGCCGATCTCGCCGAGGCGGCCTCCGCCGTCGTGGGCCGGGAGGTGACCTACCGGGACCTGAGCCCCGCCGAGCACGAGGCGACACTGCGCGAGGCCGGACTCGACGAAGGGACCGCCGGCTTCGTCGTCGCGCTCGATCAGAACATCAAGGCGGGCCTGCTCGCCGAGGTCACCAGCGACCTGACGCGCCTGATCGGACGTCCGAGCACGCCCCTGGTAGACGGGCTGCGTGAGGCCCTGGACTGATCTGAGGGGTCAGTTCCGGCCCGCCGGGTTCACCGGACGGGCCGGAACTGGCACGTCGGTCAGACCCTCGGAACGTGGGTGAGCACATCCTCGGCCCTGCCGGCCTGCCCGAACAGAGCCATCCGCTCCTCCAGCAGTCGCTGGCTCCACTCGCGAGCCTCACCCAGGTAGACCGCCGGGTCGACGCTCATCGGATCCTCGGCCAGCGCAACCCGAAGGCCGGCTGTGAAGGCCATGTAGTGATCCATACCCTGGTTGATCTTGCGGATGCCCAAGCCGGCGGCGCGCCCTTTCTCCTCGTCGGGCACACCCCAGGACTCGGGCAGTCGCCCACCATGCGCATTGATCGTCTCGCGCAGGTCAGCCGGCAACCCGGACGACCCGTGCATCACCAGGTGCACGCCCGGAACCTTCGCGGCGATGCGCTCGATCAGGTCCATGTGCAGCACCGAGCCGTCGGGCGGAGACGTGAACTTGTACGCGCCATGCGATGTGCCGATCGCCACCGCCAGTGCGTCAACCCCGGTGGCCGCCACGAACTCGGCCGCCTGGTCCGGGTCGGCGAGCACGATCTGAGCGTGGCTGGCACCGTCCTTCGACCCACCGATGGTGCCTAGCTCTCCCTCCACGGAGACACCCCGCTCGCGCGCATAGGCGACCACCCGGGCCGTGACAGCCACGTTGTCCTCAAACGCTGCGGGCCGGCCGGCCGAATCGAGCGATCCGTCGATCATGACGCTGGTGAACCCGGCATCCACCGCGCGCGCACAGGTGTCGAAGTCCGGTCCATGATCCAGGTGCAACGCCACCGGAATGTCGTCGTAGGTGTCGATCGCCCGCAGCAGCATCGTCCAGAAGAACTCGTCGCTGGAGTAGGGGTGACCGCCGGCAAGGGTCTCGATGATCACCGGCGAGCGCGTGGCCCGGGCCGCGTCGAGCACCGCCTGGGTCTGCACGAGGTCCGCCACATTGAAGGCGCCCACTCCATAGCTACCGGCTGCAGCGGCGTCGAGAAGGTGGCGTGTAGTCAGCAGGGGCACGGGGGTCCTCTCGGATGGAACTCTGAGTCAGAGACGAATCGATTACTCTGGTCGTGTGGATGGACACGCGCTGCCACCGGGCATACGGCTCGTCGATATCGCGCGCAGGGCCGGTGTGTCCATCAAGACGGTGTCGCGGGTCGTCAACGGCGAACCCCACGTGGCCGACACCACCCGGGAACTGATTCAGCGCACCATCGTGGAGATGGGGCAGAACAATCCCGCACCCGCCCGGTCGGCCAGCACCCGCCGCTCGGGCACCGTCGGACTGATCTTCCCGGACGTGCGCAACGACTACTTCGCCGCCTGCAGCCGCGCCTTGCAGGCGCGCCTGTCGACGTTCGCCCCGGTCCTGCTCTCGGGCGACTCCGACGACGACGTCCACACCGAAGAGCGGCTGCTGCAGGCGATGCGACGGCAGGAGCTCGACGGGCTGGTCATCTTCCCGACCGGAGCACCGAGCCTGCCGGACTTCGCCCGCACCACCCCTACGGTCGTGGTCGACCGGACCGTACCGGCAATCCGCGGCAAGGTGGACCATGTACTGCCCGACAGCCGACGTGCCGCCGAGGCGCTGACACTGCACATGATTGACCAGCATCAGCTGGACCGGGTGTGCCTGATAGCCGGGAACCTCAACATCTCCACCCTGCACAACCGCCATCTCGCCTTCCAGCGTGTGGTCGCGCGCACCGGCACCACCAACCACGTCGCCGCCGGGATGACCAGCATCGACGATGCCGAGTCGGCCGCGTACGCCCTGTTCAGGGAGGTGGAACCGCCGTTCGGCGTGCTCGCGACCAACGCGCTGATGTTCTGGGGCACCGTCTCCGCGGTGGCGCGCCTGGGGTTGCGAATCCCCACCGACGTCGTGCTGACGACCTTCGACGCGATCCCGGGGATCGGGAACACCGGCCTCATCCCCACGAACGCCGTAGCCCCCGCCACGACGCTCGCCGCCCGCACGGTGCAGCTGCTCACCGAGCGCACCCACAACCCGCGGCTTCCACCCCGGATGGTGGAGATCGACTACGACATCACCTACGGCACCAGCTGCGGATGCATCCCCATCGACCCGGAGCGCAACGTCCTCGGCTGAGCAGGCGTACCTACCGGACCACGATCCCGGCCGGGCGCCCGAGACCACGGTGACCGGCGCCGTCGGCCATCGGAGCATCACAGCGCCCGCGTGATCCCGAGGGACTCGTAGTCCAGCACGATGGGGGCTTCGGTGACCGACCGTGCGTGCAGCAGCACCTGCGCGGCGCTCTCCACGGCGATGGAGGTCTTGAACGCATCCCGCAGGTTCTCCCCCACAGTCAGCAAACCGTGATTGGCCCACACGACGGCGTTCTTCTCACCCAGGTAGGCCACCATGTCCTCGCCGAACCGGGTGGAGTTGCTGAGCGCGAACGGCATGATCGGCACGTCGCCCTTGGTGTAGATCACCATGTTCACCAGGGCGCCGCGGATCGGCTCCCCGAGCACGCCGAAGACGTTCGCGAACACCGGTTCGGTGTGCACGATGGCCTGGACGTCGGGCCGGTGCGCGTAGACCGCGAGATGCACGGTGACCTCGGATGAGGGCTGAAGATGACCCTCGACGACATTCGCATCCGCATCGACGACCACCAGGTCATCGACCGTCATACGGTCATACTCAAGGTCGGTGGGGGTGATCAGGAAGGTCTCAGTACCCGGAATGCGGATGCTGATGTTGCCCTGGGTGTTGAAATTCAGCCCGTGCTTGACGGATTCGAGGCAGTAGTCGAGCACGTCCCGCTTGGCGGACTGCAGGTCGAAGGTGGTCATCGTTCTCCTCAGAGGTGGTCGGGGTCAGAGGGCGGCGAGCGCCTGGTTCACCGGGCGCAAGGTCTGGTAGGTGGCGGCGAAGGTCGCCCGTTGGGCGGCGTACCAGGAGGTGTGTTCGTGACGTGGTTCCGCGCGGAAGCCGACCGGCGGGAGGGGGACATCCGTCACAGTGCCGAAGGCACCGATGCCGAGCCCGGCCACCATGGCAGCGCCTCTCGTCGAGGCGTTGGCGGCGACGCCCGTCAGCGGGATTCCCGCAGCGTCCGCACGCACCTGAAGTGCGCTCACGGAACGGGCGCCACCCCCGACGGCGTAGGCCTGGGTGGGAGGGACACCCGACCTGGCCAGTGCGTCAGCGATCTTCGCGATTTCGAAGCCGGAGGCCTCCAGGAAGGCCCTGGCCAGATCCGAACGGCTCGTCTCCAGGGTGAGCCCCAGCACCGCGGCGCGGGCGTCCGGGTCATTGTCGAGCGTGCCGGATCCGGCGAAGTAGGGCATCACCAGCAGCCCAGGAGGCGCCTGGGCGCTGACGTCGTACAGCGCCTCCCACTCCTGGCCGGTGGCCCGGACGAGGTCGGCCAACCACGTGAGCGCCCACCCTCCGGCGGCGGTGCCCGCGAGAGTCACCCAGAGGTTCTCGCGCACGGGATAGCTGGCAAAACCGGTTCCGTCCAAGCCGATCGGACGACTGGCGGTGCCCACGGTCAGGCAGTCGCTGGATCCGAAGGAGACCACGCACGAGGTGGCCGCTCGACCGCCTCCGCCCACGAAGGACGCAGCTTGGTCGTGCAAACCGGCGATGATCGGCGTCCCCGCCCGCACTCCGGTCCATGCTGCTGCCTCAGTGCTGACGGCGCCGACGACCGTGCCGGCTGAGACCACCTCCGCCAGCGTGGTCGCGTTCACGCCGAGCGCATCGAGGATGTCCGGACTCCACTGCCGGCGCTGGACGTCGAACGCGCCAGTGCGGGCAGCCATGGTCAGATCAACTGCGGGCCGGGCACCGAGCTGCCCGGCCACATACTCCCCGAGAGACTGGTACTGGGCTGCCACTGGCCATTGCGCGGAGGCGCTGATCTTATGCACGGCGAACATCGGGTGCAGCGGCTGGCCCGTGATCTCCTGCACGACCCGATTCCCGAGCACGTCTGCGAGGCATGCCGCCGTGGTCTCTCCACGCCGGTCCATGCTCACCGGCGCTGGTGCGAGCGCCTTACCTGCGCCATCGACCGGGAGCACTGCCTCGCCGAGGACGGCGAACGAGAGTGACTCCACCGGGTCGGCCCGCACGGGTGCACTGGCCGTGACCTCGGCGCACAACCGGATGACGGCCGCCATCACCTCCTCGGCATCCAGCTCGGCCAGGCCTGGCGCAGGTCGATGCAGTGTGGTGCCAGCGCTGGCAGCCGCGATCTCGCCTCCTGCCAGATCGTAGGCGGCCACGCGCACCCCGGAGGTGCCTAGGTCGATCCCGAGCAGGCTCACTTCACCGACCCCGCGAGTCCGTTGACCAGGTACCGCTGGACCGCGATGTAGACCACGACGATCGGAACAGAGATCAGCACCAGGACGGCGAACAAGGCGCCGGGCTGGCTGAGGTATATCCCGCGGTAGGCGAGCGGCACCAAGGTGAGTGGCTTGAGGGCGTTGTCGCTCAACGACACCAGCGGAAGCAGGAAGTCGTTCCAGGTCATCATGAGCTGCCAGATCACCACCACCGCCGCGGCGGCCTTCCCGAGTGGGAAGTAGATCCGCCAGAAGATGCGCCACGGCCCGGCCCCGTCGACCAGCGCTGCCTCGTAGGTCTCGTCCGGAATCGCCAGATAGGTGGTGCGGATCATGATGACAGCGAAGGGGAGCCCGAGCGCCGTGTACGCCAGCACCAGCCCGAGCAGACTGTTGTAGAGCCCGATGGTCTGCAGGATCTTGAAGGTCGCCACCACGATGGAGGCCATCGGGAGCACCAGGGCGAGGAGCAGCCCGCTGAAGACCACCGCTTTGAACGGAACCCGCAGGCGTGCCAGAGCGAACGCCGTCATGGATCCGAAGGCGAGGACCAGGATGATCGAGGGAGCCGAGATGAGGACGCTGTTGCCCAGGTGGCCCAGAATCGGGTTGTCCTGCCAGATCGTGAGGTAGTTGCGCAGCGACGGGTGCGCGGGGAACAGGCCGAAGGCGGTCGTTCCGGGCCGTGCGGTCGGGAGCAGGGAGAGACCCACCACCATCACCACCGGCACCAGCCACACAGCGGCGAGCGGGATCAACACCGGATGGGCCCAGCGCGGTGGGGCGTCGACATTGCCGCTGCGGCGCTTGGTGTGCGGCCGGGTCATTTTTGCTCCCCGGTGATGAAGCCGGCGCCGAACACGCGCAACATCGTCAGCGATGATCCGATCGCCACGACGAGCAAGACGACCGAGATGGTGGACCCGTATCCCACGCTCTGCAGCTGGAAGGCTTGCTTGAACGTGTAGGTGGGGAGCATCTCCGAGGCGTGGTTGGGACCACCCTCGGTCAGCATGTAGACCAGTTCGAACGTCTTCAGCGAGCCGATGATGCCGAGCAGCACCAGCGAGAGGTGGGTGGGCTTCAGCAAGGGCAGGACTACGCGACTGATGAGCTGGAACCCGGTGGCGCCGTCGATGCGAGCCGCTTCCAGCACCGCCCGGTCGAGCAACTGCAGGCCAGCGAGATAGAAGAGCATCGAGAAGCCGCTCCACATCCAGACGTTGACGGCAATCACCGCGAAGATGGCCGTGCTCGGCTCGGCCAGATAGGGACGGGTCAGCGCTTCGATGCCGACCGCCCGGCCGACCTGCGCCAGCACGCCGTTGAACGGGTCGAGCAGGCGCTGCCAGACGATCCCGACCACAACTGGGGAGAGGATGGCCGGCACGAAGAAGATCGCGCGGTAGACGGTGCGGCCGCGAAGCTTGGTGTTCAGCAGCCACGCGAGGGCGAACCCGATCACCGCCTGCGGGAAGACCGTCAGCAGGATCCACCAGGCCGAGTTGCGCATCGTGAGGCCGAAGACCGGGTCACTCAGGAGCCGCTCGTAGTTGCCCAGGCCGACCCAGGTACCGGCGTTGATGCCATCCCAGTCGAGCGTGGATGCCTGCAGGTTGTACACGATCGGGTACACCACGAAGATCGCGAAGAGCAGCGCTGTGGGAGCGATGAAGGCGATGGCGGACGCTCGCTCCCGAGGGCGGGACGGCCGCCGCCGGGGCTGCGTGCTGGATCCAGCGGTCACAGCCCCGGCTGCACTGACGGCCTGGCTCATGAGTTGACGCTGTCCTGGACTTCCTGGACGGCCGCAGCAGCCTCCGCCGGTGTGGAGTCGCCCGCCGCGACGGCTGCGAGCGCATCGGCGAGAGCGGAGTCCATCTCCGGGCTCTGCAGGTAGCGCGAGTACTGCACCTGCGGCATCCAGTCCTCGGTGAAGGTGGACCAGATCCGCTGCTGGCGGTCAGAGGTGAACTCCTCCGGGTTCAGCCCGGTCACGGCCGGAAGATCGTTGAAGGTGTTGATGAGATCCTGTGCGCCATCGCCGGCGATCCAGTCGGTCAGGACCTGGCAAGCCAGTTCCGGGTTCTCGGAGTCGGCGGCGATCCCGAGGGCGACGTCGATACCCCCGACAAACTGAGATTCCTGCGCACCGCCGGGGATCGTCGGGAACAGGAAGGGCTCGAAGCCTGCCATTCCCTCCGAGAGGGGCGGGACCTCGCTGCGCGAGGGGTCGGACTGCTGGATCCACCACGCGCCCAGCGGGATCATCGCGGCGGTTCCTGACTCGAACTGGTTGGCACCGTTCGGGTAGGCGTCGAGAGCGAGGGCACCATCCTGGGCGATCCCGTCGGAGAACAGGCGGCCCCAGTATTCGAAGGCCGTCACGATGCCGTCGTCGGTCCAGGACGCGGCACCCTCCTCCGCCTCGTAGACGAGGCCAGGTGCGACATTGTTGGCGATCTGCAGGAAGACCACGTTGCGCAGCCAGGAGTCTTTGGCGGGCAGTAGGAACGGTGCGAATTCGTTCCCCGACATGGTGTCGACCGCGGCTACGAGCTCGTCCCACGTCCGTGGTGGCTCGACGCCGTGGTCCTCCAGGATCTGCGTGTTCGCCCAGAGGTTGACGGTCTGCACGAGGATCGGCAGTGCGTAGAAGTTCTCGTCGCCTTCAGGGTTGCCCATCCGGGCCTGGTCCAACCCGATCGGGTAGAACATGTCCTGCCAGTCCGGTCCCCAGGCGTCTTCGGCGCACTGCTGCAGTGGCATCAGATGGTCGCGGTACTGCTGGGTGAGGGCACCGGGTTGCAGCCCGACGATGTCCGGCATCGTGCCGGAGGAGGCACGGGTCTGCAGGTCGACGATGTACTCGGGATAGTTGAAGATCGTCGTGTCGATCTGTGTCCCCGGATTCGCTTCCTCGAACGTGGCCACCATCTGTGCGGTGGTCTGTTCGATCGGGCTCCATGATCGGAACGAGACGGTGGCCGAGCCTGCATCACCAGATCCGGTGGTGCCGCCAGCTCCGTCGTCCGGTGATTCGGTGGCTCCACCGGCGCAGGCCGCCAGCAACGAGGCGGCTACAGCAGCGGAGCCGAAACAGAGTGTGCGTCGAAGCGTCATCGCTTCATCCCTTCCTGGGCATCGAGTCGACGGCTAGTAGAGGCCTGTCGGATCACGCCAGTCAACCGGCTCCACCGTGCCGGTTCGACGTTGTCCAGGAGATCGCTGGAGCACTTGTCCAGTCGTGTCTCGCCTTGTCCTGACGGGCTTGTCGCGGTCACGTCCGGTGTCCGCTTCGCTGTCATGGCGGTTGTCGTTCGCCGGAGCCCGCGCAGTGGCGGGTTACCCGGGTGCGGGAGGCCACAGCGCACCTTGCGCCGGGTGCATCACACGGGCGGCGCAATCAGCTGCGAGTGTGCTGACAACGGCCTGGCCGGGTCACCTCATCGGGTCATCACATTTGAGATACACGACCTGGATCTCACGATGTGAACACTCGAGGGGGGCGCGCGACCTGAGCGGGATCCGGCGGGCATAGCCCGTCCTACGGCGAACCCTCAGATCGCCCCTCCAGTCCCGCCATCAACCGCCGCAGCAGCCCCGCGAGCTGGTTCACTTCACCCTCCTCCAGCCCGGCTACCAGCGTTGCCTCGTGCGCGAGCAACTCCCCGACCACGGCGTCGATCCGTTCCCGGCCCTGGTCGGTGAGAGTCACGGTGACGGCACGACCGTCACCCTCCCCGCGGCGGCGCGCGACCCAGCCGTCCCGCTCGGCACGGGCCACCCACTGCGACACTGCCCCGGCGCTGACACCGGCCCGTCGTGCGATCTCCGAGGGCGCCAGCTCGTAGGGAGCCCCCGCGCGGCGCAGGGTGGCGAGCAGGTTCCGTGTGGATATCTCCATACCGAGGCGTTGCATGGTGTCGCGGCGATCGGCGTCGAGCAGGTGGGCGATTCGCCAGACCCGCGTGATCACCCCGATCGAGTCCACCGGTGCACCGGGGAGCTCACGCCGCCAGGCATCAGCAATCTCATCGACGGCGTCGCGCAGGTCGTCCTCGTATGCCACCATGGAACTACTTTAGCCCTAAAGGAGGAGAGATGACCGACTCTGGACGTACCGCCGTTGTGACGGGTGGAGGAACTGGGATCGGGCGTGCGATCGCTGCCGATCTGGTCGCTTCAGGCCACGACGTGACGATCGTGGGACGCCGCATCGAGGTGCTCGAGCACACGGCCGCCAAGCTCGGCGTTCGTGCCGTGGCGGCAGACCTTGAGGACCCAGCCGATATCGCCCGCCTCGCCGACTCCCTCCCTGAACGCATCGACGTCCTTGTCGCCAATGCCGGCGGGAACCCTCCCACGCCAGCCAGCGACGCGGCCGATCACCCGGTCGAGGCAGCTGCCCGCCGGACGGCCACCACCTGGACGGCGACGTTCGTGCGCAACGTGCTGACCGCCGTCGTGCCGGTGACCGTGCTGGCCGACCGCCTGGGCGAGGGCGGCCGCGTGGTGGCGATCGGGTCGATCGCCGGTGCTCAGGGAAGCGGCGCCTACGGAGCGGCGAAGGCGGCACTGGAGTCCTGGATCGTTGGGCTCGCGCGCCAGCTTGGCCCGCGCGGCATCACCGCCAATGTCGTGGCGCCGGGGCTGGTGACCGAGACCGAGTTCTTCGGCGACTCGATGACGGACGAACGTCGCGACCGGCTCGTTGCCGCCACCATGACCAAGCGCGCAGGCCGTCCGGAGGACATCGCAGCCACGGTGGCGTTCCTGGCATCGCCTCAGGCCGGCCACCTCACCGGCCAAGTGCTGCACGTCGACGGCGGGGCGACCCACCGCCAGTAGCGCCGTCACTCTGAACCACCGACGCTCGCACCACCGGGGGTGAACTTGACGTCGATGATCGGCCCATAACCGACGTCAACTTCACCCCCGGTGGTGATGGAGCGACCCCAAGCGTGAGCGACGGTCGACCTCACCCCACCAAGAAGAAGCCCATCACCCCGGGGTTGTGCGCATGCACGATGGCGAGGAACACCACCACATCGAACAGCAGGTGCACGATCAGCACGTAGGTCAGCGACCCGGTCTTGGTGAAGATCCACCCCTGCAGCAGCGCGAACGGGGCGGTCAGGAACGGACCCCACTCCCGATAGCCCAGCTCCCACAGGAACGAAACGAAGATCGTGGCCTGCAGCAGGTTGGCCAGCCACACCGGGAAGTGCCGGCGCAGCAGCGCGAAACACGTGCAGATGAAGAACAGCTCATCCCAGGTGCCCACGAAGTTCACGCCGACAAAGAAGCGCGCCAGCTCGCTGCCGTCGGTGATGTGTGGCCAGTTCAGGTAGGCACCGGAGGTGATGAAGTAGAACGGAAGGATCAGCCAGCCCAGCACGGGCACGGCCACGATGTAGCCCTTCTCGATCGGCGCCCACTTCTGCCCGGTGCGCCACGGGAAGCGGATGGCGTGGCGCTTGTACACGAGGCGGTCGATGAGCGAGGGGGTCAGGACCGCCAGGATGAGCACGATGCCGATGGTGAAGAACCGGTCCCAGTGCACGTCCGCCTCGACCGAGGTGATCGAGACGATCGCGATGCCGATCCCGATCAGGCTGAGGTCCTTACCCAGCTCGCGCGAGACCCACCACGCCGCGGCCAAACTGACCACGAGCAGGCCGTGCCCCCATCCGGGGAGCATCAGACCGAACAGCAAGAACGCCGAGAGGGACACCCCGACGGCGGGGAGCACAGTACTCAGGGACGGTACCGAGTTCTTCACGTCCGTCTGGGCTGCGGGTGGCACGGCAGTCACGGGTCCAGCATGCCATCACCATCCGTCGTGGCCGTGGCTACGAATGCCCAATGCGGCAGTGCGTCGGCGAATCCACTGATGCGGTACACGGCCGTGAGCGGTTCTCAGGAGTTTCCCAGGAACTTCCCCACGAACCCTCAGCGGCGGGCGCAACACTGTCACGGCTTCACCCAGACCGGCTCAGCACCCTCTCACCAACGGAGCACCCATGAAGACACGTACGAAGGTCCTGACCGGCACCGTCGCTGGACTCGTGGTTCTCGGAGGGGCCGGCGCGTTACTCGGTCCGGGAATGTACGCCGACTGGGTCAACGCCTCCGCTGCTGAGGAACCGGCGCTCGACCGTTCGGCGGAGTCCACTGAAAGCGATCCGGCAGACTCCACCGAGTCCACGGACACTCCGAGCACGACAAATCCCGGCTCGGCCCTGACCGGAGAGTGGTCGATCAGCGACGGTTCCTACGCCGGTTACCGGGTGGAGGAGGTGCTCAGTGGTGAGGACATCACGGTGACCGGCCGCACCGAGTCCGTCACCGGCGAGATCACCATCGACGAGGACACCCTGACGGATGCGAGCCTGGAGGTGGACATGGCCTCCGTCTCCACCGACGAGTCCCAGCGCGACGCTTACTTCCGCAGCAGCGCGCTGGAGACGGACACCTTTCCGACGGCGACGTTCGAGCTCACCAGCCCGGTCCTGCTGACTGAGACGACCGAGGTCGAGCTGGTCGGTGACATGACCATCCACGGCGTCACCCGGGAGGTGACCGTCGATGCCGAGATCGCGGCCTCCGGGGCCGAGATCCAGGTGGTCGGGATCATTCCGATCACGTTCGCCGACTTCGACGTGACGGCTCCCGACCTCGGGTTCGTCACGGTCGAGGAGGACGGGCAGGTGGAGTTCAGCCTTGTGCTCGAGCAGGCGTGAGGCCTCCTGACCCGGTTATCAGTCAGGCCATCGCGTCGGCGACGATCTCCGCTGCTCGTACGCGCTCGGTCACCCCGTCGGCGTGCAGTGCGATCATCAGCTCATCGGCGTCGGCATGGCCGGCGAAGGAGCGCAGGTACTCCCCCACCTCGTCCTTCGTCCCAACTGCGGTGTATCTCATCATCTCCAGCAACTGCCGGCCCTGGGCGGTGCCGAGCACCATGTCAGCTTCCTCGTCTGTGACCGTGCGACCGGGAGGCAGCAGTAGACCCACGCGGCGGCGCTGCGCCGTCAGCAGTTGATCGGCCGCCTCGGCCGCGCTGTCCGCCGCCACCACACCCACGGCCGCGATCACGTAGGGCTCGGCGAGCTGGTCCGATGGCGTGAATTCGGCTCGGTAGGTCGCCACCGCTTGCTCGAGTGCGGCCGGTGCGAAGTGCGAGGCGAAGGCATACGGAAGCCCGAGCTTCGCCGCGAGCTGGGCACCGAACAACGAGGAGCCGAGGATGTACAGGGGCACGTTCGTCCCGATCCCCGGGTAGGCGTTCACACCCTCGATCGTGGTGCGCCCACGCAAGTACCCATCCAGCTCAGCCACATCGGCGGGGAACGTGTCGGCCGCACGCGCGTCCCGTCGCAGCGCGAGCAGCGTGTTCTGGTCGGTACCGGGTGCCCGGCCCAAGCCCAGGTCGATCCGGCCCGGGTGCAGCGTGGCCAGGGTGCCGAACTGCTCGGCGATCACCAGCGGTGCGTGGTTCGGCAGCATCACGCCACCGGCTCCGAGTCGGATCGAGCGCGTGTGCGCTGCCACGTGCGCGATCAGCACGCTCGTGGCGGAGGAGGCGATCGCCGGGTTGTTGTGGTGCTCGGCATACCAGACGCGCTCGTACCCGGCCTGCTCGGCCGCTCTCGCCAGGGCCACCGTGCCCTCCAGGCTCTCCCGGGTGGTCTGCTCCCGTCCGACGACGGCGAGATCCAGCAGGGAGAGAATCGGCGGCATGGGTGCCCCTTTCGTGACAGACGGGTGATGGGCTGATCGCCCGTGGGAGTAACCCCGCGCCGTCCGGCGTTCATTCCCGGAAATCGCACGTCGATATGGTCACTCGCCCCGCTCGGCCGACCGCCAGATCGACTGTGAGTGTGGTGTTCGCAGCCTGGTGGTGATGGGCTGTGGGTGGTGGCTTGGAGTGTGACTCGCTAATCGACTGGCCGTGTGTGCCTTTCGCACGACTTGTCCGCTCCGGGTCGCCGCCTCCGGCCCGGTCGGAGCGACTGGCCTGATCAGGAGCTTGACCGGCGGGCGTAGTAGCGCCCGTCGTGTCCCATCTACAGTCCTGCCGATTCTCCTACCGGACCGGAAAGCAACAACGTCCCGTCCCGTTCCGAAGTGGAGGAAACGTCATGACTAGTCTGAGTGATCTCGTCGAGGTTGTCATCGGGGTCGACACCCATGTCGATACCCATACCGCGGCGATCATCGATGCTGGCACCGGTGGGGTGCTCGGCCAGGTACAGGTCGCGGCCACCCCGGCGGGGTATGCCGAGCTGGTCGAGTTCGTCGATACCCACCTACGCGGTGAGGATGAGGCTGATATCGAGACCGATCCGTGCGCCGCCACTGGTGGACGGGCGTGGGCGATCGAGGGCACCCGCTCCCACGGGGCGGGTCTGACCCGACATCTACAGGCTCGTGGTGAGCTGGTCATCGAGATCGACCGCCCGCAACGGGCCAAGCGCCGCCGTGGAGCCAAGTCCGACCCGATCGACGCAGTCCGCGCCGCACGGGAAGCGTTAACCCGCGAGCACCTAGCCACCCCACGCTCAGGCGGGAACCGGCACGCCCTCGCGATCCTGCTGAGCACCCGAGACTCCCTCGTGACCGAAGCAGGCCGCGCCGCACGGCAAGTGTTCCACCTCATCATCACCGCCCCCGAACCCCTGCGAGCGAAGTTCGCCGGCAAGAAACTGCCCGCGATGATCACCACCGCCGCCCGGCTACGCACCCGGCCCGGTCAAGACATCGAGACCACCACCACGATCACCATCCTGCGCGACCTGGCCCGCCGCGCCCAAGACCTGACCACACAAGCGGCCCAGTACAAGAAACAGATCCACCACATCGTGACCAGCATGCGCGCCGACCTGCTCGATCAGCCCGGCATCGGCCCCATCGTGGCCGCACGAATCCTGTGCGCCTGGTCCCACCCCGGACGCATCCACTCCGAAGCCGCATTCGCCATGCTCGCCGGCGTCGCCCCCATCCCAGCCACCAGCGGCAGAACCACCAACCGACACCGCCTCAACCGCCACGGCGACCGCCAACTCAACCGAGCACTCCACGTCATCGTCCTGACCCGACTACGCCACGACCCACACACCCGCGCCTACGCCCAACGCCGCACCACCCAAGGCCGCACCCACCGCGAAATCACCCGCTGCCTCAAACGCTACATAGCCCGCGACATCTACCGACAACTCGAACACCACAACCCCACAAACACCCCTTGACAGAACATAGGAGCGTCGTTGGATTTCAGGACCAGGGGCGGGTGGCCCAGAAGCCTCCATCGGCGAACAGCTCATCCACGCACTCGGTCAGCAGGTTCGTCTCGAACAGCAGGTCGAGCAGCGTGTACCGGCTGCGGATGGCCTGCGCGCGGAAATACGTCTCACGGAACCGCGCCCGATCCACCCCGATCTGCGCCGGGTGGGTCACCGCACCGACCACGCCGAGGATCCGCTCGATCTCGGCGGCAGGCAGCAACTGCTCACGCACACGCGCAGCGATCCGCGGCCATTGCTGCGCGATCAGCTCCAACCGTTCCCGCAACTGCGCGGGCTCGAGATGCTTGGCCTTGCTCTGGGCCACCGTCGCCTCGACCAGGTCGTCGGGGAAGGTAGAGCGGATCTGCGCCTCCCGCTCGGGCCAGCTGGGCCACGCGGCCACGGCAGCCTCGACGTCCACAGCGCCCAGGTCACGCCGGAGCACCACCTCATACAGGGCGCACAGCGAGATCGTCCCGAGCCCCACCTTCATCCCGTGCGAGAGCGGCGGCTCATCGTGCATGCCGAGCTTCTCCATCTCCCACAGGTGGGAGAACTGGTGTCCCGCACCCGATGCGGGCCGGGAGGACTGGTAGGCCTGCATGCTCAACCCGGACATGATCAACCCCTCGGTGAGGCCGGAGATCGCGCCGATATCGCCGTCACGTAGCCCCTCCGGGTTACTCAACGACTCCCGCAGCGGCCCCTGCACGAGATCCCAGACACCGGACTCGATCGGTTCGATCCCGAGCTCATCGGCGATGATCCAGTCGGCGCCGGCGGGCACCTTCTCGATCAGGTCTCCCACACCGGTGGCCGTGAGCCGGGCAGGCGCGGCGGCGAGCACACGCCGGTCGGCCACGAGTCCGGCGGGTGCTGGGCAGAAGATGGTCTGCTTGAAGCCGTCCTTGGTGATGGACGAGCCGTACGCGGTGTAGCCGTCCATCGAGGCCGCAGTCGCCACGTTCATGTACTCACGCTCGAGCTCGCCGGAGGCGAGCTTGGTGAGGTCGTTGAGGGTTCCGGAGGCGATGGAGACGGCGATCACGTCCAGCGGGCGCAGGTGCTCGCGCAGCGTCTCCACATTCTCGTAGCTGGCGTACAGCGTCGGCACCCCGGGGAAGATGAACGGCTCGGCCAACGGAACTCCGGCCGACTCCAGCGACGAGGTCACCGCCGCACCGGCCACCGCCCACGTGTTCTCGTCGGCCACCACGATCGCCGTGCGCGTGCCGAACAACTCGGTGAACACAGCGCCGGTGCGGTCCAGCACGTCGGTGCCCACCACGATCGCCCGGGTGTCGGTGGCGTCGGCGAGGGCTTGGTCGATGAGGCTCATCGTTCTCCTTGGTCAGCGAGCGCGTGGATCTCCTCGCGCAACAGTGGGTAGGTCCGGGTATAGGCGTCGACGAAGGGGCGGTAGGCCGCGTGCCGCTCAGGATCAGGCTCGAGCACGACGGCGGTACGCACCATGGCGGCGGCCGCCTCGCTCACGCTGGGGTACAGGCCCGCTCCGGTGGCCGCGAGCACTCCCGCGCCGAGCACGACGGCGTCCGGCACCTCGGTCAGTTCGATCGGGATCCCGGTCACGTCGGCGTGCATCTGGATCCACTCCCGGCTGCGGGTGGCCCCGCCGCAGGCGACGATCCGTTCGACCTGTGAGCCGGCTCCAGCCATCGTGCGCAGGTTGTGGGCGGTGCCGTAGCAGACGGCCTCCTGGATTGCCCGGTACACGTGCTCACGGGTGTGCCCCAGGCTCAGGCCCCACAGGATGCCGCGGGCATGGCCGTCGGTGTAGGGGGTGCGGTTGCCTTGGAAATATTCGTTCATCACCAGCCCGTCCGCGCCGGGTGGCAGGTGGGCGGAGCGCTCGTTCAGGAGATCAAAGGCACTGCAGGCGCTGCCCGCATTCCCGGCCGTTCGGGTCTCAGCTTCAGCGATCACGTCCCGCGCGAAGTTCTCCACGAACCACTTCAGCACCGAGCCGGTGGAGACCTGCCCGGCCTCGAGTGTGCACTGGCCGGGCACGACCGCGTCGGTGTACGCACCGAAGAATCCGGCGCCGCTGATCGGGGCATCCGTCTGGCCGGTGAGCACATGCGAGGAGCCGGTGATGAGCGCCATCCGCCCGGGCGCGAGCACGTTCAGTCCGATCTGCCCGGCCCAGGCATCTCCGCAGCCCTGGGCGACCGGGGTACCGGCTCGCAGGCCGAGATCGGCGGCTGCCTCCGCGGTGAGCGCTCCCACCTGGGTGCCCAGGTCGACCACCTGCTCGGGCACTTTCGCCAGCGCATCCCCGGCGCCGACATCGTCATAGAAGTCGGTGGGCCAGCCGCCGGCGTCCCGGTTGTGGAACATGCGCAGGGCGGCGGTGTTGATGTTCTGCGTCCATTCGCCGGTGAGGCGGTGGGTGAGCCAGTCGGCAGCGTCCACCAGGTAGTCCGCGCGGGCGAACAGCTCCGGTTCATTCTCCGCCAGCCAGGCCGCCTTGAAGGGGAACCATTCGGCGCTGGCCGGTGCTGCGCCGTCGCCGATATATCGCAGGGCAACCGATCGCGAACCGGTGGCACGGGCCGCCTGCTCCACCGCACGTACGTCCATCCACAGAATGGCGTCGGCGAGGTGGTCGCCGGCGGCAGTCATCGGCACCACGGTCATCGTGGTGGCGTCGTAGCCGATGCCGGCGATCTTCTCGGCGGGCACACCGGTGCGCTCGAGCACCTCGGCGGAGGCGGCGCGCAGTGCCGACCACCACGCATCCGGGCTCTGGGTGGCCCAGCCGGGGTGTGGGTAGGTGGTGGCGTACCCGGAACTGGCGACCCCGACGATCCGGCCCCCGGCATCGATGACGGCCACGCGACAGCTCTCGGTGCCGAAGTCGATGCCCAGCAGGTGGTCCGTCATGATCAGTTCATCCAGCCCAGTCAGTCGATCCGGCTCAGTCAGTCGGCCCGCTCAGTCTGTCCAGCCGAGCTCGGCGCGCAGGGGCGCCGGGATCAGGTGGTCGACGCGCTCGAGAATGTATGTGGGCTGGTTGGCCTCCGGCAGCGCCTCGGCCTCGGCCCGGGTGGAGTCGCCGGTGAGCACGAGGGTGGAGGCCATCTGCGTGTTGACGGCCATCTGGATGTCGGTGCCGAGCCGGTCGCCGATCATCATGGCCCGGCGGGGGTCGACGTCCACGCCGGCGAGCGCCGCGGTGAGCATGTCCGGGTCGGGTTTGCCCACGTTCTTGGCCAGCGTGGCGCCCGTGCAGGCCTCGATCGCAGCGACGATGGCGGCGGCGTCGGGCTCACCACGCCCGCCCGGGAAGGGGCAGTAACGATCGGGGTTGGTGGTGACGAGGATGGCGCGCTGGTGGAACCAGATGGCGTCGAAGGCGATCTGCAGCTTGCGGTACTCGAAGGCACGGTCGTAGCTGGCGATGACGATGTCGATCTCGGCCGGGTCCTCGCTCATCGCGACACCGGCCTCGGCGAGCGCGCGCACCAGCGGTTCCTCGGCGATCGGGTAGACCGTCTTCCCCGGGTGGTGCTCGAGCAGCCAGCGCACCATCACCACCACGGTGTTGGCGATCTCGGCCACCGGGGTGGGCAGGCCGAGGCGGTCCAGTTTCTCGGCGTACTGGGCCGGATCCTTGGTGGGGTTGTTGGACAGGAACCGCACCGGGATGTCCCGACGGCGTAGCTCACGTACGAGGCGTTCGGCGCCCGGCAGGAACTCCTCGCCGAGGTAGATGGTGCCGTCGAGGTCGAAGACGTAGGCGTCGTAGAGCTGGTCGGGCTCGACGGAATCGCCGGGCTCCGAGGAAAGGACTGGACCTGGCACGCTCAGCCCTCGGGCTCGTAGGAGCAGATGGCGTCCACCTTCTGCTTCGACGGCGACGTCGGGTCGAACGCGTGCTCCAGCCACTCCCCGGCCAGCTTGCGGGCCAGCTCGAGGCCGATCACGCGCTGGCCGAAGGTGAGGATCTGGGCGTTGTTGGACTTGATGAGGCGCTCGACGGAGAAGCTGTCGTGCGCGACGGAGGCGCGGATCCCAGGCACCTTGTTGGCGGCGATCGCCACACCCATCCCGGTGCCGCAGATCAGCAGGGCCCGGTCGGCCTCACCGGCCGCCACCTTCCGGGCGGCGTCGACGGCCACGTGCGGGTAGTCGACGTCCTCCCCGGACCCGACGCCCACATCAACCACGGAGTCGACCCGCTCGTCCGCCTCGAAGTCGGCCTTGATGGCTTCCTTGTAGTCGTATCCGGCGCTGTCGGCACCGACGATGATCCGAAGTCCCATGATCTCCCTGCTTCCCGGCGCTCCTACGCGCCGTCGACTGTCCCCAGATTATCAATCTAGATGCAGAAAACTCCACTGTTTGTGAGAAAAACTACCCGACGTCCGGCGCCACCTCGACGCTGACGCCGCCCTCGCGCAAGCGCTCCAGCACCTCAGGGCTGGTGCCGCTGTCTGTGACCACGGTGTCGAACGCCGTCAACGGGGCCACCTCGTGCAAGGCACGACGGCGGAACTTGGTGTGATCGATCAGGGCCACACTGCGCGCGGAAGCGCGCATCATCGCCTTCTTCACGGCGGCGACCTCGGCGTACGGGTGGTAGGTGACGCCGTCGGTAATCCCAGAGACGGAGACCAGGCACACGTCAGCGGCAAGGGAGGCCACAGTCCCGGCCGCGATCGGGCCGAGGAGCGCCTCGGCCCAGGCCTCGTACTCGCCACCGGTGAGCACGAGGCGCATTCCTGCACTCGCTCGCACCTCCTCGGCGACCAGGAGGGAGTTGGTGACGACGGTCAGCGGCGTCTGCTCGCGCAGCTCGCGGGCGGTGAGCACACCGGTGGTGGAGTCGTCGAGCATCACGGCACTCCCCCGCGGAACCATGGCAGCGGCGTGGCGGGCGATGGCGCGCTTGGCGGGCTCGTTCTGACCGAGCCTGAACCGGGCCGGGGCCTCCTGGAGGTTCGATCCGGCGGCCGTGACCACCCCGCGCTGGCGCACGATCATGCCGAGGGACTCCAGATCGGCCAGGTCGCGGTAGATCGTCACCGTCGAGACCCCGAAGGTGGCACCGAGCTCCTCGATGCTCACCGACCCGTCGCGCTGGACGAGATCGACGATCCGGTTCCGGCGGCGGGCGGTCACCTCCGCGGGTGCGCGACCCTTGCGCGCCCCGGTGCTGCGGCTGGCACCTGCCACGGCGACTCCTCGATATCGGCAACATCTGCCCACCTGAGCCTACGGCCCGGACTGCAGATCAGACACGCACTGAGCACGCAGGGTCGCGTGCTTCCGTTCGGTCGTAGGCTCAGATCATTCGATCGTGCGCCCGACCTCGAACGGGGTGCACGTTCGTGTGAAGTGTTTGCACGTCAGTGCGTGCACACGGGAGGATCGAACAGCCAGGCAAGACCTCGGACCTCACAGGAGATGTTGTGACACGTTCAGCGTTGACGAAGCACAGCCGCGCTGCCGCACTCGACGCCATGACCAGCGGTGAGCCGCTGGACGTCCTGGTCGTCGGGGGTGGCATCACCGGAGCGGGCATCGTGCTCGACGCCGTCACGCGCGGCCTGAGCACAGGCATTGTGGAGATGCAGGACTGGGCCGGGGGGACGTCGTCATGGTCCTCCAAGCTCGTGCACGGCGGGGTGCGCTACCTCTACAACCTCGACTTCAAGCTGGTGGCCGAAGGGCTGCGCGAGCGGGGGCTGCTGCTGACCAAGACCGCCCCGCACCTGGTGAAGGCGCAACCGTTCCTGTGGCCGTTGAAGACGCCGGTGATCGAGCGCGCCTACAGCGCTCTGGGCATCGGCCTGTATGACGCGATGGCCGTGATCGGGCACCGCGGCATGGCCGTGCCAGTACAGAAGCATTACTCCCGCGCCGGGGTGGAGCAGCTCTTCCCCGACGTACGCAGCGACCAGCTCGTCGGCGGTATCCGCTTCTACGACGCGCGGGTGGACGACGCCCGGCTCGTGATGACGCTCGTGCGCACTGCGCAATCCTTCGGGGCCCACGCCGCCTCCCGCACACAGGTCGTCGACTACCTCAAGGAGGACGGCCGCGTGGTCGGTGCCGAGGTGGTGGACCTGGAAACCGGCACCCGCCGCACGATCCGTGCCAAGCGGGTCATCAACGCCACCGGCGTATGGACCGAGGACACCGAGGCACTGGGCGGCAACGAGGGCGGCCTGCAGGTGCTCGCCTCCAAGGGCGCGCACGTGGTGATCCCGAAGGAGCGCATCAAGGGCGACGTCGGGCTGTTCTTGCGCACCGAGAAGTCCGTGCTGTTCATCATCCCGTGGCAGCGGTACTGGATCATCGGCACGACCGACACCCCGTGGGATGAGGAACGCCTGCACCCGGTAGCCACCCGGGCGGATATCGACTACATCCTCGACCACGCCAACGCGGTGCTCTCCTCGAACCTCACCTTCGACGACGTGATCGGGGTGTATGCGGGCCTGCGGCCGCTAGTACAGCCCGGTACCAAGGACGGCGGAACTGCCTCCACGAAGGTCTCCCGCGACCACACGGTGGTCGAGTCGGCACCGGGCCTGACCGTGATCTCCGGTGGCAAGCTGACCTCCTACCGGCTGATGGCCGAACACGCTGTCGACCACGCGCTGGGCGAGGCGGATGCGCACAAGCGGCCGTCGGTCACCCCGGATACCCCGCTCATCGGTGCGCCCCGCCTGGAAGCGATCACGCGACAAGCACCGCAGATCGCAGCCAAGTACGGCTGGGACAAGGCCCGGATGGAGCATCTACTGAGCCGATACGGATCCGACCTGCAGACATTGCTGGCACTGGTGGACGAGGATCCCGAACTCGGCAAGCCGCTCGATTCCGCCCCAGCGTACCTGCGAGCTGAGGCTGTGATGGCGGTCGAGTACGAGGGTGCACTGCACCTGGAGGACATCCTGATGCGTCGCATCCGGCTGTTCTTCGAGCAGCGCGACCGGGGCGTGAGCGCGTTGGAGGAGCTGGCGCAGATCGTCGGTCCCCGGCTCGGGTGGGACGAGCAGACCGTGCGCCGCGAGGTGAGCGCCTACGCCGAGATGGCCGCCGCCGAGGAGGCTGCGCTGGGCACGATGACCGACGCCGAGGCCGAGGCGGCCAGGCTTGCCGTGGCTGACCTGGTGCCGCTCGCCAACCTCGAAAGCTGATATCGCACGTCGATCTGGCGCCTGCGCAGAGGTGCTGAACAACCAGATCGACTGTGAGTGTGGTGTTCGCAGCCTGGTGGTGATGGGCTGTGGGTGGTGGCTTGGAGTGTGACTCGCTAATCGACTGGCCGTGTGTGCCTTTCGCACGACTTGTCCGCTCCGGGTCGCCGCCTCCGGCCCGGTCGGAGCGACTGGCCTGATCAGGAGCTTGACCGGCGGGCGTAGTAGCGCCCGTCGTGTCCCATCTACAGTCCTGCCGATTCTCCTACCGGACCGGAAAGCAACAACGTCCCGTCCCGTTCCGAAGTGGAGGAAACGTCATGACTAGTCTGAGTGATCTCGTCGAGGTTGTCATCGGGGTCGACACCCATGTCGATACCCATACCGCGGCGATCATCGATGCTGGCACCGGTGGGGTGCTCGGCCAGGTACAGGTCGCGGCCACCCCGGCGGGGTATGCCGAGCTGGTCGAGTTCGTCGATACCCACCTACGCGGTGAGGATGAGGCTGATATCGAGACCGATCCGTGCGCCGCCACTGGTGGACGGGCGTGGGCGATCGAGGGCACCCGCTCCCACGGGGCGGGTCTGACCCGACATCTACAGGCTCGTGGTGAGCTGGTCATCGAGATCGACCGCCCGCAACGGGCCAAGCGCCGCCGTGGAGCCAAGTCCGACCCGATCGACGCAGTCCGCGCCGCACGGGAAGCGTTAACCCGCGAGCACCTCGCCACCCCACGCTCAGGCGGGAACCGGCACGCCCTCGCGATCCTGCTGAGCACCCGAGACTCCCTCGTGACCGAAGCAGGCCGCGCCGCACGGCAAGTGTTCCACCTCATCATCACCGCCCCCGAACCCCTGCGAGCGAAGTTCGCCGGCAAGAAACTGCCCGCGATGATCACCACCGCCGCCCGGCTACGCACCCGGCCCGGTCAAGACATCGAGACCACCACCACGATCACCATCCTGCGCGACCTGGCCCGCCGCGCCCAAGACCTGACCACACAAGCGGCCCAGTACAAGAAACAGATCCACCACATCGTGACCAGCATGCGCGCCGACCTGCTCGATCAGCCCGGCATCGGCCCCATCGTGGCCGCACGAATCCTGTGCGCCTGGTCCCACCCCGGACGCATCCACTCCGAAGCCGCATTCGCCATGCTCGCCGGCGTCGCCCCCATCCCAGCCACCAGCGGCAGAACCACCAACCGACACCGCCTCAACCGCCACGGCGACCGCCAACTCAACCGAGCACTCCACGTCATCGTCCTGACCCGACTACGCCACGACCCACACACCCGCGCCTACGCCCAACGCCGCACCACCCAAGGCCGCACCCACCGCGAAATCACCCGCTGCCTCAAACGCTACATAGCCCGCGACATCTACCGACAACTCGAACACCACAACCCCACAAACACCCCTTGACAGAACATAGGAGCGTCGTCCGATTCGAGTTACCCGAAATTGCACGTCGATCTGGCGGTTCCAACGTGCGAGTTTGGCCGCCAGATCGACGAGCAATTTCCTGGATCGTCGAAGCGTGAGGGACGCACACGTGAGACGTGTAGCGGGTGGCTGGCGCCCACGCAGGCGCCAACGTGCAGGTCAGCGGAGGACGTCGTCGATGCTGGTGGCGTCGGTGAAGCGGTCGACCCAGGCGTCGAGTTGGTCGGGTGTCGCCGCCTGGATGCGGGCGGACTGCTCGGGGGTGAGGGCACCGAACTGAGCAGCCAGCACACGGGTGAGCATGGCTGCTGCGCCCTCCGCGCGCCCCTTGGCGACGCCCTGTGCGACGCCTCGTTCAAGTGTGTTGGACATATAGGCCTCCTGTGCCTGGGGTCCGAGATCGTGGAAGAACGTCTGCAACTCTTCCGGGTTCGTATCGCTGACCTGGTAGGCGTACTCCATGATAGTCGCGAACATCCGATCCGCTGGGTGCTTGCCGATCAGGATCAGCAGGTCATCGATGAACTGATCCAGCACCTGTGCCAGGTGCTGCTGATCAGGTGCGAACCGCAGCATCGCCAACGCCAACCGGGCCGCCGGAGTCAACGGTGCTGCCAGCAACGCCTCCACCTCCACTCCCGTCAAGTCCTGCAACACGAACTGATGCCGGGGCAGAAACTCGCCCAGCGCCTGCTTGGCGTCAACGTCGTACAGTGCCTCCAGCCTGGTGGGCGCATTCCATCGGCGCCGTCCCTGATAGACGACCACCGGCAGCACCGCCGGCAAGGTTCGCTCACGGGAATGCTGGGCGCGGTACCGGTCACAGATCCGCGTGACGTACTCCAGCACGCGCAACGCCATCCACCGATCTGAGCTGGCCTGGTGCTCCACGAGCACATACACCAGCGCCGGCTTCCCGTTCAGGTGGGTACTGAACAGGAGGTCTGTGTGCCGCTGGCGCATCTCCGCATCGACAAAACTTCCCGGCTCGGGACGTAGACCTCCCAGGTCAAACCCGCCCGCGACCTCCGCGGGAAGCACCGAGGCCAGCACCGACGCCGCATTCGCCGGCACACCCACCACCGCGCGGAACATCGCGTCATGCGGGTTCAGGTGCTCATTTCTGCTCGCCATCCGTGCACCGTAGAAGCGACCACCCCCACCCTGCCGGCGTCACCCCAGGGGTTGTGGACACCCGGTCATCGGGGCCACGTCTCACCCCAGACCCCACGCCATCCAGAGAATCCCTCGTCGATGTGGGCGATGCCCTGGCCTTAGTCCTCAGCGGCCGGCGCGCGCGGCTGCGAGCTCGACCAGTTGCATCAGGTTGCGCGTGATGTGGAACGGATCCTTCACCGGCAGTGCGACCACCGCATCGCGCGGCGACCCGTCCCGGTTGCGGATCTGCACCCACTCCTCACCCTCATCCCCGCCGGGGAACGTGTTCAGGGTGTAGTGCCAGATCCGGTCGAACCACGCCGCGACCTCCGGGCGGTCGTACCGCCAGGCCGCCGTGGCGGCGACGGCGGCCGCTTCGGTGTGCACCCACCACAACCTGGTGTCCCAGGTGGCCTGCACCAGACGTTCGTAATCGCTCGTCCCGGCCGCACCGGTGGGCGGGCCGCCGGCCTCGTCGACGTACCGGAACAGCCCGCCACACTCGCCATCCCATCCGAGTTCGCACAGTGGGGCGATGCTCGCCAGGGCGGTCTCCCGATGTGTCACATCGCCGAGCAGATCCATCGCCTCGAGGGCGATCCACATCGCTTCCAGCGCGTGGCCCGGTACGCGATGCGTAGCGACCAGGCCCGAACCGGACGGGCCAGCCGAACCCTCGCCGGGGTCGCCAGAGTGAGCCCTCCCCAACGGAGGCATCTCCCGGAAGCCATGTCCGCCGTCGTGAAATGACATCACTGCATCCAGTTCGGAGGCGAGCGCCTCCTGGCGCGAGATCGGGATTTCCAGACTCCGCTCAGCCTGACTCAGGACGAGGAGTGCATTCAGGAGGATCAGGTGGGGCCCGAAGGCTCGGTGCCCCTCCGGAATCGTGTACGGCGGTGTGGGCGCGACCCGCTGGTGGATGTCCGCCCGGGCCCGGTCGATGATGAGGCGCGCCGGTTCCAGCCACCGCTGCGGCCCGCCCTGCCGCGCGATCTCCGCGAATCCCATGGCGACGAACAGATCGGCATAGACGCTTCTCGCGGGGTGGCCCGCCGCTTCTGCGGATCCGTCGCGCACCAGCGCGAACGAGCAGGTGCCGTCGGGGCGAAGGGCGTACTCCTCGAGGAAGTCGGCGCCACGGTTGGCGCACACCATCAACGCGTCAGCGTCGAAGCCCTCAACTGGACGCAGCAGTCCAGCGCCGGTCAGGGAAGCAGCCCGCGCCAGCATCCAGACGAATCGACCCTGCGACCACGTGAACTTCTCATCTGAGACCTGCGAGCGGCCACGGTTGTCGAAACACGTGTGGAAGCCCCCGTGCTCGTGGTCGATCCCGTGCGTCAGCCAGAACGGCAGCACCACCCGCTCCAGCTGGTCACGTGCGTCGGCGGCGGCGCTCTCGAGGGTCGTCATACTGCACGATCGTAAGCGATTCGCTTCGAAAATTGCAACCGATTGCAGACATGTGCGATAGTCATGTTGACCGACTTCGAGAACAGGAGCATCATGACCGCCCGCATCTTCGTCGCGATCACCACGGACCAGTTCGCCCGCCTCTACGACGAGCAGACCCAGGCGAAGCTCCACCGCCTCGGGGAGGTCGTCTTCGGCATGGAAGCCGACGGGAAGGTAGCCGTCCCCGCGGACATCGGCGACTCGTTCGATGTGCTGCTCACCTCGTGGAGCACCGAGCCCTTCGACCCGGCCGTCCTGGCGGGTTCACGACTGCGCCTGGCGGTGCACAGCGCCGGATCGGTGCGCAACCTGTTCCCCGCGGAGTGCCTGGGCGGCCAGCTTCGCCTGGCGCAGGGCGGTGCCGATGCGATGGCGCTGCCGGTGGCCGAGATGGCGCTCACCATGACCCTGGCCCATCTGCGCAATCTCGTGTGGCATGACCGGGCGTTTCAGCGCACCCGCGACTGGCACGAGGGTGGCCAGGGCACGCTGGGCCAGAGCATCGCCGCACAGCACATCGGCATCGTTTCCCTCAGCCGCGTCGGCCGGCACTACGCCTCGATGGTCCAGGGGCTCGGCGCCACCTCCGTGCGCGCCTACGACCCGTACTGCTCGACCGACGACGCACGCCAGCTCGGCGTCGAGCTGTGCGACCTGGAAGAGCTGTGCGCAACGAGCGAAGTTCTCTCGATCCATGCTCCCGTCACGGCCAAGACGGCCGGAATGCTCGGCGCCGAACAGCTCGCCCTACTCCCGGACGGTGCGATCGTCATCAACACCGCGCGGGCCCAGGTGACCGACGAGGAGGCGCTACTCGCCGAAGTGAAGGCTGGTCGCCTCAAGGTGGGCCTCGACGTGTTCACCACCGAACCGCTCCCCTCGGACAGCCCGTTCTTCGGCTTGGACAATGCGATCCTGACCCCGCACGTCGCCGGCGGCACCGTGCAGGCCCGGTTCGCCCAAGGCGCGACCGTCGTCAGCGAGGTTGAGAGTTTCCTGCGGGAGGGCACCCTCCGCGCTGAGGTGACATCCGAGAACTACGATCGGCTCGGCTGAGCACAATTCATCGAGAGTGCTAGCGGGAGCGTCTGCCTCGCCTCGCTGGGGATGAGGACGGAAGGGCCGGGGCGCATAAGCGCCCTCACGGGATCAAGAGCCGCCCACTCCTGGATTCCGGGTCCCAGATCCCCAGCGCACGCATCAACGTACGAGCCATGACGCGATGCCCGTAGATGTTCGGGTGACACCCGTGCCCGAGCCAGTGGAACCAGGACCCTTCCTCGGCCTGCTGCCACTCGGCATAGTGGTCGACGAGCAGGGCCGACGTGTCGGCTGCCACGGCCCGCACCTCCTCGACGTAGGCGGGCAGGTGTTCCACCACATGCGCCGGTGCCGTCGGCAACGTCCCGTTCGGTGTCATCACCACCACGACGGCGCCGCTCGCCTCGCGGATACGCCGGATGACCTCCCGGTAGACCCGGCCGAACGTCTGGACCCCGTCGGCACCTCCCCTCGTGTCATTGAGGCCGAAACCGATCACGACGGCGTCCGGTGCGAACCGTAGGCACAGCGCCTCCAGCTCTGGCTCCAGGTCGGAGATCTGCCACCCCGAGACGGCCGTATTGATCACCGCGTCCCGCGAACGCCCCTGCTCCCGCAACCGTTCTTCGACCAGTTCCGAGAACCCTCGACTTCCCCAGGTGTGCCAGCTGGCCGCCGTCACACTGTCACCCAGGAAGGTCCACACCCGCGGGTCAGGCGAGTCGAGAACCTCACGCAGCGCTGGGGTCACCGCTGCCTGGGTCATCGTGGCTGCACCGGCTTCCCGCTGCGCATCGACTCATACGCCGCCTCGATGAAGGCGACTGCGGCTCGCGCCTGGGTCGAGGTGACCAGGGGATCACGAGCGTTCTCGATTGCCCCGAGGAAGTCGAGGAGCTGCGCACATTGCATGTCGTTCGGCTCGAACGCAGGAAGGTCGAGTTGTTCCGCCGTCACGAAGTGTTCGATCTTCCCGGCGACTGTGACGGCGCTGCCGCCGTCGCCCATGATGGCCATCCGGATCGGCAGGTCGCCATACGCCGTGGTGCTCGCGAGGAAGGTGAGTACGCCACCGCCGGCGAACCGTGCGGTGATCGAGATGGTGTCCTCCACCTCGATGTTCTCGTGTGCAAGCAAACCGCCGTAGGCATGCACCTCCTCGACGTCGCCGAGGAGCCACAGCGCCAGGTCGACCAGATGCACGCCCTGGTTCATCAGCGCACCGCCGCCGTCCAGCGCCCAGGTGCCGCGCCACGCTCCGGAGTCGTAGTACTCCTGTGTCCGCCATAGGGCAATCTCGACGGTGGCCGAGGTGATCGAACCAAGGGCACCGGACCGGATCGACTCGCGCAGGTAGCCCGACTCGGGCAGGAACCGTCGCTGGCTGACCACGCTGAGCACCTTGCCCGAGCGCCGCTCGGCAGCGATGATGCGGTCGGCCGCGTCGACGGTCACGTCGATGGGCTTCTCCAGCAGCACGTGCTTGCCGGCATCCAGAGCGGCAACGGCCACATCGGCGTGCAAGCCGGACGGGATGGCGATCACGACCGCGTCGACGTCCTCACGCACCAGCAGTCCGTCGACGGTCTCTGCCTCAACTCCGTAGTCGGATGCGATGGCCCGCGCCGCCTCGGCCGAAGAGTCTGCGACGGCGACCAGCTCTGTCGCAATGTCGTCCTGACGAATCCGATCCACATGCTGACGGCCGATGATCCCGACCCCGATCACGCCGAACCGAAGGCGCGCGGCAGTCATGACCGCACCTCCCGCTTCGCCTCAAGCGCATCGACGATCGCCCTGAGCACGATGACCGGTGCCATCATCGTCTCCCGCGACACGGGCGAGCGCCCGGAGGAGATCGCCTCCACGAACGTGGCCAAGGCCGGGGCGTTGTAGTCAGGGTGGAGCGTGATCGGCCGGGTGACCACCCCATTGGTGTGGACCGCCGTGAGGTGGAACGGTACGCGCTCGGTGTCGGTGGGGGTGACGAAGGTCAAGGTGATATCGACGTCGGCGATCCGGAGTAACGCCGTCGTGGTGTCGCCGTGGCGCTGGGCGGTCACGGCTATCTCGCCGGGAGCAACGGCAGGGTTGCCGAGCAGCTCGAGCGCGGCCTCCACATGATGGATCCCATAGAAGAACAGGCCCGAGTAGGGACTGTCCGGATCGCCGGGGCCGACGATATGCAGGCTCCGCAGCGGGCCGGAGTCCGCACCGTCGCGAATCAGCTCGGCGATCTCGGGAACTGCCCGCAACGCGGACGAGGAGTACACCACCGCTCCGGCGTCAGCGGCGGCGTCCAGGATCGCGGCCGCGTCCGCCGGCGTGGTCGCCAGCGGCTTGTCCACGAGCACCGGCATGCCGGCGGCAAGCAGTGGCTCGGCCTGTTCGCGGTGCCGGGCACCGTCCCGCGTCGAGATGATCGCCGCATCGGCCACACCGATCAGCTCGGCCGGCTCGGTCACGATCGTCTCGATCCCACCCACCTCGGCCAGCTCCGCGTTCCGTTCGGTGTGGCCGTCGGCCAACGCCACCGCGCGTACGCCCGGATGCCTACCCTCCTCGTTGAGAAATCGGATGAAATGCCGGGTGTGGGAATTCTCGGTCCCGATGAAGCCGATGCCGGTCACGCGTTGGTCCTCTCGTTGCAGGGAACAGATCCATCCTGACATGCAATCGGTTGCAGTTCAAGGGCGGCCTCTCGTAGGGTGAGCCCATGCGGCAACACACGACAGCAGAAGCGATCGGTGTCGGAATCGTCGGCGCCGGCAGTATCGGCACCACCCACGCGCGGGCGTTGCATCACGTGGCGGGCACCACCCTGGTCACCTACAGCGGGGGCAACCCGGAGACGATGTCCGACTGCGGATGGCCGTCAGCCCGCCAGTGCAGTGCCGACGAGGTGATCGACCATCCGGAGGTCGATGTCGTCGCGATCTGCACGCCATCACAGACCCACGCCTCGCTCACGCTCGCGGCCACCGCGGCAGGCAAGCACGCCGTGGTCGAGAAGCCGCTCGCCACCACGGCTGCCGATGCGGACCGCATCGTGGCCGCGGCACGCAAGCACGACGTCCTCGTCGCGATGGTCGCCCAGCGGCGATTCGAGCCCGAGGTCGCCGCCGTCAAGCAGCTGCTCGATTCCGGCGAGCTGGGTGGGATCCGGCTCGCCGTCACTCAGGTCCACTGGAGCCGCGACGACGACTACTACCAAGCAGCCCCCTGGCGGACCACGATGCCCGCCGGCGGATCCCTGATGAATCAGGGCGTCCATAACGTCGACCTGCTCCGCTGGCTGTGCGGCCCGGTCGACGCCGTGACCGCGCAGCAGGCCACCCTGGGCCACGACATGGCGGCCGAGGACACCACCGTGGCCACCCTGCGTCTCGCATCCGGCGGTCTGGGCCTCATCAGCACCTCGACGGCCACCCCTCCGGGCTCGGCCGCGACCCTGACCCTGCACACCTCGCGCGGCACCGTCGAACTCGGACAGGGGGAGATTCTGCGCTGGGAGATTCCGGGAGTCCCACGTCCCGCCTCATCGGCGTCGGTCACCAGCGGATCCGCCGATCCGGCTGCCATCGGCATCGCCGGGCATGTCACCATGTGGCAGGAGGTGATGGCCGCACTCCGCGAGGGGCGCCCATGCGCCATCGATGCACCGGAGGCAGCCCGCACTGTCCACCTGCTGGATGCGATCTACCAGGCTGCCGAAACCGGTACCCAGGTGGAGGTGTCGTCATGATCCGGGTCGCCATCCTGGGAGCGGCACATCCGCACGTCTCGTACGCGCTCGAGGAGGTGGCTGCGCGGGAGAACTACACACTGGTCGCCGTCGCTGAACCTGACCCCGAGATGCAGGCGGCACACCTGTCCGATGTCGGCGACACACCGCGCTACGACTCCCCCGCTGAGCTACTGGCAGCCCACCAGGTCGACGTCGCACTGGTTGCGGGCGTCTATTCCCGCCGCGGCGCGGCGGTGATCGCGGCCCTGGAGGCGGGGGCACATGTGGTGGCAGACAAGCCGCTGTGCACCTCCCTGGACGAGCTGGACGAGATCGAGCAGCTCGCGGCTACCCATCGCCGGCACGTCTCAGTGGTGTTCGAGAAGCGGTTCTACCCGGCCACGCTTGCCCTGCAAGACCTGCTCGAGGATGGAACGCTCGGGCGACCGGCCCTGATGGCCAGCACCGGTCCGCACAAACTCAACCTCCCCAGCCGCCCAGCCTGGTTCCTGGACCGCAGCACCTATGGCGGGATCGCCGGGGACCTTCCGGTGCATGACATCGACCTCGCCCTGAAGCTCAGTGGTGCGACCTCGGGGACAGTCTCGGCCATCACGGGCAACGCCGGGGCGGACGACCATCCGCGATTCGATGACCATGTCGCGGTCCTGCTGCGCGCCGGTGATCTCACGGCCACCATCGAGGCCAACTGGCTCGCTCCGCAGGCAGCCGATGTGCACGGCCACTACCGGATGCGCCTGGCCGGAACGAACGGCACCGCCGAGCTGGACTGGGCCTACGACTCCGTGACGGTCACCACGCACGACGAGCCCCGCCGTCAGGTGGACCTCCCGCCGGGCAGGCGCCCGGCGGCCTACTTCTTCGATGCGGTGGCAGCCGGCCACGAGCCGGAGATCACGACGGCGCAGAGCCTGCTGGCCACGCGGGTGGCCCTGCTGGCTCAGGACAGTGCCGATCACGACGGCGACCCTCGCCACTGGTGAGAAAGGAACCCTTCCCATGGTGGACCTGAGCAGTCCCGCGAACCTCACAGAGGATGTCCGCCCCTACGGCACGCACCGCTTCGTCACCATCGATGGGCGTAGCGGCTTCCACGGCACGACTCGCAGGAGCGAACTCGCGTTCGAGACCGACCTGCTGCGCGGAGCCGAGTGGTCGCTCTCGTTGTGGGTGTGCCCGCTGGAGGATCTGGACGTGGCGGCGCCGCTGTCCTGGATCCTCGAGCACGACCCCGAGGCACTGCGATACCGACTGGTCAGCGACACTCCCGCGGGCGAGGCCGGCGGGGTCTTCAGCTGGCTGTGGACATCACAGATCAGGCCGGCTATGCGGGCCAAGCTGGTCCACGGCACACCGGAGCCTGGGCGGCTACCGGCCTCCACCCAGGTGGAGAGTCTGCCGTTGACTGCGGCCACCTGGTACCACCTGGTGTTGACGTTCTCCGACCGGGAGAAGCGGATGTGCCTGTGGGTGAACGGGGTGCTGGCCGGGATCAGCGAGTTCGACTTCACCGCAGACGTCCCGGGCACCCGGCTCCACCTCGGCAATCCCGCCATGGTGTTCGCCTCGATCGAGGCAGTCGATCGTGAGCTCACCGCAGCCGACATACGGGAGGAGTTCGCCTCGTCTGCCTCATCCCGTAGTCGTGCGGCAGCCGAGCGGATCCGGCCATTGTTCGAACCCCAGCCTCGCCCTCGTGTGGACTGGGAGCCCGACTCCGACTGGAGTCTGGACCTACAGACCTCCTTCAACCATCCGAGCGACATCGACGGGTGGACCTTGCACGGCTGCCAGCAACCTCCGCATCAGATGAGGGAGCTGCGCACCACCAGCGAGGGGCTCTTGCTGCACACACCGGACGAGGTCGCGGACGAATCGCGCATGTACCTGTGGAGCCCGCAGATGTTCGAGGGCGATCTGGCGGTCCAGTTCGACTTCCGGATGGAGCAGGACAGCGGGTTCGGGATGCTCGTGACGCACGCGAGCGGGATGCAGGGCGAGGATGTGCTCGCCGATCCGGGTGACCTGGCACGCGGCGCCATGCAGGTGATCAACAGGAACCGGCTCCGCAACTACTACTGGGGCTTCTTCCGGCGCACTCCGACGACGCCCAAGCACGTCGCTTCTCACACCCTGGTCAAGAATCCGTGGACGCGGAACCTTGCGCTGAGCGCGTCTCCCGTGGTCGAAGTCGGGCAGTGGCATCGCCTGCTGTTCGTTCAGGAGGGCGCTCGACTGCGTGGCGCCATCGACGGCGAGTGGGTCGTGGAAGGCCACGACGATTCCTACCAGAACTATGGCCCGATCCTGCGTACAGGGCGGATCGCCTTGCGGCTCATGTACCAGACGCGGATGCGGGTGCGGGATCTGCACGTGTGGACGCGCGCCGGAGATGTCGTGACCACACCACAGACCCTTCCCGCCGACCAGGCTGGCAAAGGTCACGATTGAGATACGTCCCTCGGGCGTCTTGACACGTCTCGTCGTCACTCGTTACGTTGCTTGCAACCGATTGCAGTTCCGACTAGCACGATCGAACCCAATGGAGGGACCATGAGGCACACAGCCACGGTTGCCACCGGCACCCTTGCGACAAGCGCACTGCTACTGGTCGCCGCATGCGGCGGCGGAAGCGACGAACCAGCAGGCGGAGGCGCCACCGACCCGGAAGAGGTCTCAGGCACCGTCACCTTCTGGCCGTACCCATTCGGCGGGGTCAACGAGGCCAGCTGGTGGGAGCCCCACATCGAAGCGTTCAACGAGGAGTACCCAGACGTTGAGATCGACCTGCAGATGCAGGCCTACAGCGGACGGGAGGAGTCGCTTGTGACCTCCCTCTCCGGCGGCACCGAGCCGGACGTCGTCTACTTCAATCCGGATTTCATCCCCAAGTACGCGGTCGAGGACCTGTTGTTGCCCCTCGACGATACGCGCGACGACTGGGACCAGTTCCACGACTCGGCATTGAACGCGATGAGCTACGACGGGACTCTCTACGGTGCGCCACAACTGGTCAGCGTCTCCACGAACTTCTGCAACGTTGCCATCATGGACGAAGTCGGCGTCGAATGCCCGACAACCTGGGACGAACTGCGCGAGATCGCACCCGCCGTACAGGACGCCGGGTACTACGTCACCAACTACTACGGCACGGTGAACCTGAATGCCAGCTTCTACCAGTACTTGTGGCAGGCCGGTGGCGAAGTTCTCAACGAGGACATGACCGAGGCGACCTTCAACAGTCCCGAAGGCCTCAGAGCTCTGGAGTTCATCAAGGAGATGGCCGACAACGGGTGGATCCCGAACGAGGAGCTCGCCACGATTCCGCCATTCGAGCAGTCCGAGGGCGGACAGGGCAACGTCGCGTACAACGGCGGCGGGAGCGTGAGCAGCGTTCAGGACATCCTCGGCGAGGATGCCATTGAGACCGCACCACCCATGCAGGATGTCGAGTCTGTGATCGGGGGCACCGTGGGTGGCTGGTCGATCTTCAACACCACCGACGCACCGGAGGCCAGCCAGGCCTGGGTGCGCTACCTGACAGACGTGGAGTTCCTCGACGAGTTCCTGCCCGCAAGCAACCGCTTCTACTCCCCACGCATGGACACCGCCCAGCTCTACACCGATAACCCGGCCCTAGCGGTCGGCGCCGAGTACGTTCCGGACATGCGCGCCGCTGTCCAGCATCCTGCGGCTCGGGAGATCATCGACATCGTCATGCCGCATATCCAGAGCGTGCTCTTGGAGGGTACTGACCCCCAAGAAGCGCTTGACGCGGCAGCCGAAGAAGTGAACCGCATCCTCTGACCAGACTCCTAGTCGTCTCTGGGGACCGGATCGGAGCACCGGTCCGGTCCCGGGGCGCAGACTCCGTGAGGCGCTCATGACAACGCTCACCCGTTCGGATCAGGAACGATCGACGGCCCCTCCCCCACGCGAACCAAACCGTCGCAAGCCCTGGTGGCGATCGTCGGAAGCCATCGCGGCCTACATCTTCATCGGTCCGATGGTGGTGTTGTTCGGGCTGTTCCGCGTCTGGCCCGCCGTCTACGGCATCGTGCTGAGCTTCGGCGACTACACGCTGCGTCGCACCTTCTCGTTCGTCGGCGTCGATCACTATGTCCGTCTCTTCCAGGATCCGATCTTCTGGGACTCCCTGCGAGTGACGTTCACCTTCGCCGCGATTCAGATGCCGCTCGCGATGATCGTCTCGCTCGCGATGGCCCAACTCTGCAATCGCGTGATGCGGGGGATGGCTGTCTACCGCTCGATCTTCTTCCTTCCCACGGTCACGTCCAGCGTGCTGATCGCACTGGTTTTCATGTGGATCTTCTCCGGGGCGGGCCCGGTGAACGCGCTGCTGGACGTTGTCGGCGTCGAACCTGTCGGATGGCTTACGGAGAGATTCTGGGTGCTGCCGACGCTCGCCATCTTGAGCGTCTGGAGTAGCTTCGGGTACAACATGCTGATCCTGCTGGCCGGGATGCTGGCGATCCCGCAGGAGTACTACGAGGCCGCCCAGATCGACGGCGCGAACTCCTGGCAGCGTTTCACACAGATCACGCTCCCCAATCTGAAGCCCGCAATATTCTTCGTCCTGGTGATCGAGACAATCAAGTCACTACAGACCTTCGACACGATCTTCGTCATGACCGGCGGTGGTCCCGCGCGTGGCAGCTACACCCTCACGTTTATGATCTTTGATCAGGGCTTTGGCTACTTCGACTTCGGCTATGCCAGCGCCGCTGGCGTCGTCCTCCTCCTGATCACACTCGTCCTCTCGCTGATCCAGCGCAAACTCGTGGGAAAGAACGACTGATGACCGAGACCATGACCAGTGGGACGCCCACCAGATCGCACACTTCGCAACATCGGCGTTCCCGCTTCGTCCGCCAGGCACGAACACTCGCCCCTCGGCATGTGGTGCTCATCGTCACCGCATTGATCACAGCATTCCCGTTCTACTCAATGGTGATCATCTCCCTCCAGCCCGGCCAAGCCATCGTGATGCCGGAATCGCTATTCCCGGACGCATTCTCCCTCGATGCCTTCTATGAGGCATTGGGCAGTCGCGACATCCCACGCTGGGCATTCAACTCCACCATCTATTCTGTGGTGTCGACCGTACTCGTCCTGCTATTCGCCTCGATGGCGGGTTACGCGTTCGCCAAGAAGAAATTTGCCGGGCGCGAACTGATTTTCTGGGTCTTCATCGCGATGTTGATGATCCCTTACCACCTGACGATAATCCCGCAATACATCCTCGTCGGGGATCTTGGTGGCCTCGACACCATGTGGGGAATGCTCATACCGACCCTCGCCAACGCTCAGGCGATGTTCCTGATGCGGCAGTTCATCCACGGGATTCCGGACGAAATCCTCGATGCCGCCAAGATCGACGGCGCCGGCGAGTTCCGGATCTACGCCTCCATCATCCTTCCCCAGACGAAACCGATCATGGCCACCCTGGCGACATTCGTCTTCCTCTGGCACTGGAACGACTTCCTCTGGCCAATGATCTCTCAGCAGTCGTCCGAGAACTACGTGCTCACCGTGGGACTCAACACGCTGCAAGAGGAGCAATCGCCGCTGGCGACGGTCATGGCGGCAGCGGTGATTAGCTTCATTCCCACGTTCCTCGTGTTCATATTGCTGCAGCGCTACTTCGTGCGCGGGGTCATGATGTCGGGCCTCAAGTAGGCGCCACTGTGAGCTCAGCGACGGAAGGGCTACCGATGCCAGCGGACCAGCAACCTCAGAACTCCAGCCGTTCCGCCGAGAACGCACCCAACATGATTCTGATCACCACGGACCAGCAGCGCTACGACACTCTCGGCGTGACCGGCAACGAGCATGTGCGCACGCCCGCCATCGACGCGCTCGCCGCGCGCGGGACGCTGTTCACCCATACCTATATCCAGAACCCGGTGTGCATGCCGAGCCGGGCCTGCTTGAACACTGGGCGGTACGTGCATCAGCACGGCGTGGAGTACATGCGCAGCGACATCGAGGCCACGCCTGGTCTGCCACCCGACGAGACGACACTCGCTGAGCGGCTCCAGCAGCATGGCTATCACACGGCGGCCTTCGGGAAGATCCATCTGCTCCCACCCCGCGGATTCGACGAGCTACGACTCACGCAGGGCAAGGGAGCGCGCTGGACGGTCTCCTCGGGGTCTCCACTGGGTCCGGCGCAGCTCGGCCCGGTCTATGAGAACTGGCTCGAGGAGCGCAACCCGGGCGCCTACGAGCGCATCTACGAATCGCGTCGCACGTCCGAGTACACGGACTTCGACACGGCCGTCCCGGTCCCGATCCCGGCCGAGGAGTACATCGACTCCTGGATCGGGGCCAACGCGGCCGACTACGTCAGCAGAGAGCGCGACGGGCCGTTCTTCGCCGCCGTGGGCTTCTGCGGTCCACACACGCCGTTCGACCCACCCGAGCCCTACGCGAGTATGTACGACCCCAGATCCATGCCGGTGCCTGATCTGTTCGATGCTGTCAGCGGGTCGGCCTTGGTGGGAGACCGTCGTCCGCAGTTCGATGGACCCGAGCGCGACGAGAACATTCGCCGGATCGTTGCCTACTACTGGGGGATGATGACTCTGATCGATGACATGGTGGCCACCATCGTCGCAGCGGCCGAGCAACGCAACGACGGCCGCGACACTGTCATCATCATGACCACCGACCACGGTGAGATGCTGGGCGACTACGGAACCCTCGGCAAAGCGAACTTCATCGAGTCCGTCATCCGCGTACCGCTGACGGTCACCTCGCTCTCTGGTGCCCACGGCACACCTGGTCGCGAGGTCGGCGACCTCGTCGAGCACGTCGATGTGGCGTCCACGGTGCTGGACCTGGCCGGGATCGCGCCACCTCCGGAGCTTCCGGGCCAGAGCCTGCGCGGCTACTGCCACGAACGCCTCGACGATCCTGAACCACGCTCGTCGGCGCTGTGCGAGTTCACCACCAACGACCGTCGACACCGCAGCAAATGCGTGCGCACGCAGCGGTACAAGTACATCTTTCACGACGGCGGTCGCGCTCCGGAGCTCTACGACCTCCAGGAGGACCCTGGCGAGTTGGTCAACCTGGCCGGCGATCCTGCGAACGACCACCTGGTGCGACGCCATGCCCAACTGCTGCTCGACCGGCTGACGGGCACCGCCATCAACGCGTGGAATGCCACTCCGGCTGCACGATTCCCTGCCGACATCGATGACTACGGGCGCCCGATCGCACCGCTGCCTCTTTCGGAGACCGCCCCTTGAGCACTTCCGCTGAGCGACCGTCGCTCTCGGGTTGCGCGCCCACAGTCGAGAGCGACATTCAGTACTGGTCCGCGGAGATCACGGCCTGAGTTGGCTCACGAGGGCGCTCTCGAGGGCGCGGTCCTGTGACCTGCGGTGATTATTGAGGTAGGCGGCAACGACGCTCCTATGTTCTGTCAAGGGGTGTTTGTGGGGTTGTGGTGTTCGAGTTGTCGGTAGATGTCGCGGGCTATGTAGCGTTTGAGGCAGCGGGTGATTTCGCGGTGGGTGCGGCCTTGGGTGGTGCGGCGTTGGGCGTAGGCGCGGGTGTGTGGGTCGTGGCGTAGTCGGGTCAGGACGATGACGTGGAGTGCTCGGTTGAGTTGGCGGTCGCCGTGGCGGTTGAGGCGGTGTCGGTTGGTGGTTCTGCCGCTGGTGGCTGGGATGGGGGCGACGCCGGCGAGCATGGCGAATGCGGCTTCGGAGTGGATGCGTCCGGGGTGGGACCAGGCGCACAGGATTCGTGCGGCCACGATGGGGCCGATGCCGGGCTGATCGAGCAGGTCGGCGCGCATGCTGGTCACGATGTGGTGGATCTGTTTCTTGTACTGGGCCGCTTGTGTGGTCAGGTCTTGGGCGCGGCGGGCCAGGTCGCGCAGGATGGTGATCGTGGTGGTGGTCTCGATGTCTTGACCGGGCCGGGTGCGTAGCCGGGCGGCGGTGGTGATCATCGCGGGCAGTTTCTTGCCGGCGAACTTCGCTCGCAGGGGTTCGGGGGCGGTGATGATGAGGTGGAACACTTGCCGTGCGGCGCGGCCTGCTTCGGTCACGAGGGAGTCTCGGGTGCTCAGCAGGATCGCGAGGGCGTGCCGGTTCCCGCCTGAGCGTGGGGTGGCTAGGTGCTCGCGGGTTAACGCTTCCCGTGCGGCGCGGACTGCGTCGATCGGGTCGGACTTGGCTCCACGGCGGCGCTTGGCCCGTTGCGGGCGGTCGATCTCGATGACCAGCTCACCACGAGCCTGTAGATGTCGGGTCAGACCCGCCCCGTGGGAGCGGGTGCCCTCGATCGCCCACGCCCGTCCACCAGTGGCGGCGCACGGATCGGTCTCGATATCAGCCTCATCCTCACCGCGTAGGTGGGTATCGACGAACTCGACCAGCTCGGCATACCCCGCCGGGGTGGCCGCGACCTGTACCTGGCCGAGCACCCCACCGGTGCCAGCATCGATGATCGCCGCGGTATGGGTATCGACATGGGTGTCGACCCCGATGACAACCTCGACGAGATCACTCAGACTAGTCATGACGTTTCCTCCACTTCGGAACGGGACGGGACGTTGTTGCTTTCCGGTCCGGTAGGAGAATCGGCAGGACTGTAGATGGGACACGACGGGCGCTACTACGCCCGCCGGTCAAGCTCCTGATCAGGCCAGTCGCTCCGACCGGGCCGGAGGCGGCGACCCGGAGCGGACAAGTCGTGCGAAAGGCACACACGGCCAGTCGATTAGCGAGTCACACTCCAAGCCACCACCCACAGCCCATCACCACCAGGCTGCGAACACCACACTCACAGTCGATTTCATGCGCTCAAGACGAGGTCGATGGGTCGGTTGCGTTCTCTGGCGTGATGTCCTCAAGGCCGGCAGCGATATTTCTCCACAGCCTGAGCGGCGCAGCAGGCTGCACCGTCGTGTTCGGACAGCAGCTACGACCTGGGCCCGTGCCTGGTGGGTAGTTGGGCCAAGTCCTCATCGAAAGTGACGTCGCAGACCCAGTGCAGGGAATTGGCTGCGTCCATGCTGGCGGCGGCGGGCAAGTTCGAGCATGGCAGCGCCTTGAGCTGCTTGTTCAGGAGCGGCTCGTTTCCCTGACAGTCAGGGCGAAGTGGTAGCCGTGGCTGGTGATGTCCCCGGCGGTCGCGCGCTGACACTGCAAGCGTCGGCGGCGATGGGGAGATTGGCCGGATCGAACTGATCCAGCACAACCGGACATAGGGACAGGGATCTCGTTGGTCGTAGCGTCGGCGACCAGTCGAACAGTGACCACACCGGTGTCGTGGGTCAGCGTGGGCAGCAGGTCATCTGTGCGCACTCCCTGTGAGCCAGAGCCTCTTGGTCGACGTCGGTGGCCACTAGCCGATCGCCAATGCTCTTGGCTCCAGCGACAACGTCGGCCTGAACCAGCATCAAGACAATGGACAAGGGGGGCCCGCGAGGATCGCACGAATCCGGCATGTGCGCGATCACCTCGACCAGTGGTGGGTGTGCCAAGCAGTCGTCGGGCAAGATGACATGGCGGGCGTGAGGCCCGTCATGTCGACGAAGTGCGAAGATCTCCATCGACACGACGGGCCTCACGCCGCCGCGCAACAAACACGCGTCTCATCAGTCGCACCAGCGTGCAGGTCCGCGTCGCATCTACTGACGTCGCCGACCCCTGCTTCGCACGTCCCTTTGTCCCACCGACTCATCAGTCGAGGACAGCCAGGTCACTAGCGACTAGTTCGGCGTCCGGCTCGTCCGATGGACGAGAGCCCGGCGCCGCAACAGCAGCAGCACCCCACCGAGGGCGCACGCTGTGAGTGCCATCAGCACCGGCCAACCAGCATCGAGCCCAGTCTCCGGCAGCGGCTCCTCAGTACCTCCGCCGTCGGCCTCCGAACTGCTGGGATCGCCGCCGCCGGTGGCGAGGATCTCGATCTCGGCCCAACCGATGACAGTCTCATCCTCGGCAAAGACGGCGATCCGATGATCGCCGACGAAGGTCTCTGGCAGTGTCACCACCACCGAACCGTCAGTACCGACAGTCTGCGCGCCCAGATAGACCGAGTCGGAGAAGATCCAGACACCCACGCGCTCCCCGGCGCGCTCAGAACCGATCTGTACGGGGATGGTCGCGCCCTGATCGACGATCGGAGGAACAGAGATCCCGCCCTCAGAACTTGGCGTCAGTGCATCCTCTTCCGGTGCCTCGGCCGGGATCTGAAGATCCGGATCGGGATCGGCATCGGCCGTCACGGTGAGGACCGTCTGTGCGCCGCCCACTCCGGCTGTCAACGCCACCACATACTCACCCGCTGTTAGCTCCGCCGCGTACGTGAACTCGACCGCACCATCACCATCCGCGACGGCCGAACCCAGATCTTCACCGTCTACTGACAGGTCCACCGGCGAGTCTGGGCCAAACCCGGTCCCAACAATCGTCACCCCGGCATCTGCGACCCTGGACTCGCTCAACTCCGCTGGCGTCACGCTCACCTGCGGGCCGTCCACCGGGTCGACATCTGACTCGACGAGCCGGTACAGATTCGCGCCCCTGCTGTAATAGTAGGAACCGTTTCGGTCGATCGCCAAGTTGATCGCGTCAGAGACCAGGACTGTCATCTCCAGCGACTCCGGCTCAATCTCAAAGATTCGCTCGCCCGATCCCCAGCCCAACATCGTGGACCCGACCAGCTTGCCGTCATTCCAAAAGAGCTCGCGACCAGTCCAGTAGGGGTTGTCGGAATCGCCCTCCATGTATGTCTCGATATGGACGACTTCGCGGGAGTCCGGATCGAACTTGAACAACTCCCCGTAAGTGAGACCCCAGAGATTGCCGTCATCGTCGAAAGTCAGTGCCGACACATTACCTGCACCGGGTACGGGTACACCTGAATAGATGACCTCATCCGTCTCGGGGTCGAAGATGAAGAGATGTCCATCATCGGTCGTCGGCTCTACTCCTAAGCCTCCCCAGATGCCGGTGCCGCCGTAGATCAGGCCATCCCTATAAGCCAATGAGAGGACTGACTGGTCCTGAACGACGTTGCGGAAGACCTCCAGATCGCCCGTCGTCGGGTCGTACAAGGACAGCGCACCACCGAGCTCACCGTAGTAGGGCACGCTGCCGACGGCGACGACGTCACCCGCGGAGGTCATCGTCACCGGGCGGTCCTGTTCGTGACCGATCGTGACTCCCGAGCCTGGATTGGTCCCGTAAGCCCAACTCTGAGTTGAGTCATAGGACCACAATTGCCCACCGCCGTATGTCCCGTACACCATGTAGTCACCGTGCGCAGTCATCGACTCCGGCTGTCCTGAAGCCGTGAACATCCGGGTATCGCCAGTGTCGGCATCGGCGAGACCGATGCCTTGAATGTACCCACCGACCCAAGCGTTTCCGTCAGGTCCTGCAGCCATGGACCGGATGAAGTACTCGCCACGAGCGACATCGGGCCGGAACGTCTCACTTACATCAGTCTGCGGGTTCCACACTAGGAACGTACCGTTCACACGCGCCATCACAAGCGACTCGCCAGGGAGGTCCTCACGGGAGAACTCCTGCAAGCCCCAACCCCGTGCGGCGCCAGACACCGACATAGATATCACGCGCCGCTCGCGAGTATTCAGATCGTAGGCAACTACTTCCGGCCCGAGAAGTGACAGCAGCACTTCAGTCCGCACCTGCCCAGACCCGGACCTCACCTCAAAGGTCTCGGTGGCGCCTGTCTGCGGGCTCCAGGCACGAAAGGTCCCATCTCCATCAGCCGTGACGATGGACGAACCAGGAAAGCCCGCGAGGGACAGGTCGTAGGTTCCCCATCCGCGTGCGGCACCCGGAGCAGACAACGAGATCACCCGCCGATCCTGCGACTGCAGGTCGTATGCGACGAATTCCCCTCCTTCCGACGAAAGCACCACTTCCTCACGCTCCTCGCCAGTGTCCACAGTCGTGACGATTGGCGAGATGTCATATCCAATCATATTGGGAACTTCGTCAACCCATCGTTCCTCGGTTAGCGAGTACACCAGAACCACATTCGCAGGGCTGGAGCGGACAAACACGTACTCCCCGCGAACGCTGACGGCATTCACGCTCGTGCCGTCCTTATACTCAACCGGCAAGGGAATCTCGACCTTGTCGCCACTCGAAAGATCGAGTTTCATCAGTCGCGCGTCACCCATCGTGCCTGCATATACGTAACCGTCAGCCACGTCCAGACTGCGCACATAGTCGGCACCAGCGACAACCGTGCCATAGTCGCGCCACTGATCATTCGACGGGTCATAAGATATGACCTTCCCATCGGGATAGGTGCCGAAAGTAATGCGACCATCAGAGTCGGCAGCCGCAGCAAAGAAATGGGTTTGCTCAAAAGGCATCTCGGCAATCGTTTCGAGTTCCAGAGAATCTGGGTCGAATCGATACACTTCGCCTGATCCTGTCGCCCCGAAGTACACCCTGCGGTCCGGGGCCGTCGCATACCCCCACACTTGCGAACCTCGCCGAGGAATCGTTTCAGAAATGAGCTGCGTACCCGACTCGACGTCGACAACGCGAACAACTGTCGGATCCCCGCGATCGGCGATGATTGCCATCGAATCGCCAGACGCATTCTCAGTGTAGCCAGAAGACGCCGTATCGACACCTTCCAGCGGGCCGGCTGATTCTTGGGACGAGAAGGCGGGTGAGACACCGTGGCTAACTGAGTTAGGAATTTCGTCGACCCATTCTTCGTCGTCCAAGGAGTAGACCAACATGACATTAGCTGGCCTGGTTACCGCGAACAGTAGCCCTTCACGTACACTCACCCCGTACACGAAAGTTCCATTCGCATACTCGCTCGGCAGTGGGATTTCGGTGACGTCACCAGTCACTATCTCGATTCGCGCCAGGCGCGAACTGGTTCCTGTGCCGACGTAGACGTAGTCACCGTCGACGTCCATGCTACGCACATAATCCTCGCCAGCGAGAACTGGACCGTAGTCCCGCCACTCGCCCGTCACCGTATTGTACGAGAGGACCTTGCTGTCGGGGTAGGTCCCGAAAAAGATCGTACCGTCATCATCAGCGGCCGCGGCGAAGATTGTGGGCTGACCGAACGGCGTCTCATCGATCTGCGTCAATTCCATACTGTCCGGGTCGAATCGAAATACGCCTCCGATCTTCGTCGTCCCGAAGTAGATGCTGCGATCGGGCATGGTCACGTACTGCCACACTTGAGCTCCGTTGGCAGGGATCTCCGCCCGCATCAGCTGCTCACCCGTCTCCACGTCGACCGCGCTGAACACCGACGGTTGGCCACCGGCGGTCACGACCGCAATCTCCCGACCAGAACCGTCGGTCGTATAGCCAGACGATCCCGTGGCAACACCACTAATTGGACGTCCGAGATCTTGCTCCTCCCACACCGTCTGGTTGTCGGCTTCAGGTGCCGCGTGCCCAGGTTGCGCAGCAACCGGAATGGCCACCAAGCCAACTAGCGCACACGCCAGCCAGGCAAGGAACTTCATGCTTCGTTGCATCTCGCATTTCCTCCTCAGGTAGCTTCTTCTGGAGTCGTCATGTCGACCCCGACGATCACCAGCACAGCCCGAACTTACGATCTATTTACAGCCTCTACGCCGCGCTGGTAGTCAATTGCCATCAGTCACCTCCTCTAGGCGCGCGGCGACCGATCGGCCGTACAAACCTGGCCCATTGAGACCGTCAAGCCAGACCTCGCCGGCTACGACGGTGCAAAGCCGCGGCGCAGTCCGCCGGATTGCATCGTTGCCTGCCGGGGCGTACTGTCGGCTGTTGTACTCAAGCTGCGAAACACTTACCCGCAACGAACTCGCAATCCGTGCGGAGTGCACGAATGCAAGTCCAGTAGCGGTGAGGTCCTGCACGGCAACGAACAGCCCGAGGTGTCGCGCAACAGCGGCTGCGATCACCGCGGGAGTCTGCCCCTTTCCGGCTTTGATGACCACACCCGACCATCCCTCAGTTCGCAGCTGTGGCATGTGGGCTAGAGCAGTGAAGCCCTCGTCCATGATGGTGGGCACCCGTTCGGAGAGGCGGCGAAACGTGCCTGGGTCGGCGACCGCTGAGCGCGGGATCGGCTGCTCCAGGTACTGCACTGCGGCGGCGGCTTCCGGATCGGAAGCCGAAAGCTCGTCGAGCATGGTCTCCGCGTGGGTCGCGTCCGGGTATCCTTCGTTCGGATCGACGGCGAGGTGCGGACGGACACCCTGTGACCTCGCTGCGCGATAGACCTCAGAGATCCGCTGAGCATCGACAGCAGGGTCGGCTCCTGCCACCTTGACCTTGAGACGGCTGATCCCCTCCCGCGCGATCCAGTCGCCAAGCGTGATCGCTCCATCACCTGCCGGAGTCAGTTGATCGGAGATCCCGACGAGGTGCTGCACAGGCAACGACTGCCGCGGCGAGGGCTCGACGCCATCGTCGGGGTAACGGCCGGGCAGGCCGAACGCGCTCAGATCATCCGCAAGGTGGTCAGCCGTGTACATCTCGAATACGTTCCGATCGGCCACCCTGCCCCACGCATCGTGCAGCGCGTTGTCGACGGCACCCAGTGCGAGGTATCCGCCGAGTTTCGGGACGCGTTCCCGCGTCGAGGCAGGCAGTGCGGCCCGGAGAACGTCCTCGATGTCGGCGACCAGGTGATGCCACATTGCGATCGGATCGGCGTGGCCGAGCGCTGTGGCCCGCTGCGCATAGCCACGCACCAGCTCGCGCAGTACCGCGTCCCGTTCCTCGACGGAGAGGGCGCTTCCTGGCCAGGCCCACGGCACCGACAGCACACTCTCACCGTGCCCCGTTCCGCGAACGCCCGAACGATTCACCACCTCTACATCGACTTCGGCCACCGTGAAGTGCGTGATCGCGCCGCCGCTGATCGTCAGCGGTGTTTGAAGCTTCACGTCGCGAAAGGCAACCGCGACGCTCAGTACTCGAATGTCAGTTTCGGCCATAGTGGCTCGCTCACCTTCGTTTCGGTTCGGCCGCCTGCGCCACTAGTCCCCCGAAACTCAGTGCAGGACTGGTGGCACAGGCAGGTGGATAGGAACCGCGCCGGACACCGGTTAGGCGCCGCCCGACGCGGCCGCGCCTAGGACAGGTTCGGTGAGTCACCCTCAACGGGTGCGAGAGCAGTGCACTGGCCTGCGACCGCACCGGTGATTGCGTTAGCTGACCCCTCGTCATCAGGCTCCGAAAGGTTCCCAGAACAGTGCAGCGAACCGCGCACCTCGTTCCCCATGAACACAAACTCACCCGTCGTGCCCGTCACCGACACCGCACCGCGGATCTCACTGTCACGCACCCGCAGGGTCGCCGCATCCGCCGACATCAGACCGCCCCGAATCGATGACGAGTTCTCGATGAGCAACGCTCCCCCTGCCTCTACCGACACACCACCGTTGACGCGGGCGCCGTCAAGGCACACCACGGCATCTTCCGGAACAGTGAGTCCACCATCCACCCGGTCCGTGTGTGTCTCGGTACAGGTCCACTCATCAGCGGATCCGGCTACGTTGTACCGGAACAGGTGAGCACCGGCGCTGAGGTAGATGTCGCCGTCCTCATCAGCAGCGCTCCATTGGAGGCCGTTCGCGATCCGCGTCGTTTCTCCGGTGGCTGGATCATGAACGCTGAAGCGATAGCCGGCGGTGACGTAGATCCTTCCATCAGCGTCCGACATCGTGACGGTCCCGTAGGCCCAGTACGTGGTGCCAGCGCCGTAGCGACCGCCCACGGTGCCCTTGACCTCCGACTCACCGGTGGCGGGGTCGTAGGCGAACAGCGCCTCCTCAGCGACGCCCCACACCACGCCGTCGGGGTCGACCATCAATCCGGTGATGCCCTCACGCTCTTCCCCAGCGGGGTCAATCGTCGTGACGACGGTACGAGTCTCAGGATCGAAGACGATCAACTTGCCCGCCGTGTTGCCGCTCGGGTCCGATCCAAGCCCGCCATCAACAGTGCTGCCGAGGTACACCAGACCGTCGACCGGGTTGTACGCGACGGAGACGATGTTCTCGTCCTGGCCGATCTCGGAAGTCAGCCATTCGTGTTCGCCAGTGGCTCCGTCCCAGATCGCGAGTCCTCCCTGGGTCTGGCCGTAGATGGCAACTGCGCCCATGTAGATCTCGTCTCGATCGGGGTTGTACGCCATGCCGAACGGTCGATCCTGCCCCTCGGCGAGGCCATCGAAAAGCCTCGGTACCGTGCTCCCATCGGTGGGGTCGTATGTCGCGGGGTCGAGGACTTCGAGCTTGGCGTGCCCGTACGCGCCGAGGTAGAGCTTCCCATCGCGCACCGCAGCCGACTCATACTGACCGCGCTGCATGGTGGGGCCGTGATCGGCGCCACTCTTGTCGACCTGCGCCAGACCCACCATGTAACCCGAGGCCCACACGGAGTTGCCGGGACCCGCATGGAGCTTCTGGATCAGCGTGGGCTGCGCGAAGTCGATCGCGTTCTCCGAGACCAGCGATTCGCTCTCGAGATCGGCGACGAACACACCGGATGCGGACGTTCCATAAAGCAGAGGCGTGCCGCTCGAGTCGTCGACGACGCCGTTCGAGAGGTACCCGCCGATGCTGATATTCGTCGGCTCGAAGGTGTTGGTGGCGATGTCGTACTCCACCAGCGTCCCGCCAGCGGTCGAGAAGATTGCGGTACCGGGGTCAGCACCAGCGATGAGGTGGTGCCCGAAGAAGTAGCGCGTCTGGTCTGCGTCCCAGTGGATGACGTTCCCGTCCAGGTCCAGGACCAGCATCCGCAGCCCGACCTGAGCGAAGATCCGGTCACCGACGATGTCCATACGGCCCACGAAGGTCGCGCCATCGTTCAGGCCTGGCGCCGTGGAGTTGTCGGCGATCAGTGTCTGTTCACCACGTCCGGCATCGGTGATCTTCCAGATTTGAGGAACCTGCCCGCCCGAGCCGACATAGACCGTGTCGGTCTCCTCGTGATAGGCGATCGAATGGATGTAGTCCGCATTCGGATCGATCTCGCGCAGCAGTTCCACCTCGTCTGTCACCGGGTCCACATGCAGGAGTCGACCATCGGGATAGGCCCCGATGTACATCGAAGCGTCAGGACCGGGAGACATGCCGAAGGTCGAGTCCTTCTGGTCGCTCATCCGGCCCAGGTCCTCACACTCACCGGTGGCGGGGTCATAGCGCCACAGCTTGGAGTCGTGGTACGTCCCCCAGTAGACGCGGCCGTCGTCAGCGATGTTCAGATTCCGTGAGTGTTCGGCGCCGTCGATGACGCAGGTGCGGACCTGCTCGCCGGTCGCCACGTCGGTCACCGCGAAGGTCGCGGGGTACCCAGCGTCCGGCGATCCCTTGAACGCCTGGTACGACACATGCCTGCCATCCTCGATGCCATGCGCTGCTTGGCTCGGGATCTGAGTAGTCACGGGAGTACCGAGGTACTCGAGATTCTCGTCCTGGGCGAGAATCGTCTCGACGGGAGACAGTTCGGGCTCCTCAGGCTCCTCACTCGCCAGCCCGAACCACACATCATCGATGAACGTGTTCAGCGTCGCCCCGGAGACGGCATAGAAGAGCAGTCGAGCCGAGACGGTGCCCTCAGGAGCTTCGAAACGAACCGATGTCCGCTCCCACGTATCAGTCGTCGAGCGGACCATCTCGTACGGCTGCGTGATCACGTTCCCGTCAGCATCGTCGAAGTAGAACGTGACGCTGAGCGCGCCGCCCACCCGATACTGGTCGAAGCTCAGCTCATGCGTCTCACCGGCGTCTGCAGGCACGCGTTCCGAAACGAATCCACCGGTGCGCATCCCGTCCTCGCGGAGGATGTGCAAACTCCGCACACCATCGCTGGCGCGCTCATCGGAGAACGAGACAAGCTCGTTCCTCCCCCACAGCGGTGACCACCCCGGGGCAGTGGTCGCGTCCTCGCCTTCTTCAAAGCTCGTGTTCGTGAGCCGATTGGGCTCCTCAGACGGCGGATCGCCCTCCGCATGTGCACTGACCCCCGCTGCGGCGAGCATCACTCCCGCCAGCAGGACGCCAGCTGCTCGCGTCAGCAGCGTTCTGGACTGTCTCATGGTCATCTCTCCCTTGTGCACGATGTCAGCGTCGTGCGTTTCATCGGTCGATCTGCTCAGGTGAACGGGTGCGGCCCTGTCCCGGCGCATAGATCCACCCAGTGAAAGTCCGGAGCATCTCCCAACTGACGTGTGAACTCTGAATCACCTCACCCATCTCCCAACCCGCCGGGGACGCCGAAGTAGACGTTGTCGACGAAGGATTCGCCGACGATCCCGCTGGCGCTGTAGATCATCACTCGCGCCGCGACCGCGCCTTCCGGTGCTTCAAACCGAAGGGCGATCCGTTCCCAGGTGTCGAGAGTGGACTCGACGAGCTCGTACGACTGATCAACCACGTTGCCGTCCGCGTCGTCGAAGAAGATCGTCGGAGCCAGCCGGCCGTCGATCCGGTACTGGTCGAAGCTGAACTCATAGGAGGCACCCACCTCCACCGGAACCGAGTCGGATACCAGGCCTCCGCCGCCTGAGGTCGAGGTGTCACGGACGTGCAGGCTCCGAATGCCACCGCTGGAGCGTTCGTCCGTCAACGAGACGTAGTGAGCTGATGCGGGCCAACGCAGCGACCAGCCGCGGATATCAGTCACGTCCCCGCCCTCCTCGAAGCCGGCATTGACCAGGAGGTTCGGCGAATCGTCCTCGACAGGTACCAGGACTGCGCACTGGCCGCCGGCCGACCCGGTGACGGTGTTCAGGCTCCCCTCGTGGTGGGGCTGGGAGGAGTTCTCGGAGCACTCAAGCGATCCACGCACCGTGTTACCAGCGAGAACGGCCTCGTCCCGAGTGCCGGTCACCGTGACGGCACCGCGAATCTCCGAGTCCCGAATCTGCACACTCCGCGCTTCGGTGGCTCCCACTCCCCCGCGGATCGACGATGATTCGGCCAGCAGCGCTCCGCCTGCCCCCACCGTGATCCCGCCGTTCACACGCGCACCCTCCAGGCACGCCACCTCACCTGCCTCAACCGTGAGTCCGCCATTGACCGTGTCCGTGAGTGTCTCGGTGCACACCAGCTCGGGCTCCACCCAGCGATAGAGGTTCGCCTGGCGGGCGTAGTAGTAGGAGCCGTTGCGGTCGATCGCCAGGCCGTAGGCATCGGTAAACAGAACAGTCATCTCCAGCGTCTCGGGGTCGATCTCGAACAACCGGTTGTTGGACGAACCGACGAGCTTTCCCTCGTGCCAGAACAGTTCGCGACCCGTCGCATAGATCGAGCTGTCATCGACGTCGAAGTAGCGCTCGGTCAACACCACCTCGCGGGAGGCCGGGTCGAACTTGAACAGTTCGTTGGCCGTGAAGCCCCAGAGGTTGCCGTCCTCGTCGAAGGTGAGCGCCGAGACATTCTCGGCACCGGGGACGGGGACACCGGAATACACGACCTCTGACGTCGCCGGGTCGAAGACGAAGAGGTGCCCTTCGGTGGTGCTCGGCTCGACGCCGATGCCACCCCAGATGCCGGTGCCGCCGTAGATCAGCCCGCCCCGGTAGGCCAGCGAGAGCACGGTCTGGTCGTTCACCACGTTTCGGAAGACGTCGACGTCACCGGTTTCGGGGTCGAAGAGCGACAGCGCACCCCCCAACGTGCCGTACGTGGGCATCGTGCCGACCGCGACAACGTCTCCGGCCGATGCGAGCGCGAGTGGCCGGTCCTGTTCCTCCCCGAGCCGGATATCGGTTCTCGGGTTCGAGCCCCACGACCAACTCTGGGTCGTGTCGTAGGCGTGAAGCCGCGCCTGCGTGTACATCCCGGCGACGAGATAGTCGCCGTGCGCGACGATCTCCTCCGGCTGCCCAGTGCGCGTCGGGTACACGATGCTCTCCCCCGTGTCAGCATCTGTGCGCGCGAGACCTGGAGGGCTCGCATAGCCGCCGGTCCAGATGTCACCTTGCGGGCCCACACCGAGCGAACGGATCAGGTATCGCGACGGCGCCACGTCCGGTTCAAAGGTTGTCGTCGCCCCTGTCTCGGGGTTCCAGGCGTAGAACGTCCCCTCATCGGTGGCGGTGACGAGGGTCTCACCGGGGAATCCCTCCGCCGAGAGTTCCAGCAGACCGAAGCTGCGCTTCTGCCCCCGGTGGCCGAACGAGATCTCACGCGTCTCACCTGTGTCGATATCAAAGGCGAGGCCGTCGGAGAGCTGCATCGGGATCAGCGCTTCGCGGCGCTCCACACCCGAGTCGATCGTCGTCACCACGGGTGAGAGGTCCTGACCAGCGGCCCGCGGGATCTCCTCGATCCATGCCTCCTGTGCGAGCGAATACACGTGCAGCACCGCATCGCTCATCCGGGCGAACACATAGTCCCCACGCACGCTGAGGTCCTGGACGAACTGCTCATCCTGGGCCGCGGTGGGCAACTCGATCTCGCTCATCGCGCCGGTCTCGATGTCGATCTGCACCACGCCGACGGTCGTGCCCGTGCCTGCGTAGATGTAGTCATCGTCGACGTCGATGCTTCGCACGTACATCGCCCCGTCGAGCACGGAGCCGTAGTCATGCCACTCATCCGTCGACGGGTCGTAGGAGATCACCTTCCCGTCGCGGTAGGTGCCGAAGTAGATGCGCCCATCGCTTCCTGCCGCAGCGCCGAAGAAGTGGGTTTGCCCGAAGGGCTCGACGGCGATCACGTTCAGCTCGTTGTTCTCGACGTCGTACTGAAAGACCTCACCGGTTTTGGTGGCGCCGAAGTAGACGTCGCCGTCCGGTGCCGTGACGAACTCCCATATCTGCACGCCGAAGCCGTCGATCTCGTACTCCAGCAGGCGCTCGCCTGTCTCGATATCGACAGCGCTGAACGCCGATGGTGACCCCGTGGAGACGAACAGTCCGATGTTGCGGCCGTCGGGATCGGTCGTGTAGCCGACCGAAGCGGAGCCATAGCCCGTCATCGTGGGGCCGAGGTCTTCCTCGACACGGCTGGTCTCCTGTGCGATCCCGGATTCGTTCGTGAGCGGCGCGGCTACAGCAGCCACAGGCATCAGCATCGTTGCTGCCAGCCCGACCAGCGCAGCCGTGCTCACGGCGCGACGTGGATTCGTGGGTAGTCCCATCTCAATCTCCTTCACTGCAGATTGGACGACGCGGAGTTGCCGCGCATGGCAGGTGCAATCGGTTGCATTGCATTGCGGTGTGACGCTACCGTGGTTCATCAGTCGGGCACAACCCCCAGCGCGAAGTAGCAGCCGGTACCAGATCTGAGGGGTGAACCGACCTGGTTTGCTGCCCACGCCGCGGTCGCGGGGCTGACGAGACGACAAGGAGATCCATGCGCATCGCCCTCCTCCCGCCGGACGAGCGTCCGAACACGGCCGGCTACGCCGAGTGGATCGGCCGGTGCTGCGGCGTCGACGTTCTCCTACCTCCGCGCCACCTGATGCCGCGCTTCCGCGAGGGCGCCCATACGGCCGGGCTTGCCGTGTGGCTCCGTGAGGTCGACCAAGAGGTCGATGCTTTCGTCCTCTCACTCGACCTCTTGGTGCACGGCGGACTCATCCCGTCCCGGAACACGCCGGACGGGATCCTCGACGCACTCCCGCGGTTGGAGGTGCTCCGGGCGCTCACCTCCCCGGTCACGGCCTACCAGGTGGTCACCCGGCTGCCCCACTACGACAACAACACGCGCAGCCGGCAAGAGCCCGAGTACTGGGCGACCCATGGGCGTCGACTGTTCGAGCTATCGCAGGCCTGGGACAAGATCGAACACGGCGAAGCCGACGCCGACCAGGTGAGCGCTGCCCGGGAGGCCGTGCCGGCCGAGGCGGTGGAGGATCTGGTCGGGCGCAGGCTGCGCAACCACACGATCAACCTCACGGCCCTGTCCCTGCTGGCCGACGGCACGGTGGCCACGCTCGCGATCACCTCCGATGACACCGCACCCCGGGGACTTCCCGCATCGGACCGCCGCGCCCTGGACCGGTGGAACAGCCACCTCGGCACGCACGCCCTGTTCTACCCCGGGGCCGACGAGGTGCCGAGCGTGCTCACGGCCCGGGTGGCGGCCGAGGCAAAGGGCGTGACGTCACGAATCTGCGTACGGTGCCCGGAACCGGGTGGCCTCGACCGTACGGCACCGTACGAGGACCGCCCGCTCGACGACGGCATCGGCAACCAGATTCGCGCACTCGGAGCAGTCCGCGTGGACGATCCAGCCGATGCGGACGTCGTGCTCATCGTTCATCCACCCTCAACGACCCCTGGCGACTGGACAGGAGACGTGCCAGAACCAAGCACGGCAGCCCAGCGCGATCGGCTTGTCGCCGAGCTCGAGGCTCAGCTCGCCGAGGGTCGCCGCGTCGCACTCGCCGACGTGCGCTACGCCAACGGTTCGGACCCGCTGCTGCTCGACGCCCTCGACGACGCGGGTCTGCTGCACCGCGTGGTCGCCTACGGCGGCTGGAACACGGCAGGGAACACCCTGGGGACCACGCTCGCGGCCGCAGTCAGCGCGATCATCGACGATTCCGACGACGCGTGCGGTGAACGTGAGCAGTTCCTGGCGAACAAGATCATCAAGGACGGCCACTACCTGCCGGTGCTGCGCCCACGACTGCAGCAGGAGTTCAAGCAGCGGGGGCTGACAGATCCGCCACTGGAGGAGATCGCCGATCTTGGGCGGCGCGTCGAGGACGACCTCAACGAGTGGGCATCCGGCATCGACGCGCTCAGCGGATGGCGGGTGCGCAATGTGCGCTGGCCCTGGAACTACCTGTTCACCGTCGACTTCGATCTGGAACGCGTCCGGTGAGCACCGCCGGCCACGGGCCCGCTCACGCCACCGGTCCCACTGACCGGATCGACCGGACCCACTGGATCGACCTGATCGGGGCCCACCGCGCCGTCGACGCATCCTGGCGACTCGGCGATGCGGAACCAGGCCCTCACGGCAGCATGCAGCACCCGCTGCACCTGCGCAGTTACGGAACGGACCTGACGGCGGTACTGCTCACGCCCGATGCCAACCCGCCCTCCGCCGTCGTGGTGGTGCCGTTCTACGACACGGACACACTGCTGGGACGGCCCAGCCCCCTCTACCCAGTGGGCCGCCCGGGGCCGGGTCGGGACTATGCGCTGCGCCTGGCCGCGCGCGGCCTCGGTGTGCTTGCCGTGCCGTGGTGGGCGGAGATGCTCGCCGAGCGCGAGGGCCCCACCGGCCTGTCCGCACGATATGGCCCACCGGCCGCGGCGCATGCCGCGCACCACCCCGGGGTCACCGGCCTGGGCCGCAGCGTCGCCGATCTGCTGCTCGCCGTCGATGCACTCACCGAGATCCCGGGGCTCGACGCCGGTCGAATCGGCACCTTCGGCCACTCCCTCGGCGGCAAGCACGCGCTGTTCCTCGCCGCCCTCGATCCACGGATTCGCGCTGCCGTGGTGCACGAACCAGGTGTGGGCTTCGCGCACTCGAACTGGCAGGACCCGTGGTATCTGGGCGATCAGGTGCCACGAGAGCGCGACTTGGACGAACTCACCGGACTCATAGCCCCTCGCCCCGTCCTGTATGCCGGCGGTGGGGCTGCGGACGGTTCGCACAACGCCGAGATCGCCCAGCGTGCGCGGCAAAACTGGCCCGACTCGGGCTTCGATGTGCTGATGCACAACACGGGCCACCCTCTTCCCGACCACGTCTTCGCCGCCTGCGCTTCCTGGCTCACCAACCACCTGAACTAACCTTGCGGGAGTATCGTGCCGATGAACCGACGACGGACAGGGGGCGCACGCGTGAAGGCGACCATCTACTCGATCGCGCGAGAGCTCGACATCTCAGCATCGACCGTTTCGCGTGCTTTCTCCCGGCCGGACATGGTGAACGCGAAGGTCCGCGAACGCATCCTCGCGACTGCGCAAGCTCAGGGATACGAGCTCAACCGGGCCGCCCGCGGGCTCGCCACCGGGCGCACCGGGCTGATCGGCCTGGTGGTACTGGACATCACGAACCCCTTCTTCCCGCCCCTGGTCCGCGCGGTCGAGCGCGCAGCGAGTGCGTCGGATACGTCGGTGATGCTGCTCGACGCCGAGTCCGGCGGCCAGAAGGCGGCCGAGCAACTCAAGCGGCTCAGCGCCCAGGTCGACGGCCTCATCGTCGCTTCACCGCGCTTGGCTACCAAAGACCTGCAGGCAGCCGTCGGGTCGACGCCAACGGTGCTGGTCAACCGGGCGGTCCGCGGCATCCCATCGGTGACCTGTGACAACTCCGAGGCGCTGCGGGAGGCGGGCGACCACCTGGTCGAGCTCGGCCACCGCAAGATCCTGCTGCTGCGCGGACCCGCAGGATCATGGGCCGCAAGCCAGCGCACGAATGCCGTCCGCTCCTGGGCGCAGCACACCTCCGCCGATGTCGAGCTCGTCGAGCTGGGCCCTGTCGAAGCCACGTACGAGGCCGGCTGGCACGCCGCGGAGGCGATCGCCGCCACCGGGGCGACGGCAATCATGGCCTTCGACGACTACCTGGCCTGTGGTGTGGTCGGCGGGCTCGACGAGCAAGGCCTGTCCGTCCCGAACGATCGCAGCATCATCGGCTGCGACGATGTGCTCCTCGCGCGCACCCTGACACCGCAGCTGAGCACCGTGACAGCTCCGTTCGAAGAACTGGGCGCCCGCGCGGTCACCATGCTCAGCGAGGTCAGCGCCGGTGGTGCGCCCGGGAATCAGAAGTTGTCCGGGGTGTACGCGCCGCGGGGGACGACGGGGAAGGTGTGACGGCGACAGCCTGCCGCGTCACAACTCACTCAATGAGACCTGCCGGTGCTCATGTGCACTCCGGTGCACGGCTTCGGTGAAGCGCATGTAGCGTTCGCCGTCCTCGAAGGTCGTCCGGCGCACCTGCTCGGTGCCGCGGATCGCTGCCACGAACTCCTCTTCGACCCGCCATCCGCCCGCGGCGTCAGGCGGAACGGTCTCCGGTTCGGCGTCCCGCCGCTGAATCGTCAGCTCCCCGTCGGCGAAGGTCAGCGTGCCGTCGGTCCCGAGAATCTGCACCCCATTCGCACTCGACTGACTTACCTGACTGATCGTCATCCGCAGTTGGCCACCCCCGGCCAGCGCTGCGATCAGATCCATGTGGTCCGGCACGTCGACGGCGACGGTCCCTCCGGCGCCGTCCGACCGCACTGGCACCACCGTGCGCGCCAGGGCTGAGACCCGCGTCGCTTCCCCGACCCAGCGCATCACCTGCTCGTACCAGATCCCCAGGGTCATCACGTTGAGGCCACTGAGCTCGATGTCCTGGCGCCAGCTACGCGGCGACTGGCGGTCCGCGTACCCGGTCCGCATCGTCACGTCCACGCCGACCAGTTCCCCGATCGCCCCCTCGCCGATGAGACAAGAGACGGCGTCGTCATACGGCAGCGTGAACGGCGCCGGCACCAGCTGCGCCGTCTGCTTCGGGTGCGTGCGAGCCGTGGCGAGCATCCGGCGAGCCTCGGCCAGGTCGCGCGCCATTCGTGCTTCACACAGCACATGGTGCCCCGCCTGCAGGGCGGCCACGGTGACCGGCTCGTGCATGTTCGGCCAGGTCCCGATCACGACGGCGTCCACGTCAGCATGGCCGACGAGGTCCTGCCAGTGCTCATGGACCACGGGAATCCCGAACTCCTCAGCCACCCGGCTTCCCGATTCCTGGCTCCGGTTGGCGACGGCGACCACCTCGACACCGTCGATGGCCTGCAGCTTGGGTAGGTGATGGCGCCGGGTGTTCGCTCCCGCTCCGACGACACCTACGCGCAGGGACTCGCCCACAACGTCCTCCATTCGTCTGGTTCCACCCAGGTTCTCACACCGTTCCTGCAATCGGTTGCATTTTGTGGCGCAGATCCGTACCGTATCCGCTATGGCTGCACAGCGGTCGCGAGCGCCCACGACGCCGGGGCGCAGCCGCGACCACGGCTGCGGCACAGCGCGGCACTCGCTCCCAAGGAACTGGACCCTGTGATGAAGACTCTGCACGAGCTCGAGGAGGCCCTCGCGGCACCAAGCGACGGGCTCATTCGTGACATGCGCACCCTCGATGGCGACTTAGTCGTCCTCGGCGCAGGAGGCAAGCTCGGCCCCAGCCTGGTCTCGCTGGCCGTGCGCGCGATCGAGCGAGCCGGCACCGGAGCGACGGTCTACGCCGTCTCGCGCTACGGCAGCGCGTCGTCTCGAGAGACGATCGAGCGGACGGGCGCGCAGATCGTCTCCGCTGACCTCAGCGACGACAGCGCGCTCGATGATCTTCCCGATGCGGCGAACGTCGTCTTCCTCGTCGGCGCGAAGTTCGGCAGCACCGGAGCGGAGGCGGCCACCTGGGCCACCAACGCCTACCTGCCCGGACGGGTCGCGCAGCGCTACGCCGGTTCCCGGATCGCGGCCTTGTCGACCGGGAACGTCTATCCACTCGTGCCGGTGGCCGGCGGCGGCTCCCGCGAAGGCGACCAGCTGGGTCCAGTCGGAGATTACGCGATGTCCTGTCTGGGCCGGGAGCGCGTGCTCACGCACCTGGCCGGCACGACGCAGACACCCGCCTCCCTGATCAGGCTGAACTACGCCGTCGAGATGCGGTACGGGGTGCTGGTGGATATCGCCCGCGAGATCATGGCCGGCCGGCCAATCGACGTGACCACCGGATTCGCCAACGTGGTGTGGCAGGGCTACGCCAACGAGGTGGTGCTGCGCTCGCTGCTGCACGCCGATGTGCCCCCGTTCGTGCTCAACCTGACCGGACCGGAGACGATTTCGATCCGCCAGGTGGCGAGTCAGCTCGCCGAGCGGATGGGACGCGACGTCCAGTTCACGGGCGACGAGCAAGCCACTGCGCTGCTTGCCAACGCCGCCCGGTGCCACGGCCTGTTCGGCTACCCCGCGCTCACACTCGATCAACTCATCACAGCCACTGCCGACTGGGTTGCCTCCGGTGGCGAGACGCTCGGCAAGCCCACCAAGTTCCAGCAACGAGACGGGAAGTTCTGATGACCACCGCAACAGCTCTCGACGCTTCCCCCGCCGTCGCCCGATTCCGGGCCGGAGGTGTCATCCCCGCCCACCCGCTCGCGCTGACGAGTGATCGCCGGCTCGATGAGCGCCGACAGCGAGCACTGGGTCGTTACCAGGTCGAGTCCGGTGCGCTCGGGCTGGCGGTGGCCGTGCACTCGACACAGTTCGCCATCCACGATTCGCATCAGTACCTACTCGAGCCCGTCCTCACGCTCACGGCCGACGTCGCCCGGGAGTACCCGGCCGAGAATCCCCTGCTCGTGGCCGGTATCACCGGCCCGATCCGGCAGGCGGTGCGTGAGGCTGAGCTCGCCGCGTCCCTCGGATACGACCTGGTGCTGCTCTCGCCCTACGGCGTCGGTGAGGCGAGCGAGGACGATCTGATCGAGCGCGCCGCAGCGGTTGCCGCCGTGCTGCCGGTGATCGGCTTCTACCTCCAGCCGGCCGTCGGGGGAACCCGGCTCTCGCGCTCCTTCTGGGAACGGCTGGCCGCGCTGCCGAATGTCGTCGGCATCAAGATCGCCCCGTTCGACAGGTACGCCACACTCGATGTGATCCAGGGAGTAGCCCGTTCCGACCGCGCCGACGAGGTGGCCCTGTACACGGGGAACGACGATCACATCGTGATGGATCTGCTCACCTCGTTCCCGGCTCAGACCGCTGGCGGCGAGACCAGGCAGATGGAGATCGTCGGTGGGCTCCTCGGGCAGTGGGCGGTCTGGGTGGGTGGCGCGGTCGAGACGCTGGCTCTCGCCCGCCGCGCCAAGCAGGGCGACGGCGAGGCACTCGAGGCCCTGCTGCGGATCAACCCCGCACTCACCGATGCCAATGGGGTGATCTTCGATGCCGCGAACGGGTTCGCCGGCTGCATCCCGGGTATCCACGAAATCCTGCGCCGGCAGGGCCTGCTGGAGAATCTGGTCTTCCTCGACGAGCGCGAAGGCCTCTCCCCCGGACAGGCCGAGGAGATCGATCGCATCTGGACGGCCTACCCCGATCTGCGCGACGACAAGTTCATCGCGGAGAACCTCGACCGCTGGTTGGCGTAGGACTCGCGCGCCACCGGCACCAATTGACCACACAAGTCCGCCACACTAGACTGATGCAACCGCTTGCACCGAAAGGAACGACATGCCCGTCACCGACGAGCTGGAGCCACGGGTCACCTTGGGGGCCACCGAGGCGGACACCGCTCACGCGGCGGCTCAGCACGCCGCCGAAGCGCTGCTCGGGGCCATCCGGGATCGCGGATCGGCCCGCGTGGTCTTCGCCAGCGCCCCGTCCCAGGAGGCGATGCTGGCCGAGCTCTCGAGAGACGAACGCATCGACTGGTCGAAGGTCTCCTCCTTCCACATGGACGAGTACCTCGACCTGGCCATGGACCGGCCGCAGGCCTTCGGCCAGTGGCTCGCCGACCGCCTTCCAGCGGCGGCACTGCCCGGTTTCGCGCGCATCCGGGCAGACGCCGAGGCCGAGGAGGAGATCGCCCGCTACAGCACCCTGGTCACGCAAGCACCGATCGATGTGACGTGCCTCGGTGTGGGCGTCAACGGGCACATCGCATTCAACGAGCCGGCGATCGCAGACTTCGCGGACCCCGCCTGGGTGCGGGAGGTCACGCTGGATGTAGTCTCGCGCCAGCAGCAGGTGGACGACGGACTGTTCGCCTCCGTCGACGAGGTCCCCACCCGCGCGCTCACCCTGACCGTCCCGGCCCTCACGTCGGCTGCCACGATGGTGTGCACCGTGCTGGGCCGGCAGAAGGCACACGCCGTGGCACGGGCGCTGACAGGCCCGGTGGAGACTGCGTGCCCGGCGAGCCGGTTGCAGGAGCATCCAGGCGCCCGTTGGTTCCTGGACCAGGAGGCCGCGAGCGAGCTCGAAGGAGTAGCAGTCACGGCATCATCGTCGTCATGACCTCCTCCACGTCAGGCATCCGGCAGATGACCTACCCCGGCTTGGTTGATCTGCAGGTGAACGGCTACGGCGGTCTGGACCTGAACGCTCCCGACGCGGACACCGACCTCGTCATCGCGCTGACCAGGGCCCTGTGGACAGAAGGCACCACCACCTACCTGCCTACCCTCGTCACCGCCCCGGAACCCCAGCTCCTGGCGACGCTGCGTGCGATCGCCGAGGCACGCCGTCGGGATCCGCTCGTGGCGCATTCGATCCCGGGCGTGCACGTCGAGGGGCCTTCACTGAATGCCGACGACGGCCCTCGCGGTGCGCATGACGCACGCCACCTACGGGACCCCGACCTGGCTGAGCTCGAGCGATGGCAGGAGGCCAGCGATGGCCTCGTCCGCATCGTCACCCTGGCGCCCGAGCGAGACGGCGCACTGGAGTACATCCGCGGGGCAACGGCACAGGGCGTGCGGGTCTCCATCGGGCACTGCGCGCCAACACCGGACCAGGTGCACGAGGCAGCGGCAGCGGGCGCCAGCCTCGCCACCCACCTCGGCAATGGCACCTACCCCCAATTGCCGCGGCACCCGAACCACCTGTGGGCGCAGCTCGCCGAGGACCGGCTGACGGCGATGGTCATCCCGGACGGACACCATCTGCCCGCCGATGTGCTCACCGTGTTCCTGCGTGCGACCGCACCGGATCGGTGCATCTTCACCTCCGACTCCGTCGCTCTCGCCGGCGCCGAACCGGGTGAGTACCGCACGCCGGTCGGCGGGTCGGTGACCGTCTCCGGCGATGGCCGGCTCACCCTCGCCGGAACGGACCTGCTCGCCGGGTCCGGGCGCTCGCTGCGTGCGTGCCTCGACTGGGCGCGCGAGCACTTGCCGTTCGAGGAGGAAGACCTGGTGGCAGCGGCCACGGATCGCCCGGCGGCTCTCCTCGGGCTGGCGGACCGCACCGGACCGGAAGGGGATCGGGTGGAACTCGAGATCAGCGGCGGGGGGAGCCGGGTGCTCGCTGTCGACGTCGCGGGGCACCGGGTCCTCGGAGCGTGAGTGGCCGGGTATGACCCTGCGGTCGGTCGCCGCAGGCTCTCCACCCTCCAAGCGCCCGACGAGGGTGGCTTGAGTGTCGAAATCTTGCCGGTCTGCGACACTGAGCGCGCCCTCGTGAACCGGGGCGTTCAGCGCATCGACCCCAGGCGGGAGGGGCGGGCGATCACATCGGAATGCGAGTGACACCTTTCTCAGGGCAGGTCTGGTTCGGTCGCCCTCCGCAGCCACGCCTCCACTCCCCCGATGTGCACGGTGAGGGCGGCCCGCACCATCTCCGCATCCCGCCGCCGCAACGCATCCAGGATCGCCCGGTGCTCGGCGAGGGTGCGGTCAGTCACGCCGTCCTGAGTGATCCCGCGCCATACCCGCGCCCGCACCGTGGCGCTGGTGAGGGAGTCGAGCAGGCTCGCGAGGTAGGTGTTGCCACCGGCTGCGGTGATGGCGGCGTGAAAGCGCACATCATGGTCCACCAGTTCCTCGACCGTGGGCTCGGCCGGTAGTGCGTCCAGCTCCGCCGCGAGCGCGTCCAGCTCCGCCGCCCCGATCCTTGCGGCTGCGAGCGCAGCGGCATGCGGTTCCAGCAGCCGCCGCACCTCGAAGATCTCCAGCACCGAGTCGTCCTGGTGCAGGTCCACCACGAAGCTCATCGCTTCCAGCAGCAACCCCGGTTCGAGCGACGTCACGTACGTCCCGTCACCGCGGCGCACATCCAGTACCCGGATCAACTCCAAGGACTTGACTGCCTCGCGCAGCGAGTTCCGGGAGAGGCCGAGCCTCTCACTGAGCTCCTTCTCCGGGGGCAATCGCTGCCCCGGCTTGAGTTCGCCGGACACGATCATCGCCTTGATGGTCTCGATCGCAGTATCGGTGACAGCCACGAGTCATCCTATCTTTTCGCACCGGAGTGGACCATCGGCCTCACCCGCCCCAGGTGTACTCCCGCACCGACGCCTCGTGCATCTGCATCCCCGCACCCGGCAGCCGCGGCGCCTGGAACGCCCCACCTGTCACACGCACCGGATCGACGAAGTGTTCGTGGAGATGGTCGACGAACTCGATCATCCGGTCCTCGCGTGTGCCGGAGACCGCCACGTAGTCGAACATCGACAGGTGCTGGACAGCCTCGCACAGCCCCACCCCGCCGGCGTGGGGGCAGACCCGCACCCCGAACTTCGCAGCGAGCAGCAGAATCGCGATGTTCTCGTTCACCCCGGCCACGCGGGTGGCGTCGATCTGCACCACCTGCGCACCCCCGGCTTGGAGCAGCTGCTTGAACATCACCCGGTTCGCGGCGTGCTCCCCGGTCGCCACCGGGATCGGCGCCACCCCGCGCGAGATGGCCGCGTGGGCGAGCACATCGTCGGGGCTGGTGGGCTCCTCGATCCAGGCGATGTCGAACTCGGCGAGCGCGTTCACCCAGTCGATCGCCTCGGCCACATCCCACCGCTGGTTCGCGTCGATGGCGATCCGGATGTCCGGCCCGACGGCGTCCCGTGCGATCCGTAGGCGGCGCCGGTCGTCCGCGAGGTCGCCTCCGACCTTCAGCTTGATCTGGGCGAACCCGTCCGCCACGGCCTCCTTGCTGAGCCGCTCGAGCTTCTCGTCGGAGTAGCCGAGCCAGCCGGGGGTGGTGGTGTAGGCGGGGTAACCCTCGGCGAGAAGTGTCGCCTCCCGCTCGGCGCGCCCTGCCTGGGCGACAGTGAGGATCTCCAGCGCCTCCGCACGGGTCAGTGCGTCGGTGAGATACCGGAAGTCGACAAGATCGACGATCTCTTCCGGGCTCAGGCTCGCCAGGAGCTGCCACAGCGGCATCCCGGCGCGCTTGGCGCGCAGGTCCCACAGGGCATTGACGACCGCCCCGACCGCCATGTGCGCGACACCCTTCTCCGGGCCGAGCCAGCGCCACTGGGAGTCGTAGACGAGCTCGCGCCACACGCCGCCGAGATCGGCGAGAAGCTCGTCGACGTCACGGCCGATCAGCCGATCGGCGAGCGCCCGCACCGCACCCGCCTGCACGTCGTTGCCGCGCCCGATGGTGAACACGAAGCCGTAGCCGGACTCGCCAGTGTCGCCGGTGTCGCCGGTGTCGCTCGTGTCGACACGCAGGTAGGCGGCCGAGTAGTCAGGGTCAGGGTTCATCGCGTCGGATCCGTCCAGCTGGGTGGACGTGGGGAATCGGATGTCGGTGACGTCGATGGCGACGATCTTGCTCATGGCTGCCTCCCGTGGATACGGTGGTGAGCCTAGACATCGGATGTTTGCCTGGTCAATGCGCCAGTCACTAGTGGAGGACCCATGAAGCTCGCACGCCTCGGAGCACCCGGCGAGGAAATCCCGGTGCTGATCGACGAGTCCGGCACCGCGTTCGACCTGCGTTCAGTCGTGCCCGACATCACCGGAGAGCACCTGGGGCCGGACTCGCTGGCAAAGATCCGGCAGGCGGCAGGCGGCAGCACCCTTCCCGTGCTTGAGGGTTCCGCTGACCTGCGGGTGGGTTCCTCGATCGCTCGCGCGGGTTCGATCCTGTGCATCGGCCAGAACTACGCCGCGCACGCGGCCGAGTCCGGGGCGGAGCCGCCGGAGGTGCCGATCCTGTTCTTCAAGGCGGCGAACACACTGACCGGTCCCAACGATCCTGTGGCGATCCCGCGGCGGGCCACCAAGACCGACTGGGAGGTGGAGCTGGGCATCGTGATCGGCACCCGCGCGCTCTACCTCGACTCCCCGGAACAGGCGCGTGAGCACATCGCCGGCTTCGTCACCGCCGACGACCTCTCCGAGCGCGACTTCCAGCTCGCCGAGTCCGGTGGCCAGTGGAGCAAGGGCAAGTGCGCGCCGGACTTCTCCCCGCTCGGCCCGTGGCTCGTGACCGCTGACGAGGTGGACCCGAAGAACCTGGCACTGCGCAGCTGGGTGAACGGTGAGCCACGCCAGGATTCGTCCACGGCGGACATGATCTTCGATGTCGACCACATCGTGTGGCACCTGAGCCAGTACCTGGCGCTCGACCCGGGCGACGTCATCCTCACCGGCACCCCCCAGGGCGTCGCGCTCTCGGGCCGCTTCCCGTACCTGGGCGCCGGGGACGTGGTCGAGGTGGAGATCGAGGGCCTGGGACGTCAGCGCACCGTCATGTCAGCCCCGTTGGGAGCTTCCTGATGGGCGCGTTCGACGGCTTGGTGGCCGTCGTCACCGGCGGTGCCTCCGGCATCGGCGCCGCCGTCGCCTCCCGTTTGCACTCCGATGGCGCCCGCGTGGTCGTCCTGGACCGGGATCTCCCCGAGGGCGCCCCGGCTCCCGTCATGGGGCTGCCCGACGGCGTCCTGGGCGTGCGCGCGGACGTGACGGACAGTGCGGGGGTGAGCTCCGCCGTCGAGCAGGTGGTGGCCACCTGCGGCGGGATCGACATCCTCGTCAACAACGCCGGAATCGGTGCCCAGGGCGACGTGGCCGGCAACGACGACGCCGAGTGGGCACGGGTGCTGGACGTGAACGTGATCGGAATCGCGCGGGTGAGCCGCGCCTGCCTGCCGCACCTGCGCGCCTCCGAGCATGCCGCGATCGTGAACACCAGTTCCATCGCCGCCACCGCCGGGTTGCCGCAGCGAGCGTTGTACAGCGCATCCAAGGGCGCGGTGCTGGCCCTGACGCGAGCGATGGCCGCCGATCATGTGCGTGAGGGCATCCGTGTCAACTGCGTGAGTCCGGGCACCGCGGACACCCCGTGGATCGGCAGGCTGCTCGACGCCGCCGATGATCCTGAGGCCGAGCGAGCGGCGCTGCGGGCGCGGCAACCCCACGGCCGGCTGGTGGACCCGGTGGAGGTGGCGGACGCCGTCGCGTATCTGGCGAATCCGCACAGTCATTCAACAGTCGGGGTGAGCCTGGCCGTGGACGGCGGCATGCACGAGTTGCGGCTGCGGCCCCAGTGACCGGCCCGACGGCAGGCTCAGTGATGCGCACACGTGAGCTCGGCGGAGGTCTCGCGCTCACGGAGATCGGCTTCGGTGCCGCCGGCCTCGGCAATCTGTACCAGGCGATCGACGACGAGACCTCACAGCGGTGCGTGGACGCCGCGTGGGAACTGGGGATCCGCTACTTCGACACCGCACCGCACTACGGGCTGGGGCTGTCCGAACGTCGCCTCGGGGCCGGGCTGGCGGGGCGTCCCCGGGAGGAGTTCGTCGTCTCGACCAAGGTCGGGCGATTGCTCGTCCCCCGGGTTCCGCCGTTGCCGCAGGACGATGAGATGTTCGAGGTCCCGGGAGATCTGACCCGTGAGTGGGGGTTCGATCGTGACGCGGTGCGGCGCTCGCTGGATTCGAGCCTGGAGCGCACCGGGTTGGGGTACATCGACATCGCGCTGGTGCACGACCCGGAAGTCAGCGGCGATCCGGATGCGCTCGACCAGGGCGTACGGGCGTTGCTGGAGCTGCGTGAGCAGGGCGTGGTGAAGGCGGTGGGCGTCGGTACCAATGACTCTGAGACCGCGGCAGTAGCGCTGGAGCGGTACGACATCGACACCGTGATGCTCGCCGGCCGGTACACACTGCTGCGCAACGACGGCTTCGACCGGGTGCGGGACGCCGCGGGTGAGCGCCGGGTGGTGCTCGCGGGGGTCTTCAACTCCGGGATCCTCGCGCGCCCGCAGGTTCCGGAGTCCGCCACCTTCGACTACGAGCCGGCCCCGGCTGCCCTGCTCGACCGGGCGCGTGAGCTCGCGGCGGTTGCTGCGCAGTACGGGGCAACACTGCCGCAGCTGGCGGTCGAGTACCCGCTGCGGCAGGAGTGCGTGGCCTCGGTGGTGCTCGGGATGCAGACCGCGGTCGAGGTGCAGGAGAACCTGGCGCTGCGGTCGCGGCCGGGATTCACGGCATGGGGTGAGGCCAGGCTCTGAGGCCGGATCGCAGGCTCAGGCCGCGTGGTCCGGCCAGGTACGCCCGCCGCTGCCTCAGAATCGAGGCGGGGTCGAGGTCCGACAGGGGATAGGCCGACCTCGACCCCAGTGACGCCCCATTGCGCCGGTCTGAGCGGCGGGCGCCCGGACCTGCTGCCCATCGTGGCCCTTCAGGGGCGCTGGTAGATCGCATCGCGATCACAACCCGGCAACGATTGGGTCACGGTCGCTCCTCGAACTCGGCGATTGGACCGACCTACAGGGGGGTCAATACGCTCTGAGGCATGGCCGACGACGTCACCGCCCCGGAGACTCAACCCGAGTCTCAACCCGCGCCTGAACCTGAACCGAAGCCGGCCACACCACCGGCCCCCACGACCCCCGACTGGCCCATCGGGCTGCGCGCGCTCGGTTTCGGTGGCGACTACAACCCCGAGCAGTGGCCGATGGAGGTGCGGCTCGAGGACATCGAGCTGATGCGCGAGGCCGGGGTCAACATCGTCAGCCTGGCGATCTTCTCGTGGGCCACGATCGAGCCGCGCGAGGGCCGCTACGACTGGACCTGGCTGGACAACATCATGGATCGGCTGCAGGCGGCGGGGGTGAAGGTAGCACTGGCGACGGCCACCGCCTCTCCGCCGCCGTGGTTGACGGCGAACCACCCGGAGATCCTGCCGCGCACCGCTGAGGGCGTTGTGCTGCATCAGGGTGGCCGGCAGTCCTACGCCCCTTCCTCCCCCGTCTACCGGGACTACGCGGTCAAGATGGCCACGGCGATCGCGGAGCGCTATGCCGAGCATCCCGCCCTGGCCCTGTGGCACATCGACAATGAGATCGGCTGCCACGTGCCGCACGACTTCTCCGAGTCGGCTGAGCGGGCTTTCCGTACCTGGCTGCGGCGGCGCTACCGCACGATCGACCGGCTCAACGAGGCATGGGGCACGGCGTTCTGGTCCCAGCGCTACAGCGCGTTCAAGGATGTGCTGCCTCCGCTGGCAGCGCCGACCTACGCGAACCCGACCCAGCAGCTCGACTTCGCGCGGTTCTCCTCGGACACCCTGCTGGAGTACTACAAGAAGTTGCGTGACGCCGTCCGCCCGATCACCCCGCTCGTGCCGTCCACCACGAACTTCATGGTGAACCTGAGCACGAAGTGGATGGACTACTACCGGTGGGCACGCGAGGTGGACGTGGTGGCCACCGACCATTACACGATCGCCGACGACCCGGAGCGGGAGATCGATCTGGCCCTGGCCGCCGACATGACCCGCGGAGTGGCCGCCGGCAAGCCGTGGATCTTGATGGAACACTCCACCGGCGCCGTGAACTGGCAGCCGCGCAACCGCGCCAAGGGGCCCGGGGAGATGATCCGCAACTCGCTGGCACATGTGGCGCGGGGAGCGGATTCGGTGATGTTCTTCCAGTTCCGCCAGTCCAAAGCCGGAGCGGAGAAGTTCCACTCCGCGCTCGTCCCGCACGCCGGCCGGGAGTCGACAGGCTGGCGGGAGAGCGTGCGCCTGGGTGAGGCGCTCGGGACGCTGGGAGACGTCGTCGGGACTCGTGTACCTGCACGGGTGGCGTTGCTCTTCGACTACCACGCATGGTGGGCGATCGAGCTGGACTCCCACCCCAGTGTGGACGTCACCTACGGGGACAGGATCCGGGCGCTCTACCGCGAGTTCTGGTACCGCAACGTGACGGTGGACGTGGTGCACCCGGGTGCGGACCTGGACGGCCACGACGTGGTGCTGGTCCCCTCGCTGTACCTGGTGACCGACGAGCACGCCGCGGCGATCGCGGCGGCCGCCGAACGCGGCGCGAGCGTGGTGATCACCTACTTCTCCGGCATCGTCGACGAGCGCGACCATGTGCGCCTCGGCGGCTACCCGGGCGCGTTCCGAGAGTTGCTCGGGGCGAGCTCGGATGAGTTCTTCCCGTTGCTCGAGGGCGAGCGCCTCACCCTGGACGATGGCACGACGGCGGACGTGTGGGCCGAGCGGGTGGAGGTCACCACCGCGGAGGTGCTCCGGCGTTTCACCGACGGCCCACTGCCCGGCGGCCCTGCCGTGACCCGCAACGTGGTCGGCGAGGGTGCGGCCTGGTATGTCGCGACGCGGCAGGACGAGGCAGGGACTGCCGCACTGGTGGAGCAGGTGCTCGCCGAGGCGGGGGTGGAACCCGTCGCTGCGGTGCCACGGGGTGTCGAGGTGGTGCGACGTACCGGCGGCAACTCCAGCTTCCTGTTCGTCCTCAACCACACCGACAGCGTCGTGACCGTCCCGGCGTCTGGCACCGAGCTGACCACGGACACGAAGGTAGACGGCGAGTTGCACGTGCCCGCTCACGGGTCTGCCGTGGTTGCCGAGCGCTGAACGGCACTTGTTGGCCGGGTAGGTAGCATGCAGATGATCTCGCCATCTGAAACGTGCAAAGATGGATCCCCCACGACCACGAACGGGATACCCACCGATGCCACGACAGGGATCACGCGGGCCGGACGGCAACGCACGCCCGAACAGCCGCCACGTCGCGGCCCGCGCAGGCGTATCCGTCGGCACCGTATCAAACGTCCTGAATCGCCCTGACCTCGTCGCACCGGCCACGCGCGAGAAGGTCGAGGCTGTGATGCGGGAGATGGGCTTCGTGCGGAACGCTTCCGCACGGCAGCTCCGGATGGGACGGTCACAGACCGTGGGGCTGCTGGTGCTGGACATCGTCGGGCCGTACTTCACTGCGGTCGCCAAAGGTGTCGAGCAGCGGATGGCCGAGGCGGGGTTCGTGCTGATGCTGTGCAGTTCTGACCGGGATCCGCAGACGGAGGAACGCCAGCTGGCCCAGCTGGAGGAGCACGGTGTGAGCGGGATCCTGATCGCCCCGTCGACGACAAATCTCGCTCAGGTTGACGGCGTCCGCTCGCGCGGTACGCCCGTCGTCCTGCTGGACCAGCCCAGCCCCGATGCGGGTCGCTGCTCGGTGGCGGTGGACGATGTCAAAGGGGCGGCGATGGCGGCGCACCACCTGTTGGAGCAGGGCCACCGCCGCATCGCCCTCATCAACGGCCCCGAGCACATCCAACAGGCAGCCGATCGGCGGCGCGGCCTGCACCAGGCCGTGGCTCGGGCAGGGTTGGACGTCGGCGATCTCGTGGAAGAGGTGGTCGTCCCGGCGCTGGTCGCCAGCGAGGGCGAGCATGCCGTGGGCCTGCTGATGAGCGAGCAACAGCCCCCGACGGCAATCATGTGCGTGAACGATCTGGTCGCCCTGGGTGCGCTGCGCGGTTTGCACGCCCGCGGCCTACGCGTTCCCGAGGACGTGGCGCTGATCGGGTACGACGACGTGGAGTTCGCCTCCGTCCTGGCTCCAGCCCTCACCTCGGTCCGCCGTCCCAAGCACGAGTTCGGCCGCCGGGCGGCCGAACTGCTACTGGAGGAGATCGATCCGGGTGTGGGGCACTCCCACCAGCAGGTGATGTTCCAGCCGGAGCTGATCGTGCGGGGCTCGACGGATCCGAGTCAGGGTGGTACGCGCCGAGCCAGCAACCGGTGAACGAACCATGCTAGGGGCAGGCTCGGCCCGCGCAGTCCATGTCGTTCCGCAACTGCTCACTCAAGGCTGCGACATCGAGGTGATCGCTCTGCCCCGTTTCTGCAAGCAGGTTGTTGAGTTGCCATGGATCGTCCACGAGATCGTAATACTCATTGAGTATCAGCTCTGTACGGTCGTCGTCGGCAAAGTATTCGGTGTATTGGAACTCGCGAGTTCGCGTCGAGGCCCATGTCTTCACCTCGTTCCGGCTCCTGTTCAAGCCATAGTACTCGAGGAGGAGGCGCTCGCGCTCTCCTGACGAGAGGAGTGATCGACCATCCAGTTCGGTGTGATCGGAAAGCCCGAGAATGTCCATCACTGTCGCTGTCGCGTCGATGTTCGCTGCCACGAGACGATCGTCGACCTGCCCTCCCATACCTCCGGCGGGCCAACGCATGTAGAAGGGGATCTGCACCGAAGGCGTGTATGGGTAGGACTTGCGAGTGACGCCATGCTCGCCCCACATGAACCCGTTATCCGAGAGGAAGAATACGACGGTGTTCTCTGCTAGTCCTGAGGTCTCGAGCGCGTGGGCAACCTTCTCGACCATGTCGTCAACTGCCATGAGCATGCGGCGCTGTTGGCGAGGGATCCATTCCGAGATCTTCTCTTGGTCAATGTTCTCTGCGCGGCCTTGGACCCAGTATGGCTTATCGGACAAGTCTTCTTCTTCTGTGGCCAGGTTACCCTCGAACTCTGGGACGTTGGTGTTGCGGTAGCGAGCTGGCGGCTCGAACGGTCCGTGCGGACCAAAGGGTTCGAGATAGAGCAGGAAGGGATCATCGGAAGACTTCTGCTGGTGGATGAAGCGCACGGCGCTACTTGCAACGAAGTCGGTCTGATACTGGTCGATCTCGACAAGATCGCCCTGGACGTTGGCAGTGACGCCGGTGTGCCCGTTGCTGGTAATTGCCCATTCGTCGAAGTAGGGCGGGTTACTCGCTATATCCCACCTGCTGAAGTATTTTCCGAAGATGGCTGTCGTGTACCCCTCGTCTTTTAGTGTGCGCTGTAGGGTTGAATTCTGATCCATCCGACCTGAGTCATCGAGTCGGTAGACGCCATTATTATGGGCGTACTGACCCGTAAACAACGAAGCACGTGCCGGGCAGCACAGAGGCGTAGTGATGTACGCGTTAGAGAAGGACGTCGTGTGGTCACTGAACCAGCGTTCCGCCTTTGGCATCATGTCAAGAGGGGCGCTATAGCGCTGGTCGTCTGTGACTATAAAAACGACGTTCGGGCGCTCATCATCGACGGATCGACCGCGCCGGCCGGACGGGTGGGACGAAGCGGACGACGACGATCCTGCCACAGCCGTCGCTGTCGCGGCTGCGGCACCACTGAGGAGCATGCGTCGAGATATCGAACTGGTCATGAAGCATCCTTTCCGTCGACGGTTCATCGAGAACACACGAGCGGGCGGACATTGCCTAGGGTCAAGCGCCTTCACTGTCGTTCGTCGACAGCTTTATTGCCCAACCATGTCTCGCGGAGGAGCCCCCTCGACGAACCATATTCTCTTGATCCTAGGATGCTCTCCACGGTCAGTCCAATGCGCACATTAGATACCTGCCATCCATTCAGCGGATGAGTTCCGATCACGCTCTACGCCACGCGCCTCTCCTAGAGATCGGGCAACTGTTCTAAGCCGACTCTCTGTTGCAGGCTGCCTTCATATGGTTCCGGTCGATCGGAGATTCCTGCGTCGTCGGGTTGCAGTAGGTCCGGATGCGGTTGGCAGGCCTTCAGTGCATCGACGAAGGCAGCGACCACGTGAGGATACTGGCGAGCGCGGTGAGTAACGACGACGATACTGCGTACCCATTCGGAGCCGTCAATCGATGCGAGCCTGACTCGCCCCTGGGTGTCGAGAAGGCGGGCGGCGAGGGCGGGCAAGATGCCGAGCCCGAGTCCGGCGCATGCCATGGCGGCAACTGTCGTGGGCTGGCCGACCACTATCTCTTCCGCGGGTCGTACGCCGCACCCGGTAAGCAGTGCGGAGAAGTGGCCCGTCTCATGGTCCGGCTGCCCGGTCATGATGACGCTCTCGCCTGTGAAGACCGATGGTGGCACGCGCGGAGCATTTGCACACGGGTGGTCGTTCGGCAGTAGGCACGTGATGGGTTCCCGGAAGAGCGGCGCGATCCCTAGCAGGTTGGTCTGAGCAATCCGGACCGGTTCGGTCGCACGAACGGCGAGGTCAACGTCGTTGTGGAGGACGAAGTGCTCCGCGCTATGGCCAAGAGCGTCGATCAGCTCGACCCGCGCGTTCGGGTGGCGGGCAGTGAATTGTTTGATCAGTGGTGCGAGAACGAGGGCGGCGCCAGGGAAGCTTGCCACCCGGACCCGCCCTCGAACCACGCCGTCGCGGGAGGCGACCGCCGAAACGCCTGCTTCGACCTCTTGCAGGACCGCCTGGGCATAGGGGAGGAAGTCCTGCCCTGCCTCTGTCAGGCGAACCGGTGGGCGGGTGTCACGGATGAACAACTGGGCACCGAGGTGGCGTTCCAACTGAGCGATCTGGCCGCTGACCCGTGACTGTGCCCGGTGAACGTGGGCAGCAGCGGCCGTGAACGATCCCTTGTTGTGTACGGCCAGAAATGCTCGAAGCCAACTGAGCTGTAGTTGTTCATGGGCAGACACGTGACATCACAACCCTCATGGTTGGGCCCCGACAGTAGCCATGAAGGGGCGGTGATCTATCTCAATCGTGGATGGGGAACATCCGAACTCCGTGTTGGACCGATAGCTCACTGAAGATGGACGATCGCAGTGTCCAAGGAACGACATCGAGATGAGGAGACGATGACGTCCACCCGCGAAACAGCCGATGACACCGTGCACGTCAGCCGGGGTCGATTCCTGTCCACACTGGGTCTGGGGAGTGCAGCCGTCGCGGCCATGACTGTCGCTGCGGCAACACCTGCGCACGCGGACACGGCCACGACGTCCGCAAGCACCACTCGTTTCGATGTGCGGAACTACGGTGCAGTTGGAGATGGCCTGGAAGACGACAGCGCCGCCTTCCAGCAGGTTCTCGACGAGATCGTGGCGGCAGGGGCGGGCACGCTCTACGTGCCGGCCGGCGACTACCGCCTCGCCAGCCGCGTCACCTACGACTGGAACACGAATGAGCAGAAGAACATCCAGATCTCCATCCTGGGTGACGGGCAGGGGGTCTCGAACCTCCACGCCGACAACACCGACGGCGTCCTGCAACTCATCACCGGCCGGGCCTCCCACATCACCATCGCCAACATCTCGTTCTGGGCGGACCTGCCCGGTGCGGGCACGGCCATCTACGTCGAACGCCCGCGCGGTGGCCTGTCCACGCGCACGCTGACCGCGCTCAACTTCGAGATGCGGGGAACAGGCCGCGAGGACTACTTCGACTACGGGATCCAGTCGATCAACCAGGGCTACCCGTTCTTCTCGGACGTGATCTTCCGCGGCATCGGGAACCGCAGCACCGCGGACAACTCGCCACGATATGCGGCCACATGCGCCTTTCACATGGATGGCTCGTACTCGCCGATGCTGCAGAACTGCTACGCCTGGTCCGCGGCAACGGGCTTCCAGATCGTCCCCGAGGGGGAGGGGATGAAGCCCGAGGACGGCACGTTCTACAACTGCTTCGCCGTCGGCGTCCGGGTCGGTATCGACGTCCGCACCGCGCCCGGCCTCGAACCCGCCCTCGCCATCGACCGCTGCCACATCAATGCCCGCGACGTGGGTGCTCGAATTCGCCGGATGCAGTTCAGCGTGACGAACTCCCTCTTCTACAATTCGCATCCGGGCGATACGTACAATCCAGACACCGCCCCGGAGTATGTCGATATTCTGATCGAGAATGGCTGGGTGGGGCTGATCTCCCACAATATGTTCCATCAGCCGTTCAACAAGAACCGTACGGCGATCGTTTTCGAAGCGGGTGACAACCCTGCCACGGGAGCGACGGCGAACATGCTCGTGAAGAACAACTTCTTCACGTTCCCAGGCACGGGGATCTCGGTGGCCGAGGGGGTGACCGGAGTGGCGGTCGAGGGCAACTCGTTCGACACCGGTAGCGATCCGTTCACCGGGATCGATCTGATCTCGCCGATGATAGACGATCACAGCGGCTCGGTGGCCTTCGCCTCGGACCATCATCGCGGCGCTCTCGCGAGCAAGTCGGCGGCGCAGACGATCGAGAACTCCACGTGGACCTCCGTCTCCTGGGACTCTGCCGAATACGACACCGGCGGCTTCCGCGAGGGCGCCGAGCCCGGCGAGTTCGTGGTGCCGACCGGTGCCGGCGTGCGGTTCGTGCGCCTCAACGCGAGCATCGCGTGGGCCAAGAGTGGTGTGGGCTGGCGGCAGGTGCAGCTGTTCAAGAACGGCGACCCGGTGATCGGCGGCCTGATCAGCGAGTACAACGGCGTCGCGGGAGTACCGGTGGATGTCCAGAACGTCACCTGCCTGGCCACCCCGGTGATCCCGGTGACCGGGGGTGACGTCCTCACCGTCAGCGTGCGGCACACCAGCGGTGGGCCGCTCGAGGTCGATGCCAGCCCGAGCACGGCGTTCGCCGTCGAGGTGGTCGACGGCTGATGCCGGCGGTCCGGGCGGGTGTGCTGCACCCACCCGGACCGGGCCTGGACTGATCCGGGCGGATCAGTTCGGCACGCGAAGCGAGCGGTATCCGGTGCCGGCGGTGTCGGGCTCCCCCACCTGCACCCGCTGCACCCGCAGCGAGCCGTCAACCTGGATCCCGAGCAGGAGACTCGTCTGGGCATCCTCCGCCGTCGCTGTGAAGGCGCCGACCCGCTCCGGCTGATCGCCGCCGACGAGGGCGAAGACGTCCACGCCACTGCGTTCGGCACCCGCGGCGTTGTCGAGCATCCGGGTGCGGATCACCGACGCCGTCACCTCGCTGCCGGTGGAGTTCGGGCCCTGCACCTGCCAGTCGCCCAGCACGGCGTTGGTGGTCTCGGCGAAGTCGGGCCGGGTGCTGCGCAGGATGGAGCGGACCGGGCTCCCTGCCCCGGTCGCGGAGGAGCGCACCACGTGCTGGGCACCGGCCACGATGCCGCCCTTGCGCTCGACGTAGGCCTCGGCGAGGATCCCGGCGTTGTCCACGCTCGGCGTGAACGGTGCCCACACCTCTTCCGGGTTGGCGCCGACGAACTGGGAGGAACTGACTGTCACGCAGCCCTCCGGGACACCGTCGGTGCGGATGCCGATACCGCCATGAGTGAACGTGCACGCCACCACGTTGGCCGTGACGCGCCCAGCCGTCCGGATCCCGCACGTCGCGTTGTCGTCGTCGAAGTAGAAGCCCGGTTCGAGGAACTGGCACCCGACGACGGTGATGTCGTCGGCCCCGTCCAGGAACAGCGCGGAGGGGTTGCCGCTGTAGTTCGCCAGGCCACGCCCGCGCGGGGTGTAGAAGTAGACGTTGCTGACGATCACCTCACGATGGAAGCGCAGCCGGACACCGTAGGTGTGGGCGTTGATGTGGCAGGTGGTGATCGCACCGCCGGGCTCGTAGAGGCCGCGCACCTCCTGCTCGTCGCTGTGCCAGACTTCGCAACCGACGTCCACGCCGACGATGAAGCAGTCGGCCACCCGGAAGTCCTCGAAGTCGTTGGGGGCGACGCTCTCGTCATGTCCCTCGATCTTGATCCCGAACCGGTAGAAACCGTTGATGTAGGACTCGGTGACGATGGGGCTATAGCAGTCCTTGAAGTGGATCGCATGGGACCGGCCGGTGAGCTCGTAGTTGAGCGGGTTCTCCGGGATGTCGCCGGGATCGGGCTGCTGGGCACCGAAGAGGTTGTTGAAGACGTTCCTCGTACCGTCGCCATTGATGTAAACGTCTGTGACGTAGGGCCACCACTTGTTCGCGAGGTAGATACCCTTCTCGAAGTTGCCGTCGAAGGCGAGGTCGCGCAGGCCCTCGGCGTAGCCGCCGATGTAGAGGTTCTCGATGCGAACCGAACGACGCCGGTGGGACCCGAAGCCCGGTTCGCCCGGGCTCAGGGCGGAGCTGACCTCGAGGGCGATGCCGTTGTTCGTCGCGGCATCGGCAGGCAGAGCCGAGAGCAGGCTGAGGCTGGAGACCTGCCAGACCTCGGCGTTGAAGTTGGACGACAGCTGGATCAGGCCGTCGGCGTTGGACTCGTCGGCCACCAGGTACGAGGCCACCGGACCGTCACCGACGAGGTTGATACCGGGCACACCGTCCACCGGCCGGTTGTCGAAGTCCAGCACGGCCCGGCTCATCATCCGGTAGAGCCCGGTGGGGACGTACACCACGAGACCGGTGAAGACCCCCTCTCCCACCAGGAGCTTCACGAGGTCGAACGCGCCCTGGACGGCTGGGGAATCATCGGCGACCCCATCCCCCGCGGCCCCGAACCAGCGGATGTTCAACCGGTCACCGTGCACGCGCACCCAGGCGCCGGTGCTGGACGGGGTCGAGCTGGAGGCGATGTAGACACCCTCCCGCGGGTCGGCGGCGACGTGAGCGGAGTAGTCGCCGTCCCGCCATACGAAGGTGCCCTCCCTGCCGGGCTCGGTCAGGTAGACCACGGTGGTGGTGCCGTGGTCGAGGGCCTTGATCCCGGCCCGGTCGTCCACGGCGGTGTCGACGACATGGCCACCGGTTGCGACGGGATTGCCCGGGTTGGCCGAGGCTCCGGATGCCGTCGCCACGGTCGCCGCCGTCGCCAGGGCGGCCGCACTGGCGACGCCGAACATCTTCCGGCGTCCAAGCATGGTCGAGTCCATCTCCATTGATCTCTCTCCTCAGTTGGCGGACCCGCGGGTCCGTGCTTCGCCACGTGAACGCGGCCGTGCATCGCTCCGCGGCTCGCCGCGTGGGCATGACGGAGCGCACCCTCGGGCGGCGTCGCCCAGGGCAGTCAGGTGGGCAGGGCAGTCAGGGGGCCAGTGGTGGTGGGCCCTACCGCCGGGTGGCTGCCGGCACGGCAGTCACCCGGGCGGAACAGGACGCTTGTGTCAGTCCTTGAAGTACTGGCAGGGGTTGGTGCCGACCGGGTTCGGGTAGGCGCCGACCACGATGCCGTCCGGCACGTTGTGGAAGTCGTTCTTGACGATCCCGTAGCCATCGGCCCAGAGGCTGATGCCGATCGTGTAGAACTCCTCCTTGGCGATCTGGAGGATCTCACGCATCCGGTCCTTCTGGGCCTCCGGGTCCGCGGTGGCGAGCAGCTCGTCGTAGAGCTCCATCTGCCGCTTCGGCGCCTCCGGGGGCTCCTCGCCGTTCGCGCCGCCCGAGTTGTACCAGGTCATCCACGGGATCGCCCAGCGGGAGTTCTGGTTGAACGGGAAGTACCCGCTCGGGTCGATGATCGCGTTCAGGCCGCCCTGGGACTGGAAGACCGCGGCATCGTGCTGATTGCCGCCCTGCCGCTCGATGAAGAGCGAGTGGTCCTCGCTCTTGATCGTCATCTCAATGCCGACCTCGGCCCAGCTCTCCTTGACGAACTGCAGGCTGTCGATCATCGGGCTGCTGGTGGTGGGGACCTCGACATCGAAGGAGATCGCGTTGCCGTCCGGTCCGAGGCGCAGCCCGGCACCGTTGCGCTCGGTGTACCCGGCGCTGTCCAGGTGCTGGTTAGCAAGGTCCAGATCGAACTCCGTGTACTGGGTGGCCATCTCCTCGTCGTAGAACTCCGACGACGGCCGGGGGGCCACCTGGTACGGCTCCCCCTGGCGGGCGAACACCGCGCCGATGATCTCCTGGCGATTGATCGCGTAGGAGAGGCCGATGCGGAAGTCCTTGTTGTTGAAGATCTCCCGCTTCACCGGATCGCTGTGCGCGAGGTTCAGCTGGATGGTCGGGAAGGTCGACTGCGCGCGCGTGGTGTTGATGAAGTCGTACCCGCCCGACTCCCGGTTCTCGGCGAAGACCGGCTTATTCGCCGGGTCGGAGATGTTCGGGTAGTGGAAGTCGACCTCGCCGTTCATAGCGTTCAGCACGAGCGTGTCGGCCTCGGCCACCACGGCGTAGTGGACCGTGTCCAGGTAGGGCAGCTGACTGCCCTCGGGGTCGACCTTGTGATAGTAGGGATTGCGATGGGCGACGATCTCGGTGACGTCCTCGTTGACTCCCGCGTCGAGCACCCAGGCCGACAGCGTCGGGAGCTCGGGGTTGTTGAAACGGGTCCCGAAGACCCCTCCCTTGGACTCGAAGAGTTCCACCCAGGTGCTCAGACCGGCCTCGGCGACCGCAGCGTCGATGTCCTCGGCATGGTCGGCGTGGAACTGCTGCAGGTAATGTTTGGGGGCGCGGGTGATCATGTCCCCGATCCGTGCCATGTTCGGCAGGAACAGTCCGTTGGGCTCGACGAAGCGGAACACCACGGTCAGCTCGTCGGTCTTCTCCACCACCAGGGGCTCACCGCCTGCGGTCAGCCAGGCGGACGGGGCCGGGGTGAGCTCGGCGTTGCTGAAGAGATCCTCGTACCAGAACATGATGTCGTCCGCAGTGAAGGGTTCACCGTCGGACCACTTGAGGCCCTCGCGTAGGTGGAAGGTGAACTCCGTGCCTTCGTCGTTGAACTCGAAGGACTCGGCAACGTTCGCCTCGACACCGGCGGCCGTCATGTCCGTGGTGTTCGGGGAGAACCGGACGAGGAACTCGCAGCCGATCGTGAACTCGGCCCACGCCGTCGGGATCGCGTCCCGGATAAAGGCGGTGCGCCAGGCGCCACCGTAGTTCCCGATGCGGTCGACCGGCTCGATCGTCAGCGGCGTACTGGGGAGCCGTTCCTCCACCGGAGGCAGCTCACCGGCCTCGACCCTGGCCGCCAGCTCCGGAGCCTCGGGCCCCTTGGCCGTGGTGGGGCTCTCCCCACCGGTGCCGCCCTCTTCCTCCAGCATGTCGCACCCGCTCACAAGGAAGGTGGTGGCCAACGCACCGCCTCCCAGCGCGAGAAAGCTGCGCCGTGGGAAACCGCCCACTGTGGTCTGTTCCATCGTTCCTGGCCTCTTTGCTCTCGACGGGGACGACGCCGGCTCCGGCGTTCGTCTCGGGTACTTCCGGACCGGTCAGGTCCGGTGCCGTAGACACCCAGCCTATGAGACGTTTCAATACCTGGCAACCAGACTCAGCGGCGAGTTCGATGAAGGAACTGCGCAGATCTGGAGCCGATCACGGCGATCTCGTGGTCTGCGGACCCTGGGTCACGCGACCCATCGTTGCTCGTTCTTGTTCGGCATGTCAAGATGTAACTGATACGATTCAATCACGGCCGCCGATCTGGCGGTGCTGCCCTCTGGGAGGATCAATGTCGATGTCATCGCAGCCGTGTGGTGCGCGCGAACGGGACGGGGCGGGGCGGGGCGGAACATGCTGAGGTTTCTGGGGCGCCGGCTGCTGTACATGGTGCCGACGCTGCTGTTGATCTCGGTGGCGTCCTTCGTGATCATCCAGCTGCCGCCGGGTGACTACGCGACGTCGTACGTGGCGCGGCTGGAGGCTGAGGGACAGGCGGTGGACACCGCTCAACTGGCGGCGTTGCGGGAGCGGTTCGGCCTCGGGGATCCGGTCTGGGTGCAGTACTGGAAATGGATCTCGGGGATCCTGCTCCACGGTGACTTCGGGTATTCCTTCGACTACGCGACCAACGTCTCCGGGCTGCTGGCGGACCGGTTGCCGCTGACGGCGATCCTGTCCATCTCCACGCTGTTGTTCACGTGGGCTGTGGCGTTGCCGATCGGGGTGTATTCGGCGTTGAAGCAGTACTCCCCGGGTGACTATGTGGTGACCACGATCGGGTTCCTGGGTCTGGCCACCCCGAACTTCCTGCTGGCGCTGATCATGATGTGGTTCGCGTTCTCCACGTTCGGGTTGAGCGTGGGTAAGAACAATCTGCCCACCTTCTTGATCGCGATCGTGGTGCTGGGAACCGCGGGGACGGCGGGGTTGATCCGGATCCTGCGGGCGAATCTGCTGGACGAGCTACGTAAACCGTATGTGATCGCTGCCCGGGCTCAGGGGATGTCCGAGGGGCCGCTGCTGTTGCGGTATCCGCTGCGGGTGGCCCTCAACCCGTTCATCTCCACGATCGGGTGGCTGCTGCCGGGGATCATCGGTGGTGAGGTGATCGTGGCGCAGGTGGCGAACCTGAACACGATCGGACCACTGCTGCTGGGCGCCCTGCGTAGTCAGGACATGTACTTGGCCGGCTCGATCATTCTCATCACCGCGGTACTGACGGTGATCGGCACGTTGATCTCGGACCTGGCCCTGGCCTGGGCGGACCCGAGAGTCCGGCTACGCACCGTGGGAGGTGCCGCATGAGTGAACACACCACGACTGTGACGCCGGGGATCGATTCCCAGGGCGAGCCCGGCGGGACACCCACCGGGCAACGGGTCGGCCGCGCCCGCAAGAACCCCAGGCAAGCGACCGCGTCGCAGTGGTCGCTGATCTGGCGGCGCTTCCGCAAGCACAAGCTGGCGATGGCCGGCCTGATCGTGACCGGCCTGCTGTACGTGATCGCCGTCCTCGCCGGCTTCCTCGCCCCGTACACCACCACCGACCTCTCGGCCGAGCACACCTATGCCCCGCCCACCTCGTTGCACCTGGTCGATACCAGTGGCGGTTCCTGGGACTGGGGGTTGCACTACTACGGGTACGCCGTGGAGCAGGATCCGGAGACCCTGGCCCTGACCTACACGGTGGACGAGACCCAGAAAGTCCCGGTCGAGCTGTTCGCGCAGGGGTCGGAGTATGAGTTCTGGGGCCTGTTCTCCACGAACATCCACCTGCTCGGCCCGGCTGACCCGGGCACTGAGCACCCGATGTACTTGTGGGGCGCGGACCGGCTCGGGCACGACGTACTCTCACTGATCATCCACGGCACCCGGATCTCCATGAGCGTGGGCCTGGTCGGGGTGGCGCTGGCGTTTGTGCTCGGCATCTCCCTGGGCGGTGCCTCCGGCTACTTCGGCGGCCGCATCGACACGATCATCCAACGCGTCATCGAGCTGTTCATGTCCATCCCCACGCTGCCTCTGTGGCTCGGCCTGGCCGCCGCCATCCCCCGCGACTGGGGGCCGGTCACCCGCTACCTCGCGATCACCGTGGTGCTCTCGTTCGTGGGCTGGACGGGTCTGGCCCGCGAGGTGCGCGGGCGCTTCCTGTCCCTGCGAGAGGAGGACTTCGTCACCGCCGCCAAGCTCGACGGCGCCCGGCAGCCAGCCATCATCTTCTCCCACATGCTGCCCTCGTTCACCTCCCACCTGATCGCCACCCTGACGTTGTCGATCCCGGCGATGATCCTCGCCGAGACCGCCCTGTCCTTCCTCGGGCTCGGACTGCAACCACCCACGGTCTCCTGGGGAGTGCTGCTCCAAGAAGCACAGAACCTGCGCGTGATCGCCTCCGCACCCTGGCTCCTCCTGCCCGGCGCAGCGGTCATCTCAGCCGTGCTCGCTCTGAACTTCCTCGGCGACGGCCTACGCGACAGCGCCGACCCCTACCGATCATGACGGGACCAGACATGACCTCCCATGCCATGAGCACCACCAACGACGACGCTCTCCTGACCGCGGCCGGGCACGACACCGTGCTGACGGTCGAGGACCTGCGCACCTACTTCCACACCGACGACGTGATCATCAAGGCCGCCGACGGCGTCAGCTTCGACGTCCCCCGCGGCCGCACCACCTGCGTGGTCGGGGAGTCCGGGTGTGGCAAGTCGATCACCGCACGCTCGATCGCCGGACTGGTCCAGCCCCCCGGGCGCATCGAGGGCGGGCACGTCTGGTTCGCCCCCGAGCCCGGTAGGGACCCGGTCGACCTGGCAGCCATGGACCCGACCGGTCCCCAGATCCGGAAGATCCGCGGCGGCGACATCGGGTTCGTATTCCAGGAGCCGGGCGCCTCGCTGTCCCCGATGTACACCATCGGCGCCCAGCTCGCCCGCGCGATCCGCCTTCACCAGCCCATCAGCAAGGCTGAGGCGAAAGTGCAGGCGATCGAGCACCTGGCCCGGGTCGGGATCCCCAGCCCACACACGAGGTTCGATGCCTACCCCTTCCAGCTCTCCGGCGGGATGAACCAGCGGGCGATGATCGCGATCGCCCTGGCCAACGACCCGGCCCTGCTGATCGCCGATGAACCCACCACCGCCCTGGACGTGACCACCCAGGCCCGCATCCTCGACCTGCTCGCCTCCCTCCAAGCCGAGACCGGGATGTCGATGCTGTTCATCACCCACGACCTGGGTGTGGTGGCCGAGATCGCCGACGACGTCGCCGTGATGTACCTGGGCACCGTCGCCGAACGCGGCACAGTCACCGACATCTTCGACCGCCCCCAGCACCCCTACACCCAGGCGCTGCTGGAATCCATCCCCGCGATCGGCGACCAGCCCGCCGACCGGCACACCCGCCTGCCGGCGATCTCTGGCATCGTGCCCCAACCGAGCAACCGGCCCTCCGGATGCCCCTTCCACACCCGCTGCCAGTTCGCGATGCCCGGACTGTGCGATGTCACCGCACCACGCCCACTCACCCTCGAAACCGGCCAGCTGGTGCGTTGCCACCTGCGCGACCCCGACATCGACGACCTACCCCCGCAGGTGGTGCAGGACGAGATCGCCGACGCAGCAGCTGAGACGCCAGCGACGACCGGCGTGGCCGGGGTGGCCGGGGTGGCCGGGGTGGCCGGGGTGGCCGGGGTGGCCGGGGTGGCCGGGGTGGCCGGGGTGGCCGGGGTGGCGACACGATCGGTGTCCACCACGACGGACGCCCGAGACTACGGTGACGACGAACGTAGCGCTATCCAGCAAGGCGCCGACGAACCCGGCACCCTCGAGCCGATCATGTCGATCCGCGATCTACAGGTGCACTTCCCCATCAAGTCCGGGTTCTTCGGCCGCACCACCGGCACCGTGCACGCCGTCGACGGCGTCGACCTGACCATCCACCCCGGCCAGACCCTCGGCCTCGTCGGGGAGTCCGGCTGCGGCAAGACCACCCTCGGGCGCACCATCGTGCGCGCCCTCGACCCTACCGGCGGCACCATCTCCTACCGCGGCCGCGATAGCCGGGACGTGGACCTGACCAGCCTGGACAACAAGGCGCTGCGCCCCTACCGCGGCGACATCCGGATGATCTTCCAAGACCCCTTCACCTCGGTCAACCCCCGCAAAACACTGCTGCAGATCATCGGCGAACCCCTCGCCCGGCTCGGCCACAACTCCGAGAACAGCGTCCGCGACCAAGTCGCCGAGATGCTGCGCCGCGTCGGACTACGCCCGGACCACATGAGCCGCTACCCCCACGCCTTCTCCGGCGGGGAACGCCAGCGCGTCAACATCGCCCGCGCCCTGATCACCCGGCCCCGCCTGGTCGTGGCCGACGAAGCCGTCTCCGCCCTGGATGTGTCGGTGCGGGCGCAGATCCTGAACCTGCTCGCCGACCTCCAGGACGAGTACAACCTCACCTACCTGTTCATCTCCCACGACCTGTCCGTGGTCGAGCACCTCTGCGACCGCGTCGCCGTCATGTACCTCGGCAAGGTCGTCGAGCACGCCCCCACACGCGAACTGTTCACCAGCCCCCGCCACCCCTACACGGAGGCCCTCCTCTCCGCCGTGCCAGTGCCCGACCCCCACCGGCGCGACCAGCGCAGGATCGCCCTCAACGACGAGCTCCCGGACCCGACGAACCCACCGGCCGGCTGCCGCTTCCACACCCGCTGCCCCCACCGCCGCGACCAGCGCTGCGACACCGAGCAGCCCGTACTCGACCTCCTCGCTCCCGGCCACCACACCGCCTGCCACTACCCGGTCAGCCCGGGCCGCGGAATCGCCTCGACCGACAGGGACCAGACATGACAGCGACGCCTCACCCGCCGCTCGAGGGCGCCCGGATGATCGGGCCCGCCCGGGATGTCGAGGGCGCACCGCTGCTGCGGACCGAGCGAGCCCTGGATACCGGCCATGGCCGGGTCACCTCGGCCACCCTGACCGCAACCGGACTGGGCGTGTTCGAGGCGTTCGTCAACGGCCACCCGGTGGGTCCGGACGTCCTGACCCCGGGATGGTCGAGCTACCAGTGGCGCCTACGCTGGCGCACCTGGGATCTCACGCACCTGCTCCACCAGCACAACAACGACCACGACGACGGCGGCCCTTGCGTGGCCATCGGAGCGACCCTGGGCAACGGGTGGCACCGTGGCCGGCTGGGCTTCGCCGGCGGGCGCGCGCTCTACGGCGACGAGCTGGCGTTCATGGCCCGCCTCGACGTCACCTTCGCCGACGGGAACGTCCAGACCATCGTGACCGACGAGACTTGGCGAGCTGCACCGTCGGCCACCCTGGCCGACGACCTCTACGACGGGCAGACGATCGACGCCCGCCGCCACCAACCCGGCTGGAACACCACCGGCTTCGACGACACCACCTGGGCAGGCGTGCACGAGGTCGCCTTCGACCCCACCACCCTCACCGCCCCCATCGGACCACCCGTGGTCCGGCACGAGACCATCCGCCCAGTGCAGATCTGGACCTCCCCCACCGGCAAGACGCTGCTCGACTTCGGGCAGAACCTCGTCGGCTGGCTCCGGCTCGAGGTCAGTGCACCCGCCGGCACCGAGATCACCGTGCGCCACGCCGAAGTCCTCGAGCACGGTGAGCTCGGCACCCGCCCGCTGCGCACCGCCGAAGCCACCGACCGCTACATCACCTCCGGCGCTCAGGACGTCTTCGAACCGACCTTCACCTTCCACGGCTTCCGCTACGCCGAGATCACCGGATGGCCCGGGGAACTGGCGGAGATCGCGGACGCCGTCGGTGCCGTGGTCGTCGGCTCGGACCTGAAGCGCACCGGACACTTCTCCTGCTCCGACCCGGACCTCAATCGGCTGCACGAGAACCTGCTGTGGAGCCTGCGCGGCAACTTCCTCGACGTGCCCCTGGACTGCCCGCAACGCGACGAACGCCTCGGCTGGACCGGTGACATCGCCGTCTTCGCGCCCACCGCCGCCTACCTCTACGACACCCAGGACTTCCTCGCCGACTGGTTGGCCGATCTTGCCGCTGAGCAGCAGGCGCAGGGCGGGCGGGTGCCGTTCATGGTGCCCGATGTGATCGCGATCGGACCCGACCACCAGTTCAAGGAACCGTCCAAAGGCGGGGCGATCACCGCCATCTGGAGCGACGCCGCCGTCTGGGTGCCCTGGGCGCTCTACCAGGCCCACGGCGACTCCGCGATCCTGCAGGCCCAGTACTCCTCGATGACCGCCCATGTGGAGGCCATCGAACGCAGCCTCTCCCCCACCGGCCTATGGGACACCGGCTGGCAGTTCGCCGACTGGCTCGACCCTGACGCCCCACCGAACCAACCCGACCGGGCCAAGGCCGACCGGGGGGTGGTGGCCACCGCGTGCGCCTACCGCAGCGCGGACCTCCAGGCGCAGTCTGCGGCGGTCCTGGGCCACGGCGCCGACGAGACCCGGTTCCGCGCCCTCGCCGATCGCCTGCGCGCAGCCTTCCACACGCACTACGTGCACCCCGGCGGCCGGATCGTCAGCGACTGCGCCACCGTCTACGCCCTCGCGATCGAGTTCGGACTCCTCGACGACCAGCAGCGCCACCACGCCGGTGAACGACTCGCCGATCTGGTGGCAGAGTCCGGCTACCGGGTGTCCACCGGCTTCGCCGGCACCCCCTACGTGACCTCGGCACTGTCCAGCACCGGCCACCTCGACGCCGCCTACCGGCTGCTGCTCGAACGCGAATGCCCCTCATGGCTCTACCCGGTGACCATGGGCGCCACCACGATATGGGAGCGCTGGAACTCCATGCTCCCCGACGGGTCCATCAACCCGGGGAACATGACCAGCTTCAACCATTACGCCCTCGGGGCCGTCGCCCACTGGCTGCACACCGTGGTCGCCGGCATCAGCCCTGCTGAACCCGGCTACTCCCGCGTCCGCATCGCCCCGCGGCCGGGTGGCAACCTGACCTGGGCCGAGGCCAGCCTACTCACCCCGCACGGTCTGGTGCGCTCCGCCTGGCGCCTCGAGGGTGACCACCTGATCCTGGAGGCCACCGTCCCCCAGGGCACGAGCGCCGTCGTGGACCTACCTGGAGCAGAGGCGACGACGCTCGGACCCGGCACCCACCACCTCCGGACACCCTTCAGCCTCTGATGGCGCGGGCACTGTCCACACCGGCCAGTGACATCGACATCCTCGCCGAGGCGATCCCCCTGTGACGGCCGATCAGACCTCGCCGAATCACACCCCGAGCTGGAGCTATGCCGCGCCAAGGATGCCCGCAACCTGGTCGCCCACGGCTACGACGTCGTCGACTCGGAGATCGTCTGGAGCATCCTGGTGCGGAACATCCCGCAGGTGGCGGCGCGGATCGAGGAACTGCTGGGATGCAGGGGCTGGGCACCGTCAGGCTGACGGAGCGTGCACACGAAGCCCCACATCCGCAGCAGCTTCACTCAGTCGCACGTCGTAGGTGACGAGCGCAGCCACGTCGAGACGGATAGACGCCGCCAGGTGAAGGGCATCGAGCGAACGGAGCGTGGTTCCGGGTAGCAACCCGGCTTCGCGGTACACGCTTGGAGCCAGGTTGTAGATCTCGACACGTGCGAGGATCGCCGTCACATTGACCTGTGCGAGGTCGAATCGAACAGCGAAACGGCGCAGTTCGGTCTCCAGTAGATGAGTCGCCACCAGAGCAACGTCCGGAGAGTCAGCCCACTGTGCGAGACGGACGCTCTCCGCTTCGTCGACCAGGAACTTCGCGGCAGCGGACGTGTCGAGGTAGTACCGGTTCAACGGTCGCCACGCAGATCATCCAGCACCTCCGCGCTGGACATAGCCACACGGCGACGGGGGAGCGAACCGAACCCGCCACGGATCGCGGCAGGCCGGTGCAGGGGAAGATCCGGAGCGGACTCTTCCACGGGCACCAGTCGCGCAACCGGCTTACCGTGATTGGTGACCGTGTAGGACTCCCCAGTCTCCACAGCGTGCAGCACTGCACCGCTGTTGTTGCGGAGGTCACGATGACTGACGGTCGACTCCATCAGCCAATTGTAGCACCCGTAGCACATTGCACCTGGCGGCCCACGAACTCACGTCGAAACGTTCGCGCTGACCTGCGCCAGTTCACCCGCGAGCGCACCCAACTTCTCCCACGGCAGCGGTCCGAAGAGCACGGGCGCGGCGCGGTAGAGGGTGGTGGCTTCGGCGACTGGTGCGAAGGGGCCGATCGGGACGTCGCCGATGTGGCGGCGCAGCACGACTGCTGCTTTCGGGTGGTCGAGGATCTCCCGCAGGGTCGAGGTGACCCCGACGCGACCGGAGGGGAAGGACTCTGGCGAGGGGACGTCGTCATAGGCCCGCTGGGCGGCCAATGCCTGGGCATGCTGGCTACGGCACAGCAGGTGCCCAGCACTCACCGAGCCGTTCTCGGGCAGGCCGAGGCGTTGGAACTGGCTGGACGGGGCATCGTTGGCGGTCATTGCTTCGACCAGGGCCTGGGTCATCCGGGTCTCGATCTCGTCGTCCACGAGCGGGTGCCGCTGGGCTGGGTCGGAGGCCAGATCGAACAGGAGTGTGCCGTACGCCCCCGGGTTATGCCCCTTGGCGCCGGGGGTGCGCAGCACGGGCATCCCCTGGGTGAACGGCAGCGGGTCGACGAGCTCGGCCTCGGCGAGGGTGTCGCCGGCGAAGTAGCCGCGCATGCGAGTGGGCATCAGCGTGTGCTCGACCAGCGGCTCGTTCGCACGTTCTGTGCTGGCGCGCATATAGACGTACCGGCCGTCGGTGATATTGACGTGCCCGCCGAAGGAGCCGAACAGTCCGTACTCGCGCACGGGAGCCGAGGAGCGGACGGTCTCCCGCAATGAGCGGCCCTGCATCCGCGGCGTCGGGGCCACACCGAAGTGATCGAGCAGTGTGGGCCCGATATCGATGGTCTGTACCAGCGCATCGGTGCTGGTTCCGGCCGCCCCGGCGACCGGATCCCAGACGAACAACGGGGTGTGCGCGGTCTCCTCGAACCACGGCATCCCCTTGCCCCACCGGTCGTGCTCGCCGAGGAGGAACCCGTGGTCGGTGCACACGATCAGCATCGTGTCCTCCCACAGGTTGTGGGCGTCCATGGCATCGAGCACGCGCCCCAACGAGGCATCGCACTGGGAGACCAGGGCCGAGTAGTGGCCGCGCACCTGCTCAGCGACGTCATCGTCCTCGAGCACGGCCTGGTACTCGGGCCAGTCGTAGTGCGCCATCTCCGGTGAACGACCCCCGTACCGGGAGCGGAACTCCTCCGCCGCGTCGAACGGCTCGTGCGGGTCGAAGGTCTCGATCTGCACGAACCAGCCCTGCTCGTCGGCGTTGTCGGAGATGAACTCCAACCCGGCGTCGAAGGTCAAGGTCTGCGGATACTCGGCCAGGCCGTTGATGTAGGAGCGGTTGATCTGATCCTGGCGCCACGTGCCGTTGCGGTGGATCCGCAGCTCTGCACCCACGTCCGGGTCAGCCACCCGCCCCTTCCACGGATCCCCCTGCTGACCACGGATCAGCGAGGACGTGCCATACCGGGTGTGATACGTGGCCCCACCGTCCTCCCAGTAGTGCATGTGATCGGTGGCCAGATGTGTGGTGACCCCGGCCTGCCCCAGCATCCGCGGCACCGAATCGTCGAACGGCTCCAACGGCCCCCACCCACGGTGCAGGAAGTTGTACCGCCCGGTGTGCATCTCCCGGCGGGCCGGCATGCACGGCATCGACCCCACATAACACGTGTCGAAGCGCACCGACCGGGCGGCCAACCGTTCGAAGTTGGGAGTCTCGATCCCACATGGCGCATAGGGAGTCAGGTACTCCCGGTTCAGACTGTCGTACATCACCACGATCGCGCGCACACTCATACCCTTCCGTCAGTCCCCGCAGCATGGGGCGTTCGGCACCGGATCCGCTCCCGGGCTCTCAGCCAGAGCTGGCGACCGGTTCCCCGGCTGCGGCAAGCAGCGACACCGATAGCTCATGCAACGGGCTCGTCACAGCCCCACCGAGCAGCGGATCGCCAGTCTCCCGCATCCAGGTATACAGCTCGCGGAGCAGTTCAGCGCGAATCTCGGCGTATCCAGCCTCGTCGGCCACGTTCTGGGTCTCATGCGGATCAGTGCGCAGGTCGTACAGCTCGATGGGCGGGTGGTAGGCGCGCACCGGCGTGGTCGGCATCGTCCGTGGCCGCCACGACTGGGAGGAGTCCATGAACTCCGGCGCCGCGGTGAAGTTCGCGATCAGCTTGTGGCTCCTGCTGCGCACGCACCGGCGGGGATCGTAGTAGTCGTGATAGGTCATTTCACCGAAGATGTGTGAGCGGCCAGGATGGCGCTCTACCGCCAGCGTGCCTCGTCCGCCGGGTCCAGCAGCATCGGCTCCTGAGGCAGCATCGGTCCGGTCCAGCAAGGGCCGGAGGCTGCGGCCGTGGATCTCGTTCCGCGGACGGACGCCTGCAACCTCGAGCACGGTCGGGAACAGGTCGATGTTGGAGACCATCTCATCAACGCGCATCCCGCCCGTCCAGCCCAAGGCCGGGCAGCGCATGACCCAGGCGACCTCCAGCCCGGGATCGTAGAGTGCGCACTTCGCCCGCGGCAGTGCGACTCCGTGGTCGGTGGTGAAGATGACGAGCGTGTTCTCGGCCTGCCCCGTCTCCTCGAGGGCCGCGAAGACGCAGCCCACCTGGGCATCGAGGTAACGGATCGCGCCCTGCAGTTCGGCCAGCTCGTCCCGGGTGCTCTCACCCTCGTCGGCGATGTAAGGCGGGATCGTGACGCCGCGCTCGTCGTCGGGCTCCATGTAGTCGCTGATGAAGCCCATATACCCAGGCTCGGAGCGGCTGAACCCGGGGAGCCGGTGCGGTTCGACGAAGCCCACCTGCAGGTAGAAGGGCCGATCCCCCGCAGCGAACCGCGTGATCTCGTCCCGCGCATGGGTGGCCACGTCCTCGGCCTTGCAGGGGTGGCCGATCTCCCGATCCAACACCAGCCGGTCGAAACCCAGCCGTGCGGCCATCGCCTCGGTGGAGCCGTTGCCGCGGGACTCGTGCTGCACGCCCAGCAACGAGGTGGCATACCCCGCCTCCTGCAGCTCCAGGGCCAGGTGGCGTTCGTCGTCGTTCAGGTCCCACGCGAACTGAGCGTGGGTGAGCCCGTTCACGCCGGCCGCGTGCGGGTAGCGCCCGGTGAACAGCGACGCCCTCGAGGGGCTGCACTGCGGGGCCGTGCAGAAGGCCTGATCGAACCGGACGCCGTCAGCTGCCAACGCATCCAGGTGCGGGGTCTGCACCGTGTCGATCCCATAGGAACCGAGGTAGCGACCGAGGTCGTGGCAGTGCAGGAGCAGAACATTCGGTGTCGTCACGGGTGCGGGCTCCGGTCGGCGGGTCGGGTCGAGGTCGGGGTGGTCCGCACTCATCGCTGCAACCACACCGTCGTCTCCGCAGGTAGGCGTCCCTCGGCGTCGAGTTCAGCGCTGGCGAGCAGCACGTGCCCGGCAGGCAGATCTACGGGCTTGGCGCTGAAGTTGGTCACGCAGGTCCAGCCGTTCGGGCGGGAGAAGGCGAGGACGTCCTCGTGTCCGGTGTCCACCCACTCCAGTTGCTCCTCGCACTGCAACCGGTGCCGCGTCGCAATGGCCTCGCGGTACAAGGACAAGGTCGAGGTCGGATCGTCGGACTGGCCGGAGGCGGCCACCTCGGCGAACCACTCCGGTTGCGGCAGATGCGCAGCACCGGGACCAAACCCATAGGACTCCCCCGTTGCGGTCCACGGCAGCGGCACCCGGACGCCGTCACGGCCGACGTCACGGCCCGGCTTGCGAGCGAACGTTGGATCCTGCCGGGCGTCGTCGGGAATGTCCGCCACCTCATGCAGCCCGAGCTCCTCACCCTGATACACGTAGGCCGATCCGGGCAGGGCCAACTCGAGCATCGTCGCGGCGCGCGCGCGGCGCAGCCCCCGGTCGGCCTCCAGCACCGGCTCGGTCCCACGGCTGAGCAGCCACGTCCGGCCCTGCTTGAACTCCTCCGGGTCGTGCGGCAGCCCGTAGCGGGTGGCATGCCGCACCAGATCGTGGTTGGAGAGCACCCAGGTGGTGGAGGAACCGCTCTGTACGGCGAGGTCGAGGTTGCGGGCGATCACGTCACGGAACGCATCGGCCTCGAACGGGGCCTGCAGCAGATCGAAGTTGAATGCCTGGCCCAGACCCTCAGCACTGGCATAGCGAGCTCGCCGGTGTGCCGGCACCCAGGCTTCGGCCACGGCGGTGCGCGGTGGGTCGTAGGAGTTGAATACCTCACGCCACTCGGCGTAGATCTCGTGCACCTCGTCCCGGTCCAGGGTGGGGTGGTTGCCGTCGAAGGGCATCGCTCGCAACTGCTCCATCGTGGGCAACTCGTCCGGCAACCGCTTGGCGGTCATGTGCGCCACGTCCACCCGGAAACCCGCCACCCCACGGTCGGACCAGAATCGCAACGTCTGCAGGAAGTCCTCCCGGACCTCACGGTTGTCCCAGTTCAGATCGGGCTGCTCCACCGCGAAGCGGTGCAGATACCACTGACCGTCCTCCACGCGCTCCCATGCGGAGCCGCCGAAGGCGCTGGTCCAATCGGACGGCGGCTCCTCGCCGTCGGGACCAGTGCCGTCCCGGAAGAGGTACTTGTCGCGCTCTGGCGACCCCTTCGGGGCCGCCAGAGCTGCCTGGAACCACTCGTGCCGGTTCGAGGTGTGGTTGGGCACGATGTCGATGATGAGCTTGATTCCGGCCTCGGTGAGCGCGGCGAGCATGGTGTCGAAGTCGTAGAGAGTGCCGAAGCGGGGGTCAACGTTCCGGTAGTCGTCCACGTCGTAGCCGCCGTCGGCGAGCGCCGAGGGGTAGAACGGGCTCAACCAGACGGCGTCAACTCCGAGGTCACGCAGGTAGGGCACGCGGCTGGTGATCCCGGGCAGGTCGCCGATGCCGTCGCCGTTGGAGTCGGCAAAGGAGCGGGGGTAGATCTGGTAGACGACGGCCTGGCGCCACCAGTCGGCGTCGCCGCTGAGCACTGTGCCACCTGGTCGTGGACGAGACACGCCCTCGAGTCCCTCGGCGTCTGTCACCGTCTGGCTCCGTTCCACAAATTTATACGTTTCATTTTGACCTTACGTGTCCCTCGTTGTCCGGGTCAAGCAGCGAGGTGGCACCGATGTCGCTCTCGTGCACGATTCCGACAGCCGCTGGCCCCTACCGACCGACCGGTGTGACGCCGTCGTCCGTGGGCACCGTACCCACCGGGGTGTTGACTTCGAGGTAGTGCTCGAGGCTGTCGGCGCGTAGGTACGTCTCCGGTGGTGCGAAGTCGTCTCCGAGGTCGGCCAACCAGCGGTCCAACTCGGCGTCGAGGTCCCTTTGCACGCCCGCGGCCTCGGGCTGGTCGCAGAGGTTCTGCTGCTGGTACGGATCGGCCACGTTGTCGTAGAGCAGCCAGGGGCCCGTGCGGGTGCGGACATAGGTGTGGGTCGTGGTGCGGATGCCGCGGTAGGCGTCCAGGTTGTAGGAGCGTGCCCACAGGATCGGCACCGGTAACGACAGGAACGACGAATGGGCGCGGTGTGCGGGCCGCCGCCCGAAGACGTCGGTGCCGGTGACGTGGCCGGGTACCGGCAGGTCGCACAGGCCCAGCAACGTGGGCATCAGGTCGGGCATGTCGAACGGTGAGGTATCCCTGCGGCCTGAGCGCCCGAATCGGCGGGGGTAGCGGATCAGCATCGGCACGCGGACGGCTTCGTCCCAGGGGCAGACTTTGACGTCGTGGCGGATGCCGTGGGAGCCCATCATGTCGCCGTGGTCGGAGGCGAACACCACGATCGTGTCCTCGGCCGCACCGCTGGCCTCCACCGCTGCCAGCAACTGGGCCAGGCAGTCATCCAGGGCGGCGATGTGGGCGTAGTAGCCGCGCAGCGCCTCCTCCGATTCCTCCGCCATCTCCTCCGGTACATTCGGTCGCAGAGAAACGTCCGCGTCGGCGTAACGGCGCCGGTACTCCTCGGGCGCGGTGTGCAGCGGGAAGTGCGGCGGCCCGTAGGAGAGCATCAGGAAGTACGGGTCCTGACCCGCTGCGGCGCCGGTGATGAACTCGCACGCATCCTCGGTCTGGGCGTGGGCGTCGTAGCCGGGCCAGGTCTTCGGCTCGGGGTCGTCACCGTCGAAGTAGAGCGAGCTGTTGTAGTCGTGGGTGCACTCGGCCGCTTTCCAGTACTCGAACCCGAACCGCTTCGCCCGTGGGACCGGGAGCTTGCGGCGGCCGTAGTTGCCGTCCGGGCTGCCGTACAGGTGCCACTTGCCGATGTACCCCGTGCGGTAGCCGGCGGCTGCCAGTTCCTCCGCGAGTGTGGACCCGTTCGGTCGCAGTTCGACGTCGTTGATGTAGACCCCGTGCTGGAGTGGGTACTGGCCGGTGAGCATGCTCGCCCGCGCCGGGCAGCACACCGGGGTCCCGGAGACCGCCTGAGTGAAGTTCACCGACTCCGCCGCCAAGGCGTCCAGCACCGGCGTCGCGACATTCTGGTCGCCGGCGTAACCGGTCGCCTGAGCCCTCCACTGATCAGTCAGCACCACCAACACATTCGGTCGCCGCGTCACGAACACATCCCTTCTTCTCGGTTATCAGTAGGCGTGGGGATCACGACGGCGCCCCTCGAGCCCGTAGTCCTCTCGCCACGATCCGGTCGATCGCCCAGGCAGCGCCGCTGCCCGCCACGAGCGCGCCGGCCAGTGGCGAGACCGCCGTGACGGCGAGGGCGGTGACGAGCGTCAGCAGGGCGCCCGCCACGTGCACCGGCATGGCCAGAGTGAGGGTCGCCGTCGTGCGCAGCAGCCCGCGCCACGGCAGGTCGTAGGAGACGATGACGAGGAACAGCACGGTGGAGGCGCCAGCGAACAACAGCGCGAGCGCCCCGGTGATCACGCCGAGCACCATCGAGGCCCCGGCTCCCATCTGCTGGACGATCACGACATCCACGGCAAGCACCCCGGCCACGGCCAGCCATCCGAGACCGAGGAGGGTGCGCCGTCGTAGATCGGTGCGCAGGGCACGCGCGAACGCGACTACCGGCGTCACCTCGGAGCCGAGACGTCGATCGCGCAGCACCGAGAACAGGGCCGCCGTCGCCGGGACGAAGGTGACCACCGGAAGGGAGGCGAGCAACCAGACCAGGTTCAGCAGCACCATGTCGCTGGCCGCCGCGAGCGACCGGTACAGGGAGCCGGCGGTGACGTCGCGGGGGCGGGCGCCGGTGACGGTACTCGCGCTCATCCCTTGCTCCTCCCACTCATCCTTTGAACCCCGTGGTGGCGATCCCTTCGATCAGTCCACGCTGGAAGAACAGGAAGAACGCGAACAGGGGCACCAGGGAGACCACGCTCATCGCGAACATCGGACCCCACGAGGAGACCGTGGACTGGTCCAGGAACAGCTTCAACGCCAGCGGTGCGGTGAAGTTCTCGTTGCTGGAGAGGAAGATCACCTGGGCGAAGAAGTCGTTGTAGGACCAGATGAACGTGAAGATCGCCGTGGTCACCAGCGCCGGCTTGAGCAGCGGCAGGATGATCCGGAAGAAGATGTTCACCGGGCCACAGCCGTCCACCCGGGCAGCGAAGTCCAGCTCCTTCGGGATACCGCGGATGAACTGCACGATCAGGAAGATGAAGAACGCGTCCACGGCGAGGAACTTCGGCACCACCAGCGGCAGGAACGTGTCCAGCCAGGCGAGCGAGTCGAAGATGATGTACTGCGGGATGATCTGCACGTGGATCGGCAGCATCATCGTGCCGAGCATGATCGCGAACAGGGTCCGCTTCAGCGGGAAGTGCAGCCGTGCGAAGGCATAGGCCGCGAGCGAGCACGCGATCACGTTCCCGAGCACCGCGATCACGGCGATGAGGATCGAGTTCAGCATGTAGTGGGAGAACGGGCGCTGGATCCCGTTCCACCCCTCGATGTAGTTGCTCAGCGTCCACTCCTGCGGGATCAGCCCCGGCGAGCTGAAGATCTCACTCTCCGGCTTCAATGAGCTGGAGATCATCCACACCAGCGGGTACATCATCAGCACGGCGATCGCGATCAGCCCGGTGTGGGCGAGGATGCGGGGGCGCGGACCTTTCGTGGCGCGCTGGGGTGCAGTCATTGTGGTGTCAGTGGTCATCTCGCTCATCCCTCATCCCCGTAGAACACCCAGAACCGGCTGAACAGGAAGTTGGCCGCGGTGAAGATGCCGATCACGATCAGCAGCACCCACGCCATGGCAGCGGCATAGCCCATGTCCAGGTTCGCGAAGCCCTGCTGGTAGAGGTACAGCGTGTAGAACAGGGTCGAGTCGGTCGGGCCACCCGTGCCGCCGCTGACGATGTAGGCCGGGGTGAACGCCTGGAACGCGTTGATGATCCGCAGGATCAGGTTGAAGAAGATGATCGGCGTCAGCAGCGGCAGGGTGATCGCGAGGAACTTGCGCACCACGGAGGCGCCGTCCACCGAGGCCGCCTCGTACAGCTCACCCGGGACCTGCCGCAGGCCAGCCAGGAAGATCACCATCGGGGCACCGAACTGCCACACGTTCAGGATGATCAGCGTGCCCAGCGCCGTGTCCGGTGAGGCCACCCAGCTCTGCGTCTCGATCCCGAAGATGCCGAGGAACTGGTTCACCAGCCCTTCTGCGCCGAACAACTGCCGCCACAGGATCGCGATCGCCACGCTCCCGCCCAGCAACGAGGGGAGATAGAACACGGCCCGGTACAGGTTCAGCGCCCGCAGCCCGCGGTTGAGCACGACGGCCACCAGCAGCGCCATCGCGAGCTCCAGTGGAACCCCGACGAGCACGTAGGTGAGCGTCACCTTCGCCGACTGCCAGTACCGGGGATCCTCGGTGAACATCCGCACGTAGTTGTCCACGCCGGTCCACTCGGGCGAGGAGATGAGGTTGTAGTCGGTGAAGGAGAAGTACAGCGAGGCGATCAGTGGCCCGAGCGTGAGCCCGAGCAGCCCGAGGAACCAGGGCGCGAGGAAGGCATATCCCCACAGACCCTCGTGCGCCATCCGCGCCACGTGCTGTGGCTTGCCGCGGCGCTTCCGACCGGGCCTGGGTGGGTCAGTCCTGCCGCCTCCTCGCGCCGGCGAACGCCGGAGTGAGGCAGTCGTCATCAGGCGAAGGCTCCTTCCGCCTCGGAGAAGAACTGCTCGACGGCCTGGTCCACGGAGGCGCTGCCGAAGCCGACCTCCTCGTTGGCCCGCTTGAGCAAGTCGCGCACGGTGTTCGCACCGACCGGTGCCGGCTCGGGTGCCACGGCGCCCTCGGTCTCGCTCGCGGTGTACTCGATCACGCGTGCGGTGTTCTCGTCCCCGGCCGCGGAGAGTTCGTCCGCCACAGTGGACGAGGCCGGGACCCCGAGCAGCAGGCCGAGGGGCTCGCGTGCCTCCGGGTCGTTCAGGATGTAGTTCATCACCTCGCCGACCTTTTCCGGGTCCTCGGTGGCGGAGGAGGCGCAGAAGTACACCGCCGGCCGGGGATACTGGCCGGTCGTGCCGTCCTCAGCCACGGGGAAGCTGGTGAAGTCTGCCGGGCCGTCGTTGAGGTTGTGCACCGCGTCCAGAATGTTGATACCGGCGAAGCGGACGGCGGCCAAGCCTCGGATCATCGGGGAGTCGTTCAGCCCGAGCCCACCCTCGGCCGTCACGTCCGCCGGGGTCGCGGCACCAGACTGGCGCAATTCCTCCCAGTAGGTGAGCCAGGCCGAGAGGTCGTCGGGGGTGAAACCCAGGCCATCCGCCGTGAACAGGGTGCCACCCCGCTGCCGGACGAAGATCTCCAGGAAGGTGTCATAGCCGCCGTGGTCACCGGTGCCGTAGAAGCCATCCTCCGTGGCGTCGGAGATGTTCTGCATGGCATCGGCGAACTCCGACCAGGTCCACCGTCCGTCCGGGATCGCGACACCGGCGGACTCGAACGAGCCGACGTCGAGGAACGCCGTCTGGGCGGCCACACCCCACGGCACGCCGTACAGGGTGCCGTTCACCTTGCCGACGTCCACGGCGGCGTCGGAGTAGGTGGACAGGTCGAGGGAGTCCAGGCTGTCCAGCTCGAGCAGCGCTCCGTTCTCGGCGTACTCGCGCAGTCCCGGCACGCTCATCTCGAACAGGTCCGGGTGGTTGTCGGAGGCGACCTGGGTGGTGAGCCGGTCGAAGTAGGTGTCGAAGGCGGTGAACTCGCCCTCGATGGCGACACCCTCGACGTTCTGGTTCGCGAGGTCGACCATCGAGGTCACCGCACCATTGATGGCGTCGGAGCCCCACCAGCTCATCCGGAGGTCGAGGGCGCCGCCGCCGTTCGCGCCGCCGCCGTTGTCGTCGCTGCTGCATGCGGTGAGCATGCCGGCGAACGAGGTACCGGCCACCACGGAGGCTCCGGTGAGAAAAGTACGCCTGTTCACGAGGTTCATCGTTGCTCCTTGTGTCTGGGATCGAGCGTCGGTCGTGGGTGAAGTCATGACATGTGCTCTCATCGGTGCTCCATTGCCGGGCCCGGTGGCCACTGGTGGTCTGGAACGGCCCATTCATGAATCGATTCATGATCCTATCAGGCCCAAACCAGTCGTCAACCCACACCTGAACCAACAGATCGTTGACAGGTGACACCAAGACCCTTAGGTTGAGATGAATCCATTCATCTCAACTTTCATCGACGAAAGGTGAACCCATGAGCAGGACCACCTCCGCATCTCCAGCCCCCGCACCCGTCAGCCGGGGAGCCTTCCTCACCGCCGTCGGGGCGTCGGCCGTCGCTGGCGTGAGCCTCGTCGGTAGCCGTGCCCACGCCACACCCCCACCGTCGAGCGCGAGCACGTCGACCACAGGGATGATCAACGTCTGCGACCATGGAGCCGTAGGCGACGGCGTCACGGACGACAGCGCTGCCTTCCAGCAGGCATTGGACGCGATCGTGGCCGCCGAGGAGGGGTGCCTGTACGTCCCGCCCGGGAACTACCTCTTCGACCATCGTGTAACCGTGACGGCGGGACGACTGAACGTGAGCATCGTCGGGGCCGGGCAGGGTGTGTCCAACTTGTTCTCCGACAACCCCGACGGCGTCCTGTCGATCGAGACCGGGCGTCGGGGCCAGGTGACCGTGACGGACCTGTCCTTCTTTGCGATGCGCGCCGGTGGCGGCACCGCCCTGGAGGCGATTCGCCCGATCGGTGACCGTCACAACCGCACGATGACCGTCCGGAACGTGGAGATGCGCGGCGTCGCTCTCGACAACGACTACTTCGACTACGGGCTGCGCGCCATCAGCCAGGTCAACCCGCTGGTCACGAACGTGATCTTCGCCGGGCCGTTCGCAGGCGGCGTCAACCGGGACCGGACCGACGACTCACTGCTGTACGCCGCCACATGCGGGATCTTCATCGACGAGTGCTACGCGCCGGTGGTGGAGAACTGCTACGTCTGGTCCGCTTTCACCGGCTACCACCTCGTCACCGAGCGTGCGAATCCTGCTCCTGAAGGGGGCTGGTTCTACAACTGCTCCGCGGTGGGCGTGCGCGTCGGGTTCGAAGTTCGGACCCCGAACAGCCTCGAACCTGGGACGGCGATCGAGCGCTGCCACGCGAACGGGCGCGACATCGGCATCCACATCAACCGCGCACAGTTCACAATCACGAACTGCCTGCTCTACAACTCCCTGCCAGGCGACGACTTCACCCCCGAGACGGCGCCGGAGTACACCGACATCCTGGTGGAGTCGGGCTGGTTGGGCACCATCTCTCACAACATCTTCCGGCAGCCGTTCAACCTCAACCGCACCGGCGTGCGCATCGCCGACCAGCAGAACGATGTGACCGGCGATCCCTCGCACCTGCTGATCTCCGGGAACCACTTCACTTCCCCCGGAACCGCGATCTCGGTGGCGCCGAACGCCACCCGGGTGAACGTCACCGGGAACATGTTCCACACCGAACCCGACCCCTACAACGGCACCCCGCTGGTGGCGACGATTCTCGACGACCCTGCCGGAGCTGTGGCCTTCTCCTCCGACGAGCTCCGCGCCGTCACTGCCCTGGCTGAGCAGTCCCAACAGGTGCCGGATGCGGAGTGGACCACGGTGCAGTGGCACGGGACGGAACTGGACACGGCAGGGTTCTGGAACAGCTCCGAACCCGACTCGATCACCATCCCCGCCGGGCAGGGTGTGCGCTACGTGAAGGTGATCGCTTCTGTGGGGTGGGAGTCTTCCCCGAGCGGAGTGCGCGAACTGCAGATCCTGCGCAACTCCGAACCGGTCACCGCGGGGAGCTGTGTGCAGGACAAGGGCGTCGCGAACACACCCGGGTCCGGCGACGTCGACATGCAGACCGTGCACACAGCCATCGTCCCGGTCTCCGGCGGCGACATCATCCAGGCACGGGTGCGGCAGACCAGCGGTGACGCCCTTACCCTCGACGAGAGTGGACGGACGAGCCTGTCCGTCGAGACCGTCAACGGATGACAACCGTGTCCTCATGGCGGTGTGCCGACGCGTGCCCGCGTCGGCACACCCACCGGGCATGATGGTCCCCTACGGGACTGCTCAGGCATCCCGGACGAGTTCGAGAGCGGTACCGGAAGGGACGTCGTCGTGGTCAGTATGAAGGAGGTCGCGCGCAGTGCCGGCGTCTCGGTCGGTACGGTGTCGAACGTCCTGAACCGGCCCGACTACGTCTCCGAGGACAACCGGGTGCGCGTGCTCGAGGCGATCAATCGCCTCGGCTACGTCCGCAACAATGCCGCCCGCCAGCTGCGTGTGGGCCGCACGCGAACAGTGGGCCTGGTGGTCCTGAACGTGGCGAACCCGTACTTCACCGACGTGATGCGCGGGGTCGAGGACACCCTCAGCCGCGCCGGGATGTCAGTCATCCTCTGCAACAGCAACGGCCAGCACGACCGGGAGGAAGCCAACCTCCGGATGCTGGCGGAGCAACAGGTGCAGGGGCTGCTGATCTCGCCGATCGACGCGGACAATCCGGCGTTGCGAGAACTCATCAGCGACGACCTCCCAGCCGTCTTCCTCGGAAGCAGCGCAGGTCCGATCGATCGGTGCTCGGTCTCCGTCGACGATGTGACCGGAGGGAACCTTGCCGCCCGGCACCTGCTCAATCAGGGCCACGAACGCCTGATGTACGTGCACGGCCCGCTCGAGATCGGCCAGGTGCGAGCGCGCCGGGAAGGGATCGTCGCCGCGCTCGAGGCGGCCGGGGTTCCTGCCGGGAACCTGGCCAGTATGGCGTGCCCGGACCTCACCCTTGCGGCCGGGCGGGACGCGGGCGAGCGTCTTCTCGGTGCGCCCGAACGTCCACAGGCGGTGATCTGCGCGAACGACCTCCTCGCCCTCGGGATGCTGCAAGCGATGTTCGCCGCAGGCGTGGCCGTCCCGGATGAGCTCGCGCTGGTGGGCTATGACGACATCGAATTCGCCGCTGGGTCGGCCGTTCCGCTCAGCTCGGTCCGACAGCCACGGTACGAGCTGGGCCGCCGCGGGGCCGAGCTGCTGCTGGCGGAGATCGACGGAAGCGGTGACCACGATCATCAGGAGGTCGTGATGACACCCGAACTCGTCGTGCGCGGATCCAGCAACCGACGAGGTCGATAGCTCCCTCCGGCCTTGGACGAGCGGAACCGGCTGTGCCCGCGGTGGCCCCGCTGGTGTGCCACGGTTTCGCCTTCGCCCACGATCGCCAGTCTTCTATAATGTTTAGACTATTGACATACGAAGACTTTCAGATCCACACTTATGTTCATGACGGATCATGTCGGAGGATCGCTCCAGTCGCTGCGGGAGAGCAATCGGGAACGGTTGATCGCCCTCTTGCGCGAGCATGGCGCCTTGCACCGCGCCGAGCTCGCACGCCGTGCAGGTGTCTCCCGCGCCACCGTGACGACGATCGTGAACGAACTGTTGGCAGGCGGCGTGGTGGTGGAAGGCGCCGGGAGTGAGCCCGCGAATGGCGGTCCGACCGCCAAGCGCGCTGCCCTCACGCTGAATCCCGAAGCCGGCGTGATCGTCGGCCTCGACTTCAGCGCCGGCAGCGTCACCGGCGTGATCGCGGACCTCAGCCACCAGGTCCTGGCCGATGGGACACGCGCACTCGCTCCGCAGCTGGGGTGGATGGGCCGCCTCGACGTGGGGGTCGAGCTCATCGACGAGATGCGCGCCGATGCTGGTGTCACCGGCCGACCGCTCGCCGGCGTTGGTCTCGGGATCCCCGGCCCGGTCGACTGGACTACTGGTGAGATCGGGACGTCGAGCAAGTCGTTGGAGTGGGCCGGCGCGCGGCCGTCGGCACAGCTCGCCGAGCGGCTCGGGGTGCCGGTTCGGCAGGACAACACTGCCCACCTCGGCGCACTTGCCGAGGCGGTGTGGGGCGCGGCGCGAGGCAGTCGGCACGTCGTCTACGTCAAGGTATCCGCAGGCCTGAGCGCCGGTCTAGTGATCGACGGGCAGATGTGCCGTGGCGCGCTCGGCGCCACGGGGGCGCTCGGGCATACGTGCGCGGTTCCCGACGGGCCACTCTGCTCCTGCGGCAGTCGTGGCTGCCTGGAGCTCTACGCCGCGACGCCGGCGATTCTCGAGGCGGTCCGACCGCACCACCCGGACGCATCCTTCGAAGGCGTCGCCGAGCGCGCCGCGGACGGAGATCGACCGTGCCGCCGTGCACTGGCAGACGCGGCCACGATGCTCGGGCGCAGCTTGGCTGGTGTCTGCAACCTGCTGAACCCCGAGAGCATCATCGTCGGCGGCGATCTGACCGCCGCGGGTGACCTCGTGATGGGACCGCTACGCACGGCTGTCACCGATCATGCCCTACCGATCGCCACACAGGCCCTCTCGATCGGGTGGGGTGACCTCGGCGACCGTGCCGGAGCCATGGGAGGGGTGGCGTTGATGTTGCAGGAGCCGGAATCGATCGGGGCGAGCTCATGACCGGCCGGCCGAACGTCCTGCTCGTGATGACCGACCAGCAACGCTGGGACGCCTTGGCGCACGCAGGAACCTTCCCTGTTCAGACTCCGAACTTAGATCGCCTGGCCGACGACGGCGTGTGGTTCCGCCGGACCTACGTGCAGAGCCCGCTGTGCGTCCCGTCCCGGGCCAGCCTGCTGACCGGCCGGTACGTCCATCAGCACGGCTGCCAGGACAACGACCATTCCCTCTGGCCGGAGGCGCCCTCATTCGTGCGCTCGTTGCAAGACGAGGGGTATCGCACGGCGAACGTCGGCAAGCTCCACTTCACCTGGTTCCACGACGTCGAGCTGCTCGCCGCCGACCCGATCCTGCGCCGGATGGGCTTCGACGAGCCGTTGGAGACCACCGGCAAGATGAGCCGGGGCAACGTGCGCGCCAGCCCCTACACCGAGCACTTGCGCTCGAAGGGTCTGCTCGAGGGCTACCTCGACGACCTGCTCACCCGCGTCGAGGACGGGCCGTACGAAGCACGCCCGTCCATCCTCGACGAGGAGGACCACATCGACGGCTGGGTGATGCGTGGCGCGGCCGACTGGTTGTCCGCCGTCGAGACCGAACCGTTCTTCTGCTGGGTCGGACCACCCGGACCGCACGACCCGTTCGATCCGCCGGAGCCCTACGCGAGCCTGTACGACCCGGCGGACATGCCGCTCGGGCCGTTGGACTACCAGTACCCCGTCGGGCCGAGCGTGGCGAGCAAGGACGTACCCGACGCCACACCCGAGCAGATCCAGCGCATGCGGGCGATGTACCTGGCCAACGTGACCTACATCGACGCCTGGGTCGGCAGGCTCATGCAGGTGCTCCGCGACCGGGACCTGCTCTCGGACACCTGGGTGATCTTCTGCAGCGATCACGGGGAGATGCTCGGTGACCACAAGCTCGTCGGCAAGGCGCAGTTCTTCGACCCGGCCGTGCGCGTTCCACTGATCGTCCGGCCGCCGGACGGGTCCGGCTATGCGCGCGGCATGGTCCGCGACAGCCTGGTCGAGCTGATCGACGTCTCCGCCACCATCCTCGACATCGCCGGCACGTCCCTCGACGGGCACCAAGGGCGCTCGTTGCTGCCACTGCTGCGCGAGGAGTCACCCGATCGGCACCGCGATGTCGTCCTCTCCCAGGTCGAGGACAGGCAGATGATCAGTGACGGCCGCCACAAGGTGGAGATCCAGGACGGTCTCGTGCTGCACGCCTTCGACACGGTGACCGATCCGGGAGAGGTGGCCGACGCCGTCGGCTCTGGTGCCGCCTGGATCCACGACCTGGCCGATCGTGCCGATCGGGCCTTCGCCACGGGCCCCGCTCTGGGAGTCCCCTGGCCGCACCTCACCCCCTACCAGCACTGGGGCCGCAACGTCCTCAAGGAGCTCACCGTCCGACGAGGTGCCTCCGACGCCCCTGTGCGAGACACCGCAGCAGAGACCGCCCCCGACCCGGGTGCGCGGCACGCACTGCCCCACCAGTAGAGAAGGAAGACCACCGATGCAACGACGCACATTCGCCGCCGCGAGCCTCCTGCTCGCGGGAACACTTCTCACCGCCTGCACCGACGCCTCCGGGAGCGGGAACGGGAGTGAGGACTACCCCTCGGACCAGATCACGATGATCGTGCCGTTCCCAGCCGGCTCAGCACCCGACAGCACCGCTCGCACGCTGGCCTCCGTGATGGAGACCGAGCTCGGTCAGCGGATCGTGATCGAGAACAAGGAGGGCGGATCGGGAACCATCGGGCTGAGCGAGCTCGCTGCCGCCGAGCCCGACGGATACACCATCAGCTGGTTCGCGAGCCCGGGAGTGACGATGCAGTGGCAGCGGATCGACACGCCCTTCGAAGGGCCGGAGGCGATCACCCCGGTCGCTCAGGCGATCAGCGTCGGAACGGTCATGTTCGCCGCAAGCGACTCGGGCCTGACGACGATCGAGGACATCGTGGCAGCCGCTGAGGCGGCCCCGGGCGAGATCTCCGTGGCCCTGCCCGGTGAAGGGTCGGGGATGGATCTGGCTGTCCGCGAGCTCGAGGCCGCAGCAGAGATCGAGTTCGACCGGATCTACGTCGGCGCCGGTGAGCAGATCCAGCCGGTCGTCAACGGGACCTACGATCTCGGTGCTGCTCAGGCACCCCCGGTTGTCCAGTACGTCGAACGCGGCGACCTCTCCTGGATCGGTGTCTTCGGCGACGCCGTACCGGCCGGTATCGACGCACCGCTCGTGGCCGACTCGGAGTACGAGATCGACCCGACGGCGGTGGCCGGCTATGAGGGCATCGTCGCCCCGGCAGGCACACCGGAAGAGATCGTGGACGCGCTGGCCGCGGCCGTGGAGACCGCCGTCGCGTCCGAGGAGTTCAGCGAGTACATCAGCTCCACCCACGGGATCGCCCAGTTCACCGGTCCCGACGACCTCGCCCAGAAGATCGATGACGGCACTGCGACGGCCACCGAGTTGATCGAACGGTACGGCCTGTGAACGAAGCGACTCCTCGATCGGCGCAGGTCGGTGATCCACCGGCCACGTCCTCCGCAGGCGACGAGGACGTGCCCGCCGACGCGATCGAGGAGCCCGACGAACTCACCAGTGCCGGTGAGGAGGGCGAGGGCGGAGCCTGGGAACCGGGTAAGCGCTGGCGGATCGCCGCGTTGACCGCACTGCTGCTGGTGGGGTTGGTGTACCTGTGGCAGGCATCGTTGTTGCCCTACGGGACGATGGACCAACCGGGCCACGGGTTCTACCCCAGGTTCGCCGGAGCGCTGTTCGTCCTGCCGTTGATCGGTGTGCTCGTGGTCGAGATCCGCGCGCGCACCGAGCGCTCCGGCTCCGAGGGGTCGTGGGCCAAGCCTCTGATCGTCCTGATGACGGTGCTGGCGTACTTCCTCGTGGCGCCCCTGCTCGGCCACATGGCGAGCTCAGTGATCGTCGTCGGTGTCGTACTCCGCGTGGTCGGTACCCGGCCGTGGTGGCAGATCCTCACGATCGCCCTCGGGTGCGCCGTCGGCTCCCATCTCCTGCTGGCCACCCTCCTCGGACTCCCGCTCCCCGCCGGCCGCCTCGGCCTGACGTTCTGACCCAGGAAGGACCTCACCGGTGGACACCCTCTCCGCCCTCGCCGACGGCTTCGGCGCACTGCTCGCGCCGACAGCCCTGATCGCCCTCCTGGCCGGAGTCGTCATCGGCAGCGTCGTCGGGGTGCTGCCCGGGATCGGCCCCGTCGGCGCCATGGCCCTGCTGTTGCCGCTCAGCTTCGCCTTCGATCCGGCTGTGGGCCTGCTGATGACGATCGCGATCTATCTCGGGTCGCAGTACGGCGGCTCGACATCGTCGATCCTGCTCAGCGTGCCGGGCGAAGCATCATCGGTGGTCACGACCCTCGATGGGCACCAGATGACCAAACGTGGGCGCGCAGGTGCGGCGCTCGCAGTGTCCGCGATCGGGTCGTTCGTCGCGGGCACGATGGCCGTGGCGCTGCTGATGCTGCTCAGCGAACCGTTGAGCGCGTTCGCCATCCGCTTCTCCGCCCCGGAGTATCTCGCGCTGTGCATCTTCGCGATCCTGGTGCTCTCTCGTCTCTCCGGCGGCACCTTCACCCGCTCGATGCTCGCCGTCGGGCTCGGGCTCATGCTCGCCACCATCGGGTTGGACGATCTCTCCGGGAACGTGCGCTTCACCTTCGACATCGGCGAGCTGATCCAGGGTGTCGAGATCACCCCGGTCGCGGTCGGGCTGTTCGGTATCGCGGAAGTGTTGCTCCTCGCGGAGAACCGCGGCCACGTCCCCCAACTGCCCAAGGTGCCGTTCCGCAGCCTGTGGCCCACGCGCACCGAGATGCGCCGCGCGGTGCCCCCGATGTTCCGGGGTGGACTGCTCGGCTTCTTCTTCGGCCTGGTTCCCGGGCCGTCGGCCGCGGTGTCGACCTATGCCTCCTACATGCTGGAGCGGCGGATCTCGAAACACCGCGACGAGTTCGGCAAGGGAGCGATCGAAGGAGTCTCCGGCCCGGAGTCGGCCAACAACGGTGCGGCGGGTGGCGCCATGGTGCCGCTCATCGTGCTGGGCTTCCCGTTCAACGGCGTGACGGCCCTGCTGCTCGCCGGCTTCACGATCCACGGGATCATCCCCGGTCCGCTGTTCGTGGAGAACTCCCCTGACCTCTTCTGGAGCCTCGTCGCCGGGATGTACGCAGCGAACATCACCCTGCTCATCCTGAACTTCCCGCTCGTCGGGCTCTTCACGTCCTTGCTACGCATCCCCCGTGACGTGCTGCTGGGGCTGATCGTGCTGATTGCGATCATCGGCACCTATGCCGCTCGGAGCGCACTGATCGACGTGTTCTGGCTCTTCGCGATGGGGGTCCTCGGCTACGTCATGGTCAAGCTGCGGCTCTCCCGGGTGGCCCTGATGCTCGCCTTCGTGATCGGCCCGATCCTGGAGTCGTCGCTGACCCAGACCGTGGCGTTCGCGAACGGCGACCCGACCGTGCTCCTGCAACGGCCCATCACGATGACGATCGTGGTGCTCACTGCGCTCGTGGTGCTGACGCCGGTGATCTTCCGTGGCCTCAAGCGTGACCGCGCGGTCGACTCTGCGGACGCGGTCTGATCCGTCCCGCGCATCAGTGACGAGGCTTCGACGACGGACCACTCCCTGCCAATCCCTAGTACACGACATCCAAGGAAGGACGTCATGATCTCTCAGCCATTTCGATTCCCGCGTGCGGTCCATGTCGGCACCGCGTCAGTCCTGATGCTCGCTCTCGCATCGGCACCCGCGGCAGCATCCGACCCGCCTCCCGAACCAGTAGCGGCATGGTCGTTCGACGCGGGATCGGGGGATGTCGTTGTCGATGAGACAGGAGGTGGCCACGACGGCGTGGTCGAGGGTGGAACGTGGGGACCTGGACGTATCGGCGGCGGGCTGTATATCGACGGTTACGACGACGGCGTGCTCGTCGAGGACGAGTCCGCCGACCTCGGGATGGACGCGGCGATGTCGATCGAGGCACGGATCAACCTCACTGATCAGGGCACGGTCCAGAAGATCGTCGAACGTGCCGGAAACTACGGCCTCCGCATCTCCGCGGACGGTCGGATCGGTTTCCGCTGGGAGGACCAGTGGAGGTTCAGCCAGCTCCTGGACTGGGAGGAAGGGCGTTGGTATCACGTCGCGGTGACCTACGACGGCGACGAGGTCACCTTCTATCGCGATGGTGCGGCCCGGGGCACCGCCACGACGACGCGGACCGCCACCGTGGAACCGGGCACTGTCTACCTCGGACGTGGCATACCGGACTGGGAACGGACCCTGTACGGAACGCTCGACGAGGTGGCCCTATACGACGAGTCCTTGACCGCGGACCAGGTTCGCGCCCACTATGACGCGGCGCCGGCGCAGACCGACCAGGCTCCGCAGATGGGTGCCGTCAGGATGTCCGCCTACCAGGTCGAGGCGCTGACCATGGTCGAGTTGACGGCCGACATCGACGCGTCCGTCGCGAACCCGGACGACCCGAATCTGATCGACGTGCAGGCGCAGGTTCGCCGACCAGGGGGTGAGGTGGTCACGGTTCCAGGATTCCTCTACCAGGACTTCCGGTTGGACGGGGAGCGCGTGGTCGAGTCCGGCGCCCCCGTCTGGACGGCGCGGTACACCCCACCCGAGCCCGGCACCTACCAGGTGCGGATGCACGTCACGACCGACGGGGGAGCGGCGGCGTCCCCGTGGCAGGACCTGAGCGTGACTCCCGCCCCCGACGATGCGCGGGGATTCGTCACGGTCAACCCGGACAACCCGCGGTACTTCCAGTTCGAACGCACCGCAGAGACGTTCTTCCCGATGGGGGTCAACCTCGACATCCCGGTGCTCACCCGGCTCGGCAACCATCACGCAGAGCCGGACTCGCGCTATCACGGACTCTTCGGCGACGACATCACCAGCCCGGCCGAAGGTGCCTCCCCGGAGAACCTCTATGCGGTCTACGAGGAATACCGACGCGCCATCGTCTCCCTCGCGGAAGCCGGAGGGAACGCCGTGCGACTACGCCTGGACTCGTGGTGGCTGCCGCTCGAGATCGACTCCGATTACCCGATCCCTGGATACTCCGAGGGCGTGCCCGGGTTCGACGTCGGCCGGTACCACGCCGCGAACGCATGGATCGCCGACCAGGTGGTCGAGCTCGCCGAGCAGTACGGCCTCTATGTCACTCCGGTGACCTGGAACCAGCACAGCCCGTGGGGTGGATCGGCGTACGCGACACCTGGGGGTGAGAATGAGCAGTTGACCGACCGCCGGCTCCGGTACCAGGTGGCCCGATGGAGCTACAGCACGCACATGTACGGATGGTCGTTCTTCAACGAGACCCGCCTGGACATGACGACTCCGTTCTACACCGAGGCCATCGAGGACCTTCGTGCTATCGACCCCAACCCGCACCTCGTGTTCAACTCCTACACGCCCATCGATCAGGAGGTCGAGCACGCGTACCGGTGCGATGACGACGAGGACGAGCTCAAGGACTGCTGGGGTGAGGGGGTCTTCCTGGACAAGGCCGAGTTCGCACCGGGGGACGACATGCCGCTCGTGCTGGAGGAGTATGGCAAGAAGTGGTACTTCCGTTACCCGGTTGACGATGATCCGAACGGGTACAAGGCGCATGAGGGCCTCTGGGCATCGATCATGGGGCACCGGAGCGGGGCGCTGTACTGGTGGCAGTACACCCATCTCGGTCCGCTCGATCTGTACGACGAGGTCTATAGTGCCGCGGCGGCGTTCCTCAACGATGTCGAGCTGGGCGACTACGAGTGGGAAGCGGCTGAGCTCACCCAGACCAGCGGTCCGGGCGGTCTGCAGTACTTCGGTATGACGCACGCCGGGCCCACCGCGGGCGATCGGCCGAACGGGACGGACGGTCCACGAGCGTTGTTGTGGGTCGTGCGGACGCCGAGCGACGAGTACGTCGATCGAGCTGCGGTGGACGGCAATGAGTTCACCCTCGCAGGGACGGTTCCAGGCTCCTACCGGGTCGAATGGATCGACACCTGGACCGGTGAGCACGTCGACACGCAGACGGTGCGGTCGACCGACGGCGATGTGCCCATCGAGGTCCCGGACGGGGTCACCCGCGATATCGCCGCACAGGTGTACGGTCCGCTGGGCGAGATGTCGATGGATATCGTCGCGCCGACGCAGGAGTACCTCGCCGGACAGACCACGCGCGTCGAGGTGACCTTCACGAACACCAATGCGATGCCTGGCGCGGAAGCGGTGGAGCTCATGCTGGAGGCGCCAGAGGGCTGGGATGTCGCCACCGTGCCGCAGTCGGAGGAACCGACGGACTCACCAATGCTCATGCCGGGAGAAGGCGTCCAGGCAGCGTTCGACGTGACCGCGCCGGATACGGGCTATGCGGGGGATCTGCACCTGACCGCTGCGGCGGAGTACCGCCACCAGGGCCACGAGCGCAGGCAGCACGCCACGATGGAGGTCCGCTATGCCGGCGACCTTCCACCTGAGGAGGCGTTCGGATCTGTCCAGTCACCGCTGGAGACCTTCGCGTCGACGGATGCGAGATTCGGGCAGCGCGGGAACACCTTCCTGGTGGCCGCCAGCGGTGGCCGCATCTGGGAGTCCGTCAACGAGTTCGGCACCATCTACCTCGATGACGCGGCCGGACCGTCGACGTCGGTCACCACCACGGTCGCCTACCAGCAGAACACCCACGAGGCCGCACGTGCCGGCCTGATGCTCAGGAATGACATCTCCGGCGAGGAATCGCCGACCGGGTATGTGCTGGTCGCCGCCACCGCCGGCCGTGGCTACGTGATGAACGTCGATATCGACGGAGACGGTGGGATGGACCGGAGCTATCGCACCGGCACGACCACCTACCCAGCCCGCCTGATGCTCGAACGCGATCGCGACCACGTGACCGGCTACTACGCCGAGGGCGATGGTGTCTGGCAGCAGATCGCCACCGTCGAGATCGTCGGTGCCGCCGAGGAGCAGGACGTCGGACTGTTCGTTACCGCGAACAATGCCGAGGCGACCAGCAGGGCCGATTTCATCGGCTTCGAGATCGAGTGACGAACAACCTTCCAGACACCGCGCTGAATGACCAGTCCCCTACACAGATTGGATTCGACGATGAATGCCAGTTGCCGTCCGAACGGGCCGAGCCGTCGGGGTTTTCTCTCCGGCTCTGCCGCCGCTCTCCTCGCCGGGACTGGTGCCACCCTGGTGCCCGCGGTCCCGGCACACGCCGAGGACTCCTACGCCACGCTGCGGCAACGCTGGCGGGACCAGTACACCGGCGGCACCGGGATCGATACGGCCGACCCGGCGATTGCCGCCGCCCTGGAGGCGATCCACGACGATGCCCGCGCCCTCCGGGCCACGCTAGTGCTCGATCCGGAGCGCTCCTTCCTCTGGCCGGACCTGGACTTCAGCGGGAGTGATGACGACTACTCGATCGATATGCGGCTCAGCTATGAGCGGCTGCACCAGCTTGCGATCGCCCAGGCGGCGCCGGGGAACACGGGCGATCCCGCACTCGCCGAGGAGATCCTTGCGGGACTGGACTGGATGTACGCGAACGTCTACAACGAGCACGTCCCCCGGACCGGGAACTGGTTCAACTGGCAGATCGGCGCCCCGCTCGCGCTGATCGGCGCCACCATGCTGATGTACGACGCGCTGAGCGCGACGCAGCGGGAGAACTCCATGAACGCCGTCGGCCACTGGACACCTCGTCCGTTCTGGACCGGCGCCAACCGGGTGTGGTCCTGCCTGGTGGTGGCCGGCCGTGGTGCTCTGGTCGACGACGGCGATGCCCTGGCGGCGGCCAGCGCCGGGCTCGGTCCCGTGTTCGCCTACACCACCACCGGTGACGGCTTCCACACGGACGGGTCGTTCATCCAGCACGGTCAGTACGCCTACACCGGTGGCTACGGTGTGCCCCTGCTGCTGAACATGGCCCGGACGCTCGCACTGCTGCACGACTCGCCCTGGCAGGTGAGCGACGCGCGTGTGGTGAACGTCTACGACTGGGTCCCGAAGACGTACCAGCCATGGTTGTTCCGTGGCTCGATGATGAGTCCCGTCCGCGGGCGGAACATCGCCCGGCACAACCAGCAGGACCACACCTCCGGCCACGACGCGATCCGTGGGATCGCCTGGCTCGCCGGTGTGGCCCCTGACGACCATGCACCGGCCATGCGGGCACTCGTCAAGGAGACGGTCGAAGCAGACACCTTCGCCGACGTGCTCGAGTACAGCTACGGCAACACCGTCCCCGGGAACGATCTCGGCTCGATCGCCCGGGAGCTCGAGATCGTCGCTGGGGCACATCCGCAGGCACAGCCCGCCACCGGCACCACCCTGTTCCCCGATATGGATCGGATGGTGCACCAGCGTCCGGGCTTCGCGTTCGCCGTCGCGATGTCCTCCACCCGGATCGCTACCTATGAATCGATCTCGGCCCAGAACCTGCACGGGTGGTACACCGGGGACGGGATGCAGTACCTGTACAACGCCGATCTCACCCACTACGACGACGGCTACTGGGCGACCGTAGACCCGTACCGGCTGCCGGGCACCACGGTGCCGGTGACCCCCCTGCCCGATGCCTCCGGAAACAACCGCCGGACCCCGTACTCCTGGGTGGGTGGCACCGCGCACAGCGGCGTCGGCATGACCGGGATGCGGTTCCGCAGCAACGCGCCCCTGGCATTCCGGCGCTCGCGGCTGCGCCTCGTCAGTGACGGGGAGACTGTGACAGCATCCTGGTCCCCCGATGGCGACACCTATGTGCGGGTGGGGCAGCCGGCCCCGATCGGTGCCCTGACCGACCCCGGTCTCGGTGTCTACGCCGCGCGCGGTCTGGCCGACGCCCCCACGATCGAGGCGCGGTTCGCCGAGTTCTCGCTCACCTGCGCCGACGGCAGCTGCGCGGGCGCCTCCGACACCTTCGACGGCTCCACGCTGGACACCACTCGATGGACGCGGATCGTTCGCGAGGATCCGGACCGGTATTGGCTCGACGAGGGCTCCCTGGTGCTCCCGACCGCTCGTGGTGAGTTCGACAAGGGCGACGATTCGACCCGCAACATCATTCTGCAGACCGCGCCCACGGGCGCCTGGAGCGCTGAGGTAGTGCTCGACCTCCAGCCGCGGGTGAACTATCAGCACGCCGGGATCGTGCTGTACTCCGACGACCGGAACTACATCCGGATCCAGCGTCTGCACGGCGGCGGTGGGGACCGGTTCACCTTCGTCGCGATGGTCAACGGCGCTCGCACCCACCAGGCACACTCGTTCCCGGCCGACGAGGTCGACGCCGATCTCCTCTCCGGAGCCCCGTCCGGTGTGAAGTCGTGGTTCACCGTCGACGATCGGATCGTCGCTCTCGGCGCGGGGATCTCCGCGAGCTCGGAGCATCTGGTCGAGACGGCAATCGAGAACCGCAAGATCAGCACGGCGCAGCGGCTCGTGATCGACGACGTCGAGCAGCCCGCCCACGACGGCGCCGAGACCACGGTCGAGAATGCCGCCTGGGCGCACCTGTCCGGTCCATCCCCAAGCGCGGACATCGGCTACGTTTTCGGTCACGGGATGAGACTGCACGCCCGGCGCGAGGTCCGCACGCACGCGTGGTCGGAGATCAATAAGCGGGCGTCCTTCATCGACGACACCCTTTTCGATCGGGAGTACCTGACTCTGTGGACCGACCACGGCATCGACCCCACCACGGCCTCGTACATGTTCACGCTGCTGCCTGGTGCCTCCCGCCAGCAGGTCCTGGAGTACTCCCGCAACCCCGGTGCGCAGGTGGTCGCGAACACCCGCGATGTTCAGGCCGTCCGCGCCGGTGGAGTGCTCGGGGCGAACTTCTGGACGGGTTCGGCGCTCGATCAACTCACCTGTTCCGGTCCGGCCTCGGTGTTGGTGGTCCGGGACGGGGGCCGGCTGGACATCGCCGTCAGCGACCCGAGCCGCACAGCCACACAGCCACTACGGGTGACCTACCGGCAGTCCGTCTCGGCCGCCACGCAGGTACCGGAGAACGTCACGGTCCGGGAACTGACGCCCCGCGTGGTGCTGGAGGTGGACCTGTCCGGCACCCGGGGACGAACGAGCGTGGTGTCGTTCCGACTCGCAGGCGCCCGAGCGGTGCCACGATCGGACGACTGACTGGGCACTGATCCTAGCCGTGAGCACTCGGAACGGATCCCGCTCGCCGGACCATCACCGGTCATTTTCGCCCGCACATCAGCGGTGCACTCACGTCCGGAGCCCCTCCCGCGCCAGGATCGCCGCCTGCACCCGCGACCGGCATCCGAGCTTGGTGAGCACCCGGGAGACATGCGACTTGGTGGTCGCCTCGGTGATGTGCAGTGCGCGGCTGATCTCCTGATTCGACCAGCCACGCCCGAGGCAGTCGAGCACTTCCCGTTCACGCACGGTCAGCCCGGGAAAGCGCGCGTCGTCTGCCTCGCCCCCGCTGCTCTCCCCTGGCCCAGGGCGCGAGCCGACGAAGGCGTCCAGCAGCGTACGCGTCACCTCCGGCGCCACCACACCCTCCCCCGCGGCCACCCGGCGCACCGCGTCGACCAGCGTGGCGCCGTCGGCGGTCTTCAACAGGAACCCGGCCGCCCCCGCCCGCAACGCGGCCACCACATACTCGTCCAGGTCGAAGGTGGTGAGCACCAGCACCTGAGCGATACCTGCCTGGACGATCTGGGTGGTGGCCGCCACGCCATCCATGCGCGGCATCCGGATGTCCATCAGCACCACATCCGGGCGCAGCGCGCGGGCATTCGTCACGGCGCTCTCCCCGTCGGCGGCCTCACCGACCACCTCGAGCTGCGGGTCCGTCTCCAGCACCATCCGCAGGCCGGCCCGCACAGCGGCGTGATCATCGGCAAGCAGCACGCGGATCATCCCGCCTCCCCCTCGATCGGCAGTCGCGCTCGCACCGTCCACACCCCATCATCCTCCCCCACCGTCAACGAGCCCCCGACGGCGCACGCCCGTTCCGCCATGATCTCCAGTCCCATGCCGCTCCCCCGATCCGAGCGTGGAGGACTGGGGTTGCGCAGCAACAGGTCCAGGTGACCTCCGGCGAGGCTGACCTCCACCTCCGGCGGACCCGATCCGTGCTTGGTCGCATTGGTGAGCCCCTCCTGCAGAAGCCGGAAGGCGGTCTGATCGACCGCCGTCGGGAGCTGGGGTAGATCGGCTGGGTCAGCGCAGATAGCTCCGTGGTGCGCCACCACCAGTTCCCGGACGGCCCGGCCGTCGCTGATGCCGGTGGGCGATCGTTCCGGGGTACCGCCGCGGAGCAGCCGGATCATGGTGCGCATCTCGGCGAGGGCGGACAGGCTCGAGGCGCGCACCGCCTCGAGCGCGCGGCGGGCACCGTGGTCCGTGACCGGTCGCGTGAGCCCTGCCTCGGCATGCAGGGCGATGGCCGAGAGGTTCCCGGCGACGGCGTCGTGCAGATCGCGGGCCATCCGCTCGCGTTCGTCACGGAGGGCTTCCTCGTGCTCCATCCGGGTGAGTCGTTCACGGTCGGCGGCGCGGGCGGAGGCAAGTTCGGCCAGCTCCGATTGCCGCCGGACCGAGGTTCCCCACCATGTGGGAGTCGCCAGCACGGCGAACGCCTGCAGGCCGATGAGGAGGCCGGCGCGCAGATCGTGCAGCAGTGCCCAGCCGAGCACTGTCACGGCAGCGATGATCATGGCCGTGAGGGCAATGAGGCGCCGGACAGCACGCGCGGACCCGTGCAACGCGAGCGTATACAGCAGGTCGATGAGGACGAGCATCGCGCCGAGGCTGCCGCCGATGAGCAAATCTGCGGCGAACACCACGAAACCGGCGCCCAGAGCAGCGACCGGATGGCGGCGCTTACCGAGCATGATCAAGGCTCCGGCGAGCAGCAACGGGACGTGCCAGAACGGGGCAACGTCGAACGGCGCATCGCTGATGACCGGCCCCACACCCAGCCCGTGCAGTGCAAGACCGACGATGGCCACGGCCATCGCCTCCGTGACCACCTGGCGTCGCGACGTGCCGCGCAGACGCCGGCGCCACACCTCGATCCACCGCTGCATCCGTCCATTCTTGCGCCACGACGGGCCTGCACCGATGCGACGAAAGGATGAGATCCGCCCTCTCCTCCTGGCCGATGCCGCATCGATGCCCGCCCACGCATGCTGCTGGCATGACTGCACCTCTGCTCGGAACGCTCGCCGTGCTCGCGCTCGTGGACTCCGCCAGTTTCGGGACCTTGTTGATCCCGATCTGGTTGATGCTCGCCCCGGGGCGGCTACGCCCGGGCCGGATACTGGTGTTCCTGGTGACCGTGGCCGCCTTCTACTGGGCTGTCGGGCTGCTCCTGCTCGCTGGAGCCGACACCCTGATGACGGCGCTGGACCAGGACTCCCCGGTGCTCACCTACGCGCAACTCGTCTTGGGGGCCGTCTTGTTCGTCGGCGCGTTCTTTGTCGGGCGAGAGCCGAAGGACGGCAGCAGCCCCGCACCGGGCCGGTTCTCCCGCTGGCGGGAGCGCACGGTCTCGGCCGAGGGGCGGGGCGGATTGCCGGCCCTGATGGGGCTGGCGCTCGGGGCGGCCACGCTCGAGGTGGCCACCATGCTTCCCTACCTGGGCGCCGTCGGGATGCTCACCGCCGCCGACCTGCCGGTGGCGCAGCGGGTGCTGCTGCTCACGGGCTACTGCGCGGTGATGGTGCTTCCGGCGCTGCTGCTGCTCGGCGCACGGATCGCCGCTCGCCGGCTGATCGAACCGTTGCTGATCCGGGTCTCGGCCTGGATGGCGAAATCCTCGGGCGAGACCATCGCCTGGGTGATGGGCATCGCCGGGTTCCTGCTGCTACGCGATGCCGCCTCCCGGATCGGATTGCTGGAATCGATCGGCATATCGATCGGCTGATCACGTACCGGCTGGGTCGTGGTCGGCTGGGACCGTAGCTCCGGCAAAGTGGCCCGCCATCGCGTCGAGGAAGCCCACGACGGCGTCCCGGCAGTGCGGCGGGACGCCGGCAGCGATCCGGGCCATCTCCTCGTGCATCGCGGCCAGACGGGTGCGCACCTCCTCGTGAGCGTGCGCTGTGGCACGCACCACCACTTTGCGCCGGTCGGTGGGGTGCGCGACACGGTCCAGATGCCCATAGCCAGCCAGGCGGTCCAGCAAAGTGGTCACGGACGCCGTCGAGATCTCCAGACGGTCGGCGAGGTCGCGGGGGGTGAGCGCAGCACCGGCCTGCTCTGCGGCGATTACGTGACGGATCGCCACCACATCGGTGATGTTCATCCCCATATCTCGCACCAGCTGGCGCCGGAAATGCTCTTCGGCCGCCCGGAATCGCCGCAGCGCCGCGAGGATCTGCGTGCCCTCGGCGCTCGCGTCATACCAGTAGCCCTCGCTTGACATGACGTCGATGCTACGGCGACCCATCAGCACTCCCCTTTTTACTCAGCACGCTTATTGCTAGATTATCTAGCAATAAGGAGGGAGTGTCATGAATTCCGAGGACCTCGTGATCCTTCTCGACGACGACGGCCGGCCACGAGGGACGGCGCCGCGCGAGGAGAGCCACCATCGATCGACACCGCTGCACCAGGCCTTCTCGTGCTACGCCTTCGACGTCAACGGCCATGTCCTGCTGACCCGACGTGCCCTGTCCAAGCGTGCGTGGCCGGGCGTGTGGACCAACTCCTGGTGCGGGCACCCCCGGCCTGGCGAGGAGCTCGAATCGGCTGTTCGTCGTCGCGCCGGTGACGAGCTCGGGTTCCGGGCCGACGGGATACGGATGGCGGTCGCGGACTTCCGCTACCGGGCCGTGGATGACTCCGGAATCGTCGAGAACGAGGTGTGCCCGGTGTTCACCGCCACGGTCGGTACCGATCCGGCACCCAACCCGGGCGAGGTCGTCTCGTGGCGGTGGGAGCCATGGTCGGACGTCGTCGACCTCGTTCGGCTCGCACCTTGGAGCGTGAGCCCGTGGATGGCCCTCCAGGTGCCACTGCTGGACGCGGAGCGGCGATCATGACGCACGATCACGACGCAGCCGTCCAGGCACGGCTCGATGCCTTCTTCGCCTCCCGCGCAGCCCGCATGGCAGCGCGCGGTGCCGACGACCTGTGGACGGCGCTCCGACATGCCAGCGACGGCGGAAAGCGGCTGCGGCCGCGGCTGGTCCAGGCAGGAGCAGTTGCCTGTGGTGGCGCCGACGCCGACCACAGCGCCACGATCGGCGCCGCGGTGGAACTGCTGCACACGGCCTTCGTCATCCACGACGACGTGATCGATGGCGATCAGACCAGGCGCGGCCTCCCCAACATCTCCGGCTCCTTTGCCCACGACGGCGCCCGTGTCGGTGCCGCGCCGGATGTGGCACGCCGCTACGGTGAGGCTGCCGCGCTCCTCGCGGGAGACCTTGCTCTCGCTGGTGCGGTCCAGCTGGTGGCCCGTTGCGGGGCGCCGGCCGAGCGCGTCGCACGACTGCTCGATCTCATGGACGATGCTCTCCTGGACAGTGCTGCTGGAGAGCTCGCCGATGTGCGCGCCACGCTGGACGACTCGCTCCCGGTGGCTGAGGTGCTCCGGATGGAGGAGTTGAAGACCGCCGCATACTCCTTCTCCCTGCCGCTGCAGGCAGGTGCGGTGCTCGCAGGTGCCAATGAGGAGGTCGTGACCGAGATCGGAGAGGTCGGACGGCTGCTCGGGATCGCCTATCAGCTCCGCGACGATCTCGGCGGAATGTTCGGCGACGAGACCAGCACCGGCAAGAACCCCCTCTCCGACCTTCGCGAAGGCAAGCGGACCGCCCTACTCGCCCATGCCGCCACGACCGATGCGTGGGACCAGGTGCGACCGCACGTAGGAGATCCCGACGTCGACACGGCCGCACTGGCGAGAGTGCGCCACCTACTGACCGAGTGCGGCGCCCGCACGAGTGTGGAGCAGCTGGCCGACCAGCACGAGCGCGCAGCCCGCGAGCGCGCGATCCTCCTCGGCAGTGCCGGCGCCGAACTCATCGGCGCTGCCTGGCTCGCCCATGACCTCGCGTGGAGCGCCGCATGACTGACGCGACCGGACGCACGCGATACGACGACGCTGCTCACGCCAGCGCGCAGGTGGTGATCCGCCAGTACTCGACCTCCTTCGGCTGGGCGACAGCGCTGCTGGGCGAGCCGGACCGCACCCACGTGCGCACGATCTACGCACTCGTGCGCATCGCTGATGAACTGGTCGACGATCCGGATCCAGCCCTCGATCCCGCCTGCCGCGCGCGCCTGCTCGATGGTCTCCAGGCGGACGTGTTGGCTGCCCTCGAGAGTGGACGCAGCGCCAACCTGGTGGTGCATGCGTTCGCTGGGACGGCGCGGCGGTACGGCATCACGGCCGAGTTGATCGATCCCTTCTTCGCATCGATGCGTAGCGATCTGCACGTGCGTGATCACGACCGGACCGGACTCGATGCGTACGTACACGGCTCCGCGGAGGTCGTGGGCCTGATGTGCCTGCGCGTGTTCACTGACTGTGACCACGCTGCCTACGAACGTCTGCGAGCCGGCGCGATCAGGCTTGGTGCCGCATTCCAGAAGGTCAACTTCCTGCGCGATCTGGCCGCGGACCGGGACCTCCTCGGGCGCAACTACCTGCCCGGGGTGGACGTGGCGCGGTTGAGTGACGCCGAGCGTGACACCTTCCTGGACGAGATCGACGCCGACCTCGCCGCCGCGCGAGTGGCCATCGCGGGCCTGCCACCTCGCAGCCGCCGCGCGGTGCTGGCCGCGCATCACTTCTTCGCGGAGCTGTCCCGTCGGCTGCGCCGCACCCCTGCCGAAGAGATCCTCTGCCGCAGGATCCGCGTTCCGGATGCGGTGAAGGCCCGCATTCTCGTGACGGCGATCGGAGCCCGGGCATGACGGGCTCCGTGGTGGCGGTGATCGGCGGTGGGATTTCCGGACTGGCCACGGCGGCCCTGCTCGCAGCCGAAGGGCACGAGGTGCACGTGCTGGAACGGCACGGCGAGGTCGGCGGACGCGCTGGCTCGTGGGAGGTCGAGGGGTTCCGATTCGACACCGGACCCTCCTGGTATCTGATGCCGGAGGTCTTCGCCCACTTCTTCTCGCTGCTGGGGCGGGACATGAACGATGTACTCGACCTTCGCACACTGGACCCCGCCTATCGCATATTCGCCGAGGGAGAGGCGGAGCCGATCGAGATCGCGGCCGACGTGGAGCAGAACGTGGCCCTGTTCGAGGCGCGCGAACCAGGAGCGGGCGTCCGCCTGCGCTCCTATCTCGACTCGGCCTCTGAAACCGAGGTGCTTGCCCGGGATCGGTTCCTCTACACCACTTTCGCGGACCTGCGTGGGTTCCTGACGCCGGAGGTACTGCGCCGGCTGCCGCGCCTGGCGACGCTGCTGCTGCGCTCGCTGGAGTCCAAGGTGAAAGGACAGTTCGCGAACGTTCCGCTGCAGCAGATCCTCGGATACCCGGCGGTGTTTCTCGGCACCTCCCCTCGGCGGGCCCCGAGCATGTATCACCTGATGAGTTCGCTCGATCTGACCGGCGGCGTGCAGTATCCGATGGGCGGGTTCACCCGGCTCATCCAGGCCATCGCCGATCTCGCCACCGAGAACGGGGCACAGCTACACACCGGTGCTGAGGTCACGGCGATCGCGACCACCGGCACCCGCCGGGCACGGGTGAGCGGCGTGGACTACGTCCGGCGCGGGCTGCGCCGACACCTCGAGGCGGACGTGGTGGTCGGCGCCGCGGACCTGCACCATCTGGAGACCCAGTTGCTGCCGGAGCACCTACAGACATATCCGGAGGCGTGGTGGCGCCGCCGCGACCCAGGCCCGGGCGCCATCCTGGCCTACCTCGGCATCCGCGGCGAGCTCCCTCAGCTGTCCCACCACTCGCTGTTCTTTGCCAAGGACTGGGCAAGCACGTTCGCCGACATTGACGCCGGCCGCATCCCGGGTACCCCCTCGGCCTACGTCTGCCGTCCCTCGGCCACCGACGACGACGTCGCACCCGCCGGCCACGAGAACCTGTTCCTGCTGGTGCCGGTGGGCGCGGACCCGGCCCTGGGCCACGGCGGCCTCGACGGCAAGGGCTCGCCCGCCGTCGAGGAGCTTGTGGACCGCATGCTCGATCAGATCGGCGAGCGGGCCGGGGTCGCCGACCTGCGCGAGCGCGTTGTCCTGCGCCGGACCGTGGGCCCGGCCGACTTCGCCGCCGACCTGCACGCGTGGCGGGGCACGATGCTCGGCCCTGCCCACACGTTGCGCCAGAGCGCCATGTTCCGGGCGCGCAACGCGTCCCGGCACGTTGACGGATTGCTGTACGCCGGATCTGGGACGATCCCGGGTGTGGGACTACCGATGTGCCTCATCAGCGCCGAGCTGGTACTCAAGCGCCTGCGTGGCGATGTCAGCACCGGCCCACTACCGGAACCGCTTCCCGCTCTGCGCACCAGGGCACGTCGATGACGCCGTACCTTTACCTGCTGTTCCTGCTGATCCCGCTGGGGTGCCTGGTGCTGATGGATGCCCGTTGGCGACTCGCGTTCTGGCACGCGCCGGTGCGTGCTGCGGCGACCGTGCTCGGAGCTGGGGCGATCTTCCTGGTGTGGGATGTCGTCGCCATCGGTGCAGGCTTCTACCACCGAGGTGAGAGCGCGGCGATGACGGGCATCGAGGTGCTGCCCGAGCTCCCCGTGGAGGAGCTCGTGTTCATCACCTTCCTGTGCTACCTGAGCCTCATCGTGCTGCAACTTCTCGGGCGTACGAGCAGGACGGAAAGTTCATGACCTACCTGGGACTCGCCCTGGTCGTGCTGGCGCTGGCCGCGGTGTTCTGTGCGCTGACGTATCGCGGACCGTGGAGGCACATCGGCCTGCTGGCGCTGGTCCTGGTGGTTCTCACCGCCGTCTTCGACAACGTGATGATCGCCGCTGACCTGTTCGGGTACGCCGACGACCACACGGTGGGGGTCCGGGTGGGTCTGGCCCCGATCGAGGACTTCGCGTGGCCACTCGTGGCGGCGATGGTGGTGCCCGGTCTCTGGTCGCTCGCCGCGCGAGCGGGACGGGACGGCCGCACCAGGCGCGGAGCGGACGACACATCGTGAGCGCGGTGCAGCAGGTCCTCCCGTGGCGTCACGTGCTCGCCTCCTCGCGCCCGATCAGCTGGATCAACACGGCATATCCGTTCCTGGTGGCCTGCCTGCTGGCGGGCGATGTTCCAGCGTTGACCATGGTCGTGGGCACGCTCTTCTTCCTCGTGCCCTACAACCTGCTGATGTACGGCCTCAACGACGTGTGGGACTACGAGTCCGACATCCACAATCCTCGCAAGGGCGGGGTGCACGGTGTGGTCCTGGAACGCTCATTGCATCGCACCACGGTGATCGCTGCCGTGGGCTCCTCGGTGCCGTTCATTGCGGCTCTGGTGGTGCTGGGGTCGTTGCCGGCGACGTTGGTGCTCGCCGTCAGTGTGTTCGCGGTGGTGGCGTACTCGGCACCACTGCTTCGCTTCAAGGAGCGGCCGGGCCTGGATTCAGTCACGTCTGCGACGCATTTCGTGAGTCCGGCGGTGTACGCCGTGGCACTCTCCGGCATCGAGCTCGACGCTGTCGTGCTGGCCGCATTGTCCGCATTCTTCGCCTGGTCGATGGCCTCACACGCATTCGGGGCGGTACAGGACGTGCTGGCCGATCGTGCGGGTGGGATCGCCTCGATCGCCACGTGGGCTGGGGCGGCCGCGACGGTGCGTATCGCTGCCGGGCTGTACGTGGCGGCGGGTGTGATGCTGGCGGTCTGGGGTGGCGCGTGGGCACCGCTGGCCGTGCTGGTGGTTCCCTACCTGGTGTCGACGGCTCCCTATCTGAACGTCAGCGATGCTGACGCGCAGCGCGCGACGGCCGGGTGGCGGCGGTTCCTGTGGTTGAACCCGGCGGTGGGGTTCCTGGTGACGCAGTACCTTCTGTGGGTTAGTCCTGGGGTCCTGTTCCCGTGAGCGTGACTCCCTGATTGGGAACTCCCCTGAATAGGATCAAACTCGTGGCAACGCGAGGGGTGCTCTCATTAGCCTGGTCCAAGCGTCAACGACGTGGCTCAAGGATGTCCAAAACTGAGCAACCTGGTCAGGGGTCTGGCTCTGCGGCCGGCGCGCTGGTGGTGGATGCGTTGCATCGGTCCGCCATCGGCGGCATAGGAGTCTGGCAGTTCGTCCTCGTCATCGCGGTCATGGCCACCCCTACGCTCGATCATCCAGTTCCCGTGCTGTTGGCACACGTGCTGCTGATGGCAGCGTTGGCGTTCTGTCTTCTGCGCCGCGGCCCGGCGTCCCTGTGCCTCGCGGCAAGCTACGTTCTGACCGCTGTCGACTACGCGGTCACGGACGATGCTGGTAGCGCCCTGGCATTCGCTGCCATCTGGACGGCGTGCCTCACCTGCGCGACCCCGGCCCTGATCATGCGACGCCGCACCGCCATCGCGGTGACCGCCACAGCAATCGTCTTCCTGACCAGCGCGCAGATCATTCTCAGCCCCAACTGGCCGCCGAGCGCTCGACTGATCGTGATCGTGACCTCCGTCACGCTCTCGTGTGGTGCGCACGTGCTAGTACGCGTCATGCACAACGGAGCCACTCGTGCGGACATTCAAGCGGCACGAACGCACGAAGCAGTCCGTCTCGAACGCGTAGCGCGGTATGCGGGCCGACAGCTCGCAGAGGATGCTCGCGTCCTTCACGACACGGTCGTGAACACGTTGTCTGCCATCGCTCGCGGCGGAGCTGGCGTCGCAGACCTGCGCGCTGTGCGAGATCGTTGTGCACAAGACGTGGCAGCGGTCGCCGAACTGGCGAATGGCAGGAATATTGACGCTCCGGATCTGAGCATCGAGGCACTCCGTCTGCGCACCGGAATTCACGTCGACTATTCAGGGCCGCCTACCGAAGATCTCGAGAGGTTCGAATCGCTGCTTCCGGCCGACACTTCTCGGGCGATCCGACGCGCAATCCTTGAGCTCGCCACCAACACGGCGAAGCACGCGGGTGTTGGCCGGGTATCCATCGGCATCACCATCAAGGATGCGCATCTCACTGTGACCGTGTCGGACTCTGGGTCAGGATTCGACGGGCGCACAATCCCCCGCCGTGGCCTCGCAGAATCGGTGGTCAGACGGTGCAGCGAAGCTGGGGTGCATGTCGATCTACGATCGACTCCCGGGAAAGGAACGACGACAACCCTCTCCTATTCAGCAGACGGCACTCCCACTGCCCGTGCCGAACCCGCGTCAGGACTCGACCCCACCTCCATCACGATGGCAGGCTGCTGGGTCTGGGCGATCCTCATCGTAGTCGCCGACCTCGCAGCAACCCTGGTGCGCTCGCCGCCCGTAGCCGGTGCTGCCGCTGCCACCGCCACCGCAATCGGAGTTCTTGCGGTGTTGTGCTGGTGGTTCACTCGCGGGGGGAGACGACTGCCTCACTGGTTGACGTTCCTCGTCATTTGCTCCGTCCCTGCAACATTCCTCACCTCGCTTCTGACGGTTCACGCGCTGGATGCCCCCATGACCGACCTGCCCGCTGTCCTCGCGACGGTGCCGTTGCTGATCTTGTGGGTGACCTCTCGGTCTCGATTCCCTCTGTCCGCGGCGCTCGTCGCGCTCGGAGTCGCGGTCGCGGTGGCAGGCGCGATCATGCGGGAGGACTCACCAGAACTGACGCTGCTCCCCATCGTCGCAGTCTGCCCACAACTCGGTCTCTTCGCGGGCTGGATGGTTTTTCTGCCCGTTCTCACTCGCACCATCCGCAGATACGAACGTCATCGATTGATGACTCTGGAGTCCGAGGTCGCGAGCTCCTCTCACACCGCATTGACAACCGCACGGGCTCGATGGATCAGTGCCGGCACGCGTTCCTCGGCTGCGCTTCTTGAACGCATCGCGACGGGTGAGGCGAGCCCCCGGGACCCAGCTATTCGCAGGCTGTGCGCCGAGGAGGAGAGCTACCTCCGCCAACTGATCTCACTCGATCCGGGCCTGATCCATATGAGTCCCTGGTTCGCACTCGCCCTTACCCAGGCTCGCGCGCGGTCATTGTCGCTCCAGGTCCAGGCGGGCGGCACGGACATGCCAGACATGGCGACCGCGAAGGCCGTCGGGGAAGTCCTCCTGGGCGTCATCGACAGCTGCGAACCGTCGGACTCGGTAAACGTCGGCCTGTTCTCTGAGGGTGGCGAACCGCTCTGCCTGATTCTTGGGCCACACACAATCGCCGCGAGTGTCCGGACGGTACTAGACGAAACCGGCCATCTTGACCATCGTCTACGGCACACCAGTGACTTCACGCTGGTCACGCTGCGAAGCCGATGTGACCCGCCGGGCTCGGGACAACGGACCGTCGACCGGGTCGCTCACAATGGCCACCCCCTCCATGCAGATGATGAACTGGTCATCTCCTGACTCGACCACATCGTCCACCTGGATACATGACGCCCACGACACGGGCAGGCATCGTGGGCGTCATGTATCGGGCGGGCACCTCACGTGAGGCGCCCACCGGCTCAGGCCGGAGTGCGGCGCCGAAGCATGGCCAGGACCATTCCGGCGAGCACGAGACCGGCAGCAAGGCCGACTAGGGTGAGCGCGCCATCGGTTCCAGTGACCGGCATCTGAGGCTCGGGCGGGGTGTAGCCGGCGTCGATGGTCGGCATGTCTGCCTGGCCGGGTTCACCCGAGTTCTCACCCGTAGCAGGAGTGGTGAAGGAGTAGCGGCCGGTGTTCTGGTCTGGGTTGGAGTCCAGCCCGGTGTCGCTTCCTGCCCCTGCTGTGGTGAGCGGGTAGGTCTCCCCGTTCACGGTGATGGTGGTGGGGAACTCGATCGTGAACTCAGTGCTGATCGGCAGATCAGTGAAGACGTAATACCCATCCGCATCCGTGACCGTGGTAGCAACCACCTCACCATCGGAATCGAGCAACGTGACCTCCACACCCTCAACGGGGGCCTCACCCTCGTCCTGGATGCCATCACGATCAGCATCAATCCACACGTAATCACCCACCGAAACCAGATCCGGGACAAACCCGAAGTCCAGCGACGGGTCACGGTCACCATCACCATCAGATCACCACTGGTCGCCGACCCAGTCGAAGAATCCAACGCCGGGTCATCCCCAGCACCCTCAACCGTGGGATCGAATCCAACCGGCGGAGTCACCGTCACCGTGTAGGACTCACCCTCATCCAACGCGGGCAGATTATCGAAAGAGTACTCACCGGCCTCATCCGTGAACACCGGCTCAACCAGGTTGCCGAACACATCCGTAACCGGCTCCCCATCCGGACCAGTCAACGTCAGCTCAACACCCTCAATCCCCGGCTCACCATCGCCCTGAAGACCATCACGATCCTCGTCCAACCACACCAAGTCACCCACACTCACCGACGGAGACACATAGCCAGCATCGATCGTGGGGTCATCAGCCTGACCCGGCTCACCCGAGTTCTCACCCGTAGCAGGAGTCGTGAACGAGAACGTCCCATCCGCACCCGGATTCGAATCCACCCCCGGATCATCCCCAACCTGCGCCTGGGTCAACGGGTAATCCTGACCATCCACCTCAACAGTGGTCGGGAACTCGATCGTGAACTCAGTGCTGATCGGCAGATCAGTGAAGACGTAATACCCATCCGCATCCGTGACCGTGGTAGCAACCACCTCACCATCGGAATCGAGCAACGTGACCTCCACACCCTCAACGGGGGCCTCACCCTCGTCCTGGATGCCATCACGATCAGCATCAATCCACACGTAATCACCCACCGAAACCAGATCCGGGACAAACCCGAAGTCCAGCGACGGGTCACGGTCACCATCACCAGTCAGATCACCACTGGTCGCCGACCCAGTCGAAGAATCCAACGCCGGGTCATCCCCAGCACCCTCAACCGTGGGATCGAATCCAACCGGCGGAGTCACCGTCACCGTGTAGGACTCACCCTCATCCAACGCGGGCAGATTATCGAAAGAGTACTCACCGTCCTCATCCGTGAACACCGGCTCAACCAGGTTGCCGAACACATCCGTAACCGGCTCCCCATCCGGACCAGTCAACGTCAGCTCAACACCCTCAATCCCCGGCTCACCATCGCCCTGAAGACCATCACGATCCTCGTCCAACCACACCAAATCACCCACCGAGACGCCAGGCACGATGAATCCGAAATCGATCGAGTGGTCGTTCTCACCTGGCTCGGGACTGGTGATGTCCGCAAGCACCACGTACTCGCCTAGACCCGACTCCGGATCCGCTGGAACACCGTTGCTGTCGATGTCCTGGTTCAGACCAGCGTCATCGGCCGTCGGCGTCGTACCGGCCAGTGGCCCACCCGCCTGGAAGTCGGACTCGCGGTCAAGCCGCACCTGATAGTCAGCCTCCGGCAGCAGTCCATCGGCGGAGTCGAACCAGTACTCACCGTTCTCGTCCGTCTCGGTGGTCGCGACCAACTCTCCGGCTGAGTCGTACAGGCTCACCTGCACGCCCTCGACTGGCGCCTCGCCCGGGTCCTGGATGCCGTCCTCGTCAGTGTCGATCCACACCCTATTGCCGATCTGCTGCGTCTGCTCCAGCACGATCACCTCGAGATCAGCCAAACCTTGAGACTTCTGGAAGTCGTCGGTGACGAAGGCGTTGTTGGCGGCATTGCCGGTATCGACATTGAACCCGCGGATCCCGTTGGAGAAGAGTCCAGTGGCATCCATCTGGTTGGTCACCAGCCGGTTGCTCCCATCGATATACGCCATACCGGCCGAGGCAGCCTGGTTGTGGAATCCAGCGAAGTCGTAGAAGTCCTTCGAATCGCCGAACGTCAGGGAACTGTCGGTCACCGTGGTCGCAACGACGTCACCGGTCGCAATGTAGTTCGCATACGCCGCGGACCCGTTGGTCTTCTCGCCGTAGTACAGGAGGGAGCTGTACTGATCCGCGCCGCGGTCGCGGAAACCGAGGATGTACTCACCGGACTCGGTCAGGACGATGTCGGCCAACATCGGCTGCGGATAGACGAACTGGTTCGCGAGCCCGTTTCCTGCGGGGTTGATGGGGGCTGTGTTGGCTGTCGCATCGATGCACTCTTGGTCGACGTCGTCATTCCAAGGCCGCCAGTCGACCTTCTGGCAGACACCGCCGGAAAGAGCAAGGTTCGGGCCGTTCTGCCCGTTACGTCCGACAGTGTCGTAGACGTTGCCCGACAGCACTGTGCCCGTCGCCGTCAATGTTCCGTCTGTGGCGCGGTCGTACGTCAGGATGTACGTCTCCATCGTGGCGCCACATACCGCACCTACATGCAGGACGCCGTCGCGCTCCTCCAACGCCATCGGAGCCCAGTCCGCGGCACACCCGTTCTGAACGGGCACCGCCAGACTCTGAATGGGGGCCGGGTTCGCGGCTTCCTGCACCGGGTAGACCACCAGCGAATCGGTGTTCATGTTGACCGTGGTGAGGAACGTGTTGTCGTCGTTAACGTCCACATCACCCAACGCCTCGCGACCGACCGCGGTCCGGAACTCGAAGTCCTGGATCACATGACCGGTGTCGCCCAGTCCGGTCATGTCATGCATGGTGCTGCCTGCATTCGGGACGACGACGTAGGTTTCAGTGGCACCCGTCAGCGCGTTCACGCGGTAGATAGCGCCGGGACCATCGGGGCCATACTCAGACCCTCGCTTCGCATATGCGCCGGCGTAGATGTCCCGGTTATCCTGGTCGACGCCGATGCCGTAGACCGAGCCGAACGTCGAGCGTGGGGTGACATCGCTGATGGTTGACGGCGAGAAGAAGTAGTCGATCGAGTACAACTCGGTCGACTCACCGCTAGCGGGCCAGATGTCGTCCGGCTGAACTGCCGAATACAGAGTCGCACCTTCTGGCCCGAGCTCGGTGTGGTCGACGTATCCGACTGACAGCGTCGCGTCCTGGCCGTCGGCAACGTCAACGAATGAGACTGCCGGTGCGAATTCAGGCTCGGCGTGAGCGTCCAGGATCTGGGCCTCGGTATAGATGCCGACGTTCGGGTTGCCCACTTCCACCCGGTACTGCCCGCCAACGAGATCGTTCTCTGCAGCCAGCAGCGTAGCGACTCCGCTGGCATCGGTACTGCGGGTGATCACGTCTCCGGCTGCGTCGACGAACCGAACCTGAACGTTCTCAAGTGGTGCATCCGCGCCGTTGCGCGCACTGTCCAGGTTGCGATCCTCGACCACCGTGACGGTGATCGACCCATCAGCGGGCGCTGCCGCTGCGGGCACTAGACCGGCGGCGAGCAACCCACCAGTCAGAACGCAGGCTGCGCCCGCACCGATAATTCTTCGCAAGTGCATATCTCCCCCGGAGACGAAGCTGCTGGCGGGCTCACGCCCGACCGCTGAAATGGAGTTCAAACACCGAAACCCAGTAGTCACGTTCAACGACTAGGTCGCGATTTCACAGACAGTGCGGTGATGTGCCGAACTTCAGTCGAGCGATCTATGCAATACGACGTCACGTCGAACCACAGCCAACCTCATCACGACTCAGATGCTCACCACACACGGTTCACTATGATTTCCGGTCGCCCCGGCCCCCGCGACCCCTTCTTGGGGGTCATTTGGTCTCGGCCCACGAGCCCCGGGCAACGCCGGTCCCGGGTTCACCATGGCGTGTGGCGAAACCGGGACCAGCAGTGATGTTGCCGGCTGCTCGCGCATCTGCCTCGGGAGAGGAGCCTAGGCGAGCCATCACCGGAGCGCTCCTGGGAGGTAGTGCGCGATAGGAAGGTCAAACTGATGAGGTCAGATCACCTTGCGCCGAGCATCCGGGTGGGCTAGAGCCGAACTGGCGTTCCAGCGGCGGTTCAGGAGCACCATGGCTATGCCCACCGCAGTCAGCAGAATCGTCGTCGGAACCGCACCTCCCGCGACGCCGAAGCCTGTCGATGGCAGTTCCGGCACCGGAGCCGGCGCATCCTCCACCGTCACCGTCTGAGCCTCATCATCGATGTCCTCATGCACCGCCACCGGATCACCCGTGGTGTCCGTGCCCTCAAACAACCGCTCAAAGGCCACCAAACTCTCACCAGCGAAACCAGCCGGAACCGTGAACTCAACCTCCACAGACCCACTCGCCGCATCCGGAATGAACGTCACCGAACCAACAATCCCAGAACCAGAACCATCCGACTGATACATCAGCTCACCCGTCACGGTGTACTCCACACCCGGAGTCAGATTCTCAAACGCCACCGTGTCCACCACGACGCCACCATCAAAAGGCAGCACCCGGTCACCATCGGCGGCATCGACCAACGACGTCCCAATCGCCGGAACTGGCGCTTCCTCCACGGTCACCGTCTGGGCCTCATCGTCGATGTCCTCATGCACGGCTACCGGCTCGCCCGATACATCCGCACCCTCGAACAATCGCTCAAAGGCCACCAAACTCTCACCGGCGAATCCAGTCGGGACCGTGAACTCAACGTCCACAGACCCGCTCGCCGCATCGGGAGTGAACGTGGTCGAACCGGTGATCCCAGAACCAGAACCATCCGACTGATGCATCAGCTCACCCGTCACGGTGTACTCCACACCCGGAGTCAGATTCTCATATGTCACCGTGTCCACCACGACGCCACCATCAAAAGGCAGCACCCGGTCACTATCGGCGGCATCGACCAGCGACGTCCCAATCACCGGAACTGGCAGGGCCGTCCACGACACGCTGGCCTCAGCGGTCGTGCGGGTCGTGCTAGGCGTCACAAGGATGATGGTCTGCGCGTGATCCTCGGCGGTAGGTGTCGTCCCCGGAACAGTCGGGACGCTGACGATCTTTCCGGTGCTGCTAGTGCCCGCAGCCGTCACCTGCACGGTTGCTTCGCCTTCTGCGGTCGTTCCACGCAAGTCCAGGTAGAGCTCTTGCCCATCGGCGACCGCGTCCGTGTCAACCGGGGTGCCACTCGCGTCAGTCACAGTGATGGCCGGGTCGACTGTCACGCTCACGGTGGGCTGGTTTGTGTTCACCACGAAGGGCCCGACAAGAGAGTCAGCCGACTGCGCGCTCCCCGGTGCCGCGATTGCGGCGGTCACCTCCAGGTCGTCATACGTGAGCCCGGGATTCGCGTTCGCGCCGTTGACGAGATACCAGTAGGCGGCCTCCGAGTCAGCCGACTCAAAGGGCCAGGACGCGTCGAAGGTGAGATCGGTGTAACGCCAGATCGCGTACTGGGTTGCCTCGATCGCATCGTTGCGCGAGATCCCGGGAACACCGATCGCCTCGCCGAACTCCTGGAGACTCAACTCAGGGTAGCTATGGGCGAGCACCCAGAAGACCTTGCCCTGAACCTCTGGGTCGGCGAAGTAGTTGTCGCCGAGGTAGCCATCGAGATCGTCCACCTCACCCACGAGGCCCGTCATCGCAGCGACGGGCTGCTCGATGCAGTAGGCCCAGTAGTCGGGGTCGCCAGTCGGACTGCCGTTGGACCAGATCGGGAACAAGCCGGTGCCTCCGTACCCCTCCTTACTTCCGATGTACGGCGTATCACCAGGTTCCAGGTCTACAGCCGCCGCCACACCGGGAGCGACGACCACACCCAGTGCCAACAGCGCTGCAGCGAGCCATCGCCCGATACGGTTGCCGCTGCGCATCCGCCCACATTGCATGAAACTGCCCCATTCCACGTTCATTCAGACTGGACCGCGGGAGCGCACAAAACTGCAGCCCGGTCGGCTATGGAGAGTGCATCGTAGGGAAGACAAGCCCTCGTGGAAGACCCCTGAATGGGGGTCAATTCTGGGATGACATGGTCCCGCGTCGTTCGCGCGCTTGTCCGGCAGCACCGCTGGCGGACCTAGCAGGGGCCGTCCTCACACAGTCGGCACATACACCCACAACCAGCATGATGGGCACCCCGGATGCCTTACTCAGACTCGGACGTTGAAGAGCCCAACACCTTCACCCACGGGTCACGCTTCGTGGTCGCGATGACATGGCACATGTGAGGCTGGGAGTGCGGTCCCGGTCTCGCCGTGACGCCTGGCGAGACCGGGACCCGGTCGCGGTGCCGCCAGCCCACGCATCGGCCCGGGGGAGAGTGACGCGTGAACCATCCCTGTGGGGAAACCACAGAGGAATCGGAACGAGAGCACGATAGGACTCGGGAGCCTGAAGATTGGAGCCCCGCACGGGGGTCATTTCAACAGTCCCGCCGATCCGAAGAGCAACGGCGCCGAGCATCGGCCTGACGGCCACGGCCCATGAGGCGCTGTCGACTGGTGGCTGGGAAGGTCCGGCAGGACTCACCGTCGACGACGTCCGATGCGCTGGGCGCGCTGGCACTTTCATGCGTTCCCTTGAGAGCCGACGTTCCATCTAGGCTACAAATCAGTTACTGGCACGGAGTCGAACAATGGCCCATCGGTGGGCTCGCTTGTCGGCACCCCAGCGCCGACCTGAATCACGAACTGGTCATCTCCGGAATCAAGTCGGCGGATGAGCCCCTCAGAATTGAGCCACAATCGAGAAGCGCCACCCGAGCCATCCAGGGTCGGAAGGAGGTAAACGGACATCTCGACACCGTCGAGGCCGGCGCCACCGAGATATCGGGCATCAGATTGACGCAACAATTGAGCGTTCTCTGGCCGGTCACTGACGAGCGCGAAAACGATCCGAAGCTGGTTGAGCAATTGCGTCTGATCCTGTACCTGCCACCGTCCGTCGCGTAGCACGGCGATCGCACCCTCGGTCAGCTGCACCTGCTCTTCGACAGCGAGGCTGTCAGGACCTCGCGCTAGTGTTCCCCACGCGTAGAGGCGGTCCGGATCGACGGTGATTTCGGCCGTGAACCTGTCGACTGAGTCAGGTTCGCCCAAGGTCACTGTCGCGGCGAATAGGCCCGCGTTGCTGAGGCCGAAACGGGCGGCGGCCAACTGCTCAGACTGCGGGATGGTGAGTGGCTCACCGTCCTCGTCCAGGCCTTCGGAACAGGCGCTCAGCGCTCCGAGTGCTGCGAGCATCACCAGCAGCATTCCAAGCATCCGTCGACGGAAGCACGCGCCCTCACTGCAGGTCTGATCGTCATCGGTGTCGACGTGAACGCTCCTCATCAACCGCGCATCTCCCCCGCTGGCTATGGCCTGCCCGGCAGTCTGCTCTTGCACCGATCTGGCCACATCGATGCCCACCGCACCAGTGTGCCAGTGGGCATCGACGTTTGCGCTTCAGCCTACGAGCGGACTGCTCGCTGCCGCGCGGCACGGAGGAGTATGCCCACCAGCAACACGAGAGCAGCCAACCCACCGATCAGGAGCAGTGAACCTGAGGCGCCCGTTCCTGGCAGAGGTTCGGTCGGCTCGGACACGGGCGGAGTATCCGTAGGGCTCGGAGACGGGCCACCCACCAGGGCTGGGGTGTAGCCGGCGTCGATGGTCGGCATGTCTGCCTGGCCGGGTTCACCCGAGTTCTCACCCGTAGCAGGAGTGGTGAAGGAGTAGCGGCCGGTGTTCTGGTCTGGGTTGGAGTCCAGCCCGGTGTCGCTTCCTGCCCCTGCTGTGGTGAGCGGGTAGGTCTCCCCGTTCACGGTGATGGTGGTGGGGAACTCGATCGTGAACTCAGTGCTGATCGGCAGATCAGTGAAGACGTAATACCCATCCGCATCCGTGACCGTGGTAGCAACCACCTCACCATCGGAATCGAGCAACGTGACCTCCACACCCTCAACGGGGGCCTCACCCTCGTCCTGGATGCCATCACGATCAGCATCAATCCACACGTAATCACCCACCGAAACCAGATCCGGGACAAACCCGAAGTCCAGCGACGGGTCACGGTCACCATCACCAGTCAGATCACCACTGGTCGCCGACCCAGTCGAAGAATCCAACGCCGGGTCATCCCCAGCACCCTCAACCGTGGGATCGAACCCAACCGGCGGAGTCACCGTCACCGTGTAGGACTCACCCTCATCCAACGCGGGCAGATTATCGAAAGAGTACTCACCGGCCTCATCCGTGAACACCGGCTCAACCAGGTTGCCGAACACATCCGTAACCGGCTCCCCATCCGGACCAGTCAACGTCAGCTCAACACCCTCAATCCCCGGCTCACCATCGCCCTGAAGACCATCACGATCCTCGTCCAACCACACCAAGTCACCCACACTCACCGACGGAGACACATAGCCAGCATCGATCGTGGGGTCATCAGCCTGACCCGGCTCACCCGAGTTCTCACCCGTAGCAGGAGTCGTGAACGAGAACGTCCCATCCGCACCCGGATTCGAATCCACCCCCGGATCATCCCCAACCTGCGCCTGGGTCAACGGGTAATCCTGACCATCCACCTCAACAGTGGTCGGGAACTCGATCGTGAACTCAGTGCTGATCGGCAGATCAGTGAAGACGTAATACCCATCCGCATCCGTGACCGTGGTAGCAACCACCTCACCATCGGAATCGAGCAACGTGACCTCCACACCCTCAACGGGGGCCTCACCCTCGTCCTGGATGCCATCACGATCAGCATCAATCCACACGTAATCACCCACCGAAACCAGATCCGGGACAAACCCGAAGTCCAGCGACGGGTCACGGTCACCATCACCAGTCAGATCACCACTGGTCGCCGACCCAGTCGAAGAATCCAACGCCGGGTCATCCCCAGCACCCTCAACCGTGGGATCGAATCCAACCGGCGGAGTCACCGTCACCGTGTAGGACTCACCCTCATCCAACGCGGGCAGATTATCGAAAGAGTACTCACCGGCCTCATCCGTGAACACCGGCTCAACCAGGTTGCCGAACACATCCGTAACCGGCTCCCCATCCGGACCAGTCAACGTCAGCTCAACACCCTCAATCCCCGGCTCACCATCGCCCTGAAGACCATCACGATCCTCGTCCAACCACACCAAGTCACCCACACTCACCGACAGAGACGGCACGTAGATCCCCGCGTCTATCGTGTGGTCAACCTCGCCAACCTCGGGCCCGATCACATTTGCACGAGCAATCAGCGCGTCCGCCGTTGGGGTTGGGTTCGAGTCGAGCTCGTCGGGGACGCCGGCGGCCTGCGAGAGCGTGAACTGCAGTTCGTCGAGCGGCGGTGCACCAGGCAGCGACGCCGTGTCCACAGTGGTCACATCGAACTCGACGACATACTCGATCCCTGGCTCGAGCGCATACCCACCGTCACCGCCGAAGTAGTACTCACCATTCTCGTCTGTCACAGTCTCGGCGAGAACCGTCATCCCGTCCGATGACAGTAGCCGCACGGTCGCGCCCGCCACGGCTGGTTCGTCGCTAGGGTCCTGCTGACCATCCTGGTCGGTATCGAACCAGACTCGGTTGCCGATCTGGCTCGGGGCCGCTGCTGCCAGCAAAGACAGGCCGCCGAGACCACTTCCCTTCCCGAAGTTGTAGGTCTCGTTCCCGGCCACCAGCAAGCCACGGTCCAGGGGCTCGTTCCCAGGTCCCGTGCCGACTTCGCGGTCGTAGAAGCCGATACCGCCTGTGTTGAAGAGGCCGGACGCATCCATCGTCGTGTTCGCGATATCCGGTTGACGCGGGTTGAGCACCAGCCCACCCATCGAGTTCTCGAGGTGTCGCACCGTGGAGCTGGGGTAGCGGATGCTGGCGTCGAAGAAGTCACCTGGGAAGAACTCGACACGGTCAACGGGCTCTCCACCTGAGTTCGCCGGCGTCGAGTTGTCGCCGCAGGAGCCAGCACCCTCCCACTCGTACACACCATCAGTGAGACAGACCTTGTTGATGTCACCCCCGACGATCACGCCAGTGATGCTGGTTCGGTTGTCCGGGTCGGGGCTGAATCCGTGCCGAACGAGCATGTCCGGCGTGCGGTCGCGGAAGCCGAGGATCATTGACCCGTCGTTCTCAAAGACCACTGAGGTCAGCATCGGCGTCGGGTAGAGGGGGCCAGCGTCGAAGTAGTCAGCGAGGTCAGCGTCCCAGCTGGTCCGCCACGGGTTCCAGTTCGTTGCCACGTTCGGGCCGACCAAGTTGGGCGTCGGATCCGAGTAGTTCTGGTTGCCCCGCCGGAAGTCGAGATCCTTGGAGAAGATGCTCGTGAAAGCGCCGTCGTCGAACTGAAGAACATGAGCGGTGAGGTTGGAGCGACTCAGGCTGCTCGACGCGTCGCAGACCCCGCCCACGTAGATCCCGCCGTCCCGAACGGTGACGGAGAACGGCCGCCACTGGCCACCGACGCATCCGGGGTCCGTGATCGGCACCGACTCGACCGGTGTAGCCGGTGCGGAATCGGAGGTGGCATACGTGTACAAAGAGCGGTCGTTGAGATTCACCACGTACAAGGTCGACTCGTCCTCCGAAAGGGCAAGTCCGCCTAGACCTTCACGACCGTTGGCCATGAAGAAGTCGTCATCGTACCCATCTTCCGTCTGGTGAGCCGACGTTCCAGCGTTGGGTACGGTCGCCCACAGTTCGGTGTTCCCAGGACCACCGCCATCGACGTCGGTCCGGTAGATGCCGCCGCTGCCCCCCGGTCCGTAAACCGTGTGTGCCTTCGCATAGGCGGCCGAGTAGATCTCGTTGGTGGTGTGATCCCAGGCTGTACCGAAGACGGTGCCCGTCTCTTCCTGGGTTGCGACCGTCGTGATCCCGTTCGTGTTGTCCCCGGTGTCGTCCGTGGTCGGCCCTCGGTTGTCCCAGTCGGTCACCATGAGGGATCGGATGTCTCCGGCAGCGGACCGATCCGTCTGCTGAACGACAGCGAGCGGTGCGGCTTCCGGCACGAAGGTATCCGGATTCCAGACTCCGACATGAATCGTCTGCGTCTCACCGCCGACGAACGTGGTAAAGCTCCGGAAGGCGTCGGCTACATCAGCAGTAGCCGCCGGTGCCGCTTGAAGGTAGTCGAGTTCAGGATCAGTCACTGCCACATCGACTCGGAAACTCTCCCCCGAAAGGTCCGAGAGGTCGAACGAGACTTGACCCAAGGAGTTCGTCACAAGCGGCCCGACGGTGTCCGTGCCGTCCGTGACACTCACGTCGATACCTGCCTGAGGAGGATCGTAGGAGGCGTCATAGACTCCGTCGCCGGAGAAGTCACGGTCAACCTGCACGGTAAGGACGCCATCGCCCGCAGCGGCGCGGGAATCAGAGACACCTGGGCCAACGCTCACGAACATGGCACCAAGCACCAAGGTCGCCAGCCCCGCGACTACCGATCTCCATGGCTTCATCTGACATGTCTCCTCTGGGTCACCCAGTCTTGGAACGTGCGGCACGTCAAACCCAGTCCAGTAAGACCGACGCACGCCAACGAACACCGCCACTCGATGCCCCTGGCAGGATAGGGCGCAGGTCGTTGCAGCACAGACCCCCGCACGGGGGTCATCTGCCGCCGGAGCCAAGTCCACCCAGTTCCCGGTATACCGCTCATCCCCGGAACGTGGTGGCGCCCGACGATTGACGATGAGGCCACGTCGACATCTCTAAACCATCTCGACAGATCGTGACCGACCTCGCCACTAGGTTAGCTCGAAGGAGCCGATCGTTCTTGATATTGTCACTGAGGTTCGAGCGGCTTGAGAATTGGATCGACATATCCGTCATTCCATGCGATGCGCCCAAGGTCGAGCCTGGTGCGCGCCGGAATCCCGGCGGCTTCGTACTTCGACTTGACTCGGTTAATGTACTGCCTTGCAGTGTAGCGTTGAAGGTTCATCTCACTCGCAACCTCATCAAGCGACAGGCCGGTCGCGTAGAGCACAAGCGCACGTTCTTCCTGTATGCTCAACTTGGGGCGATCCGGGTCGCCCGCGATGACTGCCGCGAGTTCGGCTGTCACCCATTGTTCTCCACGAACGGTGGCACGGATGGCGTCTACGATGTCGGCCTCCGTGTCACGCTTACCAAGAATCGTACTGACTCCAGCTCGTACAATACTGCGTACGAGCGGAGGCGACGCGAGGGCAGAGAGCACGACGATCCGGTAGCCAGCAGCCAGCAGTGTCTTGACGAGATCAACGTCTACACTTGGCTGGCGTTCGACCATGAGATCCAGGATCAGAACATCGGGGCTCTCGTCTATGCTCGCGTCGTTCAGCCAGGACATGAATGCAGGAGCCGTCTCACCACTGAATACGACCTCGAACTCATCCTGTGATCTCATCAACTCCTCGATGCGCTTACGTTGCAGGAGATGGTCTTCGACAATAGCGACCTGGTACGTTCTTTCTTTCTGGCTCATCTACTTCACCCTTTCTTCAAGAGGTCCGATGGCGATCGGCACCGGCCCGCTGCGAGATTCCGCTGGAAATATGTACTGCCGAACACTTCGGAGACCTGCCCCTTGGATGGCGTGGTGAGATACGCCTACATCGCTCGATGTCCCTGGACCCTCGGCGGGGGCATCGATCAATGTCAATTGGATTCCCGACCGAACCGGGAAAGCCGAGGCGACAATGTGCGCACCCGGTGTCGATGCTTCCAGTGCCCGCATGACAGTGGCGGAGATCGCCTCAGCACTGGACTGGTCGGCGGCGTCCTGCTCTCCCAGTCGAAGGGTCAGTGAGATGCCCTGTTCTCGTGCGTATCGAAGGGTCGGTAGTACCGCGCGCCCGAGGTGTACGAGTTCCGGACTGACGAGGATGAGTTGGCGGAGGTAGGCTTCCTCTGCTCCGCAGGCCTCCTGGGTCGACGCAGCCCGCGCGTCGCGCGTTCCGTTTGCGATGGACCGCAGGAGTTCTACGGCGGAGTCGAGGCCGGCGGCGACCCATCGACGGTAGGTCTCCTGCGCGGCCCGATCGGCGTCAGTGGCGCGCTGTGCCTGGAGCGTGCGCCGCTGCGCATGTGCGGTGTCGGCACCGAGAACGGCGACACTGCGCATGAACCGCGCCCAGACGAACGAGAACGCGCCCCCGACTCCGCCGGCGATCGCGCAGATCATGGCACCGGTTGTCGACTCGGGCCAGACGAGCGTGGCCAGCCAGACCACGAATGCACCCCACGCGCATCCGGCCACGACCACCGCCCGCCCAGAGCTTCGCGAGGACAGCAGCAGGATAAAGGGGCCCGTAGCGGCGAGAGCCTGCCAGTGAACCGCGCCGTCCGTACCAAACTGTGTGGCGGCTGCTGAGAGAAAGAACACGACGACCGTTGACACGGTTAGTGCTACCAAACCCCACCATGGAAGGAATCGGCTCCGTCGCGCATAGGACACCGCACACGCCGACCCCATGAGAACAACCATCGGGAGCAGAGCGAGATGGTGATTCGTGCCACCGGCAACAGTGAGCAGCACCGATACCGCGGTGACGCCCACGCTCCACAGCAGCCCTGCCCGCTCGTGGAGGCGAGCGACGACCTCCTCTACAGCGTCATGTGCCGGCCCGCCGATATCAGTCTGGTTCGCGCCATGCGGCATAGCGGTCAGCGTGATCGCGGTTCCAGCGCCGGGAGCTGTGGTGAGCTCAGCAACGAATCCATTGTCTCGACTGCGACCGATGATCGAGTTCGCGATTCCCCTCCCCAAGGGCACCTTGCCGTCGAAGCCAACTCCATCGTCGAGAACACTGACCTGCAACGCACCCTCGACGCAGGCGATCGTGATATCGATGTGGGACGCCTTCGAGTGCTTGTTCGCGTTGATCACCACCTCGCGAGTTGCGCGCACCATCCCGACGACGGCGGAATCCGGGACGCTTCGCAGTACACGCTCTATTGCGTCGTCCCCGAGTCCGAGTCTACGAATCGGGATCCCCGGAATTTCGAAGATCTCGTGGAAGGATTCGCATTGACCGGCCACTGCGACCTGATCTCCGCGCAGGGTTTCAAGCACGGCCAGGTTCCGCTCACACTCGGCCCGGACCTGGTGAATGTCCCTGATTCCGGCTCCACCATTGGCGATCGCTCCGAGCGTGTTGATCGCGGTGTCATGCAGCACGCGGGCTTCCTCAGCGACCTGTGCACTGACTCGATGCGCGACCTCGGCGCGATCACGCGCACGCTCCGCAGCGGCCTCTTCGGCGTCAGCGTGGGCTGCGAGCGAGAGGAGTGACGGCAGGCCGAGCCTGAGTGCGGCGATGATCGCCGCCTGCGTCATCGAGATCGCAGCAGGAAGATGCGTGCCCCACTCGGGCAACCATTGCAAGAGGAGAACGCTGATGGTGATCGCTGCCGCCAGAACTGCTGGCACGACCCAGCGCGAGAACACGAGCAACCCGGCCGCGCAGGTCGCGAAGTTGATCTGCCAGCACGCGGCAAAGACCAGTATGGATCCGATGTCCCCGCTGGCAATGTAGCCAGCAGCACCGAGCAATGCCATGATCGCCGGCACGAACCAGACGGGCCGAAGACGCGCCTGCACCAATGCGAGGAGCGCATAGGCCGCCAGCGCCATGTAGCCGGCTACGAGCAACCACGCGGAGGGCCCCAGGGACAGGATCGCCGCAGCCACCATCACGAGTTGCCACGCCGCTGTGGCAAGGAGAACGGTCCGGCGTATGGACAACACCAAGGATCGCGTAGCCCAGCCTGGATTCTGAAGACTCAAGTCCGTCACCAGGGGAGAAAGGAGTCGTGAGATTCGCTTCATAGAGGTCTGGGGAGACACGCACAACCGAACTGAAACCGATCGTGACGTCAACGTCACCGGGTTCGAACGAACGACGACGTGGCTGTAGCGACCACGGCGAGACTATCAGCCGGCTATCACGTTTCCCGTGGATCGCGCGAAATGACCCCCGCACGGGTGACACAGCCCGCTCGCGTACTATCGACCGATAGAACCCCGGGCCTCGTCACGGACGTGACGCAGTGGGAGGCTGTGCCTGCGCAGGGTGCATCAGACCAGAACGGAAGAACTGATCGGACCATGACTTTCAACGTCAAGGGCGCCCTCACTGCCCTCGTGGCCGCAGTCGCTCTCGCCGCCACGTCAGCCTGCGCCGGCGATTCCGAGGCCCAGACCCGGCCCGTCGTCCACGTGCCGGCCGACGCCACCCTCGACGAGGCAGGCGCCATGGTCGCCCCTGGCGGCCTGATCCTCATCAGCCCCGGCACTTACGAAGGCACGCTCGAGGTGAGCGCGGACGACGTGACCGTCCGCGGCGAAGACCGCAACGACGTCGTGCTGGACGGCGGCCTCACGGCCAGCAACGGCATCGTCGGAACGGGTGAGCGGATCACGGTCGAGAATCTCACCGTGCGCAACTACCTCCAGAACGGCGTGCTCATCACCGGCGTCACCGACGACAGCGGCGCCGGAATCGCCCGCGGTCCGGACGGCTACGTGCCCTCGGAGGCACCCCCGCCCGTGCCGGGCTATCTCGTCCAGTACGTCACGGCCAGCAACAATGGCCTCTACGGCATCTACGCCTTCAATCGCACCAGCGGCGTGATCCAGCACAACCTCGCGAGCGGTGGCTCGGACTCGGGGATCTACGTCGGTCAGTGCGCCGACTGCAACGCCGCCGTCACCGGCAACGTGGTGGTCCGCAACGCCGTCGGGATCGAGCTCGCGAACGCCTCCACGGTGAGCGTCACAGGAAACCGCATCGTCGACAACCGCGTCGGCATCAGTGTGCTGTCGAACTACCTCGAAGCCCACGGGCCAACCCAGTCCCTCCACGTGGCGGGCAACGTCATCGCCGACAACGACCAGGCAGAGACTCCGACCCACGCCAGTGGCGGCTTCGGGATAGGGATCGGGCTCGCCGGGGCCGTCGACGCCGACATCCGTTCCAACCTCATCGCCGGCCATGAGAACGTCGGCCTCTGGATCACCTCCTCGGAGGATTTCGCGCCGATCGGCAACGCCATCGGACCGGGCACCTGGGCTGACAACGGCCTCGATATCGCCTACTCCCCCTCCGAACACGCTCCCGGAACTGGGAACTGCATCGAATCCGGCACCGAGGTCACGACCGACCCCGACGGCATCGCCGCGATCGCGTGCGAGGAACCCCTCCCGACCGGCACCTACACCCAGCCACCAGCACCGGACGGCATCAGCTTCGCTGACGTGGCCCGGCCGGACGAGCGCCCCGGACTCGCCGACATTGACGAGCAGCCGCGCCAGCTTCCCGAAGCCGTCGAACTCCCCGATGTCACGAGCATCGACATCCCCTCGGCCGACCTGCTCGCAGCGGGATCATGACCGGAACGCCCGACGAGGCCAGCCCTGCGGAAGGTGTAGAGACTCCGAGAGCGAGCAGACGCCGTCGGGAGTTCCTCACCGGGCTCGGTGCGGCAACGGTCGCCGGCGTCGGTGGGTGGGTGCTGCGTGGCGAGGTGAGCGATGAGGGATCAGATCAGGCGACGGACAGCCCGGAACCGACCACCAGCGGTGGGAGCTCCCCTGGTGCCGGACAGCCTGGTATTACCCACCCGGCCGTTCCCCAACGGCACGTACAGGTGAGCGTCCTCGAACTCACCACGACCGGCCCGCGAGCCGTCCTCGACGCCGCGAGGACCATCGCCACCGCCACCCCCACCACGACCGAGGACGCCGGCGACGTGACGGTCACGGTAGGGATCGACCCTCATAACGCGCGCAGCCTCTGGCCAGAACGCGCGGCCCTCGCCACCGAGCTCCCCACCTTCGACGGCGACACCACCGACCTGCGCACCGGCGGCCACCTGGTCGTCCAGGTCTGCGCCGAAACGGCCGTGGCCGTGCGGGACGTGACCGCGCAGCTCACCGCGCTTGTGCCCGGTTCGCGTCTGGTCTGGGAGAGCACCGGGTACCGGGACGCACCCACACCGCAGGGCACCACCCGGACGGGGCTCGGCTTCGTCGACGGCATCATCGCCCCGCGCACTGAGGAGGAACTCACCGCAGGTGTGTGGACGGGAGCCGATCAGGACACCTACGTGGTGCTCCGGCGGATGACGATACTGAGCGACTTCACGACCGCCCCGGTGGTCGAGCAGGAACGAGCGATCGGCCGCCGCCGCGACACCGGAGCGCCGCTCTCGGGCGGCGAGACCATGAGCGAGATCGACCTGTTCGCGAAGAGCCCGGACGGTCAACCGATGATCCCCGCCTCAGCCCACGCGCGTCGAGCTCATCCAGCGAACATCGGACGTCCGCTGATGCTGCGGCGCAGCTACAGTTTCGACACTCCCGACGGGTCCGGGCTGCTGTTCGTGGCGTTTTTGAGCGACCCGGAGACCTTCGTCGCCACACAGCGCCGCCTCGATGAGCAGGACGATCTCATCCGGCACACGATCACCGACGCCTCCGGCTGCTTCTTCGTCCCCGGTTCCTGGGAGACGTGACTCCTCAACGTCCGGAGCGCTCCGGCTCCTGTGCCGATGTACTCGATCAGGGTCAGGTCGGGCGTCGCCGCATTCCGAGGGCGGGACAGCCTTGCGTCACGCCTCACCCGCAGAACGTTCGCTGAGCACATCGATCCACGCCGCATACACCGGGCGCCGGCGCGCCTGTGCGATCAGCCCAGCCGGCTGCTGCCCGTGCTGCATGTCCACGAGCACCAGCAATGCCTGACCACTCAGCGTCGCCTCAGCCACCACCCGAGGGTCCACGGGCCAGGTCTGGATCGTGCCGCGTTTGGTGTGATGGAGTTCCAGCCCTGGATCGCCCTCAGCCGGTACCACGCGGAAGCGCGGTTTGACCGTGCGAGCGAACACAGGCGGCTGGGCCGGGTCGAATGTCCCGGCGTCCTCAATGCCGAGGGCCTCCGCCAACGCCGGCACCACACTGTCCGGGCCGCCCACCACGAAGACGGGCAGGCGGCCGGTGATGGTGTCGATCCCGTCGACGGCGAGGTTCAGTCGCACTCCGTCGAGGCGCCGGAACGCTCGCTTCGTGGCCCCCATGGTCTCCCTCCACGTGTCGACGCCGGCACAGCCAATCTATCGGGCGTGTCCAGACTCGATCACCGCACCAGTGACCGCAGCACGCGCACCGCCACCGACAACGGCGCCAGACCTGCCCCGTCGAGCGAGGTGACCTGCGGCAGCGCCTGCTCGGCACGCCCCAGCGCTGCACCGGCCCCCTCCTCCCAGGAGGCGATCCTGGCAACTGGTGCTCCGCCGTCGGGAGTGGCCTGCTGCACCGTGCGGGCGAGGTCCCGCGCGGTAGCCAGCAGGTCGTCCCGCAGAGCGGCGCGGGCGAGGGCGTCCCACCGGTCGTCGAGACCGAGCGCCCCGATCTGGTTCAGCAGGTCGTCCACACCAAACCGGTCAGCCACGGCGAAGTACAGCGCCGCCACATCGTCCAACGGCTCGGCACACTGATCGGCGAGCTCCACCACGTCCAGCAAGGCAAGGGAGGGCAGCAGCGTCGAGGCACGCTGTGCCAGCTGTTCGGGCACCCCGGCCTCGGAGAACTCGGCCGCCATCCTCGCGCAGCGCCGGGCATGCCCACCCTGCAGCAGCTCCGGCAACTGGCCGATCAGGCGCCGGACCGGATCGGCGAACCGGGCCACCTCCTCAGCCACGTCCACACGTTCGGCACGATGCAGCACCAGCCAGCGTGAGCTGCGATCCAGCAACCGGCGGAAGTCGATGTACATCTGCGTCTGCGTACTGCTGGGCACCTCGTGGTCGAGTGCCTCCACGGCCTGGACATAGGACTCCAGGTCGAAGATCTCCCGGCACGCCACGAACGCCCGCGCCACTTGCTCACTATCGGCCCCGGTCTCGTCGGTCGCACGGAAGGCGAAGGTGATCCCGCCGCGGTTGACCATCGAGTTGACTACCTCATTGACGATGATCTCGCGCCGCAGCGGGTGCTCGGCGATCGCGTCTGCGTACCGCTGGCGCAACGGCTGCGGGAAGTACTCGGTGACGGTCCGGGAGAACCAGGCTCCGTCCGGCAGATCCGTCTCGGAGAGATCCGCCTTCAGCGCCAGTTTGGCGTAGGCCACCAGCACCGCGAACTCCGGCCGCGTCAGGCCCGTACCCGCGGCGTCCCGCTCGGCGATCTCGGCGTCACTGGGCAGGAACTCCAGCTCCCGGTCCAGTTCTCCCCGTTCCTCCAGCCAGTGGATCAGTCGCTGGTGCACGGTCAGCATGGCGTGTGCCTGCACACGGCTGTTGCCGAGGAGGACGTTCTGCACGTAGTTGTCGCGCAGCACCTGCTCAGCGACCTCATCGGTCATGGAGGCGAGCAGCTCATTGCGGCCGGTGATGCTCAGCCGGTCCTCCTTCACCTCCCCGGTGAGCAGGATCTTGATGTTGACCTCGCGGTCGGAGGTCCCCACACCTGCGGAGTTGTCGATGGCATCGGTGTTGATGCGCACGCCGTTGCGTGCTGCCTCGATGCGGCCGAGCTGGCTGGCACCGAGATTGCCGCCCTCCACCAGCACCTGGCAGCGCAGATCCGCACCGTTGACACGGATAGCGTCGTTGGCACGGTCGCCGATCTCGGCGTGGGACTCGGTCGAGGCCTTCACGTAGGTTCCGATTCCACCGTTGAAGACCAGATCCACCGGAGCCTGCAAGGCCGCGTGGATGAGTTCCGACGGCGTCAGCTCGCTCACGTCGTCGGCGAGCCCGAGAGCGGTGCGCACCTGGGGTGTGATCTCGATGGACTTCGCCGTCCGGGGATACACCCCTCCTCCCTCGCTGATCCACGCCGAGTCGTAGTCGGCCCACGTGGAACGGGGGAGCTCGAACAGGCGACGGCGCTCGGCGAAGGAGGCTGCGGCGTCGGGAGTGGGATCGAGGAAGATGTGCCGGTGGTCGAATGCGGCCACGAGACGGATGTGCTCCGAGAGGAGCATGCCGTTGCCGAACACGTCCCCGCTCATGTCGCCGATGCCCACGCACGTGAAGTCCTCGGCCTGGGAGTTGCGGCCCATCTCGGCGAAGTGGCGCTTCGTGGACTCCCACGCGCCGCGGGCGGTGATACCCATCGCCTTGTGGTCATAGCCTGCGGACCCGCCGGAGGCGAAGGCGTCGTCGAGCCAGAAACTGTGCTCGGCGGCGATCTCGTTGGCGATGTCGCTGAAGGTGGCGGTGCCCTTGTCGGCAGCGACCACGAGGTAGGGGTCGTCGCCGTCGTGGCGGACCACCCGTTCCGGTGGCACCACCGCACCGGCCACGCGGTTGTCGGTGATGTCGAGCAGCCCGTGGATGAACAGCCGGTACGCGGCCTTGCCCTCGGCCAGCCAGGCGTCGCGGTCCTGCGCCGGGTCCGGCAACTGCTTGGCCACGAATCCGCCCTTGGAGCCGGTGGGCACGATGACGGCGTTCTTGACCATCTGCGCCTTCACCAGCCCGAGCACCTCGGTGCGGAAGTCCTCACGCCGATCGCTCCATCGCAGTCCCCCGCGTGCCACCAGGCCGAACCGCAGGTGCACGCCCTCCACGCGAGGGGCGTACACCCAGATCTCGGCCATCGGCACCGGGGCGGGGATGCCGGGCACCTCCGCGCAGCGCAGTTTCAGGCTGATCTGAGGGTGAGGGCCACCGTCGGGGCCGGCCACGTAATAGCTCGTGCGCAGGGTCGCCCGGATGACCCCCATGAACGCACGGATGATCCGGTCGTAGTCGAGGCTGGCGATCTGGTCGAGATCGGCGTGGATGCGCGTGAGGTACTCCTGCTGAGCTGCCTCGCGGTCGCCGCCCAGCTCAGGGTCGAAGCGCGTCTCGAACAGGCCCACCAACGCCGTCGCGGTGCGGGGGTTGGCCACGAGGGCCGCCTCGATGTACTCGACGCTGAAGGTCGAGCCAACCTGCCGCAGGTAGCGGGCGATGGTCCGCAGCACGGCCACCTGGCGCCATTGGAGCCCCGCAAACACCAGGGCGCCGAGGCCGTCGGACTCGGCCCGGCCGTCACCCACGGCGAGGAAGGCATCCTCGAACGCCTCCGAGATGCCGTCGGGCCATGCGGTTCGTCCCCGCGCGCGCAGGCCGAAGTCGTAGATGTAGCGCACCCGCTCCGACTCGTCGACGATCCGGTAGGGCCGTTCATCGATCACGTCGACCCCCAGGTCTGTGAACGCCGGGAGCACGTCGGTCAGCACGATGGGCTCGGCGCGATAGACCTTCATCCGCCGGTGCGTCGGCGCACCGGCCGGCGGGGTGTACAGCTGGACACGGGTCTGATTTCCCGCCAGGTCCACGAGCCGGGCGAGATCCTCGACGGCGTCGGAGGGTGCGACGTCCTCCTTGTAAGCCTCCGGGAAGCCGCGCACGTACGCCACGGCGGAGTCTTCGCCGTCCTGACCGTGGAGCGCCTCGAGCAGGTCCTCCTCCCAGGTGCGGGTAGCCGCCACCAGCTGCGGTTGCAGGTCTGCCTCGGTCACGTCCGGGATGGAGGCATCCCGCGGCAGCCGGACCACCACGTGCATCTGCGCAAGCGGTGAGTCACTCACCCGGGTCGTGAAGTCCACATGCTCGGCCCCGAAGGCCTCCCGCAGGATCGACTCCACCCGCAACCGGACGGTCGTGTTGTACCGATCCCGCGGCAGGTACACCAGCACCGAGACGAACCGGCCGAACTCATCCCGCCGCAGGAACAGGCGGGCACGGCGCCGCTGCTCCAGGTGCATCACCTGCTCGGCCACGGACCACAGCTGCTCAGCATCACTCTGGAACAGTTCGTCGCGGGGGTAGGCCTCGAGAATCTGCAGCAGATCCTTGCCGGAGTGACTGTGCGGGGAGAAGCCGCTGAGCGCCAGCACGCCCCGCACCTTCTCCGAGACGATCGGCAGGCGCTGCACGGACTCGGCGTAGGCAGCGGATGTGAACATGCCCAGGAATCGTCGTTCGCCGGTGACGTTGCCGTCCGGATCGAAGGTCCGGATGCCGACGTAGTCCAGGTAGACGGGACGGTGCACGGTGGCACGGGAGTTGGCCTTGGTGATGGTCAGCAGCCGCGGGGTGCGCGCACCAGCCTGCGCCTCCGGGCGCAGCCGCGAGTAGATGCCGGGACCTTCCGGAGCGTCGCGCAGGATGCCCAGGCCGGTTCCCTCGATCGGGTGCAGGACGTCTTCACCGTCCACGGTCTCGAGCCGGTACTCGCGGTAGCCGAGGAAGGTGAAGTGGTCACGTGCGAGCCAGGTCAGGAACGTCTCGGTGGGCTCCACCTCGGCCGGGTCGACCGTGACCGGTGCGCCGGCCTGCAGCTCGCGGGCGATCTCCTCGCACCGCAGGCGCATCGGTGCCCAGTCGGTGACGGCGTCCCGAACGTCCCGCAGGACGTCCTGCAGACGTTCGGTCAGTTCCGCACGTCGCTGCGCAGACATCCGCTCGACGGCGAACAACATCCAGGACTCGACCGTTCCAGCGGTCGTGGGCGGACGTTCGCTGCGCACCTGGGTGAGGTGCCCGTTCTCGTCGCGTCGCACCGCAATCGTGGGGTGGACGAGCAGGTCGACCAGGTGACCACCGGTCGAGAGTGCGGCACTGACCGAATCGACGAGGAAAGGCATGTCGTCGGTGCACACCTGGACGATGGTGTGAGCGGGTGACCAGGGTGTGGCGTCCCCCTCCGGCGGGCTGACACGGACCAGGGTCTCGTGGGGTCGGCGAGTCTGCGCGAGTTCGCGCATGGAGGCGACCATACCGGCCACCGACTCCGGCCTCCGTTCGGCGAGATCCTCGGTGGCGACGTGCTCGAGGAGTCGTTCGGCGAGCCATCCCAGATCGTCGTCGGTTCGGCTGGTGATCGCTGCCATCACCCGGTCCCGGTCGGGCACGCCCATGAAACTCCTCCACACCTCACCGATGGTCGTACGACGCCGTACGCCTCTGCAGTCTATGCACCCGGGGCGAACGCGGCGCAGCCGAATGGTGAACGTTCCCGGCCGGGTGGGTTGCGCCGTCGTGGGATGAACTCCGACCGCGGTCCGCCTCATCCCGCGAGCCAATGGGCCATCCCCTAGCCTGGGGTCATGTCCTCGACGCATGTGGCCGCCCGTTTCGAGGACGAGTTCCATCGCCGGCTCATCCCGTTCCTCCGGAGGCGAGGCTGGCGACCACGCACGATTTCCTATATCGGCTACGGGAACCGGGACATGGTCCGCGTGCTCGCCCGGGTGGTGCTGTCCCGGCCCCGGCTCGCCACCCGGGGACCGGTCCAACTGGTCGAGGACCTGATGGAGCGGCGTGGCTGGCGCTCCTACCTGAGCGCTCCGGTCTCCTACATCCCGGTGACCGTCACCGTCGGGGGCGTCGAGCATCAGGCGCTCACCGACCGCAGCGGCTACCTGGATCTGGTGGTGGCCGGGCACGATCTACCGGCTGGCTGGCATGACGTCGAGGTCCGGGCCAAGGCGGCCACGCCGACCACGGCGCGGGTACGGATCGTGGATGAGTCCAGTTCGCTCGCGATCGTCAGCGACATCGACGACACCGCTCTCGTCACGCTCGTCCCACGACCGCTGATCGCCCTGTGGAACACCTTCGTGCGCCACGGCAGCGCCCGGCACGTGGTGCCTGGTATGGCGCAGATGTACACGCGGCTGCAGTCCGAGCACCCGGACACCCCGCTGTTCTACCTCTCTACCGGGGCCTGGAACATCATGCCGACCCTGGTGCAGTTCCTGCGCAGCCACGCCTTCCCGGCCGGCCCGATGCTGATGACCGACTGGGGGCCGACCAATACCGGATGGTTCCGCTCCGGGCAGGAGCACAAGCGCGTGGCGCTACGCCGGTTGGCCGCGGAGTTCCCCCACATGCGGTGGGTTCTGGTAGGTGACGACGGCCAGCACGATCCCTCGATCTACCGGGAGTTCGCCCGCGATTACCCGGGCCGAGTCGCGGCGATCGCAATCCGCCAGCTGACCCCCGGCGAACAGGTGCTCGCCCACGGTAGCCCGCTGCCGAGCGTCGAACCCGGGGAGCGGGGTCGCTCCGGTCCGGCACCGGAGGTCAGCGGCGCAGATGGATTCGACCTTGCGCCGCAACTCAGCGCCGTCCTGGGCGGGGCAGGCAACCCCACGCCACCTGACACACCGAGGGCGGACTGAGCGACCGCCGTCGGGTGGGTCAGCTTGCCGTTCGTAGGTCAGACAGGCGTCGAGCCACCAGCGGGTGAGAGGTCAGCGGGCGCCCTCGCGCTACTCCTGGCGCCGGACGAAGGTATCCGGTCCCGGTACGTAGACGGACTCGTGCTCATCCTCGGCCCAGCGCACGCGCCAGGGCGGCTGACCGTCGTCAGAGACTTCGACGACCTCCCCTTCGCGCGCCGGAACGTCGGTGTGTGCGGACGCGACGACCACCTGGTCGCCCACTGCAGCCTTCATCGTGACCTCCCGTCGTGAGCGGTGGTTCTGACACCACCAGTGTCACGCCGATCGGGCGGACTCACCACCGGGGCGGGAGTACTCAAGCGACCGTGGTACCGAACGCCAGCCCGAGGAGATAGGTGACACCCGCAGCACCCCATCCGATGGCGAGCTGCCGCAGCGCCCGTCGGGTCGGGGAGGCGCCGGAGAGCACCCCGACGGCTGCGCCGGTGACCACGAGCGCCAGGCCGACCATGCCGCTGGCGAGAGCCACGGCGGTCAAACCGGTCAGCCCGAACAGGTAGGGAAGGACGGGGATGATCGCACCTGAGGCAAAGAAGGCAAAACTGGACAGGGCGGCGTGCCACGCCGAACCGATCTCCTCGAGCGAGTGCGGTGCCACCCGCCGCGGTGGAACGGTCGGGTTGTAGGTGGCGAGCCGCTCCTCGGCACGGGCTTGGGCGTCCTCGGCCGACATGCCCCGGGCCCGGTAGACCAGGGCCAGCTCGTTCGCGTTCACGTCCAGATCACCGACGGCGGCATGCGCCTGGGGGCTGGGGGTGGAGGCTTCCAGCAGCTCACGTTGGGAGCGAACGGAGACGTACTCCCCGGCCCCCATCGAGAGCGCCCCGGCGAGAAGACCGGCCACACCGGCCACGAGGACGGCGGTCGTCCCGACTCCGGAGGCGCCGATACCCAGGACGAGGGCGAGGTTCGAGACGAGTCCGTCGTTCATGCCGAACACGGCCGCCCGGAAGGTCCCGGACATCCGGGCGCGGCCGCGCATCGCCAACGATCGGACGACCTCTTCATGGATGCGTTCGTCCGCTGCCATCGCCGGTGTGGCGTGGTCGTCGCCGGCGTACTCGGACCGGCCTTCGGCTCGTTGGGCGAGCGCGAGGACGAAGACAGACCCGAACCGGCGGGCCAGGCTGATCAGCAGCCGGGAGCGCAATGACGGTGGGCGCTGCCGGCCGACCTGGTCGCCCAGCAGCTGCTCCCAGTGGGCCGCGTGCCGGCCTTCGGCACTCGCCAGCGCCAGCAGGATCTCTCGCTCCTCCCCTTCGCGACGAGCAGCCAGCTGGGTGTACACGGCTGCCTCGGCGCGCTCCTCGGCAAGGTAGCGGCGCCAGCGGCGCACCTGAGCGCGCTGAGGCTGTTCGTCGACGACGGATCCGGTCATGACTCCAGTGTCCCAGCCTTCCTGATCGCCGGGCCAGGACGAGGCCCTGGAACGAACGCGCTGGTCGGTGGCATACGTCACCCTGCACCATCACCCTCTTCACCCTGCGCGGCCGTTCAAAGATCACCCAGGTAGCGACTTTTCGGCATGTATCCGGGGCATATGCCGAGAGGACTATGCGAAGGACAGTGCCTGCTGGACGTCGGCCCCTATCACCGGCCAACCGTTCCGGCGGACGAGATCACGTCCTGAGGAGACCTGATGAGACACGCATTTTCACGTCCCGGCACGGCCCGTCGCCGTCCGGCCGGAGTCCTCCTCGGCGGTGCCATGGCAGCGATCCTCGCCATGACCGCCGGGGCCAGCGCGGTGTGGGCTGAGACCACGGGTGAGGAGCCCGCGGTCGTCGCCGAGGAGAGCGCCGCTACGACCACCGAATCCACCGAGGAGCAGACGCAGGAGGCAGTGCAGCCTCAGTCCGTTCCGGCGGAGGAGCCCCCAGCACCAGAGCCACCGGCCGAGGAGCCCGAGCCCATCGTCGAAGAAGAGCCCGCAGCACCGCCGCCGGACGAAGAGCCAGCCGAGGAACCGCCCGCTGAGGAGGTTCCGGCCGAGGAGCCGGCTGAAGAGCCGGACAGTGAACCCGAGCCGGCCGTCGAGGAGGAGTCCGGTGCGGCGCAGGCACCCGAAGCCCGCGGTACCGAGGAAGCGACCACTGAGGACGCGGAGCTGCAGGCGATCGAGGTTGAGGAGATCGAGGAGATCGACCCGCCGAGCGGGAATCCCACAGCCGAGTGTCAGGCAGCTGGCTTCGACTACGGGGTCAAGCTCGACACCGGTGAAGGCAGCTACACCTACCCCACCGGCCCGTGGGAGCCGAGTGACCTCGACGTCGCGCTGAGCGTCACTTTCACGAGCGGCTTCAGCTTCTCCTTCACCGCCGATCCAGCAGTCGACGGGATTCTCGTCAAGGCCAGCACCGACTCGCACGTGCTCGCGGGCGGGTCAGGCGGTGTCCGGAGTATCGGAGGCCAGCACGAGATCAGCCACGTCACGTTCTGCTACAGCGAGGAGGAAGAGCTGACCGTCACCCAGGAGGTGGAGACCAGCTTCGATCGCGCCCATCACTGGACGCTGGACAAGTGGGCCGACGTCACCGAACTCACGCTGTACCCGCACGAGGAGCACGGCCCGACCAGCGGCACGGTGATGTGGACGATCGACGTCGGCTACGACGGGTACACCGATCTCAACCACGTGGTCTCGGGAACGATCTGGATCGAGAACACCGGGGACACCACCGCCACCTTCGATGGTTCGCACGTGCTGGAGACGAGCGAGGGCGACTACCACCCTGACCTCGACTGCGCGCCGCTGACACCCACGCTCGACCCGGGCGAGAGCGTCACATGCACGTACTCCCAGGAGGTCGGCAGCGCGGTCACCGGCCAGAGCGTGGTGAGCATCTTCACCGCCGAGGCGAGCTACGACCCCGCGCCAGCTGCTATCACCTGGGGCGACCCGGACAACGAGTTCGGCGCCACGATGGACTTGGAGGACATCAGCGACATCAACGGCACCCTGAACGAGACGTTCACCGCTCCCGAGGGTGGCATGGTCACCTACGACTGGACGTTCAACTGGTCGGACTTCGGGACGAACGAGTGCGGGGAGCACACGTTCGACAACACCGCCACGCTCCTGCAGGCCAAGACGTCGGTCACCGAGTCGGTTGTGGTCGAGATCGTGTGCCTGGAGACCGCTCCGCAGTCCCCGGCGCTCGCCCAGGCCATCTGCACGGACGGGCACCTGGTTCCCCCGGCACTCACCCTCGCAGACACACCCGGCATCACCTACACCGCGGATCCGGAAGCGCCGTACATGTCCGGGCAGACGGTGGAGGTGACGGCATCGCTGGCCGAGGGCTACGTCTGGGGCGACGTCGACGACATGTGGACCGTCGTCGACGATCTCACGGCGGTCACCGAGGTGACCTTCGAGGAGGTCGCCTGCATCCCGACACTGCCGGAGCCGCCGTCGATCGATGACGGTGACTGCCTCGACGGAGCCGGCGCCCCGCCGACCCTGTCTCTGGTCGAGACGGCCGGGGTCACCTACACGGTGGACCCGGACGGCCCGTACGAGCCGGGACAGACGGTCACGGTCACGGCCACCCTCGCCGATGGCTACGAGTGGGCTGACCCGGGCGAGTCCATGATGGCGCCGACCGCGGCAACCTCCGGTGGTCGGGCTCTTCCCGCGCGAGCACCGATCGGGCACGCCCCGATGGACCATGAGGGAATGCCCGCCGGCTGGCCGGAAGGGTGGACACTCGTCTCGGCGACCGAGGCGACGTACGAGGTGACGTTTGCGGACCCGGAGTGCCCGCAGACGCAGGTGCCGCAAGTGACGGCCGGGCCACAACTGCCGTCCACCGGTGCAGGATCGCTGGATCTGGCCGCACTGGCACTGGTCACCCTGACCGGTGGCCTGCTCCTGGCGGTCATCTCCCGGCGTCGCTGGGCACGGCAGGGCTGATGGGCAGCTGATGGTGGGCCACTGAGCTATCAGAGCTGATCACAGGACCATCCAGAGGCGGTCCGGACGACGTTCCCCCGAGTCGTCCGGACCGCCGCCTGCCTGCTGCACTCACCCCCCACTGGACGCTCCGTCCACAACCCACCCCTCTCGGGCCTGCAGGGCGCGTGCCGGTAGTCCAGCCTGTCGCTCATGGCAGGGTCCCGACGGCGCAGTGTCACCGTGGTCGCGGTGGCGCTCCTTCTCGTCGCGGCCGGTTGGGTGGTCCCCCGTTGGTGGGTGCAGGTGGCCTCACCGACTCCCACGCCGGTTCCCACGGCGGCGCTGGAATCCGCTCGCGCGGCTTTACCTGGCCTGGCGGTGGTAGAGCCGCTGCCACTGACCGAGTACGAACGGGAGTTCTTCGGCGACCCGTGGGCCGACGTGGACGGCAACGGCTGCGACACTCGCAACGACGTGCTGGGGAGGTGGTTGACCACGCAGGTGCGCGATCCGATCGTGAACTGCGTCGTGGAATCCGGGCGCCTGCACGATCCGTACACCGGCCATGTCATCGACTTCCGACGTGGTCCCTCGACCAGTGCGGCGGTTCAGATCGACCACGTGGTCGCGCTCGCGGATGCGTGGCGGAAGGGAGCATCGCATTGGCTGCCAGGGCACGCACTGGCATTCGCCAACGATCCGGCGAACCTCATCCCCGTTGACGGCGCAGCGAACCAGGCCAAGGGCGCCGCCGACGCTGCGGGCTGGCTGCCGCCGAACCGAGGGTTCCGTTGCGCGTACGTGGTCCAGCAGATCCTGGTCAAGGACGCCTATGGGCTGGGAGTGTCAGCGACCGAGCTCGCCACGTTGCAGGAGGTGCTGGGCGGGGACTGTCCAGTCGGTGCATCGTCGGCGCGAGCCGCGGGAGCCGGGCACACCGAGGCAGTGGGTGAGGAGGTGATGTCGGCGGCCCGCTGCCCCCACTGTCGGTCCGCGCCGGTAGCCTCCTCGCACGGGCACCGGGTCTTCGGTGCGAGCCAGGAGAGGAGGGACGCGCGTGTTCCTGACCGGCGACACTCTCGTCTACAGCGCCACCGACCTGGCGATCGCCCACGAGTGCGAGTTCCAGCTGCTGCGCCGCCTCGATGAACGGCTGGGACGGGTGCCCAGGCTCGAGAGCACGGACCCCCTCCGCGATCGGGCCGCTCGTCTGGGGCGTGAGCACGAGGCGACGGTGCTGGCCGGGTATCAGGAGCGGTTCGGTGCGGGGGTCGTCGAGATCAGCGACCAACGTGTGCCGGGTTCTGATGGCACCGCCGACCTGGACTTCTCCCCAGCGGCTCTCGCTCGTCAGCAGGACGCGACCGTCGCCGCGATGCACGCCGGGGCGGACGTGATCTACCAGGGTGGATTCTTCGACGGCCGGTTCCACGGCCGTGCCGACTTCCTGGTGCGCGAAGGGGAGGTCGACGAGATGGCGCGCTACGCCGTCGTGGACACCAAGCTCGCGCGTTCGGCGAAGCCGAAGGCGGTACTGCAGCTCGCTGCCTATGCCGATCAGGTGCAACGGCTGCAGGTCCCGGTCGCAGAGAATCTGCGCCTCCTTCTCGGCGACGGTTCGCAGACCGAGCACGAGACGGCGGCGAGTGTGGCCGTCTATCGCGAGCTGCGCAGGCACACACAGCAACTGCTCGATCGGCACCACGCCGACGGCGGCCCGGTGCGCTGGGGCGAGGACTGGTACACCGCCTGCCTGTGGTGCGACCACTGCAAGGCCGAGATCGAGCGCACCCGGGACGTGCGGATGATCTGGGGTGTGCGCACGCGGCACCGGGAGGCCCTCCGCCAGGCAGGGCTGAAGACAATCGACGCCGTCGCCGCGGCCGATCGGGCTCCGACAGGGGTGGACGCCCGCACGTGGGCGGGCCTGCACGCACAGGCGGTGTTGCAACGGCGGCAGGAGGAGGCCGCGGTTGCGGGAGCGCCGCAGGTCTTCAGTGAGACCCTGGATCGGGCCCGGTTGGACGAGTTGCCCGCGCCGGATCCGGGCGATGTGTTCTTCGATTTCGAGGGCGACCCGCTGTGGGTGGACGCGGATCGGAGCGTCTGGGGTTTGGAGTACCTGTTCGGCCTGATGGAAACCGATGGATCGTACGTGACGTTCTGGGCGCATGATCGGTCCGCTGAGGGGCGGGCGTTGGAGGATTTCCTCGCCTATCTGCGCGAGCGCCGCGCACGATTCCCGGGGATGCACGTGTATCACTACGCCGGGTATGAGCAGTACACGCTGCGGGCCCTGGCCCGGCGGCACGACGTCGGTGTGGCGGAGGTGAACGAGCTGCTCGACGGGGGTGTATTCGTCGATCTGTACCGGACGGTGAAGGCGTCGGTGCGGGTCTCGCAGTCCTCGTACTCGCTGAAGAAGCTCGAACCGCTCTACATGGGCGCCATGCTCCGCGACGACGACGGCGTCACCACTGGCGCCGACTCGGTGCTCGCCTACGAGGCGGCGTGCGCCTTGCGAGAGGCCGGCGACGAGACGGGGTTCGCCGAGCGGCTGGACGAGCTGGCCGATTACAACCGGTATGACTGCCTGTCCACGTTCCGCCTGCGGGACTGGCTGCTCGCTCAGCGGGCGGCGCTCGGCCCGGGTGAGGCGGTGGGTGCTCCGACGGAGGCGGTGGGTGGTCCGACGGAGGCGGTGGGTGGTCCGACGGAGGCGGTGGGTGCTCCGACGGAGGCTGAGGGTGAGTCCGCACCGGCGGACCGTCGTGCCGCCAGAGCGGGAGGCACTCCCGCTGACGGGGCGCCTTCACCCCAGCCGATGCTAGGTGCGGGAGCCTCGCCGGTCCACAGCCTCGATGGCCTGGCTCCGGGACTGCACCAGGTGAACCTCACTCACCATGGCAGCAGCGTCCGGTCGGCGCCAGAGTCGGCTGAGGTGGTGGCGCAGGTGGAGTCTCTCATCGGCCGGGCCTTCACCACTGAGGCTGGGAGCCACTCACTCGCCGCATCGGACATCCTGGTGGTGACGTCGTCGGCCGAGCAGGCAGCACAGATCGGCGGCGATCTGGGTGAGGCTGATGGCGGCCTTGCTGACGTGCGTATCGGAACGGTGGACGAACTCGGGAACGCACGGGCCGCCGTCGTGATCTGCTCACTGGCCGCCTCCACACAACAGGACGTGCGGGGTCACCTGGCGGAGTTGCTCTCGGTCGAGCGCTGGGGCGCGGCGATCGGTGCGTCACGATGGGCCACCATCGTGATTCGCTCGGCCACGCTCACGCGCCGCATTCCCTCCAACCCCACGGACCTCGCTGCGGTGGGGGCGTTCTTGCGGCTGTGTGATGGCGCCCGGGAGCGGCGGCCACGCCACCGCTGAGCGCGAGGGAGGTTGGTCTCAACCGGCTGCGCAGGCGACCGCTGTGGTGTCGCGCCCAGCCGTGGGCGGCACCGTCGATTCAGCCGCGGTCGTCCGCCTCGGTGTTCGTCGAACCGGGAGTCGCGCCCCCGGCGGCAGGGGTGCTCCCCGGGCTGGCTGCAGAACCCGAGCCATTGCCGGTGAATCCAGCGATCCGGTCCTTGACCACCTGAGCGGCCTTGTCAGTCATCTGCGCACCCTGCTCGCGCATCACCGAGCCCACGCGCTCCTCGGCAGCGCTGACCTGCTCCTGCACCTTCGGGTTCTGCCACACGGACTGGGTGGCGCCCTTGATCCGCTCATACTGCTCGCGGCCGGCACGGGTGCCGAGTACGTAGCCGATACCGGCGCCGATGACGAAAGCGATCTTGCCGTTCATGCGTCCTCCCAGCTGCGTTCGGTGTGCGCACCACCCTAGCGGCGTGGTGCCATGCCCCGCCCACCAGGGCCCACCTCCCCCACACTCACCCACCCCCACGGCCGAACGCTGAGTTGCTCGGCGTTCGAGCACGAAACGCCGAACAGGTCAGCGTTCGGCCGTGGGGTATCGCAGCTACAGGGCGGCGCGCACCCGCTCAGTGGCCGCCACCAGGTTCCGCAGCGACGCCGTGGTCTCGTCATACCCGCGGGTCTTCAGGCCGCAGTCCGGGTTCACCCAGAGCTGCTGCGCCGGCACCGCGGCCAGTGCACGGCCCAGCAGGTCGACGATCTCCTCGGTGCTCGGTACGCGCGGGGAGTGAATGTCCCATACACCCGGGCCGATGCCGCGGGAGAACCCGGCCTGCGCCAGTTCGGGCACGACCTCCATCGCCGAGCGTGCGGCTTCGAGCGAGGTGACATCGGCCCCGAGGCCGTCGATCGCGTCGATCACCTCGCCGAACTCGGAGTAGCACAGGTGCGTGTGCACCTGGGTGTGCGGGGCAGCACCGGAGGTCGCCAGCCGGAACGAGCGCACGGACCAGTCCAGGTAGGCCTGGTGCTGCTCGGCGCGCAGCGGCAGCAGCTCCCGCAGGGCCGGTTCGTCCACCTGAATCACGCCGATGCCGGCCCCCTCCAGGTCCGCGACCTCGTCCCGCAGGGCGAGCGCCACCTGGTCGGCCACCTCCCCGAGCGGAAGGTCATCACGTACGAATGACCACGCCAGGATCGTCACAGGGCCAGTGAGCATGCCCTTGACGGGCTTGCCGGTGAGCGAGGCCGCGTACCGGGTCCACTCCACCGTCATCGGTGCCGGGCGGGAGACATCTCCCCACAGGATCGACGGACGGGTGCACCGCGACCCATAGGACTGCACCCACCCGTGCTGCGTGACGGCGAACCCGTCGAGCAACTCGGCGAAGTACTGCACCATGTCGTTGCGCTCCGGCTCCCCGTGCACGAGCACGTCCAGGCCGAGTTCGGTCTGCAGCTCGATCACCCGGGCGATCTCGCCGCGGATCACCTCGGTGTACTGCTCGTCGCTGATCTCACCCTTGCGGCGCTGGGCCCGGGCCCGGCGCAGGTCGGAGGTCTGCGGGAATGACCCGATGGTGGTGGTCGGCAACGGCGGCAGATTCAGGCGCTCCTGCTGGGCTGCTGCCCGGGCGGAGGCGTCCGCCCGCTCGGTGTCGGCCGCCGTCAGGGCGCCGGTACGCCGTCGGACGTCCTCGCGGCGCACACCCGGGGCACTCGCACGGTCCGCGCGGACAGTACGCGAGGCGGCGAACGCCTCCGCCGCGGCCTCGGGTCCGGCAGTCAGGGCCAGCACCTCGCCTACCTTCTCGTCGGCGAACGCCAGCCAAGAACGCAGCTGCTCGGGCAGGTCGGTCTCGTCGGCCACCGTGTGCGGCACGTGCAGCAGCGACGTAGACGTCGCCACGCTGACCGGACCATCGTGGGCGGTGCGCAGCCGCTGCAAGCGCTCGGCGGCAGCGTGAAGGTCAGTGCGCCAGACGTTGTGACCGTCCACCAACCCCGCGACCAGGGTGAGGCCACGCGCCTGGGCGAGGGCGCCGTCGTCGGGAATCTCACCCTTGACCAGATCGAGGGCGATCGCCTCCACGCCGGTACCGGCGAGGGTGGCGAAGCGTTCGCGGAGGTCGCCGTAGGGTGCAGCGACGAGGATGCCTGGGCGGTCAGCGGTGGCGGCGAGGGCGCGGTAGGCGCGGTCGGCGGCGTCGTTCAGCTGCGCGGCGGGGATGGTGCCGTTGTCGCTGACCAGGGCGGGTTCGTCGAACTGCACCCAGGTGGCGCCCGTCTCAGCCAGTTCGACGAGCAGCTTCTGGAAGGCGGCCACGAGCTCGTCCAGCCGGGCGAGCGGATCGGTGCCCTTCGCCAGGGCAAGCAACGTGACCGGCCCGACGACGACCGGCCGGGTGTGCACACCAGCCTCCTTGGCCTCGACGAACTCCGCCACCGGCCCCGAGCCGGGCACGTACTGCAGTGGGGTGTCCGGGCCGATCTCCGGCACCAGGTAGTGGTAGTTGGTGTCGAACCACTTGGTCAGCTCGAGCGGCGCGGTCTCGGCGTCGCCGCGGGCGAGCCGGGAGTAGTCGGCGAGGTTGATGGAGGCCGAGGCGTCGATCCCGAACCGCTCGGGGATGGCACCGACGGCGACGGCGGTGCTGAGCACCTGGTCGTAGTAGCTGAAGTCGGAGGGGATCGCCGCGGTCTGCGGGTCGAGGCCGAGGTCGGTCAGGTGGGTGCGGGTACGTTCCCGGAGCCCGGCGGCAGCGGTGGCGAGGTCGGTCTCGGTGGTGGTGCCGGACCAGAACGACTCGAGCGCCCGCTTGAGCTCGCGGCGCGGGCCGATGCGGGGGTAGCCGAGGATCGTGGCGGCGGGGAACGTGGGGTGGGTGGGCTGGGACATGGATCCTCCGGTGGGGTTGGCATCCCGGGGGCCGAACGCTGAGTTGCTCGGCATTCGAGGCTTGGAAGCCGAGCAACCCAGCGTTCGCCGCCGGGCGTGGGTGGGGTGTGATGGGTGTGACGGATCACCGATCAGCCGTGGAGCCGACCGGTCAGGGGGGTTTGTCTCAGCGCAGACCGGACTCGCGTAGCAGGTCGAGCACTGCTCGCGAGGAGTTGAAGGTGTAGAAGTGGATGCCCGGCGCACCGGTCTCCACGACCTCGTGCACGAGACGGACACTGGCGGCGAGACCGCGCTGGTAGGCCTCGTCCTTGTCGGCGGCTGAGTCCAGATGGTCGAGCAGGTCGGGTGGCACGGGCACACCGGTCAGCTCGACCATCCGGCGCAGCCGGTTCGGGTCGGTGAGCGGGAGCACACCGGGAACGATCGGGATATGCACCCCGGCGGCGCGGGCCTGGCGCACCAGCTCGGCGTAGTGGCGCGCGTCGTAGAAGAGCTGGGTGATCGCGAAGTCCGCCCCCGCGGCCTGCTTCTCGAGCAGCGCCGCGACGTCGTCCCGGGCGATCATGGGCGTGCCGTCGTCGGCGTAGGCGCCACCCGGATAGGTGGCCACGCTGATGCTGACCTCGTCTCCCTCGTCGCCGAGGTGCTCGCGAGCGGTCTGACGCAGCAGGTGGACCAGCTCGCTGGCGCGCGTCAGGCCCTGCGGGTGCGGCTGCCAGTCGGGCTCCCCAGCGGGCGGGTCGCCCCGGAGCGCGAGGAAGTCCCGTACCCCTGCTTCGAGCAGCGTGGCGACATACTCGGACAGGTCCTCGGCACTGGCCCCCACACACGTCAGGTGCGCGAGCGGCGTGACCGGGGTGTCGTCGAGAACGCGGCAGATCAATTCCCGGGACGTGGTCCTGGTGGAGCCCGAGGCACCGTAGGTGATCGAGAAGTAGTCCGGGATCTGGCTGGCGAGCGCGCCGATGGTGCGGCCGATCGTCTCCCGCCCGCGCGGGGTGCGCGGCGGGTAGAGCTCGAACGAGACACTGGGCGTGGCCCGCGGGCTGCGGTAAAGAGTGGCGGTGGTCATGTCCGGTCACCGCCGGTCGGGTATGGCGTGCGCGCCACGGAACGGAAACACTGTGCCTGCATCGATAACTCCATCGAACCTGGCTGTAGCACCCTTCCCCGCGGGAGGCTTCCGTTGAGGGGTTGCTGCGGCGTCGTCGAGCCAGGACTCTCAGCCGCTCTGGATGGTGTGCGTTTGATGCTACCGGTCTCGTTCTCCGTCTCCACCGCGTATCACCGACTGAGATCACGAGTCCATACGGGTCCGACCTCACAGGCGGGGAACCTCCGAAATTCAACGTCGATCTGGTCGTTGAGCCAACCCGGCGCAACCGCCAGATTGACGCGCAATTTCCGGCCCTCCGGAGTTCACACGTCGATACGGTGGTGATGCGGCCATCCGAACCGCCAGATCGACGTCGGATTCCGCGCGGGAAAGGAGCACGCCATGGCCACCAGCAACGCCGGCCCCGCGGAGCGCGACCTCACCTGGGCCCCGGCAGGCGAGCACGTACTGGTCGCCCGGCAGGGCGCTCTGGGCCGGATCCGGTTGAACCGGCCGCGAGCGATCAACGCGCTCACTCTCGAGATGGTGACGGCCATGACGGCGCAGCTGCGCCGCTGGGCCGCGGAAGGATCCGTGCAGGCTGTCGCGCTGGATGGTGCCGGGGAGCGCGGCCTGTGCGCCGGGGGTGACGTGCGCGCCATACACGACGGGCTGTTGGCCGGCCATCGGTACGGCGACACCGAGCGGGCAGCAGGCGTCGATCGGGCGGTGGAGTTCTGGCGCGCCGAGTACAAGCTGGATCAACTCATTGCCGAGGCCGAGCTCCCGGTGGTGGCGTTCATGGACGGTGTGACGATGGGCGGGGGAATCGGTCTCGCCGGGCATGCCTCGCTCCGCCTGGTCACGCCACGCACGCAAGTGGCCATGCCGGAGACGGGGATCGGGTTCTTCCCCGACGTCGGGGCGCTCTTCCCGCTGTCGCGGGCCCCTGGTGAGCTCGGCACCTACCTCGCCCTGACCGGGGTGAGCATCACGGGATCGGACGCGATCGCCGTCGGGCTGGCCGACGCGATGATCGAGACCGGCGCCTGGGAGGACCTGTGCGCGCACTGGGCCACGGGTGCGCCGCTGTCGGTGCTGATCGGACCGTCACGGCCAGAGCCTCATAGCGACCTGGCTGCTCAGCGACCGTGGATCGACGCCAGTTTCGAGGGCGAGGACGCGGCCACGATCGAATCCCGCCTGGACGCCCGGCAGGAGCCGGAGGCCCAGAGCGCCGCCGCCACCTTGCGTTCCCGCTGCCCGTTCTCCGTGGCCGTGGCCCTGGCAGCGATCAGGCGTGCTGCCCAGCTCCCGACCGTGGCGGACGTCCTGGCGCAGGATCTCCGGCTCGGGACGGCTTTCATGAACGGCGCCCCCGCCCAGGACTTCATCGAAGGGGTGCGAGCTGTGCTGGTGGATCGTGATCAGAGACCGCGGTGGCGGCACGACTCACTCGCGGCGGTGGACCGGAGCGAGGTGTTGGCCCTGTTCTGAGCCGCCGAGCGCACCGGCCACCAACGGCATCACCAACACGCTCACTGCCCCGGCCGCCACGAGTAAAGACGCCACGTCAGCCGGCATGGCCTCAGCGGAGACGGCCACCTGGGTGACTGCCACGATGATTGGCAGACTCGTCGCCGAGTAGAGACCCACCTGGGCCGCCTCACGAGTACCGAGGCGGTCTGCACCAACGAACCGCTCACCGAGGAACACCGGCAGCCCGCGCACCAGCAGCAACGCGACCACCAGGATCGCGAGCAGGCCCGGCGCTCCCGCGACCGCACCCGGATCGATCGCCATCCCCGAGGTCACGAAGAACACCGGGATCAGGAAGCCGTACCCGAAGCCCTCCAACTTGCGCTCCAGAGCCTCATCGCCACTGGGCAGCACCCGCCGCAGGATGAATCCGGCGGCAAACGCCCCGAGGATGATGTCCAGCTGCAGTACTGCGGCCACGGCGAGCAGGGCCGCGAGCAGCAGCATGGTCGCGCGGACAGTGGTCTGGGAGGTGCTCTCGGACTTGTACCGGATGACCTGCAGAACCTTCGACGAGACGCGCTGGGCTCGCAACGGCACCCTGCCGATCAGCACCGCGGCCACAACGAACACCGCGAGCACCCCGAGGGATGCGACTGTGCCGCGTGCACCGAGCAGGATCGCCATGGCGAGCACTGGCCCGACCTCCCCGATGGTGCCGTGGTTCATCACGGCACGCCCCACCGGGGTGCCGGTGAGGCCACTCTCACGAAGGATCGGCATGAGGGTGCCAAGCGCAGTCGCGCACAGCACGATCGCGACGGAGAATCCAGCCACCGCCGAGTCCGCGAACAGACCGGCGGCCCCGGCAACGCCTACGGCTAACCCGAAGCACACCACCCACACGAGCACCGACCGCTTCCCGCGGTGGCTGGTCAGTTCCTCGGTCTCGATCTCGTACCCGGCGAGTAGGAACAGCATCCCCAGGCCCAGCTCGCGGACCAGCTCCACCCCGTGCGCAGTCCCTGCCAGATCCAGCACCTGCGGCCCGAGCACGATGCCGGCGCCGATGAGGAGCACCACCTCGGGAACCGCACGCCGGGGAATCGCCGAGGCGATCACCGGGGCCAGGACGGCCGCCAGCATGATCCAGAACAACGAGACCAACGCGATCTCCACGCCCGCTCCTCCGGTCTACCAGGTGCCGTCGAAGCCTGAGTGTGGCATGCGACCGCACGAGACGAGGTCGGGATCGCTGCTCAGTTGGTGCTGACCTGCTCGCTCAGCGTCCACACCTGCGGCACCGCGGTACCGGCGGGGCCGTCGGTGAAGGTTGCGAACCCTTCCAGGTGCTGGTTGATGAATTCCTGCCACCGCGCGTTCGCCGGGCTGGTCTCCAGGGCGATCATCGCCGCCTCGAAGTCGTCACACTCCACCAGGTGGAACAAGTCCCGGCCGCTACGCCAGATCCGCCACTCGTGGATGCCCAGCCGTGCGAACTCGGCCGCGAGATCGTCCGGGATCCGCTGGTGATCGCGCTCGTAGGCTTCTTCGTGGCCGTCCTTGAGGCGTGAATGCAGGGCGATAGTCATACGCCTCAACCTAACGTCGGACGCCGAGCAGATGCGACTGCCGGGCGGGGACTACGCGAGCGCGGCATGAGTGTCGTCGACAGGCACGGAATCGACATCCAGGCCGCCCTCGTGAGATTCGGCAGCGGGCAGTTTGATGCTCAGGCGATCCCGCCCCCGTCGGCCACGAGCGCCGCGCCGGTCACATAGGAGGCGGCGTCACTGGCCAGCCACACCACAGCCGCGGCGATCTCCTCGGGCTGACCCATCCGGCCCAGCGGCCGGTCCACGGACTCGGCGAGGAACTCGGCGGGGTCCTGGCCGAGCTGGCGGGCCTCGTCGGGCAGCATCCCGGTGTCGACATCGCCGGGATTGATGGAGTTCACCCGGATTCCCTGCGGGCCGTGGTCGATCGCGAGCGCCCGGGTCATGTTCACCACGGCACCCTTCGACGCGCAGTAGGAAAGTGCCCGGCCGCCGCCCTTGAGACCCCAGCCGGAGCCGGTGTTGACGATCGATCCACCACCGGCCGCGGCCATCACCGGCACCACGTACTTGCACAGCAGGAAGATCGAGCGCACGTTCACCGCCATCACCAGGTCCCAGGTGTCGGCGTCCAGCTCGGTGGCGGTGGTGCGGCGGATGATGCCGGCGTTGTTGAACAGCACGTCGATCCCGCCGAGCTCAACCTGCACCCGGTCCACCAGCGCAGTCACAGCGGCCTCGTCAGAGACGTCCGCCTCGATGGCGAGGGCGCGACCGCCGTCGGCCACGATGGCGTCAGCCACGGCCTGAGCGGCCTCGCCATCCAGGTCCACCACGGCCACCTGCGCACCCGCCGCGGCGAACGCGCGGGCGGTGGCCGAGCCGATCCCGCCAGCTCCCCCGGTGACGATGGCAGTCTTGCCGGTGAGGTCATTCATGGTCATACTCCGTTCGCTGCGGTTGCTGGGTACATGCTGGTGCGTCCGGGCCCGGTGGTCACCCGGAGCATGCCGGACAGAGCAAGATCGATGCCCGGTTCGCCGGTGTCGATCAGGAGCGGCCGGCCGCCGAGCTCGGTGAGCTTGCGCTCGGTGGCGCCGACGAGGAGGCGGTCGCGGGCGAGGTGATCAGCATCGCCGAGGGCCGCCGTCAGGACCCGCGCGGAGAGCTGCTGGTTGCCGCGGCCGAACAGGAACCCCTGTCCGCCGACCACCCCGACGACGACTCCCGCCCCTGGCCTGTCATGGCCGTCTGTCCCGCCGGTCCCCTCGGGCGATGCCCCGACGGCGGCCAGTGCCGTGGTCTCGTCCATGTCCGTGGCGAGCAGCTCACCGTCGCGCAGCACGTCCACGCCCAATGGGGTGCCGCTCAGACCGAGGTGCCGCAGCAGGGCGGCCGTGGTGCCTCCGGGGCCGACGAGGTAGGTCACCCCGGGGCGTAGCTGGGCGGCCAGCCCGGCCACCACGGAGGCCACGGCCGCGCCGTCACCGGTGGGGGTGGCGACCTTGCGGCCCTGGGAACGCTGGGGGTGCGCCGGTGTGCGGACCAGGGCGAACAGTCTGGGGTCCACTCGCCCGGTGCGGACCTGCTCCTCGTCCACGTCCAGCACCTCCGCATCCACCAGTGTGGCGGCGCCGACGAGCAGGTCAGCCGCGAGCGCCCCGGCGGCCTGTGGGGAGACCGCGAAGCACGCCGAGTACATCTTCACCCCGGCTGGCACCCCGAGCACTGGGATTCTCGATCCCGAGACCGTGAGCCCGGCAGCCACGTCCCGGGCGGTCCCGTCGCCACCGGCGAAGAGCACCAGCTCCGCACCGGCCGCCACCAGGGCCGCGGTAACTACTCGGGTGTCCGCGCCGGTCCCGGTTGGGTCGGGGAGGTCGACCGGGACCGGCACCATCCCGGCCTCGCGCGTCACGTCCTCGCCGAGGTCGCCGGGCCCGGTGAGCACCGGCGTCCCGGCAGGGAGGGATTCCAGCGCCTGTCGGGCTCGCTCGCCCGCCCGCGCCCGCACCCCAGCGGCACGGGCAGCGGCCTGGATCGCGGCGCCGTCGCTGCCCTTCAACCCGGCCGGTCCACCAAGGCCGGCGACCGGGTTGACCACCAACCCCAGCCGAGGTGCGGCAGCGTTGATCACGGTCGGCGGTGCTGGGGGGCGTCGGGGTACTTGCGCAGGTAGCCGCGCCAGGTGACCGCCCACCGGTCCGGGTCGTCCAGGTCGTCGTGATGGGTGTGATGCACGGTCTGGTTGTGCGGTGCGGTACGCACCATCTCCGGGTCCGTCCGGGCTTCGTGAGCCACCTGCGCGAGGATGGCCGCGTACTCGTCCAGCTCGGCCATGGAGTAGGACTCGGTCGGCTCCAGGGTGAACGGCTGCGGCACCACGTACGGGTGGTGGCTTGTCCAGTAGTGGGTGCCGTAGTCGGCGGCCCGCACCCCGATCTCCTCGGAGGTGATGCCCGTGTCTTCGTACAGCTCCTGCCAGGAGTAGCGCACCTGCTCCACCCGGCGCCTTCCCGTCGCGTACGGGGCGGAGGCACCTGGGATCGCGAGGATCTTGCTCATCAGGTAGTTGTTGTTCAGCACCGCGGTCTCGGCCACGGCCCGCAGTCCGGGCGCGCCGAGGGCGGCGATCCAGGCGTAGGCCTTGGCGATGGTGGGGATCACGCCGTAGAACGCCGAGACCGCACCGATGGACAGCTCACCGCCGGCGGCCAGACGGAACCGGTCGCCGTCGCGCTCGACCATCGGCCCGGGCAGGAACGGCGCCATGTGCTCGGCCACCCCGTTCGCCCCGGCACCGGGACCGCCGGACCCGTGCGGGGTGCCGAAGGTCTTGTGCAGGTTGAAGTGGCACACGTCGAAACCGGCGTCCCGGGCGCGGGTGATGCCGAGGATGCCGTTCGCGTTCGCCTGGTCGTAGGAGGCGAGCGCCCCGACGGCGTGCGCCGCCTCCACCCAGTCGACGATCCGGGGGTTGTAGATCCCGGTGTCCTCCGGGTTGGTCACCATGATCGCCGCGGTCCGCTCGGACAGGGCCGCCCTGAGCGCGTCCAGATCCGGGTAGCCGTCGGCGTCCGGGTGGATGGTGATCACCTTGTAGCCGGCCACGGCGGCCGCGGCGGCGTTCGAGGGGTGGGAGAAGATCGTGGTGATCACCTCGTCGCGCTGCTCGGCCTCACCACGGGAGGCGTGATAGGCGCGGATCATCGCCACGTTCGTCCAGATGGCGCTCGAGCCGCCGGTGGAGTGCAGGCTCACCCTGTCCATCCCGGAGATCGCCGTCAGCGCCTGCTCGGTGCGCCACAGGATCTCCAGCGCCCCCTGCACCGACTCCTCACCCTGCAGCGGGTGCACGTCCCGCAGACCGGGGTCGGCAACCAGCTGGTCGTTCACCTTGGGGGCGTACTTCATCGTGCAGGTGCCCTGGCCGACGTCGACGTTCAGGTCCGCGCCGAGATTCTCCTGGGACAGGCGCAGGTAGTGCCGAAGCACCCGGGCCTGCCCGATCCGGGGCAGCGTCGGCGGAGCAGGGCGACGCAGGGACTCGGGCAGGTCGGCGAGCACGTCGCCCACGGTCTCCCGCACGCCGGGCTCAACCTGAGGTGGCAGCACACCGCGCTCCCCCGGGGCGTCCAGCTCGAACACGATCGGCTCGTCCCAGCGTGCCTGGTGGAAGCGGCGCAGGGCGGGCTTGGTGGCGATCGGCAGACTCATCGGGCGACCTCCTCGAGGACGGGGGTGTGGGTGGTGGCGTCAGTAGCGGTGCCGAGAACGGCACCGAGCTCACGGGCGAGCAGGTCGATATCGGCCTGCGTGGTCATCTCGGTGACGCACACGAGCAGTTCGTGCTCGCCGAGCACCACACCGGCTTCGATCTCCTTCGCGCGCAGCTCCTCGACCACCTCGGCGGCCGGGCGGGGCAGGTGCAGGACGAACTCGCGCAGGTGCACGGCGCCGTCGGCCTCACTCACCCCCGGCAGGGCGGTGAGCACCTTCCGGGCGTAGGCGGTGCGGGCCAGCAGCGTCTCACCGAGCTCGACCATCCCCTGCGGTCCCATGAGTGCCAGATACACCCCGGCGGCGATCCCCCACAGGGCGGCAGCGGTGCCCACCCACTCCTTCCCCTCCTCGCGGTGGGCGAAGGCGGTGCGATCCCAGGCGACGTCCCCGAAGCCGTACTCACCCTCCACCGAGGTGGAGGCGAGACCGAACAACCGGTGCGGCATCTCCATCACGAGCCGCGGATCGTCGGCCACGCCGACGAAGCCGGCGTGGCCGCCGCCAAACCACGCGTGGATGCCGAGGGACTGGATGTCACCGCAGGTGATGTCGGCGCCCTGGGCGGCCGGCGGAGTGAGCACCCCGAGGCCGATCGGGTCGGTCTGGGCCACCAGCAGGCCGCCGACGGCGTGGGTCGCCTCGGCGAGCTGCGTCATCGCAGTCTCCACCGCGCCGGTGGCCGAGGGGGTGCTCACCCAGACGGCGGCCACGTCGTCGCCGAGGAGTGCGGTCACTGCGGCGACGTCGGCGATGCCATCGACGGTGGGCACGTGCTCGAGGCTCGCATACGGGCGGATGAAGTCCTCCACCTTGCTCAACACGTCGGCGCGGACGTCGGAGGCGACCAGGATGCGGGTGCGTCCGGTGGCGCGCACGGCCATGGACAGGGCGGTGGCCGTCGCCTGCAGGCTGTCGTAGGTGGGCACGTTCACCACCTCCACCTCGAGCAGCTCGGCCAGGAGCGAGGCGTACTCGAACAGTGCCTGGAAGCGGCCGTGGTCCTCGTACGGCTCACCGGCGTAGGCGGTGAGGAACTCACTGCGGCCGATCACTTCGTCCACGACGGCGGGCACGTGGTGGTGGTACGTGCCGGCGCCGAGGAAGGACAGCCGGGTGCGGTTCTTGCCGAGGATGCCACGAACGTGCCGGCTCAGGTCGGCCTCGGCAACCAAGGGCTCAGGCAGGTCCAGGTCACCGGTGAGCCGGAGAGCGGCAGGGATGTCGGCGTAGAACTCCTCCACCGACTCCGCGCCCACGGCGGCGAGCATCTCGGCCCGCACTTCGGGGGCGCTGTTCGGTAGGTAGGGGTGCACGAACGGTGTGGTCACTAGTCATCACTTCCCTCGGACGGCGGCGTCCATCGATTGTCACGTCCACTGTATTTTGTATACATTACACGACGAAGCGACACGAGAACCGTCCCGCTCCTAGGATGAGGCGCAGGATGCTCGCCGGTCGCCGGTCGGCACTCCAGCCGGCACCACCACAGGAGGACAGCATGGTCATCAAGCGCTCCGCGCTGCGCGCCCAGGTGCGCGAGGAGATCCTGCATCGCATGCGGACGGGTTCGGTGAAGCCAGGTGAGCAGATCAACGAGGTCCAGCTCGCGGCCGAGCTCGGTGTCTCCCGCACGCCGCTGCGTGAAGCCCTCATCGCCCTCGAAGGTGAAGGACAGATCGCCAGCGAGTCTGGCCGGGGCTTCCGCTTCCTGCCGCTGAGCGCGACCGAGCTGGTCGAGCTGGCACCCGTGCTCTCCACCCTGGAGGGCCTGGCCCTCGATCTCAGCGATATCGACGACCTGCGCCGGATCGGGGCAGAGCTACAGACGATGTCCGACGATTTCGCCGAGGAGACGGTGCAGCACGCCATTCTGAACCAGCGAGATGACTCCTGGCACCGGCACATGCTCTCGGTCTGCCCGAACCAGCGGCTGCTGGTCGTGATCGAGAACGTCCGGGCCACGATGCACAGGTACGAGGCCCTGCTCGTCAACGACGAGCAGCTCATTGCTCGCCGTACCGAGGAGCACGCCGCCATCGCCACGTGCCTGGCCGAGGGAGACGTCGAAGGCGCGAAGCAGGCGCTCGCGAACAACTGGGCGGGCGGTACGCAGCGGCTGCTCGAGGTGGCCGAGCCGGCCGCCGACTGAGGAGTCACAACGAGCCTTCAGTGAGCGCCACCGCCAGGTCCACGTACAGTGCGGCCGACCAAGAGAATGCGGTGACCGCACGAGGGGGCTTGTCGCCTGTGACGGGGTTGACGTACTCGTGCGGCCCACCGGCACCGACCACCATCGCCACGGTCGCCTCGGCAACGCACCGAGCCTCGTCCGGGTGGCCGCTGGCCCGCAGCCCGAGCGCGAGCAGCGCGTTGGTGCTCACCCAGCTGGGGCCGCGCCACATCTGATCCGGGTCGAAGTCCGGATCGTCCGTGGCCACCGTGGGTACGCCCACCGGGGCGGCGAAGTGATCGCCCAGGCGGCCCACGACGGCGTCCGTCAGGTCCGCCGGCAGGTCACCGATGAGCAGGGGCAGCAGCTCCAGGATGGTCTCGGTCTCGACCGTGCCGTGGTGGCCGCGGGCGCGGAACCGGGTCCCGTCCCAGAGTCCGAGCAGGGCCGCCCGGGTGGCCGTGCGCCGGGCGCGGCATTCGGCCTCGACCTCGGGGCGGCCCGTCCGCCGGGCCCAATCAGCGAGGAGCTGGTCCTGCACCACCAGATAGGCGGCCAGATCCGGGGACGTCAGGGGTACCGCGGCGTCGAAGACGGGCGAGTCGTCCAGCCCGGAGGAATACGGGTGGGTGTATTCGGGCAGGCCGTCACCGTCGGTGTCCTGCGTGGCGAACCACCAGCGCTGGGAGGCGAGTACCCGCTCCATCTGACGGTCCAGCCAGGCGGGCTCGGGCGGGTGCGGACCGTCAGCAAGCCGGGCCAGCGCCCATGCGGCCAGCGGCGGCTTGGTCAGGGCCACCGGGTCGTCCGGGTCGGCCACCGGGGAGGCGAGCCGGCGCAGGTTCTCCAGGTCACCGGGCGGAAGATCGTCGGAGGAGGCGAGCACGCCGTCGTCGTGGACCACGTCCACCAGCTGGCCGTCCGGACGGGCCGTGCCGAGCACCAGGTTGAGCTGCTCGGCCGCGAGCGCCGGGGCGCCATGCCGCAGGCCGCTAGCGATGAAGTAGGCGTCCCACTGCCAGACGCCGGCGTAGCCGCGCAGCGCAGGCACCACACCCAGCCCTCCCCCGCCGTCGGCGCCGAGGCGGACCGTGTTCGCGCCCAGCACGTACCAGCACAGGACGGCCATCGGGGCCAGGTCCTCGCGCACCCGGGGGCAGCGGGCCAACCACTCGGCCCAGGTGGCTCGGGTGGCGGCGAGGTGACGCTGGTGCGTGGCTGGATCCGGCCGCGGGTATGGCTCCGACGCGGGTGCCGGTGGCGGCTCATCCAGGTGCACGGTCACCGGGCCGTCGGCCAGCAGATCACCGGTCGCCTCGTCCAGACGCGCCCCACGGACCCATACCCGCGAGGCGACGCGCAGATCAGTCCTGATCAGGACGCCGTCGGGCCACTCCTGCACCACCAGGCCCATCCGGGCCGGGATGCGAGCGCGCAGACGCATGCCCGCGCCATCGGCCGATCCCAGGGAGAGGGCACGCTCGCCGGCGAAGGTGAGCGTGACCGGCCCCCAGGCCAGCACCCCCGGCTCGATCAGGTCGAGGGCGCGAGGTGCGCCGTCGGGGGCCAGGACCTGCACGGCCTCCAGCAGCCGGACCTCGGTGCGGGACCGTTCGTACTCGGCGCTGTGCAGCACCACACCCTCGGCCTCAGCGGTGAGGAACAGCCGGGAGCCGGGCAGGGAGAGGGGGATGGCGTCCAGATCGAGTCCCTCCATCAACGACCACCCAGCCCGGACGTGGCCATCGAGTTCAGGATCCGCTTCTGCGCGATCACGAACAGAATCAGCACCGGCACCGTGGAGACCGCGCTGGCTGCCATCACCAGGCCGTAATTGACCCCGCCGTGCTGCCCCTCGAAGCCTGCGAGCAGCAGCGGCACGGTGAACAGCTCGGTAGAGTTCAGCAGCACCAGCGGGAAGAGGAAGTTGTTCCAGGTGTCCAGCGCCACGATGATCGCCAGCGCGCTCAGCCCGGGCCGCAGATTCGGCAGCACCACCGCGAAGAAGGTGCGCACCGGGCCGGCACCGTCACAGGTGGCAGCCTCGTCCAGTTCCTTCGGCAAGCTCAGCACGAACTGACGCATCAAGAACACCGCGAACGGGTTCGCCAGCATCGCCGGCACGATCAGCGCGAGGTGCGAGTCCACCCAGCCGAGTCTCGACATCAGCAGGTAGAACGGCACGAGAGTGACCTGCTTGGGGATCATCTGGGTGGCGAGGAAGCCGATGAAGAGGGCCTTGGAGCCGCGGAACGGGATGCGTGCAAAGGCGTACCCGGCCATCGAGGCGGTCACCAGGGTGCCGGCGATGATCAGACCTGCGATGTACACCGAGTTCAGATACGCCCGGCCGAACGGCATCGCGCTGAGCGCTTCCGGGTAGTTCTCGCCCGTGAGCGGGTCCGGTAGCAGGCTGAGAGGCTCGGCGAGCAGCTGGGGCAGCGTCTTCAGGCTGGTCAGGATCATCCAGATGAAGGGGAAGACCATGGCCAGGCCGCCCACGATCAGCAGGGTGTGCAGTACCACCGTGGTGGCCGGTACGCGGCGGCGATTGCTCGGGGCAGTCACAGAGACAGCAGTCATCGGGCCCTCAGTCCTCCTCGTAGTGCACGAAGTACTTCTGCACCCCGAACTGCGCCGCGGTGATCACCAAGGTGATGCCCAGCAGAATGATCGAGGCGGCGCTGGCCAGGCCGAACTGGAACCTGCCGAAGCCAACGTCGTAGATGTGCAGCACGATCGTGCGGGTGGCGTCCTGCGGGCCACCGTCGGTCAGGATGAACACCAGGTCGAACGTCTGCAGTGAGCTGATGAACGCGATCACTGACGAGAAGAACATGATCGGACTCAGCAAGGGCAGCCGGATCCGCCAGAACAAGGCGACCGGGCCGGCGCCGTCGATCCGGGCGGCCTCCACCACAGTGGGCGGGACGTTCTGCAGTCCGGCGAGGAAGATCACCACGTTCAGACCGAGCGAGGCCCACACGGTCACGATGCACACCGCGATGAGCGCCAACCGCGGGTCGCCGAGCCAGTTCGGTGGGTCGATGGGCAGCACCCGGGCGATCCAGCCCGAGACGATCCCGTCGGCGCGGAACAGCTGCTGCCAGATCGTGGCCACCGCGACCTGGGAGGTGACCACGGGGGCGAAGAACAGCAGCAGATAGAGGGTGCGGACCTTCAGTTTCTCCAACGCCACCGCGATGGTGACGGCCAGGCCGAGCCCGATCGGCACGGTGATCAGGGCGATCAGCAGGGTGTTCAGGATCGAACGGCCGAACTTGGGGCTGGTCAACTGGTCGCGGAAGTTGTCGAACCCGACCCAGCTGAGCTCAGTGAGCCCGTTCCAGTCCGCGAAGGCGAGCACCATGCTCCCGGCGAACGGCAGGGCCACAAAGATCGTCATGCCGAGCACCTGCGGCCCGACGAAGGCGAGCCCCCACCGCCGCCGCCGGCGGCGCCAGGTGGGCTCCCCACGGAGCTCCCTCGGCGCCGCCGGGCGGGCAGTCGGGGCAGGAGTCGAAGCAGTCATCAGCGCGGCGGTCGCCTCAGCCGTCCGCGGCGAGAGCGGCGATCTGGTCGAGCGTCTCCTGCGCGGTGCCGCCGGCACCCTGGTACAGGTTCAGCATGGCCTCGTTGATGTCAGTGCTCAGGCCCGGCACGGTGGACTCAGCGGCATAGTTCGCAAAGCCCATGTCGCGCATGTCGAGGAACGTCTGTGCGTGCTCGGGGTACCCGTCGGCGAGCACCACGTCGTCCGCGCCCTCGATCGAGGGGACGGCGTTCCCACCCTCGGAGAGCCGGAACTCCTGCCCCTCCTGGGAGAGGTAGGCGGTCCAGAACGCGAAGGCGGCGTCGGGGTCGGGGGTGTCGGCGTTGATCACCAGGTAGGAGGCGGCCACGGTGGTCGGGGCGGCGGTGCCGTCGGGGGTCGGCCAGCGCACGATGTCGTAGGACTCGGCCACCCCGGCTTCCTCCAGCGTGCCGATCGTGTAGCGACCCTGGGCGAAGAAGCCGGCGCCGTGGGTCACGAACTCCGAGTCCGCTCCGGCGCCCTCCGGCATGGTGTCGGCCACCACGAAGGTGCCGTCCTGCATGTAGTCGGCGAAAGTCTGCACCGCGTCCACCGTGGTGGCGTCCGTGTTGCCGACAAAGGTGCCGCTCTCGTCGTAGGCGGTGCCCCCCTGGGAGGAGACCCAGCTCCAGTGGGTGCCGTAGTAATTCCAGTACATAGAGCCGATCAGGCCCGCCTCGGCGAGCTTGTCGTTCATCTCCAGGAACGTCTCGGTGGTCCACTCATCGTTGGCGGCCAGCTCGGCCGGGTCCTCGGTGATCCCGGCGGCGGCGAGCGCCTCCTTGTCGTACCAGAGGGCGTCCGGGTTCACGTCGTTCGGCACGGCGTAGATCTCGCCATCCTCGGTCTGCCCGGCGCCGAGCACGCCCGGGTTGAATGCGTCCACCGGGGTCTGACTGGCATCGGAGTCCATCAGGTCGCTCAGCGGCAGCAGCACACCGGCGTCGACGAATTCACCGATCCGGTCATCGCCCACGTAGAACACGTCAGGCGCCGTGCCCGAGGTGAGCTGGGCGAGCAACTTGGAGTGGTAGTCGCTGTAGCCGGCGGTCGGCTGCAATTCCACGGTGATGTCCTCGTGGTCGGCCATGAACTGCTCGTTGAAGCCTTCGAAGCGCTCGAGCTCCTCCGGGCTGCCCCAGGTGGACCAGGTGACGGTGGAACTGCCGTCACTGGAGCCGCCACCACTGTTTCCGCTGCCGCTGCACGCGCTGAGGAGCAAGGTGCCGGCGGCGAGCACGGCCACGGCGCCGTGGGTTCGGATGCGCGTGCGGGAGCGCGTCACGGACTGAGACATGGGAACCACCTTTGGTCTGGGTTTCAGTGCTTGTATTCTGTATACAGCACACAGTTGATGTCAAGCGCAGTCAGGTGGACGGGATATGCGAACCCTCCACCGTGACCCGCCACAGCACGCAGCGGCCCTCCAACTCGACCACACGGACCGCTTCGTCGATCGCCAGGACGCCCATCTGGCCGGCGCCGATCTGCACCACGGTGCCGGCACCTGAGAGGAGCTCGGTGTCGTCGGTGTCGCGGTAGGAGCGCACGACGGTGAGCCAGTCGGCGGGGGCGACCTCCAGCGTGGCGACCCCATCGAGCACGGCGAAGGCGTCGTGATAGCGCCGATGCCGCACCAGGTCGGCGGAATCCACGTCGGCTGCGGTGAGCAGGCGGTAGGTGGCGGCGTCCCCCACGGAGCGAGCGGCGCCGTCGGAGATCCGCTCGGGCGACTCGGCCAACCGGCGCAGCGTCTCCAGAACCCGGCGCCACGGGCGTTGCTGCGCGAGGATCGGCTCGATCTCGCTCGTGCTGCGGATCAGCATGCCGGCCTCCTGCTCGTTGCGGCGCTCTGGCCCGGGGCGCCACCTGGTCGCATCGGGATCAGTGTGAGGGCCAAGCGGAACGGGCGCAGCCACACTCGGTGCGAGTGCAACACCTCGGAGCCCCATGAGTTCGAGCCCAGGCCCAGCAGCGCGTCGGCGAGGGTCACCGTGAGCACATCCTCGGGTTCGAGGTCGCACTGGTGCGCCGCCGTCTCGAGGGCAGGGCCGGACCAGGGCCACACGGCCGCCTCCACCGGGTTGTCCGCCCCGATCCAGAGCCCCGAGCCGCCCTTGTCGGTCAGTGCCAGCCAACGAACCCCACCACGGTTGCCGGTGTCCTGCGGGCGGACATAGGGCGTGTTCAGCGCGTCCACGGTGCTGCGATAGCGCCCGATCGTGGCCGCGGCGCGCGAGTCCGGATAGTTCTCGCCGGGACCGAGGCCGTAGTACTCCACCTCGGTCAGCGCCGGATCCACGCCGAGAGTGGCGCCGAGCATCGGCACCACGCCGGTGTAGTCGCCGTACGGCTCGCCGGCGATCTCGATCCGGCACGCACCATCCGGGCCGAGTAGGTAGTCGGCCGCGACCCGCACCCCGAGCTCGTACGCGGGCGGTGCGTGCAGCGCGGTGGTGCGCACCCGGACTGTCTCGCCCTCGCGTTCGATCGCGAAAGCCCGCGGGTGGGTGCGCATCAGATGCCAGAACCGCGGCGCCCAGAGCGTGTCCCGCTCCACCTGGTGGTTGTCGATCGTGGGGCGGTCGAGTTGCACCCGGGGAGGCCGGCGGAGCAGGTCTCGGCCGCCGTCGGTCAGGCCCACCAGGGCGCCTTCCCGGCGGGAGAATCGCCAGGTCTGCTCGGCGAGGCGCACGACGGCGCCCCGTCCGTCGTCCTCGATCTCCAGCCTGCCGCGTCTCACCTGGGCAGCGGGCGGCGCGGTACTCGGGCCCGGGGGCAGGGGCACCTGGTAGACCCCGAGCGGGTGTCCGGCCGCGGCGTAGCGGGTGGCCTCCCGGTGCCGCACGGTGATGGTGAGGAAGCGCTCGGTCGCTGTACCGGTCGAAGGTGGAGCTGGGGCCACCTCCACCACGGCCCCCTCTCCCGGGCCCAGCACCGGGGCGGGCACGGTGCGGGTGGCGACGGTCTCGCCGTCGTGCAGGGTCCGCACCTCGAGGTCGATCCCGGCCGTGTCGCGCACGCCGTACCGGCTACGCAACCGCACGCGCACGCCTGCGGAAGGTCCGCCGTCGGGGGCTGGTTCGACCACCACGGGGCAGATCACCTGGGCGTACTCGCGCAGGCCCGGGCTCGGGGTCTGGTCCGGCAGCACGAGCCCGTCGATGCAGAAGTTGCCGTTGTGCGGCTCGTCCCCGAAGTCGCCGCCGTAGCGCCAGTACACCTGACCGTCGGACCCGTCTGTGCTGTTCGTGCGGATGCCGTGGTCGATCCACTCCCACACGAAATGGCCCTGGATCGAGGGGTGGCGGTCGAAGACCTCCTGGTACTCGGCCAGCCCGCCCGGTCCGTTGCCCATCGCATGGGCGTACTCGCACAGGATCCGGGGCTTGCCGAGGGGGTACCGGCCGAGCTCGTCCATCATCTGCACCCGGGAGTACATGGTGGAGACCACGTCCATCACCTCGGCGTCGCGGTCCTCCTCGTAGTGCACCGGGCGGGTCGGGTCGAGCCCCTTCGCCCGGCGGTACATGGCAGCGAAGTTCTCCCCCATGCCGGACTCGTTGCCCAGGGACCACATCACGATGCTGGGGTGGTTGCGCTGGGCGAGCACGTGTCGTTCGATCCGGTCCACGAACGCCGGACGCCACTCAGGATCCTCGGCAAGCCGCGACAGGTTGTCGGTGTAGCTGAAGCCGTGGGTCTCCAAGTCGGTCTCGGCGAGCACGTAGAGGCCATAGACGTCGCACAGCTCGTAGAAGCGGGGGTCGTTCGGGTAGTGCGAGGTGCGGACGGCGTTGATGTTGTGCGCCTTCATCAGCCGCACATCCTGCTCCATCCGTTCCAGGCTGACCGTGCGGCCCGTGACGTCATCGTGGTCGTGCCGGTTCACCCCGTGCAGGGCGAGATAACGCCCGTTCAGGCGCAGCACGCCACCTGAGATCGTCACCTCGCGGAACCCGATGCGCACCGGGACGATCTCGGTCACGGCACCTGCGCCGTCGTGGGTCTCAAGCAGCAGCTGGTACAGGTGCGGCTCCTCGGCACTCCACTGGGCAGGAGCGTGGACGGGGACGTCGAGGGTGAGACCGTCGGCCGACTCCGCAAGGTGCCCCGTGGCAACCTCGGCTCCGTCGGGGTCCAGCAGGCGGTAGCCGAGCTTCCCGACGGCGGAGCTCGCCCGGGCGCGCACGTGCAGGATGGCGTCCGTGGGCACCTGGTCCGGCGGGGCGTCGAAGGTGGTCCAGGTGTGCACGTCGTCGAGGCGGGCCGCGGGGCGGACCAGCAGGCTGACCTCGCGGAACAGGCCGGAGGCCCACCACATGTCCTGGTCCTCGAGATAGCTGGCGTCGCTGAACTGGTGGACGAGGGCGGTCAGCAGGTTCGCACCGGGGCGCAGGTGCGCGGTGATGTCGAACTCGGCGGTGAGGCGGCTGCCCTTGGAGAAGCCGATCTCGGTGCCGTTGAGGAAGACCTGGAGGAAGGAGTCGGCGCCGTCGAACCGGAGCAGGACCTGCCCGGTGAGGTCGTCGGGGTCGACGTGGATGGTGCGCTGGTAGACGCCGGTGGGATTCGCGGTGACCGTGAGCGGTGGATCGATCGGGAAGGGATAGCCCTCGTCGGTGTACTGCAGGCGGCCGTAGCCCTGCAGCTGCCACAGGCTCGGCACGGTGATCACGGCCCCGTCGGGGTGCGGGTGCTCGGCGACGCCGGTTGGCACGTCGAGCGGGTGCTCGTAGAAGCGGAAGTGCCAGTCACCATTCAGGGAACGCCACTGGGCACTCGCTTCGCGGGCCATGCTCCGGGCGGCGGGCTCGTCCTGATAGCCGACCAGGTAGGCACGGGCGGGCGCCCTGTTCTGGTGCAGCTGGGTATGGTCCTGCCAGGCGCTCCGGTCAGATCGCAGGGTCACACGGGCCTCCTCGTCTCCGTCGCTGTATACAGTACACAGGGCTAGAGTGGTGGGAACAAGGAGGCCCATCATCACCTGCACAGGACTGAGCGCATTCCCCCTCACCCCGATACGCGAGGACTCCGTGGACGAGCGCGCGTTCGCCGCCCAGGTCACACGCGTCGCGGCGGCGGGCGTCGACTCGATCGCCGCGCTGGGATCGACCGGGGTGTACCCCTATCTGAGCCGAGCCGAACGGGCGCGGGTGGCGCGGGTGGCGGTGGAACATGCGGGCGACGTCCCGGTCATCGTGGGGGTCGGAGCACTACGCACCTCGCACGTGCTGGGGCATGTCGACGACGCCACGGATGCGGGCGCCTCGGCCGTGCTGCTGCCCGCGATGTCCTACCACCCGCTCACCGATGACGACGTGGTCGGGCTCGTGGAGACGGTCGCGGCCCACAGCCCGCTGCCCGTGATCGTCTACGACAACCCGGGGACGACACACGTCACCTTCACGCCGGAACTGTACGCGCGGGTGGCGCGCGTGCCAGGGGTGGCGTCGATCAAGATTCCCGGCGTGCCGACCGAACCGGCGGCGGCGCGTGAGCATGTTGCGAGGATCCGGGGGGCGGTCGGCGAGAGCGTGACCATCGGCGTCTCCGGCGACCCGTTCGCCACGGCGGGCCTCGCTGCCGGGTGCGACGCCTGGTATTCGGTGATCGCCGGCACCCTGCCCGAGGTGGCCTTACGACTGGCACGCCCGGCACTGGCAGGCAACGCCGCAGAGGCCGAGGCCGAGAACGTGCGGCTGGCACCGTTATGGCGACTGTTCACCGAGATGGGAGGCAGCATCCGGGTGATCGCCACCATCGCCGAGTTGCTCGGGATCGCCGAGCAGCCGTGCCTCCCGCTTCCGATCCGTGGGCTGGACGGGGAGCAACGGCGACGAGTGGCAGCAGTGCTGGAGGCACTCCAGATCAGCTAGGCATGTCGAGGCACTCCCGGCTCAGTGCCGAACCCGCCGCGGGAGCACCAGACGGCGCCCGTCGACCGGATGGGTCACGATGTCGACGGGATAGCCGTAGACGTGCTCGAGATGCTCGGCCCTGACCTGAGCCGGTGACCCCTGCACCACTGCCCGACCTTCATCGAGCAACAGCACCTGGTCTGCCACCGCGAGCGCCGCATCGACGTCGTGCAGCACCACCAGGACCGTGCCGCCGGCAGCCGCAACGTCGCGGCACAACCGGTGCACGAGTGCCTGGTGGCGCAGGTCGAGCGCTGCGGTGGGCTCGTCCAGCAGCACCACCGCCGCATCCTGGGCCAGCACCCGAGCGAGCTGCACCCGTGCCCGCTCACCACCGGAGAGGGTGAGCACCCGACGGCGCGATGCCTGCGCCATCTCGGTCTCGTCCAGCGCTGCGGCGACGATCGCCTCGCGCTCGGCCGCAGTCTCCTGCGAGCGCCAGGGCCGCCGCCCGAGCGCGACGATCTCGGCACCGAAGTAGTCGAAGGAGACGGCTGTCTCTTGGGTGTAGACCGACCGTCGTTGCGCCGCTTCGGCCGGGCGCATGCTGTGCACGTTCCGGCCGGCCACCCACACCCGGCCGTCGGCGAGCGGAACGTCACCGGCGATCGCACCGATCAGGGTGGATTTCCCGCTGCCGTTCGGTCCGATGACGGCGGTCACCGTACCTGGCACGGCCGCCAGGCTGACGCCGTCCAGCACCCGCCGCGAGCCCCGGTCGACGCTGAGGTTCTCGACCCGAACCGCTGGGCCGGTGCGCGCCGCTGTACCTCCACCCCCGGTGACGGGCACATCCAGGGCGGGGCCGCCGTCGAGCTCGATCCTGCTCATGCCGAGATCCGCGTGCGTAGCAGGAAGAAGAAGACGGGGCCACCGACGACGGCGGTGAGCGCACCGATGGGCAGGTCCACGAAGGGCACAGTGGTGCGCGCCACGAGGTCGCTGCCGGCGATGAGGGCGGCTCCACCGAGCGCGGAGAGCGGGAGAATGGAACGCTGGCGAGGTCCGACGACCAAGCGCAGCAGGTGCGGCACGATCAGACCGACGAAGCCGATGATGCCCGCCACCGCCACGGCCGCCGCGGTCAGCAGGGCGGCCACGAGGACCGCCTGAATCCGGAACCTGCGAAGATCCAGGCCCGTGTGCGCGGCGGCGCGTTCACCGAGCGCGAGCGAGTCCAGGCCGGGGGCGAGGAAGAGCGCCCAGACCAGACCGGCACCGACGAGGAGACCGGCGACCCGGACATCAGACCACATCGCGCCGTTGAGGCTACCCAACTGCCAGAAGACGACCGCCTCCCGGCTGGTGCTGTCAGCGAGGAAGATCAGCAACGACGACGCCGCTCCCGCCACGGCGTTGACCGCGATCCCGACCAGGACCAGCGCCACAGTTCCGCCGCCGCGGACCGATCCGGCGAGCACCCAGACGAGCATCGTGGTCGCGATACCGGCGGCGAATGCGGCGACCGGGACCACGAATGTCATGGTCGCAGCCGTTCCGAGGACCGTCGCCGCAGCGGCGCCGACCCCGGCGCCGGAGGTGATACCCACGACGCTCGGCTCGGCCAGTGGATTGCCGAACAGGCCCTGCGTGATCGCCCCGGCCGCCCCGAGGCCGGCCCCTACCAGCAGCCCGGCGAGGATCCGGGGCAGGCGCACGTCCCAGAGCACGCCGTCCGCCATGGACGACGCCCCGTCACCCAACCCGACCCGGTCGAACAGGCTGTCGGCCACCTCAGGCAGCGAGATCCGGTACTGCCCCAGGTGCAGCGACACGATCGACAGGGCGATGATCGTCGCCACCAGCACCACCGCGGTCACCGTCGCCCGGGATGTGCGCCGGCCCACGACGGCGGAGCTCGCCTTCACGCCGACCCCACCGTGCCGACCGAGCGGCCTGGTCGCCACGGTCACGGCTGGTAGACCGCGTCGGCCAGGGCGACCAGGACCGCCGGGAACGAGGGACCGAACGAGAGCACATCACCGTCGGCCACGTCGACGACCCGCTCGCTGGCCCCCGCCGGCGTCTGCGCGATGCCGGGCCGCTCGATCAGACCCGGCACACCCCCGGTGGACTCCAGACCACCGGTCATCGTAAGGATCACCTCCGGCTGGAGCGCGATCACAGCCTCGGCCGTGGCGGGTGCGATGTCGCTGACCCCGCCGTCGGTGGCGGCGTCGATCCCGCCGATGTGCTCGATCAGGTCGTCACCGCCGGACCCCTCACCCATCACGAAGAACACGCTTCCGGTCCCGCGCACATAGAGGAAGACCATCCGCAGCGGATCCCAGTCGCCGGCCACCTGCTCCACGTACACCTGGGCCTCGGTGAGATCAGCGTCGAACCGATCGACGAGCGCGCTCCCGGCCTCCGGAACTCCGAGCGCCTGCGCCACCGTGGTGATCTGGTCGGCGATCAGGTCCACCCCACGCTCGGAGGTAACGACGAGCACGGGTATCCCGGCTGCGCGCAACTGCTCGGGCACCTCCGGCGGTCCCATCGTGGTGTCCATGATCACCGCCGTCGGGTCGAGCCCGAGGATGGCCTCGACGCTCAGTTCATGACCGTTCTGCGTGACGACCGGCAGGTCCGCGATCGAGGCCTCGGTGCTGGAGGTCGACCTGCCGGCGAGCCTGTCACCGAGGCCGAGCCCGATGACGGTCTCGGTGAGAGTGCCATAGAGGTCGAGCGCCAGAAGCCGTGAGATGTCGGTGAACGTGGCATCCACGCCGTCCACTCCGGTTGTGGTGACCGGAAGCTGCGGGGAGGCGCCCTCGGCGACCGGCTCCACCTCGGGCAGGGCGGCCGCGGAGGAGGGGCCTACGAGGGTGCGCGGGTCCGGTCCAGGTGAGGCTGCGCCGTCGGGATCCTCCGACGGCGACGAGGGTGACTGTGACGAGGTAGAGGACGGTGACGCAGGCGAGACCGAGGGCGAGGACCCGGCTGGGCCGGCCGCCGTCCCGGCGCCGGTGCACCCGGTGAGGGTGACCAGCGCCAGGACGGCGGCGATCAGGCATCGCAGGCTACGTGGGATGCGCATCGTCAGCTGTGCATCGCGCGGCGGCGCACCAGCACGACCGCACCGAGCAGCACCATGACGCCCGCCACCGCCAGCAGCCCGCTGGGCTCGGCACCGGTCTCGGCGAGCGTGCCGGTCGCGGCCGAGCACTCCACCTCACCGCCGACCGGGAGCTCGAAGGCGAGCGCATCCAGCGCCGTCCCCGCCTCATAGAACCCGGCGAAGCCCTCGGCACCGGCCGAGGTGAGCGTCGTCGTCGCTGCGGTGACGTTCACACTGCCGCCCGAGGCCGAAGTGGCGGGGAAGGCGACGGATGCGAACGCGACACCGGGGTAGGAGCCGGGGTTGCCCTCCATGTCGCTGGAGGTGACGTCGGCGTAGAGCGTGGCGCTGGTGGGTCCGGTCATCCGCAGCACCAGGTTGCTCAGGGTCAGGTCGAGAACGCCGTCGTGACCGGTGAAGTGCAGCGAGCCGCCGAAGGAGACCGTGCCGGTGAGCGTGCTGGTGTTGATGCTGCCGGAGCCGCCGGTCCATCGCCATCCGCCGGAGACGTCGGAGATCGGACCGGCCAGGTCCCAGCCTCCGTTGGCGATGCCGCCGGAGATGTAGCTGCGGAAACTCGACTTCAGGCCCCAGGTGAGGCTCGCACCGGAGACCGCGTTGGCCACGCACACTTGTTCCTCGACGTCGGTGCTGCCGCCTGGGCTCTCGTCGCCGGTGCCGTTCTCCTCGTTCGAGCCGTCCCCGTCGGAGTCTGCGGTCTGGTCACCGGAGGAGCCATCCGTTGACGGCGTCCCCGGGTCGACCGGGTCAGGAACCTCGGTCTGCTCGGACTCGGCACTGAGCTGCCCGGAGGCACTCACCGGATCCAGGGCCGTGCCGGGCTCGTAGAAGCCCGCGAAGGCCTGCGCACCGTCCGCGGTCAGCTCGGCGACCGCATCGTTCACGGCGAGGGTGCCGGTCGCAGCCGCGGGAGCCCGGACCACCGGCGCCACGAACGGGGACTTGGCGGTGCCGCCACTGCCCGAGACCCGTGCCGGCACATCGAGGGCGATCGCGCCGGACTCGAACGAGAGGGTGGCCAGGTCCACACCGATGTAGGTCTCGTACTCGCCGGAGCTGAGCGCCTTCGACACCAGCGTGGCGACGATGGTGCCCGCTTCCGGGCCGTCGAGGCGCAGTCGCACATCGGAGATGGTGAGGTCGAGCAGACCGCCGTGCCCGGTGAACCGGATCTCACCGGGGTAGGCGACGAGACCGGTCTGGGACTCGTCGTCAGCGGTTCCGGTGCCGTCGGTCCAGGAGAAGACGGATCCGTTGAAGGTCACGCCATCGGAGGTCTCGATCGAGCCGTGCGCGATCGGTCCCTGGATGTAAGAGACGAAGGAGTCCTTGATGCCCCAGGTCAGGGTGCTGTCGGTGACAGTGAGGCTGAGGTTCTCATCGTCATCGGTGGGATCTGTGGGACCGGTCGGGTCCGTGGGCTCACTCGGGTCGGTCGGGTCTGTGGGCTCAGACGGCTCACTCGGGTCCGTCGGGTCCGTCGGGTCCGTCGGGTCCGTCGGGTCCGTCGGCTCCGTCGGCTCCGTCGGCTCACTCGGGTCGGTCGGCTCCGTGGGCTCAGACGGCTCAGACGGCTCAGACGGCTCAGACGGCTCAGACGGCTCATCAACCGTGTACGGCAGCACGAAGCTCGCAGAGTCCATCGACTCACCCGCCTCGTAGAAGCCCGCGAACGCCTCGGCACCCGCGGCCGTCAGGGTGGTGGCCGCACCGGTGGCCGCCACGTCCTCAGCCCCGAAGGTGATGGCCGCAGAATCGATCGTGGCCACCTGCACCCCGGTCATCACCGTGGCCTCGCTCGCTCCGATCGCCTTGGACGTCAAGTCGGCCACCAGGTAGGCGGCTTCGGGACCGACCTCCACGCGCAGGTCCGCCACGGTCAGGTCGAGCTGACCATCGTGACCGGTGAATCGCACCGAGCCGGTGCTCGCTGCTGAGGCAGTCTGCTCCTCGGTGTCCACGGCACCTGCTCCACCGCTCCACGTGAAGATGCCGCCGGACTCGCTCACACCGTCCGTCTCGATCGACCCGTGGGCGATCGGTCCGAGCACATAGTTCACGAAGGACGCACGCACGCCCCAGCTGACGGAGGCATCGGTCACGGTTCCGGTCGCAGCGGCTGCGGGAGTGGCCACGGTCAGGCCGAGCATGCTCAGGACGAGCGCGAGCATCGCGGCCAACAGGCCTCGACCGCGCGCGACAGCAGATGGGGGCATCACGTCTCCAGAGATGTTGGGGATCAGCAGCGCGATCGAACGCGTGAGATCAATAAGGTTTGCCTAAGTGAGGACAGCCTCACCTTATACACGCGATCCGGGAATACGCAAAGCACGCGTTGTGAAACTACGACTCTCCGGCCGTCGAGACGCACACCCACCTCCCAGGCGATTCCCAGGAGCCGGGGCTACCCTGGGCGCATGGCCGACGAGAACCCGGACACCACGTCCGCACCTCAGTCGCCCCGGCGCATCCCGGTGACCCTGTCCAGCGTCAGCGTCTACCCGCGCAAGACGCCCTACGCCTTCGAGATCGCCGCCGAGCTCGGCTACGACGGGCTGGAGCTGATGGTCTGGTCCGATCCGACCAGCCAGGATGTCGCGCACCTGGAGCGGCTCAGCAACCGCTTCGACTTGCCGGTCACGAGCGTGCACGCTCCCACCTTGCTGCTCTCCCGCCGGGTGTGGGGGCCCTCCCCGCGCGAGAAGCTCGACCGCACCGCCGAACTTGCGCGGGCCCTCGGCGCACCCACGGTGGTGGTCCATCCGCCGTTCCGCTGGCAGTACCGCTACGCCCGGGGCTTCGCCGAGCACGTACGCGAGGTCAACGCCGAGGACGACCTGACGATCGCCGTCGAGAATATGTACCCGTGGCGGGGCGCGAACCGCGAGATGAAGGCCTACCTGCCTGGCTGGGACCCGACTGAGCACGACTACGACCAGGTGACCCTCGACGTCTCGCACGCCGCCGTGGCCCGGCAGAGCAGTCTCGACCTCCTCGACGTATTCGCAGACCGGCTGGCGCACGTGCACCTGGCCGACGGCACGGCGTCGATGATGGACGAGCACCTCGTGCCCGGACGGGGCGATCAGCCCTGCCGGGAACTGCTGCGCGAGCTGACCCGGCGCGACTTCCAAGGCGACGTGGTGATCGAGATCCAGACCCGGCGCGCCCGTACAGCGGCCGAGCGCGTGGACGACCTGGAGGCGTCGCTGACATTCGCGCGCACCTATCTCGACGAGTCCGACCGGACCGAGTACACCCCGCCGCCCGGCGCCCACCACCGACACCTGGACGCCTGGTGACGGACGGCGTCGCGGCCAGCCCCAGGTAGCCTGAGGGCGACAATTTCCGGGCACGAAGGGGCGTACTGCACACGTGAGCGAGCAGTCCCGCGGTGGCACCGCGTACGAGATCCTCCGGGTGCCCCACAACGCACCTGCCGAGGACCTGCGCCGCGCCTACCGTCGGCGCCTGCGGGAAACTCACCCCGACACCGGAGGCAGCGCAGAGCTCTTCCACGAGGTCCAGCTGGCCTGGGAACTCGTGGGAACACCGGCCGCCCGGCGCCGCTACGACGCCCGCTCGAGCACCACCGCCAGCGCTCGACCCCGCCCCCGTGGAAGCGAGGCCCCGTCCGCAAGCAGCCCCGACGACGGCCCTCGAGTGTGGACAGCAGGCCGCACCCCGGGTGGCACTCGCCCGCGCCCGAAGGCCCGGACCTACGGTCACCCAGGCGGATGGTCCCGGGAGCGCTATCTGACGTTGCTTCGGGAGTGGGTCGGACGAGGCGTCACGGTCGAGAACCCCTACGCTCCTGATCTGGTCGCCCGCGCACCCCAGGAGATCCGGCACGCCCTCGCCGATGCCCTCGCCGAGGAGGCGACGGCCAAGCGGCTGGCCGAGCTGGGCTCGGCTTTCACCGTCTGGCACGATGTCGCCACAGCGCTTGGCCACGACGGCTGGAGCGCGGATGCGAGCGCTCCCGCAACCGATCCGGCCAAGCTCGACCACGTCGTGCTGGGCCCGACGGGGCTCTTCGTGGTGCAGTCCGAGGACTGGGGTGCTCCGGTGCGCCGCAAGGGACGCGATCTCGCGAGCGCCGGACTGCCGGAGAAGGCCCGTCCGGTGAAAGCGCTCAGCCGGCGAGCACGCGTGACGAAGCGGTGGCGAGTGCGCCTGGATGCAATCCTCGTGGTCGTTGCGGACGATCAGCTGGAGACGTTGCTGCTCCCCCTGGGGACGGGCCGCCGGGTGCCGAGGTTCGCCATCCGCCGCAGCGCGCTGGCCGGGACGCTGACCGTCGGCCTCCCCGGGGTGCAGATCCTCACCGAGGACCAGCTCTTCGACCAGCGCACACGATTGCAGCAGTCGATCCGGTTCGTCTGAGAGCCGTCCCAGCCCGAGCAGCAACGACGCCCCGACGACGATCGGCCGGGTCCACTGTGACGGCTCCGTCGTGCCAGGACCTCACCTCGGCCCTCACACTGATGGCAGACTGGCCGTCGCTTCGGGATCGATCCCGATGGAAGGGAATACCTGGTGAGCTCCAGCAACGACTCCAAACCACTGACGCTGGCCGACATCGCACGCCTGGCGGGGGTGAGCCGATCAGCCGCCTCGCGCGCCCTTGATCGCGTCGCCCCCGTCGGAGGCGCACGGGCAGAACGCGTGCGGGCGATCGCGGCAGCGCACGGCTACGTCCCCAACTCCCGCGCGGCCAATCTCCGGCGGCAACGAACGGGGCTGATCGGGGTCGTCGTCCCGCGCCTGACCGACACCGTCATGGCGATGCTCTACGAGGCGATCGTGGCCGAGTGCGCCAAGCGCGGATGCCAGGCGACAGTCGTCACCACCGACGATGACCACCGAGCCGAGCTCGAGCGGGGGCGGGCGCTGCTGGACCAGCGCGTCGATGGCTTCATCGTGACCACAGCACGTACGGACGGTGCGGACCCGCTCCTGCTGGAGCTACGTGAACGCGGCGTGCCCTTCTGCCTCGCCCTGCGCACCGACGGCGAGAGCCCGTCCGCCCTCGGGGACGACGAAGCCGGCGGCTGGATGGCAACCCGGCACTTGATCGAAGCCGGACACGAGCGCATCGCCTTCGTCGGTGGCGCTCCGTACGCCTCCTCGTCTCAGGGGCGCCGCGCGGGCTACCTGCGGGCCATGACCGAAGCCGGGCTCAGCGCACCGCCGGAGCTGATCCACGAGACGGACTTCAGCATGCAGGCGGGGGTGCGCACCGGACACCTGCTCCTGGCACTGGCCGAGGTTCCGACGGCGGTGTTCACTGCCAACGACAGTCTCGCCGTCGGGCTGATCTCAGCCGCCCTGCGATCGGGGCTGCGGGTGCCGGAGGACCTGTCGCTGGTGGGCTACAACGACACCCCCATCGCGGCCCACCTCGCCACTCCCCTAACCTCACTGGCCGTACCGTTCGCGCAGATCGCGGCGGACGCCGTCAGCAGGCTCCTGGATGGCGCAGCCGCGACCGACGGTGAGCCGATCACCAGGCGCGCACCCCACCTGGTCTCGCGTGAATCGGTGACCTCACCTCGTCGTCACGATTGACCTAGCGGGATCGATCCCGCTAACGTGTCGCTCGTCCACTAACGACGAAGGGCGACGACGATGTCCCAGAGTTCTCCTACCTACGCGATGACCAGCGCCACAAGCGCGCCAGCCCACTCCCCTTCCAGCCGGGATCGATCTCGTTCGCGTCGCATCCCCGCCGCACTCGCGGCTGGAGCGCTGGCAGCAGCGCTCGCCGCTTGCTCCACCTCGGGCAGCGACGACAACGGCTTCACGCTCGCGCTGATCGAGCCCGACCTCACGACCGTGCCGCTGATGGCCGCAGCCGAGCAGCTGCGCCAGGACGGGATGGAGATCGACATCGTCGAGCTCGCCGAGCCCGAGCTCGCCATCGAAGGGCTGGCACAAGGCGACTACCAGATCTCGGCCGAGGCAACGAGCCCTGCTCTCATCGCGGCTGAGCGCGGATCGCCCATCCAGATCATCGCCGACGTGATCGGTAACCAGTGGGCCATCTACAGCCAGTCCGACCTGACCTCCTGCGACAGCCTCGTCGGTGAGCCGGTCGGCATCTTCTCCGAGGGTGCGGTAGCCACGGCGATGGTCCGCGATTGGGTGGCGCAGGAGTGCACAGCCGGTGAACCGGAGTATCTGGTGATCGGCGGCTCCGAAGTGCGGGCGCAGGCGCTCGTCACCGGCGAGATCAGCGCCACCGCGCTCGAGGTTTCCGACGTGGTCACCCTGGCCGGCACCACCGATGCCGACCTGCACGAGCTCGCGAACTTCGGCACCTCATTGCCGGACCTGCATCCGCAGACGGTCTACGCGAACTCCGACTTCCTCGCCGACCAGCCGGACCTCGCGCAGGCGTTCGTCGACGCGCTGGTCGATACCCATGCCGAGATCAACGCCGACCCGGCGCTCCTGGTGACCCTCGCGGAGGAACATCTGGGCATCGTCGGAGACGAGAACCTGCAGCGGATCGCCGAGACCTACGTCGAGCGCGGTCTCTTCGACGCCGCTGCGCTCACACCCGAGAACGTCCAGGGCACGATCGACTTCTTCGTCGGTGCCGGCGTGGTCGGAGAACTCTCCGCTGAGGATGTGGCCGACCTCTCCTTCATCGAGAACGCCTCATGACGAGCCTCACGCATGAACCCGGACGACCTGACCGGTCGATGGTGCTGAGCCGCCTGGACAGACCGCTCACCTACCAGATCCTGACGTTCGCCCTCTTCGCGATCGGCTGGCAGATCTACGGCACGTACTTCGGTGGCCTGCTGGTGCCGACCTTCACCGAGACCGTGACAGCACTGGTGCCGACGTTTGCCAGCGCCGAGTTCTGGGAGGCGTTCGTCGTCTCCAACCAGGCGCTGGTCCTCGGCTTCGCCGCGGCCGTCGCCATCGGAGTTCCGACCGGTATCGTGCTCGGCCGGTTCCGCACCCTCGAACGGCTCTCGAACGTCTACCTCAACATCCTGCTCGTCACCCCCATGGCAGCGATCATCCCGCTGCTGGTGATGTCCGTCGGATTCGGCCTCCTCTCCCGGGTGATCCTGGTGACGTTGTTCGCGGTGGTGATGATCGTCGTCAATGTCCGGGCAGGCATCCGGCAGGTGGATCCTTCACTGATACAGATGGCCCGCACTTTCGGCGCAGGTGAAGCGCAGATCTGGCGGGAGATCCTGCTGCCCGGAGCGCTGCCGTCGATCATGACCGGGATCCGGCTCGGACTGGGCCGAGCGGTCACCGGGATGGTGATCGTGGAGCTGCTCATGGTCTCCCTGGCCCTAGGCGGCCTCATCCTCGAGTACCGCGGGAGCTTCAACGGCCCGGCCCTGTACGCGGTGATCGTGGCGATCATCGCCGAAGCACTCGTCCTCATCTCCGCCGCCCATTGGCTGGAACGGCGGATCGCCCCCTGGGCGCCCTCGGCAGGAAAGGCACGTTCATGATCGAGATCAATCAGCTCACCAAGACCTTCACCAGCCAGGACGGCACACCCGTCCACGCCCTCGGTGGTGTGGACCTGACGGTGAACGACAACGAGTTCCTCACCCTGCTCGGCCCCAGTGGCTGCGGCAAGACGACGATGCTCAAGATGATCGCCGGCCTGCAGGGCTGGGATGGGGGAACGATCACCATCGACGGCAAGGCTGTGACCGGGCCGGGCCCGGATCGCAGCATGGTGTTCCAGAACTTCGCACTCCTGCCGTGGGCCACGGTCATGGACAACGTGTGCTTCGGACTACGGCTGCGGGGTACCGAACGCCGCGCCCGGGAAGAGCGGGCTCAGGAACTCATCGAGATGGTGGGCCTGTCCGGTTTCGAGTCCAAGCGGCCCGGTGAGCTCTCCGGTGGTATGCAGCAACGGGTCGGCATCGCGCGGGCACTCGCGGTCGATCCGCAGATCCTGCTCATGGATGAACCGTTCGGCGCCGTCGACGAGCAGACCCGCCGACTGTTGCAGGAGGAGCTGCTCAGCATCTGGGAGCGCAACCGGCTCACCGTCGTGTTCGTGACGCACTCGATGGAGGAGGCAGTCCTGCTCGGCGACCGGGTGGTGCTGATGAGTGCCCGGCCCGGGCAGATCTCCGAGATCGTCGAGGTCCCGCTCGCACGGCCCCGGTCCAGCGACGTCGGTGGGCTCGAGCGATCGCGGGAGTACACCGAGATCACCGCGCACCTGTGGGACCAACTGCGATCCATGCACAGCGAGCATCGTGACGTCGAGGCCGTGCGATGACCGCCATCGCACAGAGCACCACGCCGCGCACCTCCCGCTCCGTTCCCCGATTCCGGCTGGGCGGTGTCGGAATGAGCGCCCTGTCCCTGACTCTCGGCGTACTCGTCTGGGAACTGGTCGGCCGCGTGTTCGCGCTCCCGTTCTTCCCGCCGTTCACGGTCGTGGTCGGCACGCTCATGGAGATGATCGGCCGGGGCGACATCGTCGGGAACCTCGCGGTCAGCCTCAGCAACCTCGTGGCCGGCTTCACCATCTCACTGGTCATCGGAGTCGTCGTGGGAACGGCTATGGGCCGGTACTGGCGGGTGCGTGCAGCCCTCGGCGTCTATGTCTATGCGCTCCTGACAGCACCGTCCTTGGTCTTCGCACCCATCTTCTTCTCGATCTTCGGCGCCGGGCAGGGTTCGATCATCGCCGTCGTGGTCATGTACTCCACCTTCGTGATGATCATCAACACCGCCTCAGCCGTACAGAACGTTCCGGCATCGATGCTGGAGATGGGACGCAGCTACGGCGCCTCGGAGTGGCAGCTCGTCACCCGGGTGATCGTCCCGGCTGCCCTCCCGACGATGCTCGCTGGAATCCGGCTCGGGATGGGGCGCGCCGTCCTCGGCATGATCAACGGTGAGATGTTCATCGCCGTGACCGGGCTGGGCCGGCTTGTCACCCAGGCAGGAAAGTCCTTTGACGGAGCAGCGGTGCTCGCAGTGCTGATCGTGATCATCGTCGTGGCCCTCGGCGCTGTCGGACTCGTCCAGATGGTCGACCGGGCACTGACCGGCTGGGTGCCGGATACGAGCAAGGAGAAGTCATGAAGATCGATGCGTTCAGTCACGTGCTCCCGCCGCGCTACTTCGCGGCGATGCGGGAACTGGTGACCGACCCACGTGCGCTGACCCGATGGCTCGACCTGCCAGCGCTGCACGACATCGAGGCCCGACTGGCGATGATGGAGGAGTTCGGGCCGGAGTACCAGCAGGTCCTCACTCTCTCGTCACCACCCATCGAGCTGCTGGCCCCTCCCGAGGAATCAGCGGCACTGGCTCGCCTGGCCAACGAGACCCTCGCCGAGTTGGTCGAAGAGCACCCGGGCCGGTTTCCGGCCTTCGTCGCCTCGCTGCCGCTGAACAATGTGCCGGCCGCACTGGCGGAGCTGCACTACGCGATCGACACCCTCGGCGCGGTCGGGGTGCAGATGTTCACCAACGTGAACGGGCTGCCCATCGACGACGCCGGCTTCGAGCCGCTCTATGCCGAGATGTCGCGGCGCGACTTACCGATCTGGCTGCATCCGACGAGATCAGCCAAGACGCCCGACTACGCCACCGAGGAGACCTCACAGTACGAGATCTGGTGGGCACTCGGGTGGCCGTACGAGAGCAGCGCCGCCATGGCCCGGCTCGTCTTCTCGGGCGTGCTCGAACGCTACCCGAATCTGGCGATCATCACCCACCACATGGGGGCGATGATCCCGTTCCTGGAGGGGCGGATCAGACTGGGATGGGCCGATCAGTTCGGTAGCCGCACCCACGGTGACGGGCCCCGAGCCGCCCTGGACGCTCTCACCCAGGAGCCGATCGACTACTTCCGCTCCTTCTACGCCGACACCGCACTCTCCGGTTCGGCGATCGGCACACGATGCGGGCTGGAGTTCTTCGGCAGTGAGCGGGTCCTGTTCGCCTCGGACTGCCCCTTCGATCCCGAGGGCGGCCCGATGTACATCCGCGAAATGATCCGGATCATCGATGCGCTCGACATCGGCGAGGCTGATCGCCACCGCATCTACGCACGCAACCTTGACCGCATCACCCACGGCCGGCTGCTCGGGTCGGCAGCGCTCGGTCCGCGGCCGGTCGCCACCACAACGGGCTGACACCGGTGGGAGGTCGTCTCAGCGACCGACGGCCTCCCGCTCGACATCCACCGGCCCCTCCTGCGCTGCCCGCTCCGAGACGGCGGCCGAGAGGGCCGCCACACGATCACGCTCGGCTCGGCGCCACTGCCGCCGCATGGCCAGCAACAGGATCCCCGCGATGCTGATGACGACGAACATCACGGTCGCCATCGCCAGGGCCGTTCCCCCGAGCAGTCCGCTGACCGGGGAGATGAGGGCTCCCATGACGAACCCCATGGCGCCATTGAGCGCGGCGGCTGACCCGGCCCGGTGGCCGTTGTGCTCGAGCACGATCGCTGGAACCGAGGGCATCACGAAACCCACGGTGCCCAGCGTCGGGATGAGGAAGGCGAGCAGCAACCAGAAGCCCTCACCCTCGGCAACCGCGAGCGTCACCACGAACAGCGCCAGGGAGAGCGCCCAGCCTGTGGTGATGGCCGCCGTCACGATCCTCTCGGGACGCACCCTGCGCACGAGTGCACCGTTGATCTGGGACCCGATGGTCACCGCGAGCGCCCCGGCGCCGAAAATGTAGCCGAACTCGCTCGCCGTCAGGTTGAAACCTTCCTGGAAGACGAAGGTCGAGGAGGAAACGTAGGTGAACAGGGCGCCCATGTACATCGCTCCCATGAGCACCGCACCGATGAAGGACCAGTCGGTCAGCAGGGAACGGTAGGACACCAGCGCTGCCCCGACTCCGGCGCTGCGGCGGCGCTCCGGTGGGAGTGACTCCTTGAGGAAGATGGCGGCGACGGCGAACAGCACCAACCCGAAGACGGCCAGCACGGCGAACATCATCCGCCAGCTGCCGAAGTGCAGGATCTGGGCACCGAGCGTGGGGGCGAGGATCGGTGCGACACCGACCACGAGCATCAGCCGGGAGATCACCGTGCCGATGCCCATCCCGCCGAACCTGTCGCGGACGACAGCGAGGGCGAGCACCATCCCGGCTGAGCCGGTGATGCCCTGCACCACCCGCAGCACGGTGAGCAGCTCGATGCTCTGTACCCCGATGATCGCGACCGAGGCGAGCACGTACACCACCAGCGCGATGAGCATCGGGCGGCGGCGACCGTAGGAGTCCGAGAGCGAGCCGATCACGATCTGCCCGACGGCGAGACCTGCCAGCGTGGCGGTCATCGTCAGCTGGACGCTCGCCTGCGTGGTGCGCAGATCGGTCACGATCTGCGGGAATGCGGCGAGGTAGAGGTCGATGGTGAGGGGTCCGACCGCCACGAGCGCGCTGAGCAGTAGCACGAATCCGAACCCGAGTCGCTCCTGGATGGGCACAGCGGGGGCGGTCGGCTCTGACGCGGGGGAGGCGTTCGGCGCAGGGGATCTCACAACAGGCCCAACACCCCTCACACCGCCCCTGTTCCGAGATCCGACGTCGATATGGTGGTGAAGCAGGTCACACGGTGTCGGAGACCGTGGACAGCCGGCAGTGTGGCTCGCACCGGCACGAGCGAGCACTGTCAGGAAAAGGTGCTGACACATCAGGGAGAATGGGCAGAGCACGTCCAGACTCCCGCCCCCGACCCACCGAACGAGTGAGCGAGACTAACCCCCGCCCCGAACCTGCGCGCCCGAATCAGCAGCCCAGGCGCCGCGGCCGCTCCGGCAACCCCCGCCGCGGCCGCTCAGGTGCCCCTCAGCGCAGGCCGAACCCGAAACACCAGGGCTACCGGCCGCCGTCGCCGGAATTGATCGCCACCCGGGAGGCCGCCCGGCCGGCCATCTCCTACCCGCCCCAGCTGCCGGTGAGCGCGCGCGTGGAGGACATCGCCGCGGCGATCCGGAACCACCAGGTGGTGATCGTGGCCGGCGCCACTGGCTCCGGCAAGACCACGCAGATCCCGAAGATCTGCCTGGAGCTCGGCCGCGGTATTCACGGCACCATCGGGCATACGCAGCCGCGCCGGATCGCCGCACGCACGGTGGCCGAACGCCTCAGCGAAGAGCTCTCCGTCCCCCTCGGCGGGGTTGTGGGGTACCAGGTGCGCTTCACCGACCAGGTCTCCGAGCAGACCCTGGTCAAGGTGATGACCGACGGGATCCTGCTCGCCGAGATCCAGCGCGACCCGCTGCTGCGCCGCTACGACACGATCATCGTGGACGAGGCGCACGAACGCTCCCTCAACATCGACTTCCTGCTCGGGTACCTGCACCAGCTCCTCCCCCAGCGCCCCGACCTGAAGGTGATCGTCACCTCCGCCACGATCGACTCCGAACGGTTCGCCGGCTACTTCGCGAAGGCCGCCGGTGAGACCCCGGTGATCGAGGTCTCCGGGCGCACGTATCCGGTCGAGGTGCGCTACCGGCCGCTCGTGCCCGATGTGGAAAACGCAGACGGACCCGCCGACAGTGACACAGCAGCCTCCTCTCCCGAGACGTCACCGGAGCCGTGGGTCGCCGAGGGCGAGGACGCCATCGACCAGTCCACCGGCATCTGCCTCGCCGCCGATGAGCTGATGGCCGAAGGCCCCGGTGACATCCTGGTGTTCTGCTCCGGCGAACGCGAGATCCGCGATGCCACCGACGCCCTCGCCTCCCACCTCGGCACGCGCTACGTGAAAGCAGGCACCGCCCGGCAGTCCGCCCACGCGGCGAACGCCGTCGAGGTGGTGCCTCTCTATGCCCGGCTCTCGGCCGCCGAGCAGCACCGGGTGTTCGAGGCCCACACCACCCGGCGGATCGTGATCGCCACCAATGTGGCCGAGACATCCCTGACCGTGCCGGGGATTCGGTACGTGATCGACACCGGTACCGCCCGCATCTCCCGTTACTCCAACCGCACCAAAGTCCAGCGTCTGCCGATCGAACCGGTCAGCCAGGCCAGCGCCAACCAGCGGGCCGGGCGCTGCGGGCGAGTCGCGGACGGCATCTGCATCCGGCTGTACTCGGCGCGCGACTACTCCGGGCGCCCCGAGTTCACCGAACCGGAGATCCTGCGCACCTCGCTGGCATCGGTGATCCTGCAGATGGCCGCCGCCGGACTCGGTGAGATCAGCGCCTTCGACTTCCTCGACGCCCCCGACCCGCGGGCGATCCGCGACGGCACGCAGCTGTTGCACGAGCTGGGCGCGATCGATCCTCGAACGAACCAGCTGACCACCGTCGGACGCCAGCTCGCCCATCTGCCCATCGACCCGCGAATGGGGCGGATGATCACCGAGGCTGCACGCCTGGGCTGCCTGCGCGAGGTGATGGTGATCGTGGCCGGGATGTCCGTGCAGGACGTGCGTGAGCGGCCGGCCGAGGCCCAGCAAGCCGCCGACGAGAAGCACCGCCGCTTCGCCGACCCCACGTCCGACTTCCTCGCCATCCTGAATCTCTGGCGCTATCTGAGCGAGCAGCAGCGAGAACTGTCCTCCTCGGCATTCCGCCGCCAGTGCAAGGCCGAGTACTTGCACTTCCTGCGCATCCGGGAGTGGCAGGACGTGCACTCCCAGCTGCGGCAGATGGTCAAGCAACTGAAGCTGCCGATGGGCTCGAACGACTCTGACCGGCACGACCGCAACCTCGACACCAAGGAACAGGCGGAGAAGAAGGCGGACTCCATTCACCAGGCCCTGCTCGCCGGGCTGCTCTCCCACATCGGCGCCTGGGACGAACGCCGCCGCGAGTACGCCGGCGCGCGCGGCACCCGGTTCGTCATCTTCCCCGGCTCCCATCTGGCGAAGAAGAACCCCGCCTGGGTGATGGCCGGGGAACTGGTGGAGACCTCGCGGCTGTTCGCCCGCACCGTGGCCCGGATCAAACCCGAATGGGCCGAACCCCTGGCCGAGCACCTGGTCAAGCGCGTCCACAACGAGCCCGTCTGGTCGGCCAAGCGCGGCGCCGCGATGGTCAAGGAGAAGGTGCTCCTGTACGGAGTACCAATCGTCACCGATCGGATGGTGCCGCTCGGCCGGATCGACGCCGAGGTCGCGCGGGAGATGTTCATCCGCCGCGCGCTGGTCGAGGGCGACTGGCGCTCCCACCACGCGTTCGTGGCCGAGAACGCCCGCATCCTCGCGGAGGCGGAGTCGCTGGCCGCCCGCGAGCGCCGCCACGATCTGCTGCTCGATGATCAGGGCATCTACGACTTCTACGACGCGCGTATCCCTCGCGAGGTCACCACGGCGGCGCACTTCGACTCCTGGTGGAAGAAGGTCCGCCATGAGACCCCGGACCTGCTGACCTTCACCACCGACCTGCTGCTCCCGCAGGCCGATGAACTCGACCCGGATGCCTTTCCCGACATCTGGCGCCAGGGCGATCTCACGCTGCCGCTGACCTACCAGTTCGAGCCCGGCACCGAGACCGACGGCATCACCGTGCACATCCCCGTCGCGGTGCTCAACCAGGTGCGACCGGAAGGCTTCGACTGGCTGGTGCCCGGGCTGGTGGAGGAGCTGACGGTCGCCACAATCCGCGCACTGCCGAAGCCGATCCGGCGCCAGCTGGTGCCCGCCCCGGACGTCGCGGCCCAGATCGTGGCGCGCCTGCCCGCGTGGTCTCAGGTGGCCCCCGACGGCGACCCCTCGTTCTTGGGAGCTTTCGCCGCCGCCGCGGCGCAGGTGCGCGAGGTCGAGGTACGTCCCGATGATGTGGACACCTCCCGTATCCCGGCCCACCTGCAGGTCACCTTCCAGGTGGAGTCAGAGCGTGGCGCTGTGCTCGGTACCGGCAGCGATCTGGCGGCCCTGCAGCGCCGGCTTGCCCGCGAGTCCGCCGACGCCGTCCGTTCCGCCGTACGAGGCGCATTGCGGGAGGCCGGTCGCCCGCTGCCGAAGGACCGCAGGAACGGTGATCGGCGCGGCGGTGATCGCGGCCGAGGTCAGGCCCAGACTGCTGGCTCCTCCACCCCAGCCGGTGCTGGGCTCACCCCGGGGCTCGCCGAGGAAACCGGTCTGGCCGACTGGCCATCGATCGATGCCATCCCGGCATCGGTCACCTCCACCGGCCCGGGCGGGCTGGAGGTGCGCGGCTACCCGGCCCTGGTGGACGAAGCCGCGGACACAACCGACGGCCCACGGCGACTCCGTGCCTTATCTGGCACGGAGTTCCCCAGGGCCGTCAGTTCTGTCCGGCTCGCCGTGCTGACCGACGCGGGCGAGCAGGCACTGCAGCACCGCGAAGGCATCAGGGCGCTCCTCCTGCAACGGCTGGTGCTCCCCACCAGCCGGGTGACCTCCCGATGGGACGCCCAGCGCTCCCTGGCCCTGGCCGCGAGCCCGTACGCGAGCACCGACGCCTTGGTGACCGAGCTACAGCGCGCGGCACTCGCCTCCCTCACCGCCGGCACCGACCTGGCGGGGCTGCGCACCCGGTCCGCGTTCGAGACCCTCGTCACCGGCCTGCGCGACCAACTGGAGGACGAGACCCACCGCCTCGCCGGCATCGCTGCAGACACCCTGACGGTCTCCCGGGAACTGGATGCCCAGATCAAGGCGACCACCTCGATGACGCTGCTCGACGTGCTCACCGATGTGCGAGACCAGCAGGCGGCGCTCATCCACGACGGGTTCCTCACCACCACCCCGCCCGAACGATTGGGCGACCTGCCTCGGTACCTACGTTCCGCCGTCGTACGCCTGCAGAAGGCCGCCGAGAACCCCGGGCGGGACGCGACACTGGCCTGGCAACTCGGTGAGCTGCGGGATGCGTGGTGGGCGGCGACGCGCAGCGCCGAACACGACCCGGCCCGGCGCCTCCGGCTCGAGCAGGTGCGGTGGCTGCTGGAAGAGTTGCGCGTGAGCTTCTTCGCCCAGCAACTCGGCACCAGCGAACCCGTCTCACCGAAACGACTGCGCAAGGCGCTCGCGGAGGCCTGAGCGCTGCGCGGTGGGGCACCCGCGAACCGAGATCGGCACCCGCGTGGCTCGATGTCGGCGGGTACCGATACCGTCCCTGACAATCAGAGCGCAACGATAGGCGGAGGCACGTGGACCTGAACGCAGCCCTCACTCTGGGGCGTGACCTGCTCGACCAGCACGGTCTGACCGATTGGCGGCTGACGCTGGACTCTGCGCGCCGGCGGGCCGGACTGTGCCGCTACGACCGGCGCACGATCAGCCTGAGCCGCCACCTCATCCCGCTACTGGAGGAATCCGCGGTCCGGGACACCGTGCTGCACGAGATCGCCCACGCCCTGGCCGGCCCCCGCACTGGCCACGGACCCCGGTGGCGGGCGATCGCCGTCCAGATCGGCGCCAGTGGCGAGCGGTGCCTGCCGGCGGATGCGCCCGCACCGCCGGCCCCATGGGAGGGGCACTGCCGCGCCGGTCATGTGCACCACCGCTATCGCCGGCCCACGCGGCCGATGGCCTGCGCGACGTGCGCCCGTCGCTTCTCGCCGGAGCATCTCATCACCTGGCGCCACCACGGCCGTGAGGTGGATCTGGGCCCGCGATACACGGCGGAACTTCGCCGGATCCTGGGAGCCGGCGCGCCCAGCCGATGACACCCTTACGGGCCTTGTAGCGATCCCCGGCCGGGCTCAGCAACTTCCCAGCGTTCTCCCGGAAGGACCGCAGTTGCGCGCTCTAGCGTCTGGCGTCATCACCGACAGTCACGATTGCGAGGAGATCGCCATGAGTTCCACCCCGACGCTGCGGACCTACGAGGGCCGGGTACTGCCCCACCAGAACGAGGAGGTCGTGGATCAGGGCCTCGCTTTCGACGTGGCCACGCTGATGTCGCGGCGGACGATGCTCGGCGCTTTCGGAGCCGGTGCCGCCGGACTCGGTCTGGTTGCCTGCAGCGCCGTCACCGGAACAGATGGTTCGGGCGGCGGCACGGCGGGCAGCACCACGTCCAGTACCGACGCACTGACCGAGATCCCGGAGGAGACGGCAGGCCCCTACCCCGGCGACGGCTCGAATGGGCCCGATGTACTGCAGGAATCCGGCATCGTGCGCAGTGACATCACGACGAGCATCGGGGAGTCCTCAGGGGTGGCCGAGGGAGTGCCGATGACGCTCGACCTGACCATCGTGGACCTCGCCAACGACGGCGCACCCTTCGAAGGTGTGGCGGTGTACGTGTGGCACTGCACCCGTGAGGGTGGGTATTCGATGTACTCCGAAGGCGTGACCGAGGAGAACTTCCTGCGCGGGGTACAGATCGCCGACGAGGCGGGCCTGGTCAGCTACACCAGCATCTTCCCGGCCTGCTACGACGGACGCTGGCCGCACATCCACTTCGAGGTGTATCCGGACCAGGAGAGCATCACCGATGTCGCCAACGTCATCGCGACTTCGCAGGTGGCCCTCCCTCAGGACGTCTGCGAAACCGTCTACGCCGAGGCGGGGTACGAGGCGTCGGTGGACAATCTCGCCCGCGTCAGCCTGGACTCGGACAACGTCTTCTCCGACGACGGCGGTGCTAGCCAGCTCGCCACCGTCACCGGGGATGTCGCTGCCGGGTACACGGTGACTCTGGCCGTTGGCGTGGACACCACCACCGACGCGGGCGGCGGTGGTGGTGCACCGGCAGGCGGAAACGAAGGAGGCCGAGCCCCGGGCGGCACCGGCGACGCACCCACGGTCCGCGAGGACGCCTGAGAGCAGCGCCGCGAGCGCTGCCGGGTCAGGAGTAACGTCACGAGGCAGGGGGTGCCGATCGCGACCACTGCACGCTCGGTGAACGCGGTCTCGCCGATCAGTGACTCGCTAGCTGAACGCGAGATGTCGGACTCGTTCAAGGCACCGATGTGAGCGCCTCGGAAGGAGGCTGCTGAGCGTCGCCGGTATTCTGAGATCCAGGAAGTGAGCATGGACAACGTCGACGATCTCGAGACGACCCCGCACGCTGCGCTGGACGCCGCGTTTGCAGCTACCCCACGGGAGTTGTTCCTGCCGTCCGCGGCACAGGCTGAGGCCGGCGAGGACCGGCCGGTGCACTTGGGCGAGGGGCAGACCTGCTCCCAGCCGAGCACGGTCAGGCAGATGCTGGCGCTGCTTGCGGTGCCCCGCGGAGCCCGCGTGCTCGACCTCGGCAGCGGTTCGGGCTGGACCACGGCGCTGCTCGCGCACCTGGTGGGTCCGCAGGGTCTGGTGGACGGGGTGGAGGTGCGTCCGGCCCTGGTACGGATGGGCAGGAAGAACTTGCGTGCCGCGGGGGTGCCGTGGGCTCGGATCCACAGCGCTCACCCAGATGTGCTGGGCCGTCCGGAAGGGGCGCCGTACCAACGCATCCTCGTCTCCGCCACGACGCCTTCGCTTCCGCCAGCGCTTCTGGATCAGCTCTGCGACGGCGGCCGGATGGTGATCCCGGTCGGCACCACGATGACCGTGGTCGACCGGGCCGGGGAGTCCTTCCATTGCCGGACGGCAGGCCAGTACCGGTTCGTTCCGTTGGTCGTTCCCGACGGCGGAGGTTGAGCTGCTCGGGGACGTTGGCGTCGGGAGATACGGCGCCCGGGTGACGGTGCCATCGGGCCGACTCACGGGATCAAGTGTGCGACGTCACGGTAGGTCCCGATGGGAGCCAGGATCCACCGCGTGGCGGAGACGGGCGGGGACTTCTCCCCCGCAGTGCCGATGGCAGACCCCGCTCGGTGGCCGTACCGTGGCAGAACGAGAACGAAGAGGGTGACCACACATGTCGTATCCAAATCAGCCGAACGACCCATACAACGCACAGCAGCGACCGGACCCGAATCAACCGAGCTACGGCACCAGCCCCGGCCAGACCGACCCGAACGCACCCCAGGTGCCTCCCGCAGCACCGCCCTACGCTGCGCAGGTGCCAGGTCCCGGTACTGATCGGCCGATGCCGCCCGTCGCTCCGACGGCACCGGCCATGGGTGAGTACGGCAGCTACGGCACCTCCGGTTCCACCGCGTCAGATGCGCGACCGGGCGGCGTGACCGCGGCCGCGATCATGACCTGGGTGGGCAGCGCCATCCTGGTGGTGATCGGCTTCGTCCTGCTCGGCGCCTCTGGGGTGGCCGACGAACTGATGGATGCCGGGATGACCAGCGAATTCGTCGACATGATGCCCGTCTTCGGAGGCGTCATGCTGGTGATCGGGATCGCCGCGATCGTGCTGGCAATCCTGGCGTTCCGGCGCAGCAAGGTCGGGCTGTACGGTCTGCTGGCGCTCGGGGCGATCTACCTGATCATGAGCATCATCAGCATGATCATGGAGGCTGGAGGCGCGGGAGTGGTCGGCATGGTCTGGGTTGCGGTCGCATGCGGTCTGCTGTTCCGCGCAAGGGCCTGGTTCGACCAGGGCCGCACGACCTACGCCTGAGCGCACGAGGTGACTGGCCCGACCTCGGCTCCGGCTCGACGGTCGATCCGCGCCAACCGACCCCGAGAAGGGGCCGAACTTTGCACCCCTGAACCGAGTAGGGGCCGAAAGTTCGGCCCCTTCTCGGTTGTTCGGTGTGGCGCCGCTTCTACGCCGGCCGGGTCACCCTGGCCAGCGTCTCCAGCACGTGCTCGTAGTCCTGACCCGTGGCGCGGCTCATGCCCATCTCGCAGGTCCGATTGCAGGAGGCGAACGCCGTCCGATCAGCCGGCCCGCCCGCTGCCTCGATCGTCGCCACGACCTCGGCGACCTCTCTCGCCTCCGCCTCGGTCGCCCCCGCGGTCAGTTCCGGGTGCAGCATTCCCCGGTCCCCGGCGAACCCGCAGCACCCCCATGACGGCGGCACCGTCACCTCGCGCGCTACGGCCTCCCCCACGGCCGTCAGGTCAGCTCCGGTGCCCAGGTGCTCGGTCGAGCAGGTGGGGTGCAGCACCAGGGAGTCCAGGCGCGCGTCGTCCGGCACCTCCAGCCGGGGCAGCACTTCCCGCCGGGCATAGGTGACGGCGTCGAGAACCTCGATCTCGTCCCACAGTGCCGCGCGCACGGGGTCGAGATGGCCGCCCAGATCAGCGATCCCGTGCGTGCAGGAGGCCGCATCGCACACCAGCGGAACCCGTCCGCCGTCGGTCGCCGCGATCACAGCATCCGCCACCCGTGCCGCCATCGTGTTCTGACCCTGCGTGAACCCCTTCGACGCCCACGGCGTGCCGCAGCAGAGCCCGTCGATACCCTGCACGAGTTCGACCCGGAGCCCCGCCCGCTCGCACACCTCGAGCATCGCCGTCGAAGCCCCCACATCCCCGGTAGCCGGCCCGAACAGGGCACCGGTGCAGGAGGGGAAGAACACCACGTCCGGCACACTCGCTCCACCCGTCTCGGGCACGCCCAGGTCGCTGCGCTTGCGCCCCGGGCCGGGCAGATCCTCACCCACAGCGGGCAGCAGCTCATGCGGCAGCACGGTGCGCGCTGCGGAGGTGACGCCCGCGAGCAGGGAAGAAGGGACGCCGTCGGCAATCGTGAGACCGGTGCGCAGCACCGAGGTGAGCGGCGCCCACGCGCTGGCCACCGTGCTCCCGGCCCGCTGAGCGAACGCCCCATGCCGCTCGGCGCGGAAGGACTTCATCACCGCACCGGTGTCGATGTCCACGGGGCAAGCGCGGGCGCACAAGGAGTCGGCGGCGCAGGTGTCCACTGCGTCGTAGGAGTAGGCGGACTCGATCGCCTCCCGCGTAGCCTCATCGCCGGCAGCACCGGCAATGTCCGCCTCCCGCAGCAGCGCAATCCGGCGCCGGGGCGTGGTGGTGGTGTTCCGGGACGGGCAGGCTGGCTCGCAGAAGCCGCAGTCGACGCACCGGTCCACGGCGCCGTTGACGGTGGGCACCACCTTGAGGTGGCGCACGTGGGCGCGGGGGTCGTCGTCGAGAAGCACCCCGGGAGCAAGGATGCCCCGCGGGTCGCAGAGCCGCTTGATCTCGCCCATGACGGCGTACAGCTCGTCCCCGTACTGACGGCGCACGTAGGCGGACATGATGCGTCCGGTTCCGTGTTCGGCCTTGAGAGTGCCGTTCGCTCCGAGGATGAGGTCCACCATGTCTTCGGTGAACGCCTCGTAGCCCGCCAGTTCGGCGGGATCATCCAGGTTGGGGGTGATCATGAAGTGCAGATTCGCGTCCCGCGCGTGCCCGAAGATGACCGCGTCGTCGTAGTCGTAGCGGCCGAAGAGCCCGATGAGCCCCTGCACCGTGGCGGTCAGTGCCTCCGGAGGGACTGCGACATCCTCCAGCAGATTGGTGGTGCCCGGCCGGCGCGCCCCGGCGACCGCGGCATACAGGCCCTTGCGCACCACCCACAGTGCCGAGCGCTGGGCCGGATCGGCGGTCAGCGCGGCCGGTGTGGTCGGCCGCTGCGCCTCGATCACCGGGCCGGCGGCGGCGACCTGCTGAGCGAGCTCGCCGGCATCGGTGGTCTGGAACTCCACCAGCAGGCCCGCATGCGCCTTCACCTGGATGTCACGGATCACGTCGGGGGCGGCGGGCAGGTCCTGCGCGACCCGCAGGGCAGCGGCGTCCATGAGCTCGACCGCCTTGGCACCCGCTCCGAGCAGGCCCGCCACCGCGTCGGTAGCACGGTCCACCGAGTCCAGCACGAGCAGCGCGGTGGCGTGCTCAGTAGCCACGGGGACGGTGCGCAGCACCACGGAGGCGACATACCCGAGGGTGCCCTCCGAGCCGACCATGAGATGGCCGAGGATCTGGGCAGGCTCATCGTGGTCGAGGAAAGAGTTGAGGGCGTAGCCCATGGTGTTCTTCATCGAGAACTGGTGCTCGACGGTGCGCCGCAGGGCCGGTGTGGTGCGGATCTGGTCGCGCAGCCGCAGCAGGCCGGTATGCAGCTCCGGCTCGCGGTCGCGCAGATGCGCATCAGCGCCCGGGTCGGCAGTGTCGACCACCGTGCCGGAGGGGAGCACGAACCGGATCGACTCCATCGTGTGATACGCCGTCGCGGCGATGCCGCTGGTCATGCCCGAGGAGTTGTTCGCGACCACACCGCCGATGGTGCAGGCGATCTCGCTGGCCGGGTCCGGGCCGAGTTTGCGACGATGCCTGGCGAGCATCGCGTTGACCCGGCGCAGCACCGCACCGGGCCCGCACCGCACCCGCTCCCCACCATCGAGCACCTCGACGGCATCGAAGTGGCGGCGGACATCGATAAGGATCCCGTCGGTCCCGGCCTGACCGGAGAGGGAGGTTCCCCCGGCACGGAAGGCCACCGGCTGCCCGGCCCGGTGGGCGGAGGTGAGGACGGCGACCAGCTCGGGAAAGCTCTGCGGCGTGACGACCGCGCGTGGGCGGAGCAGGTAGTGGGAGGCGTCATGCGCCATCCCCGCCAAGTCCGCCGGTGCGGTGCTCCAGGCGTCCGGGGCGACGGCGGCCCTCACCTGCTCGAGGACGTCTGCGTTCAGGGACGGGTTCGCCATTCCACCACCCTAGCCACGTTTGCTGTGCCTTCCCGCCGCCCCAGGGTCAACCTCGTCGCGGCTCCTAGGAGTCCAGCATCTACCGTTTGGATGGGTCCGGTAGCCCCCGGTCCTGCTGGGCGCGGACATGGCCGGCTCCGGCGTCACCGTACCTGCACGCGCAGGATGTGGTCACCGCTGAGTTCCGCAAGCGGGATCGGCCGGTTCGGGTCATCACGCACTATCGAATCCACAGAGACGTACTCGACCCGGTTCCCGTGACCGGTCACCTCAACGGTCAGACGAGCCTGCCGGATCCGCAGGTTGCGCACAGTGACGTCCTCGACCCCATCGGGAAGGGTCGGGGCGAGACGCAGTCCGTCCTGGCTCACCCTGAGACCGAGCAGACCCTCGTGCACCATGCGCAAGAACGCGGTGGCGCTCCACGTCTGGTGCGGCTCGGAAGCCCACAACTGCCCGATCTGCCACCCGCCGTGCACCGCGCCGTCGGAGGCGGAGTAGAGCTCGTAGTACTCACCGCCGGAACCTTCGATCAGCTGGCACAGGTCGTGCCAGGACTCGCTGAATGCGGCGGCCTGCCCCCGATAGGCCGCAGCGACGGCCCACTGTCCCGTTGCCATCGGCCACAAGGCGACATTATGGCGGCCGGGTCGCTCATCGTCGTACCGCGGGAAGTGTGGCCACACGAGCGGGATACCGCGTTTGCAGCGATGGATGCCCGTGACGATGCTGCGCACCCGGTCATCATCGATACCCCCGTGCTCGAGAACGAAGGCCAGGCCCAGTAGTTCCTGGTAGTGCTCGAGCCGGCCATCAGTGTGGCGAAGGTAGGCGTAACCTCGCTCGGTCCACAGGTGCTCCTCGATGGCCGATCGGATGCCGTCCGCCCGGGCGCTCAGGTGCGTCGTCGGTTTTCCGAGGAGGTGCGCGAGAGCGGCGAGCGCGTCGAAGGCTGCGGCATAGATGAGGTTCGTCGATAAGCACATGAGCGAGCGCGCCCAGGGGTAATCGAGCACGAACGCCGTGGACTCCTTCGCGCCGTCTGGCAGAGGAAAGCCCGCCACCCCGTCCTGCATGACGGCAGGTCCGGTGTACAGATTCCATCGAGGATCGAGGTACTGCTCCAGCGTCTCCAGGGTGTTCTGCCCCACCTGGTACGCCCATCGGGCGAACTCACGATTCCCGGTGAGCGAGGCGTGCCGCCGCGCCGCCACCACCCAGATCGCCTGGTCCCACCACTGGTCGTCCTGGGCCACGATCGGACCGGCTGCGCTGGACTCGGTCACCGCTCGCAACGTCGCTTCGGCCAGTCCGGGCGCGAGTAGTGAGAGCGCACTCCATGAGTTGATCGCCGCATCGCGCGTCCACGGCGTGGGGTAGCCACCGCCAGCACGGACGAAGGGGCCGTTGCTATCGCGCAGCGTGTTCACCACGAACACGTTGTGCAGCGCCTCCTCGTACAGTCGGTCGAGGCCCGTGGCCGAGCTCGTCAGCGTGGGCGGCAGGCGCCGGGGCGGCGCGTCCGGGCCGGTGGGTGCTCCGGTGGACATGGCGGTCTCGATCGCGGCAACATCCACGTCGGTGAGGGTCATGGTCGGCTGAGTCCTACTCGTGGGCGGCGGGGGTCGGTGTGCGCGGCGCAGGCATCGCCGTCTCGAGATGGCTGCTGGCAGTGATGGGGACGCTGGATCCCGTGGGGAGGGCGAATGCTTGTCGCTGCCCGGTGGTGGCGTCGGTGAGCCAGGCACCACCGCGGGGAACGTCTACCTCCACCTGCCAGGTGCGCGATCCCACACGCACACCGTCGAGCCCGCCACGCACGTCCGGAAGTCCGATGACCTGGGGCGCCCCGCCGTCCATCCGGACTCCATTGTTCAGCCAGACCGTGTCGATGACCTGGGTCATGCCGAAGATCGAGGGCCGCACGCCTCCGGGCCGCGGCCCGGACGCGCTCCGGTCGTACACCTCGGCGAAGGATCCGCTCCGCAGCACGTCCCGGAGAGCGATATTCGCCAGCGTCTGGGCCTGCTCCCATCTGCCGCTGAGCATCAGCCCATCCACCGTGTACCCGAGGTTGGAGTGTTTGACGACGTCGAAGCCCCCGAGCTGATCGTGCGGATCGAACTGGGCGTCGAACCGGGCGAGCAATGATGCGCGCTGCCAGTCCGGCAGGCCGTCGATCGCCAGGCCCATCGCTACCTGCAAACCCAGCCCCTCGCAACCACCTCGTGGTCCGCAGGCCGGGTCATCCGGGAACCAGTGCTGGATCGCCGCGCGTTCCACGCCCCGGAAGCAGTGCGCCGCATAATCGGCAAGCAGTGCGGTCCGTCGTTCCTCATATCTCGCCACGTCGGCGGCTTCACCGAGCACTGCAGCGATCTGCTGGGCGAACCCGAGATCGATCACCGCCGAGGTCATGAACTCCGCGTCCTGTTCGCCGAGGTAGTCGTAGTCGCCGTAGACCCATCGCGGGTGCTGGGCCTGCCAGTGCAGCAGTCGGCGCAGCGCCGGGTAGTGGGCGGCGAGAGCGTCGCGGTCTCCGGTGAGCGCGAACAGGATCCACGCCGTCTGGGCTTTGCGGCTGGGCAGGCCCTCCCCGGCGAGTGAGCCGTCCTCGACAACGAGCGTCATCAGCCCGTGGAACGACGCCCAGGCCACCTCCGGATCCACGTACGCGAGGAACTGGATCGCCAGGAACGTCTCCCAGGCGGCGGCGGTGCGTGCGCCCGGCGCGCCGTAGTTCCACATCGACCCTTTGCCGGTGGCCACGGTGGGGTGGTGGTACCCACTCTCCGGCTGCGCCGGCAACACATTCGCGTACAGCCCGAGGAATGCTCGGTAGTAGGCCGCCCGTACGTCCTGCGGACCCACTCCCTCGTCGTCGGAGAGGCCAAGCAGCGAGAACGAGTGCGGGTGCGGGACCCGCGCGAGCACGCCGTCCCAGAACGAGTCCCAGTGCTCGGCGCGCTCGTCGGCGGAGTGCGCAGCAGCAGTCGTGGCCGCCTGCGCGGCTCCGTCGGGGTCAGTGGGCGAGAAGCCGCAACCGAGGCGGAACGACCCGACGTCCGGTGCGATGGTGACCGCCCACAGCCCGGTCCTCGCGCGCGGTTCGGCCGAGCCCGGACCACCGGCTTGAAGTTCGGTCTCGTCGGCGTAGTAGCGGATCTGCGACCCGTTCGGAACGGTGACGGCCAGGTACGCGTGCGGGGCGCGCAACCGGACCACACCAGCTGCATGGTCGAGTTCGACGTCACCGACGTACTCGCCGGCCACTACGAGGGTGGCGCTCTCACCCAGGCGATGGTCGAGGGTCACCTCGCGGAGCACGCCGTGCTCGCCGACGAAAACGTCGTTGCCGTGCAGCGCTCCCCCCCCGGGATAGTCGGCCGCGAAGCCCAGGCCGCCCGGCGACCAGTCGGTGCTGAACTGCCGCGCCCCGGCAATGGACTCATCCCGCTCCGGGACCAGCGCCATCTCCTCGACCCGCACTGATGCCCCGGCGCTGAGGAGCTCCAGGATTAGCTCCACATCGCAGCCGTCCGTGTCGCCGAGCAGCGCGGCGAGGTCGTAGCGGTGCAGGCCGACCGTGGCCGCACCGTCCTGCACGTGGATAGTGCGGCCCGCATCGTTGCGCAGGCGCAGCGCCCATTGGCCATGTACCGATCCGATACCCACCCGCAGGATCGGGCGCGCGGGATCGACCCGGATTCGCCGCCGAATCGACCCGCTGTGTGCGTGCGCTGCGGCGATCGCTGCCTCGAGTACGGTGCCGTCCGCGTGCAGCCGGATGTCCGGTCCCGCACTCCAGTGCGCAGCGTCGAGATACTCGCACACCGGCACGGGAGGCGTCGGATTGCGCGGCACGGCCCACAGGGTGAGGAACCGAGGCAGGAACAATGCCTGGTCGTGGGCGTAGTACCCGAGTCCGAGCGGCAGCGACGGGGCACAGTTCTGCTCGACCTCGCTGGCCTCGGCAAAGAAGTTTTGTGGGTTGAGCACGATGCGACTGTTGGGCACGCTCAGCGAGCGCTGCTGGTCAGGCCCGGTCTGTCGCAGCGCTCTGGCGGCCGGAGCGTCGGCGAGTTGGTGGTCCATTCGAAATCTCCTTGGTGCGGTCATACCAATCGGTGGGCCCTGAGCGACTGGCCGTGCGACCGGGGCCGCTGGGCACGGGGAATGCGTGAGGGCCGCTGACTCAGTCCGTGAAGACCTCACCCAGTGCGCGCGCGGCTGGCTTCGGCTCGCCGTCATAGTCGAGGAGCGACAGACTCACGGCGCACGGAAAGGTGTCATGGCCGAGCCAGACGAAGAAGCCGGTGCATTGGGGGAACCTGTCCTTGCTGCGCTGCGCCGCGTAGGCAAGCATCTCGGCCTGGCGCACCCGACTTCGCTCGATCCAGTGCGGCAGCTCCGACAGGTCGTGCCCCTCCTCCAACCAGTCGTCGAGCGGCGCCAACCACCATCCGGAGGTGTGGGTCCACAACTGTCGCAACTCTGCCCCCGAGCTCGCCTCGAGCAGCCCGTGCCGTTCCAGCAGGCTCATGGACGATGCGCCGACGACGCCCACCTCGGATCTCATCAGGGCGTCGTCGTGGTCCCAGTACTGTTGCCACTCTTCCTTGGTCCCGGTGAACTCCCAGGGACCGTGCACGTCGTGGTGCAGGCCCAGTCCGAACTCGGCTGCGTCAGCCTCGAAGCGGGGACCGGTCGGGGATGTGGCGATGTATCTGCGCATCGGATCCTCGGCGGCGATCACGCGGCGGAGTGCCCCGAGGGTCGGGTGGTCACTCGTCAGCGGCGAGCCAGGGACCGCGGGTTCGTCCACCCGGGTCAGCTCGTTCCCGCCGCCCCACAGCGCGAGGCACGCGTGGTGCCCGATGCGCTGCACGTAGCTCTCAGCGACTCTCACCAGATCGGTGATGAACTCCGGATCGCTCGGCGGCTCGTTGTCCAGACCAGAGGAGCACAGCGGGAACTCCTGCCAGACCAGCAGCCCCAGCTCGTCACACAGGTCATAGAAGATGGGGCGTTCGAGGCCCGCCCCTCCCCACACCCGGACCATCGCGAAACCCAGTTCCCGATACTGCTGCAGCCGGAGCCGATAGTCGGCCTCGGTGACATCGGCGTAGTCCGGCCGGATCGGCACCCAGTTGACCCCGGCGAGGAACATGGGTGTGCCGTTCACCGAACAGAGCCAGGTGTCAGCGTCGGCCGGGGCCCCCTCGGGCGAGGACCAGGAGACGTTCCGGAAGCCCAGGCGCTGGACCGTCTCGTCGAGGGTCAAGCCGCCGCCGGAAACAAGGCGCACGCGACACTCGTACAACGGCTGCTCGCCACGACCAGCCAGCTCCCAGCGATCGGCCGGCACGTCGACGCGCAGATCGAGTGCAGGTGCCGGGCCCGTGCCGACGACCTCGCCGTCGAGCAGCACCTCGACGGTGGCACTGCCCTCCGCGGCCCTGGAGCCCACGGCACGGGCCGCGACCTCCAGGACCGCCGTCTCACGGGAGACATCGACGTCACCCCGAGCGCTGACGACAAGCCGCGCGCCCTCCCGTGGCCGCTGCTCGAGCCGGACCCGGCCCGGGATCCCCGCCGAAACCATCCGAGGAGTCCAGTCCCAGCCGTAACTGAAACGCGGCTTGAATGCCCGGATCCGGGAGGTCCACCCGTTCTGCGCCAGACCATCCGGCGCTGCGGTGAGGATGATCCGTAGCGTCCGTTCGCCGTCCTCGTACGGCTCGGTCAGGTCGAACTCATGAGGGACGAAGCTGCCTTGGAACCGCCCGACTTCCCGATCGCCGAGCAGAACTGCCCCGGCATAGTCGAGCTCGGCACAGTGCAGCCACAGTTGTGCCTCACCGTCGTGGCCGCCGAGTAGCCCGTCGGGCAACTGCCGTCGGATCTCCCAGTCGCGGTGCTCAACCCACTCCGCGTCCCGGGATTGCAGACCGATCGTCGGATCCGCGATGACGCCGGCACTGAGCAGCGCGCCACGGACCGAGCCCGGGATCGGCATCGCCACCGGGGCCACGTCCGGGTTGGCCACCTTGTCCGCCGCCGGCGTCCTCGCCAGCTCCCAGTCGTTGCGACGCCAGCCGAGGAGCGTCCAGTCCTCGCCGTCGAGCCAGATGGTGCTGAGCATCATGTCCTATCGGGGTGGGGTCGTGGGTCCGGTTCCGGCGCGATCAGGAGCCAGCGAGATAGTCGGTGGCCTGACGGCGGTACTCCTCGACGACTGTCTCGTAGCCGGCGTCTTCCATCGCGCTGCGCGCTTCGTCGAGCCCCGGCTGGACGTCCTTGACACCGGCGTACAGCGGAAGGACGTACTCGTCGAAGACGGCGTTGACTTGCGCCTGCTCTGAGGCCACTGCGGAGGAGTCGAAATAGAAGCCTGCGAGGTGGTCGGCCGTGAAGTTCTCGAAGTCGCGGGTCCACTCCACCCATGCGCGGTCGCTCTCGACCGCGCCGGCCAGACCGCGCTCGAGCGGCGTGCGCCACGACATCGCGAACGCGGGGAACGAATAGCCGCTGATCTGTTCGTAGGAGTGTTCGCCTGTCGCCTCCCAGTCCTCTCCCTCGATGCCGTACGAGAGCAGGTCGTGGTTCTCCTGGACAGAGAGCCAATCCATCATCTCGAAAACCTCCTCCAACGTCTCGGCATAGGCGGGCACGACCATGTTGTTCGCCGCCTGGAAGGTGGCCGGGATGACGGCGTCCAGGCCGGCCGTGAAGGGGAAGACCTGGGCGATCGCTGCTCCCTCGACGTTGTCGGCGACGGGTCCGAAGGTGGGGCTGGTGAGGCCGTCTGCACCGGCAGTGGTCGAGGCGTACCTTCCCTGGGCGAATAGGCTGCGGACCGCGCTCATGTCGAGGGTCAGCGCGTCCTCGTTCAGGATGCCGTCGAGGTAGTACTGCCGCATGCGATCGAGCGACTCGAGGATGTCCGGCTGCTCCCAGAACGGCACCGGGGTCAGGTCCGACCCCTCGAAGTGGGTGCCGAGCAGCTGGACGCACTTGGCCGGGTCGTCCCACGACTGCGCATTGAACAGCGCGACCGGGTTGGGCACCACGGTGTTGTTCACATATCCTGCGTCGAGCCCGAAGGGGATGAGATCGGGATCCTTCTGCTTGACGTCATAGAGGAACTTCTCGAGAGTCTCGTAGTCGGTGATCTCACCGATGCCGTACTTGTCGGCCAAGTCCTGGCGGATCACGAACCCGGGCGGACTGGTGAAGTTCGCGACCAGCGGGATCGTGTAGAGGCTCCCCTGGTACTTGGCGTACTCCACCATGCGCTCATCGATCGTGGCGTTGAGGTTCTCGAACCGGCCGCTCTCCCAGAGCTCTGTCATGTCCGCGAGTGCCCCGTCGGACAGGAGCTGTGCCAGGTTCAGCCACGTCGCCTCGAGGGCCGAGTCGAACGGCTCCTGCGTGGTGAACTTCAGCATCTCCTGCTCGGAGTAGTTCGTCCAGGAGATGAACTCGGGGTCCAACCTCAGACCGGTATCGGCCTCGAGCTTGGTGTTGACGGCGGCGAGCACTTCGGTCCACCGCTGCGGGACGTCCCCCGGTAGCAGCGACTTCAGCGTGGCGGCTCCGGAAGAGCTGTCACCGGAGCCGGACTGGCATCCGGCAAGTGCGGCGACCAGGCCGGCGCCACCCAGCGCGAACGAGCCCTGGAGCATCCGGCGACGGCTGACGGATGAGGCGAGAGGGTGTACCACGGGTCTTCCAATCTGTAGGGGAAGCGTCATCAGCCCTTGGTCGCACCGAGCGTGAGCCCGGTGACGAAGAAGCGCTGGATGAAGGGGTAGGCGAGGATGATCGGGCCGATCGTCACGACGGTCAGCGCCATCCTCAACTGATAGACGGGCGCGGAGACGCCCGAGGTCGGCTGCAGCGCCTGTGCTGCATTGAGATTGCCGATCATGTTCTGCAGCAGGAGCTGCAGTGGTCGTAGATCTGGGTCGTTGATGAACAGCAGCGGGAAGAACCACTCGTTCCAATAGGCCACGGCATAGAAGAGCGCGATCACCGCCACGATCGGTGTGGCAATCGGGAGCACGATCGAGAAGAACGCCCGAAGTTCGTTGGCGCCATCGATCCGCGCAGACTCCAGCACGGCCTCGGGGATGTCCCGGAAGAAGGCCATCGCCACGAACACCAGGAACGGTGAGACGAGGAGGGGCAGGATGACCGCCCAGTAGGTGTTGCGCAGATGCAGTACTTGCGTGACCAGGATGTACAGCGGAACAAGGCCGCCGTTGAAGAGCATCGGGATGTATACGACGACCATGAAGCGTCGCGCCATCGCCGTCCGGCGCGAGATGACCCATCCCATCCCGAGCGTGGCGATCACTGCGCCCGCTGTACCGACCACTGTGATGACCAGCGTGGCGAGATAGGCGTTGATGAGAGTGTCGTTCCCGGAGAACAGGGCCTTGTAGGCCTCCAACGAGAAGTCCGAGGGCCACAGGCTGAATCCCGTTTGGACCAACGTACGTTCCGCCGTCAGGGAGGACGCGAGGATGATCCAGAGCGGAATCACGCAGGCCAAGGCGTACACCGTCACGGCGACGGTGCTGACGCCCACGAACGGGTCTCCCCGTAGGGCGCGCCGCAGGGGGCCAGCCCGTCGCGACGATGGTGACGCGGGTGAGGGATCTGCGGGCGTGGAAGTGTTCCTCGTAACAGTGGCGGTCATGACCTCACAACCCTCCTGACTTTCGGCTGATACGGCGTGCGATGAGCGCCGTTGTCGCAATGAGCACGAAGCCCACGACGGACTGGAAGAGACCGACGGCCGCCGTCATGCCGAGGTCGCCACTGGTGCGCAGCGCACGGAACACGAAGGTGTCGATCACGTCCGTGGTCTCGAAGAGGGTGCCGTTGTCGCCGATGATCGCGTAGATCGTGCCGAAATCACCCATGAAGATGCGGCCGATCTGCAGGACCAGCAGGATGACGGTCACCGGCAGGATCAGCGGCATCGTGACGCGCACCGCGATCTTCCAGCGAGAGGCACCGTCAAGGACCGCCGCCTCATAGACATCCGTAGGAATCGCGGTCATGGCCGCCAAATAGATGATCGACGTGTAGCCCGCCATCTGCCAGATCTTGACGACGGTCAGGATCCACGGCCACGCACCGGGCTCGGTGTACCAGGAGACGGGTGAGATACCGAAGCCGTCCAGGAGCCCGTTGACCATCCCGCCACTGCCACCGAAGCCGGACAGGAACGCCTGCAGCATCACACTGATGACGATCGGGGAGATGAAGTACGGGAGGAACACCACGGACTGGGCAGTCCGCTTGAGCAGCCGCAGCCGAACCTCGTTGATCATGATCGCCAGCGCCATGCCGGAGATGAGCGTCCCGCCGATGAAGAGTGCGTTCAACATCAGCGTGTTACGCACGACTCGGGCCGCGTTGCCGGATTCGAAGAAGAAGCGGAAGTTCTCCAGACCGTTCCAGGGACTGCCGAGAATCCCGTCAACGATGCTGAAATCCTTGAACGCGACAATCACACCGACCATGGGGCCGTAGCTGAACACGGCAAAGAACGCGAGGGCCGGCACGGCCAGGATCAGGATGCTCTTGTCACTGCGGACCGCCCGTGACCGGGGGCGACTCCTGGTCCGTCGCGGCTTCCGCGCAGAGGCTTCGATCAACACGGTGAGACCTACCGCCCATCTCTCTCGAAACAACGTTGTTTCGTAGAACGGTACCCGGTTCTCGACATCTTGACAACCATGTCAACCCGAGAGCTATCGCCAGAGCTACCTGGCCGCCCGCTCCGAACCTCGCCGACGCAGGGCGACGGGCAGCACGGTCGTGAGTGCGGCGGGTTCATCCCCGTCGATCAGGGTGAGCAAGGTCTGTGCCGCAATCGCACCCATCCGCGCGATGTCATGGCTGACGACAGTCGTGGCCGGCGACGTCAGCTCAGCCGATTCGAAGTCGTCGAATCCGATGAGCGGCACGCGCTCGCCACGAGCGCGGAACGCGCGCAGCGCACCGATCGACGCGCGGTTGTTGGCAGCGAACACGGCGTCGGCACCTTGGTCGGCCAGCAGTCGCTCCACGGCCTGTTCCGCTTGCTCGTCGGTGTGCACACCGTGGTCGACCAGTGCGGGGTCAGCAGCGATACCGGCAGCCTGGAGCGCCGACTCATAGCCTTGGCGCCGTTCGGCCATGGTCGAGATGAGTTCGGAGTCGCCGACGAAGGCGATGCGCGTGGCACCCTCCTGCACGAGCAGCTCGACCGCGCGCGCCGCACCTGCGGCGTTATCCGCGAGCACGGTGTATCCGCCGCCCTCGGGAGCCGGCCGGTCCACGAGCACCCGTGGCGGCAGCGGGGGTGGCAAGTCGGCCCAGGAACGCCCGCCGGTGTACGGAGGCACGATGATCAACCCGTCCACCCGCTGCTCGAGCATGCGGTCGACGAGCTCATCGTTACGCGTGGCGTCTTCATCCGAGCTGGCCGTTGTCAGGATGTACCCACGTGCGTGCACCTCCCGCTCGACTCCTCTCGCCAGTGTGGAGTAGTACGGGTTTCCCAGGTCACCGATGATCAGCCCGAGCATCCTGCTGGTCCACCCCGGGCGGATGCTGGCAGCTGCAAGATTGCGCCGGTAACCGAGCGTTTGGACCGCCTCGCGGATGCGCTCGGCCAATTCCGGATTGATGTTCGTGGCGCCGTTGACGTACCGCGAGACGGTCTTCAAAGACACAGACGCCGCTTCGGCCACGTCGATCATCGTGGGGCCACGATCCATGGGGCGCCTCCTCGGTGCAGGTCGGCAACACCCTACAATCAGCGCTGCTTCATACCCGCCGGTTCCGTTGCGGGTCCGCGCCCCTCACGGCGGCGGTGGACGCAGCACGACCACGCGACCGGTGCCGGCCAGCCAGGGCGCTGCAACGTAGGCCGGCACCAATGCCGACCTTCCACCGGCCACCGACGTGGGCGTCCCACCGGTTCCGCCGATCTGTACGTCCCCCTCCAGACCCACGACGATGCAGTACCCGGTGGGCAAGTCCGTCACCCCGGCGACCGAGATCACCTCGAGCCGGAAGTAGTGCTCGGCTTCCTCGGGCAGGCACGCACCTCCGGCTGGGGCCATGACGAGTTCGCCGAGGCGGTCGGTCGTCATTGCCGTCAGGTCGACCGCTTCCAGGGCGCGATCGAAACCTAGACCCAGGTGGCCGTGTGCGGCACCGTCCAGATCGAAGTCCCGCCATTCCAGCAAGATGGACAGATCTTCTGGCTCCTGCACCTCCACCAGAAGGATCCCCTCCCCGATCGCGTGCAGCACGCCGGGAGGAACGTAGACGCAGTCGCCCGGCTGCACCGCAATCTCGTGCAGGAGGCCGAGCATGGTCTCGGCGTCCTGGCGCGCGACGAGGTCAGCCATCTCCTCCTGGCGGACCGGCTCACGCAGGCCGAGATGCACGGTGCCGGGGGTCAGGATGTACCAGGCCTCCGCCTTGCCGTGAGCAGTGCCGACCTCCCGTCGGGCGAACGCGCCGTCGGGATGGGCATGGACCGGCAGGCGCTGCCCGGCGTCGAGAAGCTTCACCAGCAGCTTCGTGTCCTCACCGAAGCGGGCCACGTGCTCCGCACCCAGCCAGTGTTCCGGTTGCGCCGCGATGGCCTCGCGCAGGATCGTCCCGTCCGGAAGGCGAGTGAGACCGGTCGGCTCGTCGCCACGGACCTCCACGGTCGAGGCCACCCAGTCCTCCGGGGTGTAGTCGTCCGCGTGCGCCTGGCCGCGGAAGCCTGCAATCTGTGCACCCCCGCGATAGAACCGGGCCGGCGGTTGGTTGGCCGTGATCTCGATCGCGCCCAGCGCCGCCAGCTCCGGGCACAGCTGAGCGATGGCATCCGCTCCCGGATCCTGGCCGGAGACGACCGCCGCCGCAACGGCGGCCATCAGCGCCGCTGCCCTGGAGGGGTCCAGTTCGACGGAGAGTGCGTAGAGCAGCGCAGCACTCACAGCATCACCGGCACCATTCGTGGTCACCACTCGATCAACGGGCACGGCCCGCTGGTGCAGCGATGTGCTAGCCCAGGCATCGGCCAGCGGCGCAAGGGCGGCGCCACCTGCGCGCAGGCGCGCACGATCGCCGGCCCGTAGCGTCAGGCCGTTCTCGCCGTCGGAGACGGCGACCACACCCGCCCCCCACTCCACCAACCGCTTCGCAAAGGACGATGCCAGTTGTTCGCCGTCGGGCAGGATCGACCGCAAGTCGGCCAAACTGGGGGAGAGCACATCACACTCGGCCGCCAGGGCCGGGAGCAGGCGCTCCCAGTCGGGCCCGCTCGCGCGATCCGCCGGACTCACAACGGCGAAGTCGACCGAGGTCGTCACGCCCTGCTGCCGGGCGTCGCGCAGCAGCGCAAGCAGCGGCTCACCATCGTCGACGACCAGCCCGGGCAGTAATGACGGGTAGCCGAGGTGCAGCAGATCGATGCCAGAGAGGTCCAGTGCACCTGCGCCGAACGCGGCGTTGGCGCCCACGTGGTGCCAGAACGCCCGGTCCTGCCCGCCAGGCTCGAGCACAAGACTGTACGAGGTCGTCGACGGCACCTGAACGAGATCAGCCTGCAGCAGCGGACCGACCATCCGCCTGCGCAGCACATCGGCGAGGTCGTCATCTCCGACGACGGCACATGCGCGCACCGGGTGCCCGAGATGCTGCAACGTTCGGGCAGCATTGGCGACGCTTCCTCCGAGTGAGACCTCGATCGGTCCGACCTCGACGAGCGATCCTGGCGCCAGCCCGCCATGCGGTAACTGCCGGGGGACAAGGTCGAGGCACACGTGCCCAGCGACGGCAACTCTGCGCATGCTGCGGTTCCTTTGTTCAGGTAGACAACGTTGTTTCGCAGCACTACTCTGGCACACGGCTGGCCATATCGCACCTATCGACATCGTGGCGTTCAGCCGCGATCCCCCGACGACGGACAAGGACCGCACGTGACTGCCTATCGCCTCAACCGGCTGTTTCATCCGACTTCCGGCCGCGCGCTCGACGTGGCCGTAGACCACGGCTTCTTCGGTGAACCCTCATTCCTGGCCGGAATCACCGACATGCCAGCAACCGTGGAAACTCTGGTGGACGCGGCTCCCGACGCCGTTCAGCTGACCATGGGGCAGGCCCCACTGCTGCAGCGCATCCCGAAACGGGACAAACCGGCGCTGGTGATGCGCACCGATGTCGCGAACGTGTACGGCAACCCGCTGGACGAGCACCTGTTCAGCCATCACGTCCCGAACGCGATCGAGGTCGCGGTCCGCCTTGACGCCGTGGCGGTGTGCGTCAACCTGATGCAGCTGCCCGGCCGCCCGGAGATCCGTGAGGCCAACATCCGGTCGATCATGGCGCTGCGAGAGGAAGCCACTCGGTTCGGTATGCCGCTGATGATCGAACCACTGGTCATGCAGGACAACGCGACCGCCGGAGGCTACATGGTGGACGGCGATATCGACCGGATTACCACACTCGTTCGGCAGGCGGTCGAGCTCGGTGCCGACCTGATCAAGGCCGACCCGTCCGAGGACATCACCGAGTACGAGCGGGTGATCGAGGTGGCCGGTGAGGTTCCTGTGCTCGTGCGCGGCGGCGGTCGCGTGGATGACCGGACACTGCTGGAGCGCACCCATGCCGTGCTGCGAGCCGGCGCGCGAGGCATCGTCTACGGGCGCAACATCATTCAGCACCGGACTCCCGCGGGGATCACGGCGGCACTGATGGCTACGGTGCACTCCGATGCCAGTGTCGACGAGGCGCTGGCGATCATCGAGGAGCACGCCCGATGAGCGGTGTCGATGTGCGGATCGGGATCATCGGAGGCGGATTGATGGGGCGCGAGCTCGCCGCCGCTCTCGGGCGATGGCCGGCGTTGATCGACCACCCAGTGCGACCGCGCCTGACCGCGGTCTGCGACATCCGGCCCGAGGCCCTGGAGTGGTTCCGGCAGATCGACACGGTCACTCAACTCACCACCGACTATCACGAGATGCTCGCCTCGGACGAGATCGACGTCGTCTACGTGGCCGTCCGGCACGACCTGCACGAAGCCATATACACGGACGTCATCGCTGCCGGGAAGGACCTTCTGGCCGAGAAGCCGTTCGGGATCGACGCCCCGGCAGCCGAGAGCATCCTGCGCGCCTGCGCCGAGCACCCCGGCGTCTTCGTGCGCTGCTCCAGCGAGATGCCCTACTTCCCCGGTGCCCAGCTCGCCTATCGGATGATCGCCTCGGGGGAGCTCGGCCGGATCGTCTCGGCTCGTAGCGCCTTTCTGCACTCCAGCGACCTGGACGTGACCAAGGCCATCAACTGGAAGCGCCAAGTCGCCACGTGCGGTGCGGCGGGGGTCATGAACGACCTCGGTCTGCACGCCTGGCACGTGCCACTGCGGCTCGGGTGGGCTCCGCGTACGGTCTACGCCGATCTCGAGAACATCGTCACCGAACGACCCGGGCCGGATGGCGTTCCCGTTCCCTGCGACACGTGGGACAACGCGGTGTTGCACTGCCGTGTCGACTCCGGCGAGTACTCCTTCCCGATGACTGTGGAGACCAAGCGGATCGATCCGGGCGAGAAGAACACCTGGCTCCTCGAGGTGGTCGGCATGGAAGGTGGCGTACGTTTCAGCACCAAGAACCCCAAGCGGGTGGAGATCTTCGCAAAGATCCCGCTCTCCGGTGGTGGCAGCGAGCAGGCCTGGCAGCAGATCGACGCCGGCAGCCAGTCGGCCTGGCCGACCGTCACGGGCGGGATCTTCGAGTTCGGTTTCTCCGATGCGATCCTGCAGATGTGGGCCTGCTTCCTGGCCGAACGTACCGGCGAACTCGGGCCCCGGTTCGCGACCGCGCACCCCAGGGAAGCGGCAGCCACGCACCGGCTGGCAGTCGCTGCCCTGGCGTCACATGAAGGGGGCCGGGCCGTCTCACTCGCGGCGGAGCCGGCCCTCGCCTGACGTTCGAAAGGCTCTCGATGATGCGTTCGACCGCGCGCCCACTCACGGTCCACCTGATCCCGCACTCGCACACTGACCTGGGCTACACCTCCCCTCGTGCCGAGGTGGCTCGTGCTCACGCGGACTTTCTGCGCGAGGTGGTCCGGGCGTGCCGGTCGACGCCGACTTATCGCTGGCAGATGGAGAACTTCTGGCAGTTGGAGCAGTTTCTCGCGACTGCCGGCAGCGAGCAGGTCGACGAGCTAGCCGCACTGCTCCGGTCGGGTCAGGTCGGCGGGTCGGCCAGCTACCTCAACCTGACGGAGGTGATCGACGCCGTCACGCTGGACTCGGTCACGGCCCGCGCCACCGACTGGTTCGCCGCTCACGCTCAACCGCTGCGTACCGCGCTGACGGCCGACATCAACGGCTACTCCTGGGGATATGCCGACATCCTGGCCCGGCACGGCGTGCAGCACCTGTTCTCGAGCATTCACGCTCACCACGGACTCGCGCCGGGCGGCCGTGACCAGCGCGCATTCTGGTGGGAGGGACCGACGGGTGGCCGGGTGCTCGCCTGGGTCGCACCGCACTACCAACTCGGCAACGATCTCGGGTTCTGCCCCCGCGGGGCGATGAGCTACACGATCAGAGACGCCTACGACGGACACGGCGCATCCGCGTCGGCGCAGATGCGCCGGGATCGCATGGCGGACTACCTCGACGGACTCGCCGAACGCGACTACCCGTATTCCGTAGTTCCGGCGTTGATCTCGGGTGCCGCCTCCGACAACGCTCCCCCCGATGTTGCACTCGTCGACGCCGTCCGAGACTGGAACGAACGGCATCCGGACGGCGTACAGGTTCGCCTGTCCACCGCCGATGAATTCTTCGACGCACTCCGGGACGAGCCGGCGTTTGGCGACATCCCCACCGAGCGCGGCGACTGGACGGACTGGTGGGCGGACGGCGTCGCCTCGACGCCTCGCGAGCTCCGGGTCGCTCGCGACGCCCAGCGCCGCCTCGAACGATCCCAGGCCCTGGCCGCCATCACCGGCGCGGACATCTTCGCCGACGTCGACGATGCGCAACAACAGCTCGCGATCTACGCCGAGCACACGTGGGGTCACTCCCACTCGGTGCTGATGCCCTGGCTGACCGACGTCGTCGCACAGGACGTCGCGAAGACCTCGGTAGCGGCACAGGCCCATGCGGCTGCGACTGCTGCGCTGACCCGGGCGCGCGCTGCTGGTGGGGAGACGTTCCTGCCCTCGAAGAACGAGCCGTTGCGCTACCGAGCGGTCAACACATCGGCATCGACACTGTCAGTGCTACGCCTGCACATCGATGACTGGCTCTTCACGCGCCTGGGCACGGAGCCGGTCGCCTACCACGAGGGCAGAGCCCTGCGTTGTCAGAGCCGCCCGGTGCCGCGAGGGGTCGAGTTGCTCGTCGAGCTCGAGATGCCCCCGGGCTACGACACGGTCGTGGAGGTGCGTGAAGAGCCGGCACACAGCGGCCAGATCGCCGGGGTGGACCGTGTCGCCGACGTCAGCACGAATGGCGCTGAGGACACTGACGAGCACGTCCTGGAGGGAGCGCGAACCCGCATCGTGCTCGACCCGCATCGTGGGATCGCCGAGGTGGTCGACCTCGCCACCGGTCGCAGCATTCTGCGGGGCACGGGCCAGGCGCCGTTCGCCGCTGTGCACTCGCGATGGCAGAGCGGCTCCGACCCCGTCGGCCCCCGGATGGCGTCCGGGAGGAACAGGACTCCTGCCCAGGCGGCGGTCACCAGTGCCAAGGTCACCGCCGCTAGGGTGACCTCCCGCGGTCCGATTGCCACCAGAGCCGAGCTACAGCTGAGCCTGCCCGGCTTCGAGCACGTCCGGGTCGAGCTCGAGTGCTCGATGATCGAACCGCTGCTGAACGTCTCGGTCAGATGTCGCGCCGCGGGCAGCTGGGAGGCCGAGAACCTCCTCCTCCCCCTGCCGTTCGGGCCGGACGGCGCCGGGACGCTGTGGGTCGAGAAGACCGGCGCGCTGCTACGCCCGGCGATCGATCAGATCCACGGCACGTTGCAGGACTACCTGCTCCTCCAGCGAGGTTTCGTGCAGGAGGCCGGCGGTTACGCGGTCGCCGTCGCCACTCCGGACACACCGTTAATCTCTCTCGGTGGTATCGACCACCGAGCGATCCGATTGAACGACGGCCCGGACCAGCAGGCGAATCAGCGCGAGGTTGCCGCATGGGCCCTGAACACGACGTGGGAGACGAACTTCCGGGCCGACGTCAGCGGCTTCCACGAGTTCCGGTTTCATGTTGCCTGGGGCGAGATGGGTGCCACCGACGCGCTGGAGCGTGCCTGCGCCCTCGGGGCGGGCCCGGAGACCTTCCGTGTGAACAGTTAGGAACCGCTCACCATGCCCCAGACCGATCTGACGCTGGATGAGCTCTGGTCCTACCGTCCCCAGGTTTCCCGGCCCGCCGACTTCGACCAGTTCTGGTCCTCGACGCTGCAGGAGTCGCGAGCACTGGCGCGGCAGACCGTGGTGTCCCGGGCTGAGACTCCTCTCACCGAGCTGGCGGCATGGGACGTGACGTTCTCGGGTTTCGGCGGCGACCCGATCAAGGCATGGCTGCTGCACCCGAGCGGGCCGGGCCCATTCCCCACAGTGGTCGAGTTCATCGGCTACGGGGGCGGGCGCGGATGGGCCGGCGACCGGCTGGGCTGGGCCGCCAGCGGCTTTGCCCATCTGGTCATGGACACGCGAGGACAGGGCAGCGCGTGGCCGAACGGCGGCCCCGGCGCCACACCCGATCCCCATGGCAGCCGCCCGGCAGCGGGTGGCTTCCTCTCCCGCGGGATCGACGATCCGACAACGAGCTACTACCGGCGGCTCTACACCGACGCCGTCCTGCTCGTCGAGGCGGCTGCGCAACTGGACGTCGTCAACCCCGCGCGGATCGCCGTCACCGGCACGAGCCAAGGCGGTGGGGTCGCGCTCGCAGCGGCCGGGTTGTCCACACTGGTCCGCGCCGCGTTGCCCGATGTGCCCTTCCTGTGCCATCTCGAGCGCTACCTGCAACTGGCCTCAGCCGACGCTGCCGGCGAACTCCGTCAGTATCTGTCCGTTCACCGCGACTCCACCCCCCAGGTGCTGCGCACGCTGTCCTATCTCGACGGCGTCTCCTTCGCCTCCTCGGTGCGGGCTCCGGTCCTGATGTCGGTCGCCTTGATGGATGACATCTCGATGCCGTCGACCGTCTTTGCCGCCTACCACCAGCTGGAGAGCGCGGACAAGGAGATGGCGGTCTACCCATACAACGGCCACGAAGGCGGCGGCACCACCCATTGGGTACGCCAGGTGAAGTGGTTGCGCAGCCGCCTGTGATAACCACCGCCTGAGGGGCGTGCAGACACAGTTCCGGCGACGGTCCCGCGGTGGGGCCGGATCGACGCCGGAACGTGCTCAGCTGCGAGCGGTCACCACTTGGTGACGAGCAAGCAGGACCAGCCCGCCGAGAAGCAGGGCGCACAGCGCCGCCAGCGCAAGCGGCAGCACCCCGGCTCCAGTGTCGGCCAGTCCGTCGCGGCCGCCGGTGCTGTCCCCACCGAGGGTGGGCGTCTCGGACACGCTTTCCTCCGAGTCAGGCCCAGCACCGGGATCTGTCGTGCCCGGGTCCGTCGGGTCGGTTGGATCCGTCGGGTCGGGATCGGTGCCACCCTCACACTCGGCGGGAAGGGCGATGGTGGAGCCGATCGCGACTCCGGTGATGGTGTTGCATCCCTCGGTCGACGCAACAGCGCTATCGGAGAAGACCACTTCCTGAGCCGCGGCATCAGCAGCCACATTCAGCTCCAGGCCACGATAGGCAATGCCGGTCAGGCCACCCTCGACTCCTGGAGCTAGCAAGGCGTGGGGCTCTCCCAGGTCCATCCGGTACCCGTTGTTGAGCCAGACGGCGTCGATGACGGAAGCCAGGCCGAAGATCGAGGGGCGCACGCCCATCGGGACGGGGCCGGATTCGGACGGGTTGTAGGCCTCTGCGAAGGACCCGCTGGCGACGATGTCGCGCAGCAGGGTGCTGGTGAGCGTCTGCGCCGCCTGCGCCCGACCGTGATCGAACAGCGCGTACGCGGTGAATGACAGGCTCGTGTACTTCACGCCGGCGAAGCCGGCGAGCTGCTCGTCCGGCCGGTAGACCGAGTCGAAGAACGACTCGAGGGTCGCGTGTCGTTCGTCGTCGAGTCCCTCCAGGTGCATCGAACTCAGCGTCTGGAGATCGTGCAACTCGTCGCCAAAGCATGCTCCGAGGACGTCGCACTCGGGGTCGCCCGGGATGTACCACCGCGCCGGGAGCTCATCAGGGGACTCCCAGAAATCCTCCTGGTATCCGGTGAGGAGCTCCGCGCGCAGGTCCGCCAGCATGGTGATGTCCTCGGTGTGGCCCAGGACCTCGGCGATCTGGATGCCGTAATCGACATCCACGATCAACGAGGTGACGAACTCGGAGTCTCGCTCGCCGGGGTGGTCGTAGGCGCCGTAAATCCAGCGGGGGTTCTCGGCCTGCCACTGCAGCAACCGGATCAGCGAGTCGTAGCTGGTCGCCAACTCGTTCTCGTCCCCGGTCATCGCATACAGCACCCACGCGGCCTGAGCCTTGCGGCTGGGCAAACTCTCCCCACCCAACGTTCCCTCAGCATCGACCAAGGACATCAAGCCGTTGTAGGAGTCCCACGCCGCTTCCGGGTCGATATAGGCCAGGAACTGGACGCCGATGAAGCTCTCCCACGCCGCCGCCGATCGTGCCCCGTCGGCCCCGTGGTTCCACATCGAGGGCTTACCGGTCGCCACCGTGCGATAGGCGAACCCAGTCTCGGGCTGAGGCGGCAACACGTTGGAATACAACGCCACGAACGCCCGGTAGTACGCACTGCGGACCTGCTCATCGGTGAGTCCGCGATCGTCAGACACTCCCAGTAGGGAGAAGTCATCCGGGTGCGGCACCCCAGCCAACGCCTCGGCCCAGAACTCGACCAGGTCCGCGCGAGCATCCGCCGCAGAAGTCCCGGCGGCCTCCACCGCGCGTGCCACCGCCTCCTCGGTGTCATCGACGGAGAAGCCCGCACCGATGCGCACCTGCGCGGCCGATGCCGGCACCGATGCCGCCCAGACACCCATCCGGGACGTCGGCTCAGTCGACGCAGGCCCACCGACCTCGAACTCTTCGAGCGATTCGAAGAAGGACACGTCCCCGAGTCCAGGAAGCGCGACCGCATAGCTGACGTTCTCGTCCTCGACAGTGATCACACCGGCACCCGTATCGACGTCGACAGCCCCGACGAAGCTACCGGCTACCCGCAGCACGTCTCCCTCAGCAGAAGCCTGTTCGATCGTGATCTCACGCACCATCGAGTCCAAGCCGACCATGGTGTCTGCGCCCTGGACGACAGTTCCGCCGGGGTAGGTCGCGGAGAAGTCCAGCGAGGCCGGGGACCAGAAGTTCTCGTACTCATCAGCACCGTGGACCCACTGCTGACCCTGCGCCGCACTCACCAAGCGCACACTGTCCACCACGATCTGCGCGCCACCACCAACAGCGAACAACTTGATCGTGAACGATGTCGAGCCCGACCAGCCGGTCGCGGCAACAACATCGAAGCTATGCACACCGGACTCGTTCGAACCCGCCTCCAGATCGATATCCGCACCACCACCAGCGCTCACCTTCAACGCCCAGTCCCCGGACGTGCTCGGCAACGCCAGCCGCAACACCGGGAACTCATCCAGATCCACATCGACCCCGCGCTGAATCGCGCCATAGCCGTACTGGTTCTCCGGCAACACCGACAACGTCAACGCACCATCAGCAACCTCAGCGCCCATACCCGCGCCAACATCCCACTCCAACGTCTCGGAAGTGAAGTTGTCGACGAAACCAGCCTGCTGGCCCTGCAACCGCAGACTGTCCATCTGGATCTGCGCATCACCACCGACCGCGAAGAACTTGATCGTGAACGTCTGCTCACCACCCCACCACGTGATCGAGCTCAGGTCGAAACTGTGCACACCCCCAGCAGAAGAACCCGGCTGAACCTCGATATCCACATCAGCACCATCATTGAGCTTCAACGCCCACTGCCCACTCACCGACGGCAACGCCACCCGCAGCACCGGCGTCACATCCATGTCCACCGTCACCTCACGAGCCATCGCAGGCCACGGAACCGGCGAATCAGGCAACACCGACAGGTGCGCCACACCATCAACGATGCTCACGTCCAGACCGGGTTCGGGCACCCACTCATCCGAAAACTCATCAAACTCATCAGCAAACCCGACCTCGATCCCACTCGGATCATCAGCCAACACCGGCGGATCCCCAGCAGCCCCCTCGAACAACTCGAAGAAGTCAGGCATCGTGACCGCCTCATCATGGGCGTAATACCCCGCACCCAACGGCATCGACGGCCCCGTGTTCTGCTCAACCTCCGACTCCGGCAAATAGAAGTTCTGCGGATTCAACACCAACCGAGACTCCGGCAAACTCATCGACCGCTGCTGATCCGGACCACTCAACCCCAGATCCAACGGATCAACCACAGACTCGGCCGCAGCACCTGAAACCGGCCCCGCAACCACCACCCCCACCACAAGCACCCCAGGCATCAACACTGCAGAGAGTCTCCGCATCAGGAACTCTCCCTCCTGCCACAACAGCGTGGCTCGACCAACGATGGGAACGACAGCGGGCTTGCCCGCAGGGCAAGCCCGTGAGCAGCACGTGCTCCGGCGTCGATCCGGCCAGGAGGGTCGGATCGACGCCGGAACTGCTCAGTTGCGAGCGATGACCGTTCGGTGCCGGACGACCAGCACCAGGCCACCGAGCAGCAGCGCGCTCAGTGCCACCAGGGCAAGGTGCACACCACCGGCTCCGGTGTCGGCCAGCCCGTCGTGATCGCTGGTGCCGTCCCCGCCAGTGGTCGGCACCTCGACGATCTCCAGCGGTGCCCAGCCGATCAGTGACCCATCGTTGGCCTGAACGACGACCTTGTGGTCGCCGAGGCTGGCATCGGCCGCGATGGTGACGCTGATCGTCCCGCCGGCAGACACCGTTCCCGAGACCAGCAGCGTCGGGTCCGACTGCAGCCAGACATGGACGCGCTCGCCGGCCGCGCTCGGGACACCGACCTCGATCGTCTCGCCCCGATGAGCCGTGGCGGGCACGTTCACCTCGCCGCGAGTGTCGTCGGTCAAGTCTTCCTCCGAAGCGGGCTCGGGCCCGGTTCCAGGATCGGACGGATCCGGGTCCGTCGGGTCGGTCGGGTCCGGATCGGTACCACCCTCGCATTCGGTGGGAAGGGGGACGGTGGAGCCGATTGCGACTCCGGTGATGGTGTTGCATCCCTCGGTCGACGCGACAGCGCTACCGGAGAAGACCACTTCCTGAGCAGCAGCATCCGCAGCTACGTTCAGCTCCTGACCTCGATAGGCAATGCCCTGCACGGCACCGTCGACCTCAGGAGTCACGACCGCATGCGGTGTACCCAGATCCATCCGGTATCCATTGTTGATCCAGACCGAGTCGATCACCGCTGCCAGGCCGAAGATCGACGGCCGCACCCCCACCGGGATCGCGCCCTCCGGCGACGGGTTGTAGGCCTCCGCGAAGGACCCGCTGCTGATGATCTCTCGCAGTACAGCATTGACCAAGGTCTCCGCCTGCCCGGCCTCACCGTTCTCCAGCAGCCCATACAGCGTGTACGACATGTTGGTGTACTTCACGTCGGCGAAGCCGGCGAACTGCTCGTCCGGATCGTAGGACGCGTCCACGAACGCCTTCAGTGCGCCGATTCGCTCGTCGTCCAAACCGTCCACATGCAGTGCCATAGCGGTCTGGAAGAGGTTGCCGTAACACCCGCCGCGAGGACCGCAGCTCGGGTCACCGGGGAAGTAGTACTGCCGCGGTGGGCTCTGAGTCGGCGTGTCCCAGTAGTGGTCTTCGTATCCGGTGAGGAGCTCCGCGCGCAGGTCCGCCAGCATGGTGATGTCCTCGGTGTGGCCCAGGACCTCAGCGATCTGGATACCGAAGTCGACGTCCACGATCAGCGAGGTGACGAACTCAGCATCCCGCTCGCCGGGGTGGTCGTAGGCGCCGTAGACCCAGCGGGGGTTCTCGGCCTGCCACTGCAGCAACCGGATCAGCGAGTCGTAGCTGGTCGCCAACTCGTTCTCGTCCCCGGTCATCGCATACAGCACCCACGCGGCCTGAGCCTTGCGGCTGGGCAAACTCTCCCCACCCAACGTTCCCTCAGCATCGACCAAGGACATCAAGCCGTTGTAGGAGTCCCACGCCGCTTCCGGGTCGATATAGGCCAGGAACTGGACGCCGATGAAGCTCTCCCACGCCGCCGCCGATCGCGCCCCGTCCGCCCCGTGATTCCACATCGAGGGCTTACCGGTCGCCACCGTGCGATAGGCGAACCCAGTCTCGGGCTGAGGCGGCAACACGTTGGAATACAACGCCACGAACGCCCGGTAATACGCACTGCGCACCTCCTGTGCGCTCACGCCCCCGTCCTCGGGCAACGCGCGCAGGTCGAAGTCATCCGGGTGCGGCACCCCAGCCAACGCCTCGGCCCAGAAGTCAACGAGTTCTTGACGAGCGTCAGCCACCGGCGTACTCGCCGCCTCCTGCGCACGAGTCACTGCCTCCGCCATATCGTCGACGGAGAACCCAGCGCCGATCCGCACCGACGAAGCGCCCGGATCAACAGCAGCCACCCAGACGCCCATCCGGGACGTGGGTTCACTCGATGCGGGACCCCCGGCGAGCATCTCGTCACGAGACTCGAAGAAGAACACCTCATCCAGACCCGGCATCGCGATCGCATACCGCATGTGGTCGCCGACCACGGTGAGCACGCCCGCCTGTGCGTCAACGCTCACCGACCCGACGAAGGATCCACCCACGCGGAGCACCTGGCCATCACCGGCCGATTCGTCAATCTCCAGCTCACGCACGATGCCATCGTGACCGACCATGGTGTCTGCGCCCTGGACGACAGTTCCGCCGGGGTAGGTCGCGGAGAAGTCCAGCGAGGCCGGGGACCAGAAGTTCTCGTACTCATCAGCACCGTGGACCCACTGCTGACCCTGCGCCGCACTCACCAAGCGCACACTGTCCACCACGATCTGCGCGCCACCACCAACAGCGAACAACTTGATCGTGAACGATGTCGAGCCCGACCAGCCGGTCGCGGCAACAACATCAAAGCTATGCACACCGGACTCGTTCGAACCCGCCTCCAGATCGATATCCGCACCACCACCAGCGCTCACCTTCAACGCCCAGTCCCCGGACGTGCTCGGCAACGCCAGCCGCAACACCGGGAACTCATCCAGATCCACATCGACCCCGCGCTGAATCGCGCCATAGCCGTACTGGTTCTCCGGCAACACCGACAACGTCAACGCACCATCAGCAACCTCAGCGCCCATACCCGCGCCAACATCCCACTCCAACGTCTCGGAAGTGAAGTTGTCGACGAAACCAGCCTGCTGGCCCTGCAACCGCAGACTGTCCATCTGGATCTGCGCATCACCACCGACCGCGAAGAACTTGATCGTGAACGTCTGCTCACCACCCCACCCCGTGATCGAGCTCAGGTCGAAACTGTGCACACCCCCAGCAGAAGAACCCGGCTGAACCTCGATATCCACATCAGCACCATCATTGAGCTTCAACGCCCACTGCCCACTCACCGACGGCAACGCCACCCGCAGCACCGGCGTCACATCCATGTCCACCGTCACCTCACGAGCCATCGCAGGCCACGGAACCGGCGAATCAGGCAACACCGACAGGTGCGCCACACCATCAACGATGCTCACGTCCAGACCGGGTTCGGGCACCCACTCATCCGAAAACTCATCAAACTCATCAGCAAACCCGACCTCGATCCCACTCGGATCATCAGCCAACACCGGCGGATCCCCAGCAGCCCCCTCGAACAACTCGAAGAAGTCAGGCATCGTGACCGCCTCATCATGGGCGTAATACCCCGCACCCAACGGCATCGACGGCCCCGTGTTCTGCTCAACCTCCGACTCCGGCAAATAGAAGTTCTGCGGATTCAACACCAACCGAGACTCCGGCAAACTCATCGACCGCTGCTGATCCGGACCACTCAACCCCAGATCCAACGGATCAACCACAGACTCGGCCGCAGCACCTGAAACCGGGCCAAGCACGCCCAGCACAAGCGCGCTGGGTAAAAAGACCGCGGAAAACCTCCGCATGGGACTCTCCTCTCTGCCACTTCTTCGTGACGTTGCGCAACGCTGGGACAACGTTGTCTGGCTCCACCATAGTACGGGCTCGACCCCAGGACAAGGAGATGCGCCCGGCGATGGCAATCTCCATGAGAGAGTCCAGGAGCTATGACGGCCTCCATTGCCGAGGGAACGACGCGCAGATCGACGGGCTCAGCGCCAAACAACGCTGTCGGCTTTGAGCACATGATCCGTCAGGTCCACCGGCTCGACGGTCGACTGCGCGGAGTCGCTAGAATCTGCGCCACGCACGAGCGGAGGGCCCGATGAGCGCACACCGACCCACCACGCCGGCTCGTCGCGACCAACCCGCTCGGCCCGGTGGCATCACCGCTGTCGCAGTCATGACACTCCTGGGCACCTTCGTCCTCACCCTGCTAGGCGGCGGCCTGCTGGCGCTCGGCAGTGTGGCACCGGAACAGCTGGGACCCCTGGGCGCACACAGCACCACCGTTGTCCCGCTGCTCGGCGGCACTCTCCTGATCGCGGCCGGTCTGTCGATCACCTGCGCCGTCGGGGTCCTCAGGCGCCGGAAGCCCGCGATGTACGGCCTGTTGCTGCTCGGCGCGGTGACGACCTTCGGGTGCGTGCTCGCGCTGGTCTACCAGGTCCTTGGCCCGCAGGTCATCGTGCCGGTGCTGTGGATCGGGGTGGGCAGCGCTCTGCTGTGGCAGCACCGGTCGTGGTTCGACGGAGAGTAGCCGGACGGAACCGACGGTCCTCGGGGCCTCCGTGCCAGATGTGGCACGGAGTCGCTGTGGGCCGTCAGTTGTGTTCGCACGCCATCGCGCCCGACCTGCTGGAGCGCCCCCACCCCCGCTACACTGACCGACACAACATCATCGACCGTCTACCCGCCATGGGAGAACGCCGCATCCCGCGGCTGCCGTAGGAGCAAATCCTCCCGGGAAACTCTCAGGCCCACGCACCGTGGCGGTAGGTCACTCTGGAGAGTGGTGACTGGCTGCGACCAGGGCACCCGCCGACGGGGCAAGCAGACAGCACGATCTGCACAATCTCTCAGGCACAAGACAGAGCGGGAGGAACTCAGGCCGCACCCTGCGCACCCGACCCAGGAGTTCCTCGATGACGTCACCGCCCCCCGCCTACGTGGGCGTCTTCGACCTGTTCACGGTCGGGATCGGCCCGTCCAGTTCGCACACTGTCGGTCCGATGCGCGCCGCCCGCGACTTCACCACCCGGATCGCCGACCCTACCGATGTGGCGAGCCTTGAGGTGGAACTGTTCGGCTCCCTCGCCGCCACCGGGCACGGGCACGGCACCCCGACGGCGGTGCTGCTCGGCCTCGAGGGGTGCGCCCCCGATCAGGTCAGCACCCGTGAGGTCATCGAGCGCTCGGACCGGATCGCCCGCGAGCGCACCGTGCTCCTGGGCGGCACGATCTCGCTGCCCTTCGGCCCCGACCAGATCGTCATGCGTCCGCTCACCGTGCTCGCCCATCACACCAACGCCCTGCGCCTGTGCGCACGCGATGCCGCTGGCCACCAGGTGGCCGAGGAGACTTACTACTCCGTGGGCGGAGGTTTCGTGGTGCGGGAGACTCCCGACGGCGACCCTCAGCCTGTGCGCACCGGTCACCATCCCGAGATGGCCGGCGAGGTGCCGCTCCCGTTCGGAACGGCCGCGGAGCTGCTGGCGCTGTGTACCCGCGAGCGCCTGAGTATCGCCGAGATCGCCCTGCGCAACGAGATCGCCCTGCGCGGCGAGGCGCCTGACCGGGCCGAGGCCGCGGTGCGGGCGGGGGTGCTGCACATCCGCGACGCGATGACCGAGTGCGTCGCGAGCGGGACGGCCGCCTCAGGGGAGCTCCCGGGCGGGCTGAAGGTGCGCCGTCGGGCGCCTGCCTGGGCCGCGCGGCTGCAGGCGGAGGATCCAGACCGTGACCCGGGCTTCGCACAGGAGTGGGTGAATCTGGTGGCCCTGGCGGTGAACGAGGAGAACGCGGCCGGTGGGCGGGTGGTCACAGCACCGACGAATGGCGCGGCCGGGGTGATCCCGGCGGTGCTGGAGTACGCCACGTACTACTCCCCCGCCGTATGCGCCGACGGCGCAGCCCGGGACGACATCGCCGTCACCTTCCTGCTCACGGCGGCTGCGATCGGGTCCTTGTACAAGGCGCGCGCGTCGATCTCCGGCGCCGAGGTGGGCTGCCAGGGCGAGGTGGGATCGGCGTCCTCGATGGCTGCCGGTGGCCTGGCGGCTGTGCTTGGCGGGACGCCGGAACAGGTGGAGAACGCCGCCGAGATCGCGATGGAGCACAATCTCGGGCTGACGTGTGACCCGGTGGGCGGTCTGGTGCAGATTCCGTGTATCGAACGCAACGCAATCGCCGCCGGTAAGGCGGTCAATGCCGCCAAGATGGCCATGTGGGGAGACGGTACGCACCGGGTGTCACTGGACCAGGTGATCGAGACCATGCGGCAGACGGGCAAGGACATGAGTGACAAGTACAAGGAAACTGCCACTGGCGGGCTCGCCGTGAACGTGGTCGAGTGCTGATCGAGGAGGATGGCGTGACCAATTCGACGAGCGATTCCATGGATGGGGCTGACGCTGGAGCCGAGGCGGACGGGGGCGCGCCACGGGAGACGCCGCTGCGGGCCGAGCACGAGGCACTCGGTGCTGCTTTCACGGACTTCGGCGGGTGGTGGATGCCGGTGCGCTACACCTCCGACCGCGCCGAGCACACCGCTGTGCGGGAGGCGGCCGGGCTGTTCGACATCTCCCACATGGGCGAGATCTTCGTGCGCGGATCGCAGGCCGGGGAGTACCTCGACTTCGCGCTCGCCGGGCGGCTCTCGGCGGTGAAGGTCGGGCGCGCGAAGTACACGATGCTGCTCGCCCCCGACGGCGGGATCCTGGACGACCTGGTGGTGTACCGGCTCGAGGAGCAGGAGTTCCTGGTGATCGCCAACGCCGCGAATCGGGAGGTGGTGGCGGCTGAGCTGACCACACGGGCCGACGGTTTCGACGTCACGGTGACCGACGGCTCGGACGACTACGCGCTGCTCGCGCTGCAGGGCCCGCGCGCCGTGACCATCCTCGACGAGGTCGTGGCAGACGGAACGATCTCCGGACTGGGTATGCCCTTGGCCGAGGTGAAGAACTATGCCTGGACCGACGCCAACCTCACCCCCGGTGAGCCGGGCGTCGATAATCGGACGAACACCGACGCCAACCTCACCCCCGGTGAGCCGGGCGTCGATAATCGAGCGAAAACCGACCACAACTTCACCCCCGGTGACCGTGGCGTCGGTGGTGACGGCAGCGCCGGCGGCGGGCACCGCGGCAGCACATCCGGGACGACGCCGCTGCTGCTGGCGCGCACCGGGTACACCGGTGAGGACGGGTTCGAGCTCTACGTCGCCGCCGAGCACGCGGCGTCACTGTGGCGCGCACTGCTGGCAGCAGGTGAGTCTCACGGCCTGGTCCCGGCCGGGCTGGCCGCACGGGACACGCTGCGACTGGAGGCCGGGATGCCGCTGTACGGCCACGAGCTCTCCCGCGACATCGTCCCGGCACAGGCCGGCCTGGGCCGAGTCATCCCCGCCGACAAGCGAGGCTTCATCGGCGAACCGGCCCTGGAGCCGCGCCCGCAGGCGCGAGTCCTGGTGGGATTGGTCGCCGAGGGGCGCCGGGCAGGGCGTGCCGGCTACGCCGTGCGCCAGGGCGACCGGGTGGTCGGCGAGATCACCAGCGGTGCGCTGAGCCCCACTCTCGGGCACCCGATTGCGCTGGCCTACGTGGACTGCGCTGTTGCCGAGGACCCCGAAGCCGACCTGATCATCGACGTGCGCGGGACACCCATCCGCGCGAGGCTGACCACCCCGCCCTTCTACCGGAGAACATCATGACCGACCACCTGACCACCTTGCAGTACACCGCCCAGCACGAGTGGCTGGAGATCACCGACGACATCGCCACGATCGGCATCACCGACTACGCCGCCGAGCAGCTTGGGGACGTCGTCTACGTGGACCTGCCCGACGTCGGCAGCATGCTCACGATCGGCGAGGCCATCGGAGAGATCGAGTCCACCAAGTCCGTCTCCGACCTGTACGCGCCCGTGGCTGGGGAGGTGATCGAGGTCAACGAGGAGGTCGACGCCAACCCTGACCTGGTCAACTCCTCCCCGTTCGAGGACGGGTGGCTGATCAAGGTGCGGGTGACCGACGTCGCCGCCGGACTGCTGGACCGCGACGCCTACCTCGCGATGACGGGGAGCGGTTCTTGAGCGACACAGTCCTCCACGGCCAGTACGCCGAGCGCCACATCGGCACCTCCTCAGCCGATCAGGAAGCGATGGGGGCAGCGATCGGCCTGGGTGAGCACCGCGCAGGCGAGGCGCCCCGGGAGGCAGCGGACGCCGTCGTGGACTCCGCGTTGCCCGCGGCAATCCGCGGGCTGGGTGCCGCCGGTGCGCACGTCCCCGAGTTGGGGGCGAGCGAGGCCGAGGCACTCGCCGAGCTGCGCGGCCTCGCCTCCCGGAACCGGGTGCTCACACCGATGATCGGCCTAGGCTACTCCGACACGATCACCCCGCCGGTCATTCAGCGCAACGTGCTGGAGAACCCCTCCTGGTACACCGCGTACACCCCCTACCAGCCCGAGATCTCCCAGGGCCGGCTGGAAGCGCTGCTGAACTTCCAGACGATGGTGGCCGATCTCGCCGGATTGCCGACCGCCAACGCCTCCCTCCTGGACGAAGCGACCGCAGCGGCCGAGGCGATGCTGGTGGCCCGCCGTGCGGTGCGCAAGGCTCCTGCGACTTTCGTGGTGGATGCCGACGTGCTGCCGCAGACGAGGGCGGTGCTCGCCGTCCGTGCCGAAGCGCTGGGTATCGAGCTGGTGGACGTGGATCTGGCGGGCGGCGAAGCGCTGCCGGATCAGGTCTTCGGTGGGCTGATCCAGTACCCGGGTGCGTCCGGGCGGGTGTGGGATCCGTCCGGGGCGATCGATGCGCTGCATGCCGCCGGTGGCCAGGCCGTGGTGGCGGCGGATCCGCTGGCGCTCACCGTGCTCACCTCCCCGGGGGCGATGGGCGCCGATGTGGTGGTCGGGTCGACGCAGCGGTTCGGGGTTCCCCTCGGCTTCGGTGGCCCGCACGCCGGGTACATGGTGGTGCGGCAGGGGCTGGAACGGCAGCTGCCGGGGCGGCTCGTGGGTGTGTCCAAGGACGCGGACGGTCACCTCGCCTACCGGCTGGCGCTGCAGACCCGCGAGCAGCACATCCGACGCGAGAAGGCCACGTCCAACATCTGCACCGCCCAGGTGCTGCTGGCTGTGATGGCCGGGATGTACGCGGTCTATCACGGGCCGCACGGGCTGCGGGCGATCGCCGAGGACGTCATGGGCAAGACGGCACTGCTGCGGTCATGGCTGGTGGAGGCTCTTGCCGGCAGCGACGACGCGGTGGTGGACGCTCCATACTTCGACACCCTGCGTGTGCACGTACCGGGCCGGGCAGGCGAGGTGATCGCCGCCGCCCACGACCTGGGTGTGCAGCTGTTGCCGGTGGATGCCGACACCGTCGGGATCTCGGTGGGTGAGGCGACCACCCACACCGATCTGCACCGGGTGGCCGCAGCGTTCGGCGGGCCGGGCGAGCGTGCCTTCGCGACGTTCGGCTCGTTCCCGGCCGGCGATCAAGGGTGGCCCGTTCCGGCGCCACTACGCCGGGAGGTGGACTACCTCGACCACCCGGTGTTCTCCACCCATCACTCCGAGACGGCGATGATGCGCTACCTGAAGCGCCTCGCCGACTCCGACTACGCCCTGGACCGGGGGATGATCCCGCTCGGCTCATGCACGATGAAGCTCAACGCCGCCGCTGCCATGGCGGCCATCAGCTGGCCGGAGTTCTCCCGCATCCACCCGTTCGCACCGGCTGAGGACGTTGGTGGGTACCTGGAACTGATCGACCAGTTGGCCGACTGGCTGGCGGACCTGACCGGGTACGACGCCGTGTCCCTGCAGCCCAATGCGGGCTCACAGGGAGAGCTGGCCGGTCTGCTCGCCATCCGGGGCTACCACCGGTCCCGCGGGGATGCGGCCCGGGACGTCTGTCTCATCCCGAGCTCCGCCCACGGTACGAATGCCGCCTCGGCGGTGCTCGCGGGGATGCGGGTGGTGGTCGTGGCGTGCGACGAGATGGGCAACGTGGACCTGACGGACCTGCGGAACAAGGTGTCCGAGCACCGGGAGAGCCTGTCGGCGCTCATGATCACCTACCCTTCCACCCACGGGGTGTATGAGCACGACGTGCTGGACATCACCGCGGCCGTGCACGAGGCGGGCGGGCAGGTCTACATCGACGGCGCGAACCTCAATGCGCTGCTCGGGCACGCACGATTCGGGGATCTCGGCGGGGACGTCTCGCACCTGAACCTGCACAAGACGTTCGCGATCCCGCACGGAGGTGGGGGACCCGGCGTCGGGCCGGTGGCCGCGAAGGCGCACCTCGCACCGTTCCTTCCCTCGCACGAGTATGCCCAGGGCGAGGAGGGCACCGCAGGCGGATCGCGAGGTGCTGGTCCCGTCTCCGCGGCGCCCTACGGCTCTGCAGGCATCCTGCCGATCTCGTGGGCCTACATCCGGATGCTGGGTCTGGAGGGGCTGACCGAGGCCACCGACGCTGCCGTGCTGGGTGCCAACTACCTGGCGGCGCGGCTCGGCGAGTACTTCCCGATCCTCTACACCGGGGACCATGGCCGGGTGGCGCACGAGTGCATCGTGGACCTGCGGCCGTTGAAGGAAGCCACCGGAATCACGGTGGACGACGTGGCCAAGCGGCTGATCGATTTCGGCTTCCACGCTCCCACGATGAGTTTCCCGGTGGCGGGAACCTTCATGGTGGAGCCGACCGAGTCCGAGGATCTCGCCGAGCTGGACCGGTTCGTGGCGGCGATGGCCTCCATCAAGGCCGAGGCCGAGCAGGTGGCGGCGGGCGTGTGGCCGGCCGAGGACAACCCGCTGGTGAACGCACCGCACACGGCAGCCTCGATCGCGGCGGAGTGGACGCATCCGTACTCCCGGGAGGAGGCGGTGTTCCCTTCCGGGGTGGGCGCAGCGAAGTACTGGCCGCCGGTGCGCCGGATCGACCAGGCGCACGGGGATCGCAATCTCGTGTGCTCGTGCCCACCGGTGGAGGCGTTCAGTTCCTGAGGACTGTCACTGCAGCTGGGAGAGGTCGAAGGTCACATCGGCATCGTCGAGGTCGATGACCACCGCGTCCTGATCACCCCCGAGGCTGACCTCGAGCCGGTGCAGGACGCCGTCGTCGGCCACCCAGTAGCGCACCTCGGCTGCCCCGCTCTCATCCGGCCCGGACGGGGCGGGGGTGCCGGTGGTGCTGCCGGCCCCGGCCGGGGCATCTGACGACGGCCCTCGAAAGACTGTCACCGCAGTGCCCGCGACGGAGTCTTCCCGCAGCCACCGAGCGTCGGTCTGGGCGAGCAGCACCGGGTTGTCGGGCCGATCGCTACCGAGGCTGAGGAGCACAGCCAGCACAGCGTGCAATCGAGACTGCCCGGGCAGCAGCTCCGACGATGTCCAGCCCTGAGTGGGGGGAGGCAGCGGCGCCGGACCGGTCGGAGCGGTTGCCGCAGTGGCGACGCCCTGACTGGTCCACGCGAGGAGTGCTGACTCCTCGGCGTCCGGCAGCTGAACCGTCCCATACCCTGCTCCGGCCTGGAAATCGACCCAGGCGTCGATCTCGTAGCGCGTCCCAGCATCGGTGACCGCGAAGGAGACGCTGCGCACGCCGGCGTCGAAATTGCGGAACCGCGTCAGGGCCAGCAGCTCAGACTCCGCCGTGGTCAACGGGCGCGTCGTCTCACCAGCACAGGCCGTCAGGGCAAGCACCAGCAGGAGCATGCCGGCCACCGCCCGAAGCCACCGGCCGGCACGGGTTCGGCCGACGGATGGGTGTGAGGTGGATCCGGTCCCAGACCATGCAGGGGAGCTGGTCTGGAACCGGATCCGGGCGACGGTCACCGCTAGGGGGCAGGTGCGGTTTCCGCCGATCATGGGCGGTGCAGTCAGTCGATCCGTCCCTTCCGGAATCGGAGTGCCACCAGCACCGCACCGGTGATCGCGGTCAGGGCGGCGAGTGCCGCGAGGGCGCCCATACCGTCGGCTCCGGTGGTAGGGAGCTCGTCGGGCGGGCTGGCACAGGCATCGTCCTGCAACACGATGCCCGCCCCGGTGACGGTGGCAACATTCAAGAAGCCCCCGCTCTCTCCCGCGCTCTCGGCGGGTGGGCAAGCCATCGTGGCTACGCTCAGCGCAGACTCGGCGATCATTCCGGTCACGATGACAGTGTAGACATGTGTTGCTCCGCCTGGGAGAGGAACTGACGTAGCGATGACCAGATCGTTACCCGTTCCCGTCCATGCAGGGTTCACCTGGACGCCGTCGGGAGCTGAGGTGACGTCTGCATCGGTGACCTCGATCCCGTCGCCGTAGTGGAGCTCGTCGGCCAGATCGTAGAGGGTCTCGTTCTCCCCCGGATTGGTGACCTCGATCTGGTAGGTGATCGTGTAGTGGCCGTTGGCGTCCAGATCCGGCCCGTACGAGATGGTCTTGTCCATCACGATCACGGCCGGCTCGGGGCAGACCACATCGTCAGCACTCAGATCGTTGTGCCCGATCACCGCCTGGTTGTTCAGTCCGGCGCTCTCCCGTGACCCTGGCTCGGGGCACGTGAACGCCGCACTCACCGACTCAGGATCGGACGGGTCAGCGACGGTGACGGCCACCTGTACCTCGTAGGAGTGCACGGCACCGGCATCGAGCGGTACATCGGCGGCGATGAGCGAACCACCCAGCTCCGCCTCGCTTCCAGTCCAGGAATCGTTGACATCCACGCCCTCAGGAGCGGTCGTCACCCCGGCGCTGAGCACCTCGACGTCATCACCGAACAGCAGCACATCGACCAGGTCATACTCCCCGGCCATGCCGCCGGTGTTGGACACCTCAAGGCCGTACGTCACCAACCAGGTGCCATCGCCCTGCGGCACCGGAGATCCGGCGTCTACAGTCTTGTCGATCACCAGCTCCGGCGGCGCTGCGCACGCGTCGTCGTCCTCGGTCGCACCCGCCTCGTCCCTCAGGTGCGAGACATTGAGGAACGCGCGTGCCTGTGGGTCGGCATGGTCGACCACACCCTCGCCACACGTCGCTGGGTCAACGCCGTCGACCGCATCGGCGAAGTTCAGCGGCACGTCCGCCAGCACGGTCAGTTCGTACACGTGCGGGGTATATCCCTCATCGTCAGTGCCCGGCATCGAGACCTCGGAGACGATCCGGGTGTTCTCCTGCCCGTTCCACGCCGGGTCCGCCAGGGTCACCCCGTCCGGGGTCCCGGTGACGGCGGAACTCACCACCTCGATGCCCTCGCCGAAGTGCAACTCGTCATCCAGGTCGTAGCCCACGGGCTCGACACCCTCGTTGCTCACCTCGATCTGGTAGAGGATCTCCCACTGGCCCTCACCCACCGGATCCGCTGAGAGGAGCTCCTTGTCGTGGGTGACCTCACCCACCTCACGGCACTCATCGTCGTAGTCGCGATACCCATTGAATGAGGTGGATGCTTGGTTGTACAGACCCGTGACCTCATCAGTGTCGAGCGTGGCCTCGTCCCGGCAGGCCGACGGATCCGGCGCCACATCGCCCTCGGCGCGCTCGGGTAGGTCGACGGTGTAGTGGACGGAGACCTCGTAGGTGTGCACGGCACCGCCTTCGATCGGCACATCGCCGACGATCAGGTCGTCGATCACACCGTCATAGGCGGCGTTGAGGACCGTGTCGGCCGGGTCCAGCGCTCGGGTCGTGATCGACCCCTCCACGATCTCGATACCTTCACCGAACCGGAGCGAATCGGTCAGGTCATAGGTGGTGGCCACGTCGGTCTCGTTGGTGACGGTCAGCCCGTAGGTGATGGTGTACTCACCCGGATTGGTCTCTGGGTCGACGACGGCCGGTTCGCTTGTCACGCTCTTGTCGACGACGACCTTCGGCAACTCACCGCACTCGTCGTCGACGAACGCGCTGTGATTGTCCGGTTCCATGGTGGCCTCGTTGAACAAGCCGGTCGTAGGCACCTCGTCGCCCGAGGTCTGGCCCTCCCGGCAGGCGAGCTGCTCGGCCTCCACAAGGGCTTCGTTCGTGTCGGCATCAGCCTCGAGCGCGACCGTCACGCGGAGCAGGTAGACGTGCTCGCTCTCGTTCTCCACCGTGGAGCCAGCCGTGATCGGCATGCCCTCGGTGATCACGCGCATGTCATCGACGCCGTCCCAGTCCGGGTTCAACGCCGCACCGTCCGGACCCGAGACCACCTCAGTGTCGGTGACGATGATGCCGTCGCCATAACCGGTGAGGTCATCGGTGAGGCCATACGCACCGTCGATCGCACCGGTGTTCTCGGCGATCAGCTCATACTCGAGTACCCAGGTGCCGTCATCCTCGGGAGACTGCGTCGGCCCGGAGACCGTCCGCTTGTCGAACTCGTAGTCGATGTTCGAATAGCCGAAGTCGATGGTGTGGTCGTTCTCCCCGGGACCACCGGTGGTGATCGCGGCGAACGGGAACCACCCGTCAGCGGTCTCCTCGACCAGACCATCGGAGTCGTTGCGATCAGCGTCCACCGAGGCGTCGTCACCGGTGTCCGGCACCGTCGGGTACCAGTTCTCCAGCGGACCACCAGCCGCGTAATCGTCCGGGTTGTCCACCCCCACGACGTAGTCGGTGTTGGTCGCCAGCTGGTACGCCTCGTCGAAGGAGGAGAAGTAGTACTCACCCTGCGCGTTTGTCGTCGTGCTGTTGACGAGGGTCCGGGTGCCGTCCCCGGCGACCTCGTACAGGTTCACCGTCGCGCCCTCGACCGGTGTCTCGTCCGGATCCTGCACACCGTCGTTGTCGACGTCGTACCAGACGTAGTTGCCGATCTCGATCGGGGCGGCCGACGCGAGCACGGTGGCATTTCCGAGGCCGTTGCCCTTGGACGTCACCATGGTTCCACTGGTGCTCCGGATCAGCGCTCCTGCCGGGTCGTAGGCGGCACCGGAGTCCTGGAACAGACGACGAGTACCTTCCTGCAGACCGCCGTTGGCCACGTGAATGCCGGTCGTCATGATCCCGTCCGGGCGGCTCGGCATCACCACGATCGATCCGGTGGACTCGTTGTCCTGGTTGAACGGGGTGTAGCCGGTGTCAAAGTACCGGAGCCCGCCCGGGCCCAGGTCTCCTTGGAGCGCCCCGTTCCCGACGACGCCGGCGTGGACGCCGTCGTTCTCCAGCGCGAACGTGCCATCTCCGTTCGGGGCGGCGATGAAGACATCGCCCTCCGACCGCTCGTGAGCGAGCAGTCTCGCGTCCGGGTCTGCGGGGTCACCGGAGAGGTTCGTCTGGATGGCGAAGATGTCGCCGGCCAGGTCGCGGACCCCGAGCACGAGGTCACCGTGCAGCACCTGGGCGGATGCCACGATCGGCTGCGGCATGAAGACCGAGACCGTTCCGTTGCCATGGTCCTGGACCGCCGGCGCCGTCCCGCCCTGGCGACTGTCGGTCGAGGTGTAGTCACTGAGCTCGGTGGCCCACGGGAAAAAGTGATCGGTGAAGTCATCCCGGTCGAAGTCGAGCGGGAAGTCCAGCACCGGCGTCAGGGATCCAGGCGCCTCGGCGCCGAAGGAATAGACGTAGCCATGCAGGTCCGTGTAGTCCTGCGTGGACTCGGCCGTATCCGTCGCCGTCAGGTACATGGTCCCGGTGAGCGGATCCACCGTGACGCCGTAGGGGCGCACGTCGGAGGAGTCCGGGAAGGTCCCGTCCAGCTCGAACTCCTCAACCGCGACCGGTGCCGCTGAGGGATCCCCTCCGGTATCGATGCGGATGATGGAGCGGTTGTGCAGATTGACCACGAACAGGTAGCGCTCATCCGGGCTCATGGCCATCAGACCGAGGCCGGCACGTCCGACGTTGTTCCATGCCTGGGCATCACGCGCCCAGTCGTATCCGGGGTTCATTGCCGTGACATCTGGGCGGAGCCCGTCGGGATCGGTGGGGTCGGCGAGTGGGTCCGGTCCGCCGAGATCGATGCCGTAGTCGGTCACGTCCACATACAGCTCAGCGGACGCCGTCGGTGCCGTCCAGTCCGCGCCGTCCGGGCTCACGCGGTAGATGGCGCCGATGCCGCCAGGACCGAAGCCCACGTGGCGCCGCAGGTAGGCGGCCGCGAAGGCCGTGGGAATGTCATCGGAGGACTCTGCGCGCACCATCGCCGAACCGTTGGTGGCCCCGATCTCACTGAACGGCACCACGCCGCTCTGCGGTACCGGTGAGCCACCGTTCTCCGCCGTCCAGTTGATGACGGCGGAGCCGGGCAGATCGGCGGAGGCGCCGTCGGAAACCCCAGCCTGCAGCACCGGGATGTAGACGAGCGGGTCGTTCTCCACATAGGCCGTCGGCACGTGGAATGAGAAGTCCACCCCATCGACGCCTGCGCCATCGGTCACCGTCACGAACTGCACCGTGGTCCCGTTGGACGGGTCTCCCGCGCGACCGACCGCGGCGGGTCGCCACTGGTCCCACTGCGGGCCATCCGGGAGGTTCGCCTCCACTCGCCATCCGGGAGCGTCCGAAGTCACCGCGAGTGCGTAGGTCCCGTCCTGGGCGGTGGTGACCGGCCCGGCCACGTTCCCGTCGGCGTCATAGGCGACCACCTCGATTCCTGCGAGACCGTCCTCGTAGGAGTCGAAGGTCCCGTTGGCGTCGTAGTCCTGCCAGACAGAGCCGGTGATCTCGTCGCCCGTGGTCGCTGTTGCAGCTCCGGCTACGGCGACCATCATCGAACCGACCAGGGCCGTCGTCGCCGCCACTGCGGCCGCCTGCCGGCCGATCCGTCGTTCCATGTGCACGAACTTGTCCTCCCCCGCACCCGGCGGTGCTCTCGACGGGTGGCACACAACAGCCACCCGCAGCCCATCCAACTCCGCACCCTGACGCAGGGCCAGAGTCACCTGGGGTGAAACGAGGGTGAAGCGAGGGTGAGACGCTGATGGTCGCGGACTGAGACGGGTCAGGTCAGCGGGACGAGCCTCATCGCCTGCGCCACCCGGATCGCCTCCGCCCGGGAGGACACGTCCAACTTGCGGTAGAGCGTCCTCAACTGAGACTTCACAGTGTTCGGCGAGACGTGCAGCTCCCCCGCGAGACGCCGTACCCCTTCAGTCCGGACGAGCCGTTCGAGCAGGAGCCGCTCGCGCGTGGTCAGCGTGACGGGCGCCGTGACCGCGCGCAGCATGTCACGCGTGGACATCAGTTCGGTCAGGAACTGATGCGTCACTGGATCCAGCGCCAGCCGCTGTCCCTGTGCGATCAGCCGCCCGAACTCATCCAGGCCCTGTCGTGCGAACGGCTGCCGCTGACCGTTGCGGGCCGCGGCCGCGAGCGCCGATTCCAGCACACGGTCCGACTCACGCGCCGAACCCACCCCGCGGTGGGCGATCGCCAGCAACACGTGTCCCCAGGCCGTATGCCTGCCGAGGTGTCCGTCGTGCCCGGCGATAGTCCGCTCGATCCGGGTGAGCGCTGCGGCGTACTCACCGCTGTCGATCTCTGCGCGGGCACGCAGCAGCTCGACGTCGTAGCGATGGTCTGGTTCGCCATAGTGCTCTGCCAGCAACTCCAGCGCCGCGGCCGGATCGCCGCTCGCTGAGAGAGCCTCGGCCCGTGCGACGACCAGCATGCGCTGCTCGAAAGCGGAGAGTTCACCATCGGCGAGCGCCGTCTGCAGGACCTGGGTGTGGGTCAGCGCTACGTGCGGGCGGTCCAGGAGGGTCAGGGCCATCGCCTGGAAGCACCAGGCGAACAGGTCGATCACCACTGGGTCGTCCACGGTCGCGGCTTCGGTGTCATCCGCACGCGCCTCGAGCATCGCTGCCACGTCGACGGTACGGACAGCACGGACGAGGCGGACGAGGCGGGTGACCTTGTGCCAGCCTGACGATGTCGCGGTCTGGAGTCTCGTGCGCCGCCACCACTGCGCCGGGTCTGCCCCGAGGATGTACACGAGTTCCTCGAGTTCGGTGGCCATGGCGGCCACAGGCGGCTGCCCCGCCTCGTTGGCATGCTGAGCCGCGGCACCGAAGTGCTCGCCCGCTCGTGGCAACGCACCGACTGACATCGCACTCAAACCCGCCTGGAGTGTGACGCCAGCCTGCGCCGACGCGACATGCCCGGGATCGTCCACGGTGTGCTCATGCAGGGCATAGGCGTCGTCATGGCGCCCGCGTGCACGAAGGACAACAGCGTGGAGTGCCGTGGCCATGGCAACGGCTGGCACGTCGAGCCCTCCGGTGGCCGTCGCCTCCGCGAGCAGCGCACCGGCGCGCTCCCTGTCGCGCACGGAGATCTCCCCTGGATGGCCTGGGTGGGAGACATCAATCATCGCGCGGCTCAACGCCACGAGCAGATGTGGGTCGGAATGGGGCCCGATATTCGCGAGCCGCTCCCGCACGGCGGGCGCGGGAAGTTCGGCGAGACGGGTCCAGTGCCGGGCCATGAGCTGAGTACGGGCACCGTCCAGATCTGTGGTTCCCATCAGGGTCGTGGCATCGTCCAGGTGACCAGCAGCCGCCCACCGGTCGAGTAGCGGGTGAAGGATCTGCCAGTGCCGGTCGTGCGGGAGGTCGGTGCCGAACCGGCGCCGGCACGCTGCCCGGATTCCGGGGGCCAGGCCGAGTCTGCCGTCGGCCACATCGGCGATCACGCCACTGTCCCGCATCACGCGTAGCGCGGCAGGCCCCTGCCGCGCCCGGGCCCACAGCGTCTCGATGACCACTGGCGCGAGAGAGCCGCCGAATGCAGTGAGCAGCGACACCTCCCACAGATCCCAGGGCACCACACCGCCAGAAGCGGCGGCAGAGAGGTCAGATACCGCCTCGTCACAACCACGGGCGAGAGTATCCGGAGAGTACCCTCCCTCGACGGCGGCACGGCGCACGACGGCGTCCACCACCACGGCATACCCACCGGTCGCGTCGATGATCGAGGCAGTCTGCGTCGCGGAGACCGTGACGCCGAGATCGGATGCCCACGAGGCGACCTCGTCAGCCGAGAAGGCCAGGTCGTGCGCCGAGACGACCACTTCGGGTCGAAGGGGTCCCGAACGCAACCCGTCGGGCCACCCATAGGGACTGATGACAGCGAGGATCGCCTCCGGCCACCTCGCGCGGCAGGCAAGGATCGACTCCACATCGTGCGTGCCGCCGTCGTGCAGTCGCACGACCACGACATCCGCGGAAGTCTCCTTCTCTTCCTCGGTGATACGAGGGAGGGTACGCGCGGTGTTCCACCAGACCGAGTCCAGCCCCTGCTCAGCCAGCCACTGCCGGACCAGCGTGCCTCGCCCGCTGCCGTATGGTCCGCTGATCATGACCACCGACCCGGGCCCCAGCTGCTCGAACGTCGACACGAGGGACGAGCGCCTGAGTGCGCCGTGGCCGGCCTCCGTCACTCAACGTCTCCTCACCTGCCGTGGCCGACATGCACATGCCTGCCAGCCACCGCGCCGGCTCGGCGCCGGGCGCTACGCCGCCCGCCCGCGCATCCTATACGTGCGTCCAGGTTCACCAAAAGCGTCGACTGCCAGGCGGTGGCGGGGAGCACGGCGCACCAGTACCGGCGGTGACGCCCGCACACTCACCGGCTCGCGCGCGGGTCGCTCGCGCAGGTCCTGCACGCTCACGACGCCGGTCCGGGTCATCTTGTTCCATGACGCAGGTCCGCCGCGCGCTTCCTTCCACAGAGCGCACGCCATCACTGCTGCGAGGGCTGTCGCGTAGACCGGCCACAGCGGCACGGTCCACAGGTGGCGCAGATCCCGTGCGGCCCGGTTGAGCAGCGTGGCGAAGCCGACCACCACGAGCGAGACGGCGATTCCGAGCCACCCGAGGACCGCCACGGTGGAACCTTGAACAGGGACGGTACCGACGGCGCTCACCACCGGCAGCGACGTCAGCACCAGCAGCTGCAGCAGCGGCATCACGATCATGGTCAGGGTGTTGACAACGAGGTAGATTCCGAATGCGCCGTAGCGCGGGTTCCCGATCATCGATCGATGGATGCGCATCGTCTGGAGCAGGCCCCGCGCCCACCGGACCCGCTGACGCCAGAGCGTACGGATCGTCGATGGTGACTCGGCGTAGACCAGGGCGCGCGGACGAAACACCACGCGATATCCGGCGCGATGCACCCGCCACGTCAGTTCCAGGTCCTCACCCACGGTGGTCTCGTCGAAGCCGCCGATCTCGGAGATCACCTCACGGGGAAAGGCGCCGACATTGCCTGAGACGATGGGCAGACATCCGATCATCGTCAGGGCGCGCCGGACCATGCCGGTGCCGGCGTGGGAGAGGATCGCCAGCAGGCGGGTCTGGATCCGGTTCAGATTCACCGGCCGGTCGTCCCCGCACACGGCACCGACGTCCGGGCGATCGAATCCGCGGAGCATCTCCGCCACCGCGCCGGGAGCGAAGATCCCATCGGAGTCGACGAACAGCAGGACCTCCCCGCCCGCAACGGCAATGCCCCGGTTCAGCGCTGCCCCCTTGCCGGCGTTCTCCTGCCGCACCAGGCGCACCTGCGGGTAGCGCGCGGCCAGCTCAGCGGCCACCGCGGGGGTGTCGTCGGTGGATCCGTCGTCGACGATCACCACCTCCAGGCGCTCGTACCCGTTAGTGATCAGGGAACGCACACAGCCGTTGAGTACCGGCCCTTCGTTGTACGCGGGGACGATCACCGAGACCCATGGCTTCTCGTTGAGGAGGGTGTGGTGACCGCGGCGTGAGCGCCGATGCTCCCGCCACTCGAAAGCCACCGCGAGCGGCACCATCACGAGCTTGGCGATGCCGAAGACCATCAGTGCGAGCCCACCCCACAGGAGGACCGCCGAGGCGCCCGCCCCGGCCACGTCGATCACGTCACCCACGCCGGCCCGGTCTCCTGCGCGAGTCGCGCATGGTCGGCCAGCATGGCGTCCACGAGCTCCGGAGCGAGCCCGACGTTCGCACCCACGCGGGCGTTGACCTCGAGCACGACGGGCCGTCCCGCCGGGTCGCGACGGACGTCGACGTCGACCGGCCCCGTCAAGCCGAGCGCCCCGGCCGCCCGGAGTGCGAGCGCAGCGACGTCCGGCGCCTCCACGCGGCGGATCCGGTCACCGGCCGCACTCTTCTCCAGGACGACGGTCACATCACCGGACGCCCCAGCACGAGGTCGGTAGACCACCGGTGCATACTCGATCCCTGGAGCGAACTCCTGCACGATCTGATCGTCGCCGATCATCCGCCAGTCGAGATCCCGGTCGGAGCTGAGGAGGTGCACGCCCCTCCCGCCACGGGAAACCCGCGGCTTCAGGACGATCGGTGCACCCCACCAGGACGTCGCCTCAACCACGGACGAGAGCTGGCTGGGCCGCGCGAACCGCGGCACGCTCACATCCGCTGCGCGTAGACGCTGCGCGGTGACGAGCTTGTCATCGGCAGCACGAACCGCATCGGCCTCCCCGATGACCACGCCGCACGCATGGGGCCAGAGTTCACGCGCGACCGCCGAGGCGAGGACCGGCAGCTCTTCGCTGACTGTCGGGACGAGCAGGTCGATCGACTCCGACTCAACCAGCGCGCCCAGCTCGGTCAGGAACAGCGGGTCCGCGGCAGCCGGGAGACGCCTTGTCGGTACCGGCAGCCCCATGACCGGAGCCATGTCGGCGCCCAGCACGTCGAGGCCCCGCTCGGCCAGCATCGCGATGAGGGCGCGGCCCGCCGGCCCGCCGGAACCGGTGACCAGAACGCGCATCACAGGTCTCCCACCGCGGATCCGAGCAGCCGGACCGGTTCGTAGGCCTCGGCGAACTGCCGCTTCGCCTGCGCACCGCGGAACGTCGCCACCCCGCGCAGCCGCTGGGCGCTCATGTACGGCTTGCCGGACTGGTCCCGGTGCATCCGGACCGCCTGCACCTTGATGTCGAGATAGTCGGCGATATCGATGAACACACTCGGGTTGAAGTCGCGAGTGACCGACGGGGATTCGTAGCACAAGATCGTGGACTGGGTACGAGCCGCGCGCAGCGTCGCAGCGTGTACGGCCGCGTGATCCTGGTGCTGGTCGTGCGCCGAATGGGTGAGGATCACATCTGGGCAGACCTGTGTGATGGCCGCCTCGATGGCAGCGACGAGCCCCTGACCAACCTCCTGCAGCATCGTGTCCGGGAAGTCGTGCACGACCACGCTCTGGGCTCCGAGGAAGCTGGCACCACGGCGGGCTTCGACAATGCGCTCGCCCTGGTCGCCGCCGACGGAGCCGCGGCTCATCACCAGCACGTGCACGTCATGGCCGGCATCGACGAACTTGGCCAGCGCACCTCCACAGGCAAGCTCGAGATCGTCCGGATGGGCCCCGATGGCGAGGATGCGACGTGGCGCCGCCACCGGAGGGGCGGCGAAGCGGAGTAGCACGATCGCCCCGGCATAACCGATCAGGAGCGCCACCGAGGCGACTGCCACGACCACCGCGAACGGAGATCCGGGGGCGACCCAGAGCGCCTGGGCGTTGGCCGGGATGAGGAGCGCGACGATGGTGACAGCGGCAGCACGCACCGCCGGGGCGTAACGCACGTGCCGCGAGATCCACTCGCCCTGAGTGAGCACGGCGGCAAGGACGAGGATGGACAGGACCAGGGTGAGGGCATGGTGCATGACGTCGACTGCTTCCTTCTGGAGATGTGCTGAGCGGGAACGGGGCCGGACTGCGGTCAGCGGCGGCGCGCGAGCCGGTACAGCAGGGTCGAGCCGCCGAGAGCCAGCAGGGCCAGCGGCAGCCAGAGCCAGCCAGGCGACTGGAGGAAGGCGCGCGGCTGGCTCGCACCGGCGGTGGGCTCGCTCACGGCGACACTCCCGGTGCCGATGCTCGTAGCGCGTTCGATCGTGCTGTTCAGGTCGCGAGAGCCGGGGGCGAAGCCAGCGGAGGTGGAGTAGTCCGTTCTCGCTGGGTCGGTGACTGTGCTGGAGAACAGGACCATCAGGGCCGTGCCGGGCTCGACCTCGGGTAGATCGACCGTGAAGCCGGACCCATCGCAGGAGACGACGTCGAGGGCACCCGCCGGCAGGTCATGGGCTGCGGACGCATCCCCGTTCGCCTCGAACGCGGTCTGCAGGCGGCCAGTGATGCCGGTGCAATCGAGTCGATGGCCGTCACCGAGCTCGGTATCGATGACCGTGTCGCGCACCGGGCCACGTCCGGTGACTACCCGCCACTGCAATGCTGCCTCTGGTGATGCGGTGTCCTCGATGGCGCGGTCGCGCCAGTAGCCATACAGGCGCGGGCCGGGTGAGTCCTCATCCTCCGCATCAAGGCTGATCGCCACGTCGACCGTGGTACCCACGGCCGAGAACGTGAGAGTGATGTCCTCACCCGGGCTGGGGCCGTCGTCCCATCCGGCGACGAAAGTGGCTGTGCCGGTGAGAGTTCCGAGGGCATGATCGGTGTAGGTGAGCGTGAGCGCCCCATCGTCGACGGCGGCCCTCGCCACGACCTGTCCGGTGGCCGCACGCACGTCGAAGGTGTCCGTCAGAGGGACCAGTTCTGCAGGAAGGTCCAGGACGAATCCGTCGCGGGTGCTCGCGGCCGGGTCCGTCCACGTGAGGGCCACGTCGAAGGTGCCCCAGCGACTGGTCGCCGCTTCGTCCACGGTGACCGACCACGTGACGGGCTCTGCGTGACTGTCGTTCGTGGTGCCAGGTCGCGCCCACGCCGTCAGGGCCTGAGGTGCGACGGCCGGAACGGCGAGCAGCAGCACGAGGAGAGCGAGACCAGCGGCCACGAGAGCCCGGTTTCTGGGCATGACGATGCTCCGTTCGATGAAGGGGTCGCAGCGCCACCTGTCGCGGTAACGCCGCTCTGCCCCCCTTCACGCAGAACAAGCGTGACAATGACGCAACAGCCTTGTGGTGTGCATCACAGACCAGTGGGATGGCGCGGTTTGTCCGGGGCTCAGACCACCGTGAACGTCGACTCCCGCACAGCCCCCAGCTCACCGGTCGCCGCATCGTTGAACCGGACAGCGAGGGTGTGTTCCCCGGGATCCATGGGGATGAAATGGTCGATCTCGCGGTCGTTCTCCGCAGGCGGGAAGTAGGTGGCTTCGCCGTCGACCAGAACCTGGTATCCGTGATTGGCAGGGACGGCCACTCGCGCCCAGACGGTCAGGGTGCCGCCCCCTGCTTCGACCCGCTCGACGGTGGCTCCATCACCTGGCTGGAGGATCTGAGGCGCCGCATAGGTGTACTCCGCGGTGGCCTCGCTGGGCGCGGAGGGCACGCCGTCAACCTCCTGCAGTGCCTGGTAGCTGATGGCGACGTCGGGTGCCCCGGGGGCAGGGGTGACGCTCCAGGCTCCGTCCGTGCCGGCCGTGGTGGTGGCGACCTCGGCGCCGGCGCCATCGAGGATCCGAACCAACGCGCCCGGCTCGGCCGTGCCCGAGAGTTCGATCGGGTAGGAATAGCTCCCCGCTGCCGGAAAGGTCGTTGTCGGCGCATCCGGCGCAGGTTCCGGTTCCGGCTCTGGTTCAGGCTCGGGTTCCGGCTCCCGTTCGGGTTCCGGTTCTGGTTCAGGCTCGGCAACTCCACCTGGTTCGGCGGCCGGCACGGGCTCCGGCGGTGCACGTCTTGCCGTCAGCGGAGGCGCCGGCTGCGACGCTGATGCTGCGTCGGCCTCGGCGACCTCGCTCTCGGTGTCATCTCCCGGTGCGCGGTCCGTGGCAGCGTCTGCGGGTGGAGTCTCGTCGGCGTCGGCTGGGTCCGGCCCGCCAGAACCGCCCGGCATCGGTGCCAGCGTCCGAGGCCCATGGGCGGCAGCCGGCTCGTCCGCGGACGGGGCATCCGTCACCACGACAATGGCCGCAGCCACAGCGACGACGGCTCCGGTGACGACGGTCACCCAACGACGCGCCCGACCCGGATTGCGTAGCCACGAAGGAAGCACCATGCGCGTGGCCGAGGCCGCTCCGGCTCCAGCAGCTGCGCCGGGTCCCGAGCTGGCCGCTGCCGCACCTGAGGTGGTCGCTGAGCTCAGCACCGTCTCCGCGCCGGCCGTCGAGCCACTGTTCTGTGCTGCCTTGGGGGCATCCGGAGCACAGATCGTGCTCGCCAGGTCTGTCAGCAACGCAGGTGAGGCAAGCACGACCGGGGCCAGCACACCGCGCATCCGGGTCGACACGTCACGAAGTTCGGCCAGCGCCTGAGCACAGCTCGCACAGCCCTCGAGATGCGCCTCGACGCGCGACACGCGGATTGGGCTCAGCTGACCTCGCTCGTACTCCCCGAGCATGCCGGCACTGCGACGGCACTCGGCATCTGCGGAGGCGACGCTCACGTGCGCCTGAAGCCACGCCGTCCGGAATCCCTCACGAGCTCGACGGGAGAGCTGGGCCACGGCGTTCGGGCTCTGCTGCATCTGGGTGGCCAGTGCACGCGGAGTCCGCCCCTCGACCTCGGTCAGCCACAGCACCTCCTGCCAGTTCTTCGGCAACGAGCCGAAAGCTCGGGTGACCAGGCCACGCTCAAGCATCTGGTCGACGCCGTCGGGCACGACCTGCTCACCGGCAGCCGCCGACGCCTCGACATCGTCGACCGGCACCTCCCGTACTCGACGGGATCGGTCAGTGAACTCGTTCCGGACAGCACGCATGAGGTAACCCACAAATCCCTCCCGCGGACCTCCACCGGAGTCGATGATCTTGAGGACCTTCAGGAACGCTTCCTGAACGACGTCCTGCGCCTCGTGCGAGTCGCCGAAACGCTGCGCGAACCGCACCGCACCGTGCCGGTGCCGACGATAGAGCGCTGAGTAGGCCGCGGTGTCGCCCGCCCGAACCATCGCCAGCAGCTCGTCGTCTGAGCGCTCGGCGAACGGCCCGCTCTGCCTTTGCTGTGGGTTGTTCATGAGATCCGAATCTGACTTGTGAGCGCGCTCGCGCGCGCTGAGCTGCGGAGCCTCGGGGCACCGGGACCTGCCGCCCATGTCACGCACGACGCATCGAATCGTGACGCGAGTGTGCTCCACATCACAGGCGCCCCCCTGCCGCGGTTCTCAGCCTAGCCAGCGCACCTGCAACTGAACACCGTCCGGAGGAGCCACCGAACGGGCGGGAACCCGGAGTCGGAACTGATCCAGGCGCGTGACGGAGGTCATACCAGGGGCGCGTCATCGCGGCGGCCGATAGCTCCTCTCACAGGCAGCGACTGAACACACGCCCAGACCTGACGAAAAGGACCCCGTGACCACGCTTGCCCCATCGCCCACCACGACACTCCGCGGCGACACGATCGACGACAGGTCGCAGATCGCCGCACGGCTCGCCGCTTCTTCCGAGGCGCGCCGGATCGTCGTTCTCATCCCCGCCTACAACGAGGCCGGGTCGATCGCGGCGACGATCGACAGCATCGCGCAGCAATCCGTGCAGCCAACGGTGACCGTGGTGGTCGCCAACAACTGCACCGACGGGACCGAGGACGTCGCGCGCGAACACGGCGCCCTGGTGTTCCTCGCCGAACCGAACAAGGACAAGAAGGCCGGTGCGTTGAACATGGCACTCGAGTTCGTGGTGCCACTGCTGGAGGACTCCGACGCGGTGCTGGCGATGGATGCCGATACCACCCTCTCTGAGACGTTCATCGAGATAGCCTCCGAACGGCTGACAGGAAAGGTCGGCGGGGTCGGCGGTGCATTCATCGGCCGCGAGTGCCGCTCCACCATCGGGTACCTGCAACGCATGGAGTACTACCGGTACCGGCGCGAGATCGTGCAGCGCGGTGAACGGGCCTTCGTACTGAGCGGTACCGGGGCGCTGATCAGCGTGCAGGCACTGAACGCCGTCAAGTCCGCCCGCGACGGTGAGACCCTTCCGTCCGGAGCCTCGTTCTACGACACCTTCAGCCTCACCGAGGACAACGAGCTCACCTTCGCGATGCTGGCGTGCGGCTACCAGTGCTTGTCTCCGGTGGAGATGACAACGACCACCGATGTGATGGACACACCCTCCATGTTGTGGCAGCAGCGCCACCGCTGGTACCTCGGCGCACTGCGGAACCTTCAGGCCTACGGCTCCCGCATGCCTTGGCACATGCGCTGGGTGTACTGGCGCCAGCAGGCGGGCCTGGCACTGTCCGTGCTGGCGGTCGCTGCGCACGTGCTGCTCGTGGCGATCCTGCTGGGACTGGGGACACTCTCACTCTCGCCGTGGTGGACGGGCCTGGCCGCGTGCATCCTGCTGGCGAACATGGCGATGGTCTGGCGCATGGGCCGGCGCGCCCGGATTCTCACACTCACCGTGGAGCCGTTCTACAACGTCTTCCTCCTGCTGATCTTCTGCGCCGCAGCACTCAGCTTCCTCTCGGGCAGGAAAGGAGAGTGGGTCCACACGTGAGCACCTGACGCACAAGAAGTCCACTGCAGAACAACAGAACAGCGACAAACCACCAGCATCACGAACGAAGGAGCGACGTCTCTTCATGTACAGCGGCCCTGCCAACTCAGCAACTCTTGCCGCAACCGGATTCGGACTCACCGCCGCGACCGGTCTCTACTGGTTCCTCGCCCTCGTCGCCATCGGCGGCGCACTGGCCGTGGCCGGCAAACTCACCACCCGGGTAGCCATCGAGCCGGTGCAAGGCGCCGACGGGCAGCACCGGTGGCACGTCACCAGGAATGGACGCCCGATCGGGCATCGATAGATCTCCTCCGGTGGTCGTGACCGCGAGCTCTCGTTGCTGCCACGGCCACGACCACCGAACCCTCCTGGACGAGCATCAGGCATCCACTGACCGTTATACGGACGACCAGGTGCGGGGAGGGTGCCTGACCGACACACTGAGCGGACCGTCACCAACGATCCGCTGAGGAGTCGACCCGTCATGACCCGCCGAGCTCGCCTGGTCGCCGTGGTCGCGACCGCTCTCGTCCTTCCCGCCGCCGCGATCGGGGCTGCACCCGCGCAGGCGGGCACTGCCTCGGTACTGATGGAGGACTGGGACGCCGCACCCGAGCACTTCATCACCTATGACCTAGCGCGCAGCTCCTCCGATCCCGGCACGTGGGACCCCTCGGCCGAGGACAACCTGGCCCTGCGGCTGGAGCTACCGAAGAACGCGACCGCCGGACCAGGCGGAGGCGCCTACGGCGAGTCCTACGACCGGTTCCTCTACGGCACCTTCGAGTCACGCCTACGAACGGCGGACTGCTCGGCTCAACCCAACGCCGGCGTGGTCACCGGCCAGATGTTCACCTACTTCCACGACGGCTCCGACTCCGACGGCGACGGCCTTCCCGACAACAGCGAGATCGACTTCGAGACCCTCTGCGCGCAGCCCGAGGTCCTCTACATGACCGTGTGGACCGACTACCGGCCCTCCGACGGCGCCCAGAGCCGGGTGATGCGTGCCGTCAATCTCGCCACCGGGCAAATCCTCTCGACCTGCCACTACGAAGGCTTCGGCGGGCACTACTGCGACCCGATCTCCGGAGCGCAGGCGCAGCCGGCGAGTATCCCGGCAGTGCCCGGATTCGACTCCTCGGCCGAGTACTACGAGTACGGCTTCACCTGGGAGCCTGACCGGGTGCTCTTCTGGATCGTCGTCGACGGCCAGACGATCACCCTCTGGGACTACCAGGGACCCAGCGACCGAATCCCGCACGTGCCCGCCTACCTTCTTCACAACGTCTGGCACACCGACGGCTGGTGGCCCGAGGGCAACCCGGACGCTGTGGAGCGTCCGCGCGTGCGCGATATCGCCGCTCACATCGACTGGACGCGCATCACGCCGCTGTGAGGTTCTGGTCTTCCGATCCACCGTGAGCGGACGTGTTGCCGTCCGAACGGGCCATCCCCGGCTAAGGTCACCCGCAGAGGTCATGGAACGGAGCGCGGGTGAACGCACGACGGCGGCACGAGGCACGAGCAGCGTATGCAATGCTGCTGCCCAGCTTCGTCGGAGTCGGCGGCTTCCTGCTGCTGCCGGTGCTGGTGGTGCTGGGAATGTCCTTCATGGAGTGGGATCTGATCTCCGCTCCGGAGTGGGTGGGCCTGGAGAACTACGCGTACCTGCTCACTTCCGAGCGCTTCGCCAACTCGCTGTGGGTCACGGCAGTGTTCACACTGCTGTCCATCCCGACGGCGATCGCGCTGGGTCTGCTGCTGGCGATCGCCATCAACCGTGGCCTGCCAGGCACGAGCTGGTTGCGCGTGCTGTACGTCTTGCCGTGGGTGAGCGCACCCTTGGCTCTGGGTGTGGTGTGGAAATGGATCCTCGACCCCTCCTACGGGGTGCTGAACGCCCTGATCGGGCGGCGGGTCGAGTGGCTCACCGACCCGCAGCTCGCGCTCCCGGCCGTGGTGTTCGTGCAGGTGTGGACGACGGTGGGCTACATCTCGCTGTTCTTCCTGGCCGGGCTGCAGCAGATCCCGGTGGCGGTGTACGAGGCGGCCAAGCTGGACGGTGCCGCTGCCGCGCGCATCCTGCGCTCGATCACGCTGCCGTTGTTGCGACCGACGATGTTCTTCGTGACGGTCACCTCCGTGATCGCCTCGTTCCAGGTGTTCGACTCCATCTACGCGATGACCCGGGGAGGCCCGGCCTTCCGCACCGATGTGATCGCCAGCCGGATCTATGACGAGGCGTTCGTCAACCTCCGCCTGGGCCGCGCAGCTGCGATGGCGGTCGTCCTGTTCTTGGTGCTCGTCGCGATCACCCTCATCCAGCAGCGCTACTTCCGGCGCCGGATCACCTACGACATGTCATGACGGAGCAGCCCATGGCCACTGTCACCTCACCTGCCCCAGCCCGCCGGACGCCGTCGGCCCGGGCTTCTCGCCTGCTCGCGAATGCGTTGACGTACGCGTTCCTCCTCGCAGGTGCTGCCCTGATGCTCGGGCCGTTCCTGTTCTCGCTGCTCACCTCACTCAAGACCCCGCGGCAGTTCAACACCACGTGGCCGGTGAGCCTGCCGGATCCGGTGACGACGGAGAACTTCACCAGCCTGTTCTCCGAGCAGTACAACTTCGTGGTGCCGATCGCGGTGACCGCGCAGGTGGTGCTGGTACTGGTGGCCGGGCAGATGCTGTGCTCGATCCTGGCCGCCTATGCCTTCGCCCAGCTCGACTTCCCCGGCCGGGACACCCTGTTCTGGGTGTACGTGGCCACACTGATGATCCCGGCGGTGGTGACGATCATCCCGCTGTATTCGATGATGACCTCGCTGGGCCTGAAGAACACCTTCCTCGGCCTGGTGCTGCCGTTCCTGTTCGGCTCCCCGTATGCGATCTTCCTGCTCCGGGAGAACTTCCGCTCTACCCCCGCGGATGTGCTGGACGCGGCCACCATCGACGGTGCCGGCGTGTGGCGGCGCCTCTGGCAGATCATGGTGCCGATGAACAAGCCGATCCTGGCCACGCTGCTGCTCATCACCGTGGTCACCCAGTGGAACAACTTCCTCTGGCCGCTGATCATCGCCCCGGCGCAGGAGTGGAATGTGATCACCGTGGCCACCGCGGCGCTGCAGACGCAGTACGCCGGGAACTGGACGCTGGTGATGGCGGCCACCACGATCGCGATCGCACCGCTGGTGACGTTGTTCGTGATCTTCCAGAAGCAGATCACATCCTCGCTGGGCGTGACCGGGGTGCGGTGAGCCAACTCACCCCATGCTCTTCGCCCCGTCCAGGGACTCCCGGATGATGTCCGCGTGGCCGGCGTGCTGCGCGGTCTCGGCGATGATGTGCAGGAACACGCGCCGGTTCGACCACGCGGTGTCGGTGAACCAGGGTGCCTGCGGAAGCTCCTGAACCAGATCGAGGTCGGTCCCGGCGAGCACCTCGTCGGTGCGTGCGGCGATCTCGGCGTAACGATCCAGCACGCCGGCGAGCGTCTCCTCGGGGAGCATCTGAAACCCCTGCGCGAACTGCGCCAGCACCTCCGGGGGAATGTTCGAGAAGTCCGTTCCCTCCCATTCCATGTTCGCCTTGCCGTTGACCGTGAAGTCCGCCCACTGCGCCTCCATGGCACACACGTGCTTGATCAACCCGCCGATCGTCAACTCGCTCACCGTGGTGCGAGTGCGAGCCTGCTCGTCGGTGAGGTCGCGAGCAGTGAAGCGCAGGAAGTGCCTGGCGTTGGTCAGCGAGTGCAGCAGATCGCCGCGCTCGCCGGTCAGTTCGGTGGTGACGGTGGCCATGGTCGACTCGGTCATGACGTATTCCCTTCTTCCGGCGGCCGCAGGCCGCCTCTCGTGGCTGGTATCTCCACACTAGGAGGCATTAGTGTCAATTTTTGACCGCTATCGGAGGAAGGGTGCAATTCATGAGCACAAGCTCGCGCACACTCCGCCTGCTGTCGCTGCTGCAGACCCATCGGTACTGGTCCGGGGACGACCTCGCCGACCGGCTGGAGGTATCGATTCGCACTCTGCGGCGCGATATCGACCGGCTCCGCGATCTCGGCTATCCGGTACAGGCCGACCGTGGCGTGGGTGGCGGCTACCAGCTGGCCCCCGGCGCGGCGATGCCGCCGCTGGTACTCGACGACGACGAGGCCGTCGCACTCGTGGTGGGTTTGCAGTCCGCGGCGCACTCGGGGCTGGCGAACGTGGCGGAGGCGTCGGTGCGAGCGCTGGCCACCGTGGTGCCGGTGCTACCGCAACGGCTTCGACGTCAGGTGGAGGCGATCGGGGCGACCACTGACTCCCTGCGCCCGGAGGCTCCTGCGAGTGAGGCGACCGACCCCGGCACACTCGTAGCTCTCGCCCAGGCGTGCCGGGATGCCGAACGGGTACGTTTCGGCTATTCCAGCGCTTCCGGCGAGGCCACGGAACGCCACGTAGAACCCGTACGCCTGGTCACGGTGGGCCGGCGCTACTACCTTCTCGGCTACGACCTCGACCGAGCCGACTGGCGCAGCTTCCGGCTGGACCGGGTGCGCGAACCGTCACCGACGGGCGTCCGCTTCCGCCCGCGCGAGGTTCCCGGGGGCGACGCCGCAGCCTATGTCCGTGCCGGGCTGCGCCGCGGAAGTCGCGGCCCCGAGGTGAGCGCCGAGATTGCTGCGGACGCCGATCAGGTGCGCGAGCGGATCGGGCGCTGGTTCGACGTCACCGAGTCCGGGCCGGGCCGGTGCCGGGTGCATGCGGAGGGAATCAACCCGGAGTGGATGGCCTTCGCCCTGGCCCACACCGGTGGGGAGATCCTCTCGGTGGAGCCCGCCCAGGTGCGTGAGGTGATGCGCGCCTGGGCGAGCCGGTTCACGCGCGCTCTGGGGACGCCGTCGTAATCCGCGCAGAGATGCACCTCGCTCACCATCCTTCGCACGACAGAACTACTTTATTCGTAGCATGCGCTACTGTTACCGTAGTAACAACGGACGGGTAGTCGAGGTGGACTTGATGAGACTGAGCACGAGCGAGATCTGGCAACTGGTGCACGAGGAGCGGGCGCAGCTCGCGGACGACCTCTCCGCACTGCCAACTCCCCGATGGGAGACACCGTCCCTGTGCGAGGGCTGGAGCGTGCACGATGTGCTGGCCCACCTGCTCGACACGGCGCTCGCTGGACGCCTCGCCTTCGCCTGGTCGATGGTGCGCGCGAAGGGTGACTTCGACCGGGCCAATGAGAACGGGGTCCGGCGCTACCGGCATACCGACCCCAGCCAGACACTGGCCGCGTTCCGCGAGGCCGGCCACCTGCAGCGGACTCCGCCCGCACACCGAGCCACCCGGCTAGTCGAGGCGATCGTGCACGGCGAGGACATCCGCCGTCCGCTGGGAATCGAGGCAACCTACCCCAGTGCCGCGATCCACGAAGCCCTGAACTACCAGCTCCGCACCACGGTCTCCTTCGGCGGCGGCCGCGAGCGCGCCCAGGGCGTGCGCCTCGTCGACGCCGCGACCGACCAGACCTGGGGTACCGGCCCGGAGGTCACAGGCCGGGCGGTCGACCTCCTGATGGCTGTCTCGGGTCGCCCGGTCGAGGGCGGGGTACTGACGGGGCCGGGTGCGCCGCACCTGGTGGCCGGACGCTAGCCCGCCGCCACCAGCGGCTCGAACTCGCTGAACACCGGTGGGATCTGGGGCGAGCTCCACATCCGGTTCGTCAGCAGAATCCCCGTGCGATCACTGGCCGGGTCGGTGAACCACCGCGATCCCAGCCCGCCGTTCCAGCCGTAGGCTCCCGCTGCCAGGCCGCTCGGCGCCCGTGTGGTGCGCACCTCGCAGCCGTACCCCCAGCCCGTTCCGTCCGGGTCCGGTCCCCCGCGGGCGAGGACGTGGTCGGGTAGCTGATTCGTGGTCATCGCCCGCACCAGTTCCCGCGGGATCACCTGGCGATCCCCGACGGCGCCCCCGGCGCGGACCAGATCGGCGAACCGCCCGTAGTCGCTCACGGTGGAAACCAGTCCGGCGTCGCCACCCTCGCGCGGTGGGATCGCGGCCCACTGACCGTCGGCGGGATCGTAGACGTCGGTGCCCGCACCGAAGCAGGCTCCGAACCGCCGCCGGTTCTGGGGTGGTACCCAGAAGCCGGTGTCAGTCATCCCGAGCGGGTCGAAGACCCGTTCGGCCATCACCTCACCCAATCTGGAGCCGGTGGCGCGCTCGATGAAGAGGCCCGTGACGAGGGAGGGCGTGTTGTACAGCCAGCGCTCCCCCGGCTGATGCCGAAGCGGCAGGTCGGCCGCGGCGGTGAGCCAGGCTTCCGTCGAGAGCACCCCGGCCGGTGCCGGCGGCCCGGCCACAATCCCCCGCGCTGCCCACGCGGCATCGAGCGGGGTGGGGCTGAAGTCGCTGAAGTCCATCCCCCAGCCGCTGGTGTTGGTGAGCAGGTCGGCGAGCGTGATCGGCCGATCGGCGGGCACGGTATCGTCGATGTCGGCGTGGGGGTGGCGCAGTACCCGCCGGTCGGCGAGCTCCGGGAGGTGGGCGTCCACAGGGTCGGTGAGCCCGACGGCACCGTCGGCCACCAGCATCAGGGCGAGGGCCGCCGTCACCGGTTTGGTCATCGAAGCGATCCGGAACACCTCATCGGTATCGATCGGTGCGGTGGCTTCGAGGTCACGGTGACCGAGCGCTCCGGTCAGAACCTGGTCTCCGTCGCGGACGTACCAGGTCAGCCCCGGGATGGCGTCAGGGCCGATGTGGGTCGTGAGCTGCTGTTCCAGATGTGCGCGATCCATACCGGCCATGCTGGACTACACCGGTGACAGACCACCATCCCTCCCCCGTTCCGCGGCCGTCAGCCGCACAGCTCGCGTGGCAGCGTCTCGAGTTCGGCGTCTTCTTCCATGTGGGCGTCAACACCTTCGCCGGCAAGGAGTGGAGCGACGGCACGCTGCCCGCCTCCTCGTTCGCCCCCACCCACCTCGACGCCCGGCAGTGGGTGCGCACCGCCGTCGAGGTCGGCGCCCGGTACGTGGTGCTCACCGCCAAGCACCACGACGGGTTCTGTCTGTGGCCCACGACCACCACCGACTACTCGGTGGCGTCCTCACCGTGGCGTGGCGGCCAGGGCGATCTGGTCGCGGAGGTGGCGCAGGCGTGCCGAGCCGAGGGGATCGGTCTCGGCCTGTACCTCTCCCCGTGGGACCGGCACGCACCGGAGTACCCGGACCCCGAGGCCTACGACGCCCTCTACCTGGCCCAGCTGCGCGAGTTGTGCACGAACTACGGCGAACTTGTGGAGCTGTGGTTCGACGGCGCCGGGTCCGCAGGCCGCAGCTACGACTGGGACGCGATCATGGCGCTCGTGGCCGAACTGCAGCCCGGCGCGATGGTCTTCAACATGGGCACCCCGACGATCCGGTGGATCGGCAACGAGGACGGGCTCGCTGCCGACCCGGTGCGGTACGCCGTCGACAGCGCCAGTCTGGACAACTACACGGACACCGTTATCCACCTGGACCGCGCCCGGTACGTGCCGCCGGAGGCGGATGTCTCGATCCGGCGCGGCTGGTTCTGGGCGGCGGATGACGCACCGAAGAGTGTGGAGCATCTGCTCGCCATCTACTACCGGTCGGTGGGGTTGGGGGCGAACCTGCTGCTGAACGTGCCGCCGGATACGCGCGGCCTGATCGACGACGCCGATGTGGCGCGCCTGCGGGAGCTCCGCGCCGAGCTGGATCGCCGTTTCGGCTCACCCGTGCGCGGGGAGATCGAGCAGATTGCCGACGGCGTCTGGCAGGTCCACTTCGACGCCCCCGAGACCTTCGATCACCTCGACCTGGCGGAGGAGCTGGGCGACGGGCAGCGCGTCACCGCGTTCCGGGTGAGTGTGGAGAGCGACGACCTCGACGGTGACGTGCTGCTGGCCGACGGCGGCACCATCGGTCACCGGCGCCTGCACGCTCACCCGCCGGTGACCGCGCAGCGCCTACGGGTGACCTGCATCGGCGAGGGTGCACGGTTGGCGGGGGTCTCGGTGCATCACGCCGGTACGCACGAGGTGCCGCAGATCGAGTACCTGGCGCCGACGGACGAGCCGGAGTAGAGCGGGCAGCTCCAGTCCACGTCGCCTCACCGACACACCTTCCAGGCACCGACCAGGGGGCCGCCTCTGTCCGCGCCCGGAAGGTCGGTCGGCAGCAGGGAACCTGTGTCCAGGGACCCCGACGAGGGTGGCCTGGATGTCGAATCTCAGCCCTGCCGCGACACTGAGGCCACCCTCACGCCCGGCCCTGGTACGTGGGGACCGAGGCATCCGGGCCCGGGGAACGGGCGAACACGAAGCGGTGATCGCTCGCGGCCCAAGGTTGCGCTCCGTGTCGGTCCATGCCTGGAGCCGGTTAGGCAAGATCGGCGCAGCGGTCGACAGGTCAGACGTAGCGGCCTAGCGTTGGGGACCATGTGGGGTCGGCCGAAGGGGATTGGCACGCGCGGAGTGGGGCTCGTCGCCTCTGCCGCCGCCGCAGCACTGGTTGCCGGCTGCACGGGATCGGATGACTCCTCACCCTCGGCAGGCACCGGCACATCGAGTGCAGCACCGACGACTGCGAGTGAGCCGGACGCGTCGGGCGCACCGGGCGAATCCTCCGAACCAGCGGAGCCGGAGTCCGCTGACCCGCGCACACCAAGTCCGACTCCCGACGACTCGAACTCCGGGTGCAGCGGCGAACTCACCTATGCCGACGACTGGGACTGGTCGCTCCCGAGGCCCGAGCCGGGCGATTTCGTGCCCTACGACTATGCCAGTCAGATTCAGGAGCACAGCGAAAGCGCCTACGAGCTCACGGTGGTCCGGACCGCGGAGCACGACGGGTTCGACCGGTTCGTCGCCGAGTACACCAACCCCCATGGCTACACCGACGAGCCGGGACTCTATGCGGCCTATGTCGAGTGCGCGGGCGCGGAGGGTAGCGGCGAGGAGATCCCCATCACCGGCGAAGACATCCTCGCGGTCTCCATCATCGGCGGCACCCCGCGATTCTCCGACGATGCCGAAACACCCGAGGTTGACCCTTCCGGAGTCGCCATCACCGACATCGACTACCAGGAACAGACCGGAGGCGCTCACGGGCTCTACCTCGGCGTCGGCCACGAACGCGCCGACTTCCGCGTGTTCTCACTGACCGACCCCTACCGCGTGGTGGTCGACATCGCCCACCCGGACTGAACGGCTGCCTGAGCACAAGCGCCGTACGCTGGACGTCAGTCGAGAGCGAGATCCGCCGGGTGCTGGCCGCCGATGGCGAGCAGCAGGACCGCAGGTCCGAGGAAGAGCGGGGTCACAGAGAGTCGATCCTCACGGCCGACTCCTCCGCGTACTGCCGCTTAAGGTCCGCTGCGCACTCGCCGGGGACGCCGTCGGGCTGCAACGCAAGGAAGGACTGCGCTGCCCGGGCGCGAACATCAGCACGGTCGTCGGGGAACTGCAGGTCGATGGCTTCGCGAATGACGGCCGCGACACTGCGATGAGAACGTGCCGCTTCGGCTGCCACACGCTCGTAGCGCGCGCGATCGAGCAGCAACTGCAGACGACGTTCCATGACCGACATGCGCCTACTTTCGCATGTGTATGTCGATGCCCCCTGGAACTGCTTCCCTGTGGATGAATCGGCAGCATGTCGGCCCCGGTCCGTAGGGTGGCGCCTATGACGGGCGAGATCATTCTCTACACCTCAGGAGACGGCTCGCAGGTGCAACTGCGAGCCGTCGACGGCACAGTCTGGCTCACTCAACAGGAACTGGCCGATCTGTACGGCACGTCAAGGCAGAACGTCCAGCAGACCATCGCCCGCGTGCTCGATGACGGCGAACTGAGCGAGGCAACTATCAACTCAGAGTTGATAGTTCGATCCGAGGGATCGCGGCAGGTGCGCCGTCAGGTGCAGGTCTACAACCTCGACATGGTGCTTGCGGTGGGCTATCGCGTCACGACCGATCGGGCGGTGCAGTTCCGGCAGTGGGCAACGACCGTCCTTCGCGAGTATCTCGTGAAAGGCTTCGCACTCCAGGACGAACGCCTGAAGGATCCGGCCGCCGTCGACTACTTCGACGAGCTGCTCGAACGCATCCGAGACATCCGGGCGTCCGAGAAGCGCTTCTACCAGAAGGCCCGAGACATCTTCGCCGCTACCAGCGTGGACTACCGATCCGACAATCCTCTGGCGCAGGAGTTCTTCGCAACCATCCAGAACAAGCTGCTCTACGCCGTCACGGGGCACACCGCCGCTGAGTTGGTGGCGCAACGGGCCGATGCCGATGCAGCGAACATGGGGCTCACGAACTGGCAAGGAGATCGCGTACGTAAGCGCGATGTTGCGGTGGCGAAGAACTACCTGAGGGACGATGAATTGAGCATGCTCAACCTGCTCACCACCCGGTTCCTGGACTTCGCCGAGGACCGCGCGCGGCGGCGTCAACAGATCACGATGGCCGAATGGGTGCGGCAGACCGACCGGTTCCTCGATTTCGACGAGCGCCCGGTTCTCAGTGGTGCCGGGGCCGTTTCGGCGCGATCCGCTGAGTCGATCACGGCTGATCGCTACCGTGACTTCGACGAGATCAGGCGTTCGCATGAGAGGGAACACGCCGACGCCGAGGAGCAGCGGGACCTCGAACGCCTCATCGCCGCCGAGCATCACCTCGCACGACGGAAACACGAGCCGGACTAGCGACCCTTCCCGGCTGACACCGGCCAGCGGGCGTCGTAGCGTGGGAGGGTCTCATCGCCGCGGCAGATGGAGGAGCATGCGACGCACACGGCACCTCGTGATGGCGCTCGGCCTCGCCTTCGTGGCCGCTGGATGCACCGAATCCGACGACTCGGCACGGCCCACCGCGTCATCGACCTCGGCGCCGAGTTCCACGCCGGCAGACGACGGCACGGAGACTGCGCCACAAACTCCCCATCCCCACGATGATGAGGAACTCCCGGAGTGCCGGAGCGAACTCACCTACGCCGACGAGGACGAACTCACACACCCCACGTCCGCCGAGGACTTCCTGCCCTATGACTCCCGCGCAGCGATCCAGGAACAGAGCGGGCGCTACCTCGTACTCAGCGACTTGCGCGTCGGTGTGCACAACGGATACGAGCGACTCGTCGCCGAGTTCACCACGGCCCAGCAGCGCAATCCCGACCCGGAACCGACACAACCGGGACTCAACGCTGCCTACATTACGTGCGCGAGCCCTTCCGAAGCGTTCATCGATATCCCCATCGAGGGACGAGATATTCTCGGTGTCGGCATCAACGGAGCCGCCAGGCGCATCAACGACAACGGGTTCGTCCCGCCTCCAGACGCCGAACTTCCGGGAACCACCATCACAGACGTGGAGTATGTGGGCGCGCCGGGCGGCTCGGCATCCCTCTTCATCGGCGTCGGCCACGAACGCGCCGACTTCCGCGTGTTCTCCCTGACCGACCCCTACCGCGTGGTCGTCGACATCGCCCACCCGGACTGATCTCCGCCGGCGCCGACCGAACTTCCAGGCACCGACCCAGGTTCCGGCCTATGTCCGCGCATCGAAAGTGAATCCGCACCGGAAGCTATGTCCGGGGAGCCTGCCTAGAGAGGGCTCGGAGCTGACGCGGGTGGCCTGGATGTCGAATCTCAGCCCTGCCGCGACACCCAGGCCACCCTGAAGACCAGCGGCGCCACACCACAGATGCAGCCCGACCGGCCCACGCCCGCCCTAGACCCGCGGCGGCCCGCTCGAATCCCGCACCATCAGCGTCGGGCTCACCATGACCCGGTGCACGGGCCGGCCGGCGTCGGCCATCCGCGCCGCGAGCAGTCCCACGGCCGTGCGCCCGATCGTGCGACGCGGCGGGCGCACCGCGGTCAGCGCGGGAGCCGACATCGCGGCCACCTGATCGTCATAGGAGACAACCGAGAGGTCACCGGGCACACTGAGTCCGCGTTCCTCCGCACGCTGGATCAGCCGGATCGCCTCCGGGTCGGAGTGCACGAGCAAGGCCGTCGTGCCGGTCGCCACCACATCGTCGATGATCGCATCGATCGCCGGATCGAAGCCGGGCTCGCGCCGATCCGGGATGCGCCAGTCCACCACCGACGCCGGGTCGAGCCCATGTTCAGCACAGGCGGCGAGCCAGTCGGTGTGCAGTCGCGGCGCGTGCGGGGAGTCCTTGCTCAGTGCCACACCGACCAGCCGGTGCCCGAGCCCCACAAGATGGTGCACGGCCATAGCGGTCCCGTCGCCGTGATCGGTGATGACCGACTCGACGGTGCGCTGCACCGACCCCACCGACGCGGTGCGCTCCATGAGCACGACCGGCACCGGGGCGTCGGCGAGCCACTCTCGCATCAGGTCACCACCGGCGCCGTCGAGTGTCGGCGCGATGAGCAGCCCGTCTGCCCCGGCATCGATGAGCCGTTGCAGATCGACGCGCTCGTCCGGTGCCTGGTAGACCGAGCCGCGCAGCGTCACCCGCAGTCCGAGGCGCTTGGCCTCCTCCTCGGCTCCGCGCGCGACGTCGGGCCAGTAGTAGTCGAGCGAGGGGACGAGCATCCCGACCGTGGCTCCGGCCGGCCCGGAGGTCCGTCCGGAGAGGCGGGGCCCGACGGCGGTCGCTCCCCCGTGCACGCGACGCACCAATCCCGCGTCGGCCAGCTCGGAGACGGCGCGCCGCACGGTCACCGGGGTGACCCCGAGCTCGGCTGCCAGCTCAGTCACCCGCACGGTGCCCCGGTCGGAGACAGCGGCCAGCACCTCCGCCTGACGCGACCCCACCGGCGGTCGCCGTCCTTCGATCGACGTCTGCGCCATCACATCCCTCGCCACGATCACTCACCGTCCTGGTTGGTCAGCCTAGAGCCCCGGTCAGCAGAGCCCGGCTGGTTGGCAGCCGCCACCGACGTCGGTTGACACCCGCATTGATCGAACTTACTGTATCCGATCGTACTAGGTTGTTTTGATCGTTTTTCGATCGGTACGACACCTTACTCGCACAGGACCCAAGGGAGTTGCCGTGGCGACCATCCGCCCCCTCACCGCTGCGGTGATGGCCCCGGCGACGTTCCGGCGACAGTTCGGGCCCGCCGAACTCCAGCGCCTCACTGACCTCGCCATTCTCAGCGATCCGATCTGCACGGACAGTATCGCCGCCATGTCCGCTACCCAACTGGCCGAGACCGAGGTGCTCCTCACCTCCTGGGGCTGCCCGCCGATCACCGACTCCCAGCTGGACGCCGCCCCCCGGCTCCGCTCGATCATCCACGCGGCCGGCAGCGTCCGCGGACTCGTGCCCGCGAGCGTGCACACCCGGGGCATCGCCGTGGCATCGGCAGCGGAGATGAACGCCGTGCCCGTGGCCGAGTACACGCTCGCGGCGATCATCCTTGCCGGCAAGCGCGCCCTCCCGCTCGCGGCGCACGGGCGCCTGGCACCAGGCACGTGGGAGACCTCCTTCGACGACGACGCCCTCTCCAACTACGGCCGCACGATCGGGATCGTGGGCCTGTCGAAGATCGGCCGCCGCGTTCTCGACCTGCTGCGCATCCTCGACCACGGCCCGATTCTCGTGGCCGACCCGTTCGCCGACCCGGCCGAGGTCCGCCGGCTCGGCGGTGAGTTGCTCCCCCTACCCGAGGTCCTGGCCCGCGCGGAGATCCTCTCGCTGCACGCCCCGCTGCTGCCGGCCACCCGGAACATGATCGGCGCCGCTGAGCTGGCCCTGCTCCCCGACGGCGCCACGATCATCAACACCGCCCGGGGCGCCCTGATGGACCACGACGCACTGCTCGCCGAATGCTCCGCCGGCCGGCTCGACGCGATCCTCGACGTCACCGACCCCGAACCGCTCCCCGCGCAGCACCCGCTGCTCGACCTGCCGAACGTCACCGTCACCCCGCACCTGGCCGGCTCGCTGGGCACCGAGACCCGGCGCCTGGCGCAGTTCGCACTCGACGGCCTCGAGGCACTGATCGCCGGCCGGCCGCTGCCCGGTGCAGTCACCGACGAGACCGCGGCGGTGAGCGCCTGATGGGCACCCGCGTCCGCACCCGCGAGGAGCTGGTGGCCTTCGCCGACCAGCTGCTGGCCGCCGTCGAGCCCTATCGCTCTCCCGCCGGCTCCCTCATCACGCTCCCGGGATCGCCAGGCGGATACGGCACAGCCGTGGACGGCCTCGAGGGTTTCGCCCGTACGTTCCTCGCCGCCGGTTTCCGGGCCGCAGGCGATGGCCACGACGACGGCGCCCGCCTCGAGCCGTACGCCCGCGGCCTGGCCGCCGGGACCGACCCCGGCCACCCCGAGCGCTGGGTCCGCCCCACCGAGCACCCGCAGGCCAAGGTCGAGGCTGCCTCGCTCGCGCTCATCCTGGACATGACCCGGCCGTGGCTGTGGGACACCCTCGGCCCTCGCGTGCAGGAGCAGGTGGTGGACTACCTCGCCGAGGTCGTCGGCGACGAGACCTACCCGCGCTGCAACTGGCTGTGGTTCCGCATCACCGTGGAGACGTTCCTGCGATCGGTCGGCGGACCACACCGCCTCGAGGACATCCACGCCGATCTTGCCCTGCACGAGGAGTTCTACGAGCGCGAGGGCTGGTACCGCGACGGCGACGAGCGCTCCTATGACCACTACATCGGCTGGGCGATGCACCTGTACCCCACGTTGTGGGGACGCATGGCCGGCGCCGAGGATATCGCCGCACCGCGGGCCGAGCGTGACCGCGAGCGCCTGGACCGCTTCCTCACCGACGCCGTGCACCTGATCGGCGCCGACGGCTCACCCCTCATCCAGGGCCGTAGCCTCATCTACCGCTTCGCCGCCGCTGGCCCGTTCTGGGCGGGCGCGATCGCCGATGTGCCCTCGGTTCCGCTCGGAACGCTGCGGCGGGCCGCACTCGGCGTGGTGGATCACTTCGCCCAGCACGTGCCGAACGAGCGCGGGCTGCTGGACCTGGGCTGGCACCGCCCATGGCGCTCGCTAGCGCAGTCCTACTCGGGCACCGGCTCCCCGTACTGGGCGAGCAAGGGCCTGCTCGGGCTCGCCCTCCCGGCCGGGCACCCGGTGTGGACCGCCCCGGAGCACCTCCTCCCGCACGAGCAGGAGGACACGGTTCGCACGATCGCCGCACCCGCGTGGGTGGTCAGTGGCACCACCGCCGACGGCGTCGTGCGGCTGGCCAACCACGGCACCGACCATGCCCTCACCGGATCCGCCGGGGGAGACTCTCCCCTCTACGCGCGCCTGGCCTACTCCACGGCCACCTTCCCGCTGCTGCACACCGATGCCTGGCAGAACCCGGCCGACCAGTCCGTGGTGCTCACCGACGGCTCCGGCCGTCGCAGCCACCGCAGCGGGATGACCACCCTCCCTGTGGAGAACGCCGCCACCGCGACCACCCTTGCCGCCTCTCGTGCTCGCGCGCACTGGCTGCGTCCCGCCGAACAGCAGCAGCTGCACGGATCCGGCGCCCAGGGGGAGGCCATCGATGCCGGCACCCTCACCACCATCTCCGTCCTGCACGGGGCCTGGGAGGTGCGTCTGGTCCACCTTGCCTCCCCCTCCTCCGAGGCGGTAGCGCTCGAAGCAGGCGGCTGGGCACTCTCCGACGATTCCGGCGTCGTGATCGATACCGCGGCTGAGGCGAAGGCGAGCGGGCAGGCCCAGCCGGGCTCCGCCGTCGGGAATCTGCTGCGCAGCCAGACTCACGAGGCCGCCCTGCTCGGCCTGCACGGGTGGACGGCGGCGCGCACCGAGCACCACGACGACGCCACTCCCCTCGGCGCGCACACCTGCGTCGGGATCCTCAGTACTGCACCGGCGCCGGGTTGGTACGCCCTCGCGCTCGGTCTGGCCGGTAGCGAGCTGCTACCGCCGCCCCCCTTCGTCCACCTCGACGCCGGCACCGCCTGGATCGAGTGGGCGGACGGCTCCGGTACCGCCGTCGACATCGGCGAGGTGCCCACGGACACCACGAAGGACACACCCACGCCCATCCGGGCACGAGACCTCAAGGAGAGGATCACGCAATGAAGCGCACCATGCTGACCGGCGCAGCCGCCCTGGCTGCCGCAGCACTGACCCTGACCGCCTGCAGTGGCGGCGACGACACCGCCGGAGGAGGTGAAGGTGACGCCGGCAACGCAGAGAATGTCGACACCATCACCCTCGCCGGCTGGAGCCTGGCCACCACCCCGGAGTTCCAGGTGCTGGCCGACGCCTACAACGAGCAGAACCCGGACGTGACCGTGGAGCTGCAGGAGTACGACGCCACCGAGTACGACACCCAGATGATCGCCGACCTGGCGGCGGGTTCGGCACCGGACATGTACGTGCTGAAGAACCTGAAGAACTTCGTGACCTATCAGGACGGCGGGCAGCTGCTCGACCTGTCCGATATCGAGGTCGGTGACGAGGTGAACGGTGTGGACGCCTACACGGTCGACGGCGCCACCTACGCCATCCCCTACCGCCAGGACGCCTGGTACCTGTACTACAACACGGACCTCTTCGACCAGGCCGGGATCGACTACCCGGACGGTTCGTGGACGTGGGACGACTACGCCGCCACGGCCGAGGAGCTGACAGAGGCACTCGGCGGAGACGCACTGGGCACCTACCAGCACAGCTGGCAGTCCACCCTGCAGGGCTTCGCCAACGCACAGGACCCGGCAGCGGACGTGCTCTCCGGTGAGTGGGAGTACCTCGTGCCGTGGTATGAGCGCATCGTCGAGCTGCAGGATGCGGGCGCCCAGATGAACTTCGGCGCTGTCACCACCAACTCGGTGACCTACCAGTCCCAGTTCGGCACCCAGCAGGCCGCGATGATGCCGATGGGCTCCTGGTACGTGGCCACGCTGCTGGCCCAGCAGGAGAGCGGCGACGCCGAGCAGTTCAACTGGGGCTTCGCTCCGGCCCCTCAGCTGGACTCCAGCACCACGGACAACCCGGTGACCTTCGCCGACCCGACCGGTATCGGCATCAACCCGGCCGTGGACGCTGACGTGGCTGCCGCGGCAAAGGACTTCCTGGCATTCGTCGCCAGTGAGGACGCGGCCTCGGCGCTCGCCGAGATCGGCATCACCCCCGCCATCACCAACGACGCGGTGACCGAGACCTACTTCTCGATCGAGGGCGTTCCGACCGACGAGCTCTCGCAGTTCGCGTTCTCCACGCACGAGGTCCGTCCGGAGAACCCGGTCTCGGCCGACACTGCGACGCTGCAGAACATCCTCAGTGACGCCCACTCGGCCATCCTGTCCGGCACGGTCTCCCCGGCCGACGGCATCGCCGAGGCGATGGACCGGGCTCAGTCCGAGGTCCTCGGCTGATCCACGCTAGTTTCCCGGTACCGGCCGGCCCACCACGGGCCGGCCGGTACCACTGATCGAGGAGGAGAACCATGGCGACGACAGCCGTGGACGCCCCCGCTGCACCGGCACCCCCACCGCGCCGGAACCGCAGTCGGTTGACGCTGCGCAACACCTTCATCGGGTGGACCTTCATCCTCCCGAACTTCATCGGCTTCGCGGTACTGACGCTCGTGCCGGTGGTCACCTTGTTCTACCTGGCCTTCACGTCCTGGAACGCGTTCGGGCAGGCCAACTGGATCGGCCTGGAGAACTTCGCCCGGCTGCTCACCGACGGCACGTTCCACACGGCGCTGATCAACACCGGCTACTACGCGGTGCTGCACATCCCGCTGACCCTGGCGGTCTCACTCGGCCTGGCGCTGCTGCTCAACCACAAGATGCGCGGGATCGCGTTCTTCCGCACCGTCGCCTTCTTCCCCTACATCACCTCGATCGTGGCGATCGCGGTGGTGTGGAACATGCTCTTCTCCCCCGACTCGGGGCCGATCAACCAGTTCCTGATGGCGCTGGGAATCGACAACCCGCCCGGATGGACCACCTCGGCCACCTGGTCGATGCCGGCCGTGGTGCTGACCAGCGTGTGGCGCGAGATGGGCTACTACATGCTGCTCTTCCTCGCCGGACTGCAGGCCATCCCACGTGAGCTCTACGAGGCAGCCCGGGTGGACGGCGCCCACGCGATCCAGCGGTTCTGGAACGTGACCGTGCCGAGCCTGCGGCCGACGACCTTCTTCGTCACCGTGATCCTGACGATCCAGAGCTTCAAGGTGCTCGACCTGATCCTGGTCATGACCGACGGCGGACCGGGCACCTCCACGCTCGTGCTCGCCCAGTACATCTACCGCAAGGGCTTCGAGGAGAACGACTTCGGCTACGCCTCCGCCGTGGCCGTGGTGCTGTTCTTCATCTGCCTCGGGCTGACGGTCGTGCAGTTCCTGCTGAACAAGAGGAAGGAAGTCTGATGGCGACCGTGACACTCGACCGCCCGGGCACCTCCCCCGCCCCGGCGCTGCGTCAGGATCCCCGCCGCGGACGCAAGCTGGCCGCGCGCATCGCGCTGTACGTCGCGATGATCATCGCCGCGGCCGCGATCATGCTGCCGTTCTTCTGGATGGTCACCTCCTCGTTGAAGACGAACAACCAGGTCTTCTCCGTGCCGATCCAGTGGTTGCCGGACCCGGTGGTCTGGCGCAACTACCTGGACATCTGGGCCAAGGCCGACATGCTCACCTGGGTCAAGAACACGTTGATCCTCTCGGTGAGCGTGACCTTCCTGCAGGTGCTCACGGGCTCCTTCGCGGCCTATGGCTTCTCCAAGCTGCGCTTCCCCGGCCGCGACGTGCTGTTCCTGACCTATGTGGCCACCATCGCCGTGCCGTGGCAGGCGTACATGATCCCGCAGTTCATCATGCTCTCCAAGGTCGGGCTGTCGAACACGCTGTGGTCCATCCTGGCGCTGCAGACGTTCAGCGCGTTCGGGGTGTTCCTGATGAAGCAGTACTACGAGTCCATCCCGGAGGAGCTCTCCGAGGCGGCGCGCATCGACGGCCTCTCGGAGTACTCGATCTGGCGCAAGATCGTGCTGCCGCTCTCCGGACCGGCCGTGGCCACGCTGACGCTGCTGACGTTCGTCAACACCTGGAACGACTACCTCGGCCCACTGATCTACCTGCGTGACCGCGACATCTGGACCATCCAGATCGGTCTGAAGTCCTTCGTCTCGCAGTACAACGCCGAGTACGCGCTGATCATGACCGGCTCGGTGATCTCGGTGCTGCCGATCGCGCTGATCTTCATGCTCGGGCAGCGCTACTTCGTGCAAGGCATCGCCACCGCGGGCCTGAAGGGCTGACAATGGCGAGCATGGCGGGTACCGGGCGAGGCGGGCAGCCGGCGCGCAGGCGCCTGCTGCGCATGCCCTCCGCCGACACCTGGGAGACCGTGATCGGCGTCGGGTACCTGGTACTCGGCACCAACGCCATGCTGCTGCTCGCCACGATCCCGCTGCTGGTGCTGCTGGTCAGCACCGACCCGGTCACCTCGTGGCCGGCGCTACTGGGTGCGGGCGTGCTCGCCACGCCCGCACTCACCGCTGCCTTCGCCGTCTTCACGCACTACTCCACCACCCGCGGCACGGAGGTCATCCGCACGTTCTGGCGCTCGTGGGCACGGCACCTGCGCCGCTCCCTCGGTCTCGGGCTGGGCCTGTCCCTGACGGCGGTGGTGCTCGTGGTGGATGTGCTCGCCCTGTGGGGCTCACCGTGGGGTGCGGTGCTCACCCCGTTCTTCGTGGTGCTGTTCGCGCTGGCCGCCTCGACGGCGCTGCTCGCCCTGGTCGCGACCGTCGAGCGCCCGGATGCCCGGCTGCGTGACGTCCTGCGCGCCTCCCTCTACCTGGGTGTGCGGCGCTGGTACCTGACGTTGGCGTCGTTCGCAGTGTTCGCCCTGCTCGGGGGACTCTTCGTGATCCACCCCGCCCTCGCCGTCGGGCTGGCGGCTGCACCGCTGCTGTACGTGACCTGGGGGAACTCGCGCTACACGCTGAAGCCAGTGCTGCCGACGGGGTCTTCGATCCACGTGTAACCTCCGCGTTTCGTTTTTTTCGATTACGCTGGGTTCATGCCTACCGCCAACCCGGCCCGGCCGGCGAACTCCGGCAGCCCAAGAACCTACGTCCCCTCGTCCGAGACAGAGTCCGTCACGGAAAAGTTCGCCGAACAACTCGAAGCCATGGCGGCGGCAACCACTGAGCGACCCGCGCTCATCGGTCCTCACAACGAGGAAATCCCGCTGCCCCGAGAAGCCTTCGAGATCTTGCTCCAGGTCTACGAAGCGATGAAGCACGGCCTTGCGATCCACGTGGCCCCCCTCAACGCCCAACTCACCACCCAGGAGGCCGCCAACTACCTCGGCATCTCCCGGCCAACTTTGGTCAAGCTCCTGGAGTCTGGCGCCATCCCCTTCATCAAACCTGGGCGCCACCGCTACGTCCGCATCGACGATCTGATTGCATACGCCGAGCAGCTGCGCAACGAACGCGCGGCAGCGCTGGATGAGATGGCCCGCGACGCGGAGGACGACGGCCTGTACGACCTGCTCGACGGCCCGCCGCCGAAAACACGGTGACGGATGCTCTTCCCGGTCTTCCTGGACACCAATGTCCTCTACCCGGCGTCTCTCACTGACACGCTCCTGAGACTGGCGGAGGCAGACGTCGTCAGGCCGCACTGGTCAGTCGACGTCATGAATGAGCTCGTCCGAAAATCTTGCCGAGCGGATCGCCAAGGAGAAGGCCGTCACACGAGTTGCCGCCATGCAGAGCGCTTTCCCCGAAGCAACCTGGTCGCGGTGCATCCCGACGAATTCCTTCTCGACCAGCTTGACGTCTACCCACAACTGGTGCGGCGCGCTCTCGAGCGGCAGGCGGCCGAGACCGCTCGGCCCGGCCTGACCCTGCTCGAACTGCTCGGGCACTTCGAGCGCATCAATCTCCGCGGGTTCGCAACGGAACTGCGTCGTCGCTGGCCAGACCTGGCGCGGTAGGAAGATTCGTCGGTGGCGTTCTGGTTCGCTGCGAATCGTCCACTCCGCTCAGACCGTACGACTGATCCCGAGCTCCGGTTCCCGCACGATCAACGCCGCCACGGCCACCGCAATCGGGATCGCCGCGGTGGCGTGTGGCGAGCAGCGATCAGGTGGCGTCGGCGAGCAGCGGTGTGAGAGTCACGTCGGGGTGGGTGCGGCCGATGGAGCGGGCAAGGTAGATGTCGCGCAGCAGGGCCAGGCGGGTGCCGTCGTGGCGGCGGGCGATCTCCACCCCGTGCATCCCGGAGATCTCGGAAGCGCCGGCCTCGTCGATCTTCCGGGCGAGGGAGTACGGCAGGGTGTCCAGGATCAGTCGAGCACCGAACTCGTGCTCCATGCGGTCAGCGGCCACCTCGAACTGCAGCGGTCCGACCGCGGCCAGGATCGGGTTCCCGTCACCGCGCAGGTCGGAGACGAGGCGCTGCACCACACCCTCCTGCACGAGCTTGTCCATCCCCCGGCGGAACTTCTTGGAGGCGCTCGGGTCGGCCACGCGCGCCGAGGCGAAGTGCTCCGGTTCGAAGGCCGGCATCGGCGGGAACTCCACCGCCGGCCCCTCAGGGTCGTAGAGCGTGTCTCCCACGGCGAGGTTGGCGGCGTTCACCAGCCCGACGACGTCCCCTGGGTAGGCGCGATCGGTCACCTCCCGGTCGCGGCCGAAGATCGAGAGGGCGTACTTGGTGGCGAACGCTCGCTTGGTGGGCTGATGGGTGAGGATCATGCCGCGTTCGAACACCCCGGAGCAGACCCGCACGTAGGCGACGTGGTCGCGGTGCTTGGGGTCCATCCCTGCCTGCATCTTGAACACGAAGCCGGAGAAGGCCCCGATGACGGGCCGGTCGTCGCCACTGCGCGTCGGGCGGTCACCGGGAGCGGGTGCCCACCGGTCGATGGTCTCGAACAGCTGGCGTACGCCGATGTTGCTGAGCGCGGCGCCGAACAGGATCGGCATCACGGCGGCCTTGGGAGCGCTGGAGTCGAGCACGGGGAGGAGCCCGGCTTCCTCACGGGCACGGGCGTCGTCCCCGCCGAAGTGCTGGGCCGCGGCCGGAGGATCGAGGGTCTCGTCCTCCGCGAGCTGAGCACCGCCGGGCGCCTTCCGGTAGGCGTGTACCTCCCCGGAGGCCACATCGAGCAGGCCGAACTCTGAGCCGCCGATCCCCACAGGCCAGGTGACGAGCTGAGGATCCCGGTCGAGGCGCTCGGTGATCTCGTCGATCAGTTCCAGCGCCTCCCGCCCGGGGCGGTCCCACTTGTTGATGAACGCGATCACCGGAACGTTGCGGCGCTTGCACACCTCGAACAGCTTGAAGGTCTGCGGCTCCAGGCCCTTGGCGGAGTCGATCAGCATCACGGCACAGTCGACCGCCGTGAGCACGCGGTAGGTGTCCTCGGAGAAGTCGGCGTGGCCGGGGGTGTCGAGCAGGTTGATCGTCAGGTCACCCCAGGCGAACTGCAGCGCAGCCGAGGTGATGGAGATGCCGCGCTTGCGCTCCATCTCCAACCAGTCCGAGACGACGCCGGACCGGTTGCCCTTGCCGTGCACGGCGCCCGCCTCCCCGATCACCTGGGCGTGCAGGGCCAGCGCTTCGGTCAGCGTGGACTTTCCTGCGTCCGGGTGGGATATGACGGCGATGGTGCGGCGGCGATGGGCCTCCGCGGCGATGTCCTGTAACGACGTTCCGTCGGCCTGCATAAGTGGCGACTCCCTCCACCGCAGACTCTAACGGCGGGGGAGGGTGGGGCCGAACTGGCGCCGGTGTGAGGTGACACTCATCGCCTGCCGCCACCGGCTCACTCGGCCTCGGTACCGGACCCTGCGTCGCCGGCCGGGTCAGCGCAGTAGAACAGTTCACCGTCCTCGGCGGCGTGATAGGCGTACTCCTCACCGTCGTGGGTGAGGATGAGGCGGTAGCCCTCGACCAGCGCCTGCGTGTACGACTGACCGGGAGCGGGGCAGCCGATCGCCCCGTTGGGCCAGGTGACCTCCTCGAGCGGCTCAGGAGCGATCTGGTCGTAGGAGACACTCAGTCGTTCGGCGAGGTCCTCGACGGCGGCGCGCTCCTGGTCGGATAGGTCGCCGTAGCGTTCGTCCCAGGACTGCTGCGGGTCGGCGTCGGCCGTCGCGCCGTCGGTGGTTGACTCTGCACTGGTCGAGCCGTCCGGCCCGAGCGTGGTGGCATCGGGATCCTCAGCGCTGGCACCACAACCGACGAGCAGCAGCGATGCTGCGATCCCGGCCATGATCCGACGCATGAGGCCACCTCCTGTCGACCTCATCATAGGTTTCGCCGGCGGGTCCGGCAGGAGGTGCGCCCGCGCTACAGCTCGATCACGGTGTAGCTGACCACACCTTCGCTCGTGATGGAGCTGAGCGTGACCTGCCACTGATCATTGGCGAGGCCCACCATCTCCATATCCCCCGAGCTCATCGAGTACGACTCCTCGGACTCGCCGAAGCCCGCGTCCCGTAGCGACTGCTCGGCGCGCTCGAAGGCGTCCTCACCCGTTGCCTGGATTTGAACGGCCCAGCCCGACCCTTCCTGGGACTCCATGGCCGAAGCGCTGAGAATCTCACCTTCGATCAAGGGGACGTCTGCGGGGAAGCTGTCCGGCAGATCGCCCCCAACCGAGAACGACCCTTCGTCGCTCTCGACGACGAACCCACCGTCCTCGGAGTCGAGGTCGACGTCGACGTTCTCGCCCTCGGCCTCGGCGGCCTCCTCGACGACCCGCTCGACACCTCCCTCGATGAGGCCGCTACATCCGGTCACCGTGGCCATCGCGACCACGGCAACCAGGGTGGCCCACCGGGCAGTCTTTGCGTGACGAGTCATCGATCCGCTCCGTTTCGTCTCCGGCGGCTCCACGCGGGTCGCGGAGCCTTCCGACGCTTAAGAGTGGCCCAAGAAGACCCTGATACGTGACAAGGTCGCCAGGAGTTCACCGCGGCCTCGGTTGCCCAAACCCTTAAGCGGACTATATTCTCCAGATCGGGGCTGACGGGGTTCCGAGACCGACCAGCACAGGGAGAGGTCACGCATGCGTATCGCAGCGCGACGAATGACCCGCACGCTCGCCGTCATCGCTGCGACCGCGGCGGTCATCACCGGCGCGATCGCTCCACAGGCCGCCGGCGCGGACACGCAGGACCCGCCATCCTCACCGGATGACACCGCGGTCGCTCCACTCGCCGCGGACGTTCGGGTGTTCGACACCTGGGAGGAGGCGCACGAACTTCTCGGCCCAGACTGCATCGATGGGAGCATCGTTGTGCCCGGCGACGGCGGCGAGTACGACAACTCCATCGCCAACGCCAGGGTGCAATGCGATCTCACCCTCGATCTGCGCGGATTCGGCTGGTTGCCCTCACTGCGCATGATCGTCGAACCCGGCAACCACTTCACCATCACCAACACCGTGGGGCCGGGCTGCGACTTGGACGTCATGGCTGACCCCGAAGCGTATCCCGAGGACGAGTGCAGCTGGCTCGAAGCGTTTGAGGGTATCGCCGTGCCGTTGGGTGCGAAACTGACGGTCACCGGAGATATCGGTGTGTATGCCCGCGGGTTGGGGCGCGACGCAGCCATCGGAGGCAGCACCAACCATGCGAACACCCATGCCGGCGAGATCGAGATCTCGGGCAATGCGACGGTCCGCGCCCGAGCCGGCGACGGTGCCGCGATCGGCGGCGGCTTCCACAGAGACATCGGCGACGTCCAGGTGAGCGGGAACGGCGGCACGGTCACCATCACCGATCAGGCCTACGTCCTGGCCACCAGCAGCACCATGGTGGAATCCGCAGCAGTGGGCGGATCCAACGGGGGGATCGGCGGCAGCCTCACGCTCGGCCCGGACGCGACGCTCATCGCTGCGGGTGGTGCCACAGCGATCGGTGGCACATGGGGCTCAGGGGACGGGATCGCCGTCATCAACGGCACCCTCTACACCCGCACCCCGATCTTCGACGGCGACCTGATCTGGGACGACGGCGAGTTCACCGTCGGCCCGACCGGGCAGATCCTGGGGTCCGTGGAGGACCCGATCGGCGCCGGGCGGATCGCCGGCACCGGCACCATCGTCAACAACGGGGTGATCGCGCTGACGAATGTGGATCCCCCGAGCATCATCACCAATCACAACTATGACGTGCAGTTCGTGCGGCACCCGGGCACCACGGACGCCGAGGCGGACGAGGAACTGACCACACGGGTGTATGCGCCGGACTTCGGTTCGGGCTACCGCGAGATTCCCGTGCCCGAACCAGGCGTGCTCTGGATGACTGAGCCGGACGGCGGCGGGGCGGTCCTCAACGAATCGACGCAGCTGACGAACTATGCGAACGACGACGGCGTCGTGCGGATCTACGAACACGTCGTCGGCACGACGACCTCGCTCGCGGCATCCAGTCCGATCCGCGACTCCGGGCCCGTCGATGGCGAGCCGGTACGGCTGCTCGCAGTCACGACGAGGGACGAGCAGCTGGGGATCGTTCCCCTCTCAGGCACCGTCACGTTCACCGCGGTGGATGAGGCCGGTGTCTCCCGCGAACTCGGCACCACGCCGGTGGACATCGCGGGCGTCGCCACACTCGACACCTCGCTACCGGCCGGTGACTACACCCTGACGGCGACGTTCGAGAGCGATGAGGCGCGGTATGCCACGTCGACCTCCGATGAGCTCCACAGGACCGTGCAGAAGGCACCGGTGCGCGTGCTGCCACTGGCCGAACCGCCCGACGGCGGGTGGGTGTACCCAGGTCCGGTGGAGATTTCGGCGAGGTTCTTCGCCGAGATCGACCCGGCCGCGTGCGACAGCGATCCGGGCAGCGCGCTGTGCCCGGCGATCGAGACCGGCACCGCAACGCGCGACGGTGAGGCCGTCGAGATCAACGACGGCGTCGCTCACTTCGAGGTCTCCGGCCTCGACGCTGGTGAGCACACCGACACCATCGAGTTCACCGGTGACGACCACCACCTCGATGCATCGGGCACCGTGACGTACGAGATGTCGCGGGCGAGCACCGTGATCGACGTCGACGCATCCGCGGAGGCCGTCGCAGGAGATGCACTTCCCGTGGCCGTCTCCGTGAGTGCCGAGTTCGACTCGTCCGCCCTGACGACTCTGACCACCCTGACGACGTCGAGCGCGTCCCCGAGCGGCACGGTCGAACTCCGGGAAGGCGATCCGAGCGGGGAACTGATCGCGAGTGCGACGCTCGACTCCGAGGGTGCCGCACAGCTCGCACCAGTCTTCGACACCCCCGGCACGTACCACCTCGTGGCGGTCTACACCGGCACCGACAACTTCTCGCCCGTCACCTCGCAGCCCTTCGTCGCGCACGTCACCCGCACCGACTCCGAGGAGCCGGATCCGGGCACCGAGGAACCGGGCGTACCGGATCCCGATCCTCAGGAAACGGACGATTCAGGCGATTCAGGCACAGCCGGATCCGCCAACGATGCTCCGTCCGAACTCGGCCGGACCGGAAGCGACGTGCTCGCGTGGTCCATCGCGGCGCTCGTGATGATCGGCGGTGGCATCGCCGTCGTCGTTGCCCAGCGCACACGTCGGCAACGACGGTAGAAGCCGGAGTCACGCCACCCCCAGCGCGCGCAGCCCGGCCGCACTGGCGGCGGCCACCACCAGCACCACGGGAAGCGGCACTCCACGCCAGGCCAGCACACCGGCGAGCGCCACGCCGGCCACGCGGGCATACCCAGCGAACGCTGCGCCGTCGGTGAGGGCGGCGGTAGCCATGACCGAGGCAAGGACGAGGACGGCTCCATCCTCCATCAATGCCTGCACACGCGGACGGGACTCCAGCAGTTCACCCGCCACACCACCGGTCGTACGGATGGCATAGGTCCCCACGGCCAGGCCGAGGCCGGCGAGCACCACAGTCAGCAGCTCAGGCATGACGCCACCTCCGCAGCAGCACCAGCGGGAGGGCGAGCAGCCCCAGGACGGGGGCGAGCCCGGCCGGGGCCCAGGCCACCGCTGTCACCGAGACGACCGCCGCCACCAGCACCGGCAGCCGCAACCGGCTCTCACGCAGTGCGGGCAACAGTAGCGCCAGGATCACGGCAGGGAAGACGGCATCGAGCCCCCAGACTTGCTGGTCGATCACCCGGCCGAGCAACCCACCGGCCAGGGCTCCGGCGGGCCAGCCGACCAGCACGGAGAAGCCGGCGATCGCGTAGGCACGGCGAGCGCGGTCCGGATCGCGCTGGGCGAGTCCGTAGGCCACCGACTCGTCGTTCATGACATGCGTACGGATCACGCGGGACCAGCCTCGCCCGAGGAGGCGCCGGACCGCCATCCCATACGGAAGGTGCCGGGTGTTGACCAGCAGGGCCGCGACCATGGCCAGCCACGGACTGGTGCCACCCGCAGCCAATCCCACGAACAGCATCTCGGAGGCGCCCGCCAGCACCACGAGACCAAGGAGCGGCGCGAGCCAGACCGGCAGGCCGCCGTCGACGGTGAGCGCGCCGTAGGCGATACCGATGAGGGCGACCGCCAGACCCATGGAGAGCCCGCCGCGCACGAGCGGGTCCCGCAATGCCGATCCGGCCACATTCACCACCCCGAGCCTGTCGAGTGTTCGACGATCCGAACGCATGATCGTTATGATGAACCAGACAATGGGCGTTCGGCAAGTCGAACACGATGGAGGTTCTAGCGAACATGGTGCAAGGGCTACCACGCGAGGTGATCGCGGCCAGCATCCACCGGGAACGCGTGCGATGCGGCTACAGCCTCACCGAACTGGCGCGACTGGCGAACGTCGCGAAGTCCACGCTCTCCCAGCTGGAAGCAGGCGCCGGCAACCCGAGCCTGGAGACCATGTGGGCACTCGCGACCGCCTTGGGTGTGCCGCTGTCTCAGCTCATCGCACCGCCGCGGGCGTCGGTGGACGTCATCCGCGCCGGCTCGGGGCCCTCGGTGCAGGCCACCGACGCCGATTACCTCGCCACGCTGCTCGCAGCTTGCCCGCCAGGGGCGCGCCGCGACCTCTTCCGCATCACAGCCGAGCCGGGACAGCCACATCTCGCGGCGGCCCATGCAGCGGGGACGATCGAGCACGTGTACATCGCGAGCGGCAGGGTCCGGCTAGGACCGGTCGGCGCCGAGGAGACCCTGGAGGCGGGCGACTTCATCACCTACAACGGCACCGAACCCCACACCTTCGAAGCCCTCGACGGGCCAGCTCATGCGCTGCTGGTGAGCGAGCAGCGCTGAGCGAGGGCGGGCCTGACCATCACCTCCCGCCCGCCCAGAGCACTGCAGGAGGTGGGCCAGGAAGGCACCTACCCCCCGGAGCGCTTGCGCGGCGCAGCCCGCAGGTGCGCCCGCTCCCCCTGAGTGCCGAACAGACTGAGGAACTCCACGGCCTCACCGTCGGCCGAGCCGAACCAGTGCGGCACGCGGGTGTCGAACTCGGCCGCCTCTCCTGGTTCCATCACCAGGTCGTGCTCGCCCAGCACCACCCGCAACCGCCCGTTGAGTACATACATCCACTCATACCCCTCGTGCGTCTTCGGCTCAGGCTGAGCGATCGGCCCGGCCGGGATCACCAGCTTGTAGGCCTGGATACCACCGGGGCGACGCGTCAGCGGCAGCATCGTCATCCCGTGCGCCTTCACCGGCTTGAGGTGAATCCGCGGATCGCCGGTGGGCGGCGCATCGACGAGCTCGTCCAGCGAGACGCCGTAGGCCCGTGCCAAGGGCAGCAACAGTTCCAGCGTGGGCTTGCGCGAGCCCGACTCCAACCGGGAGAGCGTGCTCACCGAGATATCGGTGGTTCGCGCCAGCTCGGTGAGGGTGATGTCACGTTCGGTGCGCAGGGCACGTAACCGCGTTCCGATGCCCTCCAGCGCCTGCTCCAGCTCGTCGTCCATCATCCGAGTTTGCCATATCGGCAATGATGCTTGCCAGTATGGGGGGGCGGCACGCATTCTGAGTTGCAGGAGGTGGTCCCCATGACCCAGTTGAAGGATTCCTACGACGTCGTCGTGATCGGCGGCGGCGCCGCCGGACTGAACGGCGCGCTGATGCTGGCCCGCTCACGCCGGAGCGTGGCCGTGATCGATGCCGGCCAGCCCCGCAACGCACCGGCCGATGCCGTGCACGGGCTGTTTGCCCGCGAAGGCACTCCCCCGGCCGAGCTGATCGCGCGCGGTCAGGAGGAGGTGCGCAGTTACGGAGGCGGGGTGTTCTCCGGGGAGGTGAGCGACGTCGTCGGGAGCGTGGGCGACTTCGAGGTGCGCCTGGCCGACGGACGCACCACCCGGGCGCGCCGCATCCTCGTCACCGCCGGGGTGGTGGACGAGCTGCCACCCGTACCCGGACTGGCCGAGCAGTGGGGCCACGGCGTCGTGCACTGCCCGTACTGCCACGGCTGGGAGGTCCGCGACCGGGCGATCGGGGTGCTGGCCACCGGCCCGATGACAGTGCACCAAGCATTGTTGTTCCGCCAGCTCTCCGACGACGTCACGGTCTTCTCCCACGAGGCCGCCCTGGCGCCCGAGGAGCGGGAAAAGTTGGCTGCCGTTGGCATCCGCATCGTCGAGGGCCAGGTGACGGCGGTCGAACAGTCCGCGGGAACCATCACCGGCGTACGCCTCGCCGACGGGACCCTCGTGGCCAGGGAGGCGATCGCCGTCGCCACACGGATGGTGGCCCGGGCGGGCTTCCTCACCAGCCTCGGCCTCACCCCGACCGAGCACCCGAGCGGGATGGGCGTGCACATCCCGGTGGAGGCGATGACGGGGAAGACGGACGTCCCGGGCGTGTGGGCGGCGGGGAATGTCACCGATATGGCGGCGCAGGTCGGGCCGGCGGCCGCGGCGGGCGCGCAGGCGGGTGCCGTGATCAACGCGGACCTGGTGATGAGCGACGCTGCTTCGGCGGTGGCTACGTACCGGGACGCGCTCGCCCCGGCATCGGAGGCTCGGTAGCGCGAGTGGTAGGCGGGGACCGCGGTCTCTAGTCGACCGCGGCGATCGCCTCCGCGATCACGACGTTCGGCGGCGCTGTGGCATCCACGACCTCGCCGGACTCGTCGTCGCGCAATGCTTCGAGCGTGTCGAACTGAGAGGTCAGCAGTGCCGGGGGCATGAAGTGGTCCCGGGCCTGCATCCGGGCATGGATGGTGTCGTAGTCGGCCACCGGGTGCACGAAGAACAGGTCAGGCAACCCGGCCCGCAGCCGGTCGCGGTAGGCGCGGCGCAGAGCCGAGCAGGCCAGCACGGTGCGTTCCCCGGCCGCGGCCCGGCGGGCGATCTCGGCGGCGAGCACGTCCAGCCAGGGCCACCGGTCGTCGTCGGTGAGCGGCGTTCCGGCGCTCATCTTGGCTACGTTGGCCTCCGGGTGGAACTCGTCGCCCTCCAGGAAGACCGCGCCAAGATGGTCCGCGAGCGCAGCACCGATCGTGCTCTTGCCATTGCCGGAGACGCCCATCACCACGATGTGCCGGGGGGTGTGTGTCATTCCCCCATTCTCGCGGGGACACGCACCGCCGCCGAATCGGTGCACCCTGTTGCCTCGAGATCAATCGTCAGCGGCCGACGGCGTACCCCTGCATCCCACGCGGGTTCGCCGCCGCGTGGAGCATCCCGTCCGTCCCGGTGCCGGCGGCACTGAGCCTGCCCAGGGACCACTCCCCAGCCACGTCCACCTCATGCCCCCGGCGCCGCAGCTCGGCCACCACCTCGGCACCGACTCGCCCCTCGATCCGCATCCCGCGTGGCTGGGCCACCCGCGGCGCGAACGAGCTGGGCCAGTGCGTGCAGTGCCAGGACGGCGCATCGATGGCTGCCTGCAGGCCCATACCGAGCACCAGATGGTTGATCAGGAATGGCACGGTCCACTGGTCCTGCTGGTCACCGCCGGGCGTTCCGAACCCCAGCACCCTGCCCTCGCCCAGGAGCATCCCCGGGCTCAGGGTGGTGCGCGGCCGCGCCCCCGGCACCAACGACGACGGCAGACCCTGCTCGAGCCAGAACATCTGCGCCCGGGTACCGAGCGCGAATCCGAGCCCGGGGATCGTCGGGGAGGACTGCAACCACCCACCCGACGGAGTTGCGGCCACCACATTCCCCCACCGGTCGGCCACATCCAGGTGACAGGTGTCGCCACGGGCGACGGTTGGCTCCCCCTGACCAGGGGTGGCCAACCCGTCCGGCCAGGCTCCGCCGTCGGACATCGCGGCCAGTACCCGTGCCGGCAGACGCGGCGCCCGGCCACCCGGGCTGCCGGGGCGCAGCTCGCCACTGGCGCTGTTGCCCACGAGTTGTGCCCGCTCGGCGGCATAGTCCGGGCTGAGCAGGTCCTCGATCGGGACGTCGCCATACTCGGGATCCCCGTACCAGGCCTCCCGGTCGGCGAAGGCGAGCTTGGCCACCTCGGTGACGGTGTGCACGAGGTCAGCGGTCGGCATCTCCGCCAGATCGAAGGTCTCCAGCATGGCCAACTGCTGCAGCAGCACCGGCCCCTGACCCCATGGCTGGGTCTTGGCCACCTGCACCCCAGCGAAGTCGACCGTGAGCGGCTCCTCCTCGCGCGCGCGCCAGGCGTCCAGGTCGGCGCCGGTGAGGAAGCCGCGGTGGGCCCCGTCGCCCACACCATCAAACTGCTCTGTCGCGGCGAAGGCGTCGATGCGCTCGGCCACGAACCCGGAGTAGAAGGCCCGGCGCGCACCCTCAATCTGCTGCTCGCGACCCGGCCCGGCCGCCTCCCCCTCGGCCACCAGGCGTTCGAGCGTGGCCGCCAGCACGGGATTGCGGAACCGTTCACCCGCGACCGGAGGCCTGCCATCGGGCAGATAGATATCAGCGGAGGCGGACCAGTGATCGCCGAACACCTGCTCCAGTCCAGCGACGGTGGCAGCGGCCTGCGCGAGGAAGGGGTACCCCTCGCGGGCGTATCCGATCGCGTACCCGGCCACCTCGCGCAGCCTCATCGTGCCGTAGCGCTCCAGCATCAGCATCCAGGCGCCGAAGGTTCCTGGCACGGTGGCCGCGAGCAGTCCGGTGCCCGGGATCTCCTCGATGCCGTGCGCTGCGTACGCCTCAGGCGTAGCCGACGACGGCGCCACGCCCTGGCCGCAGACCGTGAACGTCCGGCCTGTGCTCGCCTCGTGGCAGAGCACCGGCATATCGCCGCCAAGGCCGTTCAGGTGCGGTTCGACCACGTGCAGCACCAGACCGGAGGCGACCGCGGCATCGAACGCGTTGCCTCCGGCTTCCAGGACCGCCATCCCACTGGCGGAGGCGAGCCAGTGGGTGGAGGCGACCATGCCATGGGTGCCGGTGAGCTCGGGACGGGTGGTGAAGGTCACCGAGCCAGCGTATGCCGCGGCGATGGCAAAGGTGACGGGTGGGCCCGGATGCGATAGGCAGGGAGGGTGCACACCGCGCCGGACCGCCTCTTCCACCGTGACATGGTGCTGCTGCTGGTTGCCACGGTCGGCGCGCTTGCGAATTACGCACTGATGCTTCCGGTGGCGCCGTTGTGGGCGGCCGAGGGCGGTGCGAGCGAGGCGCTGGTGGGCACGATCACCGGCGCGATGATGGCCACCACGGTGCTCACCCAGCTCGCGATGGGGTGGATCTTCCGGATCGCCACGCTGAGGCAGATGATCGTGGTGGGATCGCTGCTGCTCGGCGTGGCCACACCCGCCTACCTCGCATCGACGGCCGTAGCCCCACTGGTGCTGATCTCCGGTGTGCGTGGAGTGGGGTTCGCCCTCGTGGTAGTGGCCGGGGCGGCCCTCGCCGCCGAGCTCGCACCGGCAGGCAAGCTCGCGACGGCGACCGGTGTGTACGGCGTCGCGGCTGGGCTCCCGAACGTGGTCGCCCTGCCGGCCGGTGTGTGGCTCGCGCAGACGTGGGGTTTCGCGCCGATGTTCATCACTGCCAGCGTGCTGGCGGTGCTCGCGGTCCCACTGGCGTTCGCGATCTCCGGCGGGCGCTCCCACGCCGGGTCCGGCAGTGGCAGCGGGCACCTGCCGATGCGCACCTGGGCGAAGTTCCTGGCTCCGACCGCAGTTTTCGCGGCCACGGCTGTCGCGCTCGGTGGCGCGATGACCTTCGTACCGATCGCAGTGCCGGACCCGGGTACGGCCACCGTCGCGCTGTTCGCGCTGTCGGCGCTGATGGTGCTCGGGCGGCTGCTGGCCGGTCGGATCGGGGACCGGGTACGTGCCGGCCGGCTGCTCCTGCCGGCCGCGGTGATCAGCGCCATCGGGATGCTCGGGGTGGCGCTGACCACCGGGGCAGAGGCCGGTGCGCTGACGGTCGTGGCCGCTGCCGTCTTCGGGTTCGGTTTCGGGGCGGTGCAGAACGACTCGCTGGTCACGGTGATGACCCGGGCCGGGCGAAACGGCCTGGGGACGGCGAGCACGGTGTGGAACATCGCCTACGACGGTGGTGTCGGCGTGGGTGCGGTGCTGCTCGGTCTGGTGGTGGCGGCGTCGAGCTACACGTGGGGATTCGCGGTGCTGGCGGTGGCAATCGCGGCGTTCGCGCCGGTGGCGTTCCGGCTGCGAGGCGCCTCGGCGGACTCACCCGGTGGGGCTGCAGGCGTGATCGACGGCGATCGCTGACCTACGTCGCGCGCGAGAGTCCTTCCCGGTCCACAGTCACCTCAAGTCCGACCGCACGACCACCGCGCCGGCGCGGCCGGCCCAGCAGCGTCACGATCGTGAACCATCGAAATCGGTTGCCGTACTTGGCCGTCATCGCCCGCTTCGCCACCCGCAGCTCTGCACCGGACATCACCCGAGCCTCCCCGCGTCGCCAGGCGCCGGTCGGCACGCCGTGGAACGTCGCCTCCGCGAACTCGACCCGCGGGTCCCGGGCAATCCGCCGCACCTTCCACGAACGACTCGGCGTATACCCGTACAGTCGCCCGTCCGCGGGGGCGAGCCAGATCGGAGTGGACACTGGCGTCCCATCTCGCCGGAACGTGGTCAGCGCGAAGTACTCATCGTCTCGATGGCGGACGCGACGTGGCATACCGACATTGTGACTGACGCGGCAGGCCGGCTATCAACGCCTACGGCGCCGGCCGCCGGGCTGTTAGGGCTGGGTACCGATGAGTTCGCGGGTCGCCGACACGAGCACCTCCGTGGACGGCCGGTAGTACGCCCACCGGCCCCGCTGCTCCCGCTGCACGAGACCGGCGTCGACGAGCACCTTCATGTGGTGGGAGACAGTCGGCTGGGACAGTCCGACGGGTTCGGTCAGGTCGCACACACACAGTTCCCCCGCATCGCTGGCAGCGATCAGCGAGAGCAGCTTCACCCGGGTGGGGTCGCCGAGTGCTTTGAACACGGTGGCAATCCGTTCCACGTCGCGTCCAGCCAGAGCTGGGCCGACCTCGGTGCAGCACACGATGGTCCGGGTGGCGGTCATACCGATCATTCTGCCCGTCATATTGACATCTGTCGATCTGAAGTGGATGCTCGACTCATCGAAGAACGTCGATGAATGGAGCACAGTGATGAACCCCGTCGTCATCATCGGAGCCGGCCCGCAGGGCCTGGCCGCCGCAGCCCACCTCATGGAGCGAGGCATGGAACCGCTGGTGCTGGAAGCCGGGCGCCAGCCCGCTGCAGCGGTGGACGAGTGGGGTCATGTGCGGTTGTTCTCGCCCTGGCCGGAGCTGATCGACGGCGCCAGCCGGCGGCTGCTGGAGGGGACTGGATGGAGCGCACCGGATCAGGGTTATCCCACCGGCGCCCAGTGGGTCTCGGAGTACCTGGAGCCGCTGGCGGCCGCCCTCGGCGATCGGGTCCGATACTCGGCCCGTGTGGTCGGTGTCGGACGCAAGGGCCGCGACCTCTCGGTGGACTCCGGGCGCGAGGATCAGCCCTTCACCGTGCACATCGAAACGCCGAACGGAGAGGAGCGCGTCGAGGCGCGCGCAGTGATCGACGCTTCCGGAACGTGGTCGACCCCGAACCCCGCCGGTGCCGACGGACTGCCGGCGGTGGGAGAACGCGACGCGGCCACCGGCGGAATACTCACCTACCGCATCCCCGAGGCGGATTCCCGCTACGCCGGCCGGCACACCGTCGTGATCGGCAACGGCCACTCCGCCGCGACGACGATCGCGAACCTCGCCCGCGTGGCTCGGCGAGACCCCACCACGCGCATCACCTGGGTGCTGCGCCGGGGACAGGTGGGCGACACGTTCGGCGGCGGCCAGGCGGACGAACTGCCGGAACGTGGAGCCCTGGGTCAGCGAGCCAAGCGGGCGGTCGAGTCCGGTCTGGTGCAGCTCGCCACCGGCTTCCGCACCGAGCGGATCGACCTGGTCGACGGTTCGGTGATCGTCAGCGCCGAGGACGGCCGCCGGCTGGATCGCGCCGACCACGTGGTGGTGCTCACCGGTTTCCGGCCCGACCACACGTTCTTGTCCGAGGTGCGCCTCGACCTCGATGTCCGGTTGCAGGCTCCGCCGCGCGTAGCCACCGAGGTGGATCCGAACATCCACTCCTGCGGATCCGTGGCCGCGACCGGCGCGGCCGACCTGGCTCACCCGGAACCAGAGTTCTACATCGTCGGCGCGAAGTCCTACGGCCGGGCCCCCACATTCCTCACCCTCACCGGGTTCGAGCAGGTGCGCAGTGTCGTCGCCCAGCTGGCGGGCGACGAGGAGGCGGCACAACGGGTGGAGCTGGAGCTGCCCGATACGGGAGTCTGTGGCGGAGCGGGCTTGTTCGACGAGCCTGAGCAGGGCGGCGGGTGCTGCACTCCTGCCGCGCAGCCGATCACGCTGGAACCGGCTCCCGCGGGTCGCTGACAGCGCTACTGCCTCAAGCCGACCGCTGAGAACTGCGGCATCGCGAGCGCCGATGCCGCAGTACTCAGCGTTGCGGAAGGTAACGATTCGCCTCGCATGGACGCGCGAGGGCATACACGCGGCCAATCCACGGTTACCGTTCCCACAGATCGCCGCGGCTCGGTGCCGGGCGATATTGAGGAAGGGATGACGAATCGATGAGGACCCCCACACGGACCCGGGCCGGGATCGGCATCGCGACGCTCGGCGTCGCCGCACTCACGCTGGCGGCTTGCTCGCCCGGCAGTTCAGCAGACCCCGACAGCGAGGACTCGGAAGGCACGACGACGGTCACCTTCCGGTTGTGGGACGAAGCCGCGGCCACTGCGTACGAGGAGTCGTTCGACGCTTTCACGGCCGAGAACCCGGAGATCACGGTCGACGTCGAGACCGTCCCATGGGCCAACTACTGGGACCGCCTGCCGCAGGACATCGGCTCCGGCACGATGGCTGACATCTTCTGGACGAACACCTCGAACTTCGGCATCTACGCCGACAACGGCAACCTCATCAACGTCAGCGAGGAGCTGGGCGAGAACGATGGCCTGGTGAGCTCCGCCGTCGAGCTCTACACCCGGGACGAGGCAGTCTGGGGCGTTCCCCAGCTGACCGACTCGATCGCGCTGTTCTACAACGCCGACCTGCTGGAGGAGGCCGGTATCGACCCGGCCACGTTGCGCTGGGACCCCAGCGGTGAGAACGACACGTTCCTTCCAGCAGCCCTGGACCTGACGGTCGACTCCAGCGGCGCGACCGCCGCCGAGGACGGCTTCGACCCGGACAGCATCGAGCAGTACGCCTTCAACGCCCAGAACGATCTGCAGGCGATCTACATCGACTTCCTCGGCTCCAACGGCGCCCAGTACCAGGACGGCGACCAGTACGCCTTCAACAGCCCCGCCGGCGTCGAGTCGTTCGAGTACCTGGTGGACCTGATCAACACCCACCACGTCTCCCCGTCAGCGGCCGAGACGAACCAGAACGGCGATCTCGCCCGCGATCTGTTCGTCCAGGGGCGGATGGCACTGTTCCAGTCAGGGCAGTACTCGTTGCCGCACATGGCCGATGCCGAGTTCGAGTGGGGGCTGGCACCGATGCTGGAGGGCCCGGAAGGTCGGGTCAGCGTGGTGCACAGCGTCGCCGCGGTCGGCAACGCTGACAGTGAGAACATGGACGCCACCCTGGAGGTGCTCCGCTGGCTCGGCACCCCTGAGGGTCAGGAACCGCTCGGTGCCAATGGCGCGGCATTCCCGGCCGCGACCGGTGCGCAGGAGTCCTTCATCAGCTACTGGGAAGAGCAGGGCGTGGACACCTCGGAGTTCATCGCCGCCGCTGAAGGTCAGACGATCGCCGCTCCCCTGGGCCCGCGGGCCAACGCCGGCGCGAACGCGATCGCCCCGTACTTCGAGGAGATGTTCGCTGGGCGGCTGCCGGTGGAGGAGGCGCTGCAGCAGGCGCAGGATGCCGCGAACGAGGCCATCGCCGAGTAGCGGCGAGACGAACTCAGCACGACGCCCCCGCAGCCTGGCTGCGGGGGCGTCGTTTCGTTGTTGTGGTCGGTCCGTGCGTGGTCAGGCTTCAGCCAGCGAGTCCTAGAGCCCCGATCGCGCCGCCGAGCACCGCGATCACGAGCCCGAAGTACTGCATCGGGATGAAGAACAGGGTGTGATGCCCGCGGAAGCGCCGAACGACCTGCGCATGTTCCTTCTCCAGCATCTCGGCTGCGAGCTGTTCAGCCTCCTCGCGGCTGGCCGGCTGGTACCCGGGCACTGGCTGGAACCGACCGGACGCAACCGTCTGCTCCACCTCCGGGCGCCGCGAGGCGATGTACTTGTCCGCACGTCGGCGCGCGTCCCAGGCCTGGAACCACCGCCCGACGAAGAACAGGATGACGCCTGCGACGGCGAGACCGAGCCCGATCGGCAGCGGCTCGTACTCGTCTCCGATCACGAGGCGGAACAGGCCGCCGAGGCCGACACCAACGAGCAGAACGAACAGAAGGCCGAGGATACCCCAGCCACGCCAGATCACCATGAGGAGGAATCTAGCGCTATAGCGGGCCCGGCGGCGCCCGCGAGCACGGGCAGAACTCACCATGCTCGTCCCGGCAGCCGGACGAGGTCGACACCCGGCACCCGTTCACGGTTGGGTAGAGAGCGTGGAACCTGCACTGCTCACCGTCGACTGGGGCACCACCTCGGTCCGCCTCACCGCCGTCGCCGCGGACGGCACCGTCCTCGGTTCGACGCACAGCCACGAGGGCATCCTCACGGTCGGGCAGGAGCCCAGCGCGTACACCCTCACGCTCGACCGCCTCGCCGGGAGCTGGGCCGCCACCCGACCTGCTGTGATCGCGTGCGGCATGGTCGGCAGCGCGAAGGGATGGCGCGAGGCCCCCTACCTTCCGACCCCGGTGGACCTGCTCGACGGCGCACCCCTGACGGAGGTGGCTGGACCCTGGGGTCCGGTGCACCTGGTGCCCGGCGTGTGCACCCACGGTGGTGTGATGCGCGGGGAGGAGACGCAGCTGCTGGGCCTGGTGCTGGCCGGTCACCGTGACGGTGTGGTCGCACTGCCGGGCACTCACACCAAGTGGGCCCTGCTCACCGACGGCAGCCTCACCGGCTTCCACACGGCCATGACCGGTGAGCTCTTCGCCCTGCTGACCACCCACGGCACGCTCGCGCAGGTCGTCGGTTCGCAGGCGCCGGAGGCGCCGGACTGGCCCGCCTTTGAGATGGGCGTGCACCACGGTTTGGCCGGGGCGGGTCTCGGTGCCGCGGCCCTGGCCTTTGGTGTCCGCGCTCGCGCCCTGCTGGAGCAGGTGCCACCGGAGCGGGTGCGTGAGGAGTTGTCCGGAGTGCTCATCGGCAGCGAGATAGCGGGTGCGCTGCATTGGCTTGGCGACCAGCCGGAGACGGTGTCCGTCGTGGCTTCAGCCGGGCTCACCGACCGCTACCGGCGTGCCCTGACCCTGGCCGGTGTGCGGGCTGAGCCTGCCCCGGAGGACGTCACCTCCTCCGCGCTGGTTCACCTGGCTCGACAGGCCGGGCTGATCGAAGGAGCTCACTGATGACCGGTCTGATCGCCATCTTGCGCGGACTCGAGCCCACCAACGCGGCCGAGGTGGGATCCGTGCTCTACGAGTCGGGCTTCCGCACGCTTGAGGTGCCGCTGAACTCTCCGGAGCCGCTGCGCAGCATCGAGATCCTGCGAGAGTCGCTTCCGCAGGACGCGCGCGTGGGGGCCGGCACCGTTCTCACGACGGCGCAGGTCACCTCCGTGAAGGAGGCCGGCGGTCAGCTCGTGGTATCCCCGAACACCAACCCCGAGGTGATCGCCGCGACCGTGGCTGCGGGGCTGGCGAGCTATCCAGGGGTGGCGACCGTCTCGGAGGCGTTCACAGCGATCGACACGGGAGCCGGGGCACTGAAGCTGTTCCCGGCCCAGCAGGTGGGCCTGGCCGGAATGCGCGCCTGGCTGGCGGTCCTGCCTGCGGTCGAGCTCATCCCGGTCGGTGGCGTCGGAGCCGAGCAGATGGCGGAGTGGGTGGGGGCCGGAGCCACCGGGTTCGGGATCGGAAGCTCCTTGTTCGCCCCGGGCGTCGGACTGAATGAGCTGCGCACCCGGGCGCGGGAACTGACACAGGCGTGGGACGCCGCCATCACGGGGCACGAACGGTCAAGCACGGGCTGAGCAGGGGCGCACCCGAGGCAACCGGCGCACGCTGCCGGTGAAGCTGAGCGGGGCTCACCGACCCGACGGGAATCGCCGCGCCGGCCAGCGCGCGATGAGAACGTTGCGTGATCGCCTGCCAAGAACCCGCTCAAGGAGTTGAGCGATCCACGCCAGCACCAGTGCCGCGAGAGTGAGCACGAGCACGAGGCGGATCAGCGGCTGAATGTGCACAAGGGATTCGTGGCCGGCATCAGCCACCACCAGTGCGGAGAAGGCGGCCACACTCGCCGCGCTACCGATGCCAGCGAGCAGTTCGGCGATATCGAGAGAATCCGGTCGGATGTGTCGTGCCACCACGACTGGCGAAGGTGGGTCCGCGGCAGGGTCCGCGACACGCGCGTGGAGAGCGGCGCGTTCGCGCGTGTTCACGACACCGCGCACGATCACGCCCACGATGGCTGCCGCCCCACCCAGGACGCCGAGCACCGCCATCGTGGCGAAGCTGATGTCGATGATCCGTTCGAGCTCGGGTCCGTACTCCCGTGGCTCGGTGTATCTTCCACCGGGCTGGCGGATCGTCAAGCCGAGAACGGCGCATGGGATCGTCGCGGCCAGCAGCAAGCCACCGGCCCGGCTCGCAGCCCGGCCAGAGCGAGCGGCGGGGCCGGGAGGCCGGGCTCGATGCTCGCCCGGTTCGAGCAGGTGGGCCTGGCGCAGTGCCCGCGTGCGCAGACGCGCGGGCCAGTGCGCGTGTGCCTCGGCTGCTGCTCGCTGGTACATCGGCCGGAGCACTCGGCGGACGAGGACGATCCCGAGCCAGGCAAGTCCGACAACGACGCCCGCCCCGGTTGTCACGTTCCACACCACCGGGTGCTGGAGTCCCATAAAGAACGTCACGACAGCCACGAGCACGCTCACCACGATGAGCCCAATCAGGCCGCCCACGAGCGCGCCCCCGACGCTGACCTTGGTGCTCGGCCATTGGTGCCAGATCGGTACCACCCGCTCATCGCCGCCGTGGGCCGCGACCCGTGCCAGAGCCCGTGCAGTACACACCGAGATAACGGCGTCACAAAGCCACACAGTGAGTCCGGCGACAGCTATGGCAACGCCGAGGAGGCCCATCGTCGCGGGAATCCACGAGCGCAGTGTGCTCTCGGGCACCACGTCGCCCAGGATCCCTTCCTCGATCACGAGACCAAACGCGACGACCACAACAATCCCCAAGCCACAACCGACCACGGCAGGGATCACCGTGTCGCGCAGCGCCGCCGCCGCCTGACCGACTGGACCGATCGGGTATTCGTGGGAACGCGGTTCGTTCCGTTCATCCCACGAAGGGTCAGCCGAGGCGTTCACGCAACCAGGCGAGGTCGGCAGCGTGCTCGGCCACGCCACCCGGCGTCTCCACCACGACCGGTGCTCCGGCTTGGCGGACGAGCTCGACGAGTTCATCTCCTGGCAGCGACCCTTGACCGAGGTTGGCGTGCCGGTCGGCCCCGGAGTCGAATGCATCCCGGCTGTCGTTGGCGTGCACCAGATCGATCCGACCGGTGACCGCCGTGACCCGCTCGACGAGCCCGGCGAGTTCTTCCCCGCCTGCGTAGGCATGGCAGGTGTCCAGGCAGAATCCCACCTGGTCGCCGCCGTCAGCCTCCAGCACCGAAGCCCACAGGCGCTCCAGCTTCTCCACCCCGCGAGCCATCGCCTTGTTCCCGCCGGCGGTGTTCTCAATGAAGATCGGCACCTCTGCGTCCAGCTGGTCGATGCACTTACGCCAGTTGTCGAAGCCGGCCGCCTCATCATCGGAGGCGAGAACGTGCCCACCGTGCACCACCACCCCGATGGCGCCGATCTCAGCAGCAAGGCTCACCTGCTTCTGCAGCATCTTCCGGCTCGGGATACGGATCCGGTTGTTCGTGGTGGCCACGTTGATCACATACGGGGCGTGCACCACGAGCGTGATCCCAGCGTCCTCGGCGGCTTGTTTCAGCGCGGCCGGACCGTCCAGGTATCCGACGGCGTGCCCCTTCCAGGCTTGCGGGTCCCCGATGAAGATCTGCGCAAGCTGCGCTCCCCGCGCCTGTGCCTCGCCGATCAGGTCCGCCTGGTCCACATGAGCTCCGAGTACTGCCATGCGCACGAGACTAGCGTCCGGGTCCGACACCTCAGCCGCCCGGCATCCAGGATGGATCGGGCATCGTGCCCGCTGATACTCCCGCTAGTCTCAGTGCGTCCCATCGACTCAGGAGGATCCCCTTGTCCATGCCCGGCCAGGCCCGCGACGTCAGCCTGAACGTCACCCGCAGTACCGGCGTCACCGTGTTCCAGACGAAGCCTGCCCGGCTGGTCTGGACGGCTGACGACCAGATCCAGGTGATCGACCGCTCTCCTCTGGGCGACCAGGAGCTGGTGTTCCACGCCCGCCCGCAGGAGATCACCAAGGCCAGCTACATGGGCAACGCCGGGGCGGCACAGTGCTACCTGACCCTGCGAACCGCGAACGCGAAGGTGAAGGTGGACCTCGGCGGCGCTCACCCCACCCCGCACCAGGGTGAGTCGGTGGAACAGTACAACCAGCGCGTGGCTGCCGAAGGAATCCCGCCGCACCGCTGGTGGACCGACCGGCTCGCCACCTACAACGTTCCGACCAAGTTCTGGAGCTTCGGGAAAGTCTTCGGCATCACGCTGGCGGCGACGCTGGGGGTGCTGGCGATCATCTTCGGTATCGCCGCCCTCGTCTTCGCGCTCTCCTGACGGCAGGCCGGGCGGACCGGCGCCGGGAGCACGACGAAGCCCGCGGGTTCTCGGCGGCTGCCGAGTGCCACCTGGACGAATGGTGGCCCCCGCGGGCTTCCGGTGACTGCCGTGGTCTCGCTAGTGCGCGCGCACTGACGAGACGGCGGTCCGTCCGTGTCATTGACGGGCGACTAGCGGACAGTCACCTCACGCGTCCGAAGAAAATTCACTTCTCGGATCACCTCCTTTCCCGTGTGCGCACCACCGTAGATCCCGACGGCGGAACGCGCCAGGGGTTTTTCGGCGCGTGGGCGCTGGGCGGGTAGGTGCCATGCGCCGTCGGTATCAGCGTCCGGTGGCGACAACGGTCGGCACCGGACGCGGGCGGAGCGTGGCAGGCTGAACCCATGCAGCTGCGCATCTTCACCGAACCCCAGCAAGGCGCCACCTACGACGATCAGCTCGCGGTCGCGAAAGCCACAGAAGACCTCGGCTTCGACGCGTTCTTCCGCTCCGACCACTACCTGGCGATGGGCACGGACGGGCTGCCCGGCCCCACGGACTCCTGGGTGACCCTTGCCGGCCTGGCACGGGAGACCTCGCGGATCCGGCTCGGCACCCTGGTCTCCTCAGCGACATTCCGCCTCCCAGGGGTGCTGGCCATCCAGGTGGCGCAGGTGGACGCGATGTCCGGCGGGCGGGTGGAACTGGGCCTGGGCACTGGTTGGTACGCCCAGGAGCACGCGGCCTACGGCATCCCGTTCCCGGACAAGAGGTTCGGGATCCTCGAGGAGCAACTGGCCGTCGTCACCGGACTGTGGAGCACCCCCACCGGCGAGACATTCTCGTACTCGGGCGAGCACTACCAGCTCAGCGACTCACCCGCGCTGCCCAAGCCGTCACAATCGCCGGTACCGATCGTGATCGGCGGCCAGGGCAAGAAGCGCACCCCCGCGCTCGCCGCCACCTACGCCAGCGACTTCAACCTCGGTTTCGCGCCGCTCGACCAGATCGCCGCCGGCTTCGATCGGGTGCGGCAGGCGTGCCGGGCGATCGAGCGCGACCCCGCCGAGATCACCTACTCGGCCGCGCTGGTCGCCTGCGTGGGCGCGGACGAGGCGGAGTTTCAACGGCGCGCGGCCGCGATCGGCCGGGAACCGGCTGAGCTGCGTGAGCACGGGGTGGCAGGAACTGTCGCCGAGGTCACCGATCGGCTGGCCTGGCTCGCCGACCAGGGCGTGCAGCGCACCTACCTGCAGATCCTTGACCTCTCAGATCTGGATCACCTGGACCTGATCGCCCGTGAGGTGGCGCCGCAGCTCTGAGGGCTCAGGAGTGGGGGTAGCGCTCGGCGTGGTGGTGCACGATCTTCCACCGGCCCCCGACTGGGGTGAGTACGTCGGTGACCCGGAACGTCTCGTCCTCCCGATCGGGATAGTGCGCTCGCAACACGAACCGGGCCACTGCCGCCTCGGCCCAGCGGTCCACCCGGATGTCCTCCGGGGCCACCCACGCCGGTGCCGCACTGTCGGCGGCGCTGGCCCGCCCGGCGCGTTCGTCGCGCAGCGCGTCCAACCCGCTCACGCCATCGATCAGGTCCGGGGCGTCGGACTCCCAGATGGTGATGTCCTCGGCAAGGTGGGCATCGAAGGCAGCCCTGTCCCCCAAGGCCAGGTACAGCGATCGGATGGTCTCGGCGACTGCGCCGTCGTGATCGGCGCGGTCCTGCGGCTGAGTCATGGTCGCTCCTCGGTGAAGGTTCGGGTCAGGGCCGTGCGCAACGGGTCCAGCCCCATCGGGCCCAGCCGCAGCGCAGCGGTGTGGAACTCGCGCAGATCGAAGGTGCCCGCCGTGCGTGCCTGCACGCTCTGCCGGGTCTGCCGCCACAGGCGCGCCCCCACAGCGAACGCGAGCGCCTGACCGGGCCAGCCGAGATAGCGGTCCACCTCGAACCCGGCCGTCACCGGATCCACCTGGGCCACCTCGTGCAACATCTGGGCACCGAGCTGCGGGGTCCACTCCCGTGCACCCGCCGGCAGACCGGGGGCGTCGGCCGGGATCGGCAGCTCCAGGTGCAGGCCGATGTCGATCACGATCCGGCAGGCGCGCCACAGCCGGGCGAACACCATGCCGAGTTCCTCCCCCGGGGTGCGCAGGAGTCCGAGCTCACCCGCGAGCTCCTCGGCGTAGTGCGCCCAGCCCTCGGCGTACCCGTGCACGTGGCACAGCAGCCGCTGCCACGGGTGCAGGTCGTCCAAGGCGTAGGTGACGGCGTGCTGCAGGTGGTGGCCGGGCACGCCCTCGTGGTGCACGGTGCTGACCTCGTGCCAGGTGGCGACGCTCTCGGTCCCCTCGGGTACCGTCCACCAGACGCGCCCGGGCCGGGTCAGCTGCGCATCCGGCGCGGTGTAGTACATCACCCCGGACGCCGCGGTGGTGAGCATCGCCTCCACCGGGCGGGTGCGGGAGGGCACGTCCACCAGCACCCCGTCGATCGCCGCCATGGTCTCGTCGATGCGGCCCTGCAACCAGCCCTGCAGCTCGTCCCCGACGGCGACCCGGCCATCCGGGTCGGCATCGAGCGCTGCCACCGCCGCCGCCACGTCTGGCGTGCCGACGATCTCAGTGGCCAGGGCGCGGGCCCGCCCGCGCAGCTCGTCGATCAGCTCCCACCCGAAGTCGTAGAGCTCATCGAGGTCCACACTCGCGCCGAGGAACGCCTGGCTGGTGCACGTGTAGGTGTCCCGCCCGACGGCGTCCGTCACCGGGGCAGCAGGCGCCAGCTCGGTCTCGAGGTACTGGGCGAACGACGACGTGGCCTCCACAGCCCGCTCGGCTCCGCTGGCGAGCCGAGCCGCCGTGGCGCCCCCGCTGTCATAGCCGGCCACCACACCGGGGTAGTACCCCTGGTCCACCCAGCGGCGGCACTGCTCGGCCACGGTGCGCACCTGTCGTGCTGCCACGATGTTCCCCGCGGCGGCCTGGGCGGTGAGGGTCTCACGGAACTGGGCGTACGCCGTCGGGACGTGCTCGAGGTGGAGCGCTACCCGCTGCCAGTCGGCGTCGCTGGAGCGGGGCAGGTCGTCGAAGGCCTGCCGTACCTGGTGCACCGGGGTGGCCAGTGGTGCGAGGAGCCGGCGGGTGAAGCCCACCTCGTCCAGGGCGATGTCGCTGCGCAGGCGTTCAGTCAGCGCTGCGGCCAGCGGGTCCTCCGCGGTCTCGGGCGCTTCGGCGCCCAGCGCGGTCAGCCGGCGCAACGCCTCGACGTCGGTAGCGTGCCGCCGGGCGAAGCCGTCCGGTGACAGATCGCCGATCACAAGTTCCGGCGTCTGGCCGAGGGCGGCCGCCGCCTCGGGATCGTCGGCGGCGCGGGCGCGCACGTAGTCGTCGGCGATGGCGCGCACCGCCTCGTGGCGCGTGTTCATCGGCGCGATCCTTCCGTTTCGCCGAGCGCGGCCCGCACGGCGGGCACCACCTGCGAACCCAGCAGGGCGATCCCGCCGGTGCCGGTGAGCCCGTGCGGGGTGCCGAACTCCACCCGGTCCGCACCCGCGTCGGCGAGGCGCAGCGTGTGTTCCACCAGCTGCGCCGGGGTGCCCGCGAAGGCGAACCGGTCCAGCAGGTCATCGCTGAGCAGGGCGCCGGCGTCGTCCGGGCGGTCCTCGGCGAGCAGGTCGCGCAGGCGGGTAAGCAGCTCGTCCTCCACCTCCACGGTGGGGTCGAGTGCGGCCACCACGTCCACGTACATGGCCACCTCGCGGCGGGCCAATCCACGGGCCACGTCACCGTCGTCGTCCACCACGGTCACGGCACCGGCGCACACGCCCACCGCCCCGGCGCCGCGACCGGCGGCCACCGACGAAACGTCCAGCCAGGTGCGCATCTGCGCCACCATGTCCGGGTTGGCGCAGCCGCCGATCTTCACCTCGTCAGCGAGCCGCCCGGCCAGGGCCGCACCGCGCGGTCCCCAGACCCCGAGCAGCACGTCTACCTCCGGCCGCACCGGCGTGTAGTGCAGCCGGAAGCCGGGCTCGATCGAGAAGGCGCGCCCGGTGTAACCGCCGGTGTCCCCGGCGAGCAGCCGCCGGACGATCTCGATGGTGTCCTCCAAGTGCGCCAGCGGGCGATCCTGGGTCACGCACACCTGCTGCAGCCAGGACCCGCGGGCCAGGCCCAGGTAGGCGCGACCACCGCAGGCCTCGTCCAGTGCGGCGATCTGCCCGGCGATCTCCACCGGGTGCAGCAGGTAGGGGTTCAGGCAGGACGGGCCCAGCCGCAGCCGTTCGGTCACGTCGGCGGCCACCATCAGCGGCGCCATCGGCGGCTGGAAGCCGAGGTCGGAGTACACCGAGAGTCCGTCGAACCCGTGCGCTTCGACGGCGCGGGAGAGGCGAGCGTAGTCGGTGGCGTGCTTGTCCGACTGCAGCGCGATCGTCAACGACACACTCATGTGAGCTCCTCCGTGGGGATGCTGGTGCGGCCGGTGCGCTCGATCCGCATGATCAGCCGTTCGTCGGGGTCCGGGCAGGCCACCTCGTTGTCGGTGGCGAGCCAGTCCCCGGGATCCACGGCACGTTGTGCGGCCGGCAGCAGCGGCAGCACTGCAGAGAGGGCGTAAAGGCAGAAGTGCTTGCCCTCGGGGATGCTGATCCGGCTCGAGCAGGTCACATCCAGGTGATCCCCAGGCGCCATCCCGCAGACCGAGCGCCCCTCGATCCGGTCCACCACCACGCGCAGATCATGCAGTTCGGTGCGGCGTTCGTCCATCACGGGCTCCCGGTCAGTGCGTGCAACATCCCTCGATCGTCGCGCACAGCACGCCCGGCCTGCACCACCGCATGCATCGACCGCAGCGCGGAGATGTCGGCGAGCGGGTCGCCGTCGAGCACCAGCAGGTCGGCCGCGGCGCCGGGCACGAGCGCCCCGATCTCCCCGGCGCGGCCCAACCAGTTCGCTCCCGCGCTGGTGGCGGAGACCATCGCCGCGTGCGGGCTCATCCCCGCCTCCACCATGAACTCGATCTCCCGCACCGTGGCCGTGGTCCCATCGAACGGCGCCTGCGGCGGCATGTCGGAGCCCATGATGATCTCCACCCCGGCGGCGATCGCGTGCTGCAGGCTCTCCCAGTGCCGCGGACCGGCCGCGAGCGCCCGGTTCATCATCCACTCGGGCACCTGGTTGGCGCGGAAGAACTCCTCGCACCGACTCACCGTGATCGTCGGCACGTAGCTCACGCCCCGCGCGGCCATCAGGTCGCACAGCTCGGCGGTGAGCTCGTAGCCATGCTCCACACAGTCCAGGCCGAGCTCGACGGCGCGGGTGATCACCGGTGCCGGTCCGGCGTGCGCGGTGACCTTGCGGCCCCAGTCGTGCGCGGTGCGCAGCACCGCGGCCATCTCCTCGTCGGTGAGCTGCGGGGTGTCGATGGACTCGTGCTCACCGGCGATCCCGCCGGAGATGCACACCTTGATCAGGTCGGCCCCGGCACGCAGCTGGGCACGGGTGGCGTGGGTGAACCCGTCGGCACCGTCGGCCTCGAGCCCGTCGGAGTCGTGCCCGTGCCCGCCGGTGCAGCACAGCGCGTGCCCGGCGGTGAAGATCCGGGGACCATCCACCGCACCGTGGGTGATCGCGGTGCGCAGCGCCATGTCGGTGTACCGGGTCTCCCCGACCAGGCGCACCGTGGTCACGCCGGCGTGCAGCACCTCGCGCGCGTTCCCGGCCATCAGCAGCACCAGCTCGGCGTCGCTGGCACCGTGCAGCGCGTCCTGCATCGGGCCGGGCAGGCCGAGCCCGAGGTGCACGTGCATGTTCACCAGGCCGGGGACCACGACGGCGCCCCCCAGGTCCACCTGCGCCGGTACGTTGGTGCCGTGCTCACCCAGGCCGGCGAGCACCTCTGCCTGAGCCCCGATGGCTTCGATGGTGCCGTCGGCGCCGATCACGATCGCCTGACCGGTCTGAGTGGTCGCCGACGACCCGTCCCAGGTGGCGCAGTTGGTCAGCACGATCGGCCCGCGGGCCTCGCTGGTGCTCATACGTGGTGCTTCTCCTTGGTCTCGATGTGCAGCCAACAGGCGGCGTGCCGGTCCCCCAGCCGTACCACCGGCGGATCCTCGGCGCAGATGTCCATGGCGGACGGGCAGCGGGGGCGGAACCGGCACCCGGTGGGCACGTGTGCGGCGTCGGGCACCTCCCCGGCCAGTGTCTCTGGGAGGGTGGCCTGCGCACTGATCCGCGGGATGGCGTCAATCAGGGCGTGCGTGTAGGGGTGCGCCGGGTCGCCCCAGACGGTATCCGTGGCGCCGTCCTCAACGATCCGGCCCAGGTACATCACCGCGGTCCGGTCGGCGATCTGGCGTACCAGCGCGAGATCGTGGGAGATGAACAGCATGCCCACGTCCAGGTCCCGCACCAGGGACGTGAGCAGGGTGACGATCTGTGCCTGCGCGGAGGCGTCCAGGGCAGTCACCGGCTCGTCGGCGATCAGGATCTCGGGCCGGGGCGCGAGTGCCCGGGCGATCGCCACGCGCTGGCGCTGACCGCCGGAGAACTGGTGCGGGTACCGGGTGGCCGCCTCGGCGCCCAGGCCCACCCGCTCGAGCAGATCGGCCACATCGGCCTCGGGGTCGGCCACGTCGGCGGGGATGCCGTCGCGGATCTGGGAGCCGATGGTGCGCCGCGGGTTCAACGAGGAGTACGGGTTCTGGAACACCATCTGCACACGCACGTCGGAGCGCACCCGCCAGCCCACCGGCTGCACCTCGCGGCCGTCCAGGCGCACCGACCCACCGGACACCCGTTCCAGCCCGACGACGGCACGAGCGAAGGAGGACTTCCCGCACCCGGACTCCCCGACCAGACCGACCACCTCACCACGGGCGACGCTCAGGCTCACCCCGTCCACGGCATGCACCGTGCCACGGCCACGGCTGCGGAAGGTGACCTCAAGATCGGTGACCTCGAGGGCGGCTTGCTGCTCGCTCATGCTGTACCCCTTTCGCATGACCACTGCGGTGCCTCCCTCCGGCACCCCTCGTCCCTCGCCGTACCGGCCTGCGGCAGAACCTGACAGCTCCTCGCGCTCATGCCAGAGCCTCCGTCACATCAGGGCGGACCACACAGGCGAGCTCATGGCCGGCTGGGCCGGCTGCGCTCAAGGTGGGGACCGCCGTCGTGCACTCCTCGATCGCGTGCGTGCAGCGCGGTGCGAACGGGCATCCGGGCGGGGCCGTGGCCGGGGTGACCGGGCTGCCCGGGATCGACTGCAGCGGCTGGCGAGCCCCTTGGTCCCAGCTCTCATCGGCGTGCGGGCGTGCGCGCAACAGCGCGGCGGTGTACGGGTGGCGCGGCCGGGTCACCAGCTCCGGGGTGGGGGCGGTCTCCATCACCCGGCCGGCGTAGAAGACGTACGAGCGAGCGGTGAGTGAGGCGAGCACGCCGAGATCGTGGGTGACGAACAGCACCGACAGGCCAGTCTCGGTGCGCAGCTCATCGAGCAGGCGCAGGATGCCGGCCTGCACGGTCACGTCCAGGGCGGTGGTGGGCTCGTCGGCGATGAGCAGTCGCGGGTGGCAGGCCAGGGCGCTGGCGATCGCGACCCTCTGCCGCATCCCGCCGGAGAACTGGTGCGGGTAGGCCCGCAGGGCGCGGTCCGGGTCGGGGATCCGCACCCGGTCCAGCAGCTCGACCGCGCGACGGCGGGCCGCGGACTTGTCCATGCCCAGGTGCACACGCATGTGCTCGGTGAGCTGGCGGCCCACACTCAGCATCGGGTGCAGCGAGGCGGTCGCGTCCTGGAAGACCATCGCGATCTCGGTGCCGCGCACCCGGTTCCACTCCGCACCGCGCAGGCCGAGCAGATCCACCGTGGAGGTGCCGCTACCGCCCGGCTGGGGCACCCCGTGCAACCGGGCTGCGCCGCTGGTGCGCGCCCCGGGAGGCAGCAGACCGAGCAGGGCGGACGCCGTCATCGACTTCCCGGACCCGCTCTCCCCGGCGACCCCGACGACCTCCCCCTCGTCCACGCGCAGGGTGGCGTCGTGGATGACGGGCATGTCACCGGGCAGATGGACGCCGAGGTTCTCCACCTCGAGCAGCGCGGTCATGACAGTCCCTTCGCGTAGCGGGGGTCCAGGCGGTCGCGCAGCGCGTCACCGATCACGTTGAAGGCGAGCACCACGGTGAGGATCGCCAGGCCGGGGAACACGCTCACCCACCAGATGGACAGGTCCTTGGACCCGGCCGCGATCATCGCGCCCCACTCGGGCGCCGGCGGGCGCGGGCCGAGGCCGAGGAAGGACAGGGCCGCCAACATCAGCACGGCGTTGCCGAGCTCCAGCGTGGCCAGCACGACGGCGGGACCCACGCTGTTCGGCAGGACGTCCTTGCGTAGGGCACGCCAGGGCCCCACCCCGAGCAGCCGGGAGGCAGCGAGGAAGTCCGAGGAGCGGATGCTCAGCACGGCCGAGCGGATCACCCGGGCGTAGACCGGCCAGGAGACGATCACCAGCGCGATCACCGCATTCTGCGTGCTCGGGCCGAAAGCGGCGGCCACGGCCATCGCGAGGATGATCTGCGGGAAGGCGAACACCAGGTCGGTGATCCGCATGATCGCCTCATCGAAGCCGCGGCCCAGGTAGCCGGCCAGCAGGCCGAGCAGGCCACCGATCGCGAGGGCGCAGGCCACGATGATCACGGCGAGCGGGAGGGAGAGCCGGGCTCCGTGCACCACCCGGGCGAAGACGTCCCGGCCGAGCTCGTCGGTGCCGAACCAGTGCGCACCCGAGGGTGGCATGTACAGGTCACCGGACTGCGCGATCGGGTCCTGGCCGGCGAGCACCGGGGCGAGCAGCGCGGCGAGCACCCAGGCGGCCAGCAGCACCATCGCCAGCACCACGGACGGCTGGCGCCAGGTGGAGTGGATCTGGGAGAGGCGGAGCCGGCCCGCCCAGCGGCGCCGTCCGAGGGCGCGGTCCACCCGGTCGTCGGTCTGGGCCACGACATCGTCGGTACGGGGTTCGATGCTCATGACAGCCGGATCCTCGGGTCGATCAGTCCGTACAACAGGTCGACGATCAGGTTGACGACCGTGTACACCACGGCCACGAACAGGCTGACGCCGAGGATGGCGGGCATATCGAGGGCCGCGGCGGCTCGGTAGGCGTACTGCCCGACCCCCGGCCAGGAGAAGATCTGCTCCACCAGCACCGTGCCGGAGAGCAGGGCCGCGAAGGCAAGTCCGCTCACCGTGATCACCGGCACCAGCCCGGCACGCAGCACGTGCGAGAGCAGCACGGTCCGGCCCGGGAGCCCTTTGGCCCGGGCGGCGCGGATGTAGTCCTGGTCGAGTACTTCGAGCATCGCCGAGCGGACGAACCGCACGAGCGTGGCCACGGTCAGCACGGTCAGCACGAGCACCGGGAGCACCGCGTGCTGGACGGCGTCCCAGGCCATGGCCGGTTCGCCGGCCAGCAGGGCATCCAGGCTCATCACCCCGGTGACCTGCTCCGGCGGCACCCAGTAGGTGCTCAGCCGCCCGCCCGAGGGCGAGATGCCCAGGACGAAGAAGAAGACGTAGAGCACCACCAGGGAGAGCCAGAACGGCGGCGTGGACAACCCGAGCAGGGTGCCCGCACGGACCACCTGGTCACCCGCACGGCCGTGCCGGACGGCTGCGTAGAGGCCGACCGCCACACCGATGAGCAGGGAGAGCAGCATCGCCGGGACGGCGATCTCCAGGGTGGCCGGCACGTAGGTCATCAGATCGCCGAGCACGGACCGGCCGGTTTGCTGGGAGACGCCGAGGTCACCGGTGAGCACGTTCTGCAGGTACACCAGGTACTGCACGTGCACGGGCTCATCGAGACCCCACCGCTCGCGATAGGCAGCCACGATCTCGGGGTCCTGCAGGGCCGCCTCGGAGAGCGTGGCGGTCATCGAGTCCCCCGGCACCAGCTGCACCAGCAGGAAGGTGACGGCGGTGACGCCGAGCAGCAGCACCGCGGTGATCACCAGCCGGCGGAGCAGGTACGCCCCGAGGGCGTACCCGCCCACCCGGAGTCGCCGGGCCGCGGAACGAGAAACAGTGGACGCAGGTGACGTGGTTGTCGTGCTCATGCCATCACTGCGGTGCGACCGCCCGCAGGTCCACCTGCCACCCGGCCGGGGAGTACTCGGCGTTGGCGATCGTCTCGGTGGCCGCCACCACGCCGGAGTTGTATGCCAGCGTCACGTACGGGCTGTCCTCGTTCAGCAGGTGCTGCCAATCCTGGATCGCACTGATCTGGCTCTCCGCGTCGGGTGCACTCTGCACCGCCGCACCGGCGGCGATGATCTCCTCGCTAGCCCGGTCCTCGGTCCAACCGGTGCGCGTGGCGCTGGCCTGGCCGGGGGCGAAGTTGTTCACCAGGGAGGCCGCCACCGGGTAGTTCAGCGACTGCGGGCTGAACCGGAACGGCACCTCGCCGGCGGTCTGGGCCTCCAGGAAGGAGGCGATCGGCTGCGGATCGAGCACGATCTCGATACCGGCCTGGTCGGCGTCGAACTGGATCTTGGTGGCGATGGTGCCCAGGTCCACACCGCGGTAGGTGATGGCGGGGTACATCAGCTCGACGGTCGGGTCTGTGATGCCTGAGGCCTCGAGGTGGTCGGCCGCGGCGGCGAGGTCCTGCTGCTGTGCCTCGCTCTCCGGGAGGGCGCCCGGGAACGCGGTGGGCACCATCCCGGCAGCCGGCAGCGCGTCCTCGCCGAACAGCGCGGCCAGGCCGTCATAGTCGATGGAGGCACGCAGCGCGCGGACGAAGTCCGGGTTCGAGGTGATCTCCGAGATCGCCGGGTCCTGGTGCAGGGTGAGGAAGTAGAACGTGTCCTGGCTGGCCGAGACCTGCACGCTCTCCGGCAGGTCCTCGAGCAGGCGACCGGAGAGGTCGAGTGCGATCTGGTCGCCCTCGGCGCGCTGCATGGTGAGCTTCTGCGTCTCGGCCTCCACGTTGGAGATCACGATGCGCTGGTATCCGGGCGTCTCGCCCCAGTACTCCGGGTTCGCCGTCAGGACGATCTCGGACGCCGGGTCGAAGGAGTCGAGCACGTACGGACCAGAGCCGAGGGATTCCCCGTTCAGGAACTCGGTGGCGGCGTCCGCGCTGGCGGCATCCTCCGCGGCGGTGCCGCCCTCCGCCTCGGTGGCCTCGGCGTTCAGGATGCCGGCCGCGGGCATGGCAAGGATGGTCGGCACGTTCGGGTTGGACTGCTCGCTGGTCACCACGACCACACCCTCGGACGGCGAGCTGGCCGAAAGCCCCTCGACAGTGACCGCCGGGCTGCCCTGGAGGTTGTGCAGTCGGTTGATGCTGAAGACGACGTCCTCGGCCGTGACCGGGGTCCCGTCGGAGAAGACCGCGCCATCGGTGAGCGTGAAGGTGAACTCGGTGGCGTCGTCGTTGACCTCCCACGACTCGGCGAGCAGCGGCACCGGGGTGGTCACGTCGGACCCTTCGAAGGTGACGAGCGTGTCGTACATGGCGTGCACGGCCAGAGCGCCGGTCGCCTCATACACCTGACCGGGGTCCAGGCTGTTCACCACGAAGGACGTGCTCACGGTGAGAGTCCCGCCCTGGGTGGCACCGCCGTCGGAATCACTACCGCCAGCAGCACCGCCGCCGTTTCCGCTCCCTCCGGCCGTGCATGCCGTCAGTGTCAGGGCGACGGCAACGGCTACGGCCGCTCCGACGCGTCCAGGTCGCGCTCCCATGATGTCTCCATTCAGTCGACCGTGCCGGCCTCGTCGCTGGGTCAGCGTGGTCGAAACTCCGGTGGCTCCGATTGCCGGTATGAGACCATGCAATCGTGGCCAGTGTATAGCCTTGGTGAAAATGTTCATCGAAATGAAACACGGGAGGGCTTGTGATCGGTGACCGCCTGCGAGTGCTGCGCCGTGCGCGGTCGCTGACGCTGCGTTCGCTGGCCGAGCGCACCGGGTTGTCCGTGGCGTTGCTCAGTCAGATCGAAAACGGCAAGACCGACCCGAGCGTCGAGACCCTGCGCAAACTGGCGAAGGTGTTCGAGTCCGACCTCGCGGACCTCTTCCGCGAACCGGACGCGCCGCCGGTCCACGTCTCGCGAGCCGGTGAACGGTTCCGGATGCAGGCTCCGGCCGGGCAGATCACCTACGAGCGCCTCACGCCCGGGCGCGGTGACCTGGAGGTGCTGCGTGCCGATCTGGCACCCGGCGACCGGAGCGCCACTGAACCGTGGGGGCACGTCTCCACCGAGTGCGTCTACGTGCTGTCCGGGCAGATCACCGCCACGGTGGACGGGCAGGACTACGAGGTGGCCACCGGCGAGTCGATCACCTTCGATTCCAGGCTGCCGCACCTGTTCGCCAACCACACCGATGCCCCGGCGCAGATCATCCTTGCGGTCACGCCGCCCACCCCCTGAGGTCATCAGCGCACCCCACCCGATGCAGGAGCGTCCGGGTCGGTAGTGAGCGTGGCGAGGTCACTCACCGGAACCGGCTTGATGGGCAGATGCGCGGCCGCATATCCGGCCTGGTCCGGACGGCGCCCTCGCGCCGCGCACAGCGCACGGCTCACGCTCGCCTCGCAATAGCGCCCTTGGCAGGGGCCCATACCCGCCCGGCACTCGAGCTTCACGGCGCTGACAGTGGACATCTGCGGGTTCCGATCCAGCGTGCTCTGCAGCTTCCCGGCACTGACCAGCTCACACCGGCAGACCACCGTCTCCTCGGTGGCGAGCGCATCCAGCAGTGCCGGCGGCACCTGGAACAGCTCCTGAACCACACGGGAGAACCGGGCCGCAGCGCGCACGCCCCGCCGCGCGTCGCGCCACTGCCGCGCAGACACCGCGCCACCCAGATCCGCCACGATCGAGAGCGCGGCAAGCACACCCTCGGCCCGTGAGGCCTCGGCCCCGGCCACGCCAGTCGGTTCGCCGGCCACGTACACCCCCGGTGCCGTGGTGCGGCCGGTGCCGTCGTGGTCCACCACCCAGCCACCGGCCATGGCGTCATGATGCAGGCGGCACCGGGCCTGCCGGGCCAGCTCGGTGGAGGGCTGGAAGCCGTACCCGAGCACGAGCGTGGCGGCGTCGACGGTCCGTGGGCGCCCAGCCGGCTGGCCGTGGGGATCCAGCCGGTCGATCTGCACGGCCTGCACCCGGTCCGCACCGGTGGCACCTACCACCGTGCTGCGGGTTCTGATCCGCACGCCCGCACGGAGCAGCCGGGCGACCGAGGCCCCGAGCTCGGCCAGCATCGCGACGTGCCCGGGCACGGCCGGCAGCGCCGCCCAGGCCTCACGCGGTCCGGGCAGGCCGCGGGTGAGCACCAGCTCGGAGATCTCGGCGCCGGAGCGCACCAGTTGGTCGGCCGCCACCAGCAGCAACGGGTGGGCACCGGAGAGCACGATCGGCCCGGGTGGCACCATCTTCTGGCTCTTCACCATGGCCTGCGCGGCACCGGCCATCACCACCCCGGGCAACGTCCAGCCGGGCATCGGCACGGGCATGTCGTAGGCGCCGGTGGCCACGAGCAGCGCCGCGGTCTCGTATGAGCGCACCCCGTCCGGGCCGCGGAGCACCACACTGAGCCGGTCCGGCCCGGTGCGCGGGCCTGCCGGTCCGGCGACCAGCCCGTGCCCGCCCTCATCAACTCGCTCGTGCAGCACACCGAGCGCCGTCGTGGAGCCGGCGAAGGCGATGCCCGGGCGTTCCGGCACGGTCACCAGATCCCTGCCCCAGCCATAGCCGGCCGTGTAGGCGGCCTCCGCACCGGGGAAGCTGGCTGGAGGTTGGCGGAAGATCTGTCCACCGGGGCGGGGCTGCTCGTCCACCAGCAGCACCGGCACGTCGTGGGCATCCAGCACCGCGGCCGCGGCGAGCCCAGCCGGTCCGGCCCCGACGATCGTCACCGCCTTCACGACTGCCCTGCCTCTCGGGTCACAACCATCCCGTCCCGCACCGGCGTGAGGCAGGCGCGGGTGAGCGGCGCGCCGTCCACGGTGAGCACGCACTCGAAGCAAGTGCCCATGTGGCACAGCGGGGCGCGCGGGTCGCCGGTGCGCGTGCGCCGGAACTCGTCCACACCGGCGGCGAGCAGCGCCGCCGCCAGGGTCTCCCCCTGGTGCGCCGGTATCTGTTCGCCGTCCACGGTGACCTGCACGGGCTTCCCACGCCGCACGTCCAGGCGCCGATAGCCGCTCATGCAGCCTCCTTGTCGAACCGGGCGGGGTCGTACGGGCTCAGGTCGTGGTCAGGCCGGCGGTGCTGCACCAGGTCGGCGATCACCTGCGCGAAGCTCGGTCCCAGCGTGAACGCGGAGCCGCCGGTGGCCACGAACACCCCGGCGTTGCCCGGGACCGCGCCCACCAGGGGCAGCTGGTCCGGGGTCACGGTGGTGGTGCCCACCCAGGTGCGCAGCGCGGGCACGGACGCGACCCACGGCACCGCACGCACGGCCGCGGCGAGGTTGCCTGCCACGGAGGAGCCGATCAGTTCGGGGCGGCGGCGGAAGTCGGGGCGTCCGGCCGCATCGGTGAGCAGCCGGGCCGGCCAGCCGCCCCCGATCAGCACGTTCCCCGCATGGGCCTGCTTGAGGGAGAGCCGTCGGCCGGCGTGCTGCACCAGGTGCGCGATCGTCGGTTCCTGCGCGGTCGTGGCGGTCATCGTCAGTGCCATCGGGATGGTGGGGAGCCGGGCATCGATCAGTGCGCCCAGCTCACCGGTCCACACCCCCGCAGCGAGCACGACGGCGTCCGTCACTACCCGCTCGTCGGCACCTTCGCCGTCGGGTGTTCGCAGGTCCACCAGCCAGGAGGTACCGGACCTGCGTAGGGCGACCACCTCGGTCCGGGTGCGCACCTGCGCACCGGTGCCGGTGGCGCCTCGCGCGAACGCGGGGGCGGCGATCCGGGTGTCGGCTTTGCCCTCGATCGGGCAGTACGCGGCAGCGACGACCTCGTCGGCCAGATACGGCGCGATCCGGCGGGCCTCGTTCCCGTCGAGCAAATGCACGTCCAGACCCCACGACTGTTCGAGCTGGGTCTTCGCCTCCAGCACGCGAGCCTGCTCAGCGTCCTCGGCGAGCATCAGCCCGCCGTGCTGGGCGACCCCGAGTTCCTCACCGAGCTCGTCGGTCAGGCCCGACCACAGCTCGGCGGCGGCCAGGTGCAACGGCATCGCCTCGGCAGCGGTGCGGGCAGCCTCAATCCCCTGCTCGACCATCCGGTACTCGAGCTGGAAGTGCAGGCTCCCGGCGTTCTGCCCGGACGCGTGCGCGTTGAGCTCATCGCGCTCGGCGAGCAGCACCGTGGCGCCGTCCCGGGCCAGCATCCAGGCCATGGTGCAGCCGAGCAGACCACCGCCGATGATGACCGCGTCGTAGTGCGCAGGCATCGGTCAGTCGGCCAGCGGCACGGTCTCGATGCCGAGGTCGTGCAAGGTTCCGGCGATGATCGCCGCCTCGTCGTCGGTGAGCTCGAGCAGCGGGCGGCGCACATAGCCGGCGGGGACGCCCTGCAGCCGCAGTGCGGTCTTCATGATGGCCTGCTGGTTGCCGAACCGGGCGCCGTAATCGGGCTGGAACCACCGGTGCATCACCACGCGGTCGCGGGCGCCGAGCGCCACGGCACGGTCCCGGTCGCCGGCGTCGATGGCGCGCCAGTAGTCGGAGTGGTCGGCGCCGAGCGGGGCGCCCGAGCCCATCAGCCCGTCGCCGTGGCCGAGCAGCGCCAGGTCGGCGCCGAGCTCGCTGGTGGGCAGTCCGAAGTAGCGCACCGAGTCCTCGAGGGCGTACATCCCGGCCAGGAACTGAGAGAAGTTCCCGGTGGAGTTCTTGATCGCCACCACGTTCTCGATCGCGGCCAGCTCGGTGAGCGTGTCGGTGTCCAGGTCCACGATGCAGCCGCGGGGCCAGTTGTAGACGCACAACGGGATGTCGGTGGCGTCGGAGACGTCGTGGTAGAAGCGCACCACCTCGGCCCGGCTCGGCACGATGTAGGGCGGCGGGGTGAGCAGGATGCCGTCCAGCCCGGCCCGCTCGGCCGCATGGGCGTGCCCGATGGCTTCCTCAGCGGTGAAGGCGTTGCAGGCGCCGATCACCCACATCGACCCGTCCGCGGCGCGGGCGCCCTCGGTGAACAGGTCCGCGCGCTCGGCGGCCGACATGCTGAACCACTCGCCGCTGGTGCCGGCGAGGATGATGCCGTGCAGTCGCTGCTCGCGCATCCAGGCGATCTGGCCGGCGAGAGCGTCCAGGTCGAGTGCGCCGTCGCGGCTGAACGGGGTGGTGATGGCCGGAATGTACCCGGTCCAGTCGATGCTGTGGCGATCCATGGCTCTTCCTTACGGGGACGGCGGGGCAACGGAGACGAGGAACTCGACCACGCCGTCGGTGACGTTCTGATAGCGGTGCGGTTGACGGGAGTCGAAGGTGACCGACTCCCCCGCGGTGACCTCGTGAGCCGTCTCGGCCACGTGCACGGTGAGAGTGCCGGCCAGCACCACGACGCACTCGATCGAGGGGTGCGACCAGGGTTCGTCGCTGGAGACCTCGCCCGGCGCGAGCACCCCGCGCAGCACTTCGAGCTGGCCGTTGCTGGGGGCGAGGCGTTCGTACTGGATGTACCCGCGAGGGGACGTGATCCGGGAGCGCTCCCCGGGTCGGGAGATTCGCACGGTCAAGGACTCGGAGGAGTCGAACAGCTCTCCGACGGATTGGCCGAGCACCGAGGCGAGCAGTCGGAGCGACTTCAAGCTCGGTTCGACCTTGCCCCGCTCGATCTGACTGAGCAGGGTGGCCGAGAGGCCGGTCCGCTCGGCCAGGGCGCGCAGGCTCAGGTCTTGCTCGGCGCGCAGGTCGCGTAGTCGTCCCCCGATCATGCAGCTAGCATACAGTCTCACTGCACATGTGCAGTGTGATTGCACAGCAGCGTGGAGGCGGTGTACCGTCCGGGGCGACGTGCGCGCGACGGTGCGCGTCTGAGTGTGGGGTGGAGACGACATGACTGACCAGGACCAGACCGACGAGGCACTGACCTTCCGCGGTGGCTGGGCGATGGCATTCGTGCCGGTGGCGATCTTCGGTGTGTTCTGCGTGCTCTATTTCGTGGTGCTGGACGCCTTCGACATGACCGCGCTCGCCACGGGCGGGTTCATCGCACTGCTGATCGGCGCGCTGCTGGCTCGGCGCTACACCAAGTTCTGGGACGCTGTGATGGCGGGCATCGGCAGCCCGACGTCTGTCTCGATCATCGTGGTGCTCTTCATGGTCGGCATGCTGGGCCAGCTCATCAAGGACTCCGACGTCTCCGGCGGGTTCGTCTGGATCGCCGACCAGGCCGGGATGAGCGGGGCGGTCCTCACGCTCTTCTCGTTCGCGGCGTGCTGCCTGATCGCGATGGCCACGGGCTCATCGATCGGCACGATGTTCACCGCGTTCCCGATCTTCTACCCGGCGGGTGTGCTGCTCGGCGCCGATCCGACCATGCTCGCCGGCGCCATCGTCTCCGGGGCGATCTTCGGGGACAACCTCGCGCCCATCTCGGACACCACGATCATCTCCGCCTCCACGCAGCGGTTCCGTCGCAAGGAGGGCGCCGCGGATATCGGCGGCGTGGTGACCAGCCGGGCACGGTACGCCCTGGTGGCAGCTGGACTGAGCGCCGTCGGGTTCGTCATCTTCGGAGGCGCCGGAGGCGGCGCCGTGGACGAGACCCAGCTCGCCGAGAGCGCGAACCCACTCGGGCTGATCATGCTGATCCCGATGGCCGTGATGCTGATTGTCGCGTTCCGTACCCGCAACATCTTCCTTGCCGTCACGGCCGGGCTGGCGCTGGGGACCGTGACGGCGCTCCTCGTCGGTCTGCTGGAGCCGTCCGGTGTGATCGGGGTGACCGACGGACATGCGACCGGGTTCCTGGTCGGCGGGGTATCCGCGCTGCTGCCGACGGTGTGCCTGGTGACCGCGGTGTTCGGGATCATGGGCGTGCTGCGTGCGGCCGGCGTGCTGAACCGGATCGTGGACGGACTCGCGCGGGGCCGCCTGGCCGGAACCCCGCGGGGCGCGGAGGCGGCGATCGGGCTCGGGGTCAGTGCCACCACCGTGCTGTTCGGCGGCGTGAACTCGGCCTCGATGCTCACCTTCGGGCCGGTGGCGGACGAGATCGGGGCGCGCCAGGGCCTGCACCCCTACCGGCGGACGAACGTGATGGACTGCTTCGCGATGGGCGTTTCCTGCGTGGTGCCTGTGTTCAGCGCGTTCCTGTTCATCGGCGCGCTACTCACCGATGGGCATGATGTCGCTCCCGCCCTCGACACTCCTGCGATCTTCGGCGCGACCTGGTACCCGCTGGCCCTGACCGCGGTCCTGATCGTGGCCGTCGCCACCGGCTGGGGTCGCCGCTTCGAAGGGCCCGACGGTGTGGCCGTGCGGGAACGTGTCGAGGCACCTGCCACTGTCTGACAGCTGGCTCGGATTGACCGCAGCGCAGGTACTGCTCGGGTGAAGCTGTCAGACCCACGGCTCACAGCGTGGCTACCTCATACGCCTGGCCGCTGGCCGGTTCATGGTGGCACTGGCCAGCAAGGCAGGCATGGACTCGCCACGCGTAGTCATGCTGGGCGCAACGATCAGCTGGCCGGGTCGTACTGGAACTGCCGGACCTCCTGCGAGCAACGGCAGGCGGCGGCGAGCTTGGCCGCCCACTCGAGTGCCGCCTCCCGCGAGGGAAGTTCCAGAATCGTGTACCCGCCGTTGGGCACGGTGTGACCCGGGTGGGTCCCCGCAGTCACGGTGCCGTCACTGGCCACGAGAACCGGTGGGACAGCCTCGTCGATACCGCCGCCGAAGACGTACACACCTGCCTCCTTGGCCGCTTCGATCACGGCATGCGAGTCCGCGACCACGGCCTCGAAGTCCTCCGCTGGGAACTCCATGGCCTCGCCGGGGAACGAGATCAGGTACGTGGTCATCTGGGGACTCCCTTGCTTCAGGTCGATCGCCGGTTCACCCGATCGGCCGGGCGCCTCGCTGCGGTCTCCCACCTGATGATGCCCCCGGCCCCCATGAGCTGGTCAAGGTCATGCGTTGACGACTGAGCCGCAGCCCCCTCGTTCAGCGAACGCGGATCACTGTGCTGCGCGGTGCGACCTGCGCCCCACAGTGGTGCCTGTCCGTGCAGCGCGGTCCCGAAGCGGGCGTGCCCGCACCATGCTTCCCCGCAGTGCGTGCCTGATGCCAGCACCGCCCACGGCGCCCGGTCGATGCAGCTGTGTCCACACCCTGCGCGCCCGATGCCTCTCCGTCCACAGGGTGCATTCCCGATGCATGTTCATCCACAACCCGGGTCCGGTTTTTTCCTTGCTATTCCAACGAAAACCCTTGCCGGAGGCGAACAGATGTTCTATGGTTGAAGGGAGGCAGGCGAGCAGATCCGGAAAGGGTTGGGGAGGTCGGGATGAGCACCACGAGTCACGTCGAGACCTCCCCGGCGCAGGCGGTGCGGGACCTGCTCGGTGAGCACGTGAATCCATCGGACGCCACCGGCCGCCTGGAAGTGGTCACCGCGATCCTGGATGACCTGCTAGCCACGGATCTGCACTCCCTCCCTTCGGCGGTCCTGCCCGACCTGGTGGGCCAACTCGAGCAGACTCGCCGCCGGGTGGATGCACTGACCTCGGCGGCGATGACCGCGGTCGAAGCTGACGGGATCTGGGCCGTGAGCGGGGCACGCACGATCGCATCCTGGTGGGCGAACGCCACCGGTGGGCACGGCAACAAGACCCGCACCCGAGTGCACCTGTCGCGCACACTGCGCGATCACCTGCCCCACACCAGCGCAGCGCAGGCGGCCGGGGTCATCAGCGGTGATCATGCCGCCGCACTGGCCCGGCACACAACCACCACCACCGTCCTGCGCGAGCGCCTGAGCGACCCTGACGTCGGTGAGCGGTTTCTCGTGGAGCAAGCGCGGCGGTTGGATGCCGACTCCTTCACCCGGCTGGTCAAGACCTGGGCAATTCAGGCCGATCCCGAGGCCGCCGACCGGAACTGGCGGGTGGAGTCCGCCAAGGAACACCTGTTTGTCTCGGCCACCACTGGCGGGTACCGGGTCGATGGCTGGCTCGAGCACTCCAACGGTCACCTCTTCGCGCAGACTCTCGACGCCATCATCGGAGTACCGGCCGCCGACGATGATCGCACCCGCTCTCAGCGCAATGCCCACGCCCTGGTGGCCATGGCCCGCCGCGTTCTCGACAACGGTGGAGCCCAGGCGTCAGCGCGGGTACGCCCCCACCTGCTGGTGCACGTCCCCGTCGACACGCTGCACCGCCTTGTCACGACACCCGCACCGGCGAACGGGCGCCCTCGGTGCACCTGCCACCGCAGCATCAGCACCAGCACCAGCACCAGCACCAGCACCAGCCTCTCAGGGCGAGACGCGAGGACAGGTCGCGCCGGGCGCACCATCCGCGGCACGAGTGAGAGCGCTGGCAGCGGCGATAGCGGCGAGTCCTGTGCTCCCGAGCGCGCTTCGGCACTACCCGGGCTGATGGACGTGCACCTACCCGGATGCCCGGCCGAGCCCGACGCACCCTGCATCCCCGCGGTCGGGCTCGATCACCAGCAGATGACCGGCGCTGAGCCGGCCACTCTTGCCGACGGCACGCCGATCAGTCATGCCCAGCTCGCCCACCTGGCCTGCGACGGCGAGTTCACCCGGGTCATCTTCGACCCCGCCGGTCAGCCTCTCGACGTCGGCCGCGCCCAACGGTTGCACACCGCCGCCCAGACCAAAGCGATCTGGGCACGCGATCGGCACTGCCAGTACCCCGAGTGCACCAGCCCGCCGGGGTGGGGCGAGATCCACCACCCCACCTGGTGGTCGCGGGGAGGTCGTACCAGCTCCACCAACGCCATTCTGCTGTGCTGGCACCACCATGCCCTGGTCCATCAACGCGACATCACCATCACCCGGCACCACAACCACTGGCACTTCACTACCGCCGGAGGGCACAACCTCGCGCGCCACCGGCCACCACCCTGCGAACATCTCGTCATCCCACGGGAGTGAGGTGGAGTACCGCAGGTGCGAAGATGAGCCGATGAGGTTCGGATTCCACACGGGCTATTGGTCGGCCGGCCCCCCGGCAGGTGCTGCCGAAGCGGTGCGCGCCGCCGACGAGCTCGGCCTGGACTCGGTCTGGACCGCCGAGTCGTACGGGTCGGACGCCTTCACCCCACTGGCCTGGTGGGGGTCGCAGACCAACCGGGTGCGCCTGGGCACTGGGATCGCGCAGCTGGCCGCCCGCACACCCACCGCCACCGCGATGGCCGCGCTCACCCTGGACCACCTTTCCGGTGGGCGCTTCATCCTCGGCCTGGGCGCCTCCGGGCCGCAGGTGGTGGAGGGCTGGTACGGCCAGCCCTACCCGCGGCCACTGGAACGCACCCGCGAGTACGTGGGGATCGTCCGCCAGGTGCTCGCCCGGGAAGCCCCCGTCACCTTCTCCGGTCGGCACTTCACGCTCCCCCACGACGGCGGAGCTCACCTCGGCAAGGCACTGCGCTCCACCGTGCACCCGTTGCGCGCGAACCTGCCCATCCACCTCGCAGCCCAGGGTCCGAAGAACACCGCGTTGGCGGCCGAGATCGCCGATGGGTGGCTGCCCGCCTTCGTCTCCCCTGCCCTCGATGCCGAGTACCGGGAGAACCTCGAGACCGGATTCGCGCGCAGGGACGGCACCCGCTCACCCCGGGAGGAGTTCGAGGTCAGCGCTGCGGTGCCGGCCGTGATTGGCAAGGACCTGGAGAGCGCCGCCGACCAGGTGCGCCCCCACCTCGCGCTGTACATCGGTGGGATGGGCTCGGAGAGCACCAACTTCCACCGCGAAGCGATCGCCCGCGCTGGCTACCGCGACGTCTGCGACGAGGTGACCGCGAAGTACCTGGCCGGCGACAAAACAGGCGCTACGGCAGCCATCCCCACGGACCTGGTGACGGACGTGGCCCTGGTGGGGACGCCGTCGGACATCACTGCCCAGCTCACACGCTGGGAGGCGAGCTGCGTGACCACTCTCATCCTGCAGACCGATCCGCGGATGCTCGCCCCACTGGTGCAAGCCCTCGGCTGACCAGCCAGATCGACGAGCAATTCTGGTCAGCGCGGCTGGAGCGTCGCGACCGTCTCGTCGAACTGAGCGCACAGCCAGGCCTTCTGCTCCGCAGGCAACCAGGACGCTTCGAAGCTCGCACGCGCCATCTGAACGAGGCGCTCGTCGCTGACACCCACGTCGCGGGAGAGGATCTCGTACTCGTTGAGAACGCTGGTGGGGAACATCCCCGGGTCGTCCGAGCACGGGTAGACGTTCATCCCCGCCTCCACCATCGCGGCGATCGAGGCCTTGCGCCACGGTCGCCAGGACCGGCGTGAGGTGGTCGAAGCGACCGAGAACGGCACCTGCTCCTCCACCATCCGCGCCACCACGGCGTCGTCCTCGAGCACGAAGTACCCGTGATCGAGTCGATCGCACCCCAGCACATCGAGGCAGGTCACCGCATTGACGGCAGCCGGGACGTGTTCAGAGGTGTGCGCGGTGCGCTTCAGACCCGCCTCGCCGGCAAGCCGGTAGGCGTCAGCGAATCGCTCGGGCGGCCCGGCGGTCTCCAAGTTGTCCAGTCCGATGCCGGCCACGTACTCGTGCGGGTGGTCGACGACGGTGCGCACCCAGGCGAGCGCTTCGTCACCGGTGCCGCTGCGGTCGATCGCCGCCAGCAGCCGACCGGTCATCCCGAAGTCCCGCTCGGCCATCCGGACGCCCTCCGCGTGCGCCTCTACCCACCCGGCATAGCCGAGGTGGCGCAGGTGCTCGGGAATCATGTCGAAGGACACCTCGAGGTGCCAGGTGCCGGCCCAGTGCGCGGCCTCGAACGCCTCATAGGTGACGCGGGTGAGATCGTCGGCATCCCGCAACACCTCCCGTACCCATCCGGATGCCTGGAACAGCGAGTACGACCGTTCCGGCTCGTCCTCACTACGCCCCTGCGGCATCGGGATGCGGGTGTGCCGATACAGCTCTGGGTCCGGCGGGTGGGAATTGATCGAGGCGAAGATCTGCTCCGGATCCTCCGGCAGTGCCAGCCCCTCCCGCCGGGCGAGATCACCGAAGGTGCTCGCCCGGACGGTACCGAGCAGGTGGCAGTGCAGGTCGGCCTTGGGGAGCCGGGTCAGGTCGAGGGCAGCCCCGGCGGACGGTGCCGGTGCCTGCATGCTCGACGGCTCCGCCGTCGGATGCTCTGTGATCGACGGTTCAGTCATCAGCCGCCCACGACCTCGCGTGCGAAGCGGTCCACCCACTCGTTGCGGTTGTCGACAGTTTCGGCCGGGGCGAGGGTCGCGTAGCCCGCTGCGGTCGGGTCCTGAGCGATGTCCCCGACGACGGCGGTCAGCTCGGCGGGAATCTCCACCTCCAGGTTCACCGGCAGGTCGCCGACGATCTCGGCAGAGGACTGCTGTGCTTCGACCGACAGGAGGTAGTCGATGAACGCGAACGCACCCTCGGCGTTCGGGGCACCGGCCGGCACGACGGCGCGGTTGGTGGCCATGTATCGCCCTTCGGCCGGCGGGACCCAGCCGATCGGCTCACCGGAGGCGATCAGGTTGGTGGCGAACCCGTTGAGTGCCACCCCGCCGACGATCTCACCCTGGGTGAGCAGGTTCGTGAACTCGGTGGTGGAGCTGTAGAACTGCAGCACGTTCGGCGCCCAGCCGGCCATCGTCTCGAAGGCGGTGTCGACGTCGTAGGGCCCGGATCCGTACGTGTCCGCGACCCCGGAGACGGTGAGCTGGCCGGCGGTCACGGCGATGTCCGGAAGGGCGACCTGCCCGGCGAAGGCTGGGTCGGCGTAGAGCTCCCAGTCGGCCGCCTGCTCCTCGCTCAGCTCATCAGTGTTGTAGAGCATCCCGTTCAGCTGGTAGCTGTATGCGGGGCCCGAGTAGGCGTCATCCACAGCAAAGCCGGCGATCTCAGCGAGTGCCGGCACGTCCTCCTGGGTGACCGGCTGGAGTAGTCCGTCCTGCTCAGCGATGGCGACGTAGGCGTCGGACATGAGCATCACGTCGATGCCGGTGTCCTCACCCTCGAGCTGCAGCCGGGAGAGACGGTCGGCATTGGATCCGGTGTCGAGCTCGACCTCGATGCCGGTCTCGGCGGTGAACGGGTCCACGACGGCCTCGGTGAACTCCTCCACGCCGAACGGGAAGGTGCTCACCACGATGGTGTCGGTGGAACCGCCATCGGAACCTCCGTCGTCGGAGGAGGAGCAGCCTGCGGCCACCAGAGAAGTGGCTGCAACGGCGGCGAGGGCGGTGACATGCCGGCGGGAGGGGAACATCGCACGGTCCTTTCGAAGGGGAGGGGGATCGGTCTGGATGGTGAGGAGGGATCGGTGAAGTGAGATCGGGACGGTCAGGCGGGCAGGGTGACGAGGTGACCTGGTGATGCGGTGATCGCCACGTCATCCCCGATCCGCAGGTCGGGTGCTGTGCTGGCGCGCAGGTCGGCAACGAGCCGGATCGGTTCCGAGCGCCCTGGGGCGTCGGCGGCGAGAGTGACGAGCACATCGACCCCGCGGTAGGCCAGGTCAGTGACGCGCCCGTCCAGCGAGAGGCCGTCGGAGGTCTCCGCGGGCGATTGACGGGCATCCACGTGCAGGTGCTCGGGCCGTACCGTCACCTGTGCGTCGGCAGTGGGGACGAAGTTCTCGTACCCGAGGAACTCGGCCACGAACCTGTTCGCCGGAGCCGGGAAGACGTCCTGCGGAGCGCCCTGCTGCTGAATCCGGCCGTCCTTCATGACCACCATCTGGTCACTCATCTCGAGCGCTTCGTCCTGGTCGTGGGTGACGAGCACGACACTCAACCCGGTCTCGGACTGGATGCGGCGGATCTCGGCACGCATCTGCAGTCGCAACCGCGCATCGAGGTTGGACAGCGGTTCGTCCAAGAGCAGCAGGTCCGGTTCGATCGCGACGGCGCGGGCGATCGCCACCCGTTGCTGCTGCCCTCCGGAGAGCTGCTTCGGGCGGCTGCCGGCCAGGTGCGCCAGGCCCACCATCTCCAGCGCCTCGGTGACCCGCTTCGCCCGCTCGGAGCCGGAGACACGCCGCAGTTTGAGCCCGTAGCCGACGTTATCCGCGACGCTCATGTGCGGGAACAGCGCATAGGACTGGAAGACCATGCCGAGGTTGCGCTTCTCCGGCGGGGCCGTGGTGAAGTCCTCACCGCGGATGAGGATCCGGCCACCGGTGGGGCGCAGATATCCGGCGAGCATCCGCAGGCTGGTGGTCTTGCCACAACCGCTGGGCCCGAGCAGCGTGGTGAGCTTGCCCTCGGGAATTGTCAGGTCGATCGCGTCCACGGCGGTGAAGTCGCCGAACACCTGGGAGACGGCCTGAAACTGGGCAGCACTCGTCACGCTCATCGGTTGATCCCTCCGAAAATCTTGGCGAACCCCACGGTGCGCTCGGCCACGACGGCCACCAGCACGGTGCCGGCGAGGATGAGCACCGAGGTCGAGGCGACGATCGGGTCGTAGTTCTGCTGGACGTAGTCGAGCATCGTGACCGGCAGAGTGCGGAACTCGCGGCTCTGCAGCAGCAGCGACAGCGGCACGTTGTTGAACGACGTCACGAACGCCAGCAGCGCCGCGGAGAAGATCCCTGGGCGCAGCAACGGCAGCGTGATGGTGAAGAAGGTCCGCATGGGCGTGGCACCCAGGCCACGGGCGGCGTCCTCCACGGCCGGGTCGATCAGCGCCAGGGAGGCGCCTGTCACCCGTACCGCGTAGGGGAACATCAGCACGGTGTGCCCGATCGCCAGCGTGGTGAGGTTGTTCATCCCCAGCCCGATCATGAACTGCTGGTACAGCGCCAGGCCCACCACCAGCTCCGGGACGATCAGCGGGGAGAGGAACATCCCCTCCAACAGCCCCTTGCCCGGGATCTTGCCGCGATGGATGGCCAGCGCCACCGGAACACCCAGCGCGAGCGACGCGATCGCCGCGAAGACGGCCAGCTGCAGGCTGGACGCGAGCGCCGACATGAACGGCTGGTAGGTGACCGCGGCCTCGAACCACCGCAGGGAATACCCGTCCGGAGGAAAGCGCACGGTGGAACCGGCGGTGAATGCGGTGATCACCACGAAGAAGAGCGGTGCGATCATCACGATGTAGCCGAGTACTGCGAGCGAGGCAGCCACGGGGCGGCGCGTGTTCATGAGGTCCTTGCCCTCCGTCCCATCACCGAGGAGAGTGCGGCCACCCCGAACACCAGGACGGTCATGATCATCGCCGTCGCGCTTGCGGCTGCCCAGTCGATCGTGGAGCTGGAGTACTGGAACAGCTGGGTGGAGAGCATTCGCTGCCGCGAGCCGCCGAGCAGGTAGGGCGTGGTGTAGGCGGTGATCGAACCGGCGAAGACGAGGGTCGCGGCCACCACCACACCGGGCCATGAGAGCGGCACCACGATGGTCCAGAACGTACGCGCCCGGCCGGCTCCGAGCCCGCGGGCCGCCTCGTCCAGGCTGGCATCGACCTGGGCAAGCGCCGAGTAGCAGGAGACCACCGCGAGTGGGAGGAAGAGCTGCACCAGACCAAGCACGATCGCCAGCGGTGTGTACAGCAGTTGCGGGGCCTCGTCCACGATCCCGAGGGCCACGAGCGTCTGCCCGACAGCACCCTGGGAGCCGAGCACCACGAGCCATCCGAAGGTGCGCACCACGTTCGACAGCAGCAGCGGGAAGATCGCCACCGCGAGCAGCACGCCGGCCCAACGCGACTGCGAGCGCGCCAGCAGGTACGCGATGGGGAATCCGAGGACCACGCAGGTGACGGTCACAATCAGGCCAAGGCCGAGTGTCCGCCCGATGATCGTCAGGTCATAGGGATCGGTCAGCATCCGTGCCAGCCGGGCCAGCACCTCGCCGGTGGTGGTGTCCGGCGGCGCGAGCAGCATGATCAGCGCCGGCACCAGGAATCCGGCGAGCAACAGCACGAGCCCGGGCAGCAGAAGCAGCATGAGGCTGCGTCGGTGTCCGCGCATACCTACCTCGCCTGGTTCGGGGTCCTGGTCGTGACCAGCTGGTGGAGCAGTTCGCGTCAATGTCTCCGCAACCGCTCCCACAACCGGTTCCATTCGCTAGAGTATGGAACCAGATGCTCTCGGGGTGCGTCCAGTCCTGATTCCGGCGTGAGCCACCACCTGGGGCTTGATGCCGCTCGATACCGCTCGATACCAGGAGGTTGGGTGCCCACACTGCTTGACGTCGCCGCACATGCCGGCGTCTCCAAGTCGACGGCTTCGCGCGCGCTCAGCCACCCGCAGCTCGTCGCCCCACGCACCGTCGAGCGCGTCCTCGCCTCCGCGGTGGAACTCGGTTTCGTCCCCAACCGGGCGGCTCGCGAGCTCGCCCGTGGTCGCACCGGTGTGATCGCACTCGTCGTCCCCACCCTCACGAACTCCTTCTTCACCCCGATCATCGGCGGGGCACAAGAACGGGGGGCGCGGGACGGCCTGCAGATCACCGTCGCCGTCAACGAACTCGCCGACGGTGAAGATCTCCTGCGCTACCAGCGGCTGGCTCAGCAGGTCGATGGCGCCGTCGTGGTGGCGCCGCGGTGCACCGACGAGACGCTCCGCACCGCCGTCTCCATCCGGCCGACCGTGCTCGTGGATCGCGAGCTCACGGGAACCGCGTCGGTCGTGGCAGACACCGCTGGCGCCTTCGTCGAGCTGCTGACGGCGCTCGCCGATGCCGGGCACCGGCGGATCGCATTCCTCGGCGGCCCGGACCGTTCCTGGCAGAGTGGGCAGCGCACCCACGCCCTCCGGGAGGCGGCGACAGCTCAGGGTGTGGACCTCGCCGTCCTGGGCCCGTACCCGCCGACCTTCGACGCGGGCGTGGCCAGTGTCGATGAACTCCTCGGCAGCGGTGCGACGGTGGCCCTCCCCTACGCCAGCGACCTCGGCTTGGGCGCACTGTTCGGCCTCCAGCAGCACGAACGCGCCTCTTGGTCCTCACGTCCGCACCCGGACGAGTCGGGCATCGTGGTCGTCGGCCGCCCGCAGGCACCGATGGTCGACGTGGACGGGGTCGAGCTCGGCCGGAGAGCCATGCACCATCTGGTCGCCCGGCTCACTGCACCCCTGCTCCGGCCCGCGCTCGCGTCCCTGCCAGGTGACGGTCACGCCCTCGCCGGGGCATCCGGCGACACACCGGAGCATCTGCCCGAGCACGTCGCCGAACGTCTCCCCGTCCCCGTCACCTGGCCACCGGTCTGAGGGCCACGATTCTGAGGGCCACGATCTCGATCACCAGGTGAGACGACCGGCCGATCTGCCGCACCCACGCGCCGTTGTCGGTGGCGCCTGGAAGGATGCGGGCATGTCCACGGATGCGAGCCAGACCGGAGAAGGGCACGCCCTCACCCGGTCCGAGCGTCTCGATCGCCTGCCCTTCACCCGAGCGCACACCAAACTGCTCGGCGGCTCGGGGATCGGATGGGCCCTCGACGCGATGGACGTTGGGCTCATCTCCTTCATCCTCGCCGCCTTGGCGCAGGAGTGGGGGCTCAGCGGCGGCGAGCGTGGCTGGCTTGCCTCGATCGGCTTCGTCGGGATGGCGCTCGGGGCGAGCCTGGGTGGTCTGCTCGCCGACCGGATCGGCCGCCGTCAGGTATTCGCCCTGACCTTGCTGGTCTACGGTCTGGCCACCGGCGCCTCGGCCGCGGCCGGGGGCCTGGCGGCCCTCATGGTGCTGCGTTTCATTGTCGGCCTCGGGCTCGGTGCGGAGCTGCCGGTTGCCTCGACCCTGGTGAGCGAGTTCGCCCCGAAGAAGATCCGCGGCCGGATCGTGGTGATCCTGGAGGCGTTCTGGGCGCTCGGGTGGATCCTGGCCGCGCTCGTCGGCTACTTCGTCGTCCCGCTGGAGAACGGGTGGCGGTGGGCGTTCCTCATCGGCATGGCACCAGCGGCGTACGCCCTGTTCGTGCGTCTACGGCTCTCCGAGTCGGTGCGATTCCTCGAGAGCACGGGCCGCCATGCTGAGGCGGAGGCAGCCGTGCGCCGGTACGAGGCCTCGGCAGGTATCCCGGCGCCCCTTCCCGAGCGGGTCTACCGCGCGGATCCCGACGGCGCAACCTCCCCGCGCACAGACGCACACCCTGGTGAGGGTCCGGGTACGCAACGTGACAGCCCGGCCGGCAACCGGGCCCGGAACCCGGGCGGGCGCCCGGGTGCGCCCCGCGCCCGCTGGAGCGATCTGTGGCAGGCCAGACTCCGCCGTCGGACCGCCGGCCTGTGGATCGTGTGGTTCGGCGTGAACTTCGCCTACTACGGGGCCTTCATCTGGCTACCCTCACTGCTGGTGGAGCAGGGCTTCGACCTGGTGCGCAGCTTCGGCTACACGCTGATCATCACCCTCGCCCAGCTCCCGGGCTACGCCGCGGCCGCCTATCTGATCGAGACGTGGGGTCGGCGCACCACGTTGATCACCTTCCTGGCGGGTTCGGCGGTCTCTGCGCTGCTGTTCGGGCAGGCTGAGTCGGTGGCAACGATCCTGGCCGCCGGGATGGCGCTCTCGGCCTTCAACCTCGGGGCCTGGGGAGCGCTGTACGCGATCACGCCCGAGCTCTATCCGACGGCGTTGCGCGGCACCGGCGCGGGCAGTGCGGCAGCGTTCGGCCGGATCGCCTCCATCCTGGCTCCGCTCGCGGTCGGCTACCTCCACGTGGCGGGCGGGCTGGGTGTCACGTTCGCCGTGATCGGTGCCGCCTTCGTCGTGGCATGCGTGGGCGCGGTGCTGCTGCCAGACCGCACCGGGATGGCTCTCGAGGACGCATGAAGATCCCCGACGGCGGAATGCTGCGGGTGACAAAGGTGGCAATTCCACCGGCACGGCAATAGTTGGCAACTCGCCGCGCACCTGATGCGGGTCGCGGTTATCGTCAAGCGTGTGCCGATGGGCACACCGCTTTCGACGATGAAAGGACTCAGGCGATGCGACCCAACCGGCGTCAATTCATGGCCATGGCCTCGCTCGGCGCAGTCGGTGCGACCGTTGCAGGCTGCTCCCGCGGAGGCGGTTCGAGCGACTCCGACGACGGCTCCTCGCTCCAGTTCACGTGGTGGGGCAACGAGGTCCGGAACGCGAACACACAGGACGCGCTCGACGCGTACATGGAGGAGAACCCAGGAGTCACGATCTCCCCGCAACCGGGCGAGTGGGCCAGTTACTGGGACCGGCTCGCCACGCAGACCGCGGGCAGCAACGCACCGGACATCATCCAGATGGACATGCGATACATCAGTGAGTACGGGCAGCGCGGGGCCCTGCTCGATCTCTCCGAGCACGGAGCGGATACGTCCGGCTTCATCGAGGGCACCGCGGACTCCGGAATGATCGAGGGCTCGCTCTACGGCATGAACGCCGGGATCAACACGCCGATGGTGTTCGCCAACCCCGCACTCTTCGAGGCCGCTGGCGTGGACGTGCCCGATGACATGACCTGGACCTGGGAGGACTGGCTGGAGATCGCCACTGCCATCTCGGACAGCGGCGCGGCTACCGGAACTCAGGCGATCATCGCCAGCGACGCGCTCTTCGAGGCGTGGCTGCGCCAGCAGGGCAAGAGCCTCTTCGCCGAGGGCGGCGAGATCGGTTTCGAGGTTGACGACCTGCGCGGATGGTTCGACCTCGGGATGCGGTTTGCCGATGCCGGCGCCATTCCCAGCCCCTCGGCGATCAACGAGGACTTCAGCAAGCCGCTGGACCAGGCGGACTTCGTCGTGGGCAACACGGCGATCGCTCAGTACTGGTCGAACCAGCTGCAGGCACTGGAGACGTCGGCGGGAACCGAGTTCCGGCTCCTGCGCTACCCAAGCATCGAGGGTGATGCGATGCAGCGCGCGGCTTGGTACAAGGCCTCGATGCTGTGGTCGGTCTCCGCGACCACCGAAGACCCCGAGGGTGCGGTGGCGCTGGTCAACTGGTGGATGAACAGCCAGACAGCCGCCGAGATCGAGCTGGCCGAGCGGGGCATCCCGCCGAACGGCGAGATCTCCGCAGCCATCCGGGATCAGCTGTCGGAGCCGCAGCAGCGAGTCTCCCAGTTCATCGAGGACATTGAGCCCGAGCTGGCACAGACTCCGGTCGCGCCGCCGCCCGGAGGGCAGACGGACGTGTTCCTGCAGCGTCACGCCACGGAGCTGCTGTTTGGGGACGCCACCCTCGACGAGGCTGCGCAGGGCTTCTACGACGAACTCAGCGCAGCCATCGGCACATGAGCGCGATCTCCGAGCTGTCGAAGCTGCGGCGCACGGGGCCGGTGACGCCGGAGGAGAAGGCGGCGCGGCGTAAGGAGACGTCGCACGATAACAAGGCGGGATATCTGTTCTTGTTGCCGTGGCTGGTCGGGTTGTTCGTCTTCACGTTGGGTCCGATCCTGGCGTCGTTCTACCTGTCATTGACGGACTATTCGTTGATCCAGGCTCCGAACTTCCTGGGGTTGGACAATTACGAGCGGATGCTCACCGATGACCGGTTGCATCAGTCGTTGAAGGTGACGCTGATCTATGTCGGTGTGGGTGTGCCGTTGCAGCTGGCGTTGGCCCTGGGTGTGGCGGTACTGCTGAACAAGGGCATGCGCGGGTTGGCGTTCTACCGGTCGGTGTTCTACCTGCCCTCGATGCTGGGCGGATCGGTCGCGATCGCGTTGCTGTGGCGCCAGATCTTCGGCACCACCGGGTTGGTGAACCAGGTGCTGCAATTGCTCGGCCTGGATGCGACCACCGGGTATGTCTCGGACCCGGACTATGCACTGTGGACGCTGATCTTGTTGAACGTGTGGACGTTCGGCTCCCCGATGGTGATCTTCCTGGCCGGGCTACGTCAGATCCCGACGATGTACTACGAGGCCGCCGCCCTGGACGGGGCGAGCCGGATCTCGCAGTTCATGCGGATCACGATGCCGCTACTGTCGCCGATCATCTTCTTCAACCTGGTGCTGCAGATCATCAACGCCTTCCAGGCCTTCACCCAGGCGTTCGTGGTCTCCAACGGCACCGGTGGGCCCTCGGACTCGACGTTGTTCTACACGCTGTACCTGTATGAGCAGGGATTCACCCGCTTCGACATGGGGTACGCCTCCGCGATGGCATGGCTACTGCTGGCCATCATCGCCACCTTCACTGCGGTGAACTTCCTGCTGGCCAAGTTCTGGGTGTTCTACGATGACTGAGACGATCGCGGGCGAGATCGACGCCCCCCGCACCCCTGCCGACCACGCACGCAGCCTGGTCAAACATGCCGTGCTGATCGCGGTCAGCCTGCTGATGATCTACCCGCTGCTGTGGATGATCGTCTCCTCGCTGCGCCCCACCGAGGTCATCTTCCGCGCCCCCGGGCTATGGATCAACGAGCTCTACCTGGCCAACTACTCCGAGGGCTGGTTCGCCCTGTCCCAGGCCTTCGACTGGTACCTGGTCAACTCGTTGATCGTGGTCTCCGGTGCGATCATCGGGAACCTGATCTCCTGCTCCCTGGCCGCCTACGCCTTCGCGAGGTTGAAGTTCCGGCTGCGTGGGCTGTGGTTCGCGATCATGCTGATGACGATCATGATCCCGATCCACGTGATCGTGGTCCCGCAGTACATCCTGTTCAACGCCTTCGACATGGTGAACACCTTCCTACCGCTGGTGCTACCGAAGTTCGTCGCCACGGACGCGTTCTTCGTGTTCCTCATGGTGCAGTTCATCCGCGGCATCCCCCGCGAGCTGGACGAGGCCGCCACCATCGATGGCGCCGGTCACCTGCGCATCTTCGGTCAGGTGCTGATCCCGCTGATGATCCCGGCCCTGGCCACGACGGCGATCTTCACCTTCATCTGGACCTGGTCAGACTTCTTCACCCCGCTGATCTACCTGACCAGCCCCGACATGTACACCGTCCCGGTGGCCCTGCGCTCCTTCCTGGACGCAACCTCCGGCTCCAACTGGGGTGCGATGTTCGCGATGTCCATCGTCTCGCTGGTGCCGATGTTCCTCGCGTTCCTGTTCGGGCAAAAGTTCCTCGTCAAGGGAATCGCCACTACAGGAGGCAAGTAGCCCTCCGCGGCGTGACCACACGGCGTGGCCGCGAGGGCGGCGTGAGTGTCGTTGCATGCGCGATGCGCGACACTCACGCCACCCGCGCGGGCGCGGAGGTGGGCTGAGAGCAGCATGGAATGGACTCTGGATCTGGGAGGGCTACTCCGTCCGGAGCAGGTCCGCCGTCAACCGCGACCGGGTCAGGGGGAGGGTGACGGCGGAGACCACCACCGTGCCGATCGCGGTCGCCGCGAGAAACACCGTCAGCACATCCCGTGCGGGAATCACGGGCAGTTCGACGACGTGCCGGTAGGCCTCGAACAGCAACCACCCGCACGGCAGCGCGAGGGCGAGTGACGCGAGCAGCGGGATCAGGGTCTGCAGCACCTGCCCGGTCCGGAGCACGCGCAAGGGAACGCCGATAGCCACCTGCCGCGCCACCGCCCGGCGACGTTCCAGCGCGCGATCGACCGAGGTCAGCGCCAGGGCGAACAGTCCGATCCCCACGACGATCGCGCACAGCGTCCACACGACCGTGCGCACGCGAAGCACCTCGTCGTAGTCCCAGGTGGGGTACGCCCATGCCTCCATGCCCAGCTGCTCCGCCATCGTGATCACCTCGGCCTGAACGGCCGTACCGCCGTCGGCGATCATGGTGATCCGGGCCGGTTCCCCGATCTCCTCACGCACCAGGTCGATCGGCACGAAGACGCCGATCTGACTGGGGTACACCCACTCCTCCAGCGTGGCCTCGGGGTCGTAACGGATCGGCTCAGCATCGAGAGGCACGGCGAGCCACTCCTCGTCGAGCGTACGCAGCTCGACAACGCCGCCGAGATCATCGACATCGGGCGGTACGCCGATCTCATCGATCGACCGGTCGCTCGGGAGCCACTCCACGGCCGCAGCACGATCGTCGCGGCATCCCTCCGCCACGATGAGCAGTTGGAGTTGCTCGCACGTGCCGATGAAGATCTCCGCGCACGGTGCCCCGCTGCTCGCCGGGTCGCACTGTGCGTCCACAGCCACGTAGTCAGGCACCCATCCGTGGACTCCCTCGACGGTCATGAGGTGATCAGCAACCGCGTCGAGGTCCTCGATCGGCGGTCGCGTGTCGGCGCCCGCGGTCATCACGCGGATCTCCTGCGGACCATCCGTCAGCACCTGCTCGGCGTACCGGTACTGCGGCGTGCTCTGGAACGCGCCCAGCACGGCGGCCGACGCCATCACCAGGTACACGACTACTCCGATCCCAGCCACCAGGCGGCTCGCGCTGGCGGGTGCTACCTGAATGGCCCGGCCCGCGAGCAGCAGCCCGGTCGATCGGCGGCGGACCAGGACGCGCGCGGCCCACGAGGCGAGCACCGGTGCCGCCAGCGCGATCGTGACCGCCCCGAGCAGACCGCCGGTCAGGAGCGCGAGCGCGACAGTCTTGTTCGACGTCGTGACGAGGTCCACCTGCGTGAGCCACCCGAGGACGGCGGTCGTCGGCACCAGGAGGACGAGTCGCCATGGACTGGGGGTGCGCCGGGCGGACTCGGTGCGTTCGCTGCGAGGGTCGGTGAGGAGCCGGCCCATAGGCGCCGTGGCGACCACCACGGACAGGGCCACCACACCGGCGATGGTGAGGGCCGCCGTCGTGGGGGTGGTGCGCAACGGGGCCACGAACCACGCGGGCCCAGCGGCGACCCAGCGTTCCACGGCTGGTGTGAGGGCAAGGAAGGCTGCGAGACCGGCCAACGATCCGGCGAGGGCCACGATGGCGTTCTCCAGTGCGGCCACGATGACGGAGCGGCCGGTGCTCATCCCGAGCAGGCGCAGGGAGGCCAGGCGCCGGTCACGAACGCCGGAGGACATTCGCCCGACAGTCAGCAGGAGGATGGCCACGGGGACGACGAGCACGCCGACAATCGCAGTGAACTGGTTCCGGGCGACCGGGTTGTCGGCCAGACCGCCCGGGTGCACGGCATCGGGGAGCGCCTGGGCGCCGAGAAGAATCGCGACACCCAGCACATGAGCGCCGGCCACTGACCCTGCTCGCAGCCATCCGCCGGCGCGGATCAGACTGATGGCAAGCCGGAGCAGCACCCTCACGCCGGCACTCCCGCGTCGACGACGGCGCCGTCGCGCAGGTGTATATCTCGGTCGGACCAGGCCGCCACCCGCATCTCGTGGGTGACGAGCAGGACGGCTGTTCCCTGGTCGGAGGCAGCGCTCACGAGCGCCTCCAGCACGAGTTCCCCGGTCACGGTGTCGAGTGAGCCGGTGGGTTCGTCGGCGAGGATGACGGCGGGCCAGTGGACCAGCGCACGGGCGACCGCTGCACGTTGCGCCTGGCCGCCGGAGACTTCACTGAGGCGTCGATCGGCCTCGTCGGCCACGCTGAGGCGGTCCAGCATCTCCAGCGCACGCTCGCGGCACCGGGCCGGCTGCTCGCCCAGCAGGCGCAGCGGCAGCTCAACGTTCTCGACGACGGTGAGCTCAGGCACGAGGTCACCGAACTGGAACACGAACCCGAGCTCGCGGAGCCGCCGGGCGGAGCGGACCCGGTCCGGCTGCGTATCCAATCGCTGACCGGACAGCGTGACGGTTCCGGCGTCGGGCCGGAGCAGCCCGGCCAGCAGGTGCAGCAGGGTGGACTTGCCCGAGCCGGACGGGCCCATGAGGGCCACCACTTCGCCGGGTGCGATCTCGATGTCGACGCCACGCAGCACGTGGGTGGACCCGATCGCGCACTCCAGACCACGTCCTGCCAAGACGGGGGCCGCCGACTGGTCGCTCATCGCCGTGCCTCCTTCTCCGCACCGATCGTCCGCTCCAGGTCGCCCAGCCGGGCTGCGGCGATCTCGATCCAGTTCAGATCGGCCTCCAGGTGGGCGATCTGGTGGTCCCCGGCGAGGCGATCGATCACGTCCCCGGTTCGGCGGGCTGCGGTCAGTTCACGCATCCGCGCCAAGTAGCTGCGGCGGTGGGCGTCGAGGATCTGCTCCGCCGGGCGACCGGCCACCAGGGCGAGGATGACCTTGGTGAACAGTTCGGTAGGGCGCCCACCCGGTTCGTGTGGGGTGGCGAGCCAGCGGTCCAGCTCCGCGACACCGTCGTCGGTGATCGCGTAGACCTTCCGCTCCGCCCCCTCCCCCTGCTCGACACCGACCCCGCTGGTGAAGCCGTCACGTTCCAGCCGGGAGAGGGTCGCGTACACCTGGCCGTACCGGAGCTCGCGTTCCTGACCGAGCACGGAGTCGTATCTGCGTTTGAGCACGAAGCCGTGCGCAGGGCCGTCGTCGAGCAGAGCCAGGAGCGCCATCGGGACTGTCATGGCGGCGACTATACACTGGGTGTATTCACTGGGTGAATACTTGAGAAGTGCGAGCGAGTGTGCGGCTAGTTCCGGGGGGTGAGCGCGGCTAGTTCAGAGAAACGTGTACGGCTGATTGCTAGAAACCGATGCGGCTGATCGCCACTCACGCGTACTGTTGAGACACGACCGAGTTGATCACACGCCGCCTCAGCCCGGTGCTCCGGAAGGGTCTCGAGGAGACGCCGGTACTGCTGCTGGAAGGGGCTGGCTGCAAGGGCACGTGCGGCAGTCATTGGAACGAGATGCTGGGGAGATCCAGCGCATCCATCGCAAGGCGGACCTGCGGCACATCCTGATGCGAATCGTCGGCCAGACCGCCGGACTACTCAATGTCAGCAAGGTCGCGCAGGGGCTGGAGTCGTCGCGGGGTACAGCGACCGCATACATCGAGTTGCTGGAGTCTCTGTTCCTGATCGACACGTTGCCGGCGTGGGGAACCACTGTGTCGTCGCGGAGCGTATCCGCGCCGAAGGTCCACGTCCTCGACTCGGGAGTCGGCGCTCATGTGATGCGGCTGAGCAGCGCCAAGGTGGAGCGTTTGGACCCCTCGGCGATGACGGAGTTCGGGCATCTGCTGGAGTCGTTCGTGGTCCAGGAGACGATCCGGCAGGCAACCTGGATGAGTTCGCTGGTTACTGTCGGCCACTGGCGGACTCGCGATGGTGACGAGGTCGACCTCGTCCTGGAGCGTCACGACGGGACCGTCGTCGGTATCGAGGTCAAGGCTGGTGAGCGAGTAGAGGGAAAGCAGTTCGCAGGGCTGAGGAAGCTGCGGGATCGGCTCGGATCCGCCTTCGTCGCGGGCGTGGCCTTCCATCTCGGCCAGGTCGGCTACGAGGCAGAGGACCGTCTCCATTCACTGCCGGTGGAGCGGCTCTGGACCTGACTCGCAGGTTCTCCCGCGCTGGTGGGCACCGGTCGGACATGTCACGAGACCGCTCCGAGCGTCTCGATCTCAGTGGCGAGATCAGCGACGGGGCGTCGGCCGTCCAGCTCCCGGTCTGCCCCCTGACGCAGGAGCGGTTCCACTTCGACGACGTATCGCCGGATCTCCCGCTGCTGCGCCTCGGTCTTCCCGTAGGGGTTGTTCGTACGCGTGCGGACGCGCTCGAGCAGCACATCGACTGGCGCACTGAGCAGGACGACCGTCTCGAACCGGTCGTAGAACCTGCCCTGGTTCTCCACGGTGCCGGCGACCACAATGTCCTCGTGGCGGTCCAGCAGGTCGGCCATCCGCTGTTCATCCCAGCGCCCGACGGCGGACTCCCACCCGTCCACGTCGGTCTCCACCGTGCGGTGCCCGCGCCGCGCCAGTTCCTCCAGCAGCGTCGTCTTGCCCGCCCCGGACATCCCGGTGATCAGGATGCGCGGCATGGCCTCACGATAGCCGCGCGACGTACACCAGCGATCAGTCAGCGTACGGCGCGTCCCGATACTGCTCCTGCAGCCGCGCCAGCTCACGCTCGAGCTCGGCCCGTGTCTCCGCGTGGGCGGGATCGTCGGCGATGTTGGTGAGCTCGTTCGGGTCGGCGACGAGGTCGTACATCTCCCACGCGGGTGGGAATGTCTTGTCGGAGGACCCGTCCGTACCGAGCCCGTCGGCGTAGAAGTAGACCAGCTTATGCGTCTTGGTCCGGACGCCGTAGTGGGCCCAGACGTGATGGTTCGGATCGTCGTGCTCCCAGTAGCGGTAGTACATCGACTCCGGCCAGCCCTCGGGCGTCTCACCCTCCAGGAGCGGCAGGAAGCTGCGGCCCTGACCGGTGGGGAGCGCCTCGGAATGATCGATGCCGCATGCCTCGAGGAAGGTGGCCGCGAAGTCGATGTTGGTCACGATCTCATCCGTCACCGTGCCCGGGGCAATCCGCCCGGGCCACTGGATCAGCAGCGGCATCTGCAAGGACTCCTCGTAGATGAAGCGCTTGTCGTACCAGCCGTGGTCGCCGAGGAAGAAGCCCTGGTCGGAGGTGTAGACGACGATGGTGTTGTCCGCGAGGCCCCGCTCCTCGAGGTGGTCCAGTACGCGGCCGACATTGTCGTCCACCGACTGCACGGTCTGCAGGTACTCGCGCAGGTAGCGCTGGTAGAACCACCGGGTCCGCTCCTCGCGATTCTCCTCGCCGGCGAGCTCTGGGGGCATCTCCTCGCGGATATCACGGTCGGGGAGATCGTCGCTGATCCGCATGTTCGCGGCCGAGGCCGCCTCACTCCGGGTCGCATAGTCGTCGAACAGGGTGTCCGGCTCGGCGATGCTGCCGACCGGGTACAGCTCCCGGTGCTTGGGGTGGGGCACCCACGGCCGGTGCGGCGCCTTGTGGTGGATCATCAGACAGAAGGGGTCTTCGCCGGACTGCTCGTCCAGCCAGTCCAGGCTCAGGTCAGTGACGATATCGGTGGCGTACCCGGGAACTGTCGTCTCGCCGTCGGGGCTGATCATCACGGGATCGTTGTACTCCCCCTGGCCGGGGAAGACCTGCCAAGCATCGAAGTCCTCGGGGCGCGGTAGGTGCGGCTCGGTCTCGCCCAGGTGCCACTTGCCGAACAGCGCCGTCCGGTAGCCCGACTCGCGCAGCACCTGGGGGAAATTGGGGACGCGGTAGTCGATGTGGGAGTAGATGCTGGTGACGCCGTTCACGTGCCCGTAGGTGCCGGACAGGATCGAAGCACGTGAGGGTGAACAGATCGAGTTCGTGCAGAAGCAGGAGTCGAGCCTGGCTCCCCCGGCGGCGAGCCGATCCATGTGCGGGGTGTGGTTGACCTTGCTCCCGTAGCAGCTGATCGCATGTGCAGCGTGATCGTCGGTGAGGATCAGAACGATGTTTGGTCGGGACTCACGTGACACGGACATGCACCTCAGCGTACTAGATCACTCAAATGCAGTACTCTAGATAACCTGACCACGTACGGCTCTGGAGGGCAATAATGACGGCGGACACCCGGCCGGCCCACGCGACGATCGCCCAGCAGCTCCGGGACGAGCTCACCGACTACACACCGGGCGACCAGTTTCCGGGGGATCGCGAGCTCGCCGAACGTTTCCAGGTGAGCCCCATGACGGCGCGGCAAGCCGTGGCCACGCTGGTGACCGAGGGCCGGGTGTACCGGGTGCGCGGCAGCGGCACCTACGTGGCCGAGCAGCCCGTCCACCGGCGGATGAGCCGGTTGCTCTCGTTCACCGAGCACATGAGACGACAGGGTCGCATCCCGTCCGCCGTCGTGGTGAGCATGTCCGAACGGGACGGAAGCCGGGACGAGAACGCGGACCTCGACCAGCCAGGTGACAGTTCGGTCATCACGCTCAGCCGGGTCCTCAACGGTGACGGCGTCCCTTTCGCTGTGGAGGATGCCGTCCTGCCGCTACGGTGCGCCGCCGTTCGCGACGCCGACCTGACCGGTTCCCTGCACGCGGCACTGGGTGAGTGCGGTCACCGTCCGGTGCGGTCCCGGGGCACCATGACGGCCGAGGCCGCCGCACCTGAGCACGCCAAGCTCCTCGACGTCGCGATCGGCACTGCCCTGATGGTGCAGCGGCTGCTGCTCGTCGACGAGCACGACGTCCCGGTGCAACTCGTCGTCGTCCGCTACGTGGGTGAGCGGATCGTCTTCGACATCGACCAGGAGCGGCCGGCACATCTTGACCGACCAGGGGGTCCAGTGGATCCGCCATACGCCGTTCGATCCCTGAGTTCTGGTGGCGGCTGAGCAACGTCAGCGCGAGGTGCAGGCGGCGCGCCCGCACCTCGCAGTCAAGAACCTGAGCCGGTCAACGTCCAGTTGCTAGCGGTCATCAGCGCCTCGGCCTGGGGCCGTCCACCGGATCCTGTCTGGAGTTGCCAGAGATCCCTCGTCGTCACCTGATCGGGCAGTCCGTGGCCCGTGCGCCGATCGGCACGCGGCCCTGACGCCCATCGAAACGCGCCACGTCAATGCAACCGGAGCCTGTTCACCATCAGGTCGGCTTCGTCCCTCCCGGATTGAGTGATCGGTCGCAGCACGTCGGCGTCGGTGAGTCGCTCGATCGTTGCGTATGCGCGAGCCTGGGAGGCTCCGGTCAGGCGCATCACCTCCCGCACATCCACGATGGGGTTGCTCGAGCACCTCATGCCCATGCGCAGGAAATGAAGCCTGGTTCATCGAGCGCGCCTGCCTGTAGCGAGAACAACCAGTTGCCTGTTCTCGCTTACGCCATCCAACCGATGCGATCAGGCGGAGCATTCTCGCCGCCAGCGGACGCACCGAGGTGCCCTAGTGTGGACGGTATGGCGTCGACGGTCCGCGAAGCGTTCGACGCGTTCGCCCCACACATGCGGCGGCGGCCGGATGTCGAGGCGCACGATCTCGTGGCCGCAGACGCAAGCGATCGGCTGATTCTGGAATCGGCCGGCCTCGATCGTCCGGAGTCCGCTCGCGAGATGCGCCCGTCTCACGCGTTCGAACATCCGAAGCAGCACATTCCGGCTACACCCACGGCAACGTCACACGTCGGGAGCGTGGTCGTGGTGGGGGATCGGTATGGGGCGCTGGCGCTGCCACTGGCTGCCGCAGGCCTCCGAGTACTGGTACATCAGGACGCCCTCTCCGGAGAGCGAGCGGCGCGCTTGAACGCGGTCGCCGTCGGGCTGGCGCAGGCGTCGGACGTCGACAGCATCGTGGTGCCAGGAGTGACCTGGCACCCGCTGGACGGCGACCTGTTCGCAGGCGCGACGCTCGTGCTGATGCAGCTACCGCGGTCGCTCGGCGCGCTCGACGAGATCGCGGGCCTGATTGCGGATCACGCCGACCCGGCGGTTCACGTCGTTGCGGGCGGGCGAGTGAAGCACATGACACCCGCAATGAACGGTGTGCTGGCCCGGCACTTCGCCACGGTCACGGCCGACAGGGGCGTCGGCAAGTCGAGGGTGCTGCGCGCCTCGGATCCTCGAGCCCGCGTAGATCCGTCCGCCGTGCGCCCGGGCTCGAGCGGACGCCGCGCTCGCCCCGGCGCACTGACCTGGCCGCGGACAGAACGCGACGAGGCAACGGGGCTGACGATCTGCGCACACGGCGCCGCGTTCGCCGGCGCGGGCGTCGACATCGGCACACGTCTGCTGCTCAGCGTGCTCGACCAGGCACCCGACGCGTCGCGGGTGATCGACCTGGGGTGCGGCACGGGCGTCCTCGCGGTGTCCTACGCACGGGCGCACCCCGATGCGCGGGTGATCGCCACCGACCAGTCCTCCGCGGCCGTCGCGTCGGCAACCGCGACGGCCATGGCCAACGGAGTCGCCGCTGCGAGCGGATCGGCTCCGCATTCACCTCTCGGCGGGCCGCCCGGCGTCACCGTCGTCCGGGACGACGCACTGGGCGCCCAGCCCGACGCGTCGGCCGATCTGATTCTGCTCAATCCGCCGTTCCACTCCGGCGCTGCGGTCACCGCTCGGATCGCGCCGCGCCTGTTCGCCGACGCGGCCCGCGTGCTGCGACCCGGTGGCGAGCTGTGGTGCGTGTGGAACTCGCACCTGCGCTATCGGCCGCAGTTGGGGGCGCTCGTCGGTACCACCCGACAGATCGTGCGGGATCCGAAGTTCACCGTCACGGCTTCCGTGCGGTAGCAGACGGCACCCAACGCCACGAACTCACCGAATCAGAAATCCCAGTCCTCGTCCTCGGTGTTGACGGCCTTACCGATCACGTACGACGAGCCGGACCCGGAGAAGAAGTCGTGGTTCTCGTCCGCGTTCAGGCTCAGCGAGGACAGGATCGCCGGGTTCACCGCGGTGGCCCCCTTGGGGAACATCCCCTCGTAGCCGAGGTTCATCAGCGCCTGCGACCCCGGCGCCCCGAGCGTGGGATTCGCTCCCTGTGTGCGATTGTCGACGTGCATCTTCTGGCGTAACCTGGAAAGATGCCGCACCATCGAGGTGACTGCGGAAGTGAGCCTCGGGAGTTCCTGCCGGACGACAGGGCCCAGGGCTCGCGTCATTTCAGGCGCTCCGCGCCACCACTGTTCGCTCGCCCCTCCTCGGTCAAGCTCCAGGCAGTGATCCACTCCGGAGTTACGCGCTTCTCAGAGTGGTCTGGAAGCCCTTGATCATGCAATGTCCAGATCGGCCACGTCTTGACCTGAGACCGCGTTTCCGGTTCAAAGCGACTAAATACGAAATCGGCTTCCTCCGTATCACCCAGGAGGACGGAGCAGGAGTAGGCGACGAGAGTTCTAATCAACTCGTCAGGGTCGCCTGTATGCTTGATGGCCCGAAGCAAATCACGCTCCTCAGAGATCAGTTCACGCTGGCGTGCGACGATCTGGAGTCTGTTGATCACGTACGGTGCTCGCTCGTCACCTGCTTCGATGAGCCAGTCGTTCAGCGCCATCGCCGCGCCGAGGAACTCCTTCCTACGCTCTGGCACCTGGTCAGAGCTGTTGACGAGGCGGAGGACCGTCTGCGTAGCAAAGCTAGTGATCTCCGCGTATTCGGAGATCTTGCGGTAGTAGTCGACCATTCCATCGAGCCGGAGGTTCAGGGTGTACGGAAGGTGTTCGTCGTCGACGAAGGCATCATAGGGCGTGACAAGGTGCCGCTTCACGCCTTCGTCCGTCTCAACACTCGCGGCGAAATGCATCATCAGTTCGGGATCGAACAGGTGGCGCACCTTGAAGTTGCCCGGCTCGGAGCCTTCAAAACATATTAGCTCGATTCGCCATTTGCCCACGGGCTGGAGGATCCGACCCGGACCGGGCAGATCAGCTTTGGCCTCAACCCTACTCACTAGAGGGTCGTAGAGGTCCACGAGCTGCTTGTACTGGCGGTCGGTGATCTCTTCAAGGTCGATGAGTTTGGTGTCAGCTCCGATAGAATTGAAGACCGCCGCAAGAGACTGCAGGTACTCCAGTTGCGCACGCAGTCCATCCTCGTCACTCAAAGCCGCTTCGTTCTGCTGCACGAACGTATCGCCCAGCCAGAATCCCCGCTGATCGAGCATGCCGAAGACGAACTCCAAGGTTTCGACTCTAGAGTGGAGGTACCGGCTCATATCGAACTGCAACTTGATCGCTTGTTGGCCACCAACAGGGCGCTTCAGTAGCACCCTGAGGCTGTCGTTCAACTCCAGCGCAACTGTATCTTCATCGAGACGCCTACGGAACGGCTGCTCGATGGCTACACCGCCAGCGACCACAGCGAAATCAAGGGACTTGCCTATCAGCCAGTCCTCAGGGATAAACTTGATCGCTGCCTGCTCGACTACCTGCTCACCAAAGTCGGTTTCAGCGGTCACCAAGTAGTCATCGCGTTTAGGGTCGAGTTCCAGAAGGCTTCGTCCATCAAAGCGGATCGAACCATCGGTGTGGATGTTGAACCTGGAACTCTCACCCAGGATGCTCAGATCGGCGACGCTCCCTGGCTTCTCATCGGACTTCTTGTGGGCAAGCGCCACGATGTCTTCGAGCGCTTCAGGGCTAGACGGCACCGGCTTGACCCTGATTGAGATATTCTTCTGGTCCCCACGGGCGCTCTTCAGATGGTCGTCAAGCTTGAGCGGGTTGAGTATCGCGTAGTAGGGTCTGGCGGCTTTCGTTTTCGAGTCGATGTCCACGACGAAGAAGAGGATACCCTTCAGGCTCAGGTAGCCCTGGAGGTGCGATCTCTGGAACGAAAAGGATGCGCGCGGCTTACTACCGGGCTCGAAACTCCGGCCCTTAACCTGAACGGAGACTCTTGCTCGGAAGGTCTCGACTCTGTCATCGTCACGGGAATGGAAGTCGATGTGGCCATCGGTGAGAGGGCCCGAGTCAGCGGTCTTCAGATGATCATCCAGTCGTGGACAGGCCAGGAGTAAGCCTTTGATCGTGTGGACCGCACGCTCCTCGACTTCCCTCGTGGCCATGGCTGAACTACTCAACTCCTAGTGTCAGAACTCGCCAAATTGGGAGCAGGTGGTCCGAGCGACCGGCCGCGGCTACATCCTCTGCGCAATGCATCTACGCATCTCCGGAAGCAAACGAGCATGAACGCTCCCCCATCATGCGCACCCACCGACACATCCTGTCAGGCTCAGCCGCCTAGCGCCCTGAGCCGCGAACTCACGAAAACGGGATGACCACGGGTGCATCTCGGCAGCCATGTCAGAACTCTTGGTCGATCTCGGGACTCCTCCCTCCGTTCATTGGAAGGAGGCACCAGACAGGTCCGGATCAGAAATCCCAGTCCTCGTCCTCGGTGTTGACGGCCTTACCGATCACGTACGACGAACCGGACCCGGAGAAGAAGTCGTGGTTCTCGTCGGCGTTCGGGGAGAGCGAAGACAGGATCGCCGGGTTCACCGCGGTGGCTTCCTTCGGGAACATCCCCTCGTAGCCGAGGTTCATCAGCGCCTTGTTCGCGTTGTAACGCAGGAACGCCTTCACGTCCTCGGTCAGGCCGAGCGGGTCGTAGAGCGCCTCGGTGTAGTCCTCTTCATTGTCGTAGAGCTCGAAGAGCAGTTCGAAGGTGTAGTCCTTCATCTCCTGCCGCCGCTCCGGCGTTTCCTTCTCCAGGCCCTTCTGGTACTTGTACCCGATGTAGTACCCGTGCACGGCCTCGTCCCGGATGATCAACCGGATCAGGTCCGCAGTGTTGGTCAGCTTCGCCCGGGAGGACCAGTACATCGGGGCGTAGAAGCCCGAGTAGAACAGGAACGACTCCAGCATCGTGGAGGCGACCTTGCGCTTGAGCGGATCGTCACCGCGGTAGTAGTTCAGGACGATCTCGGCCTTGCGCTGCAGGTTCTCGTTCTCCTCGCTCCAACGGAACGCCTCGTCGATCTCCTGGGTGGAGATCAGCGTGGAGAAGATCGAGGAATAGCTCTTCGCGTGCACCGACTCCATGAACGCGATGTTCGTGTAGACGGCCTCCTCATGCGGGGTGAGCGCATCCGGGATGAGCGAGACCGCACCCACCGTGCCCTGGATCGTGTCCAGCATCGTCAGACCGGTGAACACCCGCGTGGTCATCAGCTGCTCGGCCTCGGTGAGGGTGTGCCAGGACTGGATGTCGTTCGAGAGCGGCACCTTCTCCGGCAACCAGAAGTTGTTCACGAGGCGGTTCCACACCTCGACGTCCTTCTCGTCCTGGATCCGGTTCCAGTTGATCGCCGACACTCTGCTCACGAGCTTGAGCTTCTCTGACACGGGTGGTGCTCCTTGGTTCACGCGAAGAGTAGGTCCTGCAAGAGGTGACGGCCTCACGCGAGGTGAGCTCCGCCGTCGTGGATCACAATGCGCAGCTGACGCAACCCTCCACCTCGGTGCCCTCCAGCGCCAGCTGACGCAGGCGGATGTAGTAGAGCGTCTTGATGCCCTTCTTCCAGGCGTAGATCTGCGCCTTGTTCACCTCACGCGTGGTCACCGTGTCCTTGAAGAACAGCGTCAGGCTCAGGCCCTGGTCCACGTGCTGGGTGGCTGCGGCGTAGGTGTCGATCACCTTCTCGTAGCCGATCTCGTAGGCGTCCTCGAAGTACTCCAGGTTGTCGTTCGTCAGGAACGGCGCCGGGTAGTAGACCCGCCCGATCTTGCCTTCCTTGCGGATCTCGATCTTCGAGGCCACCGGGTGGATCGAGGAGGTGGAGTTGTTGATGTAGGAGATCGAACCGGTCGGCGGCACCGCCTGCAGGTTCTGGTTGTAGATGCCGTGCGCCTGCACCGACTCCTTCAGCGCCGCCCAATCCTCCCGGGTGGGTAGCCGCACGCCCGCCTCGTCGAACAGCTGGCGCACCCGCTCGGTGGCCGGCTCCCACGTTCGCTGGAGGTACTTGTCGAAGAACTCGCCGCTGGCGTACTTCGAATCCTCGAACCCCTTGAACGCCTTCCCGCGCTCGATGGCCAGCTTGTTCGACTCGGTCAGCGCATGGAACAGCACCGTGTAGAAGTAGATGTTGGTGAAGTCCACACCTTCTTCGGAGCCGTAGTGGATCCGCTCCCGGGCGAGATAGCCGTGCAGGTTCATCTGCCCGAGGCCGATGGCGTGGGAGTCGTTGTTGCCCTGCTCGATCGAGGGCACCGACCAGATGTGAGTTTGGTCCGAGACCGCCGTCAGCGCCCGGATCGCCGTACCGACGGTCTTGCCGAGGTCCGGGGAGTCCATGGTGAGTGCGATGTTCAGCGACCCCAGGTTGCAGGAGATGTCCTTGCCGACGTGGTCATAGGACAGGTCGTCCTTGTAGGTCGACGCGGTGGAGACCTGCAGGATCTCCGAGCACAGGTTCGAGTGCGTGATCTTGCCCTTGATCGGGTTCGCCCGGTTCACCGTGTCCTCGAACATCACGTACGGGTAGCCGGACTCGAACTGGATCTCGGCGAGAGTCTGGAAGAACTCGCGCGCCTTGATCTTCTTCTTCTTGATCCGCCCGTCGTCGACCATCTCGCGGTACTTCTCGGTGACGTTCACCTCCGCGAAGGGCACCCCGTACACGCGCTCGACGTCGTACGGGGAGAACAGGTACATGTCCTCGTTGTTCTTCGCCAGCTCGAAGGTGATATCCGGGATCACCACACCCAGGGAGAGCGTCTTGATGCGGATCTTCTCGTCCGCGTTCTCGCGCTTGGTGTCGAGGAACCGGTAGATGTCGGGGTGGTGGGCGTGCAGATACACCGCGCCCGCGCCCTGACGCGCCCCGAGTTGGTTGGCGTAGGAGAAGGAGTCCTCGAGCAACTTCATCACCGGGATCACCCCGGAGGACTGGTTCTCGATCTTCTTGATCGGCGCCCCGTGCTCACGCACGTTGCTCAGCAGCAGTGCCACACCACCGCCACGCTTGGACAGCTGCAGTGCCGAGTTGATCGCCCGCGCGATCGACTCCATGTTGTCCTCGATGCGCAGCAGGAAGCAGGAGACCGGCTCCCCGCGCTGCTTCTTGCCCGAGTTCAGGAACGTCGGGGTGGCCGGCTGGAAACGGCCGGAGACGATCTCGTCGACCATGGACATCGCGAAGTCCTCGTCACCGTCGGCCAGCGTCAGCGCCACCATCGCGACCCTGTCCTCGAACCGCTCCAGGTACCGCTTCCCGTCGAAGGTCTTCAGCGTGTACGAGGTGTAGTACTTGAAGGCACCCAGGAACGTCTGGAAGCGGAACTTCTTGCCGTAGGCGTGGTCGAAGAGCCGCTGCACGAACTCCCGGGAGTACTTCTCAAGCACCTCGGTCTCGTAGTAGCCGTGCTCGACCAGGTAGTCGAGCTTCTCGGCGAGGTTGTGGAAGAAGACCGTGTTCTGGTTGACGTGCTGCAGGAAGTACTGCCGCGCCGCCTCCCGGTCCTTGTCGAACTGGATCTCACCGTTCGGGCCGTAGAGATTCAGCATCGCGTTGAGCGCGTGGTAATCCATCCCGGACTCGTTCGGTGCTGCCACCTCGATGGCGTCCTCGGTCACTGTTGCAGCCACAACTGTCCCAATCCCTCACGGACGCGCGTGACGTCCTCAGCGGTTCCTAGTAGTTCGAAGTTGTACAGATGGGGCACCTTGCACTTGCGTGCCACGATGTTCCCGGCCAGGCAGTAGGCGGACCCGAAGTTCGTGTTCCCTGCGGCCACCACCCCACGGATCAGGGACCGGTTGTGCTCATCGTTGAGGAACCGGATCACCTGCTTGGGCACCGCACCCTGGCCGTCGCCGCCCCCATAGGTCGGCGTGAAGAGCACATACGGGTCCTTCACGTGCAGGGGTGCATCCACCGGCCGCAGCGGGATCCGCGCGGCCGGCAGCTCGAGCCGGTCCACGAATCGGCGCGTGTTCTCCGATACGGAGGAGAAATACACGATGCCCGGCACGGTGCGGGCCCCCTTTCGAGCCGATCGGCCAGTCGGGACGATCAGATCAGTGCGATCAGGCCAGCGCGGCCGAGGACTGCGTGACGTTCGCCGCGGCGAGCGCCTTGATCTTGTCCGGACGGAAACCGGACCAGTGATCGCCGCCGGCGAACACGACAGGTGCCTGCTGGTACCCGAGCGCCTTGACGGACTCGAGCGCCTCGGCGTCGGTGGAGATGTCCACCACGTCGTACTCCAGGCCGTGCTTCTTGAGCGCACGGTAGGTGGCATCGCACTGCACGCACGCCGGCTTGCTGAAGACGGTGATGGTCATTGTTCTCCGCGTCCCTTCCTCATCCTTCGTCTCGTCCTCACCCGGTCTCGCCCCGCAAGTTCCTGCACTGTAACTACAACCGTGTGATTCGCTCGTGCCGCTACGTCGGCCTCGATCGTGAGCGACAAGAAAGACACTACACCTAGTGGTGGCCGGTGCGGCAGACCCCAAGGGGTTGTGTTGGCGTGTCGAGTTACACGCGTGTCATCCACAGGCAGACGGCGTGTTGCTGTGGACTTCTGAGCCTCTCCTGTGTACGGCCTGGGGACCGACGTGTGGGTACACCACGACACGGAGGAGTTGTCCACAGAACGGGTGCCTCCTGTCCACACCCTCGACGACGGAGCGGGTGTCCAGGAGGTAACGAATCCCCTGGTCCGTGCACAGTCGGGTGGGCCTGCCCACAGCGTGCCGGGTCACAGTGCAGTGGGTCACGGACTGATCGCCAGCAGCTCCCGATCCGGTGAGGTGAGCCGGAACGGCCCCCGCCCCGCCCGGTCCAGGCTCACCCGCGCACGCGCCTGCCTGATGACCTGTGCCCGGCCGTCAGCATCGGTCAGCACTGCCCCCTCGGCACCCTCGGCCACCAGCTCCTCCCCCACCCGCAGCAGCGCCGCGGAGTTCGGACCCGGGTGCGAGATCGCCGTCCGTCCCGCCCGGATCGCCGCGAGGACCGCCTCCGGCTCAGGCGACTCGGCCGCCACCCACGTGGTCGGCGTACCGGGGAGGTACCCGTGGCGGGGGTGGTGGTAGTCGCTGCCGCCGAGCAGCACCGCATCCTGGCGCCAGTGCGGCCACAGCCCCCAGGGCTGCGTGGAACGCAGATCCCGGAACCACGTGACGTGCCACAGTTCCACCGCCTCCGGCCACGCATCCAACCGGTGCTGCCACGCCCACTCCCCCTCCAGCGGGTGGTTGATGCTCACCAGCCCACCACGTGCCTGCGCGTCGGCGATCCACTCGGCCACCGGCCGGCGGAAGTCCATCCAGCCCACCTCACCGAACACGTTCGCATGCCCGCGATCGGTGGTCACCTCCTGCCCGGGCAGCAGCGGGATCCCCAGCGCCCGCCCCACCTCCGGCAGCAGCCGGTGGTGGGAGACGGTGTTGTGCTCGGTAACGGCGAGGAAGTCCAATCCCGCCTGCACTGCGAGAGCCGCGAGCTCGGCCAGGGACTGCTCGCCGTCGGAGTGCGTGCTGTGCGCATGCAGGTCCCCGGCATACCAGGTCAGCCCGGGCTCGGCGGGCAGGCCACGGGTGCTCCCACGCGGGGCCGCCTGCTGCGGAGCGACCGGAGCGGGATCCGGCATCACGTCGGATTCGGCTGGGGTGAGCACCGTGACCGTCACCTCGATCGGCTCGGCGGGCAAGCGGTACAGCCCCAGCTGCACGGTCCACTCCCCCGCCTCCAGTTCCCCGGGCAGGTATCCGGGCGTCGCACGGTCGGCCCCGATCACGAACGATTCCCGCGCCCCACCGGACCACCCCCGCCAGCCGGCGGGCCCCTCGCACCCCAGATCCACGACGGCGGACGTCCGGTCATACTCGAGCCTCACCTCAAGCGAGGCGCACCCAGGCGGCACCTCGAAGCCGAGGGCGAGGTACGGCGTCGTGAGCAGATCGGCGCGGCCGAGGCGCAGGCGGTGCACGGCGGGTGCCACGCTCACCACCCTGCCACGAGGGTGATGCCTTCGGAACGAAAGGTCTCCCGCAGGGCAGGATCGCGCAGCAACCGCGCCTCCCACGCCCGGATCTCCGGAGCGGACGAGGGGTGGAGGAACAGTTCGCTGGTGCCTTCCCCCAGGGTGGCGACCCGGGCGAGCATGCCGCGCCTGAACGCCTCGTAGTCGCCCCACTCGGCGGCCGTGCGGTCGTTGGTGATCATCGTCTGCGGGATCGGCACGCCGAGCTCGTCGGCCAGGGCCACGGCAGCCGCGTGGGCGGAGCGCAGGGGTTCTGGCGCCGGGCCACCCAGGTAGGGGGCGAGGTCGCGCGGCAGCCGGAAGCCGAGGCCGTGCCGGGCGCACCAGCGCAGTGCCGGCTCCAGCCAGGACTGGCCGTGCAGACCGTAGAGGGTGCCGGCATGGGAATCGGCGGCCGTGACGTGAAGGCCCTGCGCGCGGGTCCACGCCAGCTGCGCCTCGAGCTCCGTGAGCACGTGCTCGGTCCTGCCGCGCGCACCGAGCCGGTACGGATCGGTCGTCAGGCTCCCGTCGGCCTCAACCAGGCTCGGGACATCGGCGAGCGGTCGCCACGCAGCCACGCCCAACTCGCTCGTCGTGCTGGTCTCGCTGGCCTCACTCGTCAACGTGAGGTGGACACGGGTGGCGACCTGCGCCGTCGTGATCTGCTCGGTTGCCTCGGCGGAGGCAGGCGCCACAGGGATCACCGTGGTGGCCGTGATCAGTCCCTCGCGCGCAAGGGCGACGATCTCCGCGGTCGTGGCCGCGTCTCGTCCCAGGTCGTCGGCGGTGAGGACCAGGCGTCTCATCGCGGCGCACCGGCCTCGGGGAGCCGCACGAAGCGGGAGGCGACGGCGCCGATCACCGTCAGCGCGAACGGATACACGGTGAGGTAGACGCGGAACGCGAAGCCCGGGTCGCTGCCGGGATCGTCGCCGGAGTTGTAGCCGAAGAACACGCCCAGCGAGGTCAGCGCGAGCCCGGTGACCACGCCGTTGAGGCGGCCGAAGAACCCGAACGCGGAGAGGAACAGGCCCTCGCGATGCTCACCGTGGCGGGCGGCGTCGCCGTCGAGTACGCGAGCGACGATGAGGTCGTTGGTGGCGAGCATGCCGGACCATCCCAGGCCAAGCACGACCCCGGCGAGGATGCCGGTGAGTAGATCCGTAGCGAAGAACAGGGCGACAAATCCGCCGGCGAGGACAAGGAACGCGATCCGCCACATCCGCGGCGCCCCGAACCGCGCGACGAGCCGGGTCCAGGCGAGCAGCGCGAGGGCCGTCACCCCGATCACGGCGCCCTGCAGGTACAGCGCGTTGGCCACGGGTAGGCCGAGGCTGTAGCGCACGTACAGCTGCACACCGCTGAGCACCAGCGCCATCGCGATGCCGTAGCAGGCACCCACCAGGCCCACCTGCCAGAACAGCGGGTTGCGCAGCACCGAACCGATCGCCGGCAGGAACCGAGGGCGCTCGCGGGTGGAGTAGCGCGGGTTCTCCCGGACCGAGAGGACCATGAAGGCGATCACGACGACGGCGATCGCGCCGTAAATGATCGCGGTGGTGGTGAAGCCCTCGGTGGTGGTCTCGGTGCCGAACACGCTCGTGGTCAGCACCGGGGTGACGGCGAGGGAGATCACCAGTGCCACCAGCTGGAATCCCTGGCGCATCGAGTTTGCCACCGCGCGGCGGCGCTCGGCCGGGAACAGTTCCGGCAGCAGGGCGCCGTAGTTGGCGTTGAGCATCGAGTCGAAGGCCTCGCACAGGATGGCGAACACCGCGAACCACAGCACCAGGCCCATCCCGTCCAGCGAGGTGGGTGCGGAGAAGAACGCGATCATGCACGCGGCCAGTAGCGGCGCCCCGATGAGCAACCACGGCCGGCGGCGGCCGAAGCGGGTGCGCGTGCGGTCCGAGAGGAAGCCGAGCAGCGGGTTGTCGAGGGCGTCGATGATCGCGTAGATCACCATGACCACCCCGTACGCCCGCACATCCAGGCCGAGGATGTCCACGTAGTAGAGGATCATCGAGCCCTTGATCAGGTTGATCGGGATCGATGTCCCGAACATCCCGACGGCGTAGCGCCAGGGTGGGGTGGGGGGCGCGGTAGCTTTCTGGTCGCGGTCCACGTCCGGTGAGGTCACATCACGCAGTCAAGAGCACCGAGACCCAGGAGGCAAGGGCCCGCTACTGCGCGAAGGCTGATGTGTTCGGCATCTGTGCGTCAGATGCCGAACACATCAGCGTTCGCGCGGGTGGAGGTGGTTCACCACTCCCGCTCGGGCGGAAGCAGCGTGCCCGGGTTCAGGTTGCGGCCCGGGTCGGCCGAGGAGAGGAGTCCCACCATCAGGTCCACACCGGCTTCGGAGATGTCCTGCTCCATCCACGGGGCGTGGTCGGTGCCCACCCCGTGGTGGTGGGAAAGGGTCCCTCCGTGGTCGATGAACGACTGCTGGATCGCCGACTTCACCACGTCGTACTGCTCCAGCTCCGGAGTGTCCTCGCGCGGCGGGAAGGCGAACGTGAAGTACAGGCATGCACCCGAGTGATAGGAGTGCGACAGGTGGCACATGATGAACCCCTGCACGCCCACCTCCTCGTACGCCTTCTTCGCCGCTCGCACGGTGGAGACGTAGACCTCACCCAGGCGTGACCACGGCGCCGCGGTCTCGGAGACATCGCCGAGCGCACCGCGGTCGAGCAGGAAGTCCCGCAGGTACGGGGTGTCGAACTTCTTCTGGTCGTACATCGCGCCCGGGCCCTTGCCGAGCTTGATGCCGCCGTGCTCGCCGACGATCTTCCCGACCTCGGACTTGTCGGCACGGACCTTCGCCGAACCGCCCTCGTAGCCGATGTAGGAGATGCAGACCTTCTCCAGGTCCCATCCGCGGCGGCGGAGCAGCTCGAACAGCCCCTCGCCCACCTTGGAGGACAGGCCCTTGGACTCCTTGCGGGTAGCCAGCGAGAAGGCCGTCTCATTCGCGTCCGAGACGCGGGTGATCGACGGCGTCGCATCCGAGACCGAGATGTCGCGCATCGCGGCGATCCCCGCAGCCCAGTTCGGGAAGAGGTAGGCGATGACCTCGCGGTTCTCCGGCAGCCGGTGCACATGCACCCACGCCTCGGTGATCACACCGAGCCGGCCCTCCGAACCGAGGATCATCTCCCGCACGCTCGGACCGGTGGACGTGCTCGGCAGCGGCCGCAGCGTGAGGACCTTGCCGGGAAGCACCGCGGTCAGCCCGCGCACGATCTCGGCAATATCGCCGTACTTGTCGGACTGCATACCCGAGGACCGGGTCGCGATCCAACCGCCGAGAGTGGAGTGCTTGAACGAGTCCGGCTGGTGCCCCATCGTCCAGCCGCGCTCAGTGAGCTGCTCCTCCAGGTCCGGACCCAGGCCACCGGCCTGCACCCGTGCCAGCCCGGCATCGGAGTCGATCTCCAGCACCCGGTTCAACCGCCCCAGGTCGAGCGAGACCACGGTGCGGTCCTCGTCCGCCTGCGGGGTCAGCGACCCGGAGATGTTGGACCCACCACCGAAGGGGATGAGCACGGCGTCGGCACCCACCACAGCGTCGACGACCGCGCGGACCTCGTCCTCGTTCGCCGGGTACACGATCACATCCGGTACCCGCGGCAGGTCACCGGCACGCACCCGCACCAGATCACGCAAGCCCTTGCCGTAGGTGTGCACCACGCGATCCATGTCGTCCGTGGTGACCTGGTGGTCGCCCACCAGCCGACGTAACGTGGCGCCGAGCTCGTCCGGAAGGCGCGAGGCCGGAACGTCCAGCTCGTCGAACGAGGGCGGGCTCCCAGCGGGCCCGGTCACATCGATCCCGATCACCTTGCGGACGAACGGGGCGAAGCCCGGCTTGTTGTCGGGGTTGAAGGCCACACCCTCCACACCCCAGCCCCACCACTTCTGGTGCACGACGTCGCTCATGAGATCCCTTCCTGTGCGTCCGGCAGCTCCGACTCACCGGAACTGGACGGACGGTCGTCATCGGTGACCAGCACGTACGAGGTCTGCATCGTGTGCATCGCCCGCACCCGTGCGGTCAGTCGTGCGTTCAGGTCAGCAAGCGCCTCCCGGGGGCGCACCCGCACCGGCTTACCGATCAGCACCTTCACCGGCATCCGGCCGGTCTTGGGCCAGAACGTGCCCGGCGGCATCGCATCGTGAGCACCCACCAGTGCCACCGGCACGATTGGCACCCGCAACGCCCGGCCCAGGGCTGCCGCACCGGGCGTGAAGTCGGCCATCTCACCGGTGCGCGAACGCGTTCCCTCCGGGAAGATCAGCAACGGCACCCCCTGCCGCAACAGCGAGACCGACAGTCCCGACGACTTCCCACGCGCCTTGCCGCGTTCGACCGGGTAGGAGTTGAAGAACAACGACGTCAGCGAACTGCGCCAGGTCGAGCGGTAGAAGTAGTCGGCCGCCACCGCCGTCGCGACGTGCTTGGTCACCGAGTAAGGCAGCGCCGTGATGCACAGCGGGGCGTCCAGGTGGCTGGAGTGGTTGGCCACGACGATGAAGGGACCGTCGAGGTCCGCCACATGTCGCTCACCCTCGACGGTCACCCGCACGTTCGAGAACACGATCGGGCGCAAGATGAACCGCTGCGCGATGTACCGGGCCCACCGGTGCACGGCAGAGTGGTAGCGCGAGGTGCGCTTGCGCTCGTCCCTCGTGCTCATCGGCGCCCCTTCTTGATCCGTGCCGTCGCTCTCCGGACCACGGCGCGCGGCAGGCGCTGCGCGAGCCACGAGATCACCCGGAACCGCTTGGATGGTATCGACCTGGTCCGCCCCCGTTCCAGGTCGGCCAGGCAGTCGGTCACCAGATCGTCCGCGTCCAACCACAGCGCGCCCGGGATCGAACTCGTCCGGATCTTCGCGCGTTCGTGGAACTCCGTACGCACCCACCCGGGCATCAGGGTCATCACCTGCACCCCGCTGCCCTCCATGTCGAGGCTGAGGGACTCCGAGTACGTCGCCACCCAGGACTTGATCGCCGAGTAGGAGCCCATCGCCACCTGGCCGGCCACCGACGCCACGTTCACGATGATGCCGCTCCCACGCTGCTCCATCGTCCGCGCCGCCGCCCCGCCGAGCACGAGCACCGCCCGGATCATCACGTCGATCGCCTCGTCGTGCACCGCGATCTCGGTGGACGTCAGCGGCGTGTGCACGCCCATCCCGGCGTTGTTGACCAGGATGTCCACCGGCGCGCCCGCGTCCTCGAGACGCCGGGCGACGACGTCGACGTCCCCACGTCTGGCCAGGTCGGCCACAAGCGTCTCCACAGCCACACCGTGCTCGGAGCGCAGCGCCTCGGCCGTGGCATCCAGGCGCTGGCGGTTCCGCGCCACCAGCACCAGGTCGCACCCACGTGCGGCCAGTGCCCGCGCGAAAGCCAAGCCGATCCCGGAGGTCCCGCCTGTCACCATCGCAGTCCCGGCGATCGGTACCGGGGTGGTGTGAGACCTGCCCCTCATCGACGCGACCCCAGCGAACGGAGGACGGGCGAGAACCTACCTTCCGCCGTCGTGGTCCACGAGTGGACCGGCCAGCGCTTCTCACGGGCATAGCGGTACAGGGTGGCGTCCGGGTTGACCACGTTCGGCTTCCCCGCCACCTCCAGCCAGGGCCGGTCGGCGTAGGTGTCGCCGTAGGCGTACGAGCCCGCCAGGTCCATCCCCTCCTCGCGGGCGTACCGGCGCAGCCACGAGGCGCGCGCCTCGTCCACGAGCGGCGAGCTCGCCAGGTGACCGGTCCAGCGACCGCCCGAGTCCTTCTCCATCTGCCCGGCCACGATCACATCGAACATGTCAGCGAGCGGTTCCACGAACACGTCGATCTGACCGCTGACCAGCACCGTCCGGTGACCGGCGGCGCGGTGCAACGCGATCCGCTCCGTAGCCTCCGACAACAGCCTCGCCCGCAGCGACGGCGTGACTTTCGTGGCGATCACCTCGCGCAGCACCGCTTCATCCACCCCCGCGTACCGGCGCATGAACGAGCGGATGAAGTCGCCCCGGTCGCGCCACTCGGCCTGCAGGTAGGTACCCGAGGAGGCGACCATCCCGCCGAGCCCGCGAAGTGCGGGCACCGCGCCCTTGGCCGCGAGCTCGACCCACACGTAGTGCTCGATCAGACTCGCCGCCGCGACCGTGCCGTGCAGGTCGAACACGGCGAGCACGTCCTCACGCTGCGGCAGGCTCTTCGCGCTCGTGCTCGGCTTGCTGTGCGGCCGACGGGCGCGCATCAGCCCCGGCACCTTCGGGACGTGCACCTCCTTCATGTAGTACGTCCAGTCGATCGCGGACACGTCGAAGCCGTGCTCCTCGCTCCGCTCCGCCGGGACAGCCTCATGCAAGGCATGCGTGTTGGTGTCGTCGAAGACCACCTCGGTCTGCGTGTACGCCTGGTACAGATCGGTGAACTTGCGCAGGGTACCGAGGTCGCGCTTGGCCTTGTACACCGAGGAGATCCACGAGCGGGTGGTGTCGTTCGGCGGCAACTTGCCCACCAGCGAGTCCGCGACATCGACCGCCATCTCCCGGCGACGCAGCGACCGCTGCACCGCCGGCCCGTGCGGGAAGGTCCAGTTCGGCACCTGCACGAACGACCCGTCATCACCAGTGAGCGGGTGCTGCTCGAAATACTCCCGCAGCAGGCGCAGGATCGTGCCGAACCGCAGCGGGTTCCGGCTGCCGGAGGCCACCTGGTAGTAGGCGGCTCTGGTCCGCGGATCCACGCTCGTCACCGTGGTCTCGTCAGGCTCCTCCGCGACGTCCGGCGGGCTCGCCGCCGCGGCGAGGATCGCGTTCACCACGTGGTCGACGGGGATGACGTCCAGGATGGAGTCCGCGAGCGCTGGGAACTCCGGCAGCATGCCGCGCCCGTAGGCGGCGATCAGCGGGTCGGCCACCTTGAACCCGTCGATCCAGCCGGGGAACGGGTGCTGCAACGAGCTCTCGATGATGGTCGGGCGCACGATCGACAGGCGGTGCCCGGCACCGGCCCACAGATCCTCGGCGACCCGCTCACCGAGTGCTTTGGTGAAGGTGTACACGTCCGGCCACCCGAGTGAGGTGGCGCGGGTACGGCCCGCGGTGACGAGCTGATCGTTCACCCACGCCCGGCGCGCCTCCTCCGCTGCCTGTGCCACGGCCTGAGCCCCGGCGCGACGATGGGTGGCGCGAGCCTTGGCGACGATCTTGTCGAGCACCTGCGGCCGGCGCGAGGCAGCCTCGGCGGACTCGCGGGCCCGGAGCGCGCGCGTGGTCTCGACGCGACGGTCCACGTCATGGTCGAGGCTACGTTCCTCGGCCAGCCCCTTGCGCAGACCCGCCACATAGCACGTGGAGACGTGCACCACGTGCGGATCCGCACCGGTCGCTTCGAGCGCTTCGTACAGACTCACCGGCCCACCGACATTGGCGGCGAAGGCCTCGTCGATCGGCAGGTCGAAGGAGACCGTGGAGGCGGAGTGCACGACGTGGGTCAGGTCCGTGGGAAGCGGCGGCACATCACCCAGGTCGCCGGCCAGGACGGTGATCCGCTCCGCCAACTGGGCCTCGGCGGCGTCAGCACCTATGCGCTCACGCCACGGCCCGAAGACGGGCTTCTTCAGCAGCTTGCGCACCCGGTCCTCGGCAGCCAGGGCACCACGCGGGCGCACGAGCAGCGTGATCCGCGTCGTCGGGTGGGTCGCGAGCAGCTTCTCCACGACGGCTTGACCGACGAATCCGGTGGCACCGGTCACCAGGATGTGGGCGTTCTTCAGAGGGTCCGACACCCCGGTTACTGTACGCGGGTCGAGGCCCTTGCGGTGCCACCCACGGGTGAACGCTTCACGAATCCGCCCAGTGCCACCCGCAGCGGCGCCGTATCCCCCAGCCCAGTCAGCGCCGCGACGCCTGCGTCGACGGCCCGCACACCGGGCCGCGCGGCAGGGTCGGCCAGCAACGTCCGCACGGGGCCAGCTGCCGCATCATGCCCGCAATAGCGCACCCCGGGCCACTGCCATCGGGTGACGGTACGTCGCGCGAGCCGGAGGGCACCGGCGGACCCGCTCAACCGAGCACGTGCCTCGTCCTCGTAGAACGCCAGGTGCCGTGACTTGATCGGCGCGACGGCCGCCGTCAAGGGCCGCAACCGCGGGGCGATCGCGCCCAGTCGTTCGTAGGCGAGCGCAACCACGGCCGTGTTCAGCCAGCCGGTGACCATGTGGGCGGCCACCACATCACTACCGAGGAGATTCGTCCGGACCGCGTCCACCGTCGGCCGTACTCGCTCGTCCCAGATCCGTCGCAGCGCGCCCAGGCCGGAGTCAGGCGGGTCCGTGGGTTCCTCCCCGAGCCTGAGCACCGCGGCCAGCGATTCGGTGATCCAGAACTGCTCGTACGCCCAAGTCCCCAGGAACGCCGTCACCCGTGCCTCAGCGTGCGTGGGCGTGACCAGCAGGTCCCGCATCAGGTCCAGGATCGTCCGTTCCACGCTCCACAGATGGCCGACGGCGCCGGCCACCAGAGCAGGCAGGTTCGCCATGGCCTCCAGGTCCAGCTGGTCCGGACGCAGGTCGACCGGCTCGCGCACGTAGGCGCGCACATCGAAGGTGGGGGATGACGCACTCACTCCGTGGGGCTCCTCACCAGCTAGGCCGCGATCCCGCGGGCATCGAGAGAGTCCGACACGATCGTCAGACCCTCCATCCCCGGGAGCTTCGCGATGTGGGCATCGATGGCGCGGATCTCCTTGCGCCCGTCCGCACCGCCGAACAGGTGACCCATCACATGTGTGACCTCATCGTCTGAGGCGATCCCGGAACCGACGGGCCGCCACGCGGTCGACAACGCCAGTCTCGCCAGCTTCTGCGCCTTCCGGTTGCCCTCGAGCCGCTGACGAGCCTGGGTGGCGTAGAAGGCCACGTGGCGCGCCTCCTGGGCCGCGATCCGCTTCAGCAGCACCCCCAGTGCCGGGTGCCCCTCGAGCACCGCCAGCCGCTTGTACGCGGCCGACGCCGACCATTCGTTGACCGCTCCCCAGATCATGTGAACTGCGACGAAGTCCTTACCGATGATGTTGGAGAGCATCGCCTGCTTCACCGGGGCGATCCGGTCGCGCCACCCGAGCTTGACCCGCTTGGCCTTCAGCTCGTCGTAGGAGACCGTGATGCCGTGCAGGTCCAGCACGTGCGCCAGTGCCTCACCGTGCCAGAACTCCTCACGGTTCCACATCGTCATGAACGCGTTGACCTCGCCCTCACCGCGGGAGGGGGTCACGAGCATGTCCCGCAGGTAGCAGACGGTGTGATACTCCACATCGCACATGTAGCGCAGCGTGCGCAGCGACTCCGCCGGCAGTGGGTCCTCGCGGAAGACGTCGAGGTCGAGGTCTTCCCAGTTCACCCGGACGGAGTCCCGGGTGAAGCGGTCGATGTTGAAGGCCATGGTTCCTCGTTCGGAGTTCGTATGCGATGCGCCACTGGAACGCTACACAGACTGTAGCGTTCGACCCTGGCCCGACTCTACGCGGTTCGCCCTACGCGTACCAGCGCTCGGAACAGATTCGCAGCCCGGCCGGATCCGGATGGGTCATGACCACCGGCGATGAGGCGGATCTCACGACGTGAGCTACGCCGTCGGACATCACCATCAACGCACCTCGAGCGCGCTCCTGACCAGGTCCACCACGGAGTCGATCCACTCCTGTGGGAACGTGCCGGCGTGCGCGAAACGTGCCGCCACGGCCCCGAGCACCAGGTCGGCGGCGGTCTCCACATCGGCATCCGGCCTGATCTGACCGGTCGCCACACCTGCTCGCATCCGCATGATCCCGAGCTCGATACGAGGGCGGAGCAGCTTGGCGCGGATGAGCTCGACCAGCTCGGGGTCGCCCCCCGTGATCAGACCGAGGAACACCCCGACGCCCTGGTTCTGCTGGAAGGTCGCGATCAGCAGCTCGATCGCCTGCCGCATATCGGCCCAGACGTCCTCGGTCGGCGTGAGGAGATTGGTCGCCGCGATCTCCTTCAGCGCGGACTCCAGCACCTCGTCCCGGTCCCGGTGACGCCGGTAGATCGTCGTGCGCGCCACCCCGGACTCGGCGGCGACGGCCTCCACAGTCACAGCCGCCGGGCCCCGGGAGCGCAGCAGCTCCAGCGCAGCCTCGTGGATCCTGCGATCCACCTCTTCGCCGCGCGCCACGCCGCTAGGCCGTCAGGTCGCGGGAGAGCAGGGAAGCCAGGTCCGCCAGTACGGAGTCCGCTTCCGGCCCGTCGGCGTGGAGGGTGACCTCGTCGCCGTGTTCGACACCGAGGCTCATGACGCCCAGAATGCTCGTGGCGTCCTGCGGGACTGACCCCGCTTTCGATATCCGGACCGGCAGCCCGGTGTCCTCGACGGCGCGCGTGAAGACGGCGGCAGGTCGCGCGTGCAGTCCCACGGGTGAGGCGATCGTGGCGGTACGTGTGGCCATGGAGGTCCTTCGTCATGGTGAGCCTGGGTGCCCAATCTAACGTGCGGTCGGGCCCTCGGGTTCCGCGGGGCTGCGCTGAGCTGGCGGATCGCCACTGGTGAGCCACAGACCGCGGTGAGGACCTCACGAAGCCCTGGTGAACTCCAGCAGGGCGTCAGCATCCCAGGTGTTGAGGATCCGATCGCGCGCGATCGCGTGCTCAGCCGCCCGCGCGCAGCCGTAGTCGAGGAAGTCCAGCTGGCCAGGCGCATGAGCATCGGAGTCGATCGCGACCAGGACCCCGATGTCGAGGGCGAGTTCGAGCAGATCCTGCGGCGGGTCCACCCGTTCGGGGCGGCTGTTGATCTCGACCGCGACGTCGAACCGCCGGCACGCCTCGAACACGATCTCGGCGTCGAACTCCGACGGCGGCCGTCGCCTCGGGCCCGCGACCTTACGTCCGGTGCAGTGCCCCAGGACGTCCACGCGCGGATTCGCGATCGCTCGCACCATCCGGCGGGTCATGGCCTCGGCCGGCATGGCCAGCTTGGAGTGCACGCTCGCGACCACGATGTCGAGCTGGTCCAGCAGATCCGGATCCTGGTCCAGCGATCCGTCGGGCAGGATGTCGACCTCGATACCGGTCAGGATCCGCAGGGGCGCCAGCTCGGCGTTGAGATCAGCCACCTCCGCCAGCTGGTCGCGCAGCCGGTCAGCCGTCAGTCCGCGGGCCACAGTCAGGCTCGGGGAGTGATCGGTGAGTGCGAGATACCCATGACCGACCGCGATCGCAGCCAAGGCCATCTCCCGCACCGGACTCCCGCCGTCGGATGCGTCGGAGTGGGTGTGCAGATCCCCCTGCAGCCACGCGCGGACCTCCTCACCGCCCTTGGTCAGCGGCCCCGCACCGGCCTCGAGCTCGTCCAGGTAGGGGTTCGCCGATCCCCTGGCAGCCTCGGCCGCCACCTGCGCGGTTCGGGGACCGACGTCCCGCAGCTCGCTCAGGGTTCCGGCGTCGATCCGCTCGCTCAACTCCGTCGTATCGGTGGCACGCAGCCGGCGGGCAGCGCGGCGGAACGCCTGCACCCGATGCGTGTCGGCGAGGCGCCGTTCGAGCAGGAAGGCCGCCCGCTCCAGGGCGGCGATCGCACGCGAGGCGAACTCGTCAGTCCTCGCCGGCATCGTCTGCCCCGCTATCATCGCGGGCCTCGTCGACGAATACGTCCTCCACCAGCACGTCGACCGTGACCTGATCGGTTCGCACCTGCACCCCGAGCGCCTCGGAGGCAGCCGCCGCAGCTTCTCCTCGCGCTCGTGAGCCGACGTCGGCGATCGTCTGCCCATAGGCCACGCTGACGGCCAAGGTCACCGCCTCGAGGTGATCGACGTCGTCGGTGATGATGCGCACCGACGACGCTCGCACCCCCGGTATCGAGTCCACCCGCGTCCCCACCCGGGCACTGAGCACCGTCGAGGAAAGGAAGAAGTCACCGCCTTCGTGCCGGCCGCGTACCGGGCGCGCGCTGCGCAGGGCGCGCGCCACCCGGTCCAGCACGCTTTGCTCGGCGCGCACCCACCCGTCGTCGGTGAGCTGCCTCAGTTCCCCCGCCGCACGCGCGAGGAGGTCCGAGGGCGGGCCGAGATCACGTTCGCGACTCATCTCCATGCCTCGAGCCTCCGTTCCAGGCCTTGGCGAGCACGGTAGATGGCCCCGCGCACGGCGTCCACCGACATCCCCTGAATCTGCGCGATGCGCCGATAACTCAACCCCTCCACCTCGTACAGGATCCAGCATGCGCGCTGCGCCAGCGGGAGCTCGTCGAGCGCCTCCTCCAGCGCAGCCATCATCGTCCCGGCGATCGCCCGGCGTTCGGGTTCGTGCTGCGCGGGGCTGCGGATCGCCGTCTCATCGATCTCTGCAGGAACGGTGCGACCCTGGCTGCGCAGGTAGCGGCGCACCTTGTTGGCAAGGATCGAGAACAACCAGGTCTTGACCGCCGCATCCCCCCGGAACTGGTCCAGAGCCTCCCATGCCGAGGCGAACGCTTCCTGCACGCAGTCGCGTACCGCGTGCTCGTCCCGCAGCATCCGCAAGCCGAACCGGTACATCGCTGGTCCGTGCCGGCGCACGATCTCCTCGAAGGCGACCTTCTCCCCGTTCCGGGCTCGCCGAACGAGATCGGCGTCGGCAGGATCGGGCACACCCACAGCATACGTGTGACGCAGAACACATACAGTGGACCGTGACGTCTGGGGTGGCAGGCGGAACTCACCAGACGACACACCCCATCAAGGAGAGGTGCCCCCATGGCCGAGAAGTCCGGAACCAACCAGTCCGCGTCCACCGAGATGGAGCGCCCGCAAGGCCCGTTGAACTCGGATCTGGGCTCGACCACCATCGCTGACCAGGTGGTGAGCAAGATCGCCGGGATCGCGGCGCGCGAGGTCACAGGCGTGTACGCGATCGGCGGGGGCGCGGCGCGCGCGTTCAGTGCTATCCGCGAGCGCATCCCCGGTGGCTCCACCAACTACAGCCAGGGCGTGCAGGTCGAGGTCGGCGCCGTCGAGTGCGCCGTCGATGTGGAGTTCGTGGCCGAGTACGGGGTCGCGATCGCCGACGTCGCCACCAGCGTGCGGCAGAACATCGCCACCTCCATCGAACGGATGACCGGACTGAAGGTCGTCGAGGTGAACGTCGCCGTCACCGACGTGCACCTGCAGGGCGAGCAGGAAGAGGAGTCCGAGCAGGAACCGGCCGAGGCCCGTGTCCACTGACGATCTCGCGCCCGCTGCGGGCCGCCTCGACCCGTCCACCACGGCCGAGGCGGCCACCCGTGCCCGGAAGGTGGCACTGGGTATCGACGGGGTCTCGGAACTGCACGCCGGCAAGTTCGCCGAGGTTCGTACCTACCTTCCCGGGGCGACGGTTCCCGGCGTCCGCGTCGAGGACGGCGTCATGCACGTGCACGTCGTGCTCGCCCCTGACCGTGACATCCCTGCCACGACTGGCCTCGTCCACACGGCCGTCGCGGCGGCCACTGGATTCGAGGTGGTGATCCATGTGGACGATGTGGCCACGACCGAGCGACCCATCAGGAGCACATCATGAATGCGACCGCCATCGGCCTCATCGCCGGCCTGCTGATCGCGATTGCGGCGATCACGGGCGGTTTCACCGGTTTCCTGCTCGCCCTCGTGCTCGGCGCCGTGGGCACCGTGCTCGGCGCCCAGCTCGACGGCACGCTCGACCTGCGCAGCCTGCTGGGGCGCCGCCGTGGCTGAGGTGCCCGGCACGACCACGATCGCTGACCGGGTGATCGTGCGGCTTGCCGAGCAGGCAGCCGCCGAGGCCTCCCGGGACGGTCGCACCGGCGACCGTCCGAAGACCCGGGCGCACGCCGACGTCGCCGGGCAGCGCGCGCGGGTCCAGGTGGAGACCTCGACGTACTGGCCCGAGCCGGTGGCCACGGCCGGAGCACGGATCGCCGAGCGCGTCCGGCACGACCTGGCCGTGCTGGCCCAGGTCCGCGCCGACCACGTGGAGGTGAAGGTCGTCACGGTCCTGCCGCCATCAGCTCCGATAGCGAGGTCGATCCGATGAGCACTCCTGCCACCTCGGAGACACCCAGTGCCGACGTGCCGCGGCTTGCGGCGGCCCCGGGGGCGAGCAACCGCCCCGGGCTGCGGGTGGCCGTCGTCCTGGTGCTGCTCGTGCTCGTCGGTGTGGCTGCCCTCTTGAGCCAGCACGCCCTGGCCGCCTGGGCAGTCATACCGGATCCGTCCTGGCTGGAGCATGGGATCGAACTGATCAGTGCGCAGAGCCGGTGGGTGCCGATCGTGGCAGCCGCGGCGGTCGCGCTGGGTGTGCTGCTCCTGGTGCTCGCCTGGCCGCGTCGGCAGCGCGTGCACCGGTTAAGCGCTGCGCCGGCCCTGCACCTGCGCACCGTCGATCTGGCCCGCCTTGCCTCGGCAGCTGCACGAGAGGTGGACGGGGTGCTGGCCGCGACCACCACAGTCTCGGGTCGCCGCATCCGCGTGCACGTGACGGCTACCGGGCTCGATGGGATCAGTGAGGACGTGCACGCTGCCGTGCAGCGACGACTCGCTCTGGTCGCGGGGTCGTTCCGCATCCGGCCGCAGGTGCGGACACCGGACGGATCGGGGCCCACGGGAGACCGGCGATGAGGCGCCGCCCCGGAACTGTCACTGCACGCGTGGTCACGGCGGTGGCCGGTCTGCTGCTGGTACTCGCAGGCGCGCTGGTGCTCGCTCCCGCCGTCCTGGAACAGTGGCCCTGGGGACGGCCGGAACTGCCATGGGACATCACCGGCCGGGCCGCAGCGGCACTCGCGCAGCAGAATGCGCCGGTCGTCGCTGCGGTCACTGCGGCGATCCTGCTGGTGCTGGTGGCCGGCTGGGCCATCCGCCGCTTGCGCCTCCTGAGCCGCCCGGCACACACGGTGACACGCGATGCATCCGTCCTGGTCGGCGTCGAGCCCGGCGCCGTGACCGCTGCTGCCGCACATGTCTGCGCCGACGACCCCCAGGTCGTCCGCGCCCGCTTCGCCTTCGTCCGCCGACGGCGCCGCACCGTGCTCGAAGGCACCGTCACCGTGGCCGCGACGGCAGACCTGGCGCGCGTGGCAGACCTCGTGGAGCAGGTGGCGGCCCAGGCGCGCGACATGCTCGGCGCAGAGGACGCCGTCGGGGACATCCGGCTCGCCCTCACCGGGCGGGAGGCGCCGCGCCGCATCGGGTGAAACACCACAGTCGTGGGTGGCACCGCCACCCGCCGGGGCACTCCGCCCCATTCGTGTACACGGGTATCGAGAGGAGAAGAGGACATGGGAATCGGGGACAAGATCAAGAACACCGCTCAGGAAACAGCTGGCAAGGCGAAGGAGGCCGTCGGCGAGGCGACCGACAACTCCGACCTCGCCACCGAGGGCCGCAAGGACCAAGCGGCGGCCAACCTGAAGCAGGCCGGGGAGAACGTCAAGGACGCCTTCGACAAGTAGCGCCCTGACGCCGGCCTCGCCTGGCGTGAGCCACGCGTGCTGGTGCGGCCCTGCCGCACCAGCACCTCACTCCCGCAGGACAGCCTCGAGCACAGCCGCCACGCCGTCCTCATCGTTGGCCGCGGTGATCTCGTCCGCTGCCTCGCGCGTGACCGGAGCGGCGTTCGCCACCGCGATCCCGCGGCCGGCCCAGGCGAGCATCTCGGCGTCGTTCGGAGCGTCGCCGAAGGCGAGCACGTCAGCGGGGGTGAGGCCCAGATGCGTGCAGAGCCGGGCCAGGCCCCAGGCCTTGGTCACCCCTTCGGCCAGCACCTCCACGAAGGGCGCGCCCGAGTGGGTGACCTCGAAGCCGGTCACCCCCAGGCCGCGGATGGTGGCAACCAGTTCGTCGTTGTCGATCCCGGGCCGGCGCACCACCAGCTTCAGGCTAGGTTCGGCCAGCACCTCCGCCAGGCTCACTGCGCCCATGGTGGCCGGGTCGCGCTTGTGGTCGGCGAACTCGGCGAGATCGGCGTAGCCCTCCTGCGCCACGAACTGCTCACCGCCCTGGCGCACCGAGACGAAGACGACGTCAGGGACGACATCGAGCAACGCCCGCGCCAGCTCGGTCTGAGCGGCGACGGTCAGGTAGGCCTCGAACAGCGTCTCACCGCGATCCAGGTGATAGGCGCGTGCCCCGTTCCCGCACAACGCCCACCCGGTGAACCCCGCGTCCACGGCGATCTCCCGCAATCCGATCGGCTGGCGCGCCGTCACGGGCACGACGTCGATCCCGGCAGCACGGACCGCGTCCAGCGCCCGGCGGGTACGTCGGCTCACCGACAGGTCCGGAGCGAGCAGCGTGCCGTCGAGGTCGGTGGCGATGAGGCGCACGGGCATGCGCCTCACGCTATCGGGCGCGACACCGGGCACCGCACAGGTAGATGGAGGTCACCGGGTTCACGGCGGATAAGGTCGGGCCCATGAGTGCCACTGCCCCGCCGCCGCGCGAAGTGTTGCCATGGAACAGGTTCGGAGACGCGACCCGCGAACTCGCGCAGATGGTCGCCGACAGCGGGTGGCTGCCTGAACTCGTCGTCGCCGTCGCCCGCGGCGGCCTCGTCCCCGCGGGGTCCGTGGCCTACGCCCTCGGGGTGAAGGCCATGGGCACCATGAACGTCGAGTTCTACACCGACGTCGAGCAGACACTCGCCGAACCGCAGGTGCTGCCGCCGCTGCTGGACACCTCCGTGCTCGCGGGTGCGAAGGTGCTGGTGGTGGACGACGTCGCCGACTCCGGCCGCACCCTGGAGATGGTGATGCGGTTGCTGCGCACCGGCTCCCCGACACCCGGTGGCCCGGCCTCGCAGCACCTGCCCGCGCAAGCCCGCAGCGCCGTGCTCTACACCAAACCCCGCTCGGTGATCGAACCGGACTACACCTGGCGACGGACTGACCGGTGGATCTCCTTCCCGTGGTCCGCGCTGCCCCCGGTCACCGCGGGTCCGGATGCTGCGAACGCGCGCAACACGGAGGCGTGATGCCGGCGCGTGTGGTGATCGCCGGCGGCACCGGCTACCTCGGCCGGGCTCTCGCCGGCGCCGTGGCCGCGCGTGGTGCCGAGGTGGTGGTGCTGACCCGCTCCCCGCGCGAGGACCTCGACGTCCGGCAGGTTGCCTGGGACGGCCACACCATGGGCCCGTGGGCCCGTGAGCTGGACGGGGAGGACGTCCGGGTGGCGAACCTGGCCGGCCGGCTGGTCGACTGCCGCCCCACCGAGGCGAACATCGCCGAGCTGCGCTCGTCCCGGGTGAACGCCACGAGAGCGCTGGTGACCGCCTCACACCAGGCGAGCGGCGCCGTCCGGCACTGGCTGCAGGCATCCACGACGGCGATCTGGTCCGATGGCGCGGATGCTCGCCTCACCGAGCCCTCACCTGTGCCGGACATCCCGCCAGGGCTGCCGCAGATGACCGGTGTGGCCGCCCTGTGGGAGGCCGCGGTCGAGGGTGCCCGGGCCGAGCAGGTCCGGATCCTGCGCACCTCGATCGTGCTCGGTGGCGACTCACCTGTGCTGAACCGGCTGCTGCTGCCCGTCAAGCTGGGGCTCGGTGGCCCGATCGCCGACGGGCGGCAGTGGTTCTCCTGGATCCACCTCACCGACTGGCTCACGATGGCCTGTGCCGCACTCGGCCTGGAGGAGACGGTGAACCTCCCGGAGGGGGTGCTGGTCTCGGCATCCCCTCACCCGGTGACCAATGCGGAACTGATGGCCGGGATGCGGCGGACGTTGCGCCGTCCTGCCTGGGCTCCGCCCACGCCGGCCCTGCTGCTCCGGGCGGCCGCGGTGGTGCTGCGCACCGATCCGCAGCTGGCATTGACCGGCCGCCACGCGACGTCGGAGCGACTGGGCGGCACCGGCTTCACGTTCCGGTACCCGCACCTGAGTCAGGCACTGGCGGCTCTGCACGAAGGCACTTCCTGATGGCGGGCACACCGGCGGCCGAGGTCCACATCGATGAGGATCTCGTGCGCCGCCTGCTGGCCGATCAGCATCCCGAGCTCGCCGAACGACCGCTACGGGTGGTGGCGAACGGCTGGGACAACGTGATGGTCCGCCTGGGTTCGACGCTGCTGGCGCGCCTGCCGCGTCGCGAGGCGGCGGCCCGGCTGGTGGAACACGAGCAGCTCGTGCTGCCGCGCCTGGCACCACTCCTGCCGGTGCCGGTCCCCGAGCCCGTCCGGGTCGGGCGACCGACTGCCTACTACCCGTGGGCGTGGTCGATCGTGCGGTGGATCGAGGGCCGGCCGGCTGCGCACGATCCCGCGCTGGCACGCGATGCCTGGGCCGCACGGCTGGGGAAGTTCTTCGCAGCCCTGCATCGCCCGGCCGATCCGGACGCGCCGGCCAACCCGGTGCGTGGAGTACCGCTGGCGGAGCGGGCTGAGGCCATCCGGGCGAGACTGGCCGACCCGGCCGTACCGCGCCGCGAGGAGCTGGCCGCCGTCTTCGAGCGGCACGCGCATGTGCCCGCCTATAGCGGCCCGCCGGTGTGGGTGCACGGAGATCCGCACCCGCTGAACCTGCTGACGCACCGGCACCGGTTGACGGCGGTCCTCGACTTCGGCGATGTCACGGCCGGGGATCCGGCGACTGATCTGGCGACGGCGTGGCTCACCTTCACGGCCCGTGGTCGGGCGGCGTTCGTGGTCGCCTATGCGACGGCGGACCGCACCGGGTCAGGCCTTCCGGACGGGTACGGCGGTGACGACGCCCTGTGGTCACGTGCCCGGGCGTGGGCAGCGAGCCTCGCGGGTGTGTTCGCGGCACACGCCGACGATGACCCGTGCATGGCCGCGATCGCCGAGCACAGCACGGCCGAGTTGCTCGACGCGGCCGACGTGCGCTGATCGCTCTGCGTCCCGCTCGTTCGGCGTTGTACCGTCGGAGGCATGTTCTGGCGCAAGCGCAAGGCGAAGGACTCCGCCACCACGACCGGGCCGACCGAGTTCACGGCCGGCTCACTCACCGTGGAATCGGTGTTCACGATCACCGGGCGGGGCACCGTGGTCGCCGGCACGGTCGACTCGGGAAGCCTCGCCGAGGGCCAGCACGTCACCGTTCTGCGCTCAGGCCAGGTCGTCGTGGCGTCGCGCATCGCTGGCGTCGAGATGTTCCAGCAACGCGGCACGGTCGCCGAGGCTGGCGTGCAGGCCGGGCTGTTGCTGGAGGGCGTCCACCGGACAATGGTCGAGCCGGGGGACGTCGTCGTGGGCTAGACGTTCCGAACTCTCCGTCAGTGCCCGGAGGGCACCGGTTGCCGCGACAGCCAGCTGTCGAAAGTGCAACCCCCGATACGCACCTGCGGTCCCGGCAGATTGGTGCGGCGGGCAAACGCCTGGAGCGTGCCTCCGATGGCCGGCACCCGGAGGTGATGACTGGCCGGCCGTCCGTCGTGCACCCGGACCGCGGTCAGTGCGTCGGAGACGGAGAGGACATCGGGGCCGGCGAGGTCGAGAGCCCGCACCGGACCGTCGGGGGCACGTCCGAGCGCGTGATCAGCCAGCTCGGTGGCCACCCATCCGGCATCCACCGGCTGGGTGGCGGCGTCGAGCCCGACGTCGGTGCGCCCGATGGTCGCACGCCGGGCGAGAGCGGCGACGAGGGTGTGGAACTGGGTGGCGCGAACGATCGTCGCCGGGAGCCCGGAGGCCATCACCAGGCGCTCTGCTGCAGCCTTGGCCCGGTAGTAGGTGTAGGGGTTCGCATCGCACCCGACGATCGAGACGTGCACCAGGTGCATTGGCCGCTCCTGCGCTGCGACGGCGGCGAGTAGCTGCGCCGTCCCCTCCACGTCGGTGCCGCGAGGCCGCCAGGGGTTGCTGGCGCAGTGGACCACGGCGTCGGCTCCAGCGAGAGCGGTGCCGAGCCCTTGCCCGGTGGTGAGGTTGATGCCCCACCGACGGCTGACCGGCACGGCCACGTGCCCGAGCTCACGGATGCGCCGCACCACCTGGGTGCCGAGCCGGCCCGATCCACCTGTCACCACGATCCGCACGCCTGGCCTCCTCGCCGTTCGTCGGAACTGCTCCCATCGTGGCCCCGCGACTATCGGCACACCAAGGCGCCACGCCGCGGCACAGCGGCACACGCACCAGAGGTGGTCAGATGCGGGAGCCGCGGGCGCGGGCCATCATGCGCCGCTGCCACTTATCGGCCTCGGACGTCAGCGGCGTGGCCAGATACTCCCCGAGAGTCACGCCGGCCGCGAGCGCCAAACCGATCGAGCCGGCGCGCACCAGCAGATCGAGCCCTTCGAGAATGAAGCCGGTGTCGACGATGTTGTACATCGCCCGGTAGATCGTCAGGCCCGGCAGGAAGGGCGTGACCGCACACACCGAGATGACCATCGTCGGCACCCGCACCCGCTCACTCAGCACACCCGCCAGGAGCCCGATCGCCAGAGCCGCCGAGAATGCGGCCGTTGCGGCACCGAACTGGTTCTCCGAAGGACTCACCCCCAAGGCGGTCACTCCGACGTACGCAGCGGATGCCACCCCCGCCACCAGTGCGACCAGACCCACGGTGCGGATCCGGGTATAGCTCGCCACTGCCCAGGCCGCGGCGATCGCGCCACCGGCGCCGATGAACAGCAGCGGGTGCACATGCACACCGGCTCCGGCGTCACCGATGCTCAACGGAACCCCGAACTGGCGCCCGACCTCGAGCACGATGCCGATTCCTGCCACGATCCCCACGGTGTACAGGCCGACTTCGAATGTGCGGGCCGCGGCTGTGAGCGGGAAGCCCGCGATCGCGTCCTCCGCCGACCCGACCAGCGCCAGGCCCGCCAGCAGCACCACGATCCCGGAGGCGACCACGAGGGAGGGCGGGAACAGCGCACGGTCCCACCCCCACGTGTTCTGGCCCCAGAGCAGCACCACAGCCACCACGGTTGCGATCCCCGAGCCGACCACCTGCTGGAACAGGTACGGCAAACCTCGGTGGCGCAGGAATCGCTGCACCCGGTCGATCACCATCGTGGTCGCCGCCGCCAGCAGGGCGACCGCCCAGCCACCGCCGAGCAGCACCGCCACCGATGCCGCCATCATCCCGAGCGCGCCGGTCACCACTGCCCGCCGGTAGGGGTGGGGTGCGGTGAGGATCTCCGTCAGCCGCTCATGGGCCTCGTTGATGCTCAGCTGCTTCCGGGTGATCTCCGCGATCAGGCGACTGATGTCGGTCAGCCGGCTGTAGTCGGACGTGCGGGTGCTGATCACCCGCACCTTGGTGACGGGGTCGTCGTCCCGGTCGATCGTGGCCGTGACCGAGATGAAGGTGATGTCGACGCTCAGGTTCTTCACACCGAGCCCGTCGGCCATCCGGAGCATCTCGGCGGTGGCATCACCCACCGGCGCACCGGTGGCGACCATCGCCTCCCCGGCACGCAGCACCAGGTCCAGCACGGACCGCTCCTCCTCGGCGCTGAGGGAGGAGAGGAAACGCGAGCCGGGGAACGGCAGCGTGGGCGGCCCCTTCCCGGCGACCATCCGCCGTGCCTGTTCCCGCAACGACCATGGGCGCACGACGGCGGAGGGCCCGGTCTGCTCGCGAGCCCGCAGGGGCACGGCCGGCCGCAGCGGCGGTACCTGGGAGGCTTCCGGAACGCCGTCGGTGTCGACGATGGGAACCTCGGGCTCCGGTCCCTTCCGGGGCCGGTTCGCCGGGCGCCGCCCGGGGCGCAACCGGCGACCAGGAGCAGGGCGATCGTTCACGTGGCCGAGCCTAGTGGTGTCTGTCCCCGAGTCCCATGTCTGCCCTGCTTTATCCCTGCTCGGCCGGGCGCTGACCTCGCCTGACCACCCGCCACGCGGCCGGGATCAGCATCCCGGCGATCGCCCCCTTGACTAGCCCCCCGACGATGAACGGCGTGAATCCTGCCGCGATCGCTTCGGCCGGAGCGAACCCGGCCACCAGGGCGAGCCACGGTACCCCGACGGCGAAAACGAGCACCTGGCCTGTCAGCCCCAGTGCCAGCGTGCGCAGCGGCGTACGGTCCCAGCCGCGTTCAGCGAGATGGCCCATGACGGCGGCCGCGAGGATGAAGCCGAGCAGGTAGCCTCCCGTCGGCCCCACCACGACCGCCACGCCCCCGGCACCGTCGGAGTAGATCGGCAGGCCCAGCCCACCGAGCAGGACGTAGGCGCCCATCGCTGCCACACCACGCCGCAAGCCCATGGTCGCTCCGACGAGGACGACGGCGAGTGTCTGCCCGGTGACTGGCACCGGGGATCCGGGGACCGGGATGGAGACCTGGGCGAGCAGCGCCGTCAGTGCGACGGCCCCGCCGATGAGGGCAAGGTCGCGGACCCAGGTACCGGCCCACGGGCGCACCAGGTAGTCACGGGGAGCGGCTGCGGCGATCGTCATGCATCCTCCAGGTCTCGGTTTCTCCCAGTGTGGCGATCGCCGGCATCGCGGCGCGCTGTCGGGTCCGACAAAACCGGGGCGCCGAAGCGGTGCCGGACCCACTGTTGACCCGGTGACCAACCCCGACCGTGGTTGCTCACCAGAGCCCCAACCGCGACGCCAGCGGGCCAGCCGTTCAGTTCTGCCGCGCTGCCACCGTGACCACCACATCGTGGCTGCCGCTGGGCGAACGGACCGTGGTGGCGTGCACCAGCTCGCCCGCGGCGTTCCACCGCACCGACTGGGAGTAGCCGGACCCGTCCCCGGTGAGTGAACGCTCGGCTGGGGTGGGTAGTTCGAACGAGGTCCATGTGCGGCCCAGGTCGAGGCTGCGCAGCGCCCGGTTGCCGGCCACGCCGTCGCGCAGGCTGGTCCGGCCGGTCGCGATCATCTCCACCTGGCCGCCCACCTCGCGCCAGGCAAGGTTCGGGGTGCCGGAGATGCTGGTGCCGTCGGTGGCCACCAACGCAAGCCCGATCGCGGATGGATCGCCCCAATCCAGGCCGTCGTCGCTGGTGAGGAGGTGGATCGGCACCTCCGGCGGGCCGACCACCTCGATCACGGCGCGGTGGACGCCATCGGGCATCTGGCCTGTGCCCACGAACATGCCGGGTCGGTGGTGGCGGTCGGCGATCCCGCAGATCAGGTCCTTCTCCGACCAGGTACGCAGATCGGTGGTGGAGCGTCGTGTGATCGTCTGCAGCATCCCGGCGGCCTTGTCCCGCTCGTCGGCCAGATAGCACTGCAGGGTGCCGTCGATCACCTGCAGATCCGGTTCCCACACCGATGTGGTGGCGGCATCGCTACGCGGAGAGTAGATCGCCGGGCCACCCGAATCGATGGTCGACTCATACGCCCAGGAGGCTCCGCCGTCAGAGGAGGAGTACAGGGCGAGAGTGGTCGACGAACCGTCGGCGGGGATGGAGTTCCCGGCGAGCAGCAGATCCCCGCGGCGCAGGTGTGCGAGATCGTCGGTCAGCTCGATCATCATCGGCTGGTACCGGTTCCCCTGCCCGAGGGCATCGGCCACGTCCGCGAGGTGCTCCCAGCTGTGCCCACCGTCCAGGCTGCGCCAGATCGGGAAGGAGGGGCCGCCGTCGTCGGCCACCCCGAGCCGCAACTCCCAGGTGAGGAAGAGGGCTCCGGCGTTCGGGCCGTCGGGGTCGGTGACCAGGAGGCGGGTGTACAGGGAGCCCATCTCCCCGACGACGCCGCGGTGGATGATGGTGGTGAGCGGTTCGAGTGTCAACAGATCTCCTTCTACACGATCCGGGGATCGTCGAGGTCGTGGTAAATGCGGTAGGGGATGCGGTCCGGCACGTCGGCGAGCGGCCCCATCCACCCGAGTGGCAGTCGGGCGGTGCCCACCCCCACCGGACGGTAGGTCAGGCCATCGTCGTCGCGGGTGAAGGCACAATCCAGGTCCACCATCTCCCACGGTGTGGGCAACGAGATCGGCATCGTCCAGTCCGCATTCTGCGCCAGCACCACCGGCCCGTGCGCGAACGCCACCCGGTTCGGGTGCCAGCGATCCACCGGTAGCACCCGCAGCCCGGCACCCAGGGTGATGCGCACCTCCTCCCGGTCGTGCCACTCACGCCTCAGCTCACGCCACCCGCCCTCCCCCACGACGGCGGAGGTCACCTCCCCGTTGACGGTCACCGTGAATCGCTCACTCCACGGCGGTACCCGCAGGCGCAGCGTGAAGGTCGCCGGACCGTCCGGCAGACTGAGCGTCAAGGTCGCGGTGTCCCCGACGGGGAAATCGGTGCGCTGGTCCAGGGTGACCTCGCGCCCCTCCTGGGCCCACGTCACGGAGGAGGGGACGTACAGGGCGACCGACAGTCCACCGTCGTGGGCGTGGTAGACCAGATCCGGCAGGTGGGCCACGCACTGCAGATAGGTTCCGGAGCAGCACGGCCAGTCGTCCCAATGCGGCAGTTTCGTGGCGATCCCGAGCCGGTAGTCCTGGTAGTAGGGCGATTGGCCCCCGGGGCGGACCGGCGTGACGGCCCCGATCCCGGAGAACACGAGTTGTTCGACCCAGTCGGCGTAGCGCGCCTCACCGGTGAACCGCAGCAGGGCGGTGCACAGCTTGAACGCCGCCCAGGAGCCACACACGATCTCAGCGGTGTCGGTACGCCACTCCAGGCTGCGCCCGAGCGACCCGTCCTCGGGGAGGGTGAACTCGCTCGGGCCATACCCACCGGTGGCATACGTCTGGGTGGTGGTGAGGTAGTCGTGGGCGTTCCGCAGGACGTCCAGGTAGTGCTGATCGCCCGTCACCTCGTAGGCGGCCGCTGCCGAGGCGAAGGTGTTCACGTGAGAGTAGGCGTGCAACCAGACGGGCACGTCCCACGGGCGGCCGGGCGTGGGCGCTTCGGCGAAGCGGTCCCAGTAGGAGTCGTAGTGCCACAGCCCGGCGAAGTCCTCGACAGCGGGGGCGGCGCCGGCGAGGTACCCACGGTGCAGGTTCTCGGCGAGGGTGTACCACTCGATGGTGCGGGCGTGTGAGGTGGGCGTGATGATGCCGCCGGCGAAGTTGGCGGCGTGGGCGGGCGGCCGGTCACGCTCGAGGGTGCGGGCGGCCCACTCGACCGTCCGGTTCAGCAGGTCCACGGCTGGCAGGTGGCCGCCGTAGAGCGCGGTATCGACGAGCCCGCAGGCGAGTTTCTCGTAGCCGTAGAGCGACATCCGGGTGTCGCCGTCGGAGCCGACGGTCTCGGCATATCCCTCCACCAGTTCGATCGCCCGGGCGGAGGCCTCGGGGATCCCTGCGGTCACGCCCAGACGGGCCAGCCCGCTGACCCATTGCCCGAAAGTCGGTTCCGTGGTGGTCCGCGACCATCCGGTCATGGGCTGCCCCGGGGCGAGCAGGCCGGCCCGTTCCCGGAAGCCGTGCAGGACGTCGGCGGGATCCATACTGAGGTAGGTCTGGGCGGCATCGGCGATTCGCTCGCCGAGGGCACCCGCCAGGCGCACCCGCCCGTCGTAGGCGAGCGAGCGCAGCACGGGTGCGGTGGCAACTCGGTCGGTCGCGGGGGTGGTGGACATCGATGTCCTCTCGGTGTGGAGTGCGTCAGGCGTGCTGCAGCGTTCGGCCGGTCCGTTCATTCCGGTCGCTCTGGCCGATCGGGTCCTTCCCGTGTGGGGTGGTGCCGGCGTGTGGAGTGCTCGGCGGCGCAGCCAGGACCCCGGTGCGCCACAGCGCACTGGTGGCCAGCGCGGCGGGGGCCGCCACGCCCAGCACCGGGATCAGCCCAGGTATCACGTAGTAGGCGCACAGGATCACCCCGACCCCGAGGGCCGCGAGCGCCGCCGTGGCCGGGCGCCCACCGGCGAGCACGGCGCTGCGCCGAAGCAGTGCGAACGCTCCGTCGTCGAAGTGCGCCTGGAGCGGCCACACGAGCACGGTCAGTACACCGAGCACCGCCCCGGCCACTGTCAGGCCACCGGCGAGCACGGGGCCCAGGCCGCCGAGGTCGAGGGTTCCCACCACGATCCTGTCCACGATCACCAGCGCCCACGCCACGGTGAGCACGGCGCCGAGACCGTTCGCCGGTCCGAACTCGGCCCGCCAGAGCCCGGCGAAGCGGGTGCGCAACGCCCGGCGGCCTGCTCGGTCGAGTCCGAGGGGCTCGCCCGGATAGTGGAGGGCGTGCCGGATGTCATCGCGCAGCACCCCGTGCAGGGCGGCTGTGGCGGGGAAGATCCCGGCGAGGACGCCGCCGCGCAGCGTCCACGCCATCCAGAGCAGGTGCAGGCACAGCAGCCGCAGGCCGAGGCGCCCGATCCGCTGGTGCCAATCGAGGAGGTGGTGCATCAGCCCTTCACCGACCCGATCATCACGCCCTTCTCGAAGTACCGCTGCAGGAAGGGGTAGAGCACGATCACCGGCAGGGTGGAGACCACGATCACGCCGTACTTGATCTGGTCGGCGTACTGCTGCGCGTAACTGCCTCCCGATCCCCCGGCACCACCGGCGCCGCCGGAGAACGCCTGGTTGGAGATGAGAATGTCGCGCAGCACGATCTGCAGCGGTTGCTTGTCGTAATCGCGCACGAACACCAGACCGGTGAAGAAGTCGTTCCAGTGCTGCACCAGGTAGTACAGACCGATCACCGAGATGATCGCCATCGACAGCGGCACGGCCATCTTGAGGAAGAACTGGAAGTAGTTCGACCCATCGATCGTGGCGGCCTCGTACAGCTCCTCCGGCAGAGAGTTCTCGAAGAACGCCCGGGCGATGATGAGGTTGTAGACGTTGACCGCCGTCGGGAGGATGAACACGAGCCAGTTGTCGAGCAGGTTCAGGTCCCGCAGCAGCAGATACATGGGGATGAGCCCGCCGTTGAAGAACATCGTGAACGCGAAGAAGAACATCAGCACCCTCCGCGGCTTGAACTCGCGCCGGGAGAGGGCGTAGGCGGCGGGAAGCGTCACCAGCAGGTTCACTGCGGTGCCCACCACCGTGTAGAGGATCGTGTTGCGGTACCCGGTCCAGATGCGCTCATCGGCGAGGATCTGCTCGTACCCGAACCAGGAGATCCCCTGCGGCATGAACCACACGCGCCCGGTGGCGACCATCGTGGGATCGCTGACGGAGGCGATCACGACGAAGTAGATCGGATACAGCGTCAGGAACAGCACCAGGGCGCAGGTCAGGACGAGACCGATCGTGAAGGCGATGTCGCCAGGGGTGCGGCGGGAGAGGGCTGACAGTCTCATGGGATCACCACAGGCTCGTGTTGGAGAGGCGCTTGGCCACCTGGTTCGTGATCACCAGGAACGTGAAGTTGATCAGGGTGTTGAACAGCCCGATCGCGGTGCCATAGCTGAACTGGTTCGACAGGATGCCGATCTTGTACACGTAGGTGGCGAGTACCTCGGAGACCCCCAGGTTCAGGGGGTTCTGCATGAGGAAGATCTTCTCGAAGCCGGTGCTCAGCACCGTGCCCATGTTCAGGATGAACAGCACGATCATCGTCGGCACCAGCGCGGGTACGTCGATGTGGCGGATGATCGTGAACCGCCCCGCACCGTCGATCCGGGCAGCCTCGTAGAGCTGGGTGTCGACACTCGCGAGCGCCGCGAGGTAGATGATGCTGTTCCACCCGGCGTGCTGCCACACCTCGGAGATCACATAGACGGGCACGAAAGCACTGGTGTCGCCCAGGAAGTTCGCTCCTGAGACCCCCACCATCTCGGCCACCCGGGTGATGAGCCCAGAGGAGGGGGAGAGGAACACCTGCAGCATCCCCACGATCACCACGATCGAGATGAAGTGCGGCAGATAGGTCGCAGTCTGCAGGAACCTCTTCCGACGGCGCCCGATCACCTGGTTGACCAGCAGCGCCAGAGCGATCGGTGCGATGAACCCGACCACCAGCGTGGTGACGCTGATGACCACGGTGTTGCGCATGAGAGTCCAGAACTGCGGGCTCTCGAAGAACTGCCGGAAGTACTTCAGCCCGACCCACTCGCCCCCGGTGAGCCCGGCGGTGAAGTCGAACTCCCGGAAGGCGAGTTGCAGCCCGTACATCGGAACGTAGGCGAACAGCACCACGAAGCCGATGGCCGGGAGGGCCATCACCCACAGCTGCCAGTACCGGTGCACGTGCCGGCGCAGCCCGGCCAGACCCTTCGGTCGCGTGCGGGTGGGGCCGCGTGAGGGCGCCACGGCCGTCCCCTGGGCGGGCCCGCTCCTCGTCACAGTCACAGCGATCTCCTTCGATCGGTGGTGGTGCGGCCGGTGGGGTCACTCGACCCTGCCGGCCGCACCTTCATCAGATGACGGCGTCACTACCCCTGCGAGGCCGCGAACTCGTCGTAGAAGCGCTGGTGGATCTCGAGGTTCTGCGTCAACCCGGCGGCTTCCACCTCGGCCACGTAGGCGTCCCAGCCGGAGTCTGCGCCACCCTCGGTGATCCAGGTGGCCCACCGCTGCATCGCGATGCCGAAGACGGCGGTGTTGTTGAGCGCCAGCTGGTTCAGATCCTCCTCGCTCATACGGATCAACTGGGACGGGAAGATGTCGGTGGACGGGTCCACGTTCGCGATCGCGGCATCCAACGGCTCCGACTGGTCAGCCGCCTCCTGCAGATCCGTGGGGAGCACCACGTCGATGTCCTCCCGGATCCAGCCGGGGCTGTTGTCGGCGAGGGTGGTGGTCCACTTCCACGTGGAGGGATCGGACTCGCCGTCCGCGGGGGGCAGCACCTCATAGGCGTCCTCCCCGGCGGATTCGAGGTTCTCCCCCAGCTCGCCCCAGAGCGCCTGGATCGAGATGTCCTGATCGTAGAAGGCGTCGATCACTGCCAGGGCACCCTCACGGTTGTCCGACTGCGCGGACATCGTGATGGAGTTGACGCCGTAGTTCAGCAGGTAGGAGTCGAAGGACCAGGTGACCTCGTCCGCACCGATGGAGCTATCGGCCTGCAGCGGTGCGAGCGGCGCATACTGCTCGACCAGCTGGGCGCCGACGCGGTCCGAACCGGTCCAGCCCCACGTGAAGCCGACGCGTGCGCTGTCGCCATCGCCGCGGGCCACGGACTGGTAGGCCGAATAGTCCTGCGTCATCACGTCCTGGCTGATCAACCCGTCGGCGTAGAGCTCGTGCAGGAAGGAGATGAGCTCGCGATAGCGTTCGTCGATCAGGAAGTTGCCCACCTGGCCGTCCTCGACGAAGTAGCCCTGGCCACCACCGTCGGCGATCGGCAGGCCGAGGCTGCCGAGCAGCACCGTCGGCTGGAACAGCCCGAACCCGTCATCACCGGCCGGCGCCCAGTCCATCGGGATCTCGTCGTCGGGGTCGCCGTTGCCGTTGGCGTCCTCCTCCTTGAAGGCCAGCAGCACCTCGTGCAGTTCGTCCCAGGTGGTCGGCTGCTCGAGGCCGAGGGTGTCCAGCCACTGCTGGTTGATGAACTGGCGGGTTCCCGTCTCCGGCCAGAAGCGCCGGTAGCTGGGCAGGGAGTACACCGCGCCGTCCGGCATGGTCGCCATCTCCTGTGTGACGGGTACCGCGTCGAACATCTCCGCCACGTTCGGCAGGGCGTCCATATCGTCGCTGAGGTCTTCGAACAGGCCGGTGAAGGTGGCCAGGTCGGCGTTGGTGATCGCGTTGGTCCCGACCACCAGATCCGGAATGTCCCCGGCAGCCAGCATCGTGGACTTCTTCTGGTCCCAGTCGGCTGAGACTTCTTCCCACTCGATGGTGACCCCGGCCGCCTCCTCCAGGTCGGCTACCCAGCCCATATCGGCCATCGCACCGGTCAGCGGGTGCTTGAGAACCAGGATCTGGATGGTGTCGCCACCACCGCCGCCTTCATCCCCGTCTCCACCGGAGCAGGCGCTCAATGCCAGCGCCCCCGCCATCACAGCGGCCACTGCCGGCACGGACCGGCTCTTCCTGATGCGGTACATACGACTCCTCCTCGAGTCCGGCACGGCCGCTCGGCCGCGCACGTGTCAGATGATCGGCAGCCACACGCGCATCGCGGTGCTGCCTCGGTTTCCCCAGGTCGAGAACGGGACGGCGGTCAGGGTCACAGCGCGGGATCCCTCTGGATTCCTCGGATTGCCGCGGCCTGTGGCCGGGTAGAGGCCTTCGACGGCGTCCCTCGCCAAGCCCTCCACCCGCACCCGCGTGCGGTCCGGGCCGGCAACTGTCTCCAGCTCGGCGTCGGCGGCCACGCGGACGTCGTCGACGGCCACACCCTCGGGCAGGTCCACCTGCTCCAGGCAGTACACCCGAGGACCTACTTCGATCGCCCGTGCACCGCGCAGCGCGTCGGCGCGGTGGTGGGCGCGGGTCCACCGGGGGGTGAGGTCGAGGGAGAGCGTGAGGGGCGCCGCAGACTCCAGGTCCACGCGCAGGTAGCCGTCGTCGTCCAGGGTGACCGGTCCGCCGTCGAGAGTGGTGGAGGCTGACCAGCTCGGTACCCGCACGGCCAAGCGCAAGCTCGGCGAACCGTCCAGAGCGAAGGTGACCCGGCCGTCGTCGGGATAGGCCGTGCTCACACGCAGGGCGCCACCGCCCAGGTGAGCGGGTACGTCGATCTCGGCGTCGGCGAACAGGTGCAGCGCCAGCTCCTGCTCACTTGCCGTAGCCACATAGGAGCCGAGCTGGGCCACCAGTCGCGCCAGATTCGGCGGGCAGCAGGCGCAGGAGTACCAGTGCTGCCGGTCGCGGGGGGCGTTCTCCTCGCTGAACCGGTCCGGTCGCAGTTGCAGCGGGTTCGCGTAGAAGAACCGGGTGCCAGTGGAGTCCACGGCAGCAGCGAGGGCGTTGTGCAGCTCGCGCTCGATCGTCTCCGCGTACTCCGGCACGAGATCCGGGCTGGCCAGCATCATCCGCCAGGTCCAGTGCACGTCAGCGATGGAGGCACAGGTCTCGGCGTAGGCACGATCGGAGGGAAGCTCGTAGTCGTCGCCGAAGGCCTCGTCCCGGTGCCGGGAGCCGAACGCGCCGGTGAGGTACATCTTGCGGTGGTGGGCGCTTGTCCACTGCGCGTGCATCGCCTGCATCAGGGTTGCGTCGCCGGTCTCCAGTTGCACGTCGGTCACCCCGGCGTTCAGGTACAGCTGACGCACGGCATGCCCGACGGCGTCCCTCGCCTCCCGTACAGGGGTGTGGTCCTGGAAGTAGGTCGCCCCAAGATGCCCGGGAGTGAGCAGGCCCTTCCCACGGAGGTCGACCATCCGCTGGGCGAGGGCAAGGTAGCGGTCGGCGCCGGTGTGGCGGTACAACTCCACGAGCGCGGTCTCGATCTGTGGGTGCCCGCAGATGCCTTCGTCCCGGCCAGGTCCGAAGCGGCGGTCGAGCAGATCGGCGAAGCGTCGGGCGATGCTGAGCAGGTCGTCGCGTCCGGCAGCGCGGGACAACGCGACCGCGGCCTGGATCATGTGGCCGAGCACGTACATCTCGTGCGTCCACTCGAGTTCGGCGAACTTCTTCTCCGGGTGCACGCCCTGGATCCAGGTCATCACATAACCGGACGGCTCTTGCACGCGGGCCACCAGGTCGATCACGTCGTCGAGCCAGGCGTCCCACTCGTGGGTGCCAGTGCGGCCGATCTCCCACGCGACGGCCTCGATGGTCTTGTACAGGTCGGAGTCGGCGAAGACGAAGCCGCGGTAGTCGGCACCGGACTCACCGATCACCCGGCGGAAGTTGTCGATCACACCGGAGGTCTCGAGGTTCGCGATGCAGTGGCCGATGGTGGCCTTGGCATTGAGGCCCTGCCACGTACCGAGGGCGCCATCCGGGCTGAGCCGGACCGAGCGCAGGTCGAGGGGACGATGCGCCGGTGTGCTGCGAGGGATGGCGGGGGCCACCTCGGCCGGGCGGCCGGAACCTGGCGAGGGAGGGGAGGCGGTGGGGGCCACCTGCTGCTGCGTCACATGTGCTCCTTTGCGTGAACTGCGGTCGACAGTAGGCGCCACCATTCAGCGTTGTCAATAGCAAGACACGGATGGATGTGAGCGTTCACCTTGAGCCTGATCGCGCCCGGCTCCAGGTGACGGGCGCTGGGTGCCATCGGCCGTCGGCCGGCTGACCCCGAAGGTGGTCAGAAAAATCGACGGTCATACTGCCAACGAGTGCGTATACGAGCCTGGTTGGCAGTATGACCGTCGATTTCGTCCGCCTCCGGTCGCCGTCTCCCTACTTCACCGCACCGAGCGCCAGTCCGCTCTGCCACTGACGCTGCATCGCGAGGAACGCGATGATCAGCGGGACCACGGCCAGCAGTGAGCCCATGATCAGGAGTGGGTACAGGTCCTGCCCGGCGCTACCGTCGATGGTCGCGAGTGCACGCCAGTTGTTGAGACCGACGGTGAGCGGATAGAGCCTGTTGTCGGAAATCATCACCAGCGGCAGGAAGAAGTTGTTCCATGTGTTCACCAGGGAGAACAACAGCACAGTGGCGATCGCCGGGCGCAGCATCGGGAGCGCGATCTGCGTGAAGATCCGGAACTCCTTGGCGCCGTCGATGCGTGCTGATTCCAGCACCTCGTCCGGGACCGCATCCTGACCATAGATGCGCACCAGATAGACGCCGAGCGGGTTCAGCAGCCCGGGCAGGATCACGGCCCATATCGTGTTCACCAGGCCGAGGTTCGACATGATCATGTAGGTCGGCAGCACCAGCACGGTATTAGGGATCATCACCGCGCCCAGGAGAATCGCGAACGAGACCTTCCGTCCGCGAAAGCGATACTTGGCGAACGCGTACCCTCCCATGGTGGCCAGCACGGTAGCGCCCACGGCCGACGTGACCGAATAGAGGATCGTGTTCCAGATCCACGTGAAGAAGATGCCGTTCTGATATGCGAATGTGCGCGCGATGTTCTCGAAGAACGCGAACCCGTCGGCGAACCACAGTGACGGGCTGGTGTAGAGATCGCCGGTGGACTTGGTCGATGCCACCCCGAGCCACCAGAACGGTAGGAAGAAGTAGACGATCGAGACGATTAATCCCAGGATCAACGCGATGCGACCGATGCTCATCGGGCGGCGCGCCCGGCCGCCTGACGGTGTGGATCGCACTCGATGCGGTGCCCCACCGGCCCTGACGCCCGTCGCCGTAGCGAGATCAGTCATGGAGTCCACTCCTTCGGCGAGTGACGTACAGGAAGATGTACGAGCCGATGATGATGACCACACCGAGCACGAACGAGATCGTGGCGGCGTAGTTGAACTGGCCGTACGCGAACGCCTGGTTGTAGGCGTACATATTCGGCGTGAAGTCCGCGGGTACCGCGTCAGGTCGCGTCGACTGCAGCACCTTCGGCTCCGAGAAGAGCTGCAGCGTCGCGATGATGGTGAACACGGTCGAGAGCACCACGGCCGGCGCTACCAGCGGTAGCTTGATCTGCGTCGCGAGTTTCCATCCGCCGGCGCCGTCGATACGGGCCGCCTCGTAGATCTCGCGCGGCAGACCCTGCAGTGCCGCATAGATGATGATCATGTTGTAGCCGGTCATCTGCCACGTCACGATGTTGACGAGCGAGTACAGCACCAGGTTCGATCCCAGCAGATCCGGTGCCGCATCCCCGAACAGAGCGGTGAGGATGCTGGCAGGTCCGAGCTGCGGGCTGTACAGGAAACCCCACATCAGCACACCGATCACCGCGGGCACCGCGTAGGGCATGAACGCGACGATGCGGGACAGGCGGGACAGACGTGTGGTGACCGCGTCCAGCATCAGGGCCAGCACCAACGCGAGGACGAGCATGATGGGCGCCTGCAGCACCCCGTACAGCAGCACCCGCCCCAGGCCTCCTAGGAAGGAGGAGTCGCTGAAGACGCGGATGTAGTTGTCGAATCCGGCCCAGTTCTGCGAACCCGTGATCGAGCGCGAGTGGAGGCTCAGCCACAGCGCGTAGGCCAGCGGCACGATGAGGAAGAGCACGAAGGTGGCGGCGAACGGAGCCAGCAGCACCCATCCGTACCGGCCACGGCTCTCGGCCTGTGTCCGACGGCGTTTCAGGGTCGGACCGGATGTCGATCCCGCCGCCGCGGTGGTGCTACCGACGTGGTCGGCGGCAATGGCTTTGGTCATGGCGATCCTTGTGGACGTGGGGTGCCCGGTGCCGTTGCCGGCACCGGGCTCTGGTCTCAGGGTTCAGGGCTCAGGGCTCAGGGCTCAGGGCTCAGGGCTCAGTGACAGTCATGCCAACGGACTGTGCATACTCGACGAGGATTCGCTGAATCTCGGCGGCGGCCTCATCCATGGTCTGCTCGCCCGCGATCGCGGCGGCCACCTGCTCATTGATCGTCGACTTGGCGAACGAGTCGAACGGAGTGAACTCGAGGGGGCTCACCGACTGAGCGGCCGGAACGAACACCTCGTTCGCGGACTCCCCGCCGAAGAACTCATACGGGCGCTCCAGGAACTCCTCGGACTGCGCGACCGGGTTGTAGACGGGGAAGAGGAACGCCTCTTCGATGCCGACCTCCCACGGCTCGTCCGAACCGAAGATCTCGATCGCGACCTGAGCCGAGGCCTCGGGGGAATCCGTCTGACTCGTCACCGCGAAGGTCGATCCGCCGTGATTGCCCTGCAGATCATCACCTTCCTCCCACTGCGGGATCGGTGCCACTCGCCACTGCCCTGCGGTGGAGTCGGCCACGTTGCTCAGATAGCCGGGGCGCCACGCCGCCTCGATGGTCGTCAGATAGGCGCCGGTAGCGATGCCGTTATCCCATTCGGTCGAGTGATACGGCTGTGCGGCGACCAGTCCCTCATCGATGAGGTCACCCCAGTAGTTGAGCACCCTCCGGGTGATCTCGTTGTCGAAGTCGATCGTGACGTCCTCAGGATTCTCGAAGTCGTAGCCGTAGGGCTCTCCGCCGGCCTGCTGGATCAACCCGACGAGATTCGAGGCATTGCCGATCTGGAAGGCCGAGATGTACAGATCCGGGTCCGCAGCCTGGAGTGCCTGCGCATTCGCGCGGTACTCGTCCCAGGTCTGGGCTGGCTCCAGTCCGTACTCGTCATAGAGATCGGCGCGGTACATCGAGGCGATGGGGCCGGCATCGACGGGGATGGCGTAGACGGCGCCGTCCTGCGACACCTGCTCCCACACCCAGTCCGGGTAGTCGCCGGCGACGTCGTTCGCCCCGTGCGGTGCGATGTCGAGGAGCCCGTCCATCACCTGGAAGCTCGGCAGCTCGCTGAGTTCCATCTGGATCACATCGGGCGCGCCGGTTCCGGACTCCAGCGCGGTCCGCAACTTCGCATACGCGTCCTCGCCGACACCGGCGTTGACCAGGTCGACCTGGACGTCGTCATGATTCTCGTTGAAGACATCGACCACCTGCTGTACCTCGGGATACCAGGCCCACAAGGTCACCGTCGTGACGCCGCCCTCATCGCCCCCGTCCCCGGGAGCAGCGCCGCCCGGGTCGCTTGAACTGCACGCGACCAAGCCGAGGCTGGCAAGTGCAGCGATACCGATCCCGAGCCATCGTCGCGATGCGTGGGAAGAGTGAACAGCCATGTGATTCCTCCTTGAAGCAGACGATCCCGGAGCTCCAGCGCCGCGCGGGACGACACCACTATACCAAATATTCACATCACATGTGAATCGATGTGCTTTGAGTGTTACCAACTGTTGCGGTGTGCAGGCGGATCATGTTCCACGACAGGGGTTCGATGGCGATGGCTTCGCCGCTCCACCGCCCGCTCCGTCCCGCGCGCGGGACGACCGTGTCCGGTTGCGAGGCGCTGTTGGTTGCCGCCGCCGACGGTCCGGTGAGCACGGTGTGTTCGATCCGTGCACCCGCCTCGAACCCGGTGAAGCCCCCGAGAGCGAGCTCCAGCGGGATGGTGTTCGAGAGATCGCGGTTGATCACGAAGAAGGTCAGGGTTCCGCTCGCGGGATCGCGTACCGCTGCGACGTCGAGGTCGGGGACGTCCTCGTGGCGTGCCGTGTCATGGCGTCCGGCCTGCAGGCCCACGCGCAGCGACTCACCGCGCCCGAACCTGCTCGCCAGTGCGAATGGGTAGAAGCTCGACTGCCGCCACGCCTGGCCGCCGCCCGGTTCGGTGCGGATCGGGGCGATGACGTTCACCAGCTGCGCCAGACAGGCCATGCGCACCCGGTCCGAGTGCCGCAAGATCGAGTTGATGAAGCTCCCGACGACGAGGGCGTCGGCCATCGAGTAGATGTCACCGATGAGTTCGGGGGCGCTGGGCCAGACGCCGATCTCCCGCGGCCGGGAGTTGTACCAGACGTTCCATTCGTCGAACGACAACGGCATCGGCCGGCTGTGCTTGCCGGCGGCGCGGGCGAAGTCCGATGCGGCGATCACCGAGTCGATATAGGCATCGATCTCCAGGCCAGAGGCGAGGAGGGTCGGCACATCGTCGGCCAGGTCCGGGTCGACGTACATGTGCATCGACATGTAGTCGACATGGGAATAGCACTGTTCCAGCACCTGCGCCTCCCAGGTGGCGAAGGTGGGCATGACCGGCTTGGACGTGCCACAGGCGACCAGTTCGATCTCCGGATTGACTCGCCGGAGCGCGACGGCGGTCTCGGCGGCAAGGCGCCCGTATTCATACGCAGTCTTGTGGCCGAGCTGCCAGGGACCGTCCATCTCGTTACCCAGGCACCACACGCGCACGTCCCACGGCTCGGCCACCCCGTGCGACCGGCGCAGGTCGGACCAGTAGGAACCCTCAGCGAGGGTGGTGTACTCGACGAGCGCAGTGGCGGCCTCGATTCCTCGAGTGCCGAGGTTCACGGCCATCATCGGCTCCGCAGCGACACGTTGGCAGTAGCGCAGGAACTCGTTCGTACCCACGAGGTTCGGCTCGATGCTCTTCCACGCCAGATCTCGTCGTACCGGCCGGTCCGCACGCGGGCCGACGCCATCCTCCCACCGGTAGCCGGAGACGAAGTTGCCCCCGGGATAGCGCAGGATCGTCGGCCCGAGCTCACGGACAAGATCGGCGACGTCCCCGCGGAAGCCATCCTCGTCGGCGGTCGGGTGATCGGGGTCGTAGATGCCGTCGTAGACGCAGCGCCCCATGTGCTCGACGAACGATCCGTACACCCTGGGGTCGATCTCGCCCAACGAGAAGCTCGGGTCGACGAGGGCACGTGCGGTGGCGGTCATGAGACTCCTTCGGCGGGACTGCGGTCGGCGATACGGTCTTCGGCGGCAAGCTCAAGGAGCAGCGGGTCAATACCCTCCACGTCCGCGTACCGGATCGCGGCTCCCGCGGCGACCGGATGTCGGAGCCGGGCGCCATCGAGCAGGTAGTACGGGACAAGGTGTGGACCGGCGTCGTGGCTCGAGACCAGCTCCGGTCTCGTGCCCTCGATCTCGTGGTGGTGCCCAGTGACGGTGAACGCGGTGCCGGCGGGCAGATCCGCCGCAGCGCAGGCCACCATCGCGAGCCTCCGCTCGCTCGGTTCTCCGGCAGCGACACCGGCCACGACGTCGGCGATGGTGCCGGGGATCTCCAGTCCCATGAGGTGGAACGGGAGGCCGATGCAGAGATGGTCGTGGCTACGGCTGACCACGTGGCCCTTCTGTTCGAGCATGCGTGCCACCTCGCGATCGTGACACCGCACGACGATGAACTCGCCACCGGCGAAACTCGCCTCATCAGCCTCCCGCAGCAGCACGAACACGTCCAGGACGCCACTGGAGGACAGAATGCCGCCGTCGGAGCGGGTGCGGAAGACGTCGGCCAGTTCGCGGTAGCGAACGATCGGATAGTGCAGCCCGGGCACGTCAACGCCTCGCCCGGACAGGTTGGCCACGACGGCGATCTCGCAGTAATCCGCCGCTGCGCCCAGGCGCAGTTGCCCCACCGCTGCCCGCCGCGCCGCGAGTGTGGCCCCGATGTCCTCGCCGAGGTTCCAGTGATCGGTGAGCCGGGATGCCGGTGTCGCGTTGTCGAGAACCGACGCCCTCCCGGTGGCGCGGTCCAATACAAGGTCGTACTCGCTCGACTTCCCGGCTGCGACGACCTCGAGGCCGAGGCGCTGCGCCCAGTGCAGCAGGGCGAGAAGATTCGCCGGCTGATCACCGGCGCCCGTGGTCGAGACGACGCCGCGGGCGCGGGCGCGTCGTGCAAGCGCCCGACCGAAGAGCGATTCGGTCTCCTTGCTCGCCAGGACCACCGGCCGGGAGGCATCGATCGCTGCGACGGCGGCACGTGCGCTCACCCCCACCACACCCGTCGACTCGATCAGCACGTCGTAGGCCGCCGGGTCCAGGTGCGCGATGGTCTCGACCAGGGCGATGTGCCCAGCAGCGACGGCCTGACGCACACTCTCGCCGGCGGAACACTCCTGCAGCTCGTGATCGGCATAGCCGAGCGAGACCATGGTGCTGCGCAGCGCCCCGAGATCGAGATCGCACAGCACAGTCGGCCGCTGCGCCGGATGGGTGCGCAGCGCGAGCAGGACGGTACGACCGAAACCACCGGCAGCACCGGTCAATGCCACACGCGTCACAGGAGGGGTGTCGAGATGGGCGGGGACGTTCACGTCGGCGCGATCCTTCGTCTCGGTACCGGTCAGGGACCATGACCGGATTCCGAGCCTACCAGGGCTATAACATTCCAGAACAGCATGTAACATGCTGTCACAGATCGAGTGGGCCGCATCGACGCGTAGGAGGAGAGCCGGATGCTCGGAGCAATCGCCGACGACGTCACCGGAGCCGTCGACCTCGCCAGTAACCTGGTGTCGAGGGGATTCCGCACGCACCTGCACTTCGGCGTTCCGGAGACTTTGCCGCCGGCCGGCTATTCATCCGAGTCAGCCGATGCGATCGTCGTGGCACTGAAGTCCCGCACTGCCCCGGTCGAGGATGCCGTTGGTCAGAGTCTCGCCAGCCTTGGGGCGCTCCTCGCCGCGGGCGCTGAACGGATCTATGTCAAGTACTGTTCCACGTTCGACTCCACTCCCCGCGGGAACATCGGCCCGGTATGCGATGCGGTCATCGAGCGCATGTCTGCACGCACGGCCGTGGTGGTCCCGAGTTTCCCGGCCAACGGCCGCACGCTCTACCGTGGCCATCTCTTCGTCGGAGACCGGCTGCTGAGCGAGAGCTCGCTCGCTCATCATCCACTCACGCCGATGACAGATCCGGACATCCGCCGTGTCCTGGCCTCCCAGACCGCAGCCCAGGTCGGCCTCCTCTCCCTGGAGACGGTGCGGGAGGGTCCTGGCGCCGTCCGGGCGGCGCTCGACACCTTCGACGAGGCGGGGGTTCGGTACGTCGTCGTCGACGCCATCGATGACCACGACCTCACCACGATCGCGACCGCCACCGCCACCGATGCGGTGATCACCGGCGGATCAGGACTCGCGCTGGGTATGAGCGGCCCGTCATCGCACGCATCGCTACCCGCCCCGACGCACCTACGGAGCGGGCCAGGGGTGGTGCTGGCCGGCAGCGCTTCGGAGGCGACCCACATCCAGCTCGCGCGCGCCGCAGCAGCGAACGTGCCGATCCTTCGGCTCGACCTCGATGCGCTGGGTGAGGGCGTGCAGCGGGCTCGCGCCGAGGCGCAGGCGAGATTCGCCACGAACCCTGAGTCCGTCGTCATCGTGGCACCGGCGCAGTCCCCAGGGCGGGTCGAGGCAACCTCCCCCGACGGCGCTGCCCGGGCGGCAGCATTGGAGGCCGCGTTCGCCGACCTGGCACGAGGGCTGGCGGGCAGCGGCATCCGCCGATTCATCGTCGCCGGCGGCGAAACCTCCGGCGCTGTGGTCGATGCTCTCGGCGCACATGACCTCATCCTGGGCCAGACCATCGACCCGGGCGTCGCCTGGACCTTCACGTCCGGCACCGGCGGTCGAACGCCCGTCGCCCTCGCCCTCAAGTCCGGCAATTTCGGCGGACCCGACTTCTTCACCGACGCCTGGAGGCGACTGACATGACCCCCCTCGCCCCGGCGGCTGCGCCGACACAGATCACCGAGCTCGTACACCAGGCACACCGCCTCGCCTCTCTCGGACTCAGCCCTGGCACTTCAGGCAATATCAGCGTCCGCGTGGGTAGCAGCCTCTACCTCTCGGCAACCGGATCCAGTATGTCCACCATCACCGAGGACGACCTGGCCGAACTCTCCCTCGACGGTGAGCACCTCAGCGGTCCCCGGCCAACGAAAGAGGCGCCGCTGCATCTGGCGTTCTATCGCAAGGATCCCCACACCCAGGCGGTGGTGCATCTGCACTCAGCCCACGCCGTCGCGGCATCCTGCTTGCCGCCCTACTCCGAGCGCAGCGCCCTGCCTCCGATCACCCCGTACTTCGTCATGCGGGTCGGACAAACCCCCTTGATCCCATACGCACCCCCTGGCTCCGACGAGCATGCCGCGCAGCTCGACAAGCGCACCTTCATGTTCCGCGCTGCGTTGCTCCAGAACCACGGATCGATCGTTGCCGGTCATACGATTCCCCAGGCCGCGGAGGCGGCGATCGAGCTCGAGACCGCGGCCGAGGTCCTGCTCCACCTGGGTGCTCAGAACTTCACACCACTCACCGATGCTCAAGCCCACGAACTGGCCGAGCACTACCGCTCGTGCTGGGACGTCGAGGGCAGCTCAGCCCACCAGTGACCTGGGCGCACCCGCCGGGTCGGTCGCGAGCACCAGCTCCGTCCCCCGATCACGGACAGCCGCGGCCGCGCCCTCGGGTAGTTCGTCATCGGTCAGCACACTGTCGAACTCACCCAGTTGGGCGACGCGATGCGTGGCGAAGAGCCCGTACTTGACGCTGCCGGCGACGAGCACCTGTTTGGCAGAGACGTCCAACGCCGCCCGTTTGACGTCGACCTTCGCCTCGTGCGGGGTCGTGACACCACGAACCGCATCCCAACTGCTGGAGCTGATGAAGGCGATGTCGACATTGAGGCTGCGCAGAGTCGCTGCCGCGAGGCGGCCGACCGAGGAACGGTTGCGGTGATCGAGCAGTCCCCCGACGTGGATGACGTCCACCGTCTCGACATCGACGAGCGCGTCGAGAGTGCTGAAGTCATTGGTCACGACTGTCAGCCGCTGACGTGCGACGATGTGCGGAACCATCGCCAGGATCGTGGTCCCGGCGTCCAGGTAGATGGTCATGTCGTCGCTGACGAGATCGGCAGCCGCGCGAGCCATCGCACGCTTGTGGCCGACATCGACCGTCTCCTTGTCATCGCGCGAGGGTTCGGCCTCCAACTGGCCCGCTAGTCGTACGCCCCCAGGGACCGAGTAGGCGCGCCCTGCGCGCTCCAGCACCTCGATGTCTCGCCGCACCGTCATGTGCGAGACCCCGAGCCGCTCAGTCAGCTCGCGGACGGAGAGAATGGGGGATTCGCGCAGGTATCGCAGCAACTCCTCGCGCCGTTGGTCCGGGATCACGTGCTACCTCCGTTGCTCGAGCCTGGGCAGTCTAACATTGCTTCACACGGCATCACACCCAGCGCACACCCGTGGGACCATGCTCGCTCGAGGGTCCGGCACCCTCATCGTCACTCCTGCGGAGAGGGCGCGATCTACGCTCACGAGAGGGGCCGCCGATCAGGTCAGCGCCGAGCGCCGGAGGATGCCCGCGGCACCAGGTGTGCACCGGTGAGGTGCTCACGCGGCGCGACGTCAAGACCGTCCAGCCGCTCCACCAGCATCTGCACGGCGGCAGCGACCATCTCCTGTTGCTCAGGGCTGACCGAGGTCAGCGGCGGCACGGTGAAGCCGGCTTCGTCGGTGTCGTCGAAACCGGTCACCGCGACGTCCTCGGGCACCCGCAGGCCATGGCTGCGCAACGCCCGCATCGCTCCTACAGCGACGGCGTCGTTGATCCCGACCGCAGCGTCGAACTCGGCGCCGGAACGCAGCAGGCCCGTCATGGCCTCGTAGCCGGAGACGCGCCGGTCCCAGTCCGAACCGGCCACCATGAGGGCCGGGTCCGGCTCCATCCCGCGGGCGCGGTGCGCTGCCACGAAGGCGTCGTACCGCGCGCCCTCGGGGCGGCCACTCCTGGTGGAGTTCGACACCAGCGCCAGGCGCTGCCGCCCGGAGTCGAGCAGGTGCCGGGTGACGGCCTCGAACCCCGTGCTCTCGCCCATCACGACCACATCGATCAGGCCGGTACGGCCACCGCCGACCTGGACGACCGGCCGGCTCGGCACATGACCTCCCAGCAGCTCGGTGGTGAGGCGGTGCGGGCAGATGATGACGCCGTCCGCGTCGGCGGTGGTCACCCCGAGCACGGCATCCCGCTCCGCGTGGGCGTCCGGCGCGATGCGCAGGGTCGAGCTGAAGCCGGCGTCGCCGAGGGCCACGATCAGCCGTTCGGCGATCTCGGCGAAGTAGGGCTGGTACAGCTTGGGCACCACGACGGCGATACGCCCGCTGCGGCCCGACGCCAGCCCACGGCCGGCGCGGTTCACCTGATAGCCGACCTTCTGCACCGCCGCACGCACCCGCGCACGGGTCGCTTCGGCGACATGTGGGCGCTCGAGCAGCACGTTCGAGACTGTCTTGGCCGAGACGCCTGCCACCGCGGCGACGTCATCGAGAGTGGGCTTGCCGTTCATCTCGGGCTCGCCCCCATCGTGGACTCGCGCCGGATCAGGGATACGGGGACAGCCAGGTCACGCCCCTGCTCATCGGCGGCCCCACGCAGTCGGCCCCGAACCAGATCCACCGCAGCACGCGCCATACCCGCCGGGTCCGGATCGAGTGTGGTTAACGACGGCGTCGCGAACCTGCCGTCCTCCAGGTCACCGAAGCCGGTCACGGCGATCCGGCCCGGCACCTCGATCCCCGCCGCATACAAGCCGGCGAGCGCCCCGAGGGCGATCTCATCCGTTCCGCACACCAGAGCGTCCACCTGCGGTTGATCGACGATCGCCCGTTGCGCGCCGCGGTAGCCCGCACGCCGGTCCGGCCCCTCCAGGGCGAGGGCCGGGATTGCCGCTGCCTCGGGATGGAAGTCCAGCGACCCAGGGCCGAGACGCACGATCCGGGAACGCCCCATCAATCGCAGGTGACGCAGCACCAGGTCGGCGGCCTGCTCGCGGTCGACGTAGACGCGATCATGACCCGAGGTGGGCACGACGGCGGTGAGGTCGACGCGGACGACAGGGCCGTCGTCATCAGTGACCTCAGGCAACTCGGGAGCATCCACCGCCAGCAGCGCGTCGAAGGTTCGTCCACGTGAGGCGAGGACCTCGCGAAGGCGAGCTGCGTCGTCGTGAATCGGCTCGACGGCAGCATGAAGGCCGTGCCGGTCGACCTCGGTGACCAGCGCCTCCACCATCGCCGCGAGCAGAGGGCGGCGCAGCTCGGCCACCATGATGGCGATCACGCCCGTCCGGCCGGTGCGCAGGGTGCGAGCGGAGGCATTCGGGTGCCAGCCGAGCTCGGCGATGGCGGTGCGTACCTGCGCCTGGGTCTCGGGGCGGATGTGGGGTTCGCCGTTGACCACGCGCGAGACGGTCTTGACCGAGACGCCGGCGCGCTCGGCGACGTCGCGCATGGTGACCCGCATGAGCGACAAGCGTAGGCCCATGCCACTGCGACCGGGGCATCCCACACCAACCCTCCCCCTTCATGCGGGCTCAAACACATCAACCCTCCCCCTTAATGCGGGACGAGACACATCAACCCTCCCCCTTGATGTGGCACTCAATGCTAGTGTCGGAGCATGCGTGACGATGAGATCCGCCAGAAGCTGGTGTCATCCAACCCGTGGTGGGCAGCCGCAAGCCTCGGAACCGACGCCACGGTATGGAGCACGCGACACCCCGCCCTCACAGGCCTAGCCTCCTACGATGTCGGCTACCGTGCGTCGATTCTCGACGACGTCGCCACGGGCCCGGTGACCGACCGGCTGGTCGTGCTGACCGGACCTCGCCGGATCGGCAAGTCCGTCGTCGTGCTCCAGACTGTCGCGAGCCTCTGCGCGCGCGCTGATATCGACCCGCGCCAAGTCATACATGTGCCCTGCGACGGAATGAACCTGCGCGACCTGCGCCGAGTCCTTGTTATCGCACGTGCACAAACCGCGGCGATCGATCGCGACACGCTTCGGCCCCGGGTCTGGCTGTTCGACGAAGTCACCTCGATCAGGGGCTGGTCCGCGCTGTTCAAGGGAGAGCGCGACAACACGGACTTCAGTTTCGACACCGTCGTTGCCACGGGTTCGCGGTGGGACAAGACCGAGGACATCACCGGCAATCTGATCGCGGGGCGCGCTGGATCCGAGATCAGGAGACGGCGCATGTTACTCCCGATGTCGTTCCGGGAGTTCCTGGCTGTCAGCCGCTATGACCTGCCGCTGCCCGCGGCAAGCCATCCAGCATCACTACAGTCGGAGGCCGCCCGGCGAGGCTTGGAGGAGTTGTCGTTCCTGGTCGACGACTACGACTTGGCATGGCAGGACTACATGAGTGTGGGGGGATTCCCTCGTGCTGTCTCCGAACACGTCCGCAACGGCATGGTCTCAGACCAGTACCTGCTGGACCTCGAAGGGTGGCTCAAGCGCGATGTCGACCCGGACGCGGGCGACGAATCGATCCCGCTCCTGCTCGAGGCACTGGCGGCGCGCGCCACCAGCCCACTGGCCGTCAACCCCACGGCGATCGAGCTCGGTCGCAGTCGCGAGTTGTTGGATACGCGCCTGCATCGCATGGTTGCCTCGTTCGCGGTGCTCCGTTGCCCCCAACGGGACGCAAACGGCCGGATAGTTCCGCGCACGCAGTCCAAGCACTATCTGGTCGATCCACTGCTGGCATGGATGCCATCCCGGCTTCGAGCGGGCGCATCGACACCGGCCATGACTGCACTGACGGAGCAGGCGATCGGGGTACATCTTGCCCGTGCGATCGAACAGCTGAGCAATGGCCGGTGGATCGCAGGCGACACCATCGGGTACGGCAGGACGAGCAACGACAAGGAGATCGATCTGGCTCCCGTCTCGCTCCCGTCACCGAAGGGAACGGTGATGAGCGTTGCGATGGAGTCGAAGTGGGTCTCACAGGGGTGGAGGAGCGAAGCCCGCACCCTCACAGGCAAGTACGGGCGAGGCATCCTGGCCACCAAGTCGGTCCTGGATGTGAGTGGTCCGGTGTGGGCCGTTCCAGCTCCGATGCTCGCGCTCATGCTGGTGTGACCTCAGCGGCGCAGCCTCCGGGCCGCGTACCCTCACCGTGTGCACTGCGACTACTACGAGGCCGAGCAGTGTCGTTCGTGCACGCTCCTGGAGGTTCCGTACGCCGACCAGCTCGCGCGCAAGGATGCCCGCACCCGAGAAGCCCTCGACGGCGTCCCTACACTCTGGGAGGAACCCCTCGCCTCGGCGCAGTCCGGGTTCCGGAACAAGGCGAAGATGGTCGCCGGCGGCACCGTGGCCGAGCCGCGGCTCGGAATCCTCAGGGCGGACGGGGCGGTGCAGGATCTGCGCGAGTGCCCGCTGCACGAGCCAGTGGTGGCTGCGGCGCTTCCGGTGCTGGCGGAGTTCATGACGGCGGCCCGTCTGGTGCCCTATGACGTCACCTCCCGCCGGGGTGAACTGAAGTACGTGCTGGTGACAGCCTCCCCCGCCGGTGAGCTGCTGGTGCGGTTCGTGCTGCGGTCCACCGAGTCGGTGCCCCGTATCCGCAAACATCTTCCGTCGCTCACTGACCGGTTACCGCACCTGGCCGTGGCGTCGGTGAACCTGCATCCCACCCACAGCGCGGTTCTCGAGGGTGAGGAAGAGATCGTGCTCACCGAGCGGGCGCTACTGCCGATGAGGGTAGGGGATGTGGAGATGTATCTGCGGCCGCAGGGCTTCTTCCAGACCAGTTCGCAGATGGCCGGTGCGCTGTACACGCTCGCAGCATCCTGGACGGCGGAGCTGACCTACCGCACGGCCTGGGACTTGTACTGCGGCGTGGGTGGGTTCGCACTGCACCTGGCGCGCCCAGGGGTTGAGGTGATCGGTGTCGAGTCGAGCCAGGAAGCGGTCGCGGCGGCGACTGCGAGCGCCGCCGACGCGGGGGGCGGGGTCCGATTCGAGGCCGGTGACGCGACCGCCTTCGCTCTGGGCGCCGCACAGGAGCCAGATCTGGTGGTGGTCAATCCCCCGCGTCGCGGTATCGGGGCGGATCTCGCCGGGTGGCTGGAAGGCTCTGGGGTGCGGCACGTGCTCTACTCCAGCTGCAACGTGGATTCCCTCGCGCGCGACCTCACCGCGATGCCGTCACTGCGAACGGTGAGGGCGCAAGTGCTGGACATGTTCCCGCACACCGAGCACTTCGAGACGCTGGTGCTGCTGGAGCGGTGAGGCCCCGGCGATGCCGTCGGAGCAGCCGCAAGCCCCATGCACCGCAGCTACATCTGCACCGCCGCGGATGCTCATCTCGGGCTGATCGCCCGACCGGTCACCGGACGGACTAGACGCTGCCGTCGGCGAGGCTCACTCCGTCAATGGTGGACCGGTGGAGCTCCAGGTGACGTTCGTGGGTGGTCACGGCGCTCGGAGCCGCGACGAGGAGTCGCTTACCGGTCCGGCTCGGCCACGTCAGGGATACTGCGCCGTCGTCGGTGCGGACCTCGCTGATCACACCGTTGGCGCCGTGAGGCGTTCCAGACACACTCACCGTCCCGCACACGTAGGCGCGGCCCACGTCACGCAGCACCAACTCGCCGGGTTCGTCGATCAGGTCGCAGACCAGCTGCCAGCCGTCGTCCGTGCGGACCAGTCGGATACGCGGCTCGTGATCGCCGAACACCGCTGCTCGGATACGAACCGCCAGGCTGAACCCGCTCACCTCGGCCGTGATGAGGTCCCCGGCCATGACCTCACTCTCGACGTCCTCGATCACACGGTCGTTGATGTGCATCCGCAGGTTCGTGGCTCCCGCCAGATCGAGCCGGACCTGCAGCGTCTCCACTGGGATGGCCGTGCCTTCCTCGATGGGGTTCAGGATGATGTGCTCATCCCCGCCGGGAGTGCAGAACCCAGCGATCCACGCGACATCACCCTCGTCCTGCACGGAATGGAACTGGCCGGAGGCGAAGTCACGGCCGTTCTTGAGTGCACGGAGGCGAAGGACGTGAACGTCCTCCCAGATACGATCCTCCGGTTCGCACCAGTACCCGAGCAGAGGGCGACGTTGCAGCCAGAAATCGCCGGTGTTTGCCGATCCGACGGTTGCGGTCTGCCCCCTCCAGGTCGTGCCCACGACGGCCGCCGGCACCTCGCTCGGCCACGCAGTGACGCTGAACTGCTCGCGCAGCGTACCGAGGGTGCTGTGAAGCAGCCCGTGCCGCACCCACAGCGGAACATCGATCTCCACGATCGATGGCACCACGAGCCCGAGACCGCCGCGGTGGGGAGCTTGGATCGGCAAGGGCGGCGGGTCGAAGGGGGCCCGCATCCCCGTCGCCTTCGCCAGCAGGGCCAGGACCGAGGCGTTCTCGCCCTGATTGTCGCGGTAGGCGCGGGCCATCGGCCCGGAAAGTTGTCCGCCAGGAGTCCACCAACGTTGCACCAGGTGCGACCAGAGCTCGTTGAGGATCTCGCGCGCGTCCTCCCGTGCCTGCTCGTCCTGGATGTACTGGGTGATCAGGGTCACCGCTTCGGTCGTGATCGCCCAGTATCCAGGGCTGTTGTACTCGGCGAAACTGCCGTCGGTCCGGATCTGGTCGCGCAGCCTGCGCACCCGATCACGGGCATAGGAGGCCATCTCGTCGTCGTCGAGCAGCATCCCCGCCGCGAGTGTCACGAACGAGCCCTTGGCCGCGATATTCGTGTACGCCATCGAGACGTTGCGTCGCCGGATGGACGTCGCTGCGTGGCGCAAGGACGCCCGGACAGCTGACACCACACCCTCAGACAGCGCTGCGCTATGGCGCAGAAGCACCAAAGCCAGGGAGATCCCGAGGAAGTCGGCCCAGTTCCAGTCCGGTGGAACCATCTCGCTCAACGGCTCTTCCTGGAAGTAGCTCCAGATGCCGTAGGTCGCCGACTCTGGATCCACGTCCTGGTCGGCGATCACCTGAAGCAGGATCTGCTCAGCCAACGGCACTTGCCCGGTCTCCAGCAACGCGAGGGCATACTCCATGCTCTCCCGGTACGGGTGACGCTGTCCCGTCCACATCCGAGTGTGAATGGGGTTGTAGGCGGACGGTTCGACGATCAGGCCGACCTCAGGGTCGAACGCATGGTCGCCCGCACGGCGACCCAATCCGATGAGCATCGCATCGAACTCGGCAACGGTGGGATGGCGTTTGCCCACCTCAGGGGCAGTGATGCTGGTCATGGCATCCAATCGACTGATAGATCACGGTCATGGTCTTTCGCTAGGCATGCGCACGTCGCGACGTGCTGCGGTCAGGGCAGCGCACCTCGTGCCGGCAACCCGGCAACGGCTCCGGAAGGGTGTACTCCGCACGGCACACTCCGGATCGCGGACAGGACAGACTGCCGGCGCGGCCCGATCCCGAGCCGAGGCCTCCCGCAGGCCCGCCTCGACCGCGCGGGCACCTGCTCCGGTGTCAGTCCTTCAGTGCCCTCACCCGGGGGGTTGTTCCACGCAGGATGACCTGGGGGATCAACGGCGCTGCGGGCGCCAGCGGATTCACGCAGCTGCGTACGCCCAGAGCCCCCATCTCCTCCAACGGGGTGCGCACGGTCGAGAGGGTGATGGAGGTGGGATCGACGACGCCCAGCTCGCGGTCGCCGTATCCAGACACCGCGACATCCCGCGGCACGTCCAGGCGGTTGCGCCGCAGCTCGGCGATCGCCCCCAATGCGATCGCATCCTCGATTGCGAAGATGAGTTCCGGGAGCGGTCCTCGCCTGGCCAGCAACTCCGCCATCGCCGCGACACCGCCTGGGAGCGAGTGCTCGGTCGTGGCGATGGCCGAGTCGGGCAATGCGATCCCGGCGGCGGACAATCCCGTGCGGAACCCGTCGAGTCGCTCGCGCCAGGATGTCTTGTCCGTCGAGCAGATCGCGGCGAACGAGCGGTACCCGAGCCCGACCAGTGCGATGGCCAGTGCTTTGCCACCATCGAAGTCGGGGGGACGCACTGCGGGTACGAGGTCGGTCGATTCGCCGACGACCACCGCCCGCCCCCCTTCGACCTCGAACTGATGGAGCTCGGACAACAGCTGCGTACGAGCACGGTCCTCGTCCCGTTTGCGGACGAGCACGAGATACTGCGGGCGTTGCCGGCGCAGATCGCGAATCAGGCTTTGCTCGCGTCCGGGGTCGCCCTCCGTGGACTGGATGTTGACCACGAGATCGTGCCGCGTCGCCTCCAGGATGACGCCGTGGGCCACTCGAGCAAAGAAGATGTCCCGCAGGTCCCCGACGACCAGACCGATCGCGGGATAGTGACCGCGTACCGTCGCCTGCGCGGCAAGGTTGGGCAAGTACCCGACCTTCTCCGCGGCAGCGAGCACCCGTGCGCGGAACTCCTCCGCGACCGCGCGATCGCTCCCGTTCAGCACGCGCGAGGCGGTTGCCGGCGAGACGCCCGCCTCCCGGGCGACATCCTTGAGCCGAGCCCGCTGCGGTGCCGCTGTCATGAGGCCACAGTACGACGGCTCGTCGCTGGCATGCGGACAACGAGGCACCCGGGTGGGACGTGCGGGGTGGGCTTGCGGGGCGTCGCCCCGCAGGCCCACCCCGCACGTCGTCCGAACCAGCTGTCATCGAGGTCCGACCTGGGAGACGTCGATGGGCTCGAACGCCACCGGGGCCTGCCATGCCGGCGACGCGGCAGTGGGTCGGTAGTGAGCGGAGGCTCGGTCCTCGAACAATGGGTCATCGAGCACCGAGGCCTGGTCCAGTCCAGCGTCCTGCCACAATCCCCACCAGTTCTTGCCTGACCGCCACCGACCCAGCGCTGTGACTGTCATCGGCTCCGGGCCGGTCCTGATCGTCATGCCGAGCTGCCCGGAGTAGTCGTTTCGCAGCCGTGCCTCACTGGGGTCCGCCGCAGTCACGAAGTCGGTCTCGGTCCCATCGCTGAGATAACGCAGAGCAACCGGTCCAAAGCTGCCCGGAGTCGCACCGGTGCGGTAGGACCCGTCCGCATTGGAGCGGTACACGTCCCCGAGAACTGTCGCGGCGTCGGTCGTCGTCACCGGCGAGGGGTTGTGCCAGTAGTTTCCGAGCGACTTCACGTGCATCACCACGTGATAGACGCTGTCTGCGGCGAGCGTGACGGGTACTTGTAGCGGGCTGAAAGCGTAGGCGTCCGGTTCGGCGTCAGTGAGCGTCACCCGAATCTCGGCGCCAGGTACCGGCGTCCCGTCGGCAGCAACAATCGAGACCGCGTCACCGCCTGGGGAGGCGACGCCCGTGTCCTCCAGATCGGTCGAGTAGTCCCAGATGAGGTTGTTCTCGCTGCGTACCCTCGTCACGGCCGGATCGAAGCCGCGCCCACCGAAGAACACAGGCACACCGGCGGAGGCCACGATGTTCTGGCTGACGTCGATCGTGAAGTCGGCCAGACCGGCGGTCTCGTTCAGCCCCCCGCCCACACCGAACTGGTAGTAGTCGGCGAAGATGTTGTTGCGGACGATGTTGCCGGCGCTCTGGTTCGGCGCGCAGAAGCCGGTGCCGCAACCGTAGACGAGGTTGTGCTCGTACCTCATCAGGCTGCTGCCCTCGTCAGCATAGATCCCGGAGGAGGGGTAGCTCTTGGCACGCACGTCATGGATGAGGTTGCTACGCACCGTCGAGCCAGGCTGGCGTCCGAGGGTGTAGATGCCGGCCAGGTCGGAGAGCATGCCCTTGGCGATGTCGTGAATGTGGTTCTGCTCCACGACATTCCCGCCGATATCGGACTCCGTGAAGCTCCACCGCCAGCCGACCGATATCCCCGTATAGAACGTGTCGTGCACATGGTTGTGGGAGATCTCGGTGTCGAAGACGTCCATCGCGAGAATGCCGGCGCCGAGGTGGAAGACCTTGCCGATGTGGTCGACCTCGTTGTCACTGATGCGGTTGCCGCCGGTGGCCAGCTCGTCGATGTCGGGTCGGCTGAGCCAGCTGGCGATCTTGATGCCGCCGGAGCCTGTCTCGGTGACGCGGTTGCCCGAAACGGTCACGTCCTGGCAGTTCTCGCCCACCGTGATGCCGAACTCACCGACAGTGCTCACCGTGCATCCGGTGATCTCGATGTCGTGGGCGTTGATGACGTCCACCGCACCCACCGTGTGGCAGCCCGACTGGCCGCTCATCCAGGACTTCATCCGCCAGTAGTCCCAGTCGGTGTGGCGCAGCTCGAGACCGTGCAGGCGGACCCCGATGACCGGCGCGTCCGGCGTCCCGGCGATCTGGAGCAGTTGACGCACCGCAGGTGCCGAGATCTCGACCTCGTCCAGCTCCTCGTGATCGTGGGGTAGATAGGTCACGGTGCTGGTGGCCCGGTCGAGGTACCACTCCCCCGGCTCCGTCAGAGCTTCGTAGACGTTCTCCAGGTAGTAGATCCGTTCCGGCCACGTCTTGGTGTGATAGGGCCGGAACGCTACTGTCGCCTCCCGGGTCGCGGCGGCGACGGACTGCAGCGGTGCGCGTTCGTCGAACCACTCGCGCATGCAGACGACGTCGATGTCCTGCTGCCGCGACCAGGACGGATCGATGTCACCCTCGCGGTAGACGAAGGTGCGCGCACCGGTGCCCGCCTGGGTGGCGGGGTCGAAGTGGTAGAACTGCATGTCCAGATCCGAGACGGCCTCGTGGTTCTCGACCACAGCATTGACAGCCTTGGGTAACCGTGGACGCGGCCGCCGCGCATCGTCGACGTAGAGCTGGCGGAAATACCAGGGTTCGCCGTCGATGTCCGGCACCTGGGTCTGCCAGGCCCGCCGCCCCGCGTGCTGAGTCTCCTGCCAGCCGGAGAGCACGCGGGAGCCCGTGATGACTGCCCGCTCGCCCGGGTAGGTGGCCAGGGTCAGGTTCCCGACGGCGTCCCCACCGTTGACCTCGAGCGTGTCCTCGAGGCGGTGGTGACCTGCGCGGAGCCAGATCACAACATCAGCGCCGGCGTAGTCGGAGGCTCGTACGCAACCGATCGCCGCGGCAAGCGTGGCGACCGGGCCGTTGTGACTGCGGCCACGGCGCTGCGGCTGAGTACCGCTGCAACTGTCGTCGCCGCGAACAGGGTCGACGAAGATATCGTGCCCGAACTCGGGCTGCCGCGGCGGGGATGCGGTTGCGCTCACCGGCGCGCTGGCAATTCCGGCACCGAGTCCGACGGCGGCCATGCCGGTCAGGAGGTGTCGGCGGGTAAGAGTGGTCAGTAGATGTGAGTCGATGGGCATGGGTGTCTCCTCATTGATGTCACCTGATTCGCTTGAGAACTGGAACGGAGCCGAGTAGCGGCGTCCTCGTGTGCGGCCATCGCCACCGGATTCCTCACCCGGCGCCCGCGGATGGGACGGCAGTTCAGGCGTTGGCCTCGGCATAGGACTGGCTGAGCTCATCCTCGATCTGGGCACCGCCATCGGCGCGGAACTTCTCCACGCCGTCGGCCCAGGCGGAGACAGGCTGCCGGCCGAGCACGATGTCGAGCTCTAGCGCCTTCATGGTCTGGTTGAGCGAGGCAAGGCTCCGGGACGCCGTCGAGGAGTACAGACCGGCGGTGGGATCGACCGCGAACTCCTCGGTGAAGACCTTCTCGAAGTCCTGCCAGCGCTGCATCGGCTCCCGCGTCTCAGGCGTGGCCGCAATGACCCAGGGGCTGTCGCAGATGTAGTTGTGGCCGATACCGCGCTCGCCCCCGCGGTCCTGATCCTGCGTGATCTCGCCGTTGGCCATCGTGAAGTGCTCACCCTCGAGCCCGTACTTGCGGAAGAGGTACTCCTCAGTGCCGTACGGCGCAGCGAGGTAGTTCGCGACCGCCAGGAGCGTCTCGATCCGCTCGGTGGAGGCAGCGTTGATACCGGTGAGGGTGACGTTCGGCTCGCCCAGGAAGGGGGTGCCGGTACCGGACTCGTACCCGGGCACGGGCACGCCGTCGCCGATGTAGCCGTCCTGCTCACCCGTCGGGTCGACTGCGAGCGCCGGATAGGAGCTCATCGTCCACCATCCGTAGGAGGCCGAGCCGTTCTGGAACCACGCGCGCTGATCGCTGTCGCTGGCGGTGGCGGCGTCGGGATTGACCATCCCGGCCTCGACGATGCGGCGCATCGATTCCAGCGCCTCCTCCTGGCCCTCGGCGGCATAGGCGCTCACGATCCGGTCGCCGTCGAGGTACCAGTTGTTCGGCAGACGCAGCATCTGGCGCACGAAGTCGGTCGGGATCGAAGCCAGCGCCCAGGTGTTGGCCGACGGCGCGTTCATCTCCTCCAGGGCGGCATACCACTCCTCGAACGAACCCGGCTCCTCGGTGATGCCCTTCTCTGCCAGGAGGTCCTTGCGGGCGTACATCATCAGCGAGGTCATGTAGCCACGGACGATCGGGATCGCCCGGATGCGGCCGCCGAAGATCGTCTCCTGCCAGGAGATCGTGGGGAGGTTCGCCAGGAACGGGTAGTCGAGGATCGCGTCACCGGCGAGGTGGTCGGTGAGGTCGGCCGCCTTCGCGGCGAGCAGCTGATCGAGCGCTGCCGTCTGATCGACGACGATCGTGAACAGGTCGGGCAGTTCATCTCCGGCGGTCATGGTGGCGAACTTGGACGGATAGTCCGGCGACGGCGTCAGGGTGGGAACGTAGTTGATGCCCAGCCGTTCGTTGAAGGCCTGCCAGAACGGGTTGGACTCCAGCGGTGGCGGTGCCACCGAGGCAACTGTGAGGCAGGTGACGTCACCGCCGTCGCCGGGCACCTCCGTGATCGCCTTCACTGGCTCCGGATAGCGGTAGAACAGGTCGCTGTAGCGACCGGGCTCGCCCGGGACGTCCGCGGTGACGCCCGTGTACTGCTGGAAGGTCGGCAGCACATCGGCGGCTGCGGCGCCCGGGTCGGCGGGGCCGGCGGTTCCCTGGGTACGGCAGCCGGCGAGCGAGGGGGCAGCCACGGCAGCACCGGTGAGCGCACCGAAGCGGAGCAGGTTTCGACGGGACAGGTTCATATGGATCCTCCAATGGGTGGGGCGATCAGCCTTTGACCGCGCCGGTGAGCACGCCTTTGGCGAAGTGCTTCTGCAGGAATGGGTAGACACAGAGGATGGGGACGATCGAGATCACGAGGATCGCCATCTGGATGGCGTCACCCGGTGGCATCTCCGTCGGGGAGCCGAGTTCGTCGCTGGAAAGCGCCGAGCCGTTGATCACGTAGGTGCGCAGGACGAGCTGCAACGGCCACATCGAGGAGTCATTGAGGTAGAGCAACGCATTGAAGAAGTTGTTCCAGTAGCCGACGGCGTAGAACAGTCCGACCACTGCCAGCACGGCCTTGGACAGCGGGATGCAGATCCTGCTGAAGACCATCCATTCGTTCGCGCCGTCGATCCGGGCGGAGTCGATCAGCTCACCCGGCACGTTCTGGAAGAATGCACGGATCACGATCACGTTGAACGCCGAGACCGCCATCGGCAGGATCAGCGCCCACCACGAGTCGATCAGACCCAGCTGCTTGACCGTGAGATACGTCGGGATCATCCCCGGCGTGAAAAGCAAGGTCGCCAGCAGCAACCAGAGCATGACACCGCGGCCTGCCATGTAAGGCCGCGAGAGCGCGTAGGCGAGCAAGGTGCTCACGAACAATGACAGTGACGTCCCGACCACGGTGACACCGACCGAGACGACAGCGGCCCGGGTGATGACGCCGCCGGACAGAATCGCGGTGTACGCACTCAGCGATGCCGTCTCCGGCCACAGGACCATGCCCCCGGCACGGGCGATCTGCTGCTGATCGGCCAGTGACGTGGCAACGATCGCCACGAACGGCGCGATCACGAGTGCGCAGGTGATGGTCAGGACGATGCCCTTGAGAGCGCGGATTCCTGGGTGCGGCCGGTACTGACCGTCGATCAGGCGCGGTCGCATGGCGGTTCTAGCCACGGCGGTACACCCCTTCCTCGCCGAAGATGTGGGCGAGCTTGTTGGCGCCGAGCACGAGCACAACCCCGACGACTCCCTTGACCAGCCCGACGGCGGCCGAAACACCCCAGTTCCCACCGAGGACACCGTGGTTGTAGACGTAGGTGTCCAGCACTTCCGAGACGTCCCGGCCCACGGCGGGCTGCAGCAAGATGATCTGCTCGAACCCGACAGTGAGGGCGTCCCCCAGGCGCAGGATGAGCAGCAGGATGATGATCGCCCGCAGGCCCGGGAGCGTGACATGCCACATCTGCCGCATTCGTCCGGCGCCGTCGAGCGACGACGCCTCGTACAGCTCGGAGGGAATGGTTGCCAGCACGGCGAGGAACAGAATGGTCGCCCAGCCCGTGTCCTTCCAGATCACCTGAGAGGTGATGAGGGCCAGGAATGCATCCGGGTTGCCGATGATGTCGAGGGCCTCGAACCCGCGCGAGCGGAGGAAGTTGTTGATCATCCCGGAACCACCGAGCACCTGCTGGAACACCGAGACGACGATCACCCAGGAGAGGAAGTGCGGGAGGTAGAGGATCGACTGGACGGAGCGCTTGATCCGTTCCGATACCAACGAATTGAGCAGCAGCGCCAGCGCGATCGGAGCGGGGAATACGAATGCCGTCTGCACCAGGGTGATCAGCAGTGTGTTGACCAACGCATTCAGGAACGCCGGGTCACCCGAGGTGATCACGGAGAAGTTGTCGAAGGCCACCCACGGCGACCCGGAGATACCCAGGAACGGCAGGTAGTCCTGGAACGCGATCACGTTGTTCGCCAGTGGCAGGTACTGGAAGAGCAGGATGAGCGTCATGCCCGGAAGCGCGAACAGCCACAGCATCCAGTCACGCCGGACTGCGACCGCGATGCGTTCCCGGCGCGTCAGCCGGCGGGGCGGAGCGCCGCCGGCTCCCTGACGCCCCGTTGGCGCTGTGTCGGGATTGCGTTTGCCCGATCGCGTCGTGGTTGGAAGAGCCATCTATCCCTAGTCCTTGGTTTCTGCGGCGTTGCAGTATGCAATCTGGCCCGAAAGAGCGGCGCCTATACCGGGAGGCGGAGCCGTGCCCCTCCTGGGAAAACGCGTTCCGAGATAGGAACATACGGCAGCGAGTACCTCCGGTCAACCCCAGGCGCGGATTGAGCCAGGTCGACGCCGCGACGGACCGTTCACAGCACGTGCGCCGCCTCACCACTGGTGATCTGCACGGGCGCCCCGGAAGCCCACGACCAGGCCGCCACCGGACAATGCCACCGAAGGGACCGAACGAACGCCACCCGACACGGTCAGGGATGGTCCGCCCCTACTCCCGCAGCCGCCCGCCGATCAGCCGCAGCGCCGCATCACGCGCTTCCCGCCCCCGGCTCCCGCGCCGGGTCACCACCTGGTCCACCAGTGCCTCGATCACGAGTGCGAGAGCGGCACGGGAGGTGTGCACCAGCTCATCGGAGAAGGAGTCGCTGACGGCGGGAATCACCAGCGCCGTGTCGGCGTGCTCGACGATCGGCGCCCGCGCGAAGGACGTCAGCACCAGCACCCGCGCCCCGGCCTCGTGTGCGGCCGCGGCCGCATCGAGGCTCGGCTGGTTCGCTCCCGAGCCGGAGATCACCAGGCACACCGAGCCCGGCTCCAGGCTGCGCGCCGCGATCAGCTGGGAGAGCGTGTCCGGCAGGTACTCGGCCGGCCGGCCCGCGGCGCTGAGCCGCATCGCCATGCTCAGCCCCAGCGGTGCGGAGAGACCGGCGGCCACGAGCACCACCCGGGGAGCCTGGTCCAGCGCCGCCACGAACCGTTCCACGTCCGCGGGGGTGAGGGCCGCCGTCAGGTGGGGCAGTGCGCGCGCGAACCGGTCGACCGCGGCGCGCAGGCTGCCGATGGGCGAGTCGTCGGCGGTCGCGGTGGCCGGAGCCAGGGCGACCTCGCGTGCCAGCGCCACCCGCAGCTGCGGGTAGCCGTCGTACCCGAGGCTCTGCGCAGTGCGGATCACCGACGCCCGGCCCACACCGACCCGGTCGGCGATCTCCTGTGCGGTGCACTCCACCGCGGCGGCGAGGTCGGCGGCGATCGCATCGACCACGCGCCGTTCGCTCGGCTGCAGCGAGGGTGCCAGCGCGGCGATCCGCGCCGACACCGGAGCCTCAGCCGGTCCCGTCCACGTCACGGACACGCGCTCCCTCCATGATGCGCCGGCGAATCGACCCGGAGATCAGGTCGAAGACCATGGTGATCACCACGACCACGATGAGCAACATGCCCACCGTGTCCCACTCGCGGTAGTTGGTGTAGTTCGACAGCATCGAACCGATCCCTCCGGCACCGACCAGTCCGAGAACAGCCGAGGTGCGGATGTTGATCTCGCACCGGTACAGGGCGAAGGACATCAGCACGGGCGCGACCGCCGGCCAGATCGCCCAGCGTGCGATCTCGGCAGTAGATCCCCCGGCGGCACGCACGGCCTCGGTAGCTCCGGTCGGGGCCGACTCGACCGCCTCGTACACCCACTTGGACTGGGTCCCGATACCGGCGATACCGAGCGCCAGGGCGCCAGTGAACGGCGTCAGGCCGGTGACGGTCAGCAGCACCAGGGCGATGATCACCTCAGGCACGGCCCGGATGACGGCGAAGATCGCACGCAATCCCACGCGCAGCCACGCCGGGCCCATCCCGCTCGCGGCCAGCATCCCCAGCGGGATGGAGACGACCACGCATCCGATCGCCCCAAGCCACGCCATCGAGATCGACCGCCAGGTCTCGAACAGCGCCCGGGGCAGCTTCTCCCAGTTCGGGTCGGCGAACATCAGGCGCAGGTATTCCACCACCCGGCCGGGGACGTCGCCGAGTTCGGTCCAGCTGATGTTCAGCCCGGCTGTCGCAGCCAGCACGACGGCGCCCGTCACCACGGCAGTGAGGGTGGCCGTCACGCGAGAGGGCTTGGGTGGGAGGGCCGGGGTGCTTGCCGGTGTGGACGTCACCGTGGTCTGCTCCACGGCACCGGGGCTGGGGACCGGCTCGGCTGAGCCGGGCGCCACCTCGTCGTGGCACTGCGCCACCTCGCGCCGGCTCATCGCAGTCTCCTGCGCAGCGCGTTCGAGATGACTTCGATGACCACGACCACCACGAGGATCTCCAGGATGATCACCGAGACGTCGTCGTAGGCGAAGAACCCACGGCGTTCATCCAGCAGCCGGCCGATCCCGCCGGCGCCGACGATCCCGAGGATCGCCGAGATACGGACGTTCAGCTCCAGGGAGTACAGCCACTGGTTCGCGAACAACGGCCAGGACTGCGGCAGCACCGTCGCGCGGTTGATCTGCGCCTGCGTGCCGCCCGCGGCGGTACCCGCCTCCAGGTAGGGATGGTCGGCGGAGTCGACGGCCTCGGAGACCAGCTTGACCACCACGCCGAGGTCGAACAGAAAGAGGGTGAGGAAGCCGGGCAGGGTCCCGACGCCCACCATCGCGACCAGCACCGTGGCGAAGACGAGGTCCGGGACGGCCCGGTTGACGTTGATACAGAATCGCACCAGCTGGCGCGTGACCGGGTTCGGGTTGCTGGGCCGGGCGGCAGCGAGGGTCAGCGGAATGGAGACGATCGCCGCGAACGCCGCACCCGCCACAGCCATCGCCAGGGTCTCCAACATCGGGGCGACCGTGCGCGGCAGGAACGACAGATCGGGTCGCAGCAGCTGAGCGATCTTGTCGGCCCCGTTGGACCAGTTCCGCACCAGCCCGGCCAGGTCGATCTCCACACCGCCGATCGCGGGCCAGCAGGTGAGAGCGGTGAAGGCGCACAAGGCAACCAGAACCAGTGCTCGCCGCCCGGCTCGGCGGGGCCGCGGCGGCAGTCCCCACTCAGACACGGCCTCAGGTGAGGCGGACGCACGGGGAGGGGACGCCGTCGGGGGCATCACACGCTCCCCAGGCGGTCCCGGCCCTGGATCGGGCGACCGTAGATCTGCTCGAAGTCGGCGTCGGTGGCCTCGGCCGCCGAGCCGTCGTAGACCAGTTCCCCGTCGCGCAGGCCGATCATGCGCTGGGTGTACTGACGTGCCAGGTCCATCAGGTGAATGTTGATCAGCACCGTCAGGCCGCGTTCGCTGCTGGTGCGGGCCAGATCGTTCATGACGGCGTGCGCGGTCGGCGGGTCGAGGCTCGCCACGGGTTCATCGGCCAGCATCACCGACGGCTCCTGCGAGAGCGCACGTGCGATCGCGACGCGCTGCTTCTGACCACCGGAGAGAGCACCCGCGCGGGTCCAGACCTTCTCGAGCATGCCCACCGAGTCCAGTGCGCGCAGCGCCAGCTCGCGGTCGGCGGCGCGGTTCAGGCCCAGCACGGTGCGAATGGTGGGGGTGTGCGCGAACCGGCCCACAAGCACGTTGTCGAGCACGCTGACCCGGTCGGCCAGGTTGAAGCCCTGGAAGATCATGCCGACGTGGCCGCGCAGCTCCCGCAGGGCCCGCCCCCGGGCGCGCGTAACGTCGTGACCACCAGCGGTGACCGTGCCCGAGGTGACCGGAACCAGACCGTTGATCGTGCGGATGAGCGTCGACTTCCCCGAGCCCGACAGGCCCACGATCGAGACGATCTCACCAGGCTCGATGTGCACCGTGACGTTCTTCAGCGCCTGCGTCCCGTTCGGGTAGGTGACCGAGACGTCGGTGAGCGAGAGGGCCCAGGGCGCGGCGGTCTCGGCCGCCGCGCCCCCGGTCGTGGAGTGTGTCGTCACCGGCTGAGCTGCACTCATTGACTGACCTGGGCTCATTGACTGACCTGGGCTCACTGACTGACCTGGGCTCACTGACTGAATTCGGCGAGGATCTCGCCGTAGCGGGTGATCTCGTCCTCGGCGGTGTCGGCGCTCCAGTCCGAAAGTCCGACCAGGTCGAACATGACCGTGGCGGCCTCGTCGGAGGAGTCGGCGTAGTCGTCCATGAGGGTGGTGAGCTCGGCCACCAGGTCCTCCGGCAGGCTCGGGGCGACGGCGACGCCACCGTTGGGGATCATCTCGGTGTAGGCGAACACCACGACGTCCTCACCGACCGTCGGCACCTCCTCGGTCACCGTGGAGCGGGCGTCCCAGTAGGCGAACCCGACCTCGGCGTCGCCGTTCGCCACCGCGAGAACGGCGTTGTTGTTGCCCTCGACCGGGATCTGCTGGATGCCGGCATCGGTGTCGATGCCCTGCTCACGCATAGCGACGACGGGGTACTGGTAGCCGGCAGGGGAGGTGGCCGCCTGCAGTGCGACCGGGGTGCCCTCGGCGATGCTCGCGAGCGCCTCCTGCCCGGCGGGCCCCTGCCCGGCGGCGTCCGGACCGGCCTCGGTGCCGTTGCAGTAGGAGAGCTCGTCTCCCGTCGCGCCGTAGGTCGCGGTGACCACCTCGTCGGCGCAGTAGGTGCCGGGGTCATTGGTCATGGCGATCGAGGCGTAGGAGGTGGCCCCGAAACGCACGTCACGCAGGATCAGCTCGGCGTCGTACTGCTCCATCGCGTTGTAGAGGGAGCCGGCGTCGGTGATGAGCACCTGCGCCTGGTCGGCTCCGAGCGCCTCGACGGTGGCCGCGTAGTCGGTCGCGACCACGCCCTCGACCGTGATGCCGAGGCCGTCGGAGAGGTAGGTGGTGAGCGGGTCGAGCGCCTCGGCCAGGTCTTCACCCTCGACGGAGGGGACGAGGGAGATGGTGATCTCCTCCGGCCACTCGGTCTGGGTGGAACCGGCGGAGTCGGCGGAGTCGCTGCCGCCGTCGGAGTCGGTGCCTTCTGAGCCGGAGGCCTCGGAACTGCAGCTGGCGAGGGCGAGGGCCGTCGTCGCGGCGAGCGCGGTCACGAGCGTGGTCTTGCGCAGGTTCTGGCGCGGATTCGAACGCATGGGCCGATGCCTTTCGGTGGGCGTGCGGGGTGGGGAGAGCGCCCGTCTGGACGTCACGGCCACGCTAGTGAGACATCGTGGACGGATTGCCCACCAGAAGGTGAACAGTCATCGACGCGAAGGCGAACGTCCATGAACGAGATCCGAAGTGGGTCAGGAGGCGCTGCGTTCACACTGAGCCGGACTCCCGTTCGAATCCACTACCGTCATTGGAATCCAGTTCCGGCTACCCACAGGTGGATTCGAACGCCGGAAGTGGATTCGAACGCCAGGTCGCTCAGTCCCGCGCGGGTGCGTTGCGCCGTCGGCGGATCAGCGCGAGCACGAGCAGCACCGCGAGCGCCACCCCCAGCCCGGCCACCCCGAGAGCCCCGGCCGCTTCCGCGAGCCACCGCTGCAGCACCGCAGCGGCCTCCACGATCGGGTCCGGCCCTGCGCCGGCGTGCAGGACCCGCAGTTCCCAGATGCCGTACCAGGCCACGTACGCCCCTGCCAGGGCGAGCACACCGCCGGCGATTCGCGGCAACCCTCCACCGGTGCGGCGCATCGCACCGATGATGCCTCGCCGGGCGAGGGCGGTCGCCGTCGCGGCCACCGCAACCGTGAGCCCCATCCCGAGCGCGTAGAGGGTGAACAGAACGATCCCGCTCACGGCGGAATCGGCACGGAATGCCGTGACGACGACGGCCAGGAAGGGGGCGATGGTGCAGCCGATCGAGGCCACCGCGTACGAGGCTCCGAATCCGATCATCGAGCCCCAGGTGGCGGTGACAGGCTTCACCGGTCCCTTCCGCCGCGGCAGGCGGATGCTGGGAAGGGTTCGCCCCAGCGCCACCCAGACTCCGACGCCCAGCAACGCAAGACCGAGCCCAGCCGTGAACACCGGCAGGTAGGCCTGGACGCCGGCCGCAACCGGAGCGACCACGAGACCAAACGTCACGAAAACGGCCGAGAAGCCGATCGTCAGGGCCAGGCTCGCGCGCAGCGCCCGGAGGATCGCGCCGCGCCGGGTGGGTGGGGCGTCCTTGATGACGAACAGGCTGAGATAGGCCGGGAGCAGGGCGAAACCGCACGGATTGACGGCCGCGACCAGGCCCGCGCCGAGGGCGAGGGCGGCGGCCGAGGCGTCGATCATGTCAGTTCAGCAACGGCAGCGTTCAGCTCCTCGTCGGAGAGGGTGCCCTCGTCGACGATCTCACCATGGGAATCGAGCACCACGTACGTGCTCTGGTAGGTGATGCCGAAGTGGGACCACACCTCGCCGTCATCGTCGACGAGGTGCTGGAGGTTCGGGATGTCCCCGGCAAGGTCGGCAATCGCCTCGGCGGTATCGAGCCCGCCGACGCCGACGACGTTCACCTCCCCCGCGTACTGTTCGCCGAGGCTGGTCATGTTCGGGATCTGCGCACGGCAGGTGGGGCACCATGGCGCCCAGAACCACAGCACGGTGGGCGTTCCCGCCAGCGTGGCCCCCTCGAAGGGCTCGCCGTCGAGGGTGGTGGCGGTGAATGCCAACGTCTCCGGCACGTCCATCGGTTCGGCTTCGTCAGCCATGTCTTCCGACGGCGTCTGCTCCGTCTCCCCCGACGGCGTCTCCTCGCCGGTCATGTCGGAGGACGTCTCCTCCGGTTCGGTCATCATCTCGTCCGACGTCATGCCGTCCTGGTCATCGGCGGACATGCTCTCGTCGGTCCCGGCGCAGCTCGCGAGCAGCAGTCCGGCCAGGGCCGCGGTGGCCATCCATCGGGTTCGCATGCTCCCATCATTGCCGCGCACCCGTGCTCGCCACAGGCGTAGGGGATTACGAACCACGGACAACGGCGCGCCATCCACAGGTGTTGCGCTCCGGAACCGCCGTCCACAGCCCCCACCCAGGTGCTCAGCGCGGTCAGACCGGGCCGGATGAAGATCCCGGACATGACCACTTCACCTCGCCCTTCCCATGCTGTGTCGCCCGTCCCGCGACGCGCGCTCGCGATCCTGACGTTCGCCATCTGCATCATCGCGACCTTTCTGAGTGCCGGTCCGGCGGCAGTGGCCGAGACCAGCGGGTGGCAGCGCGACGCCGGCGGGTGGACGCCGGGCGGCTCCTACTTCGGCAACTTCATCGCCGCCGACGGCGACCGGGCCGTCTGCGCACTCGACGGTGCCAAGTTCGGTCCCGGCCATCCCGACGCCGACGGAGAGACCGCCTCCGTGTACAGCGACCCCTATCCGGTCTCCTCGCTGAGGCCGCAACGCTACGACGGACGTCTGGCGCCACAGGTGAGCGGGGAGGTGATCCACGAGCTCGGGTATGTGATGGCGGTCTTCGCCGACACCAGCGACCTGCGGGAGGCGGTGGCGGCCGATCTCGCGACGATCCGGTTGGCCGGGGCCGAGCTCGACTGGCAGGGGTTCGAGGCCGACCGCATCGCGGCGGGCGCGAGTGCGCGGGCCGACGCGATGATCGCCGAGGCGCGGGAGAACGCCGGTCCGTACCGCGCCGGCGACCTCTCCCTGGATACGGACGCCGGCGAGGTGAACGGGATCGGAGTCCGTGACGCGGCCGGAGACTGGCTGCCCGGGTACGCCTGGCAGGCGAGCTTGAGCGGGCCCGCCACGTGGGAGGACGGATCCACGACTCTCGAAGGAACGTCGCAGGCTCGGCCCGGAAGCCAGGATCTCGCGGTCACGGGCAACGGCGAGGTGACGGTGCGGCTGACCGTGGCCGGGCTCCCCGACGCCTTGCACCGGATGGACCCTCTCGACGGCGATGCCTCCTCCCAGCGGCTGTTCCCCGCAGGCCGTCGGCAGAGTGTGGAGGCCAGTGTTTCAGCGACGGCGATCGTGGGCTTCCAGCCCGGGATCTCCACGGTCGTCGCGCAGGAACGGGTCGACCTGGGCGATGAGCTGGTGGACGAGGTGACCGTGACGGGAGAGGGATGGGCCGCCGTCGGGGAGATCGGTGGGCAGGCCGAGGGGCAGGGAGAAGAGCAGGGAGCGGGTGAAGGCGTGCCGGTGACCTTCGAGGGAACGTTGTACGGCCCCTACGACCGGCCGCAGTCCGAGCAGTCTGCCGTTCCGGCTGATCAGCCGGTGGCCGGGACAACGTCGCTCACGGTGACCGGTCCGGGCACGTACCCGTCGGAGGCTTTCACGGCGTCCGAGCCGGGCTTCTATACCTGGGTGTGGACGATGCGGCGCGAGTCGCAGAGCCCCGAGGTCCGGCAGTACCTGAGCGAGGACGTGACCACACCGTTCTTCGAGCGACCGGAGACGGCGACGGTGCCGCATCCGGCCGGGGCGTCCTCGCAGGTGGACCCGGCCGACCAGCTGATCCTGCCGGGCGACAGTGTGCGCGACACGGTGGTACTCACCGGATTCCCGGAGGATCACCCGGATTTCGGCGGACTCGAGGGCTCCTGGGCCGGTGATGAGCCAATGGTGACGCACCGCCTGTACGGACCGTTCGAGCAGCGCCCGGATGAGGAGACCCACCCGGTGGACCTGGCGAATGCGCAGGTCGCGGGCGAGGTGAGCACATCTGCCGTGAACGGTGAGGTGAGCGTGCTGTTCGAGGGTGAGGCTGCGCCGTCGAGGGTGGGGCACTACGTGATCGTGACCAGTTTTGACGGCGACGCCCGGGTGGACCCGTGGCAGACCTCCCCCTACGACGAGGCCGAGATGCTGCAGGTGGCGCGGGTACCGACGGTCACCACCCAGGCGCAGGAGATCGCGGCACCGGGTGAGCCGTTCGGCGATGTCGCGCAGGTGAGCGACCCGGACGGTGTGATCGGCGCCGACGACGGGTGGGAGTGGTCGGTGGAGTTCGCTGCCTATGCGGCCGGTGACCTCGCGCCCTTGGATCTCGATAGCGACGGCCATGTCGTCGCCGAGCGCCCGGAGGTCGCTGCCGTGTGCGAGGCGGAACCGGTGGCCGGCTCGACCGTCCAGATCGAGGGCGGTGGGCAGGTGGAGTCCGAACCGGTGAGCGTGGAATCCCCGGGGAACGTGTTCTGGGTGGAACGCCTGGTGCGGGAGCGTGGTGACCGGCGGGAGGTCGTCGGTGAAGGCGTGTGCGGGCTGCCGAACGAGACCACGGCGGTGAGTGCGCCTGCGGAGCCGGGGACGCCGGAGGAGCCGGTGGAAGACCGCACGTCCGCTGAACCCGCGCCCGAACAACCCACGCCGCCCGCGCCCGAGCTGGCCGAAACCGGGGCCATGCTCGGCCCGCAGGAGTCGTGGCGCCTCACGGCGGTGGCCGCGCTGCTGGTCCTGCTCGGCCTGATGAGCATGTCGTGGCAGGAGCGGCTGCAGCACGGGACGCGGCGCGCCGGGCCAACACAGCACGCCCGGCACCGGGGATGACTCGCCGAAGCGAGCCTCCGCCAGTGCGCGAATGGGAGGATCGGACACTGATGACACCTCTCGCACTGCCGCACAGCGCTCCACCGTGCCTCGCCGAGATCCGGGCGGATCGCCGGTCGGTGAAGGAGTACGACGCCGAGCCGGTCGATCTGGACACCGTCGGCAGCGTGTTGTGGACTGCGGCCAGCATGCGCGACGGGCGCGCCCACGCCTCGGCTCGCGGCCGCTATCTCGTCACGACAACGGTGATCTCGGGTGATGTCGATGGTCTGCCGCCTGGGGCGTACCGGTACTCGGCCCGCGACCATCACCTGACCCTCGTCCACAGCGGCGACCACCGCGCCGGCCTCGCCGAGGCGACGATCGACGCACCCTGGCTCACGACCTGCCCGCTCATCCTGATGCTCAGTTCCGATATCGAGCGTGCCGACGAGCATCTTGAGGAGCTCCCACCAGGCCAAGGTGAGCGTTTCGCCTGGCTCGAAGCCGGCCTCATCACCCAGAACGTGTACCTATGGGCGGCTGCAACCGGACTCGGCACCGTATTCGTCGGGGGACTCGATGGCACCGCGGCAGCACGCTTGGCATCCGCGCTGTGTAGCCAGGGCGAGACCCTCCTCGGCCTCATGCCGATCGGACGTCCCGCAGGACGGGCCGAATCCCCGGTGTTCCGACCCACGGATCCATCCTGAGGTGTGATCGTGAAAACACAATGCCCCAGGCCGTAGACCTGGGGCATCTGTGCGCGAGGGGGGAGTTGAACCCCCACGCCCTTTCGGGCACACGGACCTGAACCGTGCGCGTCTGCCTATTCCGCCACTCGCGCAAGTTGGTGGACCCACGCCGCCGAGGCGACGCGAACACCGAAGATTAGGTTACACGATCGCCACGTGCGCCAGCCAATTCCACGCGTCGCTGTCAGCAAGCACACACCGGCCCACGTTCCCGGCTGCCCAGCCCGACCGGGCCGCCGCCTGCCGTGATCTGCAACCCGGCCACCCGCATCATGAGCCCCTTCCCCGGCACGCCGTTCCCCGCCGACGCGCGCGAGAGCATACGATTCCAAGGGAGAACGATGCCCGCCGCGGCTCGTGGGACCTGCACAGGCCCGTGGGCCACAGCGGCGGGTCCGTAGCGATGAGGTCCTCAGGAGGTGCGCGGTGGGAGTCCTCGACCGGTTCGAGAAGGGTGTCGAACGGGTGGTGAACAATGCCTTCGCGAAGGCATTTCGTTCCGACCTCAAGCCTGTGGAGATCGCCAGCGCCATCCGGCGGGACATGGATGAGCGCACCGCTGCCCTCTCCCGTGGCCGCACCGTGGTGCCGAACACGTTCACTGTGGAGCTCGCCCGTAAGGACTATGACCAGGTCCTGGACTGGGGCGAGGATGCCATGGCCGAGGAGATGATCTCCGCGGCCACCGATCACGCCACCAGCCAGCACTACGTCTTCGTCGGCCCCGTGGACGTCCAGTTCGACCAGGCCGAGGACCTTGAGCCCGGGCGCTTCCGCGTGCGTTCCTCCTCCAAGCGCGGCGCTGTCGCACCCGCCACCACCGACAGCCCGAGCCGGCGACACCCGATCCTGGACATCGACGGCCAGCGCTACCTGCTCACCGGACCGGTCACCGTGATCGGCCGCGGCTCGGAGGCGGACATCATCGTCGACGACACCGGCGTCTCCCGTCGTCACCTGGAGATCCGGATCGCGCCGGACGGCGTCGTGGCCACCGACCTCGGCTCCACGAACGGCACCTACGTCGAGGGCCACCACGTCGAGGCCGCCACCCTCGTGGACGGCAACACCCTGACCATCGGGCGCACCCGGATCATGTTCTGGTCCGGCACCGAGGATTCCGGTGCCCCGGCGTGAGCGAACTGATCGTCACCCTCCTGCGGCTGGGCTACTTGGCGCTGATCTGGCTGCTCGTCCTGTCCGCCATCGCCGTGCTGCGCCGCGACGTCTTCGGTACCCGGGTCCTGGCACGAGGCTCCGTACTGACCGGCAGCAAACCCCGGCCATCGGCACAGCAGCGCCCCGCAGCTGCCCGCGGTAGCCAGAACCCCACCCGGCTGCGCGTGACGGCCGGCCCACTCAGTGGCACCACCCTGCAGCTCGGAGGCTCCGCCGTCCTCATCGGACGGGCCCCCGGGTCCACGCTCGTCCTCGAGGACGACTACTGCTCGGCACGGCACGCCCGGATCTTCCCCGATCAGGGCCGTTGGTGGGTCGAGGACCTGGGCTCGCGGAACGGTACCTATCTGGGATCCACGCGCGTGCACGAGGCAGTCCCGGTGGAAACCGGCACTCCGATCCGGATCGGGCAGACGATCATCGAGCTGCAACGGTAGGCCCCGCCGTGTCCGTCGCACTCAGGTACGCGGCCCGCTCCGATGTGGGGCTGGTCCGCACCGTCAACCAGGACTCCGGGTACGCCGGGCCCCAGCTGCTCGTGCTCGCCGACGGGATGGGCGGACCGGCCGGCGGAGACATCGCCTCATCGGTCGCGGTGGCCCATCTGGCCGCTCTCGATGGTGAAGCGCACGGCGGCGACGATCTGCTCGACCAGCTGCGCCGGGCCATCTCGGCGGCACACTCCGACCTGCTCGACTACACCGGCGACCGGCCCGAACTCCACGGGCTCGGCACCACGGTCATCGCGCTGCTGCGTTCGGGCAGGAAGATGGGCATGGTCCACGTTGGCGACTCCCGCGCCTACCTGCTGCGCGAGAACGCCCTCACCCAGGTGACCGAGGACCACACGCTCGTCCACCACCTCGTCACGACCGGTCAGTTGACCGAGGAGGAAGCCGAGCACCACCCGCAGCGGTCGGTACTCCTGCGGGTGCTCGGGGACGACCCCGACGCGCCAACCCTGGACGAGTCCGTGCGCGAGGCCCGGGTCGGTGACCGCTGGCTGCTGTGCTCGGACGGCTTGTCCTCCTACGTCTCCACCGACACCATCGCCGATTGCCTGCGTGAGTACACCGACCCTGGCCGGTGCGCGGACGCGCTCGTCGACCTCGCCCTGCGCGCCGGGGGACCGGACAACATCACCGTCGTCATCGCCGATGTGGTGGACGCCACCGATCTACCGGAGATGGCCCCGCAGATCGTCGGCGCCGCCGCCGTGGACCGGGAGCGTCCCACCCGCGGTGGAACGGGCGCCGCGGCGCGCGCCGCGGCCATGGCCCGCGAAGCACAGAGCGCCGAGGACGGCACCGACGACGTCGGACGCACCGAGCGGGACGCCCTCGCCGAACTCGACCCGCCCGAACCTGCGATCCGCAAAGTGCTGCGCTGGGGGATCACCACGGTGGTGCTGCTCGCCCTGATCGCAGGTGCCGCCACCATCGGGTACCGCTGGTCGCAGACCCAGTACTACGTGGGCACCGACGGTGAGAACGTGGTGATCTACCAGGGCATCCCCCAGGAACTGGGGCCGATCGCCCTCTCCGAGGTCCACGAGGTGACCGACGTCCCGCTGGCCGATCTACCCACCTTCGCGCGCGCCCGGGTGGAGGCCCACATCGCGGCCACCAGTTTGACCGACGCGGAGGAGATCATCGCCGGTCTGCGTGACCAGCTCCCGCAGGGCCCCACCGCACCACCTGCCGAGGACCCCAGCGGCGACCCCAGCGAGGAACCGTCGGATACCTCGACGGACGATCCCTCACCAGATCCCACCGCCACCGGAGTCCCAGGCTCCGTGGCCACCCCCCTGACGGCGGTGCTCACCTGATGGCGACCGTCGCACCGAGCAGGATCCGCACCGGTCGAGCGGCCGAGGTGTGGCTGCTGCTGCTCGCCGTCGCCCTGGGGGTGGGCGGATACGCCCTGGTGGGTCTGAACACCGGCGACGCCCTGCCTGAGGACTTCGGCCGGTACGCACTCATCCTCGCCGCGGTGGCGGTGGTGCTGCACCTGGTGGTGCGCTGGCGCGCACGCTACGCCGACCCACTTCTCGTGCCGCTGGTGCTCGCGCTGAACGGGATCGGCCTGGCGATGATCCACCGCATCGATATCGGCATGACGGCCCGCGGGATCCCCTTCGCCGCCGGCCCCCGCCAGCTGATGTGGACGGCACTGGGTGCGGTGCTCGCCGCCGCTGTGATCATCGCCCTGCGTGACCACCGCACGCTACGCCGCTACACGTTCACCGCGATGGTGGCCGGGCTGGTGCTGCTGGTGCTCCCGATGACGCCCGGTCTGGGTGTCAACCGCAACGGTGCTCAACTGTGGATCGAAGTGGGCCCGCTCTCTTTCCAGCCGGCCGAGATCGCCAAGATCCTGCTCGCGATCTTCTTCGCGGGGTACTTGGTGACCAACCGGGACGTCCTCACTCTCGCCGGCCCGAAGATCCTCGGCCTGCAGCTCCCCCGGGTCCGCGACCTCGGCCCGCTGCTGCTTGCGTGGGCGGTGGCGATCGGCGTGCTCGTGTTCGAGCGCGACCTGGGCACGTCCCTGTTGTTCTTCGGCTTGTTCGTCGCGATGCTGTACGTGGCCACCGAACGCGCGAGCTGGATCATCATCGGCCTGCTGATGTTCGCGGCCGGCGCCTTGCTCGCGGTCAACCTGTTCGGCCACGTGGCCGATCGCTTCGATATCTGGCTCAACGCCCTCGACAACGAGATCTACAACCGGGAGTTCGGCGGCTCCGGGCAGCTGGTGCGCGGCCTCTTCGGGCTGGCGCTCGGCGGTCTGATGGGCGCCGGCTGGGGTGAGGGCTTCCCGCATCTGACCACCCACGCGAACTCGGACTTCATCGTGTCCGCCCTGGGGGAAGAGCTCGGGCTCACCGGGCTGATCGCGATTCTGCTGATCTATCTCGTGCTCGCCCAGCGCGGTCTGCGGATGGCGATCGGGGTCCGGGACGGTTTCGGCAAGCTCCTCGCCTCCGGGCTCGCGTTCACCCTGGCGTTCCAGTGCTTCGTCGTCGTCGGTGGTGTCACCCGCCTCATTCCGCTGACGGGGCTGACCATGCCGTTCATGGCGGCCGGCGGTTCGTCCCTCGTCGCGAACTGGATCATCATCGGCCTCCTCGTGCGCATCTCGGACTCCTCCCGCCGCCCCGCCGCCGAGGGAGGCGGAGAGGTGGTCGGCGCCGAGACCGCGCGGATTGCCCTGAGTGCCCAGAACGAGGGCACAGGCGAGGGCCCCGACGGCGCAGGTCGCCTTCGCCGCCGAGGTGGCACCCCCGCCGCGGTGTACGACACCGCCGACGACGTCCCCCGTGTGCCCGCGAACGACGCGCACGACCAAGACGGCGACGACGACCAGCACACCGAGGTGGTCCAGCGCCCATGAACGCACCACTTCGCCGGCTCTCGGTACTCGTGATCGTCATGTTCGTGGCCCTCATGGGCGGCGCCACCTGGGTGCAGTACTTCCAGGCGTCGTCCCTGAACGCCGACTCACGGAATGTGCGCACGCTGTACCGCGACCACGGTCAGGACCGTGGCCCGATCGTCGTCGCCGGTGAGCCTGTCGCCTTCTCCGAACCGGTCGATGACCCGTTCGGGTTCCAGCGCGTCTACGCCGACGGTCCGCTGTACGCCCCGGTCACCGGCTGGTACGGGCTCTATCAGGCCACTGGTATGGAACGTGCCGCGCACACCGTGCTCAACGGCACGGACGACTCGCTGCTGCTCTCCCGGGTGCGGACCCTGTTCACCGGCGCCGAGCAGGGCGGCGGATCGGTGGAGTTGACCATCGACCCTGCCGCGCAGCAGGCGGCCTGGGACGCGCTCGACGGACGCAGGGGTGCGGCGGTGGCAATCGACCCGCGCACGGGAGCGATCCTGGCGATGGTCTCTCGCCCGAGCTACGACCCGAACGCCCTCGCCGCTCACTCCAGTGCCGACGCGGACGCCGCCTACACGGCGCTGCTGGAAGACGAGGGGGATCCGCTGTTCAACCGCACCATCGGCGGCAACCTGTACGCACCGGGCTCGACCTTCAAGCTGATCGACCTGGCGATGCTGCTTGAGACGGGCGACTACGACCCCGAGACCGAGATCGAGGCACCCACGGAGTATCTGCTGCCCGGCACGCAGGACACGATGCTGCGCAACCCCGGAGGCGGTACGTGCGGCGGGGAGACCGTGACGCTCGAGTACGCCCTGCAGGTCTCGTGCAATACGCCCTTCGCGATGCTCGCCGTCGAGCACGGTGACGACGCCCTGCGCGAGCAGGCGGAGGCCTTCGGCTTCGGGGAGCCGCTCGATGTGCCGATGTCGGTCACCCCGAGCCGCTTCCCCGCCGACCCGGACCCCGCGCAGACCGCCATGAGCGCGATCGGGCAGTTCGACGTACGAGTCACGCCGCTGCAGATGGCCATGGTCTCGGCAGCCGTGGCCAACGACGGCGACCTCATGCGCCCGTATCTGATCGCCACCGAACGGGGACCGGACCTGCAGGTGACGGCGCGGACGGAGCCCGAGGTCTTCGCCGAGCCGATCTCGGCCAGTACCGCCGCAACGATGCGTGACCTGATGGTCAACGTCGTCGCCAACGGGACCGGATCACCCGCGCAGATCTCGGGCGTCCAGGTGGCGGGCAAGACCGGGACGGCGGAGACCGGTTCAGCGGAGGACGTCGCCCCGGACGCCTGGTTCACCGCCTTCGCCCCGGCAGACGATCCACAGATCGCCGTGGCCGTCGTGGTCGAGGACGGCGGAGCGTACGGCGAGGAGGGCACCGGGGCGTCCGTCGCGGCACCGGTGGCACGGCAGATCATCCAGGCGGTGCTGGCCGAATGACACCCACGGCAGGACTGCTGCTCGGGGGACGATACGAGCTGACCGAGCGGCTCGCCACCGGTGGCATGGGAGAGATCTGGGTCGCTACGGATCTGCACCTACGCCGTCATGTGGCCGCGAAGGTGCTGCGGGCGGAGTTCGCCGGCGATACGCACTTCCTGCAACGGTTGCGCACCGAGGCACGCAACTCGGCCGCTCTCTCGCACCAGAACATCGCCGCGATGTACGACTACGGCGAGCAGCGCGGTTCCGGTTACCTGATCATGGAGCTGGTGATCGGGGAGTCCCTGGAGGACTTGCTGCGACGCGAGCGCACACTGGAACCGGCGCAGGTGCTGCCGATCCTGGCGCAGACGGCGCGCGCCCTGCACACCGCACACATGGCCGGTGTGGTGCATCGAGACGTGAAGCCCTCGAACATCCTGCTCACACGCGATGGCTATGTGAAGATCACCGACTTCGGGATCTCCCTCGGGGCGAACCAGGCACCGATGACCGCGGCCGGGATGGTCATGGGCACCGCGCAGTACCTGCCGCCCGAACAGGCCATGGGTCGTGCAGCCACTGGCGCTGGTGATATCTACGCCCTCGGCGTTGTCGCCTTCGAGGCGCTGGCCGGCCGGCGGCCGTTCACAGGCTCATCGCAGGTGGATATCGCGTTTGCTCACGTGAACCAGCCGGTGCCGCCGTTGCCCTCCCACCTGGACGAGCGCGTCCAGGAGATCGTGATGCAGATGCTGGCCAAGGATCCCGAGCAGCGACCTCGGTCGGCGGCGTCCCTGGCGCGCGCGCTGGAGACCTTGACGGAGTCGCTGCGGGTACCGCTCGCGGAGGAGAGCAGCGACGAACCGCCGGCGACCGCCGTCGCCGCGCCCCTTCCGATTCAGGCACCGATGGCGCCGCCGGACGTCCCGGACCCGCCCGCTGGGGGAACGTCGTCAGATTCCCGGCTGCGGGAGAACCCTGGCCCGACGGCGGATACCGCCTCGACCCGTGCACCCGCCCAGGGCGTGGGTTCCGGAGCTGCCGATTCCGTGCGATCACCGGTTTCGCACCGGGGAGCTCCGGCCACGACGACCGGTGAGCACCGCCGCACCCTGGCCGAGGCTGCCCGACAGAATCCGCTCGTCGCGGCACGCGCACGTCGCCCCTCCTCGGACCAGTCTGAGGCGAGCGGGCGCGCGGATGCGGACTCCCACGAGGACGACCTGGCTCCACCCCGATGGCGGCCGGTGGCCGGCAGCGAGGGCACAGGTCAGCGCGCGGCCCCACCCGGTGACACGGCTGCGGCCGATCGCCCAGTCTCCGATCGCCCGACCTCGGCACAGCACGAACCTCCGCAGAACCGATCGCGGCCGTCGGCAACGGGCGATCCGCTCACCCGCCGTGACCTGCGTTCCGGCGTCCACGGCAGTGCCCACGGCAGCCCGCGACACGGTCCGGTCGGGCTGCTCGACCGGCTGGGCCGGACAGGGCGCTGGATCGCGCTCGTGGTCGCCGCTGTGGTGCTGACGACGCTGCTGGTGCTGTTGTTCAGTAGGCTGGGCGCTGCAGCAACGCCGTCAGCAGCTGTCGTGACCCTCCTGGTCCGGCCTGTGCAACGGCTTGAGTCCCCAGCCGAGAGAGTGAAGGAACGCTAAGTGGCCAACGACGTTCCCCGGGTCCTCGCCGGTCGCTACGAGATCGGCGAGCCGATCGGCCGTGGCGGCATGGCCGAGGTGTTCATCGGCAAGGACAACCGGCTCGGCCGGTCTGTGGCCATCAAGGTGCTGCGTTCCGATTTGGCGCGGGACCCCAGCTTCCACACCCGGTTCCAGCGCGAGGCGCAGTCCGCCGCGTCGCTCAATCACCCGGCGATCGTGTCGGTTTACGACACCGGGGACGAGACGATCACCGGTTCCGACGGCACGGAGACGACGCTTCCGTTCATCGTGATGGAGTATGTCGAGGGCCACACCGTCCGCGACCTGCTGCGGGACGGGACCGCGCTCCCCCTCGACGAGGCGGCCGAGATCACCCAAGGGGTCCTGGCCGCACTGGAGTACTCCCACCACGCCGGGATCGTCCACCGCGACATCAAGCCGGCCAACGTCATGCTCACCCCCACCGGCGCGGTGAAGGTAATGGATTTCGGCATCGCCCGCGCCATGGCCGACTCGGCCGCGACGATGACACAGACCCAGGCTGTGGTCGGCACCGCCCAGTACCTCTCCCCGGAGCAGGCCCGCGGCGAGGTGGTCGATGCCCGCTCTGACCTCTACTCCACCGGCTGCCTGCTGTATGAGCTGCTCACCGGGCAGCCGCCGTTCACCGGCGACTCGGCCGTGTCGGTGGCCTACCAGCACGTGAGCGAGGACGCCCGGCCCCCGAGCAGTCTCGCCTCGGACATCCCGGAGACTCTCGACCGGATTGTGATGAAGGCGCTCGCCAAGGACCGCGACCAGCGGTACTCCTCGGCGGCCGAGTTCCGTTCCGACCTGGACGCTGCCGTCTCCGACGGTGTGGTCCGCGCGCCGGCCGTCGGGGCGCTCGCCGGTGCTGCCGCTGGCGCGGCTGGTGCCACACAGGTGCTCGGCGGGATGGGCGCCGAACCGCCGCCGAGCCGGCGGGACGCCCGCGCCGAGACGGCCGAAGAGGACGAGCCGCGCTCCAACAAGGCGCTCATCTGGATCCTTGCGGCGATCGGGGTGATCGCCGCCGTCGCCATCGTGCTGCTGCTGGTGAACCGGCCACCGGCCGAGCCCGACGCACCGCCGCAGGTGGCTGTACCGGACCTGGCCGGAATGACGCAGGACGAGGCGCGTACGACCCTGGCCGAGACGGTGCCCGTCGACGAGGAGGGCGTCCCGATCGAGGGCGAGGATGGGCTCGAGCTCGTGGTCGGCGACCCCGAGGCCAGCGATGAGGTTCCGGCCGGGGAAGCACTCTCCTGGTCTCCCGAGACTGACACGATGGTCGAGGCCGGAAGTCCCGTCACCGTGGTGTTCTCGGCCGGCCCGGACTCGTTCACCATCCCGGATGTCTCTGGCCTGACGCAAGAACAGGCCCGGCAGGAGCTCGTGGACGCAGGATTCGACGCCGCCAACTTCAGCGTGCAGACCCGCGATGAGCCGGAGGTCGAAGAGAACGAGGTGATCGAGACCGATCCGGCGGCCCAGACCGAACATCCGGCGGACGGGGCGATCGTGATCGTCGTTGGCACTGGCAATGTGGTGCTGGAGGACCTCACCGATCAGGATCTGGAGCAGGCGCAGAACACGCTGCGCGAGCTGGGCCTGAGCTGGCGGGTGACCGAGCAGGAGGACGACGGCACACCGGGACGGGTGCTGAGCCAGAGCCGTGAGGGGACCATCCCGATCGACTCCGAGGTCGAGCTGGTCGTCTCGATCCCGGCCCCCGAGCCGACCGAGGAACCCACCGAGGAACCGACGGACGAACCCACCGACGATGCCGGTGCAGACAGCGGCGACGCGACCGACGGCAGTGGCGACACCAGTGGCGGCCCCGACGCGGGAGCAGGTACCGACGGCGGCGATGCCTCCGGCGATCCGAACGGCGAGAACTCCGGCGACTGAGGCTCCCTCAGCGGCTGACGTCGCTCGGTCAGCGAGCGACGAGCGGGGCCATCCCCGCCGAGCGTTCCACGGCCTTCTCGTCCCCGGTGACCGCGAGCCAGTTCGCGAGCAACCGGTGCCCACCCTCGGTGAGCACCGACTCCGGGTGGAACTGCACGCCGTGCAGCGGCAGCGTGCGGTGCTGGAGTCCCATGACGATGCCGTTGGCGGTCGTCGCGGTGACGTCCAGCTCCTCGGGGACCGTGTCGGCTTGGACAGCAAGCGAGTGATAGCGGGTCGCGGTGAAAGGTGAGGGGAGACCGGCGAAGACGCCTGCGCCGTCGTGGGAGACCTCGGAGGTCTTGCCGTGCATGAGTTCGGGTGAGTGGGTCACCACGCCGCCGAAGAGTTCCCCGAGCGCCTGGTGGCCGAGGCACACGCCCAGCATCGGCAGACCCGCTTCGGCGCAGCGCTCGATGACCCGCAACGACTCACCTGCCTCCTTCGGCGTCCCCGGTCCGGGTGAGACGAGTACGCCGTCATAGCCGTCCAGCACGCCCACCCCGGCGAGCGTCGGGTCGTCGTTGCGCAGCACCACGGTCTCCGCCGCCAGCTGCTGCAGGTAGCCCACGATCGTGTAGACGAAGCTGTCGTAGTTGTCCACGACGAGCACGCGGGTCATCAGGACGTCCCGACCGTCTGGTCGTTGAACGGCATGTAGGGAGCGACCGCGGGGAAGACCCACAGGAACAGCACCGCCACCACCGCGGCCACGAGGATCAGGGACAGCAGCGCCTTCACGGCCTTCGGCCCGGGCAGGATCCGCCAGATTGCCGCGTACATCAGGAGTCCTCCAACAGTTCAGCAGGCATACCGTCCTCGAGCGGGATCCAGTGGTCCAGCTCGGCGTGCACGATGTAGCGCTCGGCGGTCGACCACAACGGGTGGCAGGTCGTCAGCGTCAACATCGCCGCACCTGGCTCCACACCGGGTTCGCCGGGAACCGGCGCGATCACGTCCACCTCGGTGGGCTGCACAATGTCGTACTCGGTCACCTTGTAGACGTACCAGGCGGTGTGGGTTTGCACGATGATCGAGTCACCGGCGGCGAGGGTATCGATGTGGAAGAACGGCCGGCCGTACGTCTGGCGGTGCCCGGCCACCGAGAAGTTGCCGATCTGACCCGGCATCGCCGTGTCCGGGTAATGACCGACCATTCCGGCGTCCAGCACGCTATCGCGCGACACACCCTCGGCGATCGGCCACCGGTAGTCAAGTCCCCAGTCAGGCACCCACAAGGCTGCGAAGGTGTCACCGGAAAGCTCCACCGGCTCCGGCTCGGGCGGGGGCTCCTCAGTACGCTCCTCACCGGCGACCTCGGGGATCTCCACGTCGAGTCCCTCGGTGAACTCTGAAACAGCATCGCCGGCCTCACGCGCGCCTTCGACATCGGTCCACCACAGCTGCCAGACCACGAAAAGACCGAGCAGCAGACCGGCGGTGATCAGCAGTTCACCGATCCCGCCGACGATCCGGGCGCCCACACTGGGGCGGGGCCGCTTGGCCTGTTGACGACGAGCCACTTGTGCCGCTTCCTCTTGCTGTTCCTGGGCGATCTCGTCCAGACGGCTCATGAGTTCTCTCCGTCTCTCTGGTCTGACGCGGGCTGTTGCCAGCTGATCGGTTCTTCGCCCGGTAGCCGTGCGTACTCCATGGAAAGGCCCCCCTCGATCCTCGGCATCTCAAGCTGATCCTCGTCCACCACCGAGTATCCCAGGCTCACCTGGTCCACATAGTCGCGATAGACACGCACGGCGTCAGACTGGTCGAGCCCGGCGCGCAGCGCGTCACTCTCCCCGATGGCGGATATGACATACGGCGGGGAGTAGACATTTCCGTCCACCAGCAGCACGTTGCCCACGCAGCGGATCTTCGTCAGCGGTCCCAGCCGGTGGCCCTGCACGGTGATCGCCTCGGCACCGCCGGACCAGAGCGCGTTGATGACGCCCTCGAGATCCTGCTGATGAACGAGGAGGGCGTCCGCGCTGAATCCCTCAGGCACGTCGTGAATGAGCGGGGAGTCCGACAACGACACCGTGACGCCCGGTCCGGTCGCCGCCGTGCGCCCGGCCGCGAACCGCATCTGAGTGGTGATGGTCCCGGCGCTGCCGGCCTCCGACTCCTGCGCCAGCAGCCGGTTCACCTCGTCGTCGAGCGCCTGGTACCGGGCGTTGGTCTCGTCCAGGCGTGAGGCCTCCGAACGCACCAGATCCTCGAAGTCGGTCGGCTGACGGCCCTGCTGATCCGCGAACAGGGATGCATTGGTGGCGAATAGCAGCCCCGCGAGCACGCCGACAACGCCCACCCCCAGCGAGATGCCGGTCCGGTGAGCGTCTGTGCCGCGTGCGCTCATGGCTCCAGCATAGGTGGGCATTCTGGCTCCGGACAGGGCGCGTCCGGTCAGGACCTGCGGCACACTCGAGCGCGCCTCGATCACGCGTGTCACGATGGGCCCATGAGCACCGATGCACAGATCGCCGTCGACGACTATCTGGTGGCCACGCTGGTCGATGAGGACGACGCCCTCGTCTCGGCCCGTGAGGCTGCCGCCGAGACCACGATGCCGGGAGCGGCGGTCGCTCCCAATCAGGGCAAGCTGCTGGCCATGCTCGCCGCCGCCATCGGAGCACACCGCGTACTCGAGCTGGGCACCCTGGCCGGCTACAGCACGATCTGGCTCGCTCGTGCCGTCGGACCGGGCGGTCGAGTGGTCACGCTGGAAGTCTCGGAGCAGAATGCCTCCGTCGCACGGCGCAACCTCGACCACGCGGGTGTGGGCGACGTCGTCGACATCATGCTCGGTCCCGCGGCGGAGAGCGCCCAACGGCTCATCGACACCGGGCAGGAGCCGTTCGACCTGGTCTTCATCGACGCGGACAAGCCCAGCAACGCCACCTACCTGCGCGCTGCCCTGGAGCTGACCCGTCCCGGCAGTCTCATCGTGCTCGACAATGTGGTCCGCTCCGGGCGCATCGCCGACGCCGCCTCGGCTGAGGAACCGGACGTGCGTGGCGTTCACGAGGCGCTGGCTCTCGCGGCCAGTGACCCACGCCTGGACGGCACCGCACTGCAGACGGTCGGCTCCAAGGGCTGGGACGGGTTCGCGCTGTTCCGCCGCGTCGCTTGAGTTCTGCCGGTAGGAGCGTCGCCTGAGTTCTGCCCGTAGGATTGGCCCCAGACGTCACGAGGAGATCTCCAGCATGCCTGAGTCGAAGTCCCGCAAGAAGCCCAGCTACACGCCGCCGCCTGAGCCCGCGGCACCGAAGGCCAACCCGAGTTGGTGGGCGCCCACGATGCTCACGCTGATGGTCCTCGGGCTCGTGTGGGTGGTGACCACCTACATCTGGCAGTCTGGCGGCCCCATCCCCGGTATCGGATCCTGGAACCTGGCCGTCGGCTTCGGTCTGATGATGATCGGATTCGTGATGACGATGCGGTGGCGCTGATGCCCCGCACGCCACTGAGCGAGAAGGCACTCGACGTGCTCCGCCAGCCCAACCCAGCGGTCATGGCGACCGTTCACCCGGATGGCTACCCCGTCTCGGTGGCCACGTGGTACCTCATCGAGGAGGACGGGCGACTGCTGCTGAACCTGGACGGCGCCCGGGCGCGACTGCAGCACCTGCGCTCCAACCCGCACGTCTCCCTCACTGCGATCGCCGAGGACAACTGGTACACGCATGTCAGCGTGCAGGGTCGTGTTGTTGAGATCCGTGACGATGAGGGACTCGTCGACATCGATCGCCTGTCGCGGCACTACGGGGGCAACCCGTATCCGGTGCGCGATCGTGCCCGCGTGAGCGTACTGGTCGAGTTGGACCGATGGCATGGCTGGGGAGCGGCACAAGCCGACTGACGGCCACCCTGGGACCGGCTGGGCCCATCACCGCATACCATGGCGCAATCGACACGGATCCACCGGTCTGCGGCACCATCGTGCCGCATATTGGCGCACCCGTGTCGCTGCGGTCAGGCGGAAGGACGACCTGGACTCGCGCGGCGGGCACTCGACTCACGGACGACCAGCTCGAATGGAACGTTCTCGTCCATCGGCACAGTCTCCCCCGAGGCTGACTGGGCCTCCAGCATCCGGAGCGCGAGCTCGGCGATCGCGGAGCGATCTGGTGCGATCGTGGTCAACGACGGCGTGACCGCGCGCGCGTAAGGGATGTCGTCGAAACCGACGACGGCGACGTCCTCAGGCACGCGCAGGCCCGCCAGCTGCAGGGCGCGGATCGCGCCGAGCGCGACCCAGTCGGTGACGGCGAACAGCCCGTCCGGCGGCTGCGGGATCTCCGCCAGCAGTCGCTGGGTCGCTCGCTCACCTTCCTCGCCGAGGTTGCCGTGGATGGGGCGCATGAGCGTGCCATCGATGGGCAGTCCAGCTGCTGTGAGCGCCTGGCGGTAACCCTCGGCACGAGGGTCGTCGGGGGCCTCCGGGCGGGCGCCGACCATGGCGATCCTGCGGCATCCCTGTGCGATCAAGTGCTCGACCGCGGCGCGCGAGGCCGCGACGTTGTCGATCGCAACGTGGTCGGCCACGTGGCGATAGTCCTGCTCACCGAGCAGCACCAGCGGTGTCCCGTCCGCCCGGGCGCGGACGTCATCGGGGGTCAGGTGCTGGGCGCTGACGATGAGGCCGTCGATCCGCTGCGGGAAGTGTCCCTCCAGGGCCGCGCGCTCGGCGGCGAGCTCTCCCCCGGTCTCGTGGATGAGGACGAACCACCCCCGCGCCTCGGCCTTCTCGATCACCCGCCCCGCGAGAGAGGCGAAGTACGGCATCTCCAACCGTGGCACCACGAGGGCGATCACGCCGGCACGGCCCCGGGCGAGATTGCGGGCTGAGAGGTTGGGGCGGTAGCCGACCTCGTCGATGGCCGCCTGCACACGCTGCCGCGTGGCCTCGGTGACGTGGACGTAGCCATTGATGACGTTCGAGACCGTCTTCATGGACACGCCAGCGATCTCGGCGACGTCCGTCAACCGGGGCCTGGGCGCCTTCGGGTCCGCGGTCATAGGCGTCACGTTACTTGAGGCCGGTGGTCGAGACTCCTTCGACGATGCGACGCTGGAAGATGACGAATGCTGCCACGACGGGGATCAGGGTCACGATGCTCATGGCGAACAGCTGGCCCCACGCCGACTGCCCCGACGAGTCGAGGAACGTGCGCAATGCCAGCGGGACAGTGAGCTTCTCCGGAGATGAGATGTAGATCAGCGGGGCGAGGAAGTCGTTGTAGGCCCAGATGAAGGAGAAGATTGCAGTCGTGACCAGTGCAGGACTGAGCAGTGGAAGGACGATCTTGCGGTAGATGCCCCACCATGAGCAACCGTCGATGCGCGCCGCCTCGTCCAGCTCTCGGGGTATTCCTCGGATGAACTGCACCATGAGGAAGACGAAGAACGCCTCGGTGGCGAGGAACTTGGGGACCACGAGCGGTAGATAGGTATCGAGCCAACCCAGATCTCGGAAGATGGCGTACTGGGAGATCAACGTCACGTGCTGAGGCAGCATCACGGTGGCGAGCATGGCCGCGAAGAACGCCTTCCGACCGAGAAACTGCATGCGCGCGAACGCGAACGCAGCCAGAGAACAGCTGAGGACATTACCGAGAACGGTCAGCGTGCACACGATGAGTGAGTTGATCAGGTAACGGGTGAACGGCAGCCCGGGGCCGGTCCACCCTTCGCTGTAGTTGTCCAGGCTTGGGCTGCCAGGAATGAGCGCTCCGGAGCCTGGCCCGAAGATCTCCGAGACCGGCTTGAAGGAACTCGAGAGCATCCACAGCAGCGGATAGAACATCAGCAGCCCGACTAGCGCGATGGCGATGTGCCCGGTAGTGCGCGAGAGAGCGGTGGCTCCGGAACGTCTCGTGCTCACGGCGGTCATCGTTTCCCCTCGTCGGAGTAGAACACCCAGCGGCGGCTCATCATGAAGTTCGCCGCGGTGAATGCGGCAATGATGAGGAGCAGCACCCAGGCCATTGCGGCGGCGTAGCCCATCTCGAAACTGCCGAAGGCACGCTGGTAGAGATAGAGGGTGTAGAAGAGCGTCGAGTCGCTGGGGCCACCGGTCCCACCCGAGACGATGAAGGCCGGCGTGAATGCCTGGAACGCGCCGATGATCTGCAGCACCAGGTTGAAGAAGACGATCGGAGTGAGAAGCGGCAGCGTGATCGCGAGAAAGCGCCGCACCTTTCCAGCGCCGTCAATCGCGGCGGCCTCGAGGAGTTCGGCCGGGATCTGCCGGAGCCCGGCCAGGAAGATCACCATCGGAGCACCGAACTGCCAGATGCGCAGGATGATCAGGGTGCTCAGCGCCGTATCGGGTGAGGATATCCAGCCCGATCCCTCATAGCCGAAGATCGCCAGGACCTGATTCACCAGTCCGTCACTGCCGAAAATCTGCCGCCACAGGATCGCGATCGCCACACTGCCGCCGAGCAAGCTGGGGACGTAGTAGATCGCGCGGTAGAACGTCAGGCCACGCATTCCCCGATTGAGAACCATCGCCACCGTCAGCGCGGCAATCAACTCGAAGGGCACGGAGAACAGCACGTACGTGCCGGTGACCACGAGCGAGTCCAGGTACCGCGGATCGCCGGCGAGCCGAGTGTAGTTGTCAAGTCCAAGCCACTCCGGGGCTGCGAGCAGGCTGTAGTCGGTGAACGAGTAGTACAGCGTGAGCAGCATCGGCCCAAGGGTCAGCCCGAACAAGCCGACCAGCCACGGCGAGAGGAAGGCGTAGGCGGGCAGGCTCGCGCGGAGCCTGCTACGAAAGGGAAGCTCCGCCGTCATGATCCGAACACGCGCGCCGCCTCGTCGACAAAGGCGGCGGCCGCCTCGGCTGGCGTCGTGTCGCCGAAGCCCACATCCTCGTTCATCCGCGGGAAGGCGGTGCTCTGCAACTCTCCGTACCCAGTCGGCCAGGCCCGCGGAGAGGAGCCGGTCTGACCCGCGATCGCGTTCACGTACTCAATCGCACGCCCTTCAGCGGTGTCCGGGTCGACCCCGAGGAGCTCGCGCGAGGACTCCGACGGCGGCACCCCCAGAGTCAGGCCGATCGAGGTCACGGCGCGCTCGTCGTTGAGCAGGAAGTTGACGACCTCGGCGGCCCGGTCGGCGTTCGCGGACTCGGCCGAAACCGCCCAGAAGTCGAGGGCCTTGAGGAACTGCCCCTCCAGGGAACCCGCTGTCATCCCGGGGACCGCCCCGACCCGGAGCGGATGGTCGGGGATCACCGGCTGGTAGAAGGCCACCTGCTGGACCCATCCGAACGTGATGGCCGCGTTGAGCTGAGCGAGCGGAGAGGTTTCGAAGCCGCTGCTTTCCGCCGTGACGTCCGGGGGCGGCGCTGCCCCAGAGGCGCGCAGCTCAGCCCACATCACCAGCCATTCCTCGATGATGTCCGCTCCGACGGCCAGACCTTGGTCGTCGAAGAGATCCGTGCCGTGCTGACGCGCCCACACCTCGAACTGCTGGAAGTTCCCTCCCGCGTCCGTGGTGCCGTACTTGCCAGGTCCGGCAGCATCGGCGAATGCGGTGCTGAACTCGATGAAGTCCTCCCACGACCACTGGTCCGGAATCTGCAACCCGTGCTCTTCGGCCAGCGTCGTGTTCTGGAAGGTGGCGTGAGTGATGGAGGACTGGCCGATGCCGAACAGGCCGGACTCGAGCTGGCCAGAGGTCGCGACGTCGGGGTCGAGGGGGGAGGTGTCGATCACGTCAGGGACGAAGTCAGAGAGGTCGAGCAGAGCTCCGCGGTCGGCGTACTCAGCGAAGTACGTCATGGACATACGCATGACGTCCGGACCCTGACCACCGGCGACCTGGGTGGCAAGGCGGTCCCAGAAATCGCCGAAGGCAGCCTTCTCGGTGCTGACGCTGATATCGCCATGATCGGATGAGTAGGCGTCGAGCGCCCCTTCGACCCCTTCGTGCGCAGGTTGGCCGCCGTACCAGGCCACCCGCAGCGAGCTGCCGTCGCTGTCACCGCCGGAGCCGCATGCCGCGAGCGCCGTGGTGGCTAGCGCGGCTCCGCTGACTCCGAGGAATGTCCGTCGATCGATGTGTGCCATGGTGACCTCCATTGGTCGGGGTGCTGAGTCAGGCCCAGCGCCAGTTGTGGGGGCGGGTCTTCGGCTGGTAGTTGCCTTCGGGCAGGTCGTCGGCCACGCGCAGCAGCCACTGCACGAGTTGGTGGTACAGGCGGTCCTGTACGTGGCGGTAGTCGGGATCACCGCTGAGATCACGGGTCTCGGCGGGGTCCCTGTGCAGGTCGTAGAGCTGAACCTCGCCGGCGTCGTCCACGACCAGCTTGTAACGCTCGTCGGCGACCATGCGCATCTCCCCGCTCTGGGTGACGCTGTTCAGCTCGTCGAACGTGGCTCCCTCGTAGGAGAAGTGCAACGGCGGACGCTCGTCCTCGTCGTAGGAGACCCCGCCATAGCCGTGCTCTCCGTAGATCGTGGCGAACTCCGACGGCGGAGCGTCCTCCCCACGCAGCAGCGGCGCCAGCGAGCGGCCCTGTACCCCCGCCGGGATCCGCGCTCCGATCCACTCCGCGAGGGTGGGCAGCAGGTCCACGATGGAGACGAGTTCGCCGCGTTGCTGAGGCTGCACGGACGGCCCTGCGATCGACAACGGGATCCGCATCAACGCTTCCGGCACGCCGGCTCCCTTGCGCTGGAGGCCGTAGTCGCCGACGAAATCACCGTGGTCGGTCAGGAACACGAAGACGGTGTTCTCCAGTCCGCCAGGGCGGGTGTCGAGATGATCCAGCAGTCTGCCGATCTGATCGTCGATCAGGCGCAGCATCCCCAGGTAATTGGCTCGGTAGCGGCGCCACTGCTGATCGAACCCCGGGCGCTTGTCCTCGATGAGGCGGTGCAGCCACCGGAACCGCCACCCCATCCGGTCCAGGGCTTCGGGCCCGACCATGCGTTCGGGTACGTCCTCCTCGTCGAAGAGCGAGAAGTAGGGCTCGGGCACCTGATACGGATTGTGCGGCTCCGGGAAGGACACCCACAGGAAGTAGGGATCCTGTCTCGAGGAGTCGATCGCGGCGATCGCGGCGATCGCGCCGTCGACGATGCGCGAGGGCAGCTGTGAACGCGCCGGGAAGGGGGAGGGCTCGGTGGCCACGGCGTGGTCCAGCTCGCGCAACCAGGCGTCGAAGCCCGCATGCTCTCCCGACTCGTCTGGGCCGCCGTCGTGCAGGAACGGCCCGTGGAAGGTGTCGAAGTCCTCCGGCCCGGCATGCATGTGCGGCTTGCCGCTGAAGTGGAGCGAGTACCCGGCTGCGCGCAGCATCTCCAGCAGGTCGGTGCTGTAGTAGGCGTGCTGGGCGGTGCTGTTCTGGCGCACCCGATGGGCCGAGGGGAACCGGCCGGTCAGCAGGCTCGTGCGCGCGGGCACGCAGGCCGGGCAGCTGGTGTAGGCACGGTCGAATCGCACTCCCCCGGCCAGCTGCGCATCGAGGCGAGGCATCGTGTCCGGACCGCCCTCAGCCGCCGTGCAGCCGACGCGCTGCTGGTCGGTCATCAGGACCACGATGTTGGGGGGTGTGCTCGATGCCATGAGCGGTGCTCGATCCTTCCCGGAGGACGACTTCGGTGTCGGTTCGAGACATTACAGCGCTGTACACGATGATGTCCAGAGGTCCAGCAAAGGAATTTCTAGCGCTTACCTGCCCGTGATTCTGCGGATCTGTGCTTCCGATGCGGTACGGCCTGGCCCCCATCACGAGAAGGCCAGCCAACTCGATCGGGCCAACCGCATGCGCGATTGCCCAGGACCGACCAGAAATTCACCCTGGGTGACCTCATCGTCGATGATCAGCCCAGGACCGACCGAAAACTCACCCCCGGTGACTTGACCGTCGATGTTCGGCAAGCATCACCGGCCAGTCGCCCCCGGTGATCTCACCGACGCACCGATGCGCGCGGGTCAGCTGCCCGCGACGTACCCACAGGCTGTGCACCCACCTGTGGAGAACTACACACGTGTGATTTCCCCAGCTGTGGGTGAACCTGTGGAGAACTACACGCGTGTAGTTCGCACCCGCACGTCCATCGCCGGCGAACGCTGAGTTGCTCGACGTTCGCGCGAACGATCGGTCGATCGCAGGACTAGACCAGCAGGGCGGCGCTGGCGCCGAGCAGCAGCACCGTCATCCCCGCCACACCGAGCACAGCACCAACCGAGCGGCGCTCCTTCGGCAGGTATGCGAACAGCGCACCGAGCGCGGTCCCCACCACCAGTCCACCGAGGTGGGCCTGCCAGGAGATGCCCGCCACGACGAATCCGAAGACCACGTTGATGGCGATCACGATGAGGATCTGCCGGGCATCCCGCCCGGTGCGGCGCAGCACCACGGCGATCGCGCCGAAGAAGCCAAAGACGGCACCGGAGGCGCCGGCGACCGCATAGGCACCGGATGTCAGCAGCAGCACCGCCACCGATCCCCCGAGCGCACTCACAAGGTAGAGAGCCACGTAGCGCCAACGCCCAAGCATGTTCTCGAGGAAGGGACCGACGATCCACAGGGCATACATGTTGAGCAGCAGGTGCAGCCACCCGTTGTGCAGGAATGCTGAGGTGATCATGCGCCATGGCTCATCGGCCACCTGGGTGGTGTCCAGACGGAAGAAGGGCATGATCGGCAACACGTACGAGGCAAGGAACAGCGCCACGCAGATCCCGATGATGGTCATCGTGACCACCGGTCGATCGCTCGCACTCACCCGCCCGCCGAGCACAGTCCGCGTCGGCCGCACCGAACGATTCGCCTCACGCACGCAATCGACGCAGTGCACCCCCACGGCCGCCGGCCGCTGGCACTCCGGGCAGGTCGGCCTCGAGCAGCGCTGGCAGGTGACATAGGAGACCCGGTCCGGGTGGCGTGGGCAGACCGGAGGACCGGCCTGTCCGCCACCCCCCGGGGCCGGGGCCGCGGGGTAGCTAGTCATCGAAGGAGTGTCACTCGATGATCTCGATGGAGGTGATCACGATGTCCTCCACCGGGCGGTCGTTGCGGGGATCGGTGGAGACAGAACCGATCTGGTCCACGACGGCGGCCGAGGCCTGGTCCTTGACCTTGCCGAAGATGGTGTGCTTGCCCTGCAGCCACGGCGTGGCCGCCGTGGTGATGAAGAACTGCGAGCCGTTGGTTCCGCGGCCCATCTGGATACCCGCGTTCGCCATGGCGAGAACGTGCGGCTCCTGGAAGTGCAGTTCGGGGTGGATCTCATCGTCGAAGCGGTAGCCCGGGCCGCCGGTACCGGTGCCCAGCGGGTCGCCACCCTGGATCATGAAGTTCGGGATCACACGGTGGAAGATGGTGCCGTCGTAGAGCGGGTCGTTGCTCTCGGCCCCGGTCTCCGGGTGCGTCCAGCTACGCGCACCCGTCGCGAGCTCGGTGAAGTTCTTCACCGTCTTCGGGGCGTGGAAGGGAAAGAGCTCGACAGTAATGTCGCCGGCAGAGGTATGCAGAATCGCGTCCATACCTGACATCTTCGCATCCCGACCGGTCAGACATCTCCCGAGCCGCACACACCGATCGACCGGGCGACCGGCCCGCTCCGATCGCGCAAGTGTGTGCACTTCCCATGACCGGGTGGCACGATAGGGGGTGGACCATCCGAACCACATCGCCAGAATCCGTGGATGCCCGCGGGACGTGAGCTAGGGAGTCAAATGTCGCGCAAGGAGAAGGTCAACGCCGAACAACTTCGGGCTCAGGCCGAGGAGGCCGGCAAGGTCGCGCGTCAGCTCGCCGACCAGGGCAAGGAGTGGGCCGGCCCGCAGGTGGAGAAGGCCAAGGAATGGGCCTCCCCGCGTGTGGACTCCGCCGTCGAGTGGGCAACGCCCCGGGTGGAGAAGGCATGGCGCACCGGAGTCACCGCCGCCGCACCGAAGGTCGCCGAGTACGCCGAGAAGAGCAAGGGCGCGGTCGACGTGGCGCACGACGCCATCGTGGACAAGGTGCTGCCCCGTGTGGTGCAGGCGATGGAGGACGCGGCCAAGGCTGCGAACTCCGGTGCTGACGGCCTGCAGAGCAAGGCGAACTCGGTGCTGGACGCCGCCAGCGACGCCGTCGCCGCCCAGGAGAAGAAGGCCACGAAGAGCAACAAGGTCGGCAAGACCATCGGATGGGTACTCGCCGGAGCTGCGGTCGCCGGAGCCGGGGTGCTGATCTGGAAGCGGACCCAGCCGGTCGATGACCCGTGGGCCGAGGAGTACTGGGACGACGCTCCCGCCCCCGCGGAGAAGGCCAAGCACGTCGCCGAGGAGGCCGCAGGAGCAGCCGCTGGTGCCGCAGCCACGGCCAAGGATGCAGTCACCGACGCTGCCGGCGCCGTGGCCGAGAAGGCGGCCAAGGTCAAGGACGCCGCAACTGACGCCGCACAGGACGTGGCCGATGACGCCAAGGACGCTGCGGATGACGCCGGTGAAGCCGTGACGGACGCTGCCGAGCAGACCAAGGACGCTGCGCAGGATGCAGCTGAGGACGTCAAGGACGCCGCCGAGGAGACCCGCGACACGAAGTCCTGACCCACACGAAGGAAATCCCTCGTCGATCTGGTTGACCAGATCGACGAGGGATTTCTTGTTGGGGGGCCCGGGCAGGGTCCTCTCAGACGATCCGGTCGCTGCCGCCGTCGATCGGCACCTGCGCGCCCGTGGTCGCGGCGAACAGCGGGCCGCACATCGCCGCCACCAGGTCACCGACGTCGGCGCTGGTGATCTCCGCGCGCAGCAGGTTCCGCCGCTTGTAGTCGGCCACCGACATCCCGTACTTCGCAGCCCGCTGCTCCAGCAGCTCCGGCGACCACAGCGCGGTGTCGAAGACGGCGTCCGGGTTCACTGTGTTCACCCGGATCCCGTCCGGCGCCCACTCCAGCGCCGCCACCCGGGCGAGCTGGGTGGCCGCAGCCTTGGAGGCCGAGTACGCCGCCGCACCCTGACCGGGCGCCGGCACGTTCTTCGACCCAACCAGGACCACGCGCCCCTGCCGCGGGGCGAGCGCGAGATACGGGTGCGCGGCGCCGAGCAGGGTCAGTAACCCGGTGACGTTCACGTCCAGGCTCGTGGCCCACGGCCCGGCCGGGAACCCGTCGATCGGATGGCTCGCAGCGAACACCCCGGCAGCGGGCACCAGGATGTCCAGGCCACCGAAGTGGCCCACCCCCTCGGCCACCGCGGCCCGCACCGCGTCGGCGTCGGAAACGTCGCACACGATGCCGTACCAGTCCGGCGCGTTCGCTTCAGTGACCGCAGCGTCCCGGTCGAGGGCGATGACGGCGGCCCCCGCCTCCCGTAGCGCCTGTGCACACGCGCGTCCGATCCCCGAGGCGGCACCGGTCACCAGCGCCACCTCACCCGCGAACGGCGGTGGGTCGCCCTTGGCGCGCAGCTTGCGCTGCTCCAGCACCCAGTACTCGATGTCGAACGCCTCGGCCGGCAAGAGGGTCCGGAATCCGGTCATCGCCTCCGCTCGCAGGATCCCGGCGGCCGTGTGTTCGTAGATGTCCGCGGCCACGTTCGCAGCCTTCACGGTGCGGCCCGCGGTGAGGAATCCCAGCGTCTCGTCCAGGATCACCCGAGGCGCCGGGTCGATCGGGGTGAGCTCTCCACCGACCAGCCCGCGGTGCTCATCCACATAGGCCTGGTAGCCCGCCACATAGGCGGCCACATCCGTGCCCATCATCGGCACCCGCTTGGTGTGGATGACGTGCTCGGGGGTCAGCGGGCCGCGCTGGGTGATCTCGCCGAGGTCGGCGCGCCCCAGCAGGGCGTCCACCGCGGTGCCGGTGCGGCGCTGCAGCACCATCGGCGCGCCGGCCGCCTCGCTGATCTCCTTCCGCAGCCCCGCCAGGGCGAGCGGGTCGACGTCAGGCGAGGGGACGCCGTCGGGAATCTGTGGCAGTGCCGCGGCAGCGGTGCGCACCAGCTCCAGGTGCGTGGCCAGCGCCTCGTCGGCATCATCGGCGAAGGTGAACAGGCCGTGGTTGCGCAGCACGATGCCCCGGAGCGCGCGCACGTCCACGTCCGCGAGCGCCACAGCCACCTGGCGGGCGAGCGCGAAGCCGGGCTTGACGTAGGGCAGCACCCAGACGTCCTCGCCGAAGGTCTCGGCGGTGAGCCGCTCGCCGTCGGTCTGGTTGGTCAGGGTGACGATCGCGTCGGCGTGGGTGTGCAGCACGAACCGGTGCGGGATGAGCGCGTGCAGGATCGCCTCGATGGAGGCGGAGGGGGCGGAGGCATCCATGGACGCCTGCTTGAGCTCGTTGACCAGGGACACGTCATCGAGTTCGGCAAGCTCGGCGAGCGCCAGCACCCGATCCTTGCGCAGCGGGGTGAACCCCTCCGGCACGATCGAGGCGAGGTCGTACCCGCTTCCCTTGGTCAGCACCACCTCGACGCTCTCGCCGGTGACGTCGGTGCGGGTGGACTTCACCGAGGTGTTGCCGCCTCCGTGCAGCACCAGGGAGGGGTCCGAGCCCAGGGTGCGGGAAACGCGAACGCAGGCGTCCAGGGCGGCGTCATGGATGGTCATCGTTCTCCTCATGATCGAAAGGCGCCGTCGGGTACCGGCAACCGGCACCCGACGGCGATAGGTCACTCCTCGTTCGACAGGTCGCCGGAGGCGAGGTTCGCTTCGATGAGCTCGGGCAGGCGGTCGAGGAAGGCCTCGACGTCGGTGACCACGTTGGCCTGCACGTCCTCGACGTTGTCCGGCGTCACCGTGGGCATGACGTAGGTGTAGAGCTCCTCGACGTCCTCACCGTTCGCGGCGCGCTCGGCCACGGCCAGCCCGGCGCCCAGCTCGACCCGGCCGTGCTGGAGGTGGGTGCCGATGAAGTCGCCGGCGGCGACGGCGGCCAGGCCGTCCTCGATGCCGTCGATGCCGACGATCGGCACGCTCATTCCGGCCTCGTTCAGCGCCTGGAGGGCACCCAGGCCCATATCGTCGTTCTCGGCGATGACGCCGTCGATGTCCTCACCGAAGGCGGAGATCCAGTTGGCCATGAGGTTGACGGCCTCGTCGCGGGTCCAGTTCGCGGTGTCCATCGCGAGGACCTCGATACCGGGGTTCTCCGCGAGCACGTTCTCGATGCCCTCGGTGCGGTCGAGTTCGGCGGACTGGCCGAGCGGGCCCTGCAGGATGACGACGTTGCCCTCGCCACCGAGCTCGTCGACCATCATCTGCGCCTCGCTCTCACCGGCAGCCACGTCATCGGGCAGGACCGAGGCGGTGACGTTGGTGGTGTCGTCGAGGGCCGCGTTCACGGGAATCACGGGGATGCCGGCATCTGAGGCGGCGACGAGCTGTGGACCGAGGGAGTCCGCCTGCACGGGGACCACGACGATCGCATCCACGCCCGCGTTGATGTACTGGTCGAGCTGATCGGCCTGGGTGGAGACGTCGAGCCCGGCGGAGTTCCACAGCAGCTCGATGTCGTTGGCCTCGGCGTAGGCCTCCATCCCTTCCTGGCCCTGGGTGATGAACGAGCTCATGTCGTAGACGGAGACGCCGATCTGCAGCGAGTCGTCTCCGGCATCGGGATCGCCGGCGCCGCAGCCGGCGAGCAGTAGCCCGCCGCCGAGAGTGGCAGCAATCATCATTGTCTTCGTGTGGTGTCGCACCTTCGTGCCTCCTTGCAGGTGGTGGATCTCTTGCGGGGGTCGGTGATGGTCAGGAACGGGTGCGTCTGGTGGCCCAGACGTCGATGGCGACCGCGGCCGCGATCAGGGCGCCCTTGATGACGGCCTGCCAGTACGGGGGGATCACGAGGATCTGCAGGCCGTTGTTCAAGGTCTGGATGAGCATCAGGCCGAGCAGGGTGCCCCAGACGGTGCCGCGGCCTCCGAAGAGGCTGGCGCCACCGATCACGACGGCAGCGATGGCGTCCAGCTCGTAGCCCTGACCGAGGGTGGGGGATCCGGAGATCACCCGGGAGGAGATCATCAGCCCGGACACCCCGGCGAGGCCTCCGCTGATCAGGTACACCCACACGCGGGTCCGCTCGGTAGGGACACCGGCGAGCGCCGCGGCACTGGAGTTGCCGCCGATGGCGTAGATGCGCAGGCCGAACGTGGTGTGCCGGAGCACGAACCAGAAGGTGGCGAAGCCGACGATCATCAGCAGCACCGGGATCTTCATCCCGAGCACCTCGGTGTTGGCGAACGCGCCGTAGCCGTCGGGTACGCCGTTGATCGGTGCGCCGTTGCCGATCGCGTAGGCGAAACCGGAGGCGGCGGTGAGCATGCCCAGGGTGGCCACGAAGGGTGGCACGGAGAACCTGCTCACCAGCAGTCCGTTGACGGCGCCCGCCAGCAGTCCCACACCGGTCGCCACGACCGGTGCGAGCCAGAGCTGGTCAGGGACCCGTACGGCCGTCCAGGCCGCGCTCATGGCACTGACGGCGATCACGGATCCGACGGAGAGGTCGATACCGCCGGTGAGGATCACCAGCGTCTGCCCGAGTGCGATCAGGGCGAACGGAGCGGCAGCGATGAGGATGGTGGTGACGTTGTCGAGCGTGGCGAAGCGCGCGCTGCGGTAGGCGAAGTAGCAGATCACCACCAGCAGGATGAGCACCATGGCGTTGCGCACGAGCAGCCCCGTGGCCACCTCGCGTGCGGACTTGCCTTCGGCGAGCTGCCGGACGTTCGCAAGGAACGCGGGCGTGGTTCTGGTCATCGACCCTCCTCGGTCGTGTGGCGGGCGGCGTCCTCACCGCTGGCCAGGTGGAAGATGCGAGCTTGAGCGTCCGGGGCGTCGAGATCGGCGCGGTCGAGTTCACCGGCGATCGCTCCGTCGCGCATGACCAGCACCCGGTGCGTGAGCCCGATGAGCTCGGGCATGTCCGAGCTCGCGACGAGCACACCGAGGCCCGTCGCCGCGAGCTCGCTGATGATGCGGTAGATCTCGCTCCGGGCACCGACGTCCACGCCGCGGGTGGGTTCGTCGAGCAGGAGCACGGCCGGTGAGCGGTCCATCCAGCGGGCGATGACGATCTTCTGCTGGTTTCCGCCGGAGAGGGTCTCGGTGAGCTGGTGCAGGGAGCGGTAGCGCAGCCGCATGTCCTCCACGTGCCGGGTGGCGGCCGCGGTGCGGGCACTGGAGCGCATGACCCCGAACCGGGAGTAGTCGGCGATGTAGGGCAGCGTCATGTTGTCGAGGATCGAGCGGCCGAGCACGAGGCCGTCGCGCTTGCGGTCCTCCGGCACGAAGGCGAGGCCGGCGTCGATGGAGGCGCGCACGGATTGCCGGTGCAGCGCCTTGCCATTGACGGTGACGGTCCCGGCGGCGGCGCGGTTGGCTCCGAAGATGGCTTTGAGGGTGGCCGATCGGCCGGCACCCACAAGCCCGCCGAGCCCCACCACCTCGCCGGCGTGGACGGTGAGGTCCACGGCTGGCCGGCCGGGTCGGCGGCGCAGTTCGTTGACCTCCAGCACCGGGGTCGTCCCCGGAGCGGGACGCTCGGGGAACATGGTGCCGAGCTCCCGGCCGATCATCGCGGTGACGATCTGGTGGGGCTGCACCTCTCGTGCCGGTTCGTCCAGGGTGAGCCCACCGTCGCGGAGGACCACCACACGATCGGCGATGGCCTCGATCTCCTGCATCCGGTGGGTGGTGTAGACCATGGCCACCCCGCGATCGCGGAGCCGGCGGATCACCTGGTAGAGCCGTTCCACCTCAGCTTCGGGGATGGAAGAGGTCGGCTCGTCCAGCAGCAGGATCTTTGCCCCGGAGCTGGTGGCCTTGACGATCTCCACGATCTGCGTGAGGGCCACTGAGAGCCGGTTCATCGGCAGGTCAGGGTCGATGTCGACGTCGAACTCGGCGAGCAACTCGCGGGCGTGGGCGCGCATCTGGCGGCGACGCAGCACGAAGCCGGCAGCCCGGGGTTCGCGGCCTACGGCGATGTTCTCCGCCACGGACAGGTCCTCGTACGGCGCCAATTCCTGGGGAACGAGCGCGACACCCAAGTCACGGGCGTGCCGCGGGGAGGGGTGGGTGAGCTCGGTTCCCCGGAGGGTGACGGTTCCGGAGTCGGCAGGCAGGCGGCCCATCACGATGTTGAACAGCGTGGACTTGCCGGCTCCGTTCTCACCGGCGAGCACGACCACCGACCCGGGCTCCACGGCGAAGCTCAGTTCATGCAGGACGGGCACACCGCCGAAGGCCTTGAACAGGCCATCCACTTGCAGTGCTGGTACCACGCGGGGACCCCTTCGTCTCGGTATGCGTGCGTCTCGGTGCGTGTGTGGTGATCGGCGCGACAACGCGCATCACATGAAAAGGGACTGTAGAGGATGATTCCTAACGGTACAAGTCTTTCGTTCTAACATTCACTGTGTTACGTTCCTGCACAGGTCACACTAGGCCGATGACGACATGTGATCGCGAGGAGGCAGCATGAGACGGCGCCAGGCCGCGCAGGAACGACGCAGCGAGATCTCGGAGATCGTCTCGGCCAAGGGGTTCATCCGCATCGACGAACTCGCCGAGCACTTCGGCGTCACCCCGATGACCATCCACCGGGACCTGGACGAGCTCGACGCTCGAGGGGTGGTCTCCAAGGTGCGTTCCGGTGCCAAGGCCACCCCCATCGAGGAAGTGGAACGCAACGTGGCGCTGCGCCGGCATCACATGCTGCCGCAGAAGCGCGCTATGGCCGACGCCGCGCTCGCCTGGCTCGAGGCACTGGACGCCGACCACCTCACCCGGGTGGTCGCACTCGACGACTCCACCAGCGCCCTCGCGCTGGTGGACGGCCTCGCCGCACGGGATGAACTGACGATCGTCTCGAACTTCCTGCCCGTGATCGAGCAGGTCGCCGCCACCGGGCACGCCACGATGTTCGGCCTGGGCGGCACGTTCTCCCCCGACTTCCAGTCCTTCCAGGGATCGAGCACACACGAAGCGATCCGATCGATCCAGATCGACGTCTTCTTCCTCTCGGCCACCGCCGTCGGGCAGGGCGCGGTCTTCCACCCGGAGGAGGGGCCGCTGCAGGTCAAGCGCTCCCTCATCGACCAGGCCGCGCGTTCGGTGCTGCTGGTCGACCACACCAAGTTCTCCCGGCGTGCTCTGCACCGTCAGGCCGGCCTGTCCGAGATGGATGCCGTCGTCGTCGACGACGGCATCGATCCTGCGGACCTGCGCCGTCTGCGCGAGCACGTCGAGACCGTCATCGTCGCCGAAGTCACCGAGGAACAGGAGAGTTGACCATGACCCGAGGTCCCCAGCCGAACGGATCAGCGTCATGAGGGCCGCGATCTTCCGCGGCCCCGGGGAGCTCGCGATCGAGGAGATCGAACGTGAGAAGCCCGGCCCGGGAGAGATCGCCGTCGAGGTACGCGCCGCCGCGACCTGCGGCACCGATCTGAAGTCCTACCGCCGCGGGCACCCGAAGCTGTTCCCCACTCTGCCGGCCCGGTTCGGGCACGAGTTCGCCGGTGTGGTCACCGAGGTGGGTGAGGGGGTCGAGTCGTTCACCCCCGGGATGCGGGTGGTCGCTGCCAACACCGCCCCGTGCGGGTACTGCTGGGCGTGCACCATCGGCCGGGAGAGCCTGTGCGAGAACCTCGTCTTCCTCAACGGCGCCTTCGCCGAGGAGATCGTGGTGCCCGCCCCGATCGTGGCGCGCAACACCTACGAGATCCCCGACACCCTGCCATTCGAGGCCGCCGCCCCGCTGGAGCCGCTGGCCACCGTGGTGCACGGGATGGCCGAATCCGGCATCGAGCTCGGCGACACCGTGGTGGTGCACGGCGCCGGCCCGATCGGGCTGATGTTCGTGCGCCTGGCCACCCTGCGTGGCGCGCACGTGATCAGCGTGGATCAGAGCGCCTGGCGCCTGGAGCAAGCCCTGGCCGCCGGCGCCGAGCGCACAGTGAACATCACCGACCTCGACGACGACGCTCGCCTGGAGGCCATCCGTGCCCACACCCCCGGTGAGCGAGGAGCCGACGTCGGCATCGAGGCGGTCGGCCTGCCTCCGGTGTGGGAGCAGACGCTGGATACAGTCCGCCCGGGAGGCACCGCCGTCTGGTTCGGTGGCACCCCGAAGGGGGCCCTGATGAGCCTGGACACCTCGCGGGTGCACTACGAGGAGCTCACCATGAAGGGCGTCTTCCACCACCAGCCGCGCTACGTGGCTACTGCGGTGAAGCTGCTGGCCACCGGGCGGGTGGACGGGATGTCCTTGATCACCGAGACCCGCCCGCTGGAGGCCCTCGTGGACAGCCTGGAAGACATGGCCGCCGGCCGTGGCTCGAAGTTTGCGCTGGTGCCCTGATGGCGCGCGTGACGATCCTCGGCGCCGGTGCCATGGGTTCGGCGCTGGCCACTCCGCTGCGCGCGAACGGCCACGAGGTGGCCTTGTGGGGCACCTGGCTGGACGATCACTTCCTTCAAGAGTTCGCCGACGGCGGCCCTCACCCCGGCACGAAGGTCCCCCTGGCCCGGGGGGCCGAGGTGTTCACGAGCGACCGGATCGCCGATGCCCTGGCGGGCGCGGATGCGGTGATCGTGGCGGTCGCCTCGGTGGGGGTGCTGGAGGTGAGTCGCCGTGCTGCGCCGCACCTGACCCGCTCGGCCGACCCGGCCCACCGACCCGTGCTCGGCCTGGTGAGCAAGGGTTTCCACCAGCGCATGGACGGCTCCATCGACCTGATGCCCGAGGCCGTCCGCGAGGCGATCGAGGACCCGGGCGCCGTGATCGTCGCGATCGGCGGCCCGTGCAAGGCCAACGAGGTGGCCGCAGGCCGGTTCACCGCCACCGCCTTCGCCTCCACCGACGACGGGCGGGCAGCCACCGCGCTTGCCGACCTGATGCGCACCCCGGACTACCGGCCCAGCGTGAGCGACGACGAGGCCGGGCTGGAGGTCTGTGCCCCACTGAAGAACGTGTACGCGATCGCGCTCGGCTATGCCGACGGGCTCGAGCAGTCCACCGGGGAACCGTGGCACAACCTCAAGTCCGCGATCTTCGCCCGCGCCTCCGAGGAGATGGGACTGGTGGCCGAGGCGCTCGGTGGCCGGGTGGAGACGGCCTTCGGGCTCCCCGGCGTGGGGGACCTGGAGGTCACCGGACTGTCGGGCCGGAACAAGGTCTACGGCGCCCGAATCGGTGCCGGCGAGACCGCGGCCGAGGCCTTGGAGCACATGCGCGAGGCCGGTCAGACGGTCGAAGGGGTGGCCGCGAGTGGGCTCGCCGCGCAGCTGGTGGACTCCCGGCTCGGTAGCATCGCTGACCGGCTCACACTGCTGGCGGCGATCCGTGCCGTCCTCGACGGTGCGCAGGACCCGCTGGCGGTGATCCGCGGCGCACTCTGAGGCCTGGGTGGCACCGGCCACACCGACCTGAGGCAGCCCTGCTCGCCAGGGCGGACGGACCCGCAGGGGTGCGGGACGCCGTCACCGGATTTCACGACGAAGGAGTGGCAGCACATGGACGTGGTGATCGGGATCGACGCCTCCACCACCGGAACGAAGGCCGTGGCCTTCGGACCCAGCGGTGAGGTGCACGCACTCACGCGCGCCTCGATCGAGCGCCACTCGCCCGAGCCGACGTGGCACGAACAGGACGCCGAGGAGTGGTGGGCCTCCACGCTGGACGTGCTCACCCGGGCTGCGAACGAGCTGGCAGCGGCCGGGCACACGGTCCGCGCGATCGGGATCACGCACCAGCGGGAGTCCTTCGTCTGCCTGGACGCACAGCTGCAGCCGCTGCGCCCGGCAATGCTCTGGCTCGATGCCCGCGCCGGCGCCCAGGTGGAGCGGCTCGGGGACGAGACGGTGCACCACATCTCCGGCAAACCGCCCTCGACCACACCCAGCTTCTACAAGCTCGGCTGGCTCGCCGACCACGAGCCGCAGACGCTCGCCGCAGCACAACATGTGGCCGATGTGCACGCCTTCCTGACCCACCGGTTGACCGGGAACCTCGCGACGTCGACCGCCTCGGCGGATCCGATGGGGCTGGTGGATATGGCCAGTAATGACTGGTCGGACGAGCTGCTCGCCCGGGTGGGGCTGCGGCGGGAGCAGATGCCCACGCTCGTCCCGCCCGGTGGGGTGGTCGGGCATCTCACGGCGCACGTGGCACAGCTGACCGGGTTGCCGGAGGGCCTGCCGATCATCGCCGGTGCCGGCGACGGGCAGAGCGGCGGTCTGGGCGCTGGAGTCTCTCGCAAGGGGCTGGCCTACCTGAGCCTGGGCACGTCGATCACGCTGGGGGTGCACGCCGCCGAGGGAGCGTACGCGAGCTGGGACTACCGGCTGCTCGGCTCACCGCTCGGTGAGGGCGTGACCATCGAGGGGTTCATCAACTCCGGGGCGCTCTCGGTGGCGTGGTTCCGGAAGGCGTTCGCCGGCGCGATCCCGGAGGATCCGGCCGGGTTGGAGGAGCTGCTGGACTCGACCGATCCGGGTGCCGGTGGCCTCCGCTACCTGCCTTATCTGAGCGGCTCGGCCACCCCGTTCTGGGACGACCAGGCGCGCGGCACGTTCGCGGGGTTCACCGAGAGTCACGGCGCGGGCGAGTTCTACCGGGCCGTGTTGGAGGGGCTGGGCTTCGAGACGAAGGTGCTGCTGGACCGGCTGGAGGTCCCGGCCGGGCGGGTGGAGGAGATCGTGGTGCTCGGCGGCGGGTCGGCGTCGAGTGCGTGGATCGAGATCCTCGCCTCGGTGCTGAACCGGCCGCTGGCGATCAGCGCCACCACTGAGGCCACCGCGCTCGGGGCGGCAATCCTGGCCGCGAGCGCCGTGGGTCTCGTTCCCGGTGGGGTGGCTGCGGCGGCCGAGGCGATGTCTGGCGTGGAGCGGCGCGTGCAGCCGACCCCGGAACTGGTGGCTGTCTATGCGCCCGCAGCGCAGTCCTACGCCCAGCTGTACCCGGCGTTGAAGGAGTGGTTCCGCAGCTGAGCAGGAATCCAAGGTCGATGTGGTGATTCTTATTCAGAACTCACGAGGCGCTCTCTGTGTGACATCTCGCGGCGACCGGTCGTCAGCCAGCTGCGGCTCTAGTCCCGAACCGCTCCTGCGCGGATTGCTTGCTGACACCGAGGACCATCCCGATCTGGGACCAGGAGCGTCCGGCGGTGCGCGCAGCCGCGACGGCGTCGCGAAGCTCGTTCTGGGACGCCTCAATGTCACGCAGGGCCAGACCAATTCGGCGTAGTTCGCTGGGGTCGTCGGCTGGAGTCACATCGGGGTCGAGGTTGTCGAGGAACTGGTCAGCGCGCTCGGCATCGGACATGTGCTTGTTCATCATGGGGATCACCTCACAGGTAGCGGTAGAACTTCGGGCGCAGGGGCATTGCGTGGATGACGCGCTCATCGGCAGCTTCGGGATCGGCCATCACGATCTCGAGGAGGTTCCCGGACTCGGTGGCTCCAATGATGAGACGAAGGTCTCCACCCTGGTCGACCATCCGCATTGGTACCTGCAGCGCCGTCTCGATCTGGCGTTGAGTGATCCCGTGACGGAAGGCACTGGCCGTGAACCTCATAGCGTCAAGTTAACCCTGACGCAGTGAAGGAGGTCAAGCACACAGGACCGGCCAAGACTCTGCTGTTCTTCACCGGCTACGGCGCTTCTTTCGCCATGCTCTGCTCATGAGAACGGGACCGACACAGCTGCGACAGTCTTGCGCAGCATGAGCCCGCAGAATGACGTATCCGTGTCGGTCCCGTCAGCGGAGGTTCTCCCGTTCCGCGCTCGAGTGGGATGATGACAGGCGTGTCTGAGATCTCCCCCGCCCCCGACGCCGTCCCCTCGCTCTCCCAGCAGCTCACCGACGCCGTGGGCGCGGCCATCTCGGCTGCCTACCCCGAGCAGGCCGGCGCCGACCCGCTGATCCGCCCGAGCGACCACGCCGACTTGCAGGCCAATGCCGCGCTCGCCCTGGCGAAGAAGGTCGGGGCGAACCCGCGCGAGGTGGGCACCAAGGTGAGCGAACAGATCACGGCAGGCTCCGCCGTCGGGAAGGTGGAAATCTCCGGGCCGGGTTTTCTGAACCTGACGATCTCGGATGAGACGCTCTGGGCCCAGGTGGAGGCGCGGCGCGCCTCCGCACGCCTCGGGGTGCCGGCCACGCAGGCGGGCGTGCGCACGGTGATCGACTACTCCGGGCCGAACATCGCCAAGGAGATGCACGTGGGGCACATCCGCTCCACCGTGATCGGCGACGCGCTCACCCGGGTGCTGAGCTTCCTCGGCTCCGAGGTGATCAAGCAGAACCACCTGGGTGACTGGGGCACCCAGTTCGGGATGCTGATCCAGTACATCACCGAGCACCCGGAGCAGCTGTGGCGGCACAGCGATCTCGCTGGCTCTGCTGACGCCACCACCGTCTCCGCCCTGGACTCCCTGTACAAGGCAGCGCGCAAGACCTTCGACGCCGACGAGGCGTTCGCTGACCGCGCCCGTGCCCGCGTGGTCGCCCTGCAGGCCGGTGACGAAGAGACGCTGATGGTGTGGAAGGAGATCGTGGCCGAGTCGGAGTTCTACTTCGACCAGGTGTACACCCGACTCGGGATCCTGCTGCGCGCTGCGGACTCCCGCGGCGAGTCCTCCTACAACGACCAGCTCGACGCCGTGGCGGCCGAACTGGAGCAGGCCGGCATCGCGGTCACCTCCGACGGCGCCCTGGTGGTGCTCTCGGACGAGGTGAAGGGCCCCGACGATCAGCCGGCGGCACTGATGGTGCGCAAGCGCGACGGCGGCTACGGCTACGACACCACCGACCTGGCCACGCTCAAGTACCGCATCAGCGAACTCGAGGCGGATCGGATCCTCTACCTCGTGGACGCCCGGCAGAGCCTGCACTTCCGGCTGCTGTTCGAGGCGGGCCGCCGCGCCGGCTGGCTGACCGAGGAGGTGGACGCCCGCCACATCTCCTTCGGCTCGATCCTGGGCCCGGACGGCAAGCCGTTCAAGACCCGCTCCGGGGAGACCGTGCGGCTGATGGACCTGCTCGATATGGCCGTCGACGCCGCCGCGACCGTGGTGCGTGAGGGCGCCGAGGCCAAGGGCAGCGAACTGGATGAGGCGGCGCTGACCGAGATCGCCGAGCAGGCTGGGATCGGGGCGGTCAAGTACGCGGACCTGTCTGGTTCACGCACCAAGGATTACGTCTTCGACCCGGAGCGGATGACCGCCTTCAACGGCAACACCGGGGTGTACTTGCAGTACGCGCACACCCGGATGGTCTCCATCTTGCGCCGGGCCGCCTCGCAGGGTGTGCAGATTCCCGACGGCGTCCCTTCCGCGATCTCCGACGTCGCCCTGGAGCCGGCTGAGCGGGCGCTGGTGCTGGCGATCGATGGTCTGGGAGACGTGCTCGCCGCGGTGGCGGAGGACTTGGAGCCGCACCGGCTGACGACCTATCTGTACGAGCTGGCGCGAGCCTTCACTGACTTCTACGAGGCCTGCCCGGTGCTGCCGTCTTCAGGGTCGGTGCGCGAGCGCCGCCTGGCGCTGGTGGACCTGACCCGGCGCACCCTGGCCCAGGGGCTGGACCTGCTGGGGATCGCGGCACCGGAGCGGATGTGAGCTGAGGATGGCTGACCAGCGGGCCGCGCGGCGGGCGCTGCGCGACGAGGTCTACGACGCGCTGCTCGAGCTGCTCGTGGCCGGAGAGTGGGCGCCGGGCACGCAGCTCGGCATCGATGCGCTCGCCACCCGGCTGGACGTCTCCCCCACCCCGATCCGCGAGGCGCTGGTGCAGCTGGAGTCGACCGGGCTGGTGATGCGCAGCGCGCTGCGCGGGTACAAGGTGGCTCCGCCACTCGATGCCGGCGCCATCGACGAGTTGTTCGATGCACGGCTGCTGCTGGAGCTGGGGGCACTGCGGGCGGTCCCGGACGAGGCCTGGCGGGCCCTGCCGGAGGCGCTGGCCGCGCACGTGGGTGAGCAACGCCGTCAGGCGGACGACCTCACCGAGGGCGCAGGCGAGGTGACGCGCCTGCGTGCCTACCTAGCTGCGGACCGGGCCTTTCATGATGCGATCCTGACGGCGACCGGGAACCGGTACCTGCAGCAGATGGCCGGGCACATCGGCATCCACGGCGAGCGGCTGCGGCAGTTCGTCGAGCAGCGGCACAGCGACGCTGATCTGGCGATCGCCGAGCATGAGGCGGTGCTGCACGCGGTCGAGTCCGGTGACCGGGAGGCGGCGCTATCGGCCATGACCGTGCACCTGGCGGGGGTGCGCGAGCGGACGCTGCGGGACGCCGGGCAGGGCTGATCGCGCACCCAGGAACATGCGCCGTCGGTTGGGCCTGGCACGGGGTGGGCGCTCAATCAGGTCACGTCAGGAACGTCGGGCCGGCCGGAGCGATCCGCCCGCATCCCGCACGCTCGGGTGACCATAGATGGCCTGCTCCAGACCTCGCACATACCCGGCGCTGAACAGCCGCCCGAGCACTTCATAGCCGGGACGCGAGTTCGACTCCCCAGCCATCGTCGGCACATGATCCGGCCGCATCGGCCCCTCGAAGCCGGAGTCTTGATACGCACGCAAACACGCAGGCATGTCAGTCTGCCCGTCGTCGTGGAAGGTCTCGACGAAATCGGCGGCGCTGCCGCGCACGTCCCGGAAGTGCACGAACGCGATCGCGTCACCAAGCTCGCGAATCGTCGCTGGCAGGTCCTGCGTCATTAGGGTGAAGTTTCCCTGGCAGAACGTGATCGCGTTCGCGGGGCTGTCGTCCAGGCCACGCAGCCGCCGGAACGCATCGACCGAGCTCATGATCCGCGGGATCCCCCGCACCTGCGGCAGCGGTGGGTCGTCCGGGTGCAGCGCCAACCGGACGCCCGCCTCACGGGCCACCGGCAGCACCGCGGCGAGGAAGTACTCCAGGGCCGACCACAGGCTCTCGCCGGTCGCATCCACCACGAACCGCTCCGCCCGCTCCGCTTCCGCACGGCTGAACCCGGTTACCAGCGCCCCGCCACGCGTGGGGATGTCGGGTCGGGTACGCGACCAGCTCGAGTGGACCATCCAGTTGTAGCAGAGCACCGGGATCTCGAGCCGCCCCATAGCCCGGACCTGCTCCAAAACCTGCTCGATGACTTCGTCCCTGCCCGGACGGCCCAGCCGAACCGCGTCCAGCGGCGGGGTGTCCTCAACGGCAGCGACCGTGAATCCGTGCTCGGCGAAGGTGCCCACGTCCTGCTTCAGTGCCTCCTCGGACCACGGCTGAACGCCGTCGGCGCCGTCCGGCACTCTCTCGGTGCCACCGACCGAGGCGTACATGCGCTGCTCCTGCTCACCGCCACGCATCATCGCGACCACATGGTCTATCCCTACCTGCCGTAGCAGCGGCCACCACGGCTCGGGTCTGGGTGAGAGAAACTCACTGAGCTGGAACATCGACGTCCTCACTTTGCTGGCGGAGCAGGCGGCACACGCGGCGAATCGCGGGGTCTCAGGGGGGTCCGGGATCGGGCGCGTAGCGCACGAGGTGGTTGGTGTACCCACCGTCGACCGTCAGGGTGGTGCCGGTGACATAGCCGCTCATTCCGCTGACCAGGTAGAGCGCGGCGTCAGCTACGTCCGCGGCGTCGCCGACCCGGCCGAGCGGGATCCACCGCTGGAACCGGTCCGTGCCGATCTCGTCGATGAGATCGGTGTTCATCGCGGTGCGGATGGCGCCCGGGGCGAGGTTGTTGATCCGCACCCCGCGCGGTCCGAGCTCGATCGAGGCGGTTCGGGTGAAGGCCGCGAGCGCCGCCTTGGCGCAGGCGTACCCGCCGTTGCCGGCCACCGGGACGGACTCGTGGATCGAGGTGACGTTGACGATGGTGCCGAATCGGGAGGCCTCCAGCATGGGTAGACAGCGGCGCACCAGTTCCACCGGTGCGAGGAAGTTCACCCGCATGAGGCGTTCCAGCATCGCCGGCTCCAGCTCGGCAATGGTGGCTCCCACCTCGAAGCCGGCGTTGTTGACCAGGATGTCCAGGTCGCCGCCGCGGCGCGCCTGGTCCACCACCCGTGCGGGGGTGGCCGGGTCGGTCAAATCCCCGGCCACGAAGGTGCCGCCGAGAGTGTGCGCGAGCTCCGCTCCGGCGTCATGGTCACGCCCGTGTAGCACCACGTGCGCTCCCGCACGTGCGAGAGCGCGGGCAATAGCCGCTCCGATTCCATGTGTCGCACCGGTCACCAATGCGCGCGCTCCGTCAAGATCGATCATCATCGGTCTGTCTCCTCTCACAGCACCCCGAACCGGGCGAACGCCTCGGTCGCGGACATGCCCTGCCGGACGGCGTCCCGGAAAGCGTGCTCGCCGCGCCGCTTCTGCAGGGCAGACTGCACCGTCCACGCGGCAATCGCCCGCGGAACCACCACGGTGCCATCGCTGTCGGCCACCACCAGGTCACCCGGCTCGATCCGGACGCCGTCGATCAGGCAGGGCACCCGATGGGCGAGGATCTCGTGGCGGCCCAGGCTGTCGTACGGGATGGTGCCGCCGCTGATCACGGGGAAGCCGAGCTCCCGCACTGCCCGCACGTCCCGCACCAGCCCGTCGGTGATTGCCCCGGCCGCGCCACGGCGCTGACACACCGTGGACAGCAGCTCCCCCCACACGGCGATATCGGTGGCCCGCTGGGTGGGGGTGATGAACACCTCGTCCGGGCCGATCGCGTCGAGGGCTGCGACCAGTCCCGCGAAGGGTTCGGCCGGCACGTCGTAGACGCGCTGAATGTGCACGCCGAAGGCGTATCCAGCGATCGTGGTGTCCTGGTCGAGCAGAGTCAGGCCCGCCCCGAGCGCCTGGTGCCGCAGGCCCTGCTGGTCCAGCACGTCCGAGAGCACCGCCGCGGTAAGCTCACGGCGCACCACGTCCAGGTCGACGGCGACCGGTGCGTTCACGAGGAGACCTCGCCTTCAGGCTTGCTCGCTGAGGGCGTGTCGAACTTAACGGTCCGGATCTGCCACGGCTCCAACGCCAGCGGCAGTCCGCCGTCGAGGTACTCCAGGTGCTCCAGCACGCTGCCCTGGAGGTCAACAGTGGCGCCCCCGCGGGTGGCCAGCTCACCGGCAAGCTGCACGTGCGCCGTCGAATCACTCTGGTTCACCACGCGCAGGCACGCGGCGCCGTCGTCATCCAGGTAGAGGGCCGATACCCGGACGGGGTCCCCGAGGTTGTGCAGGATCTCCCGTGGCGCGGCACCACCGAACATCAGGCGAGGGGCACGCCATCGGCGGTCAGCGCGGCGCGCTGGCTCATGCGGGTCAGAGCCTGGAATCACCTGGACCTGGAAGGCCCAGGTCGTGCGTCCCGGGTTCGTCCAGTGCAGACGCCGGTCACCACATGATGCTGGTGTCCGCAGCAGCACCACAGAGGTCTCTCCGGGAACACTACGGAAGGCCGGATGCTCGGTGAGCAGGGCCACCGTGGTCTCCGGGTGGTACGCGGCGAGCCAGTGCTGCACTTCACGATAGGAGGCAAAGTCCTCCGCAGAGACCTCGTCCTGCTGCAGTGGTCCAGCGCCAGTTGGGATGTCGTCCCACCCGGACCCATGGAACGCGGTCCCGTACCGCAGCTGGGCCCGGTCCACAGCACCGAGCACCGGCATTCTGATCTGCCAGTCCTCCAGGGCCGGCCACTCGACGTCGATCTCGAGATCGACTGATCCGGCATGCGCCCACAGGGTGAACAGCTCGCGCCAGCGAACGCCGAGCAACTCCCACTCGACAGCGACCTGGGCGCACAGCGGGCCCACATCGCGCGCCTCGACCACGATCAGTTCGGCATCGATCCGCTCGGTCTCGTCCGTCGCGAGAGTCACATCATTGCCAAGTTCACGGACTGCATAGGGAAGTTCGGCTATCGGTGTAGACAAGCCGGTGGCCCGGTCATGGACGGTGCTGGCTCCGGTGGCGCGATCCACCTCCAGGGTCAGGTCATCGGACCTGGCGGTGATGCGGTCGGCGTTCTCGGTCAGTTCAATCCGGTGCGGGATCGGCCTGGTCCGCAGGTCGTGCAGGCCGATGGAGTCCGGCATGAGGGCCGAGACGACCACGGACTCTCGCCCGTCCGGGTGCGCCCGCATCTGCCACGAGTCAGCGTCCGCTTCCGATCTCAGGTATGCGAGCAGTATGTCGCGCGGTTCGGCCTCAAGCAGGGGGGCGGAGTCGAACCGGCTCGTCAGGACGAGCGGGCGGTCCATGCGATCAGCGGCAACAGCGTGGTCGAGCACCTCCCGGGTATAGGCACGAACCCGATCATGGCGGACCTTCTTCTGGAATATCGAGAGTGCACCGTCCTCCCCACCCCCGTTGTGGTCCTGCGTGAACACCTGCATCCGCCACAGCCACTCGAACTCGCGTCCGGGTGGGGCGTAGTCGTTCGGAGCATAGAAGGCATCTTCGCCGTAGAGCCCGCGCCATGCGGTGGCAGATGCAGGCAGCGGCGGCCGGCCGGCGGCAGCTGCGATCACAGCCGCCGTCTCGGCGTCCAGCAGGTCACGCTCGATCGCGCGGACGCGGTGGAAGAAGCGCATCTCCTCGTCGGGTGCCACTCCCCAGACGCTCGGGAACGTCCCCGAACGCTCCTCCACCACGGCATGCTCGTTGAGGTAGGGCGCGACCACCGTGGCCGGGATCGCGTAGTCGATCTCAACATCGGGAAACATGGTTCGGTACTGCTCGACATAGGCGCGCAGATCCTTGCCGTACCGCTGGATGAAGGTGTCCGGAGCGGTGAGATCACCGGCCGAGCCGGCCATCGCGAGCGTCCCGTGCGGATATCGCTCTCGCAGCTCGTGATGACTCAGCGTGCGATCGCCGATGAAGTGGTCGTGGGCACTCGGCTCCATGGTTCCCTCGGCGAACGGCACGAACACGTAGTGGACGGGCCAGCTGAGCACGTGCATCGCGGTGCCATCGGGCGCGACGTGCCGCCAGATGCGCCCCTCGTGGAAGATCTTGCGGGAGGTGACGTAGTAGTCGATACCCGCTTGCCGGTAGAGCTGGGCTGTCTGGGCGTTCAGGCCCGGGAGGTCCGGATGTGCGGCCAGCCGGACATCGATACCCAGCCGGTCCTTGGCCCAGCGGCGCCCGATCTGGATGTTTCGGATGATGGACTCACCGAGCACCAGATTCTCCCAGCGATCGATGTACGCACCGCCGATCTCAAGCCTGTCTTCTGCCAGGAGCCGGCGGACGAGCGGCTCGTAGTGAGGATGAGTGCGCAGGAAGTGCTCAGCAAAGATCGCCGTGTCGATCACGAAGGTCTCGTCCCCGGACTCGTCGGCACGGTCGAGGTAGCGGCGGATCAGCTCGTCACCCCGGCTGAGGCAGTTGCGGTAGTCACCCAGCCAGAAGAGATCCAGGTGCGAGGTCGGGATGATGCTGATGCGGTCGATGTCCATGAACGCGAACCCTTCGTGTCAGCCTTTGACGGCGCCTGAGATGCCGTCGGAGAAGTACTTCTGCAGGAAGAAGAACAGGATCAGAGGTGGCAGGGAAGCGACCGTCGCGGCCGCGAGCAGGTAGCCCCAGTTGGTGGTGTGCTGGCCGACCACCGAGGCCAGCGCGACCGGCACGGTCTGGTTGTCGCTGCTGAGCAGCACGAGCGCGAACAACAGTTCGCTCCACACCGCGATCACGGCCCAGATCGCGACAGCCGCCACGCCGGGGGCAGCCATCGGCATGATCACGCGGAAGAGAGTCGTGGCCGGTCGCGCCCCGTCCACACTTGCAGCCTCGACGACCTCACAGGGTATGCCAGCGAAATGGCCGGTGATCAGCCAGACAGCCACGGGAAGCTGGAATCCGACGTATACCAGGATCAGCCCGGGCAGTGAATCCATGAGGCCGAGGTATCTCCACAGGATGAAGACCGGCACCAGCGTCGCCGCCTGAGGCAAGAGCTGGGTGATGAAACTCATCGAGAGCAGGCTCGATGCTGCCCGGAACCTCAGATGTGTCGCGGCATAGGCGGAGAGTGATCCCAGGACCACCACGATGGAGGTGGTGAGCACGGCGATGAGCAACGAGCGCCAGGAGGCGCTGGTGATCGCTCCGTCGGCGAGCACGTCCGCGAACTGCTCGAAGGAGAGATCGTGGGGCCACAACGTCGCCGGGATGGATGCGACTTCCACTGCCGGCTTCAGGGCGGTGGAGACCATCCAGTAGGCCGGCAGCAGTGTGCCGAGCATGATGATGCCCAGCACCAGCGCTGCCGCCCATGGGCGCCTGCGTCTGCGGCGACGGGTGGACGAAACGGGCCCGGTCATGGTGGCCGTGCTCATCGTTGGGCCTTCCTCGCGAGGCGGAAGTACATGACGATCGCCAGCCCTGTGGCGAGGACCGAGAGCACGGAGTAGGTGGCGGCCTGGTCGAATCTGCTGAACTTGAGGGAGGACTCCCAGATGGCGAACGGCAGGGTGGTCGTCGCATCACCCGGTCCACCGTTGGTGAGCAGATACACCAGGTCGAAGTAGTTGAACGTCCAGATGAAGGCCAGAAGCGCGGTCGTAGCCAGGACGGCGCGGATCCCGGGCAAGTACACGTGCCAGACGAGCCGCGCGTAGTTCGCGCCGTCCACCCGGGCAGCTTCCGCCGTCTCCCTGGGAACAGTCTTGAGGCCGGCGGAGATCATCAGCATCCAGTACGGGGCCGACTTCCAGGTGTTCGCCACGATCAGCGCTCCCATCGCAAGCGCAGGGTGCGAGAGCCACTCCACCGGCGCAATCCCGACCACGGCGAGCATGGCGTTGGCCATTCCGTTGGTCGGATTGAGGATGGACAGCCAGATCGCTCCGACGGCCACAGCCGGAATCACCCACGGTGCCAGCAGGATGGGGCGCAGTACACGGCTTCCACGGGGGAAGTGCTCCATGGCCAGAGCCGCTGCGAAGCCCACGATGAACTGGCAGATCATGGACCCGAACGTGAACACCAGTGTGCGCCCAAGGGTGCCAACCAGGTCACCCTGGCGGAACACCTGCACGTAATTGGCGAATCCGACGAACGTGCCATCTTCCGGGCTCAACCGGTCGATGTGCATGCTCAGCCAGATGTTGTAGCCCAACGGGTAGACGAGCAGCACCACCAGGGCAAGAAGTGCCGGGAGCGCATACGGCCAGGCGACGGGGCGGCGCACACCTGTTCGCCGTTGAACGGTAGCGACGGTCATCGGATCGTCGCCGGACTCATTGCAGGATCTCTTCGGCACTCGCGTCAAAGGCAGCCAGCGCCTCCTCGATGGAGTTGCCCGGTTGGATGACGGCCGGCTCAAGACTGGATTCGAATGCGGCAGCGATCTCGGCGACCCGGGCCACCGGGGTGATCGGCACCTGGGCGTTCGGCAGGACCTCGGCGAAGGCGGAGTAGAACTCGTCCTCACCCCACGGAGCCACCTCGAGGCCGTCCGTCGTGGGAGGGAACGCCTCGTCCACATTGAGCGCCTGCAAATTCTCCGGTTCGGTCAGCCAGGCGAGCAGGGCGGCCGCTTCCTCGGGATGCTCTGTGGCCTCGAACATCCCGATCTGCCACCCGCCGGCGGCGGATGAGGAAGCGTCGCCGGCCTCCTGGACCGGAACCGGAGCGGTGATCCAGTCCTCGCCGTAGACGAGGTCGTCGCTGTAGCTCTCGATCTGGCTGCGTACCCAGGGGCCGCCAAGCATCATGGCCAGTTCCTGCTGGGCGAACAACTGGGAGAGGGTGTCTCCGGGAATGTTGTCCAGGCCCGGGGGCACTGCCCCGGTGGCGACGATGTCCTGCAGGAGGGTCAGGGCGTCGGCGGTCCCGGGATTGCCGGAAGCAGCGGGTCGGCCGTCGGCGTCGAGAATGTCGCCGCCTGCTGTGTTGATGTAGGGCCCGGCAGCCTCGTAGGCGAGGGAGTAGTCGTTGTCGGTTGGGAAGCCATAGCCGTAGATGTCTGTGCCAGCGAAGGCCTGGACTGCCTCGAGCAGCTCGTCCCAGGTCTGTGGCGTCGCGTTCACGCCGGCCTCCTCGAGCAGCCCGAGATTGACGTAGAGGACCCGGGCATCCGTCGTGAGCGGAAGCGTGAGTTGCGCGCCCTCGACCTGTCCCACGTCCACCAAGCCGGAGATGAGCCGGTCCGTGGCAAGAGTTCCGTCCGCGACGAGGTCGTCGAGGGGGCGTAGAAAGCCGGCTGCGGCATACATCTGGATGTCGGTGTGATTCACACGGCCCAGGTCGGGTCCGCCGCCACCTCTCATCTCGGTGGTGAGTTTGGTGTTGTACTCGGCGAACGGGGTCTGCTCGATCTCGACCTCGATGCCTGGGTGCGCCGCTTCGAACTCCTCGATCAACGGGCGTTCGCCCGTCTCGAGAATCTCGTCCACCACCGGCGTGGCGTAGGTCAGCGTCACGATCTCGTCCGACGACTCGTTCTCCCCACCACACGCGGCCAACGATGCGCTGACCAGCGCCAAAGTGCCGAGAACGGTGACCTGCTTGCGAACACGCACGATGAGCTCCCTTGCTCGGTTCCCATATGGGAACGCGTTTCTTATAGGTGGACGCTACGCCTCGTCGCATGAGCGGGTCAACCCCCTGAAGGAACTGTGTTCCCATATGTGTACGGCTTGGTAGCCTTTGCGCATGGCAGATGAGGGTGCGCAACCGCTCGGGGTGAAGTCGTCGGAACGGACCCTCGACATTCTTGAACTGCTGGCGCACTCCGATCGCGGGTTGACACTCACCGAGATCTCCCGCGAGCTCACCGTGCCGAAGAGCAGTCTGCACAAGCTGCTGGCCACACTGGAACGCCGGGGATGGGTGCAGACCGACGAAGTGACGCGCTCCAGATACAGCGTCGGTCTCAGCGCTCTCCAGGCCGGAACCAAGTTCGTCGACGCTGACGAGGTGGTACATCTGACCGAACCGGTGCTGACGCAGATCTCAGACCGGCTTGGTGAGGCCACCCATCTCGGCCGCCTGGACGGAACCGACATCGTGTACTTGGCCAAGCGGGAGTCGACTCACCATCTGCGGATGTTCAGCGCCGTGGGGCGTCGCCTTCCGTCCCACGCCACCGCCATGGGCAAAGCGATGCTGGCAACCATGCCGCCGGACGCCGTGGACACGTTGCTAGGTGCCGATCGTCAGCGACTGACCCCGCACACGCTGACCTCCCCTGATCAACTGCATGCGGAACTCGCGCGCACCCGCGAGCGCGGATACGGAGTCGACGACGAGGAGAGCGCCGAGATGATGCGCGCAGTGGCGATCGCCCTCCCTCTCCCGGTCCCCACCCTGAACGCGATCAGCGTCTCCGCTCCGACGATCCGGATGCCGCGCGAAGGGTTCGACGAAACAGCTGAGCTCATCGTCGATGCCGTGCTCGCGGCCATACCCCACCTGAGCTTGCACCTGCCGGGGACAGGAGCGTGACCACGTGGGCTGCAAGGCGGGCTTTGGTCGCCCTCCGCTGATCTTCCGACAACAGTTCCGGCGTCGGTGAACGTGGCGCTCCGCCGTCATCACCATCACATCGACGTCGGCCCTCGGCCGGCGGTACGCTGGGGATCCGTGACATCTTCGGTCCACCACGCCCCGCGACGCCGGCTCGCGCTGCGGCGACGCCCCTCCCGGCCGGGGTCGGCGACTCGGTGGACGGCTCGTCAGTGGGCCGCGTTGTTCTGCGTGCTGTCCGGGTACGTGGTGGGCACCCTGACGATGTCGGGAACAGCGATCTCACTGCCGGCGATCTCGGCCGAGCTGCAGGCCGGTCCCGCGGCGATGCAGTGGTTCGTGACCGGGTATCTGCTCGCCACCACGTGCCTGGTGTTGATCGCCGGTGCGCTCGGGGACCGGTTCGGGCGGCGGCTGGTGCTGCGCGTCTCCGCGAGCGTCTACACCGCCGGGATCGCGATCTCGGCGATCGCGCCCACGATCGTGGTGCTCAATGCGGCGCGGATCAGTGCGGGTGTGGGTTCGGCGGGTCTGATGGCCTGCGGTGCGGCGGTGCTGACGACCTCCTTCACCGGCTCGGACCGGGTGAAGGCGTTCGCGCTCTGCGGGGCCGCGGGCGGGATCGGGATGGCCATCGGGCCCTCGGCTGCGGGGTGGATCGTGGGCGCTGTCGGGTGGCGCGGCACGTTCGGTGTGCTCGCGGCTGCGTCACTGCTGATGGTGGCGAGCACGTTCTTCATCAAGGAGTCGCGGGCGGAGAAGCCGCGACCGTTCGACCTGATCGGCGCGGGGATGCTGATCGTGGGCCTGAGCCTATTGCTGCTCGGGATCTCCTCGATGACCTCGGGCAACGCTCCCGTCGGTGGCGGTCAGCTGGTGGGTGCGGCGCTGATCCTGGCGCTGTTCATCATCCGCGCGTTGCGGGTCTCGGCACCGCTGCTGGAGCTGAGCCTGCTGAGCGACCGGATCGCCTCGGCATGGCTGATCAGCGCTGTGATGGCGGCGGCCGGGATGTCCGGTTTCACCGTGTACCTGCCGACGTACCTGCTCGTGGTGCACGGCCTGAACGCGGCCGCGGCCGGCACGTGGATGCTCGCGTTCACGGTCCCGCTGTTCATCGTGCCGATGATCGTCTCCCGCTGGGTGAACCGCGGCGGTTCCGCCCCGAAGATCGCCGCCGGCTGCCTCGTTCTCGCGGCGACGGCGTACCTCGCCTTTGGTCTGCTGGCCACGGTCGGGGAGGTGTGGGTGGCCCTCATCCCGACGGCGGCGCTCGGCTTCGCGATCGGCTCGCTCACTGCCCTCAGTGACGCCCAGCTGATGTCGCGTGTGGACAGTGACCGCATCGGGATGGCGGCCGGTCTGCTGAACACAGCGCGATCGGGGGCGACCTCGATCGTGCTGGCCCTGTTCGGTGCCGGTCTGGTGGTCGCGATCGCCTCACGGGTGGGCCCACGGACGGCGGATCGGCTCGCCACCGGTGACGTTGCCGCGATCAGCGAGTCGGTCGCTGTGGACGGGTTCGGTCACGGGTGGACGCTGGTGCTGGTTGGCAACGGGGTCCTGATGCTTGCTGCGGCGGCTGCATTCGTGGGACTGATTCTGGCGGGGCGTCGGCAGGCGGGGCGGGCGGCGGCCTGAGCGCTGACAGCGCATCCGCTCACTGCAGCCGCACCTCGAGAGCGCGGCCGATGCCGTCATCCACACTGTTGCCACTGAAGGGGGCGGATTAGCATCGCGGTATGACCGATGGTGACTCAACCGCGGTACCGCGGTGCTCGCATGCGAGGCGTGGTCATTCTCGCGACTGTCGTCCTCGCGGTCGCCCTGGCCGCCATCTGGTTGGTGGCGGTCCCCATGGGAGTTCCCTGCCCCGCGATCTATCCACCGCCGCCGGGCTGCACTGTTGCAGACCGGGCGTCTACCGGGGCGCTGTGGACGATCCTCGTCGCGGGGGTCTACGCAGGGTCGATCGCCCTCGCCTTGACCGCGGGGCGTCGCCGCTGGTGGTTGACCGCTGCGGCAATGGTGATCCTCGTGGCTGTTGCGATCGTCGGGTTCGGCGCTGTGCAGGGCTCGACCGGCTACGTCATCCCGTGGTGACGTCACAGCGGTCGGTACGGGTCCGTCGGGCGCCGCGCGAGCGCGGTACAGAAGTGAGTCGGGATCCATAGCGAGCGGAAGGACCAAAGCCACCTGGGTCCCGCGCACTGCTGGCGTCCCGCAGGTCCATCCCCTTGCGGCAACTACTCCCAGGGTCCCTGAGGATCGAGGTGCCGTCGTAGTTCCATGGCGTCGTGGAGGACCCGACCGACGACCAGGACGTCACCGTCGCGTCGGCAGATCAGGAAATGCCGCGGACGGTGAACCCGTCCACCGGGCGCGCGAGTGCGGCTCTGTGCCAGATGCCAGGAGAACACTCCCTCACCCAACTCGGGCCGAACCACCCGCCCCACCTCGTCACCGTGCGTAGCCACGTCTCGAATGGCTGCAGCGATCAGCGACTCGTAGCGCCTACGTGCTTCCTCACCGAACTTCTCGTGCGACCAGGCGAGAATCGAGACAATGTCGGCCTGGGCGGCATGGGTCAGCCGATACCCCACCATCAGGCCGGCGACTGGGTCTGCGCCGCACGGCGGCCAAGCTGTCCGACGAAGTCGTCGAGCGACTCGTTATCGACGTCATCGAAGCGCCCGGACGCAAGGTCCACCCAGCCCTGCTCTGCGGCTTGGCGCAGCACGGAGATCTTGGCCGTCTCTTCGGCTTGCTCGCGCTCCAAGAGTCGAAGACCTTCGCGCAGCACCTCACTAGCGTTCTGATAGCGGCCGGACTTCACGAGCGATTCCACGAGTTCGTGCTGATGCTGACCGAGAACAACGTTCCTCGTCGCCATGACGACCACCTCCATTGGCAGTATATGCCATTGCTCCGTCGCTGATGCGGGCCAGAGCCAAGCAATATCAACACGATGTTGACAACACAATGTTGATGACCTGGAATGGGTCCATGACTCCGGATGACCACTCCCGCGCCGCCACCCTCGCTGCTCACCGCACCGCCTTGGGTGCCGTCGGTGGCGACGAACTGTCCGAGCGGCCGTGGCAACATCCTGGGCAGCCGGCGAGCGACTGTGATCTCGTGCGGCTCGCGGCATGGAAGGCGAGCGACAAGGATGTCGACGCTGAGGTTGTGATGGCTGGGTTGGGGCTGATCGGCGCTGCCCGGGCCGAGTTGGACCAGGTGGAGGCGGGCCTGTTGTTCGCCGCCAGGGCTGCGGGCGTCACGTTCCAGCAGATGGCCGGAGCCCTGGGATTGGGGTCAGGGCAGGCCGCGCAGCAGCGGATGTCGCGTGTGCTCGCCCGCCTGGACGCTCCGTCGTGACCGCGTTCGTCCCGCTGCGAGAGGCGGACGCGGCGTGCGGGTCGAAGGCCGTGGTGCTGGGTGAGCTGTTGCGGGCCGGGTTCGCGGTCCCGGATGGTTTCGTGCTGCCGGTCGATGCGGGCGCGGGCTGGGAGCAGGAGGCGCCTAACGTCCTGGATGCGCTCGGCGGGCCCAGCTTCGCCGTGCGGTCCTCGGGGACCGTCGAGGACGGGCACGAGTCCTCGTTCGCCGGCCAGTTCCACACCAGCCTGAACGTCCCGACGGCGCAGGTCGAGACCGAGGTGCGCAAGACCGCCGCTTCGGTCGAGCAGGCGGGTGCATATGCGTCCGTCATCGGCCAGCCGCCCCCGGGCAGGGTTGCCGTGATCGTGCAGCCGATGCTGCGCCCGGCCGCGGCTGGTGTGGCTTTCACCCGCGATCCCGTCACCGGGCGAGGGGGCGTCGTTATCGAGGCCGTCCACGGCCTGGGTGACCGGCTCGTGTCCGGACAGGCGGATCCTGAGCGGTGGAGGATCACTCCCGGCGGCGACCCTCAATGCCTGACCGCGCACAGCGTGATCACTTCCGAGCAGGCGACAGTGGTGGGCCGGGCCGCGATGTCCGCCGAGCAGCTCCTCGGCGGCCCGCAGGACGTGGAGTGGGCGATCGCGGACGGTCAGGTGTGGGTGCTGCAGGCCCGTCCGATCACCGGGGCCTCGGCCACCGACCGTGCCCTCGCGGCTGCCCCAAGCCCGGCAATGACACCTGCGATGAGATTGGCGTCCGGCACGCCCGCGAGCCCAGGCATCGCACATGGGCGTCTGCGCATCATCGAGGGCCTGGACGACTTCTCCCGGTTCGCACCAGGTGAGGCGCTGGTCTGCCGGGCCACGTCACCGGCATGGACGCCGCTGCTCGCGCGAGCGGCAGCGGTCGTCATCATGCGCGGTGGGGTCCTCTCGCATGCGGCGATCATTGCCCGCGAGCTGGGCATCCCCGCTATCACCGACGTCGCCTCCGCCTTGGGTCTGCCGGACGGCGTGCTCGTCGAGGTCGACGGCACCGCCGGAACCATCACCGCACTGGAGACTCGATGACATCACCGAACGATGTGCAGCTGCAGGTCCTCCACACGGTGCGGATCCTCGGCTACGCGGGAAACGCTGCCGTGAGCGAGCGGGCGGGCATCCCGCCCGCCAACGTCGATGAAGCCCTGCTCGATGCCCAGGCGGCCGGGCAGGTTGTCTGGAGCCAGTTCGAGAATGACGGCGGATGGTCGCTCACCGAAGCCGGCAAGACACTGGGTGAGGTGCTGCTGGCCGAGGAGTTGGACCGTGCGGGTGCCCGTGTCGAGGTGGAAGCGGTGAGGACCGAGTTCGAATCGCTCAACCGGCAAGTCACCAGCGCCTGCACACGCTGGCAACTGACCGAGATGGGTATCGGTGAGCAGGCCACCAGCCTCGCCGAGACCGTCGAGGAACTCGCCCGCGCCGGCAAAGCGTGGGCCACGCTCGAGAAGCACCTCGTGCTCCACCTACCTCGGTTCGCCGGCTACTACGAACGCCTCAGCGCCGCGCTCGATCGCGCCCGGACCGACCCCTCCTGGGTGACAGCGACCGACCGCGAGTCCGCACACCGCGTCTGGTTCGAACTCCACGAAGACCTCCTCGCCACCCTCGGCCGCTCCCGCTGACGCGACTCTTCGTGGTCGCCGACAACCGCACGCCCGAGCGGCCCGTCGACGACTACGTACGGTCAGCGCCAGGGTGGTCGCGCGGCCACCGGCCATGGATGAGGAGTCCAACGGCTCATAGGGCTGCGCGGACTATCAGGAAGATCCCGGCTGCGATGCATGCCACCGCGATGATCCGCCGCAGCCCGTCGGCCTGAATACGCGTGGCGACCACTGCTCCGGCCACAACCCCGAGCCCGGCGAGCGCACCGAGCACCGTGCCCAGCCGTATATCGGTCAGGCCCGTCTGCAGGTAGCCGACCGATCCGGAGCCCTGGCGGCAACAGCACACCACCCGCACCCATTATGCCGCCTAGGACCCCGACGACGACCGCGAGCACAGGCAAGGCGACTCCCACCGAGGCGGCCTCCTTCAGTTGACGTGGATTCTTTGCAGGCTAGCGGCAGCGGAGCCCACCCCGGCGGCAGCACAGGATCAGCGAGTGGCACGATGTTCCGATGCAGGAATGGCCGCGGTGGGCAACGGAGCAGGTCCATGTTCAGTCACCGCACAAGGAATGGCAGCGGCGCGGTGCGCGGCTGTGCCAGGAGCTGGATGCCACGCTCGCCCGGTGGCTGGTAGCCCCGACCGAGCACGTCGGTTCTACCGCGGTACCGGGACTTGCGGCCAAACCGATCATCGACGTCCAGGCGGCGGTGGTCGACCTCGGTTGCGCGGAGGCCATCGCACAGGAACTGTCGGGAGCTGACTGGCACCTCGTCCCACCCGAGCTCGACGCCAGACCATGGCGTCGCTTCCTGGTTCACGCGGTGGACGAGCGTCGTGCGGCGCACCTGCACCTGGTGGAAGCCGGCAGTGCCCGCTGGGCCCAACAGCTCGCGTTCCGCGACGCGCTTCGCGCCGACCCTGCGCTCGTGCGAGGCTACGCGGCGTTGAAAGAGGCGTTGGCCGCGGAACACGCGACTGACCGTGAGGCATACACGGCGGGGAAAGCCGACTTCGTCCGACGCGTCCTCAATGAGCGATCATGACCCGGAGCTGAGAGCAGTCCGAAGGTCTTGCAGCTGAGCCCGAGCGAGAGAACGAGATCTCGGGCGCACCGCCTGAGTGGCATGGGCATGACGGCGGCGCGACGCATTCGCGAGCGCGATCTACAGAGCTTTGGCGATACCCGTTCCGAGGCAGCGGGCCGATCGAGGCGCTGTGTAGTCATACTGGGTGGGTGGGTGCGTGCAGCGATTCGGAGGCGGTATGGCGGCCCGGAGGTCGTCGGTTTCGACGATGTCCCCGAGCCGGTTGCCGGCCGGGGCGAGATCGTGGTGCGCGCGCACGCCACCACTGTGAACCGCACAGACTGTGCGTACCGGTCGGGGCACCGTGGATCAACCGGCTCGTGTGGGGCTCGCCCCGGCCCCGAGTCCAGCTGTTGGGGTCGGAGTACGCCGGCGTGGTCGTCGACGTTGGCGAAGGCGTCGAGTCCTACGCCGTCGGAGACGCGGTGTTCGGGTTCATCGATGGGCGTCCCGGTGCCCACGCCGAGCTGGTTGCCGTCCCGGTGGACGGGCTGGTCGCCCCGGTTCCCGAAGGATGGGATCCAGCCGACGCGGCGCCAGGGATGGAGGGGGCGCACTACGCACATGCCTGCCTTCGCGTCACCAAGGTGGGGCCGGGGGATCGGGTCCTGGTTCACGGTGCTACCGGCGCCATCGGGACCGCGCTCGTGCAGCTCCTCCACGCCGAGGGGGTGGAGGTGACCGCAGTCTGCGACCAGCGTCCCCCGGACCGTCCGGACCTGACCGAGATCGGGGCAGCGCGCGTGGTCAATGTGGGCGACGGGGCCAGGCTCGACTCGGTCGGGGGCGACTACAACGCAGTCATTGCCGCCAGTGGTCACCTCTCGTTCGCGGCAGCTCGCCCACTGCTGCGACCCGGCGGCAGCTATGTCTCCAACGATATGGGCCGCGGAGGCCAGAATCTCCTTCTCGCCGCAGTCGGACCGGTGGCCCGGGCGCTGGACCGGCATCACGCACTCTTCCCGCTCCCTCGCGCCGACGCCGCCCTGGCCGCGCACCTGCGCCGGCTGATGGGCCGCGGCGCCTACCGCCCCGTCGTGGACCGCGTCTTCGACTTCGGCGACCTTCGAGAGGCGTACGCCTATGTCGACACGGGCCGCAAGATCGGCAACGTCGTCGTCACCATGCCCGGGGGCGCCCGAAGCGGGCGCTGGTCCCCTCTAGCGCCCGGCCGTCAGCCATCCGCCGAGCATCCTCGTGCTCGCCCATGCCACCGCCACGGGCGTCGCCTTCCGTAGCGACCCAATCCACAGCCGCGTGCAGGTCGACGACCTCGAAGCCCTTGTTTGCGCGATCCCAATACCGGTGCACCTGATGTCCGCCACCTGCGAACGCACGGCAGCAAAGTGCTCTGTCTTGCTCCTCGCCGAGGAGATGCCGGTCATACGGTCTGTTCCGGCATTTTGGGGTCTGCTGCACGGATGGGTGACACCCGATCTGCCTAACCTGGCGTTGGGCTGGAAGGATGTCACTGTGACGAAGCCCTACCCCAAGGAGTTCCGTGACGATGTCGGCAAGGTCGCACGGAACCGTGAGCCCGGTGTCGAGCTCTCCCAGATCGCCGAAGACTTCGGGATCCACTTCACCACCCTGTACTCCTGGATGAAGAAGGCTGACATTGAGGAGGGTGAACGCCCCGGCGCGAGTGCATTGCAGTCCGGGGAGCTACGTGAAGCCAGGAAGCGGATCTGTCTGCTGGAACGGGAGAACGAAGTCCTGCGCCGTGCCGCGGCCTACCTGTCCCAGGCGAACCTGCCGGGAAAGTGATGTACCCGCTCGTGAGCGAGCTTGCCGGTGACGGGATCCCCGTCGCGGTGACGTGCCGGGTACTGAAGCTCGCTCGCCAGCCCTACTACCGTTGGCTTGGGAGCCCGATCACGGTGGCTGAATTCGAGGAGGCCTACCGGGCCAACGCGTTGTTCGATGCTCACCGTGATGATCGGCGAGTTCGGGTACAGGTTCTTGGTCGATGAGGCCCGCGATGCTGGCGAGTCAATGGCTGAGCGGACCGCGTGGCGGATCTGCTCGGCCAACCGCTGGTGGTCGGCGTTCGGCAAGAAGAGTGGCAGATGCGGCAAGAAGCCCGGACCGCCCGTCCACGACGATCTGTGCGCCGTGGTCGACAAGCACGGCGCGACCAGGCACGTGTTCACCGCCGATGCCACCAACGAGCTGTGGATCGGCGACATCGTGCGCCACGAGGCGCTGTTGAACCGAGTGGAGGTGAGAGACCACCGCCGCTCCGCTGTCGCAGCAGTGGGGTGAAGCTGAGGGCAGCCTGATCCCCGGGACGGGGGTGAGGGTGGACAGCGGCCCTGACAACGACGAGTCGTACCAGTACTGCCAGATGGTGCGGGCTCGGCTAGCGAGACGGAGAGGTATACGCGAGGAACCAGTGTCTGAACGCCCCTCAAGAGAGCCCACCAGCCCGGAATCTGGCGGACATGGGTTGGGTCGCACCGCGCACCCGCCCGACCCTTTGGGGTCGGGTTGGGGAACTTCTGGTCTGGAGAATGTCGTCGGGCCGGGAGGCCATGGCGAAGGCCTGCGGCGTAGTCATGGCGAGGGTGCAGGGGCATAGCTGGGTACCGATCCCGTCGAACGGTCAACAGTGAACGTGGGAACCCTGCCGACGGTCCCCGCCGGCCCCGGGCAGCCAGCCCTGGGCGGTGGGAAGGTCCGTCGCCGACTGATGCCGGCGGCAGGGGGCGGAGGGCCCGTAGTAGTCCGAGGTCGGGAAAGCCGACCACATGGCGAAGGGGCCCAGTCTGATTCAGCAGCAACCGATGCATGAGAAGGAGTCACACCGGTGACTACGGGTGTTCCGTGGCCCAGCGAGCTCGTCGAGACGACGGTGGCGTGGTCGCGGGTACTTGCGATGCAGACGAAGCTGCACCGTTGGGCGGCGGCCAATCCTGGCCGTCGGTTCGATGATGTGTTCAACCTCGTGCACGATCCCGCGTTCCTGATGGCGGCGTGGGACCGGGTGCGGGGAAACAAGGGCGGTCGCACCGCCGGGGTAGACGGAATCGTGCCGCGATTCGTTGCCCCGGAGGATGTGATCGGGATGCTCGCCGAACTTCGCCGCCTGGTGAAGTCCGGTGAGTTCACGCCGGTGCCGGTCCGGGAACGTCGGATCCCGAAAGCGGGCGGGAAGACCCGTTCGCTGGGGATCCCGACGATGACCGACCGAATCGTTCAGGCGTCCTTGAAGCTGGTGCTGGAGCCGATCTTCGAAGCCAACTTTCAACCCAGTTCGTATGGGTTCCGGCCGAGAAGACGAGCCCAGGACGCGGTCGCCGAGATTCACTACTACACGACGGGCAACCGCTCCTATGAGTGGGTGTTCGAGGGTGACATCAAGGCGTGCTTCGACGAGATCGACCACACCGCCCTCATGGGCCGGGTCCGTGGCCGGATCGCCGACAAGCGCGTGCTGGGGCTCATTCGCGCGTTCCTCAAGGCAGGTGTCCTCACCGAGGACGGGCTGAACAGGGACACCCGCACCGGCACCCCGCAAGGAGGGATCCCTTCACCACTGCTGGCCAACATCGCCTTGTCCGTGCTGGACGAGCACTTCACCACCAAGTGGGAAGCGCTCGGACCATCATGGACACGCGCGAAGCACCTGCGTGCCGGGGGCGCGACGATGAAACTCATCCGCTACGCCGATGACTTCGTCGTTCTCGTCCGCGGGCCACGCGCGGCTGCCGAAGCGCTGTTCAGCGAAGTGGCCAACGTGTTGGAACCGATGGGCCTACGCCTGTCGGAGGAGAAGACCCACCTGACCCACATCGAGGACGGGTTCGACTTCCTCGGCTGGCACATCCAACGCCGGACCTGGCAAGGACGCGGCGGGACCAAGCAGACGGTCTACACCTACCCATCGAAGAAGTCTGTTGCTTCGATCAAGGCGAAGATCCGGCTACTGACCCGCCGGAACGCACATCGCACGCTCGCAGACCTCCTGCGCCGGCTCAACCCGGCGATCAGGGGCTGGTGCAACTACTTCCAGCACGGGGCCTCCAAGCGCACCTTCGGCTATGTCGACCACTTCGCCTTCTGGCGAATCGTCCGCTGGCTGAACAAGCGCCACCCCAAGCTGAACAAGCACACCGTGGTCCGCCACTTCCTGCCCGGCTGGCACATCGCGGCGGACGGGATCGAGTTCTTTCGCGCATGGCAAGTCCCAGTGACCCGCTATCGCTACCGGGGAGCCAAGATCCCGAATCCCTGGATGCCACGGCCGAGTACTACAACGGCCTGAACCAGATGGAGAGCCGGATGCTCAGGAATGAGCACGTCCGGTTCGGAGGGCGGGCCGGGGAAACCCACCAGCCGCAACGCTGACAGGGCGCCCCGGCCCGACCCCTACACCGAGCACTGGACGAATGAGGGCAAGCTCTACCTCTGTGCGATCAAGGACGTCTACTCCAACCGGATCGTGGGGTACTCGATCGACTCGAGGATGAAGTCCCGACTGGCTGTCGCTGCCCTGAACAACGCTGCCAGCAGGCGCGGCGACGTGGCTGGATGCGTGGTGCATACGGACCGTGGGTCGCAATTTCGTAGTCGAAAGTTCGTTCGCGCTTTGGTTCGTCACGACATGGTCGGTTCGATGGGCAGAGTCGGCGCGTCCCTCTTAACCGGCTAATGGTGGTGTCGGTGCAGGTCAGCGACACGCCGGTGCTCGGTGTTTGCGCGTTGCTTCGGGTCGGTGGTGCTACACCTGTGGCATGGAGCCCAGGGGCGGGTTACGGCTGGAGGAACGCGGCGAGGGATGGGTGCTCGCCGGTGAGTCCGCCACGGGGTTCGTGCTCGTAGATGAGTACTTGAGCCATCTGCTGGATCGGAACTACTCGCGGGCGACGGTCCGCTCGTATGGGTATGACCTGCTCGCGTTCTGCCGCTGGCTGACCGGGCAGGAGCGTCCACTCGAGGAGGTCACCACGGACGATCTACTAGGGTTCTTGCGGGCGTGTCGGGAGGCGAGCCTGCCGGGCAGGCCGAGCCCGAACGTGGTCGGGATGGACGGGCGTCGGCTGGATCGTTACGCGGCGACGACGATCAACCGCAGGCTGGCGGCGATCTCCGGCCTGTTCACGTATGCGGGGCTGCGAGATCCTGCGAGGCGGAACCCGGTCCCGCGGGGCAGCGAGGCTCGGTGGCGAACGAGCGGGGAACGCTCTGGGATGCTCGCTCACACGGTTCGCCGTCCGGTCCCACGATCGGCGCTGCGGTTGCGGGAACCACGCCGGCTGCCGGTCGCGCTGTCACCGCAGGACGCGGCGACGCTGGTGGGGAGTCTGCGGACTTGGCGGGATCGGGCGATCGCGGGGCTGATGCTGTGGTGCGGGCTGCGATCGATGGAAGTCCTCGGCCTACGGGTGAAGGACGTCGACATCGGCGGCCGATGGGTCACAGCCACCGGGAAGGGCGCGAAGCAGCGCCGTGTTCCGTTGGATCCGGATGTCGCTTCGGTGATCGACGTCTACCTCCTCGCCGAACGGCCCGAGTCCGACTCCGAGACGCTGTTCCTGGTCGGCAAGGGCCCGAACCGCGGCAACCCACTCACTGCGGCGGGGTTGCGGACGGTGTTCCGTTACCACCGCGGCCTGACCGGGGTGACGGGCGGGCACCCGCACGCGTTGCGGCACACGTTCGGGACGGTCCTGGCCGAGGCGGGGGTCGATCTGTCGGTGATGCAGGCGCTACTCGGTCACGCGCATGTCGACACCACCGCCCGCTATGTCCACCTTGCTCCTGCTCATGTGAAGGCGGAGTTCGATGCGGCTCGGATGCGCATCCGCTCCCAGCAGCGGTGACACCGGGATCGCCTCCCTGCGAGGCGATCAGCTGCGGGATGCGTATCTGCACCATCTGACCGCGACCGGTCGAGGGAACCTGTCCTACGAGCGCGCCGCGCACCGGTTCTTCGAGTGCTGGCCGGAGCCGCAGGACTGGGCGAACGAGTCGCTTGCGGAGCGGTTGTCGGCGGGGTCGGCGGCGCGGCCGGTGATCACGTTCCTGATGCTCCACGGCCGGCTGCGCCCCGGTTACGACTATCTGCTGTCGCGGAAGCTGTCGCCGCTCTGGCGGGAGATAGAGACCAGCCCGCTGCGGGCCGAGATCGATGGGTTCCTTGATGCCGCGGAGCATCTCGGGTTCACCGCCCGCACTCGCCTCGCGACCGGCTCCCAGGTCCCCGCACGGCTACTGATTCAGACGGGCAAACCGATGCGGCAGCTCACTCTCGGCGATCTCGCCGAGTTCGCGGCGGCTTGCCGGGAACGCGAGCACATCACCGGGCGCGGCGCGAACCACTACCTCGCCGCGATCAGCACAACCCAGATGGTGCTGTTCCATCTCGGTGTTGTCGACTCCCCGCCTCGCAGCGGCGGTCCCGTCCCCTACGAGGAGCGACTCGCTGGGGTCTCCGCACCCTTACGGGCCGAGCTGGTCGGGTATCTGGAACGCAAGCGGGCAACCTGTGACCGTAAGACGGTGTCGGCGATGGCGACCCGGCTCAAGCACTTCGGCGAGTTCCTCACCCAGACGGATCCGGTTCTGACGTCGGTGAGGGAGTTGGATCGGCGCCGTCACGTCGAACCGTTCCTCGCGTCGCTGGTCGACGCGGTCAGCGACAAGGACGGTGCGCCGATCAGCATCGGGGACCGCAACCGACGGGTCGTTGCTGTCGCGACGTTCCTGCGCGACATCACCGAATGGGGCTGGGACGCCGCACCCTCGCGGAAAGTGCTGTTCCGCGACGACATCCCCAAACTCCCGCAAGTGCTGCCCCGCTACCTCCCGATCGACGCCGACCGGCGGCTCACTGCGGCTTTGACCGAGCATCCTGAGAACGAGTTGGCCGCGCTGGCGCTACGGTTGCAGCGCGCCTGCGGGCTGCGGATCGGGGAACTGCTCGATCTCGAGTTGGACTGCGTCCACGAGATCGACGGGAACGGAGCCTGGTTGAAGGTTCCGCTCGGCAAGCTCGCCACCGAACGCATGGTCCCTCTCGACCCCGAAACGCTCGAGGTGATCGACCGGGTCACCCAGATCCGCTCCCATGGTCGTCCGCTCCCGCACCCCCGCTATCGGCGGCCCGCGCAGTTCCTGTTCACCTACCTCGGCCGCAGACTCACACAACAGGGCGTCCGTCGCGAGCTTGACCACGCCACTGAGGTCGCCGGGCTCGGGCACGTCACCTCTCACCAGCTCAGGCACACCTACGCGACCGCGCTGGTCAACGCCGGTGTCTCCCTGCAAGCACTCATGGCACTCCTCGGCCATCAGAGCGCGGAGATGAGCCTGCGCTACGGGCGGCTGTTCGACACGACCGTCCGCACCGAATACGAACGCGCCCTCGACCTCGCGAAACAGAACACCCCGGCCGCAACGGCGGGAGACATGGCCGGGCGCACCCAACTGCCGCTGACGGCCATCACTGGCAGCCGTGACTGGCGTGACACCCCGCTGCTGAAGTCCCGCATGGCCGGCGGATTCTGCCTCCGCGCCCCCGCGCAAGGCGCATGCACCTACGCGAACATCTGCGAGCACTGCCCGTCCTACCGCTCCGAGCCCTCCTCACTGCCGATCCTCGCCGCGCAACGCGTCGACGCCGAAGCTCTCGCCCGCGATGCACAACAGCGAGGATGGATCGACGAAGCCGAACGCCACCACAAACTCATCGCCCGCCTCGACGCGCTCATCGCCGACACGGAGACCCAGACCGGATGACTGCCCCCACGCTGAACCAGATCGAACGAGCCTGCGCCGACCTCACCCGCGACAAACACCCCATCACGATCGCCGCGGTCGCATCCCGCGCGGGCATCTCCCGGTCCACGATCTACCGCAACCCTGAGCTCCGCGCCACCATCGAGCACCACCGGCAAACCCCGCCGGACGGCAGCATCACCGCGATCACCGACGAGCTCGCCACCCTCCGCCAGGCCGTCCAGACCCTCGCCGACACCGTTCGACACCACGACACCCAGCTCCGCCGACTCACCCGCGGATAACCGCGTTACCCGGCCAAACCCAGACCCGGAGACGATTAGCCGGATAAGCCGGCGACAACGCGGTCATGGAGAGCTTCTTCTCACTCCTGCAGGAGAACGTCCTGGACCGGCACACCTGGTCCACCCGCGACCAACTCCGGATCGCGATCGTGACCTGGGTCGAGCGCACCTACCACCGCCGCCGCAGACAAGACCGCCTCGGCCGATTGCCCCCCATCGAGTACGAGACCATCATGACCACACCAGCCACTCGGCTGCGTAGCTAACCGCTGTCACCCATCCGTGCAGCAGACCCGAGCCGGCAGACGGCGAACATGTGCAGCGCGCGGTTCGCCTGTCCCGAGTTGGCTCACCTTGAGTACCCGATCGGCCCGTAGGAGGCATGCGATCAGTCACTCTCGTGGGTTAGGTAGCGACGCTGACGCCACGATCGCCACCCCCGGAGGGCGGACACACGTGACCCTCACAACCCAGGGCATAGCGGCATCCGGCGTTCCTGAGGGTGCGTGGGCGCCATGAGGTGCCACAGCCGACGTGCGAACAGGTGCCAAATCGTTCTCGCTCGCCCCCGATTGGCTACCGCCAGGTCGCCCTCGTCGTGCCCCCGAGGCCAATCTCAACGGATCTCGTGGCACCGATTAGTGCCCCGATCGCGATCGTCGAGACGGCATCACCGCAGGTCAGAGACCCAGAGCCATCGGTCGATCCATCCCGTGAGCCAACTCGGGTCGAAGATGCCGTCGGTATATTCGATCGGAGTCCACGCCTCGTCGCCGATCGTGGCGATCGCCTTCGTGACTGGGGGTTCAAGCGCACGGTCACCGACAGGGCTTCTTCGCGTTGCGGCACGCCCAACACCTCAAGATGATCGGTGGATCGAGGCTCAGCAACCCATCGCTGGGGACTAGCACCCCCTAACCCCTCGCTGTGGTCATGTCGCGAGCTGAACGAGATGGGAGGCTCCGTCCTTGGCCGAGGTATCCACGATGATCGATGTGGTTAGCGAACTGGTCGTCACGGTCACCGTCGGGTCGCCGGCGGAAGAGATGATCGGACACTTCCAAAGGTTAACCCGAACCGATTCACTCAGGTGCGTCGGGTCGGAGATCGCGATAGAGATGGCTCCGCCAACCTGGCGGAAGTAGAACGCAGCTGGAGCATACGCCGCTGCAGCCATGGTCGCAGTGATGTCGAACCGGCCCGCCACGAAGAAGTTCGCCATCACAATACCCGTTCCAGCGTGACGCATCGCGTGCAGATCGGAGGTATCGGAGATGATCTCGATATCGGTGGCGGCGGCTGTCGCAGCCATCGATCCTGGCGCCGCGCCGGGGTACAGCGCATACGCGTACGATTCACCGACCGGATTGCTCCCGTGATCGATCCAGGACGTGACGAAATGATTCGTCACCGGGTCGATCTCCTCAGCAGCATCGTGGACATCGGTCCAGTACCCAGTGCGCTGCTCCCTTGCCAGTTTGAGCGTGAAGGAATGGGAGGCGTCGAGGAATACATATCCGTGGCGCCCGTCGTGCAGCCAACCGGGACTCGTGAACGTATGCGCCCACGGAGTGGTTTCTGGCTGGGCGGCCCCATCGACGATCACCGGAGACGTGCTGCTGTCATGCAAGTTGCGGTTAGAAACGGTGGTCTCAACGACGTAGCCGCTGGAGCTGGTGATGCCGGATCCCAAGGCCACTATGCAGTCGTCCAGGCAGAACCACGACTTGCTCGCCACCATGTCGGTAAGAATACCCGAGGTTCTCTGTCCAGCCAGTCCATACCCGTCCCGATTGGCACCACCGGCGTAAGCGTTCGTTGGGACAGCTGCACCGTAGGGCCCGCCATCGCCCTTTGCGGCAGGTCGGTTGTCCACGGTGGTTCCCGCCAGCCTATAGGGATTTACCGTAGCCCAATAGTTGTCCGCGAACTGCCCCGAATCTTGTTCGTCGTATAGATAGGTCACCCCCGAGCCCTGGAACCAGCCGTGATTATTCTCACCCAACGGGCCCCACTCGTAGTAGGAAATGCGTTGGCTGCTCATCGCCACCGCCAGGGCCCAACCGGGCCGCCGATGAACCGCACGGTCCATGCTTCCGAACGTTCTGTGTCCGACTTCCTCGGCAGCCCCGACGATTGTCGAATCATCCATCAACTCGCGGATTAATCCGATTCGTGGGAGAACATCGAGCGGCACACGACCGTCGGCGATGGCAACATCGAACGTGTCGCGTTCGATCCATCCCTTGCAGATTGACCGCCAATGCGCCGCACGAGTCCCTTCGAGCCCTTGAGCGAGCCGAAGCATGTACTCGATTACGAGGTGGCCGGTGAGGTGATCGGAAGTTCCGTACAAGCCGACGTAGCGCCCACGCACGATGTCCATCATCTGCGAACCGAAGACCAACGGGACGAAACCGATCTCGATCGAGTCATACAAATCTGCGATGTTCGGGCTGGTAATCTCCCAGGTGGTGCCGGAGAGCATCGGAAGGAGCATCACAGCACTCTTCACCAAGGCGAGACCGTAGCCGCCGTGATATGGGACGTGGTTGTGCTGGATGAAGCCACCGTCGGCGTAGAAGCCGTCGCCGTGGGTCACCCTCCCGAGCGCAGCTGGCAGGGCGTCCGCTCCTTGCGCAACCTTCGCCCCATCTTCGGCGATGATTCCTCGAATAATGACGGTCCGGCAACTGTCGATGAGGTTCGCGCCCGTCTGGAGTTGCGGTCCGACCGGCTGATTCGCCGTGCGGTAGCGGGGATCCGGGACGAAATAGTCGACCGCTTCCACCAGGTCGGCTTTCAACGTTGCCGGCACGTCGGCGAACAGGAGAACCACGGTGTCATTGATCGCCTGGGCCGCACCGATCTCCCAATCGTACCAGTTATCGTATTCCGCAGCGCCGGAGTAATAGGCGTTGTCGTGCAAGGTCTGTAGTCCGTCGATGATATCCGTCAGGACAGAGGGCTGCTGATATTGTGTTGTGCCGTCAACCTGATAGGCCGTAGCCATTATTTGCAGCCGCTTTGCTGTTTTACGGACGTTCGCAGAATCAGTCGCAAGGAGGTAATCGGTGAAGACACTCGTGCGGCCGATTGTACGGTCGATCTCTGCGATCGACTCCGCAGCCGACGTATCGAGCTCTGCGATCGTCGGCGCATAGTCGGGATCGAGTGGGTCTATGCCCGCCCCAATTAGTTGGGCCACCCACGCGGTGCGCATTTCGTCAAACGTAGCTGCTGCGGCGGCACCCTGGGGCCGCAATTCGGCGAACGTAGCGAATGTAGCAGCTCCCAGTATCGCTCCGCCGAACAGAGTTCTGCGCGCGATCCCCTTCGATTGTTCATGATCGTCTAGCATCTTGTACTCCTTGTCTCTTGGTTAAATCGGATAGCATCAACATTCCGATTGGGAAGAACTATCGGAGTTTGCACACAGAGGCCGTCGATATCTAGTGCTCCAGGACCTCACCGTGCCGTCGTGCAATTGCCTCGGCGACTGAGAGGCATCGGAAGATGCAGCCGCTCCGAGCATTTCTCGGCTCCTGGCGACACCATCCGAACCGCCGTGGACCTTCCAGTCAGAATCGCTCGGCGAGCCATTTCAGCTTCAGCCCTGTATGATAGGAGCCTCCTCCTTCGTGCCCATTGTATGGATATACCTCTATCTGCTTCTCTCCGCCGTAACGGTTGTACGATGCGTACACGGTGGACGGTGGGCACGTTGTGTCCATGAGCGCGACAGACCAGAGCGACGGCGCGGTGCCGCGGGCAGCCATGTTTACGCCGTCGAAGTAGGAAATTGTGCGCCAAGCCTGGTCGACAGCGTCTCGGTGCGCAGCGAGATAATCGGTCAATTCGCTGTAGGGGGCTGTGCCGACTATATCAACCGCTCTTCGGATATGTTGCAGGAATGGAACGTCCGTCATGAGGCCAGCTACATCGGGAACAATCGCTGCGGCAGCGATCGCAATACCTCCCCCCTGGCTCCCGCCAGCGACCACAACCGCATCCTTTGCGACACCCGGTAGTTCGCGACCAGCTTCGATGGATCTCGCGGCGTCTGTATAGAGACGTCGGTAGTAGTAGTCGGCTGGACTCTCAAGGCCACGCGTCATAACCCCAGGGGCCGCTGGTGCGTGTCCTACGGGATCGGGCGTATGCCCGGGGGCGGCCCGGAGCCATCCCTGTCCCCGCGAGTCGACGCGCAAGTAGCCGTATCCTGCCGACGGGAAGGTGGTGTGATCCCACGGATACCCCCTTCCTCCGTGATAGCCGACGAAGCTGACCACGAGGGGCAGGTCTGCGCTGACGCCGGCCGGGCGGGCATACCAGGCTTTGATCGGATGACCGCCGAAGCCAGAGAACGTCACGTCGAACACATCGATATGACGGATCGTGTCAGCGCGCCCCGACAGTTCGAGACCCAGCGGGTACGCACGGGCTTCAGAGAGAGTCGCCTGCCAGAAGTCGTCGAAGTCATCGGGTTCTGCGATATCCGGGTAGTAGGCATGCAGTTGCGCAAGGGGTTTGTCGAAGAGCGGCATCAGCGAGTTCCGACCGGGTTACCCCAAGACTGCCTGCGGCCTCGCGCTACCCTGAGACGAGCGGCAAGCATCGACCCATCCCGGCTCCAGCCCACGTTACGACACCTCATACAATCCATCCATTCATCGATCTCTGTCGGTCTGATTCACGGTGCTAGCAGGCCGCCATCGAGACTCCGCACGCCCGCCGCCCAGCTGTCGAACGGCGACAGGTTCGGCGGAAAGCGCAGCGCTAAGGACTCATCGAGGTCTATCCCCCATCCCGGCGCTTCGTTCGGCGCTAACCATCCCTGCTGCGGGACAATCGTGCCGGGAAAGACCTCCTGGGTGAGTTCATCGAACTCGTGACACTCCTGAATGCCGAACGTCGGACTGGTAACGTCGAGCGCGACACTCGCAGCGACTCCGACTGGTGACGTGTCGCCTGGCGCATGCCAGGCAGTGCGGACGCCTGCGAGTTCAGCTACGGCAGCGAGCTTCCGCGCAGGCGTGAGGCCTCCGATCGCGGAGATGTGGCAGCGGATCAGGTCGACGGCGCCGTTCATGATTAGACGGGCGGCATCTGTCACGGAGGTGGTGAGTTCGCCGACAGCGAGAGGTATCGGAGACGCGGAACGCACCTCCGGGAGAGCGTCCCAGTGCTCAGGGGGAAGCACGTCCTCTAGGAAGTACAGATTGAAGGCCTCGAGCGATCGTGCGAGTGTGACGGCCTGTTTCGGATAGAGCCGTGAGTGCACGTCGTGCAGCAGTTCGACGTCGTCGCCCAGCACCTTCCTCGCCTGCTCGAAGAGGCGCGGAACGAGGCGCAGGTACTCCGAGACCCGCCACCCATGCGGGTAGGGAGCGGATGCACTTGTGACTCCTCCGAGCGGAGAGGATCCATAGCTACCTGCACCAGGCTGCGAGACCTGGATCCGAACGTAGCGCCATCCGGCTTCTGCCTTCTCGAGTGCGTGCGAGACAGCTTGTTCGATGTCCAGGCCAAAGCTGTGCACGTAGCAGTCGGCGGCAGCACGTACCTTTCCTCCGAGAAGTTCATGGACCGGTCGTCCCGCGCGCTTCCCCGCGATGTCCCAGAGTGCCTCGTCTAGGCCCGAGATTGCATTGTTTCCGACGGCGCCCTCGCGCCAATAGGAGGAGAACTTTGCGAGCCTCACGAGATCGCCGATGTCCCCTGGGTAGCGACCGATCACCAGCCGTGCCAGGTGTTCTTCGACGTAGGTGACTACCGCCTTCCACCGCTGAGTGAACGTCGCACACCCAAGTCCGTACAAGCCCGGTTCGCTCGTATCCACGCGAACGACTACGAGAGGGATGCCATAGGGTGCCGTAACGATGGTCCTCACCCCTGTGATCCGGACGTCGTCGGGCACAGGCCACGGCGAGGCGAAGGCATCTGGGCGTTCGGTCGGTCCAGCTGACATCATGACTCCTGGTGGTGTGTCCCTGCTCAAGGGATGGTGGGCGGGTCGGGGTCGGTCCAGCGATGACGTGGTCTGAAACGGAGCAGGTTCTCGGCACGGGAGGTGTCGATCAGGGACTCGCGGCCCTCGAATCGGCGTCGGCGGGGCACCCTGGGGGCGTAGCAATCGAGCAGTTGCTCGGTGTCTTCGCTGCGATAGGTATCCGAGGCAGCCAAGCCAATGATGTGTGCCCCAGTCAGATCGACCACGAGCGCGTGAGCCACGGCGACCGCGGCATCTCGACGATCAAGGTAAGACCAACCTTCTCTGACGTGGCGTTGCTGGTGCGGCTCAGCGAGGGCGCGAACCCTCGATGGGAGGGTGGTGAGCGGGAACCTCAGTGCGATCACCGTCATGGCGAACTGGCTAGCAGCCATCTCGGTCGTGAGCTCATCGCTGGCCTTCGACAGCGAATACCAGTCGTCTAGAGCTCTGGGGACATTCTCGTCAATTGGGTAGTACGCCGGGAGCATTTCACGATGGTTCGCAGGCACACCGAAGGCGTTGATGCTGCTGGCCACGACGGCCCTCTGAATATCATGCTCGCCTGCCTGCTGAAGAACGTTGAAGGTACTCGCTGTGTTGGTGGTGTAGCCCAGGAACGGGTCCGCGAGGTCCGTTCCAGGAATTGCGGCCATATGAACAACTGCATCCACGCCCGCACACGCCGAGCGAACCGCGTCAGCATCTGCAGCATCCGCGGTGACGGCTTCAGCGGCTACAGAAGGCCGCCGCCAGGTAGTCGAGAGGGCGATGACATGCGCACCAAGCGCAGCCAGCAGCCCCACAACGTCACCCCCTAGCGTTCCTCCCGCTCCGGTCACAAGAATCCGTTCAGGAAGGCGGGCGGGGAGCTCGCACGCAGTAGTCTCCCAATGGAGCGCAGGGGGGACTACGGCTGCCGGGAGAGCTCCGAACGTTGCATCGATGCCCTGATCAGCGTTCATGCACATACTCCACTTCCCTTGACTCCGCGCCATATTTCCGTTCAGAGTGCGCCGACAGAGCGAGAACGTTGCCGCGTCTTCCGAAGGTGCATCTGTCAGCCCTTGATCGCACCGGTCAGCATCCCCTTCGTGAAGTGCTTCTGAAGGAATGGATAGACGCACACGATCGGGATAAGCGAAACGACCAAGATCGCCATTTGGAGTGACGGCTGGGCGGGCGGCATCTCACCCGCCATCGCGACTTCATCCAAGCCAACCTGTGCGTTGTTCACAAGGTATTGACGTAGGATTAGTTGAATGGGCCACTTACTCTGGTCGTTGATGTACAATAATGCGGAGAAGAACGTGTTCCAGAAGTTGACGGCATAGAAGAGCCCGATGGCGGCGAAGATCGGCTTGGAGAGCGGCACAATGATAGTAGTGAATATCTTCAATTCGGAAGCGCCGTCGATCGTTGCGGCTTCAGATATCTCATCAGGCAGGTTCTGGAAGAACTGGCGCATGACGATCACATTGAACGCAGAGACGCTAACTGGGATTATCAGGGACCACAGAGAGTCGAGCAGGTGGAACGTCTTCACCGTGAGATAGAGCGGAATGATTCCAACGCCGAACAGCATCGTGAGTAGGACCGCTCCAAGGAGAACCCCCCGGAAAGGCATTGTTCGTCGCGAAAGCGCGTAGGCCAAGAGCGAGGTAACGGAGAGCGCGACCGCAGTGCCGACAATGGTGACGAAAGCGGATACGCCGATCGCTCCACTGATCTGACCACCGGTGAAGATCGCACGGTATGCCTCCAGGGTCGGGACCTCCGGCCAAAGAACCATGCCACCGTCACGAGCGATCTGTTCAGGGTCAGCGAGAGACGTTGCCACAACCATGGCGAATGGTCCCAGGACCACCAGGCAGCACAGCCCCAGGGCCAGCATCTTGGCGCCCTCGGCCGCCCAGTGCGACCTGTAGCCGACGTAGAGACCTCCAGAGCGTCGGCCGCGCTTTGGCGATCGCGTTGTCGCGGCCTCCGGACCGGTATGGGCGTGGCCACGTTCCATCACGCTCATCTTTGGGCCTTCCGATAGATGCCAGCTTCTCCGAACATGTGCGCGAGCTTGTTGGCGAGTAGCACGAGGCCGACGCCGATGACCCCCTTGACGAGCCCGACGGCGGCCGACGTTCCCCAATCTCCACCGAGGATCCCGTTGTTGTACACGTACGTGTCGAGCACTTCCGACACGTCCCGACCGACCGCCTGCTGCTGCAGGATGATCTGCTCAAAGCCGACCGTGAGAATGTCGCCGATCCTGAGGATGAGAATGAGAATTACGACGGAACGGATACCGGGCAGCGTAACGTGCCACAGTTGACGCCATCGGGATGCGCCGTCGACGGCGGCAGCCTGGTACAGCCCTTCGTCGATACCACCTAGGGCCGCAAGAAACAGGATCGTCCCCCAACCCGCGTTCTTCCAAATGTCCTGCAGGATGAGTAGCGGCTTGAAGAAGTCAGGGTTGCCGATGATCTGCGGCTCCGGTCCACCGATCGCAGCCATGAAGGATTCGAGAGGGCCATTATATCCCAAGATGTGTTGAAAGATCGCAACTACCACCACCCAGGAAAGGAAGTATGGCAGATAGAGAATCGACTGGACCCAGCGCTTGAATGCCTGCGATAGTAAGCTGTTCATCAGCAGCGCTAGCGCGATGGGGACCGGAAACGTGAACATCAACTGAAGAGCCGTGATGATGAGGGTGTTCTTCAGAGCATTCAAGAACTCCGGATCACCGCTCCACAGCACCCGGAAATTGTCGAGCCCCACCCACTCGGACTCAAGAATGCCAATGAAAGGCTGGTAGTCCTTGAACGCAATGACATTTCCGAGCAGCGGCAGGTAGAAGAATCCGATGAAGACCATCATGCCCGGAAGAGCGAACAACAGAAGTGTGCGGTTTCGCCACACCCTTCGCCACCGGGCCCGTTGCGATGAGGTTTGAACGGACACGCTAGACCCCCTGGACAAGTTGCACGTGATGGCTCCTACCGTCGCCGCCTGAGACGTCCACGGTGAGGACTGCTGTCATCCCTTCCTGGGCAACGGCTACGGTCCTATCTCCGCTGGACCGGGAGGCCCCAAGCCCCTCGAGGCGCAATTCGAGAGATGTCGACTCCTGGGTCGGGTCGGAGAGGCTGACCTGGAGACATCCGCCCTTGCGTCGAATCATGACAGAACACGGTGCGTCCGCGTAGATGACGCGGGGTCGGCGTCCTACGGTGAGACTACCGGGCGTGAAGAAGTTGGCAGCCACCAGACGTGCCCGGTCGCTGCGCACGGCCTGGATGTCTGCCGAGTTGGACAGCACCGTGACTCCTGGGTTGCGCGCGAACGCTGCAGTCCGCTTCGCGCTTGCGGTCGGCAGGAGGGCAAAGGCGTAAGAGGAATCCTCAGGATCCACTCCGTGGTCAATCCATTGCGTCAGATATGAGCGGGTGATGGCATCGGTCGACCCTCCACGCCTTATGGCTGCCCAGCTTCCTGATCGTTCCTCGAAGGCGACTGATACCGGGCTCGACTCCAGAAGCACAACGCCATGCCTGCCGTCGTGGGTCCAACTTGGGTCCGTAAAGTCACCAGACCATGCCGCAGCCACGGGCTGCTGCACACCGTCGACATGCACTGCGGGTGCCGTCGACGTGGGGACCTTCCGGTTAGAGAGCACGGAGTAGATCGGATGGCCGCTAGCGCCTGAGATCGCGGCGCCGAGCTGGATGACGACGTCTTCGATGAAGAACCAAGACTTGGTGGCATGGATCTCGGTGAGCAGCCCAGACAGGACCTGACCCAGACAGCCGTCCTCGCCATCGGTGGTGCCTCCTCCAAAGGCGCTCGCGGGAAGCGCCGCTCCGTACGCTCCGCCTGCGCCGTCCGCGAGTGGGGCCTGGTCTGTGGTGGTTCCTGGAAGCTTGTAGGGATCGACGGTTGGCCAGAAGGAATCGGCGTACTGCGCTGAGTCGTCGTCATAGACGTAGGTCATGCCGAGCCCCTGGTGCCAACCTCGCAGGTTCTCCCCGGTGCTACCACCGTGCTCGAAGTAGGCGATGCGCTTGCTGCTGGCCGCAACGGTGACGGCCCATCCGCTTCGCCGGTGCATCGAGCGGGCCATACTGCCGTAGCTACGGTGCTCGACCGGCTCTGGGGCGACGGCCACGGTGCTGTCGTTCCGCACATCATTGAAGAGCGCAACGCGCGGAAGCCTGTCGAGGACTCCGCGGCCGTCGTTGATCGGGTCGACGGCGCACCGATCCAGCCAGCCCTTGCAGACAGCCCGCCAGGCCGATCGTCGGCCCGGATCGAGACCGTCCGCGAGCCGCAGAACGTACTCCAAGGTCAAGTGTCCCGTGGTGTACTCGCTAGACGTCTCCACCGCGACATAGCGTCCCCGTAGCGAGTCCATCATCCGGGCGTTGAACACTGCGGGGATGTAGCCCGCTTCGATCGCGTCATACAGTTCGAGCACCCGGGGGTCAGTCACTTCCCAGGTGGTGCCCGCGAGAACGGGAAGGACGAGTGCGGCGTTCTTGAGAAGCGCGAGGCCGTAGCCACCTGTGTAAGGCACATGGTTGTGTTGGATGAAGCCACCATCAGCGTGAAAGCCGTCTCCGGCTGTGACGGTGCCGAAGGCGCGAGGGAGCGCTGATGCGGCGGCGGCGACCCGGGTCGGGCTTTCGACGGCGAGTCCTGCCACAGCGACGACTCGGCACAGGTCAACAAGATTGGCACCAGTCGCCAGTTTGTTCGTCCCCTGCCGCAAGGTCATGTAGTTGGGGTCGGGGGTGAAGTAGTCGACCGTCGCCGCGAGACTCTCGCGCAAGGCTGTCGGGATACCTTCGTGGCACAGGATCAAGGTGTCGATGATGACCTGTGGGCAGCCGATCTCCCAGTTGTGCCAGTTGTCGTACTCGGTCGCTCCGACGTGGTACTCAATGCGGTGAAGTGCTTCGAGTGCCTCGATGATGTTGTTCAGCACGGTGCCGTCACTGGTGTAATCAGTTCCAGGTACCGCGAACGCCGTTGCCATCTCCTGGATTCTGACGGCCGTTGCTACCAGGGCTTGGGACTTGCTACCCAGCGGAATGTCAGTGAACACCGCCGTCGAGGTCGAGCTCGCCTCCAGACGGGCCAGTGCGTACTCGGTCTTCGAATTGATCTCGGAGATGATGGCAGCGTACTCGGGTGCGGTCGACTCGATGTTGGCACCGATCAGGCCCTGTGCCCACCGTGCTCGCATGTCGTCGAAAGGTGGCGCAGCCGCCGCCGCCTCGGTCTCGACTTGAAGGATGGTTCCTTCCGCCGACAACACGCCTGTTCCGCGTATGACCGACCGTTTGATCATGGCGTACGTCGATTCACTGGTTTCCATCGTGAAGGACCTTTCGTCGCGCTACACGAACAGCGTTCGGGAGCGTGGGTAGTCGTCGACAATCCAGTCCGGCCACGAGAGGGAAGTGCCGCGGTTCGCCAGTTCGCCCTGAATTGTTTCGACAGCCTGCGGATGTGCTAGCGCTTGCACAGGAGTGGCGTTTCGAAGGCATGCAGCTGCCATCACGCCGACGGCTTCGCCGATGCTCCACTCGACCGGATGCAACCGGAACGCACCGTTCGTGATGTGTGTCGTGCCGATGTTCTTGTTGGCGGGTAGCAGGTTCCGCATGCGTACAGGCAGCATCGCCCTGGCCGGAATCTGGAACGGGAAGCAATCGACGTCGACGAAGTTGCGCCCACTTGCGCTGGGGTGCAGATCGATGCGGTAGTGCCCGATGCCGACCGTGTCGGGAACGGCCTCGGGGCGTCGATGACCGCGGGCGTCGACCCCGATGTCGAGTTCGCTAACCCGACCCAGCCCCACGATCCGCCGGGACTCGCGGATGTAAGGCGCCATCGCGAAGCCATCGCTCGTTCCGGTGATGTCCGGCCGAAGTCGAAGAGTTGGGTATCCCACTCCCCCGCCTTGGTTGGGCGCTTCGGTCTGGAGCCAGTAGAGGAACGATCGAGAGAGTTGCTTAGCCTCCTCAGCGGCGCGCTCGAACTGCGCGCGATCGTCATGCAGGTCCGGCGTTACGGTCGGCCGAAGCCAGTAGTCGGTCTGGTGCCAGTTGACCATGGAAACCTCGCGGACGGCGCCGATCTCAAAGGTGGACCTCGCGAGCACTCGGCGATAGTGCCACATGTCTGGCACGCGATACCCGTCGAGGTCACCCTCGAATAGGCCCATGAGTCGGTGCTGGAGGGTCGTCGGATCGACGCCCGACCACGAGAACTGGAGCGCATCAGTGTAGGGCGCATCTAGCGATCGCCAGCGCTCGTAGTCGTGCGGACGATCAATCACGTGGTGGTCGTCGGATCCCCACTCGAGCGCGAAACACCATGTCATGCTCTGCTGGTCGAACGGATCGGCCACAGCGGGTGCGTGTGGCTCGCCGGTATCTACCTGCGCCTCGGCGCCCACTACGTGTTCGGCGCCCGCCAAGGCAATGATGTCACCGCGTTCAGTGGCGTCGACGCAGATCCGTGCCTGCACATGGCGCTCACCGAGCGGCGTTGCGAGGCGAACAGCGTTGATGGTGTCGTTAGCGGTCTCTACCTCAACGACGCGTGTCTGCGTCCAGACCTCCAAGTTCCCCGCTGCCAAGAAGGGCGCCAAGAGTTCGTAGATTGCACCGACCGCGACGCGAGGCTCGTGGCACAGCCTGCTGACCGTGCCCCGTCCGGGGTTGAGCAACGAGTCGTCGCGAGCGACAGCTGTCAGGGGATAGTTACGACGGTAATGCTCACGGATACGTTCGCGGAGTCGTTGGTAGGACCTCGTGGGCGAGGTGGTCTCGATCCATTTGTGCTCATCCGGGGGCACCGCTTGCGCGGTGAGTTGTCCGCCAATCCAAGGGTACTCGTCAACCATCAGCACGCGGTGGCCGTGATCGCAGAGTGCCATCGCAGCAGCTACCCCTCCTAGACCACCGCCCACGATGAGTACATCGACCTGGTCTGCGCTGGCTCTCGCGGTCACGTCCTACCTCCGGACTTGGGGGATGGCACACGAGACCTGGCACCAGTGGCGCACGAGTCGCGCGCGGCAAGCGCGATAGCGGCACTGGTCAAGCCATCGCGCAGATCGGCGCTTCCGGGCCGTTCGTCCCCGCGACAAGCGGCGATGAAGTCGCGCGCGAGCTCAAGGTCGCCGCCGAAGTGGCCGTCTTCGTCCCCGTTGATGGTGTAGCGCTCCTCGGCGTCGTCGTAGTGGGGCGTCAGCGTGACCACTCCGCGGAACCAGTCGAATCGAATTGACCCTGTGGTCCCGGTGACAATGGCGCCTCGTGTTGCTGCCTGGCGCCTGCTATAAAAGTTCTGTGTGTATGACGCGTGCACCAACGACTTGTACTTGATGATCGCCGATGCGGAGTCATGGTTGCCGGTATCGCTAGCGAATACACAGCGCCAGGTCTCGAATCTCGCGGTCGGCTTGCCGCCTCCAGCGACCCACGTTTCTGGACCTTCGGGGCAGTTCAGTCGTTCATCGCATTCCACGCATCGAAGCCCCGCCGGTCGTGAGCCAACAAACTTGGTCTTCGATTCGTCTGCGGAGACTCGGGCGGGCTCCTCCCCAATCAGATAGGTCAGGTAGTCGAGATCGTGCGTTGCCTTCTGCATCCAGAGCCCACCGGTAAGAGCCTCTTCCCGCATCCATCCGTGGTAGTAGGCGCCGATGCCGTAGGCGGGAACATTGTTGATGGCCTGAAGGTGTTGAATCTCGCCGATCCGACCGGCTCCGACGAGCTCCTTGACTTGAGTAATCATGGCTGAGCGGCGCAGCGGGAACGAGATGACCGTTGGTGAACTGCTGATCGCATAGGAGGTGTCCAGCATCGACCACTGGTCCCAGTCGATGACGACGGGCTTCTCAAGAAACAGGGGGAGTCCTGTCCTCAGAACTGCAACTGCCTGCTCAGCATGCTGGTAGTCCCGTGTGCCGATCATGACGCCGTCGATACGTGATGAGTTGACCAGCGTCTCGATGTCGAGGATGCGGGGTCGAACCCCCTGTACGGACTCAAGCCAGGTTGCGGCGTCTGAGTCCGGATCGGCGAGGGCGGTCACGAGTGTGTCGGGATTTGCATCGCGCAGGTATCTCAGCATCACCCGCAGCCTCGCTCCGAGCCCGATGACACCGATGTTCAAGTTGACCATCTATCGACTAGCTTCTTCCTGGAGCTCTGCCGCAACGGCGTCGCCGCCGTTGGCACGCCAGGTCGTCACGAAGTCATCCCACTCACCGATGTCCTTGCGACCGGCAAGGATGTCTAGCTGCATCGCCGCGACGTCCGCGGTGAGGTTGCCCCCCACTTCAGCCTGTGTCTCGGAGTAGAGGCCAAGAGAGGCGTCGAGTTCGAGGTTCTCTGAGTTCGCGGCGTACCACTCGTAGCGATGGCGTACATCGTCCTCTATCGCCGGGCCCAATCCGGACGGCCCGTCAACTATGTACTGGAGGTCCATGATCTGGCTCGTCGCACCTTCGACAGGCGATGGAATGCCTCCGTCCCAGGTAAAGAGGGATCCTTCGGTACCGAACTTGCGGAATAGGTGCTCGAGGGTGCCGATCGGCGTCGCGAGCCAGTCGAGCGTCGACAACAACCGCTTGATCCGTTCTGATTCGAGGTCCCTGCGAATGACGGTCATGCCCTGCCGGGGATTGCCGCAGTGATGCGGCGCGGCTTGGCCGTCCGGCCCAGGGTTGGGCAAGGCCGAGACAGTTGCCTCCAGTTGGCCCTGGAAGAGGCTCCATGCGGCGTCGCCGTCGGGGTGAAAGATCGCCTTCCGAGTGGTGAAGGTGTCACGCTTGTCCGAGTACGTGCTCGACACCCAGTTTGGCGGGAAAATACCATCCTCGACCATCGATCGGGTGATCGCGAGAGCCTCCTTGGTTCGCTCATCAGCGACTGCGCTGACGAACGACCCGTCGTCTGCTTGTCGCCACTTGTTTGGGGCACCTAGCATCATGGCCACGTGTATGAGCATTCGCTCCGGGTTGCTGCAGCCGAACCTTCCCGCGCTCTCGTCCGTAGCGTCGCGCATCAGTTGGCGATAGTCGTCCATGCTCGTCGGATTCGGGTCGAGCCCTAGTTCGTTGACGAGTGCCTCGTCGTAGAACATTGCCGGACCGCCTGCGATGGGTCGAGGCTGCGGGACGCCGTAGAGGACACCGCCGACAACGCAACTCTGCCAGGAGACGGTTGGGATGTTGGCAAGTGAGGGATACTCAGCCGCCAAGTCACCCGCGAGATACTCCGAGAGATCTGCGAACTGGCTGCTGAGGATCTGTGACAGTCGGGGCGGCGTTCCGCTGATGACCGTGATCTCCGGAAGGGTGCCACCTGCAAGCATCGTCTGGAACTTCTCGTCATAGTTGGCCGCAGGGGTCATGAGCAGGTCCATTGAGGCGCCCGCTCGGTCGTTGAGTTCCTGCCAGAACGGGTTCTCCGAGACCTCGAGGGGCACAGGCTGGTACGTCGGGTACAGGATCTCAACCGAGTCCAGTCCAGCAGCCGGATGCTCGGCGCCCGCACGCGGTTGTGGGTCCGGGTAACGGAAGTAGCCGGCGAGCGCGCCCTCGGGCGTCGAAGAGAGATCTGGTGTGACTCCGGTGTACTCGATATACGTCGGCAGAAGCGGCCCATTGCCGCTGCCACTGCCGGAGGCAGTCGGTGTGGCGTCACCACCCTCGGACCCACAGCCAGTCAGCACACCTACTCCGGTGGTGGTCATCGTGGCGAAGATTCCGAGACGCAGCGCTTGTCGGCGTGACACATGGGTCATCTTCCAACTCCATTCTCAACTCTGAGGTGTGAGTGCGAGATTAGCAGACGTTCCGTTGATGCGACCAGCGTTCCGCCTAACGGAACGCGCTCTGAGCGAACGCGTGTCACTCACGCGACTCGGCAGACCCTTGAAGGCAGGGGCGACCCCTCGATCTCCATCGCCGAGTTGCCCGCGGGCTCTGCAACCGCGAGCATTACCGACAGCACGTGGTGCTCACGGGCGCGGACTGTCGCGCGCCCGTCTCAGGTAGGAAGAGTCGGCTAAGCCTCGATCCACCGATCGGTGAGCGTTGCGTGTGGGCGCGGGAACTCAAGAATGCCCCTCTGACCTGGGAAGGCACGGCTTGCTTAGGGTCCGTATCGCCAGTTCAAGAAGGGCATCTCGTAGGTGCAGCTTTCTCACATCCGCCCCGTGACGTCTGCGACCTTCGACGAGCCGAATCTCGTGTCGACAGCGGGTTTGGTCCCGTTGATGGCCCTGGCCCGCAAGGCGGGACTGCGCACCCTTGCCGATGAGCGGCTGAGCGTGCCCAGCGACAAGGGCGCCAACGCCGGTTTGAAATTGTCTTCGCTGGTGGCTGGCATGGTCGCCGGTGCCGGCCGTACTGATGACATGGCGCTGCTGCGCCACGGCGGGATGGGTAAGGTCTTCGACCGCGGCTATGCGCCCTCGACACTGGGGCAGTTCCTGCGGTCCTTCACCATCGGGCACGTCCGGCAGGCTGACGCGGTGGCCTCACGGTTGCTGCCGAACCTCGCCGAGCACACCGGTCTGCTCGGCACCGCGGAGCAGGCCGGCACGGTGATGGTCGACATCGACGACACCATCATCGAGGTCCACGGCTACGCCAAGCAGGTGCCTCCTTCGGCTACTCCGGCATCCGGGGTCTGAACGCGCTGCTGGCCACGGTCTCCACCGATCACATCGCCCCGGTGATCGCCGCCCAGCGCCTGCGTAAAGGCTCGGCCGGGTCCCCGCGTGGGGCGGCCCGACTTGCTACCGACACTCTCGCCCTGGTGCGCCGCAGCCACCTGGCCGGGCGAGAAGCACTGGTACGGGCCGACTCGGCGTTCTACTCCCACGCCATGGTCAGCGCCGTGATGAAGACCGGGCGCAGGTCTCGATCCCCGTGCGGATGGACCCGGCCGTCAAACGCGCCATCGCCTCGATCAGCGAGGACGCCTGGACACCGATCAGATACTCCGATGCGATCTACGACGAAACCACCAGCAGCTGGGTCTCGCGGGCTGAGGTCGCTGAGGTTCCCTTCACCGCGTCCTCCGCCAAGAAGAACGCCGAGCAGGTCCCCGGCCGCCTGGTGGTTCGCCGCATCCCTGATCTCAACCCCATGAACAGCCACGGTCAGCAGACACTGTTCGACACCTGGCGCTTCCACGCCTTCTTCACCACCACCAACACCGACGAGCGCGACACCGTCACCGCCGATCAAGTCCACCGCGCTCACGCGATCATCGAGAACGTCAATGCCGATCTGAGGGCCTAGGCGCTGGCCCACCTGCCCTCGGGGAAGTCCACCGCCAACGCCGCCTGGCTCATCTGTGCCGTCATCGCCTTCAACCTCACCCGCGCCGCAGCCACGTTGACCACCCAGGCGCCCTCCCTGCTGCGGGCCACGACGGCGACGATCCGCCGCAAACTCATCAACATCCCCGCCCGGATCGCGACCTCTGCCCGGCGATTGCGCCTGCACCTACCCCTCCACTGGCCCTGGGCCAAAGCCTCGCTCTACAAGCTCGTTCTCCCGCCACCTGACCCCAGGCACGCGTCCTTACGACCGAGGAACCTCAGTGGAAAAGCCGGGCAGACCGCCGAGCTCCTCGCGCCCGAAGGCCCCCACAACGACCGCGCCAAACTCGCCCAACACATCAGTGCCGGTCGGTGGATCGAGGCTAAGTGCGAGAGGATCACGGGATGACGAAGAGCGAGTCCCACCAGGGCGTGGATCGCGCCTTGCGGGTTCTGACCCTCCTGGGCGACAACGCTGCTGGCATGAGCCTCGGCGAGATTGCGGTTGCGACCGGCATTTCGAAGTCGACGATGCATCGTGTGCTCAGCGCAATGAAGAGTCGCGACTTCGTGCATCAGGACGGTCCCAGCTCCCGATACATGCTCGGGCCGGCGGCGCTCGAGGTCGCCTTCCGGTTCCAGGCAGAGTCGCCGATCGTCGCTTCGTTTCATGACCAGTTGGTCCAGGTGTCGCGGTGGTCCGGACTGACGGTCCACCTGGCACGGCTCATGGACACGTCAGTGGTCTACCTGGACAAAGTGAACCCGATAGACGGCTTGAGGACAAACTCCGTCATCGGGGGTGTCAACCCGGCGCACGTCACCGGCGTTGGCAAGGCGCTGCTGGCGGCAACGTTGGATGAGAAGGACGACCGACTGCTCAAAGGCTCTCGAGCACTCGAGGCACGTACCGAACACTCAATCACCAATCTCGCCGAGTTAGCCTATGAACTGGAACTTACGAGGGAACGGGGATTCGCCGTAGATCGCGAGGAGAGCGAGGTTGGGGTGATGTGCGTTGCTGTCGCGGTCGAAGTCGTCACTGGCGAGTTTCTTGGGCTGAGTGCGACGGGCCCCTCACCCCAGGTCATCGCGATCGGGATCGAGAATCTAGGCAGCGCGCTTCTTTCCGCCGGAATGGCCGCGCCCTACTCGCGGCCAGCAGGACGCGAGCGGTAAGGGGCTCTTCGGACTTCTGGTGGGGAGCGGGACTCGCGGAGGTAGCTGAGGGTGGGTAGGGATCGAGGTCCTCGATGATCAGTAGCGACCAAGCAGACTGTTCACTCCGAGGACCTCGACGTTGACCAACGCTACGGGGTGCAGCGATGCGCCCACCACTGATCCCTACGTCCGCTGCGACACACTCCTGGGTATCCGGGCATTCATGTGGAGGCCGTCGAGCGCACCGACGTGCTCGTGACGGTCACGGTCTCCACGCCTTGGCAGCTGACGGGCTGTCCAAACCGTGGGGTCGTCACGCCCAGCCGCGGGCGGCGAAGGTGCGAGCTGCATGATGTGCCCGGCTTCGTGCCAGTGCGGGTGATCTGGCGTCAGCGCACCTTGCGCTGCCCCGACCCGGACTGCGCGAGGGCTACGTTAGCTGGCCGCCGATGAGTCCCGCTTTCGCCGGAGTGGTCAGCCTCGGCGTCGATGAGCACATCTGGCACCACGGCAACCCGCGTCGCCGTGGCGCGAAGGAGCTCACCGGCATGGTCGACCTGACCCGCGACGCCGAGGGCAAGGTCCGCGCCCGGCTGCTGGACCTACGGCCCGGGCGGTCGAAGAAGGCCTACGCCGACTGGCTCACCGACCGCAGTGCCGAGTTCCGTGCCGGAGTCGAGGTTGCGGCGCTGGACCCGTTCGCCGGCTACAAGACCGCGATCGCCGACGCCAACGCCGTGCTCGACGCCTTCCACGTGGTCAAGCTTGGCACCCAGACCGTTGATGAGGGCCGCCGCCGGTCCAGCAAGAGACCCTCGGCCACCGCGGCCGCAAGGGTGATCCGCTCTACGGTATCCAGAGGATCCTGCGCGCCGAGGCGGAGAACCTCACCGACCGCCAACTCGCCCGCCTGGCCACAGCGATCGAGGCTGACCAGGCCCACCAGTGTCTACCTCGCCTGGCGGTGCACCCAAGACCTACGAGCGGCCTACCGCTGCGCCGACCTGAGCGCTGGGCGCACGATGGCCCAACGCATCCTGGCGATCTTCCACACCCGCCCGGTCCCCGAGGTCGCCCGCCTTGGACGGACGCTACGCCGCTGGAAGGACGCGTTCTTGGCCTACTTCACCACCGACCGATCCAACAACGGCGGCACCGAAGCCATCAACGGCATCATCGAACTCCACCGACGCCTCGCCCGCGGCTACCGCAACCTCACCAACTACCGACTCCGCGTACTCCTCGTCGCCGGAGGACTCAAGGCCTGATCCCCACCGGAAGTCCGAAGAGCCCGTAGTGGAGCCTGCGAGCGGTAATGAGAAACTGCTGACAGCAGCCTCGTATCGGAAACGTCGGCAAACGTGAACGCGAGTACCAGTGCGTCCCTGTTGCCGTCCCTGCGAATGCCGCTAGCAACGTCCTGAAGGCAGCGACTCCATCCGCGCCGAAGACCCCCGCGCCGCCCTGAACCACGCCACGAACCGCGTGGCAGTCTCTTGGGCCAGCACTCGGTGGAGTCCACTCCAACGCACAGGGCCAGTGCCGGCGCCCAAGCATCGCCGACGACCGTCTGACCCCGCAGCCTCCAGTCGAGAGTGATATCCTATATAATATGGAATCGCGAGCAACGACGCCCCACGACCCCGCAGACTGGACGGCCGAGACCTGGCCGATCGCCTGCAACATGCTCACCTTCGGCGCTACGACGCCGGATGGCACCCCCACGATCGACGCCCCCGCCGCCACCTGGGCCGGCCAGCTGCGCCAGGTGCGCGAACTCGGCTTCGATCACATCGACCCCACCGACGCCTGGCTCTCCCTCGCCAAGCTCAGCCCGGAGCGACTGGCTGAGTTCCGCAGCGTGCTCGCCGACGAGGGCCTGGGCATCTCCTCCATCTCGATGACGCGCAGCAGCGTGGTCGACCGGGCCAACGGCGAGCAGAACCTCGCCGACGCCCACCGCTTCCTCGACATCGCCCCCGAGGTCGGCGCCTCGATCGTCAACGTCGGCTTCATGCAGGGCCTCACCCCGGCGCAGCAGAAGGCACTGTGGTTCTGGCTCGAGCCCGGGCACGTGGACGACCCGGAACTGCGCCCCCTCGCCATCGAGCGGATTCGCGAGCTCGGCGACCATGCCGCCGCCAACGGCGTTCAGGTCAGCCTGGAGATGTACGAGGACACCTACGTCGGCACCCCCGAGGATGCGGTGCAGTTCGTCAAAGACGTCGGCCACGACGCCGTCGGCCTCAACCCGGACATCGGCAACCTGGTGCGCCTGCACCGCCCGATCCCCAGCTCACCCGGCATGATCGACCTGTTCGAGACGGTGCTGCCGTACTGCAACTTCTGGCACATCAAGAGCTACACCCGCGACGAGGACCCGGCCACCGGTTCCTACTCCTCCGCCCCGGTACCGCTGAAGTACGGCGTGATCAACTACCGCGCGGTCATCCGCCGCGCGATTGAACTCGGCTACCGCGGCCCGTTCTGCACCGAGCACTACGGCAGTGACTCCATCGGCGTGTGCGCCGAGAATCGTGATTACATCCGTCAAGTGCTGGGTTCGGCCCTGAACCGACCCGACCAGCCCACCCGCTGAGGAGCTAAGTATGAGCAGGACCATCGAGACCGTCACCGTGGTCGGCGCCGGCTACATGGGCGGCGGGATCGCGCAGATCTTCGCCAACGCCGGGATCCGCACCACGATCGTGGACACCACCCCCGAGGCCACCCAAGCCGGCCTGGAACGGCTCCTGCGCGAGGCCGCCGAGTTCGAGGCCGACGGCCTCTACGAGCCGGGCAGCACCGACCGGATCCGCACCAACCTCACCGCCGCCGACTCCCTCGAGGAGGCCGTGGCGGACGTCGACCTCATCGAGGAAGCCGTCTTCGAGCGCGCCGACGTCAAGCACGACGTCCTCGCCCGCATCAGCGCCGCCGCCCGCCCCGACGCGATCATCGGCACCAACACCTCCACCATCCCCGTGCACGTGCTCGTCCCCGCCGTGCAGGGCCCCGAGCGCTTCCTCACCGTGCACTTCTCCAACCCCGCGCCCTTCATCCCAGGCGTCGAGCTGGTCGCCGGGGAGGCCACGACGGCGCAGGTCGTCGACGCCATCAAGGCTCTCCTCGTGCGCATCGGCCGCGAGGGCGCCCAGGTGGCCGACACCCCGGGCATGGTGCTGAACCGCCTCCAGTACGCCCTCCTGAAGGAGGCGACCGCCGTCGTCGAGGAGGGCGTGGCCACCGTCGAGGACGTCGACACGATCGTGCGCACCACGTTCGGCTACCGGCTGGGCTTCTTCGGCCCGTTCGCCATCGCCGACCAGGCCGGCCTGGACGTCTACGCCAATGGCTACACCACCCTGGGCGAGGCGTACGGCGAAAGGCTCGGGACGCCGTCGTTGATCTCCGACGCCGTGGCGGCCGGACGGCATGGGGCGAAGAACGGCAAGGGCCTGACCGGCGACTTCGACGAGGAGACCAAGGCCGAACTGATCGCCTACCGCAACCGTGCGTACAAGCGCATGGGCGACCTACTCAGCGACCTCGGCCCCGCACCCAAGGGCACGCCCCCGGCGTAGTCAGGGTTCGCGCAGCAGAACGGCGGGCCGAGCATGGTCAGGCCGCGGGATCAGCTGCGCGAGTTCTCCTCGAGCAGACGCGGGCCCGGCCCGTGCCCGCCCAACGCGTCCCCCGGGTTGGCGAGCGCGCACTGCCGCAGGGAGAGGCAGCCACAACCGATGCAGCTGGTGAAGTCGTCCCGAAGTTGTTCGAGCCGGCGGATCCGTTCCTCGAGTTCGTCGCGCCATGCCGCGGAGAGCCGCTGCCAGTCTCGTCGGCTCGGAGTGCGCTCGTCGGGGAGGCGGGACAGTTCATCGCGCACGCGGGCCAGCGGGATGCCCACGCGCTGCGCTACCCGCACGAAAGCGAGCCGGCGGAGCACGTCGCGGCGGTACCGGCGCTGATTCCCGGCTGTCCGGGTGCTGCTGATCAGGCCTTCGCGCTCGTAGAAGTGCAGCGCCGACACGGCCACCCCGGCACGAGCGGCAACCTCGCCGGGCGTCAGCGTCGAGCGCGAATTGACCTCAACCATGGTTGAGATTCTAGCGTCGACCTCGTCCTGGCAGGGCGCTCGGACAGATGGGAGACGCACATGGCTGACAAGACGAGCATCAACCCCTTCAACTGGCACTTCGCCGACGATCAGGGCGTGCTGGTCACCGCACCTTCATCGTGGCTGTTCGTGTCCGGTCAGACGGCGATGTCCGACGACGGCGAACCGCAGCACCCGGGCGACTTGCGCGCGCAGGTTGAACTCACTCTCGCCAACGTCCACCGGGTTCTCGAAGCCGCCGGCATGACGTTGAGCGACGTCGTCCAGCTCAACACACACGTCACGGACGTCGCAGCGTTCCAGGCCGGCGCAGGCGAGGTACTCGACCGCGCGTTCGCCGCAGCATCGGTGAGCCCTCCTGGGGTTCTCTCGCAGGTCAGTGCTCTCGGCCATCCGGACCTGCTCGTCGAGATCGATGCCATCGCCGTTCGCTGAGTGTCAGCCGCCGTGAGGGGCTCGCTGCACGGTGGCAGAACCGCGAGCAGAAGGTGGTGAAACGGCGAGCACGGGGGTATCAGGGGGTCACGACCGCCGCATAGGCTGCCACCAGGAGGTGCGGATGCGGATCGGAGAGCTGGCCGAGCTCGCGGGCGTGACCTCACGCACCGTGCGGCACTATCACCAGATCGGGCTGCTGCCGGAGCCGGAGCGGCGGATCAATGGCTACCGCGAGTACTCGGTACTGGACGCAACGCGCCTCCTTCGCATCCGTCACCTCGTCGGACTCGGGCTAGGGCTCGATCGCATCCGCGGGCTCCTCGACCTGCCCGGCAGCGGCATCGAGGACGAGCTCGCCGGTCTGGAGGAGGCGCTGCGCGATCAGATCGCCACGCTCACCCGCCAGCTCGAGATCGTCCGCGCGGCCCGGACGTCGCCGCTACCCGAAGCGCCGGCGAACTACGGGGAGCTGGACGAGCTGGCGCGCAACTTTCTCACCGACGCGGCAGCGAGACGCCTGGAGGCCGACCTCACTCTGTTGATGAGCGCCGGCGATCCAGCCACCCATGCGCAGGTGCGCGCACACGCCGAGGCCATGGGAACCGACCCGCGACTGCGGAACCTCCTGTCCGCAGCGATCGGCGGATTGCTGGCGGTCACCGAGTCCACACCGGAGGCAGAGCGCGATCGGATCGCGAACGAGCTGCGAACTCTGCTCGCCGCCGCACCGATGCCTGACCTGCAGAACGCCCGGGTCAACGACCTGCTCGAGCAGTACCGGGCGCAGGCGTTCACCGAGCCACAGCTCGACGTCCTCGCGCGCCTCGACCACGAGCTTTAACCACGGGCCTTGACCTTGTCGTAACGTCATAGTTTCAGATGAGGGCATGCGCTACTCCCTCACCTACTTCGCGTCCTACGTCTTCTCCCTGCTCGGGAACTCGATCGCCGCGATCGCTATCCCGCTCGTGGTGCTGCAGAGCACCGGCAGTGTGCTGGGTGCGGGCACCGTGGCCGCGGCCACAGCGGTCCCGGCCTTCCTGGCAGGGATCTTCATGGGCGTGGTGATCGACCGGATCAACCGGCGCACCTCCTCCGTGGTGACCGACCTGGTCTCGGCCGCCTCCGTAGCCGCGCTGCCGTTCATCGACCTGTTCACCGATCTCACCGTCGGCATCTTCGTCCTCTTCGGCGTGATCGGCTCGCTCGGCGATATCCCCGGCCAAACCGCTCGTGAGGCCCTGCTGCCGGCGATCGTGGCCGAGAGCGGGCTCACGAAGGAACGGCTGCTCGGGATCCGGGAGTCGATCGGCGCCGCGGTGCTCGTGGTGGGCCCGGCCATCGCAGGCACGCTGGTGGCGCTGCTGGAGGGGTCGAGCGTGCTGTGGGTGACGGCAGGCACGTCCTTGGTCGCCGCGCTCATCACCTTCACCATCCCGAAGCGCCTCGGCGCCATCTCCGCCGCCACCGATTCATCCGCGCCACGTGGTGCCGTCCATCAGTTCCGCGAAGGGTTGTCGACGCTGGTGCGCAGCCGGATCCTGATCCTGCTCACGGCCATCAGTGTGGTCAGCGGCGTGGTGCTGGCGAGCTTTCAGGGTCTGGTTCTTCCCGTGCACTTCACGGCAGTGAATGAGACGGCGCTGCTCGGGTTCGTGCTCAGCGCACTCGCGGTGGGGCTCCTGATCGGCAGCGGCATCTACGCAGTCCTCGCAAAGCCGGGCGGTGCCCGCGCTGCGTGGCTGCGGACCGGGATGATCGGTGCGACGCTCGGGTTCATCGTCATCACGACGCTGCACTCCACACCGCTGATCCTCATCGGCGCATTCGTGGTGGGGCTGGCCAGCGGTCTCTTCGGTGGACTGGTGGGGGTGCTCTCGCTCGAACACATCCCGGACGCTCTGCGTGGGCGCGTCATGGGCACGCAGAACGCGCTGCTCAGCCTCGCACCAGGGATCGGCATCATGGGGGCCGCGGCGCTGACCGAGGCGTGGAGCCTGCAGGGTGCGGCCGCAGTGATTGCAGCGCTCTGGGCGGCGCTGACCGTAGTGGCGCTCTTCACCGCACGACCGCGCGATCTCCGACCGGTGGTTGCGCAGACGCCCGACGAGCAACCGAGTCAGCCCGGTGAGAATCAGCAGGTGGCGCGGTAGGCCACCGTGACGTAGGGGAAGTCGATGGTGGCATCAGCGGCGGTCAGGCCCAGCTCGTCAAGGAGCGTGGCCAGGCCGTCGTCGATCCGCCGCCGATCGTCGTCACTTGCGGTGATGTAGTAGCTGCGCGAGGCGACCATCGCCTCGATCGTGGCGCGGTCCATGGTGCGGGTCCACTCGATCCGCTCTTGCTCCACCTCGCCGAACGGCGCAGCGATCTGCGGCCCCGTACCGGAGATAAGTTGCTCGGCAGCGCTGAGGTGGATGATGCGGCTCATCCGGGCCACCCAGTCGGTGCGTTCGTCGCGGATGTTCCAAATCAGCCCGAGCACGCCACCCGGCCGCAGCACGCGCGCGATCTCTGCCGATGCTGTGGCCGGCTCCACCCAGTGCCAGGCTTGCCCGAGCACCACGGCGTCCTGGCTCGCCTCCGCCATCGGCAGGCTCTCGGCCGTCCCGACGGCGGTGCTCACCTCCGGCAGGTTACCCGCCAGGGTGGTGAGCATCGCCTCGTCCGGGTCGATGGCGGTGACGCTGCGGCCGTCGCCCACCAACGCCGCGGTGAGCTTGCCGGTGCCCGCACCCACGTCGACGATGTCGCTCACCTCGCGCTGGGCACCGGCGAGCATCCAGTCGACGGCGGCCGCTGGATAGGAGGGACGACCTGCCTCGTAGGCAGTGGTCGCCGCGCCGAATGATGTTCCCATCGCACTGTTGGTCATTTGCGCCCCCTTGGTGGACTGATCAGGGAATCAGGATGGCCTTCCCTGGAATGGAACGAGCTTCGATCGCACGGTGCGCCTCGGCCGCATCCGAGAGCGCGAACTCCCGGGCAATCGCCGGGCGGACACTCCCGGCAGCGGTCTGGGCGAGCGCCTCGGTTGCCAACCGCTGCGCCTGCGACGTCTCGAACTGTACGTCTTCGATCCCTCGCACCAGGATTCCCCGCGCGCTCACATCCGCCTCGTCGAGCTCGGCGAACCCACCACTCGCTGCTCCGTGGGCAGAGACGCGGCCACCATGAGCAACCAGCGCGAACGCCTCAGTACCAAGTGCACCGCCGACGCCGTCGAGCAGTACGTCAACGGGCAGACCACCGAAGGCCGCCTGCACGTTCTCGACCCACCCGGCCTCGGAGTAGTCGATCACTGCGTCCGCGCCCAGTCGCTTGACCAGGCCCAGTTTCTGCGCACCCCGGGCAGCTCCGACCACCTGCGCACCCGCCGCATGCGCGAGCTGAACGAGTAGCGTTCCCATCCCGCCCGCAGCTCCGAGGATGAGCACTCGCTCACTCGGCTTGATAGCCATGGCCTCCAGAATTCCTATGCCAGTGACGCCGTCGTGCGCCAGAGCGGCTGCCTCCCGCAGACCGAGGCCATCGGGGACAGGCACCAACTGGTCGATGCTGGTGCGGACGAGTTCGGCGTACGCACCCTGGGTGCCCAGCCGCGCCAGCACCAGCCGGCCGCGCCAGGACGGATCGACGCCCGGACCGACGGAGACCACAGTCCCCGCGGCCGCACCGCCTGGCACATACGGCAGCTCAATGCCGAACATCTCGCCCCAGCCACCGCGAATCTGCGTCTCGAGGTAGATGGTGTCGATCGCCTCGGCTCGCAGCACGACCTCACCAGCGGCGGCCACCGGGTCGGGCAACTCCACCGGCACCAGAACCTCCGGCCCGCCGTACTCGGACACTCGCACTGCACGCACGCGCTCCACCTCTCGACTGATCACGACGGGCGGCAGCCGCCACCCGTTCGATGATCAGTCTGAAACCTCACCTTTGGTTGAGGTCAAGTGCGAGTTGAGGGAGTTCGCTACGCCACCACCACACGGGGTGCGCTTCAGCGCGGACTCAAGTCCGCACGCTCATCAACGACCGGTACGTCCGTCGATCTGCTCGCGCAGGACATCTGCGTGACCGGCATGGCGACCGGTCTCTTCGACCATGTGCGTCAACGCCCACCGCAGCGACGGACAGGCATCTTTCGCCTCGGGCCGCCAATCCGATCCGGCCAGGTCCTCACAGGCGTCGATGACCGCGTTCGACTGGTCGACGGCGTCGTAGTAGGCGGAGACGACGCCGGCGACGCTGGAGGATCGGGGTGCACGGAAGGTCGCGGGCCAGCTGCGCACCTGCACTCCGAGGAACAGTGCGCGTTCCACATGCGTCAGGTGGTGGATCAGGCCGAGAAGGTTGGTGCCCGATGGCACCCCAGGTTCCCTGACCTCCGGCTCGGGTACGCCGTCGACCTTGGCGGCGACGGATCCGCGCAGGTAGTCCAAGAACCCGACAAGCACCTCCTTCTCACTCGGACCGGTCCGCGGAGGCGGATGATCTCGCCGGCCTGCCCGGTTCATGGGGGTCATACCCACCACCCTGGCACGACCAACCACCTGCACCAGGAGATCTTGCCGTTCTGGCAACGCTCTGCCGACTGCCTCGTGGGGCCCATGTACTCCTGAGCCACTCTGGTCCACAGTGGCCGGTATGAGTCAGCTCGCCGACCTCGGACCGATTGCGCAACTGCGCGCCGGCCGTTTGCCCCGGCGGCTGCCACAGCCTTTCCTGGGCCTGTGGCTATACGGCATCAGCACCGCCGTGATTCTGCGCGGCGATCTGGGAGCGACACCGTGGGACGTACTGCACTCCGGGCTGATCCGGCACGTGCCGCTGACGCTCGGTCAAGCAGTGATCGCAGTGAGTCTGCTGGTACTGCTGCTCTGGCTGCCACTGAAGGAGAAGCCCGGCCTGGGCACGGTGGCCAACGCAATCGTCGTCGGTATCTCCGCCGATGTCACGCTCGCCCTCCTTGATCGGCCCGATGTCCTGGTAGCGCGGGTGGGGCTGATGCTGGGAGGCATCCTGCTATGCGCCCTGGCTACAGCCCTGTACGTCGGCGCCCAGCTCGGGCGTGGGCCACGGGACGGGCTGATGACCGGCCTGCACCGGCGGACCGGGCTCTCGATACGACTGGTCCGCACCGCACTGGAACTCACGGTCGTCCTCGTCGGAGTTCTCCTCGGTGGGCGCCTCGGCGTGGGCACCGTGCTGTTCGCCCTCACCATCGGACCACTCACCCAGGCGCTGCTTCCCCGATTCATCGTGACACTGCCCCAACGAGACACCCATGTCCCGACGACACGCACCGAGCCCCCGACCCGGACACGCCGAATCCCCTTTCCGCCACCGAACCAACCTACGGATGCCAGAACGGTGGTTCCCTGGCGGAAAAGGGATTCGAAGTGGCGCGGCTGACCCGGGGTGGGCTCGTGCCGGGTGCGTGAGGACCTGGGTACGCGGGACCAGGTGCACGATGCGCGAGCTCCGAGAGCCATCTCCTACGAGCCGATGTAGCCGGCTCAGTGCATATACAACCCACCGTCCACATTCAACGTCTGCCCGGTGATATAGCCAGACTCCTCCCCCACCAGGAAGGCCACGGAGGCCGCGATGTCCTCCACCGTTCCCACCCGGTTCACCACCAGGTCACCCACGAGCTCGGCCTTGCGTTCCTCGGAGAGGGTGCCGCCCATGATGTCGGTGTCGATGGGCCCCGGAGCGATCGCGTTCGCGGTGATCCCATGCGGCCCAAGCTCGCGCGCCAGCGACCGGGTCAGACCGATCACGCCGGCCTTGGCCACCGAGTACGGGGTCTTGGAGTAGGTGCCACCACCGCGCTGGGCCGAGACGGAGGAGATGGACACGATCCGACCACCCCCGGCCGCCACCATGGCAGGGGCGACGGCCGCCGTCAGGTAATGCACCCCGAACAGGTTCGTGCGCAGCACCCGCTCCCACTCCGCGTCGTCGAGGTCCAGGTAGGGCACCGGGGAGCTGACGCCCGCGATGTTCGCGAGCGCCAGCACCGGCGGCAGCGCGTCCGTCACCTCGGCCACCGCGGCGCGCACGGCGTCGCGGTCGGACACGTCCACCCCGGCTCCTGCAGCCCTGCCACCGGCCGCGACGATCTCCTCGGCCAGGCCCCGGACGGCGGCGCCGTCGATATCGAGCAGGCCGAGCGCCCAGCCATCCTTGGCCAGTCGGCGTGCCACCGCCCGCCCGATGCCCCGGGGCGATCCGGCCCCGGTGACGATCGCCGTGCGTTCGCTAGGGAACGTGTCCATGCTTGTCGTCCTTCTCTCGCTCGAAGCGTCAGTAGGTGTAGTCGGTGCCGCGTTCCCAGTCGGGGAACGCCCAGTCCTCGCGTGAAACCTCGAAGCCCTCAGCCGCCGCAGACTCGATCGCCGAGTCGAGGTCGGAGTTGAACGCGTCGCTGAGCTTGACCAGCTCGCCCTGCAGATCGCTGATGTCACCGCCGAGGTAGCCCTGGATGATGTCGCCCAGGTGCGGTGCGATCGGGGTGGTCCGTGCCAGCGCCTCAGTAGCAGCGACGTTGCGCACCTCAGCCTCAGGAGCCCGGAACACCCGCTCCTTGAAGTCCTCGATCAGCCACGCGTAGGGGTCGATCACGTCGGCATCGGCCACCACATCAAGGTTCAGCGGCGGCTGGTCCATCGCCTCGGCCAGCGCCCGCTGGTAGTCATCACGCGTGAAGGTCTCCACCAGCTGACTGGCGGCCTCAGGGTTGGCGCTGGACCCGGCGACGAACCACGTCGGTGCCGGTGCACCACGGGTGATGATGAGCTCCTCACCGCCCGGGGTCAGCATCCCGGCCACCGCCATCCTGGGCAGGTGCTCGGCGTTCAGCGAGCGCACGCCACCTGGGGACCACGGGCCGTCGATGAAGAACCCGATCTGCCCGGCTGCCCAGCGACCACGAGCATCGGGGATCTGGAAGGAGTTCGTCCCCGGCAGCAGCCAGCCGTTGTCGGAGATCTCCTTCAGCAGCTCGATCGCGTTGATGTAGGTGTCGTGCTGGTACTCGTACTCGCCGGTGTCGTAGCGCAGACCCTGCCAGCCCGGGAAGCCACCGCCCTGGGCGAGGCCGTCCACCTGGTCGCGGATACGACCAGCCGCTCCGAGGGCCAGGGTCATCGGGGCGTACTCACCGTGATCGGCGATCGCCTGCAGCGCCGCCCGCATCTCGTCATAGCTGGACGGCGGCTCGAAGCCGACCTCCTCGGCGATCTCGGAGTTGTACCAGGTACAGGCCCAGTACTGCCGGTCCGAGAGAGCGGGAAGACCATAGATCTCCCCGTTCATCATGGTGATTCCTTCTGTGAACGTCCCCTCCGGCAGGCGGGCCAGCGCTTCGTCGGAGAGGGTGATCGGACTCAGCCATCCCGCCTCGACCAACGCCGGCAGCGGCAGGCCGAGCACGTTCGAGAACACGTCCGGCAGCGAGTTCGTCTGATTCGCCACCTGCAAGGCCTCGGTGGTCTGGCTGGGTTCGTTGTAGGAGTACTCGATCGGGACACCGATCTGGTCACCCTCGGTGGTTGCCCATTCGGCGTGCAGGTCCTGCAGGCCACCGAAGTGGTCCCACCACTGCAGCCCTTCGCCGCTGCCGCCACCGCCGCCGGTGCCACCACCCCCGGCAGGATCGGGCGGCGGGCTCTCCCCACTGCACGCGGCGAGCAGACCGGCCATTCCGGTGAGTCCAGCGCCGCCCATCAGTTGACGGCGGCTGAGTGCGTTGCGAGTCATGTGAATCTCCTCATCGAGATCGGACAAACGGGGTCGAACGAGAGAACGAGTGGTGCGAGAGTCAGGTCAGGACTTCACCGCCCCGGCGATTCCCTCGACGAAGTAGCGCTGCATGAACACGAACAGCGCGACGATCGGCAGCAGCGAGATCACACCCGCCGCGGCCATTCCGGGCCAGTCGGTGGAGTTCTCCCCGACGAAGGCCTGCATGCCGACGCTGACCGTGCGCAGCGCCGGGTTGGAGAAGGAGAACACCAACGGCAGGAAGAAGGCGTTCCAGGTGAACAGGAACGTCAGGATGCCGACGGTCGCCGTCACCGGCATCGACAACGGCAGCATGATCTGCGTGAACGTGCGCACGAAACCTGCGCCGTCGACGATCGAGGCCTCCTCGAGCTCGGCCGGCATCCCGCGGAAGTAGCCCGCGTAGATGAGGATCGACGCCACGTTCGCCGCTCCGGCGAGTGCCAGGATCATCCCGGCGAGACTGTCCAGCAGGCCCAGCTCCATCGAGAGCTTGACCACCGGGATGATCGTGTAACCGGTCGGCACGAACAACGTGGCCACCAGGATCGCGATCACCAGCCGCGAGCCCGGGAAGCGGTACCGCCCGAGCACATAGCCGGCGAGGGCGCACCGCACCACCACGATCGCCGTGGTCGCCACGGTCACGATCACCGTGTTCAGGAGGTAGATGTTGAATCGCCCGTCGATCCAGGCACGGGAGTAGTTCTCCCATTGCAAGGTCTCCGGGATCAGTCCCAGCCCACCACCGAAGATCTCACCGGAGGTCTTCAGCGACGCCGAGACCATCCAGATGAAGGGGAAGACCCACACGAAGGCCAGTGCGAGCAGCAGAGCCGTCAGCACCCACCACCAGAACCGGCGGCCTAGCCGGCGCGTGGTCCGAGGTGTGGTCGCCGTCATCGTCACACTCATGAGCGAGCTCGCATCCGTCGGGAGACCACCGTCGCCCACACCTGCAGGATGACCACCAGCAGCACGATCACGCCGAACAGCACGGCGGCCGCAGAGGCGAATCCGAGCTGCGGGATCGAAGCCGCGAAGGCCCACCGGTAGATGTAGATCTCGATGATCTCGGTGCTGAAGAACGGCCCACCCGCGGTCATCGTCTGCATCAGGTCGAAGGCGTGGAAGCAGTCCTCGATCGTGAGTACCGAGATGATCAGCAGGAAGGGAATCAGCATCGGCAGGGTGATGTAGCGGAACAGCCGCATCGGACCGGCCCCGTCGATCCTTGCCGCTTCGTACAGGTCCGCCGGGATGGTCTGCAGCGCCGCCAGCCAGTAGATCAGCGTGATGCCGAAGAACTTCCACACGTAGATCACCCCGGCGGTGATCAACGCGGTCTCAGACGAACCGAGCAGGTCGATCGGCCCGAGCCCGAAGATGGTCGCGAGCGCCGCCGTCGGGCCGCTGGCCGGGTCGAAGATGAACCGCATCACCACACCGACGATGGCCGTGGTGGTCACCACCGGCAGGAAGTAGGCGGTACGGAAGAACGACCGCAACGGCAGCTTCGGGGAGTTCAGCAGGATCGCCAGGGCGAAGGCACCGAACACCCGCAGCGGCGCCACGATCAGCATGAACAGCAGCGTGACCCGCACCGAGGACCAGAACAGCGGGTCGGCGAAGACCGCCTCGTAGTTGTCCAGGCCGACGAACGTCTGCTGGCTGGAGAAGCCGTTCCACTCCACCAGCGAGTACCAGTAGCTCGCCACCATCGGGTAGAGGGTGTACAGGCCGTAGAGCACGAAGGTGGGCAGCAGGAAGACGTAGATCCAGAGGTTGCGGCGACGCTCCCGGGATCGTTGCCCCGGGCGTTTCGCTGCCTTGGCAGCCGCCGAGCCGGACCGGGTGGCCGTCTCGGCGATCAGAGTGGGACTCGCCATCGAGTTCTCCGAACGTGTCGGTGGGTCAGCGGATCTGGGACTTGGCGAAGGTGTAGGGGTCGTTGCCGATGCGCTGGCCGGCGTCGAGCCCATCGATGACCGCCAGGTCCTCGTCGGTCAACGCCACGTGATCCAGGTCGGCGTTGGTGCGCATCCGCTCGGGGTTGACCGTCTTGGGGATCACGACGTGCCCGCGGTCCAGGTGCCAGCGCAGGATCACCTGGGCGGCAGTGACGCCCAGCCGCTGCGCCAGGGCCGTCACCTCCGGGTGGTCCAGATCGCCCGCCTGCCCGAGCGGGGAGTATGCCTCCACCGCGATCCCGCGGGACCGGCAGAAGTCGGCCAGCTCCCGTTGCTGATAGGTCGGGTGCAGTTCGATCTGGTTGACGGCGGGGGTGCGCTCTGAGAGGTCCGCCAGCTCCGTCAGGTGCTCCGTCATGAAGTTCGAGACCCCGACGGCGGCCACCTCACCCTCCGCTGCCAGGTGCGCCAGCGCTCGCCAACTGTCCTGCCACAGGCCGGCTGCCGGGTTCGGCCAGTGGATGAGGTACAGGTCCAGCCGGTCCAGCCCCAGGCGCCTGCACGTGTCGGCATAGGCCGTCAGCGCCGACTCATACCCTTGGTCGCCGTTGCGCAGCTTCGAGGTGACGAACACCTCCTCCCGGGGGATGCCGGTGGCCTGGATCGCCGCACCCACGCCCTCCTCGTTCACATACGCCGCGGCGGTGTCGATGTGCCGGTAGCCGATCTCCAGCGCCTGCTCCACCACCTGCTGGGTGCCCCCGGATTCCACCTGGAACACCCCGAGGCCGAACTGCGGGATCGAGGTCCCACCGGCGAGTGGCACCCGGCGGGCGAAGATCTGCTCACTCACTGGTGCCCCCGGCAGGATCGAGCACCAGCAACGACACCGACGGCAACGGCAGGGCGACAGTCGTACGGAAGGCGCCCTCCGCCGTCGTGATCTGCGTGGGAGAGGTGAGTTCCTCCAGGCCCTGACGTGCCTTGATGGCAGCGAGCTGATCCTCGGTAGGAACCTGCGGGCTGCCCTGCTCGGCCCAGCGGGTGTGGGAGTTGGAGCGGTCGGCGTCGATCCGGAAGTGGCGCAGCGTGTAGGAACCCTCCAGGCCGGTGACGGCGAGGCTCACCTCGGTCTCGGCGTCGTCGGTGCGGTACTGGTCGTCGGTGTGGCGCCACACCAGGATCGCCACGGTGCCGTCCTCACCGCGGGAGGCCAGCACGTCCACCTCCTCGGGCATGCTCGCCCCGGTCGCGTGGTCGATCTGGGCCACGTCGACGGCGGCGCTCGAGGATGCGGCCAGGCGCCGCTGACCGAGGTGGCTGAGCATCCGGTAGGCGTTCAGGAGCGGCTTCTCCACACCGCCGGCCGTGAGGAAGGCGCGGGTCCCCTCGAAGTAGCGCTCACCCTCGAAGTAGAAGCTCCACGAGGTGGCCTGCTCCACCTGGACCGGTTCGAGGGCGTTCAGGTCGAGCAGCTTCTTCATCAGCTTCACCTGGAACACGGGGAAGTACTCGGTGTTCTGGAAGGCGAAGTTGCCGTTGTCATAGGCGGAGAAGTGCGCGGGTACACCGGCATCGCACTCGTCCACGATCGCGGGCAGGTCGTGATACTCGGGGAACTCGGCGATCACCTGCAGCAGGCGCTGGACCTCGAAGATCATCTTGTTCGCCGAGGGGCTCTGCTGCTCGGCAGCAGGGGCGCCGGTCGGGCCGTAGGCGCGCCACGGGGTGAACGCCGAACCCTTGGTGTGGAAGGAGACGAAGTCCAGCGGGTCACCCTGATCCCGGGTGTGCTGGAGGAAGCCGCGCATGAACTCCACACCGGCGCCGGTGACGGTGGGCCCACCCACCTTGGCCTCGGGGAGCACCGACCGGACCGCGCGGGCAGTGACGGAGTACAGGTCGTAGAACTCCTGCGGGGTGCCACGCCAGTAGAAGATGTCCGGCTCGTTCCACAACTCCCACAGCCACGTGCTGACCTCCTCGGCGCCGTAGCGCTCGAGGCAGTGCCGGGCGTGGGCCGCCACCAGGTCGCCCCAGCGCTCGTAGTCACGCGGGGGGTAGGACCACTGGCCGGCCTCGTAGGCGCTGTAGACGGTGGGGCTGGGGGTGACGGTGAGCTCCTCGGCCTGTTCGGGCAGGAGATCGCGCGGCGTGAAGGCCAGTTCGACGAGCACGTGGTGCCCGGCCTCGACGATCGCGTCGTAAGTCTGGTCGACGATGGTGAAGTCGTACGTCACAGACCCGTCGCTGCGCTCGTGGTACACGTTCCCGTTGCCCCAGTGCGGGATGCCGAAACCGCTACCGGAGCAGAAGACGTAGTGAGGGCGCACGTGGAAGCCGCGCTCGGTCATCTCACCGAACGTGTTCAGCAGCGTGCGGCCGGTCGGGGTGTAGGTCCAGTTGATCTCGTCGTAGCCGATGCTCTCCCACATCCGGGTGAGCGGGCCCGCGTCCGAGGCGGCGTCCACCTCCACCTCGGCGGAGCGGACGTGGGGGGCCGTCGGGTCGCTCGGCGCGGCCTTCGGGTAGGGCGAGACGTCGTGGCCGATCCCGGGGTTGTGATCCGGGCGGGGACCGGTGGCCTCGGGGGGAGCAGTCTCGTCGGTTCGGGTGCTCACGTGGCGGGTGCCTCTCCTGCGTCGGCAGCGTGCCCTCGTCGCGGAGGGCCGTCGTCCTCGGTGACGACGTAGTCCGACGGTAGCCCTGGTAATTGCAGATTGTCAACGCTATATTTTCTGCATGCGAGAATGGCGGGCATGGGGAGCGATGAGCCGCCATCATGTGCATGGCAGGCAACTGCCCCGGCTGGATCGGCGAGGGAAGGACATGCGATGACGCTGGGCACGATCGGACCGCGTACCTCGCTGAGCGAGCACGTCGTGCGCATCCTGCGCGAGAAGATGGCCAACGGCGAGCTGCCGCCCGGCTCGCGGCTACGAGAGGCGGAGATCGCCGAGTCGCTGGACGTGAGCCGAGGGCCCGTCCGCGAAGCGCTCGCGCTCCTGGAGGCCGAGGGCCAGGTGGAGATCAAACGGCACCGCGGTGCCTTCGTCTCGATCCTGACCCAACGCGATGTCGAGGAGGTGCACACGCTGCGCACCGCCGTCGAGACGCTCGCCGGTGAGCGCGCCGCCACCCGCCTCACTCCCGATCACCTCGCCGAGCTGGACCGGGTGCTGGAGCAGATGAAGGACACGTCCGGATCGGTGCAGCCCGAGGAGGCCGTGGCGCTGGACCTCGCCTTCCACGACGTCATCTACGACGCCGCCGATCACGCCCGGCTGCACCGGGTGTGGACCTCACTGCGCAGCCAGGTGGCCTTCTTCCTGATCACCCGCAACATCAACTTCCCCGATTTCCCCACGGTCGGCTACCCCGAGCACAAGGAGTTGCGGGACATCCTCGCCTCCGGCGACCCGGAAGCGGCGCGCGCAGCCGTAGCCGATCACATGCGGGGTGCGTACTCGCGACTGCGCCAGCTCGAACTGCCCGAGGCCTGAGATCTCGCGGCATCTGCACCCTCCAGGTGCGGGCGTCAACACGCTCTGACCGGACTGCGGAAAACCGGATCGGCACTCGACCAATCCGGATCTGCGCACACTCCGAACACAGGGTGCACGTTGACGATCCACGAAGGAGATGCACGATGCGAAAGAAGACGCTACTGGCGGTTCCGGCCGTCGCGATCAGCGCCCTGGCAATGACCGCCGGACCTGCCCTCGCTGACCACCAACCCTGGTCCGGTCAGGCCACACTCGATGAGCTCAACGGCAGCGGCACCAGCGGTGATGCCATGATCGAGCTCGACGGGAGCGAAGCGACCGTCACCATCAACATCTCAGGTGCGGCCGCCACGTTCGGCGACGGCCCGTTCCCGCACGCCCAGCACATCCACATCGGTGGCCAGGGAGTCTGCCCCGATGCCAGCGCCGACGAAGACGGCGACGGTGCCGTGAGCACACCGGAAGGCATTCCTTCCTACGGTCAGGTCAGCACCTCGTTGACCACCGAGGGTGACACGAGTGCGGACTCGGCTCTCGCGATCGAGCGCTTCCCCGGCGGGGAGTCCTACACCTATGAGCGCACCTTCGAAGTCAACGATGACACCGCTGCCGCACTGGCGGACGGAACCGCCGTCGTGGTCATCCACGGTGTCAACCCGGAGCTCCTGAGCGAGGAGGCCGCCGAGAAGATGAGCCCGCTGAACGAGGAGCTGCCCCTGGCTGCCACCCTGCCCGCGGCATGCGGAGCGGTGAGCGTCTCCCAGATGGACGCGATGCCTGACGGCGGTGCGGACACCGGCTCGCCGGTCCAGCCGGCCGACAACACCGGCGCGATGATCGCAGCCGGTGCCGGCGCCGTGGCCCTGGCCGCCGGTGGGGCCTGGATGCTGCGTCGTCGTTCGGACAACGCCTGATCGACTGAGCACCCACCGATGAGTTCACTCCGCGGTCGCCGCGCAGGCCTCACGGTCTGCGCGGCGGCCGTCGCTCTCGCCCTCACCGCCTGCGCCGGGCCGGACGACGGCGTGGCTGCGCCCAGCGCATCCGACTCCCCTCAGGTCGAGGAGGTTCCCTCCGAGGCAACGCCGACGGCGGAACCGGCCCCGGCCCCTACCAGCGAGTCTCCCTCGCCCGCCCCGACCGAGGACCCCACCCCGGCCGAGGAGCCGGAGCCGGTCTCGCTGCCCGCCTCGGAGCCGACCGTCGTCTCCGTACCCGTGATCGGCGTCGAGGCCGAGCTGATGGATCTCGGACTTCAGGAGAACGGGTTGATCGAGGTGCCGCCGTACAACCTGGGCTCCCCGCCCGGCTGGTACGTGCACTCCCCCACGCCGGGCGAGATCGGACCCTCGGTGATTCTCGGTCACCGCAACGGCATCGAGGGCGGGCCCGGGATCTTCGCCGACCTGCCTCAGGTCGAGATCGGCGACAGCATCGAGGTCATGCGCGAGGACGGCTCCGTGGCGACGTTCACGATCTACCGCACCGAACTCTTCGACAAGAGCCGGGAGGGCTTCCCCACCCTGGAGGTGTACGGAAACACCGACGAGGCGGAGATCCGGCTGATCACCTGCGACGGGCTCAACACCGACACCGGGATCCTGGAGGACAACTTCATCGCCTACGGCCGGCTCGACGCCTGAGCGCACCGACGGGCCCGACTGGCTCGACCTGTCCAACCGGACCATGACTCACCGCAGGAACAGTGCCCGCAACCTCGTCGTCGTCAACCACAGGCCGGCGGCGGTCATGGCCACGAAGTAGCCCACGTGCACCAGCGTTGCCCACGTCAGGTAGCCCACCGAGAGCTGACGCATCAGCTCCACCGCGTGCCACAACGGCAACACCATCACCAGCCACTGCACCGCCTCGGGGTAGACGGTGATCGGGTAGAGCGTGGCGGAGAACAGGAACATCGGCAGCATCACGAAGTTCAGCAGATCCATCTGCTGGAACCGGGTGAGGAAGCTGGTGACGCCCATCCCCAGCGCAGCGAAGCCGAACGCGATGAGTACGGCCACCGGCACCATCGCGAGCGCCCACCACGAGGTCACCAGCCCCATGACGGCCAGCACCCCCAGGAATCCCAGGGCATACAGGAAGCCGCGGAACAGCGCCATCAGGATCTCCCCGAGCGCCACGTTCCAGGGCGAGAGGGAGGTCTGCAGCATCGCCTCGTACAGCTTGGCGAAGCGGAGCTTGAAGAAGACGTTCCACGTCGAGTCGTAGAAGGCGCCGTTCATGGCCGACGTCGCCAGCAACGCCGGTGCGATGAAGGCCGCGTAGGTGATCCCACGGCCGCCCGGCCCGGAGACCTCGCCGACCAGCATCCCCATGCCCACACCCATCGCGAGCAGGTAGAACACCGGCTCGAAGAACCCGGAGACGAGGATCATCCAGTTCTGGTTGCGGATCACCGAGAAGCCGCGTTCGAGCACCGAGATCACGCTGCTGCGGGCGCCGGGCTCGGCGAGCACCGGTCGCTGCTGTTCGTGCACACTCATGAGGTCAACCTCCGGGTGTAGACGCGCCGAGCCCACATCACGCCGGCCAGCGTCGCCGCGACCAGCACCAGTACATGCACGGCGATGAGCCACCCGGGTCCGGACGCGCCGTAGGAGGCAAGCCGGGCCAGCTGCGTGCCGTGCCAGACCGGCGAGAGCCAGCCGATCCACTGCAGGTAGACCGGCATCACCGAGAGCGGGAAGAAGGTCCCGGAGAACAGAAACATCGGCATCACGATGAACCGCTGCACGAAGGAGAACTGGAAGCCTTCACCCTCCAGGCTCGCGGCGTACGCCTGCAGGGGCGCACCGAACGCCGTGGCCGCGAGCACCCCGATCGGCACCATCAGCACCGACCAGCCCAGGCTCGTCGCTCCGAACGCGACGGCGATCACCCAGAAGATCGTGCACTGCACCACGAACCGGATCACCACGGCGAGCAGGTGGCCGGCGGCGATCTGCGCGGGTCGCAGCCCGGTGGCGGCGGGGCCGTAGTAGGTGCGCATCCACTTGAATCCGGCCATCACCGGATACGTCATCTCACCGGAGACCGACATCACCACGGTGGAGACCAGCAATGCCGGAGTCACGAACGTCAGGTAGTCCACGCCGTCGACCGTGCCGACTCCGTTGCCCACCAGGGCGCCCAGGCCCAGGCCCATCGCGATGATGTACAGCAACGGCTGCCCGACGGCGTTCAGTAGCCCGGGCACGATGAAGGCCCGCATCGAGCGCAGCACAGCCTCGGCGTGGTACCACGTGCCGAACCGGTGTGCCCGCTGCGCCATCACCGCATGACTGGGTGCCTGGCCGGAGTAGGCCAGAGTGGTCGTATCCAGGTCGTCGTGGTGGTGCCCCACCACGGTCTGCTCGCGCGCGGAACCGGTCTCGTCAGTCAATGAGGGACCGCCCTGTCAGGCGCAGGAACACGTCCTCCAACGAGGAGCGTCTCACCAGCGACGTCACGGGAGCCAGACCACGGCGAGCGACCTCCTCCAGGCAGGCTTCGCCGTCATCGGCATAGACGAGCACCCGGTCCGGCAGCACCTCGAGGCGGCTGCCGACCCCGTCCAGCTCCGCCACCACGGTGGCGTTGCGGGCCGATCCGAAGCGGAGCTCGACCACCTCGCGGGTGGAGTAGGTGCGGATGAGCTCACGGGGGCTGCCCTCGGCCATGATCCGCCCGTGATCGACCACGATGAGCCGGTCGCACAGCTGCTCGGCCTCGTCCATGAAGTGGGTGGTCACCACCAGCGTGGTGCCCGCTTCCTTCAAGCGGAACAACCGATCCCAGAGCACGTGCCGGGCTTGCGGGTCCAGCCCGGTGGTCGGCTCGTCCAGGAGCAGGATCTTCGGTTCGTTCACCAGGCCGCGGGCGATGGTCAGGCGCCGCTTCATCCCCCCGGAGAGCGACTGCACCTTCTCCTTGGCCTTCGCCTCCAGCTGCGCGAAGGCGAGCAGCTCGTCGGCCTTCGCGGCGAGGAAGGACCGGGAGAGCCCGAAGTAGCGCCCGTACATGATGAGGTTCTCGCGCACCCGCAACTCTTCGTCGAGATTGTCCTGCTGCGGGATCACCCCCAGATGCGCACGCACGGTGGGCCCCTGCGGGCCGGGATCCATGCCGAGCACGGTGAGGTCGCCGCCAGTGCGATCGAGGGTGCCGCCGATCATCCGCATCGTGGTGGACTTCCCGGCGCCGTTCGGCCCGAGCAGACCGAAGCTCTCGCCCGGGCGCACCTCGAAGTCGATCCCATCGACGGCGACGAAATCACCGTAGGTCTTGCGCAGGCCACGCGCGCTGATCACTGGCTCGACAACTGACTCGGTCACGGGGGTCAACTCTACGTCGCGCGGTCCAGGACGGAGATCTCCCATCGGAGTCCATGTCTGCCGTTGGAGTCCAGGCGTGGACGGTCAGATGTGGACTCCCATGGCAAAGGTGGATTCCACCGGCTCGGTCGCTCAGGTACGGCGGCGGCGCCACCAGCGGACGACGGCGGCGGCGGTGGCACCCGCCGCTCCGATCGCGAGCGCCACGAGAACGGGTGGCCCGGCGATCCCGGGAGCCATCGCCGCTGCTAGAACGTCGAGTCCGGCTCCTACCCGCTCACCAACATCGGCTCGATAGTCGGCCGCATAGCCGATGGTCGTGAGCAAGGCGGGCATCACCCACAGCAGCACCAGGCTGAGCACCCACGCCGCGATCTTCGCGCTGAGCCGGATCCCGCACCATGCGAGCGCCACCCCCACGAGTACGGCGGGCAGCCACCGCAGGCTCCCGACCACGTCGATCACCGCGGGTGTGGCCGCGGCCGGCTCCGGGAGGAGCAGCATCCGGGCCCAGGCTGCGACCGGTGCGGCAGCGAATGCGACGGCGATCGCGGCCGCACCGCGGCGACCGCGCCCGATCAGCCCCAGAACGAAGACTGCGCCGAGTGCGCTGAGTGTCGCCCAGGTCAGCACTCCCGCGAGGTAGACGGTGGCCAGGGAGCGCTCCTCGAGTCCGGCGGCAAGCACCAGACCGCTCTGGATCCCGGCTGCCAGCATCCCCGCCAGAACGCCGAGCGCGGTCAGGCCGGTGGATCGACGACGCCGGTCACGTGGTTCAAGGCGCGCGATCACGCCGGCGATGAGGCCCGCCGTCATGAGCATCCCCAAGAGCTGCACCAGGTGGTACTGGTTCAACGGAAGCAGCGCGAGTGGCATCTGCTCCGGGCTGGTCTCGCTCGCCCAGAGGTTCTGCAACGGCAGCCGAGGGCCGGTCCGCAGCCATGGCAAGAGACCGACGACCACCGATGTCAGCCCCACCAGGGGGTAGAGCCACATCGGCATGCGCTGATCCCGCGGAGGGGTCCGCGGTGCTGAGGTGGGCGAGAGGCTCACCTGGTCGATCCTCGCCGGGTGCTCATGTCTCGATCCTGGCACGCCGGGTGGTGGTTCACCTGTTGGCGCAACGTCGCGCGGGACCACCCCGTGACGCACTCGTCACCGTGGCGTTGATGCACGCAGCATGGTGCCGCGGGCCGACGAATCCCGGTCGATTCGGTCACCGCAGGTCCAGGCAGGCGCGGCAGACGGGATCGGTCAGGGAGCGAACAGCGTGGTGGAGAAGCTGTACCGGCTGGCCCGGTAGATGTGACGTCCGTGCTCGATTGCGCGGCCGGTGGAGTCGTAGGCCGTGCGTTCCATGGTGAGCACGGCGGCCTTCGGCTTGTCCTCCAGCAGCCGGGCCTCGGCTGCGGTCGCGGTGCGCGCGCCGATCTGCTGGTTGGCCATGTGGATCTCCACCCCGGAGTCGCGCAACGCGTGGTAGAGACCCATCTCACCGAGCTGCTCGTACGAGGGCGCCAGCTCGAGGGCGATGTAGTTGGTCATCAGAGCGAGCGGCTCACCGTCGGCCTGTCGCAACCGCCGGATGGTGACGACGTCAGATCCGTCGGGCAGGTCGAGCGCCTCGGTGATGTCGGAACCTCCCGGCGCCACCGAGTACTCGAGCACCGATGTACTCGGTTTGCGCCCACTGCGCTCGAGATCGTCGTAGAGGCTGGACAGGTCCACTCGCCGCCGCACCCGCACCGGTGCCACCTGGGTGCCGACACCGCGCTTACGCACGAGCATGCCCAGATCGACCAGTTCCTGCAGGGCTCGGCGAGCGGTCGGCCGCGAGACGCGGAGCCGCTCGGCGAGGGCGATCTCGTTCTCCAGCCGCTGCCCCGGCGCAAGTGCACCACCCTCGATCGACTTCTCGATCGCCGTGGAGAGTTGGTGGTACAGGGGTGTCGAGCTGGTCCGGTCAAGTTCGACCCGCACCGTCGCCACATCGTCGGAACCCATCCGCTCTCCTGGTTCTGTGGTCACGATTGCCATCACTGTCATCAACGAGCATACAAACTATCCCACATGGATGCATTTGTTAGGACAATCGCTTGTCGAAACCGGACGTAGTACGGCACAATCGGGACCAGATCGGTCGAACACGTCCGCGCGAAAGGGATGAGGCACGCGGTGAACGTCATCACGATGGGGCGCTCCGGCGTCGACCTCTATCCGCTCCAGACCGGCGTTGGTCTGGAGCAGGTAGAGACGTTCGGGAAGTTCCTGGGCGGCAGCCCCACGAATGTGGCCGTGGCTGCCACCCGGATGGGGAGCCCGGCGGCAGTGCTCACCGGCGTGGGCAACGATCCGTTCGGACGCTACGTGCGTGCCGAGATGCGCCGGCTCGGGGTCGACGATCAGTTCGTGGTCACCGACCCCGACCTGCCCACCCCGATCACGTTCTGCGAGATCTTCCCACCGGACGACTTCCCGCTGTACTTCTACCGCCGGCCCAGCGCACCGGACCTGCAGCTGCGGCCCGAGCACATGCCGCTGGAGCAGATCGCCGCGGCCGACCTGTTCTGGGTCTCCGGTACCGGGTTCTGCACATCGCCGAGCCGGGAGGCGCACCACACTGCCCTCGCGCACCGCAGCAGCCACGGCAGCGGTCGCCACACGGTGCTCGACCTGGACTACCGCCCGATGTTCTGGCCGGAACCGGCCGAGGCGACCGCGCAGATGCAGCAGGCGCTCGCCCACGCCACGGTGGCCGTGGGCAACCGCGAAGAGTGCGAGGTGGCTATCGGTGAGACCGAGCCGGAGGCGGCCGCCGATGCGCTGCTCGCCGCCGGCGTCCGCCTGGCGATCGTCAAGCAGGGACCGGCGGGAACCCTCGCCAAGACCGCCACCGAGCGGGTGGTCGTCCCTCCGACCGAGATCGACGTGGTGAACGGACTGGGCGCCGGCGACGCCTTCGGTGGCGCCCTGGTGCATGGACTGGTCAACGACTGGCCGCTGCAGAAGCTGATCGAGGCCGCGAGCGCCGCGGGTGCGATCGTCGCCTCCCGCCTGGAGTGCTCCACCGCGATGCCCACGCTCGCCGAACTCGAGGCAGTACTGGCGGGGACCCCGGTCACCGAGGTCAACGCGAAGGCCGGCCGATGAGCGGGGGGAGCCCAGGCGCCACGATCACCCCGCGGCCTGCCATCGCCGATCTACCGCAGATCCGCGCCCATCACCCGGGCCGCATCGCCGCCTCGCTCGCGGCCCGCACCCCGGGTCAGCGCCCCGCCGCCGGGGAACAGCTGATGATCATCGCGGCCGATCACCCGGCTCGCGGCTCACTCGGTGCCGGCCCGGACGCGATGGCCATGGCCGACCGCACCGATCTGCTCGGGCGCTGCCTGGAGGCCCTGGCCCGCCCCGGCGTGGACGGGTTTCTCGGCACCGCCGATCTGATCGAGGACCTCACCCTGCTCGGCGCCCTCGAGGGCAAGCTGGTGTTCGGCTCGATGAACCGCGGCGGTCTCCCGGGAGCGGTGTTCGAGGCCGACGACCGTTTCACCGGCTATGACGCCTCCGGGGTCGCGGCCGCCGGGCTGGACGGCGGGAAGATGCTGCTGCGCATCGCCCCGGACAATGCCGGCACCATGCACACGATCGCCGCCTGCGCCGAGGCCGTCAACGACCTGGCCGAACGCGAACTGACCGCGATGGTGGAGCCGTTCTGGAGTTACACCGAGCACGGCCGGCTGCGCAATGACCTCTCCCCGGATGCGGTGATCCGTTCGATCGCCGTGGCCGCGGGCCTGGGCCGCACGTCGGCCCACACCTGGCTGAAGCTGCCGGCCGTTCCCGAGCCGGAGCGGGTGATGGCCGCGACGACCCTGCCGAGCCTGATCCTCGGCGGCGAGGTCTCCGACGATCCCGACGCCGCACTCGCCACCTGGGAGGCCACACTCGCCTGCCCGAACGTGATGGGCCTGGTGGTCGGACGGAGCCTGCTGTACCCGCCGGACGGTGACGTGGCTGCGGCGGTGGATGCCGCCGTCGGGCTGCTGTGAGCACACTGGTGTGGACAACTCGAGGAGGATGTGGCGATGACTGATGCCGACCTGCTGGTACGCGCGGGCAGTGCCCCGAACGGGCCGTTCGGGCTGGAGATCACCCCGGAACGGGCCGGCTGGGACTACTCCGGGCTGAAGATGCTGGAGATCTCCGCCGGCGCCACGGTGGAGGTGAGTCTCGGTGAGGACGAGGCGATCGCGCTGCCGCTGGCGGGCAGCTTCGAGATCGCTGTGGAGGGGCAGACCTTCCACCTGCACGGGCGACCGGATGAGTTCAGCGCCCTGACGGACTACGCCTACCTCGGCCGTGGCGCTCACGCGCAGATCACAGCCACCGCAGATCACGACGGCGGCCGGCTCGCCCTGGCCACGGCGCGCGCCGAGGAGCAGCTCACCAGCTCCTACCACTCCACCGAGGAGGTACGGCTGGAGCTGCGCGGCTCCGGGATCGCCTCCCGGGAGGTGCGCAACTACGCCCTCGGCAACGCCGTACGTACGGACCGGTTGCTGGTGGTGGAAGTGATCACCCCCGGCGGCAACTGGTCCTCCTACCCGCCGCACAAGCACGACGTGCACACCGATGACGAGCGGGTCCTCGAGGAGATCTACCACTTCCGGTTCCGCTCCCACGCCCCGGGTGCGCAGACCGGTGACGGCGTCGGCTATCACCGTCAGCACGGCACCGCCGAGCGACCGATGGAGCTGCTCGCCGAGGTGCGCTCGGGAGACACGGTGCTGGTGCCGCACGGCTACCACGGGCCGTGCATGGTGCCGCCGGGATGCGACATGTACTACCTGAACGTGATGGCCGGCCCCGAGCGTGACGGCACCTGGAAAATGACCGACGACCCGCACTACACCTGGGTGCGCGAGACGTGGGACGACCAGGAGTTCGACGCCCGGCTGCCGCTGGCGAAGGAGCAGTGATGACCGAGGCCCCGCAGCACTCACAGGCGACCGTGCGACTCACCGTCGCGCAGGCGCTGGTGCGCTTCCTCTCGGTGCAGTACACCGAGCGCGACGGCGTGCGTCAGCGGTTGATCCCCGGCGCCTTCGGGATCTTCGGGCACGGGAATGTGGCCGGCGTGGGTCAGGCGCTGCTGCAGAACGCCCTGGATCCTGCGGACGGCGAGGAGTCGTTGCCGTATTACCTGGTACGCAACGAGCAGGCGATGGTGCACTCCGCCGTCGGGTTCTCCCGCGCGCGCAGCCGGCTGCAGACCTACGCGTGCACGGCCTCGATCGGTCCAGGATCGACGAATATGGTCACCGGCGCCGCACTGGCGACGATCAACCGGGTGCCGGTCCTGCTGCTGCCCTCGGACATCTTCGCCACCCGCCGGCCCGATCCGGTGCTGCAGCAGCTCGAGGACCCGGGATCGCCCGAGGTGAGCGTGAATGACGCGTTCCGGCCGGTCTCGCGCTTCTGGGACCGCATCACCCGGCCCGAGCAGCTGATCGCCTCGCTCCCGCAGGCGATGCGCGTGCTCACCGACCCGGCCGAGACTGGTGCGGTCACGCTGTGCCTCCCGCAGGACGTGCAGGCCGAGGCGCATGATTTCCCGGTCGGACTGTTCCGCGAGCGCACCTGGCATGTGGGGCGGCCGGTGCCGGAGCCGGCGGCCCTGGAGCGCGCCGTGGCCGCGATCCGGTCCGCCCAGCGCCCGCTGCTGGTGGCCGGCGGTGGGGTGAAGTACTCCGAGGCCAGCCAGGCGTTGATCGACTTCGCCGACGCGACCGGTATCCCGGTGGCGGACACCCAGGCAGGCAAGGGGGCGATCCCGGCGGACCACCCGTGCGCCGTCGGAGGCGTCGGTTCCACGGGGTCGGCGGCGGCCAATGCGTTGGCGGCCGAGGCGGACGTGGTGATCGGTGTGGGCACGCGCTACTCGGACTTCACGACGGCCTCCCACACTGCCTTCGCGCGCGAGGGCGTGCGCTTCGTGAACCTGAACGTGGCGAGCTTCGACGCCGCCAAGCACAGCGCCGAGATGCTCGTGGCCGACGCGCGCGAGGGACTGACGGCCCTGACCGGCGCGCTGTCAGGGCACCGGGTGAGCGAGGAGTACGCCGCTGAGGCGCACAAGCTCACCCAGGAATGGGCACGCACGACGGCGGAGCTCACCCGGCCCGCCGCCTCACCTGAGCGTCAGCTCCCCGCGCAGGTGGAGGTGTTCGGAGCCCTGAACGAGCTGATGGGCGCCGAGGACGTGGTGATCAACGCCGCCGGTTCGATGCCCGGTGACCTGCAGGCGCTGTGGCGTGCGGCAGGCCCGGACCAGTACCACGTGGAGTACGGCTACTCCTGCATGGGGTACGAGATCCCGGCAGCGATCGGGGTGCGGCTCGCCCGCCCCGAGAGTGAGCGGCAGGTGGTCGCGATCGTCGGCGACGGCACGTACCAGATGATGCCCACCGAGCTGGCGACGATCGTGGCCGAGGGGCTGAAGGTGATCGTGGTGGTGCTGCAGAACCACGGCTTCGCCTCGATCGGGGCGCTCTCGGAGTCGGTGGGCTCGCAGCGCTTCGGCACCGCCTACCGGATGCGGGACGACTCCGGGCAGCTGGCCGGTGAGTACGTGGGCGTGGACCTGGCCGCGAATGCGGCGAGCTTCGGCGTGCGGACCGTCACCGCCTCCTCGGTCGATGATTTCCGGGAGGCCTACCAGCAGGCGGCCGCTGCACCGGACGCCACCGTGATCGTGATCGAGACCGACCCGGTCGGTCCGAACCCACCGGCCACGAACGGTTGGGACGTGCCGGTCGCCGAAGTGGCGCGGCTGGAGAGCACGCAGCGGGCCTACGAGGAGTACGCCCGGCTCCGGGCGAGGCAGCGGCACTACCTGTAGGGCCGCCGTCAGCGGATCGTTTGCCGTACTGCCCCGCCCAGGTCCCTCAGCTCGCGGAGAGGCGCGCCATCTGCTCCTCGGAGAGTCGCACCTCGGCCGCCCCAGCGGAATCGACGATGCTCTCGGGCCGCGACGCGCCCGGGATCGGGATGACCACGTCGGCCAGCGCCAGCTCCCATGCGAGCGTGACCTGGTAGACGCTCACTCCGAGCTCGCCGGCCACGTCGGCGAATGCACGGTGCTGGCTGCCGAGCTCGGCCGCCTTGGCGATGCCACCGAGCGGGCTCCAGGGCAGGAATGCGATGCCGAGCCGTGCACAGTGCTCCAGTTCGTCGTGACTGGAGCGGAACCGTGGTGAGAACTGGTTCTGCACGCTCACCAGGCGTCCGTCCAGCACGTCGTTGGCCTCGTTGATCTGGGCGACGTCGGTGTTGGAGACGCCGGCCATCTGGATCACGCCCTCGTCGAGGAGTTCGGCGATCGCGCCCATTGATTCGGCGAACGGGACCTCGGGGTCGGGGCGGTGGAACTGGTACAGCCCGATCGCCTCCACGCCGAGCCGCCGGGCCGAGTCCTTCGCGGCCTGCTTGAGCCGTTCGGGGCGTCCGTTCTTGGTCCACGATCCGTCGCCTGGGCGCTGGGTGCCGCCCTTCGTGGCCACCAGCACCTCGTCGTCACTGACGCCACGGGCACGCAGGGCACGGGCGACGAGCTCCTCGTTGTGCCCCTCCTCACCGGCGTCGCGGTGATAGGAGTTGGCGGTGTCGATCAGGGTGATGCCGGCGTCGAGCGCGGCATTGATCGTCGCGATGGCGCGCTCGGGTTCGGGCCGGCCCTCGATCGACATGGGCATGGCTCCGAGTCCGATGGCGGAGACGAGTCGGTTGCCGATCTTGCGTTCGTGCACGATTCTCCTCTTCGAGATACTGCTTCCACGTCTACCGGGCGTGGACGGTGCCGCACGGGTTCGGTGACCGCGCGGTTCAGGTTTCAGGCGCTGGCTGCTTGTGTCCCGTAGCGCTTGGCCGCCCGCGCCTTGGCCTTCGCGGCCTCGACCTCCCGGTCCTTCGGCGGGGCTTGGGTGACCAGGTCCGCGAGTAGATGCTCCGTGGTGTGGGCGATGTCGGCGACAGCCTGGTCGAAAATGGCCTGGTTCGCGGCGGAGGGCTTGTTCATCCCACTCACCTTGCGCACATATTGCAGCGCGGCGGCGTGCACCTCCTCCGACGTGGCGTGCGGTTCGAAGTTGTGGAGGGTCCGGATGTTGCGGCACATATCACCAGGCTGGCACGCCGGGCCGCCCGGCGCCAGGGGCCGGCAGGGGTTCATCACACTCGACGCACGCTCAGCGAGCGGGTGCGCCGAATACCAGCGATAGCACCCAGCCTGGGCCGGCAGGTATGCGATTCCACGGCGCGAGTGTCAAGCATGTTTGACACAACGTCGATCGGACGTGTTAAGTGTCCTTAACAGGACGGAGGAACTCATGACACACGATGCAGACGGCACCGCCGCACGCGAGCGCCTGCGCTGGGGACGGTCACAGTGGGGTCGCACCCGCCCGGCAGCCTGGTGGCACGCCGCCCCGCTCGGGATCGTGCTCACCGTGATTCTGTCGATCGCGTTCAGTCTCATCGGCTTCGACGCCGAGCAGCGCCGGCTCGCTCTCGGGATCGGCCTGCTCTGCTTTACCGGCCCCGCCTTGGCCCTGGCGTGGATCGTGGTGGTCGACCGCTCCACGATCCGAGGCGCCGTCGACCGTCCGGAGGAGACGGTCGAGAACATCTGGTGGGATAAGGCCACCCAGCACACGCTCTATGACGTGGTGGTGGTCATCGGTGTCGGTGCCGCCGTATTGAGCCTGACCGGCTGGGAGGTCACCGCGGTCACGGCCCTGATGGCTCTCGCAGGGCTCATCGCCGCCGACGTTGCGATCCGGTACGTCCTGGCTCGCCGGGCCGGGTGAGGCATGCAGAACTCACTGATGGTCCGCCGTCAGGAAAGGGGCTGGTCTCAGCAGTTCCTGGCCGAGCAGCTCGGCGTCTCCCGCCAGACCGTGATCTCGATCGAGAAGGGCCGGTTCGACCCCTCGCTGCCCCTCGCCTTCCGGCTCGCCGAGGTGTTCGGATGCCGCATCGAGGATCTGTTCAGCCCGTGATCCCTCACGGCACCACGACGGCCCGTCCCCGCAGTGTGCCCTCGTGCAGGCGGCGATACGCCTCCGGTGCCTCGTCGAGCGAGAAGGTCTCCACCTCCACTGAGACGCGCCCGGCACGGGCGAGCTCCAGCACCTCGATCAGCTCGGAGCGGCTACCCCAGTAGGGGGAGCGGATGGTCGAGTCATATGGACGCGCGAGCATCCCGATATCGGCCTTCGTGGCACCGACCCCCACCAGCACCAGGTCGGACTCGGTACCCAGCAGCGACAGTCCCAAGTCCACCGTGGGCTGGATCGCGACGAAATCGAAGACGGCTGCCACCTTCGCCCCGCCGACGGCGTCACGGATCTTGCCTGCTGCCTCCTCGTCCGACGCGAACGCGTGGTGGGCACCGACATCCCGGGCGAGAGCGAGCTTGTCCTCGCTCACGTCGAGGGCGATCACCGTCGCCGGAGTGATCTCCCGCAGGATCTGGATGGCGACGTGACCCAGGCCGCCTGCCCCGATCACGACCGCGACCGTGCCAGGGACAAGCTTCGGGAGCGACGTCTTGATGGCGTGGTACGGAGTGAGGCCGGCATCGGTGAGGGCGACGTTGCGCACGGGGTCCAGATCGCCGAGCGGGGTGAGGTGGCGCTGATTGCGGACCAGCACATACTCGGCCATCGAGCCATCGGATCCGAGACCGGGTGGGGTGATGCCGAGCTCCGCGGCGCGCGGACAGTAGTTCTCCTTCCCCTGCGCGCACTCGTAGCACCGGCCGCAGCCCTGCGGGCCGTAGATCGCGACTGCGTCACCCTCCTGTACGGCATCGACCCCCTCGCCGCGCTTGTCCACCACACCCACACCTTCATGGCCCAGGGTCATCGGGAGGGGGTAGCCGAACTGGGCGAACTGCTCCGCCGACAGCCCCATCACGAACGAATCGGAGTGACACGCACCGGCAGCAGTGACCTTGACCCGAACCTCACCCGGTCCAGGTTCCGGGATGGGCACCTCCCGCAGCTCGGGGGGACGACCGACCTCGACATACTGCAGCGCCTTCACCGTGATCCTCCGGCATCTCGTGGGTACTGAAGCTCGTGAGTGCTGACACGGATCGAAGCCCGATGCGTGCTCTGACCCCCGACATGACCAGTCTCACTCACAGAGTGCAGGTTGTCCTGTCGACGCGAAACCCCTGCCGAGTCCGAGCGCGAGCATCGGCGGCTGGGCTCGCCTCAGTCCTTCGAGGAGGCACTCTCCACCCTGTACACGAGGCGCGCGAACTGGCCGAACGCCGTCGCCGAGACGAGCCGCAGCCGATCGGACTCGATCCGCCGGGGCAGCACGGGCGCCCCGCCGGTCAACGCCACCGGTGCCACCGACAGCGCAATCTCGTCGAGCGCACCGATGTCGAGGAACTGGCCGGCCAGGTCACCACCGCCGACCACCCAGATATCGCCGTCTCCCGCTGCCTCCCGGATCGACGGCAGTACCTCGGCTACCGAGCCGGAGACGAAGCGGACATCCGCCCCCTCGGGCACGGGCAGGTCACGGCTGGTGAAGACGAACGTCGGCCGATCGCCGTGGAACTCCTGCCACTTCTCCGGGTGAGCGAGCACGTCCTCCTGAGCGAGCAACCACTCGTACGTCGTCGACCCCTCGACGAGCACGCTCGCACCGGAGGGAAACAGCCCCTCATCAGGATGATCACCGCCGTCCACCTCGAACAACCAGCTCAGCGAGTTGTTCTCGTCGGCGATCCAGCCGTTCAGCGTCGTTGCCGTGTCATACAGAATGCGTCCCATAGATGGCACGGTACGACCGGGCACTGACATGTGCTCTGCGCGACTACCCGCGTGACAGGTCACTGGCCGAGCATCTCCGCTACCCGGCCACACCCGCCGACAGGTCGTCATGGCGGTCCACTGACGATCGCCCACGTGGATCGTCGACGGTCCATTCATGTATGCCCGAACCCACGTCGAACGTCTCACGCCCGGGGAGGGTGACCTGCGCCGTCGTATTGGCGGGGATGGTGGCGTGCACTCGCAGGGTGCCCTCGCCGGTTTCGGCCCAGCCGGACTCGGCGAGTCCGTACGGGGTTTCCTGCCGTACCGAGGCGTGCTCGAGACCGTCGATCGGAGTCGGTGCGATCCTGATTCTCCGGTACCCAGGGCCGGTCGACGTGAGTCCGGCCAGGCCGCGGTGCAGCCAGTCCGCGATCGCTCCGAAGGCGTAATGGTTGAAGGAGGTCATCTCTCCGGGGTTGATGGTGCCGTCCGGGAGCATGGAGTCCCATCGTTCCCAGATTGTGGTGGCACCCATCGTGACGGCGTACAGCCAGGACGGCACTCCGGTCTGCAGCAACAATCGGCCCGCGACGTCCGAGTACCCAGTCGAGCACAGCGCGTCGGCGATGATCGGTGTGCCGACGAAGCCGGTGCCGATCACATACCCGTCCCGGCGGACGATCTCGGCGAGCCGGTCCCCCATCTCCTGGGTGGTCTCGGAGTCGACGAGGCCGTAGGAGACGGCCATCGCGTAGGCAGTCTGGGAGTCGGAGGCAATCCGACCAGACCCGGTGACGTACTCGCGCACCCACGCCTGCCGGGCCCGCTCGGCGTAATCGCCATAGTGGGCCGCGTCCTCGGCATGACCGAGGATCGTGGCTGCCTCGGTCAACAGCGCGGCCGAGCGAACCACGTGCGCGCTGGCCACGATGTCCTTGTCCGTCAGACCCCCATCAGCCCGGTCGGGCGGTGCGGCCGGGTCGAGCCAGTCGCCGAACTGGAAGTCCCCCTCCCAGAGCAGTCGGTCTCCGGCAAGGCCGACCAGTACGTCCACCCAAGCTTTCATGGAGGGGTACTGCTCCTCGAGTGCGGCCAGGTCGCCGAAGCGCTCGAACAGCACCATCGGCACCACCGTGGCCGCATCGCCCCACGCCGCGGCGGCCTTCGGCTCATCGAGCACGTTGGGTACCACGAACGGGCAGACCCCGCCGCTCCTCGCCTGCTCGATCGCCACGTCCCGCAACCATGAGGTCAGGAAGCCGTCCGAATCGAACAGGGTGGCTGCCGTCGGGGAGAACACTTGAATGTCGCCGGTCCAGCCGAGACGTTCGTCGCGCTGCGGACAGTCGGTGGGCAGCGAAAGAAAGTTGCCCCGCATCCCCCAGACCACGTTCTCGTGCAGCTGGTTCACCAACTCGTGCGAGGACTCGAACCAGCCCGTGCGGCGCATGTCGCTACCCACCACAATGGCCGTCAGATCCCGAGGGTCAAGCCCGCCCGGCCAGTTCTCGATCTCGGCGTACCGGAACCCGTGGAAAGTGAACTCGGGTTCGAACACATCCTCGGCGCCGGAGCACGTGAACGTGTCGGTGGCCGCGGCAGCACGCAATGGGCGTGTGCCCAGCTCGTCGTGTTCGAGGACCTCCGCATGTCGGAGGGTGATGGTGTGCCCGGCAGGCCCACTCACCCGCACCCGGAGGCGTCCGACGAGGTTCTGCCCGAAATCGAGCACGGTCTTGCCCGACGGCGTCGTGATCACCTCGGCCACAACAAGCTCGCCCGTGCGCCGCACCGGTTCGGCTACGTCCGGCTCCGGCACTACGGAGACGTCCGGCACAACGGCAACTTCCGGCCAACCTGAGTCGTCAAACTCGGGTGCGTCCCAGCCGGGCAGCGTGCGCCGGGCATCCACATGCTCACCGTGGTAGATCGAGCTGGCCGTGACCGGCCCGACGGCGGCACCGCGCCAGCTCCCGTCGGTACCAATGACCTGGGTCGCCCCGTCCTCGAAGACCAGGTGCAGCTGCGCCGCAACACGCGGCTGGTCTCCATAGAAACGGCGTGTGTTCCCGTCAAAGCCGTACTCCTCCGTCCACCAGGCGCCAGCGAAGCGGATTCCGATGGTGTTCGTCCCCTCGCGCACCAGATCCGTCACATCGGTGGCCTCGTGCACCAGCCGTTCCTGGTAGACCGTCCACCCAGGCTTGAGTACGGCGTCGTCCACATCGCGGGAGTTGATGCTCGCCTGATAGGCACCGCAGGCGGTGGCGTACAGGGTGGCTGAGCGCAGGGACCCCGTCACCGCGAAGTCGGTGCGAACTTGTCCCGGGCACGCTTCGCCTCTTGGCTCGGCGAGAGCCACGAATGCGGCCTGCCACTCGCCGTCGTCGAGAAACGCGCTGCGCATGGCCACAGGCGCGCTCCATGGCGACGTGACGCCGTCAATGCCGGTCACCCGTACCTCGAGCGTGTGCCGGGCATGCGGAACCAGCGGCTCGAACGGCCACTCCACGAAGATCGAGTCGGCAGACGTCATCGCTGCTACCTGCTCGCCGTCCAGCCGCAATTCTGCGCTGCGCTGGTGCCAATCGGTGGCGTCGGAAGTCACTTCCCAGCTGATACGCGGGGTCGGGCTATCCGCGAGGGCGCCATCGGTACGGCGTTCAACACGGACACGTCGGATCTGGATACTCACAAGGATTCCTTCCGGAACTGGTCAGCCTTTGACGGCGCCGGAGGTCATTCCGGCAACGATCTGGCGGTTGAAGAAGATGTACATGATCAGCGGTGGGATGGTGATCAGCAGAATGTCCATGAAGAGCAGGTTCCACTGGTTCGACGAGCGACTCTGGAAGTTGTAGAGCGTCAGCTGGACGGTCGCATTGTCGTCCCCGGGCAGGAAGTACAGCGGGTTGGCGAAGTCGTTGAAGATCGCGACGGACTGCACGACGATCACCGTGATCGCGATGGGCCTCATCAATGGGATGATCACCGAGAAGAACAAGCGGAATGAGCTCGCTCCATCAATGATCGCCGCCTCATCCAACGACCGCGGGATCGTGGACACGAACGCCCGGAACAACAGGATCGAGAACGCCAGACCGAACGTGATCTCGATCAAGATCAACCCCGGCAGCGTGCCGAACAGGCCCACCGTCTGCAGCACCCACACCGTCGGCACCACTGCCGGCGGCACGATCAGACCAGCCAGGACGAAGAAGTTCGCCACCGTTCGCACCGGGGAGGCCCGGCGCTGCATGACGAAGCCCACCATCGCGGCGATCACCACCAGCACCGTCACACTCGCCACCGTCAAGACCACGGAGTTCACGAAGGCGCGAGCAACGATGAAGTCGCGTTGGGTGATGACCTCGATCAGGTTGTCGACGAACACCCACTCCGTCGGCCAGCTGAACGACAGCTCGGCTGCCCCGCGGCGCGTCTTCGCGGCCTGAAGAAGGATGAAGATGAACGGCAGGATGAACACGACGATCGAGACGGCGATGGCAGCGATTCCAATCACCCAGCGCATGGTGCGGTCGCGTTTCACTGCTCGACCTCCCGCTTGTTCAGCATCAGTGAGATCGGGACCATGATCGCGGTCACCACGAGGAACAGAACCACGTTGCCGGCGGTGGACAAGCCATAGAACCCGGCCTGGTACTGCTTGTAGATCACCGACCCGATCACGTCCGAGCTGAACCCCGGCCCGCCACCGGTGGTCGCCCAGATCAGGTCGAACGAACGCAGCCCACCGATCAAGGACAAGATGAGCACCGTGCCGGTCGCTGGTTTGACCAGCGGCAACGTGATCGATGTGAACACTGCCCACCTACTCGCCCCATCGACCCGGGCGGCCTCGTAGTACTCGGTCGGGATCGCCACCAGGCCGGCGATATAGATCAGGCAGGCGATCCCCAGGCCCTTCCACACATCGATCCCAGCGATCGTCAACAACGCCAGACTCGGATCCGTCAGCCATCCCGGACCTGTGATCCCGAGAGTCTCCAAGGCCCCGTTGACCACACCATCGAAAGGGTCCAGCAGCGCCTTGAACATGATCCCCACACCGATCGTGGAGACCAGCACCGGGAAGAAGATCACTGACCGCAGATAGTTGCGCCCCACCAGCGCCGAGGTGAGCAGCACTCCCAACGCCAGACCGATGACCACCTTCAACCCCGAGGTGACGAACCCGTAGATCAACGTGTTGATGAAGCTCTGATACAACTGCGGCTCACGGAAGAATTGGACGTAGTTCTCCAACCCGATGAACTCCTGATCGAATAACGTCCAGCGGGTCAGGCTGAAGTAGAACGACGCAAACGTCGGGATCGCGAAGAACACCAGGAACAACACCGCCGCGGGCAGGTAGAACCAGAGCGGATACGCATGGCGAACAGTGCCCAAGGTGCGGACCTGACGAACCCTGCCGGCCCGCACCTCGGTGGCCTCAGCGGTCACCAGCCCTCGAGGCCTAGCTGCTGAGCCTGGTTCTCCACATCACGGTCATAGTTCGCCGCGGCTTCCTCAGCGCCCCGGATACCGGAGCCCACCTCAACCGTGATCTGGGAGAGGTTCGGGCCCTTGATCGGGGAGAGGAACTCCAACGCTGGAGCGGTCCTCCCAGAATCAAAGTACGCCTGCACATCCGCAACCAACGGATCCACATCAGCGGGAAGCTCGCAACCGTTCACATACGGACCGGTCGGCGCCCCCTGCGCGGTGAAGATCTCACAGGCCTCAGTACTATTCACGAACTCCACGAACGCCTGAGCTGCCTCACGCTCTTCACCCTCAGTGGTCTGCGGGATGTAGACGCCGCTCGGTTGCCAGATCGTGGCCGAGGTGTTCGCCGGGTCATCGGCAGGCAGTGCCATGAATCGAATATCACTGACAGCATCCGGATGGTTGGCTCGAATGGTGTCCATCACGCCGGTCAGAATCGGGTAGTGCACACCCGTGCCCTCGGCGAGCATCCGCGCCCCGTCCTCGTATGTGGCCGAGGGATAGTTCTCGTTGAAATACCCAGCCTCATAGGCCTCCTGGTGGTGCACGAAGCCAGCCAGCGCAGGCTGTTCCGCGTAGAACTTCTCGTGCGCCGTATACCCCTGCGCCCACTCAGGGTCCGCGGCGTTGACGTTCGCGAAGTCAGCGAGCACGAAGAGTTGAGCGGTCCACGTGTCCCCATAGGTCTGGATGATCGGGTCATAGCCCGCCGCAGCGATCTCCTCATTGTTCGCCATGAAGTCGTCCCACGACTCCGGGACCTCCAGGCCGAGTTCATCGTAGATCGCACCGTTATAGGCGATCCCTCCCGCCAGTGACGCCCCGTATGCACCGCCATACAGGCCATTCTCCGTACTGACGACGGAGACAAAATCGTCCGTGAGCGAGTCCGCGAACGCAAAGTCGCTCATCTCTACGAGATTCTGCTCCGGATTCAGCGCTTGGAACAACGATCCAGAGTTATACATGAAGACGTCCGCCATCTCTCCAGTAGACAAGCGTGTCTTGACGAGATTGTCACCGTCAGTGCCGTCGGGCTTGGTGTCCAGGTTGACCACAATGTCGGGGTTCTCGGCCTCGAAAGCCTCGATCAATGCCTCCCCGGTGGCGGTGCTCAGGTCACCGGCACTCGTGAGAAACGTGATCTCGACGGTTCCGTCAGTACTACCACCGCCAGAGCATGCGGCTAGAACGAGGGCAGCGGCGGCGGTAGCCGCGACCATGCCAGTTCTGCGTCGAAAGGGAGTTGTGTTCATTTCCTTGCCTCCTTGCAAAGGACGATGTGGGACGCGCTTATCGCCCCACTTGATGGACTCTTCTCGTTCCTCCGGGCGCGCCACAGTGGTTACCCGGTCGATATTTCTGCGGTCGCGCCTTCTGCGACTACACTCCACCCCAGGCGACGATCACGTCGCCCGCCTCGTACGTACCCACAGGATTTGCGAAGGGCTGTGGGGACATCTGTTCCGCCTCAACGAGACGCAAATCAGGTACGGTGGCAAAGAGTTGGCTGATTGCTTCGGCAATCTCCACGCGCGCCAACTGCTGACCCACACATCCGTGGCGCCCATGCCCGAATCCGAGGTGGCCGAAGGCGTCGCGCTTCACATCGAATCGGTGCGGTTCCTCGAATTTTCGCTCATCACGATTCGCACCGACCGAAGAGACGGAGACGGACTGGCCGGCCCTGATCCGTACGCCGTCGAGCTCGACGTCTTCGAGTGCGGTGCGCGGAAAGAGCGTCAGGAACATCGCCCCGTAGCGCATGAACTCCTCAACCGCCCCCGTCATCAGCGCAGGGTCAGTGCGAAGCACGGCACGCTGGTCCGGGTGCGTCAGCAACGCCACCGTCGTGGTGGTGATCATGTAGGCGACAGAGTCGCGGCCAGATGCCATCAGGACCAATGCCAGCCCTTCGATCTCTGACTGACTCAGTTCTCCACGGACGAGGTCACTGAGAACGTCCTCACCGGGGTGCGTGCGCTTGGCGTCGATCACCTCCCGGATGAAGTCGAACTTCTGCTGAGTGGTTCCGCCTCCGACGAACAGCGTGCTGAAGGTGTCCGCGAACTCGTTCGGTATGCCGAGCACGTGGCAGTGCATCCGAGCAGATATGGGTTCGGCGTATGCAGTGGTCACATTGCCGGGCGAGCCTCCCGCAAGTAGCCGTTGCAGCTGGTCGCTGACAGTGGAGGCTACAACGTCGCGGATGCCGCGTACCGCACGCACCGAGAACCGGCTGGTGATTGCCCGCCGCAGTCGTGCGTGCTCGGCTCCATCCAACCCCAACAAGCCCGCCTCACGCATCGATCGCTGTGCTGCGAGATCAGGCGGCTCCGCGCTCGACCCCGTCTCGAGCGGCATGCGCTGTGGCTGTTGGCTGAATCGCGGGTCCGCGAGCACGGCCTGGGCGAGATCGTGTCTGGTCACTATCAGGCCATCGTGCCCGTCAGCGTATCGAAGGGGTGTGGCGCCAGCCTCGTCCCGCCAGTCCGTCAACGTTCGGGATGGGCGCAACGGGGTGCCGTCATCGGGTAGCGTTCGTACGTCATGCATGGGGCATCGAGCGGACGAGCTCATCACAGTCCTTTCCCGGAACCGACGAGGTCGGGTATCGAGGTGATGTCCTGGGCGGGCGGGCATGTGAGAGGGTCCGGCAGCCTCCGACGTGCGGTCCGAAAAGCACGCGCCATGTTCCATCCGACGACACCCGTCGCTGTGTCACCGACGTAGGCGACCGCCACGAACCGGTCTCCGTTCATGTCCCCGGCCTCGAGCCGTAGCTCGACGTCGCCAGGGAACGTGCCGAGCACCTGAATTCGGGTTCCGAACAGTTCCGTCCAGTAGAACGGGTGCCCTACCGGACTCGATGTGCCGGTGACGATCTGCTCAGCAACGGTGCGGGCATGTTCGATACCCCTGAGCTGGTGTTCGACCCGGACGGGCACACCCGTGGCCGCATCGATCCACCGTGCTACGTCACCGACAGCGAATACCCCTGGTGCCGCGCATCCTGTTGGGTCACAGAGGATGCCGTCATCGAGAGCGAGACCACTTCCGTGCAACCACTCCACCTCAGGTTCGCAGCCGATAGCTCCCACGACCAGATCGGCGCGTAGCTCACCGTCTGCAAGGTACAGCGTGGTGTGGTCGGATCCCTCATAGGCGCCAAGCACCTCGCGGGAGAGCCTGAGGTCGACGCCGTGCTCACCGAGAAGTCTGTCGACCCGGTGCTCCAGCAGGTTCCCGACTGCGCCAAGACGTACCGCGTCACCGCGTCCGAGCAGTGTGACCTCGAGGCCCTGCGAGCGAGCCGCGGCAGCAATCTCACATCCGAGCACTCCTGCTCCCACGATGACCACTCGCGACTGTCGATCGAAGGCTGCCCGGAGGGCGACGGCGTCGTCCAGTGTGCGCACGGTGTGCGCGCTTGGCACCTGAGGCAGCTTCCGCGGACGAGCACCGGTCGCCACGATGAGCGTGCTGTAAGGGACGTCGCGTCCATCAAGGCTGACGGTGCGCGATGCAAGATCGAGCGACTCGGCGCGCACTCCTGGCAGGAACTGCACGTCAAGCGCGTCGAGCCGAGCCCGATCGGTGATGGCCGTCTGTTCAGGGGTCCACGTGCCGAGCAGCACCTGCTTGGACAAGGCCGGCCTGTTGTAGGGCAGGTGCTGTTCGGCGCCGATGAGGGTGATCGGCGCCGTTTCTCCACGCTCGCGGAGAGCTTCTGCTGTCGTAAGGCCGGACAGGGACGCTCCGACGATCACGATGTGCGGCGTGCCGGTTCCACTCTTGGTGAGTTGCATGACGTCACATCTCGATGGAGATCGCACGAGCCGGGCAGAGCGCTGCGGCACGCTGGACGGCAGGCTGGTCGGCGGCCGAGGGCTCAGCCTTGATCAGGTCAACGATTCCATCGTCGTCCTGATCGAAGACCTCGTCGGCCACAAGGGCACACTGCCCGGCTCCGACGCAGGCCGAGCGGTCCACACTGATGTGCATGAGTCGTCTCTCCGGCTGTCTGAGGGAATGCTCGCTGGTTCCGACGCGAATGATGAAGTCGATCCCTGCCAGCAACACGTTGTCTCCACCGTAGGAAGGAGGCGCCGGCGTGACCATGGCAACATCGGGCAGAATATGGACAATACGAGCAAGCGGCTGGGGCGTCACTCCGGGATAGATGCGATGTTCAACAATGGATACGTACCTTCCTCATCGCATGACCAGTGAAGGGAGAACCCGGTGGCTGGAGATTCCGTTCCTGAGGGCGGGCCGGCGATCGTAGGAGCGAACTGGTACCGGTTCGTGGCGGGGGAGCAGATCCGCCATGCCGAGGTGGCCAGTGTCGCCTTCATCTGGCCGCTGACCGGCTCGGGTCAGATCACGAGCCGCGGGCAGCGCTTCCAGCTGGATTCGACGTGCCTTCTTCGGCTGCCCTGGCGCCACGATGTCGAGTACGTGGCGGACGAACGATCCCCGTTCAAGGTCGGCACGATCCATCTCGTCCCTTGGCATCGCTATGACGTGCCCGTCTCTCAACAGGTGGCGCATCGCCCGGGTGACCCGCTGCTGCACGCGGACTGGCGTCGCGGAGACCCTCTGTTGAATGCGCAGCGGCGTCGCGGTGAGCAAGCCGAGCAGCCGCAGTTGCTGAGCGGACTCAATGGGTCAGGCCGTCACATCGTGACTTTGGGCTCTTACGCGGTGGAGCGCTTCCTCGAAGGGGCACTGAGTGACGGAGCACTTCGCGCACTGGGCGTTCTGCTGGCCGAGGCGAGTGCGTATGCCAGCACCCCTCAGGATGCCGGCGTACCCGCGGTTCTCGAGGTGATGATGGAGTATGTGCGGGTACACCTCGATCGGGCACTGACCGTCGATGACATCGCGAGGGCAGGCGACTGCAGCACAACAACGGCGCAGCGCCTGTTCGCGCGATACACCGGCCAGTCAGTGCTGGCATGGACGCGGCGGCGGCAGATCGAAGAGGCCGCTCTTCTCCTTCGCACCACTGGAATGCGCGTGAATGAGGTCGCGAAGCACGTGGGCTTCGCAGATCCGCTCTACTTCTCCCGAGCGTTTCGGACAGTATTCGGTGTGCCGCCAAGTCGATACGCCGCCGCGCAGCTGCGGCCATAGTGACGCGCGACCCGGACGGTGCCCAACAAGCCCTTGAATACACGGGACACACCCTCCAGTCCAGGTCCGCTCTGGAGGATGTGTCTGCGTGGATCAGCCCGCGAGCGCGGCGTTCACCCGCTCGAACATCGCCGGAATCTGATTGCGCACCTCACCGGTGACCCCGTGCAGGGTGCCGGCCAGATGCTGCCCGTCACGCCAGTCGGTATCCCGGCGCAACCGGTCTCCGAAGCCCGGATCGATCGCCGCGGCCTCGGCGAGCAGTGCCTCATGCGCACGCCGATCGTCGACGATCGCGCCGAGCGGGGTGTCCCACCCGATCGAGCCTACCGAGGTCGAGGATCGCGGGTCCTCCACCTCCCACTCGTGCCTACCCGGCCCCACCTCGAACGGATCCTGGCCCGGCAGGGCGACCTCCGCCGTCGTGTTGGCCGGGACCAGTGCATGCACCCGCAGCCTGCCCTCGCGAACCTCGGCCCACCCAGACTCAGCGAACCCGTACGGCGTCTCACGCCGCACCGAGGCGTGCTCGAGCCCCTCGATCGGGGTCGGCGCGATCCGGAGGCGCGCATAGCCCGGCGCCTCGGGGGCCAGTCCTGCCACCCCCCGGTGCAACCAATCCGCCACCGCGCCGAAGGCGTAGTGATTGAAGGAGGTCATCTCTCCGGGGTTGATGGTCCCGTCGGGGAGCATCGAGTCCCACCGCTCCCAGATCGTGGTGGCTCCCATGGTCACCGCATACAGCCACGACGGGACCCCCGTCTGCAACAGCAACCGTCCGGCCGCGTCGGCGTGACCGGTCGCGCACAACGCATCCGCGATGATCGGCGTGCCCACGAACCCGGTTCCGATCACGTACCCGTCCCGGCGCACGATCTCGGCCAGCCGGTCCCCCATCGCCTGAGTGGTCGCGGCATCGAGCAGTCCGTAGGAGATCGCCATGGCGTACGCGGTCTGGGAGTCCGAGACGATCCGGCCCGCGCCCGTGACGTACTCGCGCACCCACGCCTTCCGGGCCCGCTCGGCATAGTCGCGATAGTGCGCGGCGTCCTCGGGGAACCCGAGCAGGTCCGCAGCCTTCGCCACCAGGGCAGCCGAACGGACCACGTGCGCACTGGCCACGATGTCGGAGTCGGTGCGCGCACCGCCCGGCTGGTCCGGGGGTGCCGCCGGGTCGAGCCAGTCACCGAACTGGAAGTCGCCCTCCCACAGCAGCCGCTCCCCGGCCAGCCCGGCCAGCACATCCACCCATGCCTTCATCGAGGGGTACTGCTCGGCCAACGCGGCCCGGTCACCGAAGCGTTCAAAGAGCACCATCGGCACCACCGTGGCCGCATCGCCCCACGCAGCCGCGGCCTGCGACTCCCCCAGCACACTCGGCACCACGAACGGGCAGATCCCGCCACTCCTGGCCTGCTCGAGCGCCACATCCCGCAACCACGAGGTCAGGAACCCGTCACTGTCGAACAGCGACGTGGCGGTCGGCGAGAACACCTGGATATCGCCGGTCCAGCCGAGCCGTTCATCCCGCTGCGGGCAGTCGGTGGGGATCGAGACGAAGTTGCCCTTCATCCCCCACACGACGTTCTCGTGCAGCCGGTTCACTCGCTCGTCCGAGCACTCGAACCAGCCCGTGCGCCGCATATCGCTGCTGATCACCACGGCGGTGAAGGCTGCGGCATCAACCTCCGGATCGAACTCCTCCGGCCAGTTCTCGATCTCGGCATACCGGAACCCATGGAAGGTGAACTCCGGCTCGAACACATCGTCCCCACCGGAGCAGACGAAGGTATCCGTGGCCTGGGCATGCCGCAGCGGCCGCACCCCGAGCTCACCGTGCTCGAGCACCTCGGCATGGCGCACCGTGATCACGTGGCCTTCCGGACCCCTCACCCGCACCCGCAGCCAACCCACCAGGTTCTGCCCGAAATCCAGGATCGTCTTGCCGGACGGCGTCCGGATCACCTCGGCCACGGCGACCTCACCCACGCGCCGCACCGGTTCGGCCGGGTCTGCCTCGGGAACCACGCCCAGATCCTGCACGACGGCGTCCGGCCAGGTGGCGTCGTCAAAGCCCACCTGATCCCAGCCCGCCAGGGCGCGCCGGCCATCGATCGCCTCACCTTGATAGATGCTGCTCGCCGTCAGCTCCCCGACGGCGGCCCCTCGCCACGTCCCGTCCGTCCCGATCACCTGGGTCGAGCCGTCCGTGAACTCGATCTGGAGCTGTGCAGCGACCACCGGCTGGTCACCGTAGATGCGCTTGGCGGCGCCATGGAACCCGAACTTCTCAGTCCACCACGCACCGGCGAACCGGATCCCGATCGCATTCGATCCCTCGCGCACCAAGCCCGTGACATCGGTGGCCTCATGCACGAGACGCTCGTGATAGTCCCGCCACCCGGGTTTGAGGACAGCATCGTCGACGTCGGCGCCGTTGATGCTGACCTGATAGCCGCCGCCGGCCGTGGCGTACAACGTGGCGGCACGGACCTGACCCCGGACCTGGAACTCCGCGCGCACCCGTCCCGGGCACGCCTCACCCTCAGGCTCGGAGAGGCCGATGAACGAAGCACGCCACTCGCCGTCGGCCAGGAACGTGCTACGCACCGCAACCGGCTCGGACCAGTCGGTGGTGACGCCGTCGGTGGAGGTGACGCGTGCCTGAAGCTCGTGGCGAGAATGCGGGGCCAGCGGCGCGAACGGCCAGTCCACGAAGACCGACTCACTGGTGTCCAGCCGGACCGTCTCGCCACCATCGAGGCGTACCTCAGCAGCGGCCTGCTGCCACGGTTCGTCGGACTCCACCACCCAGCTCAGCCGAGGTGAGGGGACATCTGCCAAGGCAGCGTCATTGCGTCGTTCCACCCGCACCCGGGTGACGCGAGAACTCATACGTTCATTGCTCCAATAGTCGACGTGGTCAGCCCTTGACGGCGCCGGATGTCATGCCGGCGACGATCTGGCGGTTGAAGAAGATGTACATGACCAACGGGGGGATCGTGATCAGCAGAATGTCCATGAACAACAGGTTCCATTGGTTGTTGCTCTGGCTCTGGAAGTTGTAGAGCGTGAGCTGCACCGTGGCGTTGTCGTCCCCCGGGAGGAAGTACAAGGGGTTGGCGAAGTCGTTGAAGATCTGCACCGACTGCACGACGATGACCGTGACCACTGTGGGTTTCATGAGCGGCATGATCACCGCAAAAAACAATCGGAACGGGCTGGCACCGTCGATGATCGCCGCCTCGTCCAACGACCGGGGGATGGTGCTCACGAACGCCCGGAACAACAGGATCGAGAATGCGAGTCCGAAGGTGATCTCGATCAGGATCAGACCAGGCAGTGTTCCGAAGAGTCCCAGGCTCTGCAGCACCCATACGGTCGGGACCACTGCCGGGGGGATGATGAGACCGGCCAGGACGAAGAAGTTCGCCACCGTGCGGATCTTGGACGCGCGCCGCTGCATCACATAGCCGACCATGGCGGCGATGACTACCAGCAGGGTCACACTGGCCACGGTCAGGATCGTGGAGTTCAGGAACGCCCGGGCCACGATGTAGTCGCGTTGGGTGATCACCTCGATGAGGTTCTCCACGAATGCCAGCTGCCTCGGCCACGAAAAGGCCAGTTCGGAGGCTTCCTGACGAGTTTTCATCGCCTGCAGCACGATGAAGATGAAGGGGACGATGAAGATCACGATGGATACCGCGATCGCGGCGATGCCCAGCACCCACCGCATGGTGCGTTCACGCCTCACTGCTCGACCTCCCGCTTGTTCAGCATCAGCGAGATCGGCACCATGATCACCGTCACCACCACGAAGAGCACGACGTTCCCGGCGGTCGACAGACCGTAGAAGCCGGCCTGGTACTGCTTGTAGATCACCGACCCGATTACATCCGAACTGAAGCCAGGCCCACCACCGGTGGTCGCCCAGATCAGGTCGAAGGAACGCAATCCGCCGATCAGCGACAAGATGATCACCGTCCCGGTCGCTGGCTTGACCAGCGGCAAGGTGATGCTCTTGAAGGCTGCCCACTTGCTCGCACCGTCCACCCGCGCCGCTTCGTAGTACTCGGTCGGGATCGCCACGAGACCGGCGATGTAGATCAGGCATGCGATGCCCAGGCCCTTCCACACATCAATCCCGATGATCGAGTACAGCGCCAGGTCCGGATCGGTCAACCATCCCGGGCCGGTGATACCGAGCGTCTCCAACGCCCCGTTCACCATCCCGTCGAAGGGGTCGAGCAGCGCCTTGAACATGATCCCGACCCCGATTGTGGAGACGAGCACCGGGAAGAAGATCACCGACCGCAGGAAGTGCCGCCCCACCAGCGCGGAGGTCAGGAGTACCGCCAACGCCAGTCCGATCACGACCTTCAGCCCAGAGGTGAGGAACCCGTAGATCAAGGTGTTGATGAAGCCCTGATAGAGCTGCGGCTCACGGAAGAATTGGACGTAGTTCTCGAATCCGATGAACTCCTGGTCGAACAACGTCCACCGCGTGAGGCTGAAGTAGAACGAGGCGAACGTCGGGATCGCGAAGAACACCAGGAACAACACCGCCGCAGGCAGGTAGAACCACAGCGGATACGCGTGACGGGAGACGCCCGAGGTGCGGGCCTTGCGAGACCTGCCGGCCCGCACCTCGGTGGTTGCAGCGGTCACCAGCCCTCGAGGCCCAGCTGCCGTGCCTGGTTCTCGACATCGCGGTCGTAGTTCGCCGCGGCTTCCTCAGCTCCACGAATACCGGAGCCGACCTCGACGGTGATGTTCTCCAGGTTCGGGCCCTTAATGGGGGAGAGGAACTCCAGCGCCGGTGCCGTGTTGCCGGCGTCAAAGTAGGACTGCACATCCTGGACGAGCGGAGGAACATCCGCCGGAAGCTCGCAACCGTTGACGTAGGGCCCGGTGGGATTGACGGCCTCGATGAAGACCTCGCATGCGTCCGGACCCGTCACGAAGTCCACGAATGCCAGGGCAGCATCCCGCTCAGCACCCTCGACGGTGTTCGGGATGTACAGACCGTCCGGCTGCCAGATCGTGGCGGAGGTGTACTGCGGGTCATCGGCGGGGATGGCCATGAAGCGCATGTCCTCCACTGCGTCCGGGTGGTTGAACCGGATGGAGCTGAGGATCGTGGTCAGGATCGGATAGTGCACCCCGGTGCCTTCGGCGAGCATGGCACCGCCGTCCTCAAAGGTGGCCGACGGGTAGTTCTCGTTGAAGTAGCCGGACTCATAGGCTTCTTGGTGGTGCCGGAAGCCGGCGAGGGCCGGCTCATCCGCATAGAAGCGCTCGTGCGCGGTGTACTGGTCAGCCCAGTCCGGATCCTGCGCGTGGACGTTGGCGTAGTCGCCCAGGACGAAGAGCTGGCTGGTCCAGGTGTCGCCGTAGGTCTGGATGATCGGGTCGTACCCGGCTGCGGCGATCTGCTCATTGTTGGCCATGAAGTCGTCCCACGACTGCGGGACCTCGAGTCCGAGCTCGTCGTAGATCGCGCCGTTGTAGACGATGCCACCGGCGAAGGAACTGCCATAGGAGCCGCCATAGAGGCCGTTCTCGGTGCTGACCACCGAGGTGAAGTCGTCCGTGAGCGAATCCGCCCACGGCCGGTCGCTGAGTTCGAGCAGATTCTGGTCCGGGTTGAGTGCCTGGAACAGCGATCCGGAGTTGTAGTTGAACACCTCGGCCATCTCGCCCGTGGCCAGCCGGGTCTTGATGAGGTTGTCGCCCTCGGTGCCTCCGGGCCGGCCATCGAGATTGACCGTGATGTCGGGGTTCTCAGCCTCGAATGCGTCGATCAGCGCTTCGGCGAGCGCGGTGTTGTCCTCATCCGATGTGGACAGGAAGGTGATCTCGACACTGCCGTCATCATCTCCTCCACCGGAGCAGGCCGAGAGTGCGAGCGCAGCTGCAGCCGCGGCTGCCACCCCGGCACCGAAGTGCCGTCGGGACGTCTTGGGGATCATGTGCTTTGCCTCCTCGCAAAGACAGTGCGGCAGGTCATTCTGCGCACGTCGCTGAATCCTTTCAGGGTCGACGATAGGTGGCACGATCCGCGTTCGTCAACCGATCTACACAATTGGTACTAGCCTGTGACCTGTGGACACCAGAGATCGTGGCAACGACGCCACTGAAGGGCCGGCATCACTGGTCCACCCCGGCCACGGCGACAGCACCTCGCTCGGAGCCGCGCCGCGGAACGCAACCATTCAGGACGTGGCAGACGCGGCCGGGGTCTCCCGCGCCGCCGTCTCCAAGGTCATCCGCAACGCCTACGGGGTCAGCCCGCAGATGCGCAGCAAGGTGGAGGCCGCCATCGCTCAGCTCAGCTACCGTCCCCGGGTAGCGGCACGAGCCATGCGCGGGCCTTCGCACACGCTCGGGATCGAGATCGCCCAGGTGAGCAACGAGTTCCTCACGATGATCGTGCGTGGGGCACTGGAGACTCTCGTGGGGACGCCGTACCAACTGGTGGTCGCACCCGTCACCGCCCCGCACGAGACCGGTAACGCGCTGCAGAGCCTCGCCGACAGGCAGGTCGACGGGATCATCGCCATCTCCCCGATGGTCGGTGAGGCGTGGCTGGAAGCGCTCAGTGACCGAATCCCCGTGGTCATCATCGGCCGCCACGACGTATCGACGCACTACGACACCGTGGCAGGGGCGGACCGGTCGGGAACCGATCAGGTGATGGCCCACCTGTTCGATCTCGGCCACTCTCGCATCACTCATCTGACGATCGACAATGCCCGTGAGCACATCCTGGTGGACGATCCGACCGACTGGCAGCGTTCGGGGCGTGAACCGCACGCCATCCGGCACACGGTCTACACCGAGCAGATGCGCCGTCGGGGCCTGGAACCGGAGGTCCTGTACACCGGGGGGGATGAGCTGGAGGCCCAGTCGTCCGCGGCGGAGCTCCTGGCCAGACGTGAGCCCCCCACCGCGATCTTCGCCGGCAACGACACGCTCGCGATGGGCGCCCTGCGTGCCGTAGCCGAAGCAGGCCTGGGTCCGGCGGACGTCTCCGTGGTCGGCTATGACGACATCACGATGGCCAGTCATCCACTGGTGTCCTTGACCAGCGTGGACCAGTCGGGGACGCGCATCGGAGCCGAGGCGGTTCGCCTCCTGCTGGAGAGGATCGCGGGCCGGACCGAGTCCGTCCAGGTCGAGGAGCAGGTCCACCTCCGGGTGCGTGGCTCCACCGCCCCCGCTCCGCACCGGGGAACGACGACAGAATAGGCTCGTCCCCGAGCACGGAGCCGCGACGGAACGGACCACACATGACCACCATGACCGATGTCGCCCGGGCTGCCGGGGTGTCGGTGATGACGGTCTCCAATGTGCTCAGCGGCCGCCGCCGAGTCAGTCCCGAGACCCGGGAGCGGGTGCTGCGGGCAGTGGCAGAGCTGGACTACCAGGTGAACCTCACCGCCAGGAACCTGCGGTACGGACGCAGCGGCTCCATCGCGTTGCTGGTCCCGCAGTTCGACCACGCCTACTTCGGGGCGCTGGGAGCCCGGGTGGCGCGAGCGATCGCAGACCTGGGGCGGCAGGTGGTGATCGAGCAGACGACGGCAAGCCCGGAAGGGGAGCTCTCGGCGCTCTCGCTGGCACGGCTGCATATGTACGACGGCGCGATCTTCAGTGTGGTGGGCCTGCGGGAAGCAGAGCTGGACAGGATCCGCGACTCGATCCCGATCGTGCTGCTGGGGGAGCGAGAGGTTCCGGCGCGCTTCGACCACGTGATGATGGGCAATGTCGAGGGAGCGCGGCTGGCAGTGAGGCACATGCTCGACCGCGGCTCGCGACGAGTGCTGATCGCCGGCGGACAGCGGGGCCAGGACGCGCTCGGAATGTCCCGCGCACGCACACTCGGCTGGCTGAGGGCCCATGACGAGGTGGGAATCCAGGCCGACGAGAGCCTCATTCTTCACATGACCCAGCTGGACATCGCCCACGCACGCAGAGCGGTCGCCGCGGCTGTGGCCGCGGATCCTGGTATCGACGGCGTCTTCGGCGTGACCGATGACGTCGCCATCGGGGCTCTCGCCGGCCTGCGCGATGTGGGGCGCCAGGTTCCCGAGGACGTCCAGGTGGTCGGTTTCGACAACCTGGAGATCGGGGCACACATCTATCCCGAGTTGACCAGCGTTGATCCCAGCAGCGACTGGATCGTCGACAACGCGGTCCGGCTGCTCCAGGCCAGGATGGGCGACGACCCGCCCAGCGAGGCCGAGCATCTGGTCAGTCCGGTGCGGCTGGTCGAGCGCGGGTCGACCCGGGACTGAACGAGTCAGGCACACTAGGTACGCCACGGTCGCCTGCTCCGAAGCTCAGCGACTACACGGTCCGCGACATCAGTTGGCGCTTCGTGCTCCCACACACGGACGACACTCCACCCCCTGCTCCTTCAGCAGATGGCCCGTGTCACGGTCTCGAGTCAATGGCGTTCAACTTCGCCTTCCACCAACCGCTGTTCGAACGTGGTTCGGTACCGTGCATAGGGCACCGGTGCCTAAAGCAGCCGTCGACGAAAACGGCCACATGTGCGCGGGTGAAGAGGCAGCGTCGATCGTTCGACGACGTGCCGAGGGCACGGGATAGGCGACGCGGTACGTTTCTCCGCGCGGGTGCAACTCAGCACGAAGCGCCAGTTAGGCCGCCGTATCGCATCGCTTCGCCGCCTTCATTCGCTGCGAGGCGCCTGGCGAAGACGGTCCAGGATGCTCAGCGACCTGCTGGGGCTTCGGGAGCATGGCGTCCATGATTCCTATACTGCGACAGGCAGCATCGACTCCTCGAATCGTCGCTGGCCAGCTACAACGGCAGATTCGAGGACGTCATCTGGGCTCTTCGGGGCGTCGTCGACCAGTGCCTGTAGTAGGACTCGGCCCACATCGGTGGTCCTGAGGATCGCCGCGTCCCGATTCGCGTGTGCCCGCAGTATGTTCCACACCACCCCTACGCTCACACCGTTCCCCAACTGCCTATAGGTCGCAGCGTCACTCTGCGTCCCGAAGTCGAAGTTGTCAGGCAGACCCTGCAGACGCGCAGCCTCCCGTGTGCTCAAGCGGCGGCGAAGCGGCCCGATGATCGATGTCTGAGTTATCGCAACAAGCGCAGGCAGGTGCGTGAGTCGCTTGGCGCGGATGCCGGACGGCCGGAACTGCAGGACACAGTCCCAAAGCCGTGCAGCGTCCTGTGCTTGCCACTCAAGTTTGCGACGAGACGCTGGAAAGCGCTCGATGTCGTGGCGGACCTTCCAGAGGTCCAGTTGTGCTTTGAAGCGCGTGTAGAAGGCCGCGTTCTTCCTCAGGAAGTTCTGTTTCCACCGTGGTACCTCAACCCATGTCGACGGCAAGGCTGCGACGGGACGGTAGGGGGTGGGGCCACCCGCTATCCAACCGTCGAGGTCCTCAACCTTCACCCAGTGGTCAGCCCAGATGGGGAATCCCGGCAGCGCTGCTCTCGCTCCTTCCGGCGTCGCGCGCTGAATATGCTTCCACATCGTTACGACGAAGTCCTCCCAGGCGTCGATCCACTCGACCTCGTTCGAGGACAACTGGATCGAGTCCGCGTGGAAGTCGAGGTCAACCGGGAGATCCGCAATCAGATCCCATTCCTCTGGCCCGCGAAGCGTGAGGTTCGGAAGTGGGGGCAGTGCCGGGACGCCGTCGAGCACTCCGTCCGGATCAAACGTTGCCGAGATGAAGACCCGCTCGCGAACCTGCGGCCTCCCGCCCAACTCGAGAGGAAGGAGATGCGGCGAGAAGACAGCCGGCTGCTCAGAGACGCGGTAGCCCTCGTCCCGCAGGCTGGCGATGATTACGTCCCACTCATGTCGGTGGCGTGGACCAGCGAGGTTTCGGACGTTCTCGAGGAGCACCATCGTGGGGTGATGGGCCTGGATGATCTTCATGATGTTCCAGAACAGGGTGCCACGAGCCTCGTCCATCCCGCGCTGCGCGCCTGACTTGGAGAACGGTTGGCATGGAAATCCGGCGGCAAGCAAGTCGTGCGCCGGGACGTTCATCACCACGTCGTTCGAGTCTCGGGTGATGTCGCCTAGCGGCGAATGACCCCAGTTGCGTTCATAGACCTGGGCCGCAGCCTCGTCGATCTCGACTGAGTACACACACTCACCGCCGAAGCCCTCGAGCGCCGCTGCGAAGCCCCCGATGCCAGCGAACAGGTCGATGTAGCGAAAGGTAGCTCGCGGGTCTCCGACAGTCTGATCCATAGTCATAGGTTGCCAGCTCGAACGTCTGTACGCAAGCAGCCGCGTCGTGGTGTCACGTCGAACTGGACCAGTCGGCGGAATCCTCTGATGTTGATTCGGCCCTCGACAGCCGCCGATCCTGGCGTCGAGCGCTGAAGAGCCCGTCATATTCCAAGCGTTGTGAAAGGTACATGTCTGGGGGCCTGGGTTCGGCGTAGGCCCAGTACCAAAGTGGCAGAGATATGAAGTTGCTCCTCAGCACTGCCTCCGTCAGGAGTCCGGCAACCGTATCCTTGGGTATCAGGACAGCACGGTTGTTCGTCTCAACGCGCAGATCCTGCAGGGTATCTCTGCTGAGGATGTAGACACCGCTTCTCATCGGGACTGAGATGTCGACGCTTGGGTCACTACCCAGCGCGTGGTTGAGAGCAGCTCGTTCCGAAGGAGAAGTCCGACGGTTCGTGACGAGCACGTCGATATCGTTGGCTGGCCCGCCTGAACTCACATGGTCGGCGATGAGATCCCAAAGTTCCCCAAACGGCAGCGCCTCACGCACTTGGACAGCTGACACAAGATCGACCACTCTGAGCAGCAATGGTTGCGATCCGGAGCTTGGCCACCTGACAACGATCAGGCTCCGTCCATCGAGGCGATAGGTTGGGGTGAGACTGGCGGCGGCGCGACAACGAATCTCGGTACCGTCACCGAGCACGAGCCGCACCTGCGTCGGTGGTGTGTTGCCACCTAGCACATACGTAATCGGCTCATCGAACGACCACGTTGCGAGGTCTTGCCTGGTTGCGTCCCAGAGCGCCGCAACCGCACTGATGTTCTGGCTCACCTTGTGTGAAATGCGGAGTCCGTTGAAGTCGTAGTCCCAGCCCTTCTGGCCAGTGGGTGGTCGCCTCAGACCAACGTCGGGACGGGTCTGCCGGACGAAGTTGCCGAGCGCATCGAAGAATAGATCTTCCAGAAGCGCAGCCGAGTTGAGACCGTAGTAGTGATCACGATACTGACGTTCTGCGGCAGCGAGCGGAATCAGGAAGTCGGGTCGAGCTAGCATCTCTCGCACGCAGCCGACAAAAGTTCGCTCGGTCTCCTGGTCGGGCAGGTTTTCACTCATCGTCACGGATCCTGCCACAACATGGACCTTGGTGGGTGGAGCCGAGGGGACTCGAACCCCTTACCTCCGCCTTGCAAAAGCGGCGCTCTACCTGGTGAGCTACGGCCCCGTGAGGGTGGATCTAGGATACTGCCCGGTCGTCGCCGGCCGCTCACGGAAGCGGATCGGTGACCTCGGACCAGACGTCGCGGTTGGCCTGCTCCTCGGCGATCTTGCGCCACGCGAGGAAACCTCCCACGGCCACCACGACGAGGACGAGCACCTTCTTCATATCGTCTCCGTTCGTGGCGGGTGTGGGCCTAGCTGGACTCGAACCAGCGACCTCTTCCTTATCAGGGAAGCGCTCTAACCGTCTGAGCTATAGGCCCGTTGCCCCGGGAACCCCCGCATGGGCGCCCCCAGAGACTACCTCAGCGCGCGCACCGGCTCCAAAACAGATCCACGTGGCACGCGTCACGTCTGCGGCTGAACGACTCAGTCGTCGGTGAGGGTCAGGTGCAACCCGCCGACCATGGCCGCCACCAAGTTGTAGATGAACGCGCCGAGGGTGGCCAGGGCTGTCAGCAGGATGACGTCTACGATCGCGATCACGGTCGCCACCGAGATCACCCGGGAGAACTCGACGTACTCCAGCAGACCTCCGAACTGGGCCATCGCTCCGACTTCATCGATCAGGCTCTGAACCTGGGAGAACACGCCCATGGAGTTCAGTACACCCCACACCACCGCAGTGGCGACGACGATCCCGATCCCTATCGCGATGGAGAGCAGGAACGACAACTTCATCACCGACCACGGGTCCACGCGGGAGATCGCCAACCGTACCCGGCGCGGGCCGCTGTCGACTTTCGACTCACTCGCACTCGCGGCCCCGGCTGCCCGACCAGGGGTTGCCGAGGAGTCGCCCTGCCGTGCGCCATGCTGCTGCCTGCCCTGCGAGGGCTGTTGCGACTGAGCCGGCTGTGGCTGCGACTGACCACCAGCCGGAGGAACCGTTGCCGGTTGCTGCTGGGTGGGCATGTCCACGCGCGACGGCTGCACGCTCGGTGCGCGTCGCTCACCGGGCTGGAAGGTCTTCGTGGAGGTGCGCACCGGAGGTGTGGTCGGCCGCGGAGTCTGCTCGCTCATCAGCTCTCTTCCTGCCCATCAGCTGGGGACTCGCCCGACGGTACGCCATCAGGAGCACCTTCGGTACTGTCGGCCGATGCCTCGACCTCGTCCTCCACTGCTGTTTCCACGTTCCTGGCGATCGCGATGATGCGGTCCCCGGCGTCCGGCTTCGCGAACGTCACGCCCTGAGTGGTGCGTCCGGTGAGGTTGACCTCGGAGACCGCCGTGCGGACGATCTTGCCCTTCTCCATGATCACGAGCACCTGATCGTCCTCGCCGGTGATCAGTGCGCCCACCAGATCACCACGCGCCTCGACCAGGTTGGCCACCTTGATGCCGAGACCACCGCGACCCTGCACCCGGTACTCGTCCACCCGGGTGCGCTTGCCGAAGCCACCCTCGGTCACGACGAACAGGTCCCAGCCTTCGCGCACCACGTCCATCGACAGCAGCGAATCGTCCTCACGGAACTTCATGCCCGTGACGCCGGAGGTCGCCCGACCTGTCGGTCGCAACGCCTCATCGGTGGCGCTGAAGCGCAACGACTGCCCCTTCCGGGAGACCAGCAGCAGATCGTCGTCGGAGTTCACCAACCGGGCGGCCACGACCTCGTCCAGCTCCCCGGATCCGTTCTCGCGCAGGTTGATCGCGATCACACCACCCGTGCGTGAGGAGTCGTACTCGCCCAGCCGTGTCTTCTTCACCAGACCGCTCTTGGTCGCGAGCACCAGGTACTCGGCCTGGTCGTAGTCGCGCAGATCGAGCACCTGAGCGATTTCCTCGCCAGGCTGGAACGCCATCAGATTGGCTACATGCTGGCCCTTGGAGTCGCGGCTACCCTCGGGCAGTTCGTACGCCTTGGCCCGGTAGACCCGGCCGAGGTTGGTGAAGAACAGCAGCCAGTGGTGGGTGGTGGTCACGTAGAAGTGGTCCACCACATCGTCACCGCGCAACTGGGCGCCACGCACACCCTTGCCGCCGCGGTGCTGCGCACGATAGTTGTCCGTGCGGGTGCGCTTGGCGTACCCACCTCGCGTGATGGTGACGACCACATCCTCTTCCGGGATGAGGTCCTCCATGGACATCTCACCGTCGAACGGAAGGATCGTCGTGCGACGCTCGTCGCCGAACTTAGCGACGATCTCAGTCAGCTCGTCGCCCACAATCGTGCGCTGACGGGCCGGAGAACCGAGGATGTCCTGATAGTCGGCGATCTCCGCCTCAAGGGCCTTGAACTGGTCAAGGATCTTCTGCCGCTCGAGTGCCGCCAGGCGCCGCAGCTGCATCTCCAGGATCGCATTCGCCTGGATCTCGTCGATCCCGAGCAGCTCACGCAGACCGGTACGCGCCTCCTCCACCGTGGGAGAGCGACGGATCAGCGCGATGACCTCGTCCAGGGCGTCGAGGGCCTTGATGAGCCCGCGCAGGATGTGGATGCGATCCTCGGCCTGCTTGAGCAAGAACTCGGTGCGCCGGACGATGACCTCGATCTGGTGCGCGACCCAGTGCCGGATGAACGCGTCCAGGCTCAATGTCCGCGGCACGCCGTCAACGAGGGCGAGCATGTTGGCGCCGAAGTTGTCCTGGAGTTGCGTGTGCTTGTAGAGGTTGTTCAGCACCACCTTCGCCACCGCGTCGCGCTTGAGGACGATGACCAAGCGCTGACCGGCTCGACCGGAGGTCTCGTCGCGGATGTCGGCGATTCCCTGCACACGCCCATCACGAACAAGATCGGCGATCTTCGACGCGAGGTTGTCGGGATTCACCTGGTACGGCAGCTCGGAGACCACCAGGCAGGTCCGACCCTGAAGCTCCTCCACCTCGACCACGGCGCGCATCGTGATCGAACCCCGCCCGGTCCGGTATGCGTCCTCGATACCGCGCAGCCCCAGCACCTGCGCACCGGTCGGGAAGTCGGGCCCCTTGATGCGCTGTAAGAGAGCTGCGAGCAGCTCCTCCGCTGTCGCCTCAGGGTTCTGTAGCAGCCAATGGACGCCCTCGGCGAGCTCACGCAAGTTGTGCGGGGGAATATTGGTCGCCATCCCGACGGCGATACCAGAGCTGCCGTTGGCCAGCAGGTTCGGGATCCGGGACGGCAGGACGGTGGGCTCCTGCGTCTTCCCGTCGTAGTTGTCCCCGAAATCGACGGTGTTCTTGTCGATGTCACGCACCATCTCCAGTGCGAGCGGTGCCATCTTGCACTCGGTGTACCGCGGCGCCGCTGCAGGGTCGTTACCTGGGGAGCCGAAGTTCCCCTGGCCGGCCACCAGGGGATAACGCATCGACCACGGCTGCACGAGGCGAACCATCGCGTCATAGATCGCACTGTCGCCGTGGGGGTGGAACTGCCCCATCACGTCCCCGACCACGCGCGAGCACTTCGAGAACGAGGAGTCCGGGCGGTATCCGCCGTCGAACATCGCGTACAGGATGCGCCGGTGCACCGGCTTGAGACCGTCGCGCACGTCGGGCAGTGCACGACTGACGATCACGCTCATCGCGTAGTCGAGGTAGGACCGCTGCATTTCCAGCTGCAGGTCGACCTGCTCGATGCGATCGGTGATGACTTCCGCCGCGTCGCCGGGCATAGGGGTGATGTCGTCTGTCACGAAGTTTCCTTACTCAGACGTCGAGGAAGCGCACGTCGTGGGCATTGCGCTGGATGAACGAACGGCGGGACTCCACGTCTTCACCCATGAGGATGGAGAAGATCTCGTCCGCAGCCGCTGCCTCCCCGATCGTCACCTGACGCAGGGTGCGCGTGTCGGGATCCATGGTGGTCTCCCACAGTTCCCGGTAGTCCATCTCGCCCAGACCCTTGTATCGCTGGATCCCGGTCTCCTTGGGCAGGCGCTGGTTCTTGGCCAGGCCTTCTGCCAGCATCGCGTCGCGCTCCTTGTCCGTGAAGACGTACTGGTGCGGAGCGTTGGTCCACTTGATCCGGTACAGCGGTGGCTGCGCGAGGTAGACGTAGCCGCCTTCGATCAGCGGGCGCATGTACCGGAACAGCAGGGTGAGGAGCAGGGTGCAGATGTGCTGGCCGTCCACATCGGCATCGGCCATCAGCACGATCTTGTGATACCGCAGTTTCGAGATATCGAAGTCCTCGCCGATCCCGGTGCCGAAGGCCGTGATGAGAGCCTGCACCTCTTGGTTACCGAGGGCCTTGTCCACCCGCGCCTTCTCGACGTTGAGGATCTTTCCTCGGATCGGCAGGATCGCCTGCGTCTCCGGGTTCCGGCCCTGGACCGCCGAACCGCCTGCCGAGTCGCCCTCCACGATGAAAACTTCCGAACGCGATGCATCCCGGGTCGAGCAGTCCTTCAGCTTGCCGGGCAAGCCACCGCCTTCGAGGAGACCCTTGCGGCGTGTCGCCTCTCGAGCCTTGCGAGCGGCCAGCCGCGCGGCCGAGGCCTGGATCGCCTTGCGGATGATGTCTTTCGCCTCGTTCGGATGGCGCTCGAGCCAGTCGCCGAACTGGTCGAAGACCACCTTCTGCGTGAAGGTGCGCGCTTCGGTATTTCCGAGCTTGGTCTTGGTCTGTCCCTCGAACTGCGGCTCGCCGAGCTTGATCGAGATGACGGCGGTCAGCCCTTCCCGGATGTCGTCTCCGGTGAGGTTGTCGTCCTTCTCACGCAACAACTTGTTCTCCCGGGCGTACCGGTTCACCAACGTGGTCATCGCTGACCGGAATCCCTCTTCGTGCGTACCGCCCTCAGAGGTGTTGATCGTGTTGGCGTAGGTGTGCACGCTTTCGGAGTACGCGCCGGTCCACTGCATGGCGATCTCGAGCGAGATCGTGCGTTCGACGTCCTCAGACTCGAACGAGATCGGCTCCGGGTGCACGAGATCGGACCGCTTGGCTGCGTTCAGATGCGCGACATAGTCGAGCAGGCCGCGGTCGTACTTGTAGCTAATCGACCGGCTGTGATCAGGGTGGTTCGAATCGTCAGAGGCGGCGCCGGCCACCTCGTCGTCGGTGTCGCCGTGCCGCTCGTCCGTGAGTGTGATGCGCAGCCCCTTGTTGAGGAAGGCGTACTGCTGCATCCGGGAACGCAACGTCTCGAAGTCGTAGTCGATGGTCTCGAAGATGCCCGGATCCGCCCAGAAGGTCTGCGTGGTACCGGTCTCATCTGTCGGCGCAAGGCGCTGCAGCTCACCCAGCGGAGCGCCGCCGTCGGAGAACTCCTGACGCCAGTGGTAGCCGTCGCGGCTGACCTCGGTCACCACATGGGTGGAGAGGGCGTTCACGACCGAGATACCCACACCGTGCAGACCACCGGAGACGGCATAGCCGCCGCCACCGAACTTGCCGCCGGCGTGCAGCACGGTCATGACCACTTCGACGGTCGGGCGCCCCTCGGTCGGGTGCATCGCGACCGGGATGCCGCGGCCGTTGTCGATCACACGTACGCCACCATCGGCGAGGAGCGTGATCTGGACGTGGTCGCAGTATCCCGCGAGGGCTTCGTCCACCGCATTGTCGACCACCTCGTAGACCAGGTGGTGCAGTCCGCGCTCCCCGGTGGACCCGATGTACATCCCGGGTCGCTTGCGGACTGCTTCGAGCCCTTCCAGAACGGTGATGTTGCCGGCGTCGTAGCCAGTGGATCCGGCGGTGTGCTGCCCGGGTGCTGGCTCAGAAGTCTCGTCAGCCACGTTCGTCTGGCTCTCCTATCGTCATCAGTGCGCCCACCGCACCGCCTCCGGTTGGAGCCGATGCAGGCGGACGCCGGCCCGCGCGCGGTGGAACGTATCCCACAACCCTCAGGCGGTCCGTGCGATTCTACCCCTCACCAGCCCGAACAGACGAATATCCACACGTTTGTCCACAGGACTGTGTCGCTGACTCGACTGCGAGCCTGGCGTTCGCTCCGGCAGATCATCCGTAAGTGTCGCGTGGGCCACGGCCGCCAGGCGCAACACGGGGTCCGCGGCGCCAGGTCGGCCCCCCGGGACCAAGCACCTGGATCCGGGTGACGACGCCCTCACCGACCTCCTCGGCCAGGCGTCGATCCAGCTGAGGGATCAGCAACCGGATCTGGGTCGCCCATGCCGTGGAATCGGCTCGGACGATCAGGACTCCCTCGTCGAACGTTTCGGGTGTGCAGTGGTCGGCAATCTGGTCGCCGACCACCTCTCGCCACCGCCCGATCACGCCACCGATGGATAGCGGCCGGCTCCAACCCAGCTGCCGGGCGAGTGCGTCGACGGTGTTTCCGAGAGGTGCTGGGTCTCGCCCACTGCCATGCCCCGGCGCCGATTCGAACACCACTCCGTCATGACGGCGGAACTTGCGCGGCGTAGCCGTCCCAGGGCGTGCCGTGCGGAGGCCCTTCGCCCGGGCAGCATCGCGGGCCCTGGCCAGCGCGCTACGGGCGGCTTCATCCTGATCGGGCTCAGCTACGCCGTCGTTGGGCCCTTTCCCCGGCTCCTGGCCGGGGGCATCGTCAGCGGACACGGGTGGCCACCGATCCCATGACGTCGACCCGGGCACCCTCGAGCTGTTCCGGCACATCCTCTGCGACAGCGGCAGTGATGAGCACCTGCTCGGCCTTGGCGACCAACTCAGCCAGCCGGTTGCGACGTCGGCTGTCGAGCTCGGCGAAGACATCGTCGAGGATGAGCACGGGTTCGCCATCGGACCGCCAGTCATCGGCCTTGAGCAGCTCATAGCTCGCCAAGCGCAGCGCCAACGCCAACGACCACGACTCCCCGTGGGAGGCATATCCCTTCGCCGGCAGTCCACCGAGGCGCAGTTCGAGTTCGTCACGGTGCGGGCCCACGAGGCTGACGCCGCGCTCGATCTCCTTGGGCCGCAGCCGCGACATCGCCTCCAGCAGCTGAGCCTCCACCAGGTCCGCGTTCGTGAGCGCCTCTTCTCCGCCAGACTCGCTGCCCTGATCGGACATCGCCTGCTGGACGGTGGCGCGGTAAGCGATCTCCGCCAGGCTCTGCCCTGAGCTGACGCGTTCGTAAGCGCTCTGCACATGTGGTCGCAGGTCACGCAGCATCCTGACCCGGGCGGCGGTCAGCTGGGCGCCTGCGGCTGCAGCCTTCTCGTCCCAGACGTCGAGCGTGCGCAGATCCGCGTTTCCACCGCCTCGACGTGCACCCGCAGCCGACTTGAGCAAGGCGTTGCGCTGCCGAACGACCCGTTCGTAGTCGGAACGGACACCGGCGAGCTTGGGGCTGAGCAGCACGAGCAGCTCATCGACGAAGCGGCGCCGGCCATCCGGATCGCCCTTGACGAGCGAGAGATCCTCGGGGGCGAAAACGACAGTTCGGAGCATGCCCTGTAGCTCGCGGGCACGCGGCATCGGGGAACGATTCAGACGCGCCCTGTTCGCCTTGCCGGAGACGAGTTCCAGTTCGAGCACCGAGGTCCGCTCGTCACTGACCACCTTCGCCTGGATGATCGCCCGGGAGGCGCCGTGCCGCACGAGCGCCGCATCGGAGGCGACCCGGTGCGAGGAGAACGTGGACAGATAGCCGATCGACTCGACGAGGTTCGTCTTTCCCTGCCCATTGGGACCGACGAAAGCAGTGATCCCCGGATCCAGGGACAGCAGCGCCTCATGGTAGGAGCGGAAGTCGGTGAGGGCGAGGTCAGAGACGTACATGCCTGTCGATGTGATGCGATCAGCCGTCTGCCGACGGCTTGGTGGCGTGCCCGCCGAACTGATTGCGCAACGCGGCAACAGCCTTCATCGCCGGGGAGTCTTCCTGGCGGGAGTCGAAACGAGCGAAGAGCGCTGCGCTGATCACCGGTGCAGGCACCGCCCGCTGTATTGCTTCCTCCACGGTCCAGCGCCCTTCACCAGAGTCTGCGACATATCCACGGATGTCATCCAGGTCCGGATCCTCGTTGAGGGCCTTCACCAGGAGTTCCAGCAGCCATGAGCGCACCACCGTGCCTCGCTGCCATGCCTCAAAGATGGCACCGACATCGGTGATCAGCTCGTCCTTGGCGGCGAGGATCTCGTAACCTTCGGCATACGCCTGCATCACGCCATACTCGATGCCGTTGTGGACCATCTTGGCGTAGTGGCCCGCACCGACCGGCCCCGCGTGGACGAAACCCTCATTCCGGGGTCCATCGGGGCGGAGGTCATCGAAGATCGGCATCAGTGAGTCGATGACATCGTCAGCCCCGCCCACCATGAGGCCGTACCCGTTCTCCTTGCCCCAGATCCCGCCGGAGACGCCGGCGTCGACGTACTGGATACCGGAAGCGCTCAACTGCTCCGCACGGCGCAGGTCATCGACGTACTTGGAGTTTCCACCGTCAATGATCACGTCGCCTGCTGAGAGCAAGCCGGCGAGTTCGGTGATCACCGCTTCAGTGATCTCGCCGGCCGGCACCATCACCCAGACGACCGTGCGTTCTTCCGCGTCGAACGCAGCGACCAGGTCCTCAAGCGAGGCAACATCGGTGACCTCGGGATTGCGGTCATATCCGGTGACGTGATGACCGGCAGCACGCAGGCGGTCGCGCATATTGCCGCCCATTTTGCCGAGTCCGACAAGTCCGAGGTGCATGCGCGCGCCTTCCTTGCGTGGTGGTGATCAGGCTCCGAACCGGATGGGCATGAGCAGGTAACGGAACTCCTCGGCGTGATCGGTGCCGTCCGCATCGTCCTGGCCGGTCATGACGGCAGGCTTCGACGGGTGCGTGAAGGAGAGCCTCACGAAGTCGGTGTTCAACGCGCTCAGTCCGTCCAACAGGTACTGCGGGTTGAATGCCGTGGAGATCTCCTCACCGACCAGGGTGGATTCGAGCACCTCGGTGGCCTGGGCATCATCACCCTGTCCCGCATCGAGGACGACCTGCCCTTCGCTGAAGGAGAGCCGGATCGGAGTGTTGCGCTCGGCAACCAGCGAGACGCGCTTGGCAGCCTCGACCAGCTCATGAGTGCTGGTGATCGTATGCGTCGTCGTCTGGTCGGGGAACAGGCGACGGACCGGTGGGTACTCACCGTCGACGAGAAGCGAGGTGGTGCGCCGGCCGCCGGCTTCGAACCCGATGATGTCGCCACCGTCGGCGAGGGCGATATCGATGGACCCGGCGTTGGAGAGGTTCCGCGCGACGTCGGAGAGCGTTCGAGCCCGGACCAGTGCCACCCGGGAGACCGACGGTGCCGCGGGAGACCACGTGATCTGCCGCATGGCGAGGCGGTAACGGTCGGTGGCCAGCATGGTGAGAGCATCACCGTCGATCTCGACCCGCACACCTGTCAGCAACGGCAGGGTCTCGTCCCGACCAGCTGCCATCGTGACCTGCGAGATGGCCTGAGCGAAAGAATCTCCCGCGATACTGCCGGTGACATCCGGAAGTTCCGGCAGTGTCGGGTAGTCCTCGACCGGCATGGTCAGCAAGGTGAAGCGCGACGAACCGCAGACGACGCTGACACGGTTACCTTCGACGCTGACCTCGACCGGCTTGTTCGGTAGTGCCTTGGAGATCTCGGCGAGGAGGCGGCCGGAGACCAGGACGCTGCCTGGCACCTCGACGTCGGCGACGACGGCCGAGCGAGCGGACACCTCGTAGTCGAAAGTGGACAGGACGAGGCCGGTGCCGTCGGCTTCGAGGCGCACGCCAGCCAGTACTGGGGACGGCGGACGGCTCGGCAGGGTGCGTGCTGTCCACGTAACGGCGTCCGCCAGGACGTCTCGCTCCACCCTGAACTTCACGATGTCGGCCTCATTCCTCGTTCATGCGCACTCGGGGCTCCCGAGCATAGTGACTGGCGGTGTCATACGTCCTCGATCAACAGATCGAGAGTCGTGCGTCCCGTCTCGACAGTAGACGACACGGAGCACTCCGGGCGACAGGTTGTCATCTCTTGGGTCGTGAGATCCACCTGAGGGGCCCCTGGAGTGGCCAGAGGGGCAATGTTGGTTGTTCACACCCTGATGTCCGGAGATAAGTGTCATCTTCGTCATCGGTGTTGTGGAGGATGTGGGTAAGCGGCGTTGTTGCAGGTCAGCGGCCGCGCGAGGGTGTGGATGGATGCATGAACTACACCTCACAGGGTGACGGGAGGCATGTGGACCGGGCGTGCGTGCACAGCCGCCGTCCACGAGATTGATGTCATTCGTCCACGGATGGGGCCCGGCTATCCACGGCCATCCACAGATTCATCCACATCTGTGCATGGACGCGTCCATCGTCCCTGGTCAGAGGGGCTGCGTGAACGCTGAGCAGGCTCAGGCCCGCTGTTGCTGCTTGATGCGGTTGGTGAGCTCGGTGACCTGGTTGAACGTAGATCGTCGCTCGGCCATCTGCTGGCGGATCTTGCGGTTGGCGTGCATCACGGTGGTGTGGTCACGTCCGCCGAAGACCTGGCCGATCTTCGGCAAGGAGAGTTCGGTGAGCTCGCGGCACAGATACATGGCGATCTGGCGAGCGTTGACCAGCACCCGGGAGCGATCGGCGCTGCACAGGGCTTCGATCGTGACTCCGAAGTACGCCGAGGTCTGGGCCATGATCACCGAGGGTGTGATCTCGGCTCCGTCCGTATCGGTGATCAGATCCTTGAGGACCATTTCCGCCAGAGCCAGGTCGACCGTCTGGCGGTTGAGGTTGGCGAATGCCGTGACGCGGATGAGTGCGCCTTCGAGCTCGCGGATGTTGGAGGAGATCTTCGAAGCGATGTACTCGAGCACTTCACTGGGCGCCTGCAGCGACTCCGCCCCGGCCTTCTTGCGAAGGATGGCGATTCGAGTCTCCAGGTCCGGCGGTTGGACGTCGGTGATCAGACCCCACTCGAAGCGAGACCGCATCCGGTCCTCGAACCCGTTCAGGTGCTTGGGCGGTAAGTCAGAGGTGATGACCACCTGCTTGTTGTCGTTGTGCAGGGTGTTGAAGGTGTGGAAGAACTCCTCCATCGTCTGTTCCTTGCCCTGCAGGAACTGGATGTCGTCGATGAGGAGGACGTCCACCTCGCGGTACCGCTTCTGGAAGGCCTCCGCCTTGTCATCGCGGATCGAGTTGATGAAGTCGTTGGTGAACTCTTCCGAGTTGACGTACCGCACCCGGATGCCGGGATAGAGGCTCTTGGCGTAGTGGCCGATTGCGTGCAGCAGGTGCGTCTTGCCCAGACCGGACTGACCGTAGATGAAGAGCGGGTTGTAGGCCTTCGCCGGAGCTTCGGCGACGGCGGTCGCGGCCGCATGTGCGAACCGGTTGCTCGAACCGATCACGAATGTGTCGAAGGTGTAGTTCGGGTTCAGCCGGGCGTAGGGGTCGACACCGGTGGCGTAGTTGTCCGGGCGGTTCTCGGAGCGATAGGTCTCCGATCGCGGCGGGCGCTCAGCGCGCGGCGGATCGGCGATCTGGCTGGGCGGCGGGGGTGTCTCGCGGAGATTCGGCTCCGGGTCCACGCTGGCGGGAGGCTCGGCCGGGACGGCGTCCTCGAGCGACGGATCGACCGTCACCGCCACCCGGACAGTGCGATCCAGGGCGGTGGTGAGGGCGGCGATGATCGACTCCCGTGCCCGGGTCTCGATGAAGTCCTTGGCGAAATCGCTGGGGACAGCGAGCAGGATGGTCTCATCGATGACACCGAGTGGCCTGGTGAGCCGGATGAAACCCAGTTGCGCCCCTGCCAGATCACCTCGTTGGCTGAGAATCTCGAAGGCACGATCCCAGGCTTTGGTGAGGTCGGCTGGATCCACGGGCGACTCGGACACGTGACCCCCTGTGGGACGCAGTTGCTCTCGGACTTCTCGACGGCGTTGATCCACAACTGTATCCACAGTCTGTGTGAAACTCTCCGCTCAGGCACGTACCGCGTCCTGGTGCGAGTTGCGACCGGAGGAACGTCGTGCTGGAAGTTGTGACTCTAACTGTGGATGGGCACCTCCCGCCACCGGTTGTCCACAGTTGTGGGTGAAGGTGGGGGTGGTGCGATGACCGCTCGGTCGAGCGTGTGCCGAGCACGCCGTGGTGAGGAGCCGCTAGAGAGCGGGCCGGTGGTGATGGGCGTAGGCCCAGGGGACGTGCGGCACCGTGATGTGATGGACCTGACGCGGACTC